>NZ_JAMXLH010000062.1 GCF_024281035.1 Paraburkholderia sp.
CGTGCGTATCGTGCGTATCGTGAGTATCGTGCGTATCGTGCGTTTGGTGCGTATAGTGGCCGAAAATTCCATTCGTCCGATTAACACCGCATTAGCACCGCATTAACTCCGCATTAGCGCGGCGAATACCTCTGACGAGCACCAAAACGCACTTCGCCAGGCGGCACGCGGCACACCATTCGCGAACGCCGCGCGCGCCACCGTACGCAACGCCTGCCGCGCGCGATGCTATCCTCTCCGAGTACTTTGCGCCCCGCTGCTCCACGCCACACGGGCAGGCCATAACGGGCGCAGCAACACCGCTCTCTGCGCACGACTCTGCACAAATGTTGCGCAGCACTTGTGCGCTATCGACGGCAAAACGCACCTGTCTGTCGCGTGGCGGCGCACGGCCGGAAAGCGGCCAGAATCGTGGCGAATCGTGTAGCCCACACGCGCGAAGCACAAGGCGTCCTGATCGTCGCAGTCACGAGAGGCCATCCGTCCCCGATGGATAACAGATCGACCGTGTTGACAACGTTCTGCCTCGTCGCGCTGACTGTCGTGGCGGTCCTGGGCATCGCCATCTACGCTGCGGATGTGGTCATCGAACAGCGTCAACGCCAGCAGGTCGACTCTTATTCGGAGCGCGCGCTGCTGCGTGCGGAACGCGTGACCGACGAAGCAGAATCGGCGCTGCGCGAAGTCGCGCGCTACGGCGATCCCCCGTGCACCGATGCCCACCTGCGCGTGCTCAAGCAAACCGAAGAGGCGCATCGCTATATCCGCGACGTGGGATACACGGACGGCCAGACGCTGCGCTGCTCGACACTCAGCGCAACGGGCGGCGGCAACATGCCGCCGCCCGAATGGACCGATGCCTACGGTTTCTCCGCGTGGCATTCCGAAGTGGGCCGTCGCGGTGCGAAGCAGAGCATGCTCAATATCCGCTACGGCAACAATCTCGTCGTAATCGACCCGCGGTTTTACGTCGATATCGTGCCGCTCAACGACACGCTCGAACTCGGCGTGGTGGAGACGCAGGACTCAACGGTCATCACACGCTGGCCGCGAACCAGCGAGAGCCTCGTTCGCGCCGCGGTCCAGCGCGATCTGACGACAGGCTACGAGGGCGGCCGCTACTACGTGGTCGAGCGCTCGCACCGCTATCCGCTTGCCATCGTCGCGTACGAACCGGAGCAGCGCATTCGCCCCAACTGGTTCCGGCAGATGAGTGTGTTCATCGTGCCCGCGCTCGTCATCGGCGGCCTCGCCACCTGGTTCATCCTGACCTGGCGGCGCGAGCTGCGCACGCCGCGCAACTCGCTCCTCGAAGGGATCCGGCGTCGCCAGTTCGTCGTCTGGTTCCAGCCGATCGTCGCACTCGCCAGCGGGCGCTGCATCGGCGCGGAAGCGCTCGTGCGCTGGCAGCTCGCGGACGGCACCATCATCGCGCCGGACTCGTTCATTCCGATGGCGGAATCGGTCGGACTGATCCAGCCCATCACCGATCAGGTGATCCGCTCCGTGTTCGAAGGCGCGGGCAACCTGCTCGCGCAGCGCCGCGATCTGCACGTCTCGATCAATCTCACCCGCGACGATCTCGAAACCTCGCGCATGATGGAAACCCTGGAGGCCTGTCTCGTCAAATACGACGTGCATCCGGATCAGATCTGGTTCGAGGCCGTCGAGCGCGCGTTCCTCGACGCCAAACGCTTCGCGCCCGTGCTCGAGCGTTATCGCGCGGCGGGGTTTCAGATTCTCATCGACGACTTCGGCACCGGCTTTTCGAGTCTCGCCTATCTTCAGGAACTGCCCGTCGACGGCATCAAGATCGACAAGGTGTTCATGCACGCGCTCGTGACCGGCTCGGAAGTCAACGCCATCCTCCCGCACATCGTCGCGATCGCGCAGAGCCTCAACCTCCTGACGGTTGCAGAAGGCGTCGAGACCGAAACCCAGGCGCGCTGGCTCAGAACCCACAACGTGGGCTATGCACAGGGCTGGCTCTACGCGAAGGCCATGCCCGCCGACGAGTTCGCACGCTACGTGCGCGCCGGACCGCCCATCGCCGCCGCAGGCGATGCGGTTCAGTCGGGATGAGTGTGCTTCGCAGATCGCGATCGAATAACGGAATACGTCGCCCGGGCGTTCCTGCAATAATAGGCGCGCGAAATTTCTTCCAACCGGATTCTCCAACCGCTGTCGAGACACGATGAACACGCTGTTCTATTACCCCGGCAATTCAAGCATGGCCCCGCATATTCTGCTCGAAGAGATCGGGCAGCCATTCCAGTTGAAGCTCGTCGATCGTGAGCATAACGAGCACAAATCCGCGGACTATCTGAAGCTGAATCCGAACGGCCTGATTCCCGTGCTCGCCGACGGCGACTTCGTGCTCTACGAATCGGCTGCAATCTGCCTGCATCTCGCCGATACGCATCCCGCCAGCGCCCTCGCCCCGGCACTGGGCACGCCGCAACGCGCCGAGTTCTACAAGTGGCTCATGTGGCTCACGAACACGCTGCAAAGCACATTGCTCGCCTACTTCTATCCGGAACGCTGGGTCGATGCGGAAAACGCGGATGGCGCCCGGCAAGTGCAGACACGGGCCGAAGCGAAGATCGTCACGCTGCTCGATCAGCTCGAAGCGCAACTGGAAACGTCAGGCGGCCCGTGGCTGCTCGGCGAAACCTATTCCGCACTCGATCCGTATGCGCTGATGCTCTGCCGGTGGACGCGGGGCCTTCAGCGTCCGGCGCGGACATGGCCGCGAATCGGCGCCTTTCTTCAGCGCATGCTCGAACGCCCGGCCGTTGTGCGCGCATTCAAGACCGAGGAAATCACGCAACCGTCGGTGTAAAACAGGTGTAAAGCGCAATATCCCCCGCGCGGGGACTTCCTTCCTCTATTCGATCTGCCGCGGCGCGCTGCGCGCCCTGCGGCATTTCCGTTCAACGGAGTATTTCAAGTGATTCGAGTGATTCAAACGGGCAACCTCTTCAAGGACAACCTGGCGCAGCTTCCGGCCATCGACGGGATCGAACGTATCGATCTCGTCGACGCTCGGGGCGAAGTGGTGGCGACTATCGAAAACAAGCCGGGCAAGCAGGGATCGCTTGCCGTCTACCACTATCTGAAGCAGGCGTTCGGCACGCTCGACGCGCGCGCCGCCGAACATGGCCTCGCCGTGTTCGCCGAGCACACTGCGGACGCACGTAACCGTCCGGGCGCGCATCCCAATGTCGATCGCCTGCTCGCCATCGCCGCGGGCGCCGCCGCCTTGCGCATCGAGGTCGTCGCAGCCGCCTGAGCGCGGTTGCGAGGCTTCGCTGCGCCGCACGCATCACGCCGACTTCTGCGCATACGCGTCCATGACGCGCGCGGAGTACACGAGCGCCGCACCCGCGTTCACGGAAATCGCCACGCCAAGCGCCTCGGCAATTTCCTCGCGCGTCGCGCCATGCTTGATCGCGGCGCTCGTGTGGGTGGTGATGCAGCCGTCGCAACGCAGCGTCACGGCCACCGCCAGCGCAATCAGTTCGCGAAACTTCGGATCGAACTGGCCGGTCGCGTTGCCGGCGGTAGCCAACTCCTGATAGCCGTGCAGCGTCTTCGGACTGAGCTTGCCGATCTCGCCGATCGTGGTCTTCAACTGCGTCAGGTATTCATCCCAGTCGAGCATCATGGTCGTTCTCCCGGTAGGTTCGTAACGAATGAGTCGAGGCGCGAAGCCATCGCATGGACTCGCCGGGCCCAGTATAGAAAAAGCCGACGCGCTTTGAACCGGGGTCGTGCAGCGCGCAAAGTTGCAAACATCACGCGATGCCACTGGCCTGCGCAAGCAGCGCCGCGCCCACGGCCATGACGACGAAGCCGACGATCCGCGCCACGCGCTCGCCGTTACGCGCGAGACGCTCACCCGTGATGGCGGCAGCGGCGAACGCCATGACACGCAAATCCATGACGCCGATGACGAGCACCATCGCCGTGATCCCCGCGCAGCAGCCGATGCAATGCCAGCCGAGCCGTACGCCCTCGCGCCACGCGAAATCTCGCGGCGCCGCCGCGCGGCAGCACGCGAGATAACGCGCCTTCGAAGCACTCAACTGAAACGCGCCCGCGAGCAGCACGACAGCACCCGTCGCGAAGGGCACCGCGCGCGCCAGCATGGGACAGCGCATCTCCAGCATGGCGAGCGCGACGCCCAGCGGATACACCACGACACCGAGCGCGATCCACACGGCAAAGTAGCCCGCGCCCACCCGCACCGCGAACCATTCCGCCTGCGCCGCAGCGGCACGCGCCGCTGCGGCGCGGCAGCGCCAGAGCGCAGGCATGAGCGCGGGTAACATCATCGCGACCGTCATCGCGGACCACATGCCGAGGAACGAAGCCGCCGCGCCGCGCCAGGTTTGTCCGCACATGCGTGCCCACGCCATCGACATCGTCCAGCCGCCCGGCATCGGCATGCCGCCCTTCGACGACATCGACGCGCAGGCTGCAATCGTCAGCGTCGTGGCCGCGCAAAAGAGCAGCGCGGCGACGGCAATCCAGGCGACGGCACGCGCACGCCGCTGCTGGCGCACGCTGGCAACAGGGACAGGCAGGGCACGCATGGCTCACCTCGATGCGGCTTCAATGCTGTTTCAATGTTTTCAACCCAACTTCAACGCAACCTCGACGCAAACTCAGCGCGCGACGTATTCGTCGTGGCGGCGCCACCAGATGCCCGCCTCGTTGCGCCCGAGCGGCGCACGGTCGAGCCACTGATACATGCCCCACAAGCCGTCGACGCCGCGCGCATAGGCCGAATACGTGTGATAGACCGCGCCGTCCTCCATCGCGAACGCACTGATTCCGGGCCGCTCGCGCGCATAGGTGGGCGCATCGGTTCCGCAGGTGGCCGCGAACTGCGCGACGGGTTCGGGGGCGGGCTTCGCATCCATCGCATGTCCGCCGCGCTGGTAGTTGTATTCCACGGTGTCGTCGCGCTGCTGCGCTTCGGTGAACGACACGTTGAAGTCGAAATTGAAGTCGCCGTCGAGCGAGGACGCCCAGGGGAATGTCCATCCCATGCGCTGCCGGTACGCGTGCAGTTTGGCGAGCGGCGCGCGAGAGACGGCCATCAGCGTGACATCGTGATTCGCGAGGTGAACGACGAAGCCGTCGAAGCCGTCCGCAATCGCCGAGCACGACGGGCAGCCCGCGGCGTAATCCGGCCCGAACATGAAGTGATAGACGAGCAATTGCGAGCGGCCCTTGAAGAGATCTGCGAGCGTCGCCTGCCCTTCGTCGGTGTCGAAGCGATATGTCTTGTCGATACGCACCCACGGCAGCGCCTGACGTTGCTGTGCAACCTCGTCGCTGCGGTGCGTCAGCGCCTTTTCGGCGCTCAAAAGTTCAAGGCGCGCCGCCAGCCATTCTTCGCGCGTTCCGGTTTTGTGCATCGTGCCCATGCTTGCCTCCATGAGAGGGGTATCGTCGAGAGTCCGGCTCGCGATACGGTCAAGCGCGCCGGTACTCGTGTGCTAGATTAGTTGCCGGCTTCCGACGCAGGGAGTGACAAGTGTGGCGGGATTCGAATGGATACGCTGATCTCGGCTGCCGCGCGCGCGCTCGCGGCCGGTGATCCGCTCGGCGCGCTGAACCGCGTCGCACTGCGCGACGATGCGCCCGCGCTCGCACTGCGCGGCATCGCGATGGCGCAGCTCGGCGACTTCGAACGCGCAAGAGCGCTCGTGCGCGATGCCGCGCGCGCATTCGGCGCCAAAGCGCCCGTGGCACGCGCGCGTTGCGTGGTCGCCGAAGCCGAAATCGCGCTCGCTTCGCGCGACCTCGGTTGGCCGCAGCGCGCGCTCGACGCCGCGCGCACGGCGCTCGAAACCCACGGCGACCGGACGAACGCCGCGCACGCGCGGCAAGTGGAAATCCGCCGTCTCGTTCTGATCGGCCGCCTCGACGACGCCGAGGACCGGATCGCCGCAATCGATCCCTCCGATTTACCCCCCGCACTGCGCGCCGTTCACGAACTGGCCATTGCAGGTATCGCGATGCGCCGCATCCAGACCCACGTTGCCCGCACCGCGCTCGCACGCGCCGTGGAGGCCGCTCGCCGCGCGGGCATCCCCGCACTGGCCGCCGAGATCGACACGGCGCGTGGCGTCCTGAACGCGCCCGCGGCGCGGCTTGTGGCAGGCGGCATGCAGCGCCCGCTGCGGCTCGACGAAGTCGAAGCGCTGCTGATGTCGAAGACATTCGTCGTCGACGCATGCCGCCATGCCGTGCGCGAAGCCGGCACCGTGGTCGCGCTCACGCGCCGTCCTGTGCTGTTCGTGCTCGCCCGCGCGCTGGCCGAAGCATGGCCGGCCGACGTGCCGCGCGACGCGCTCATCGAGCGCGCCTTTCGCACACGGCACGCCGACGAATCGCACCGCGCGCGCCTGCGCGTCGAAATGGGCCGTCTGCGCACGGCGCTGCGCCCGCTCGCCGGCATTCGCGCCACCCAGCACGGCTTCACGCTCGCGCCCCACACCGCGCGCGAAGTCGTGGTGCTCGCGCGCCCGGTCGAGGAACCGCATGCGGCCGTGCTTGCGCTGCTCGCCGACGGCGAGTCGTGGTCGAGTTCTTCGCTCGCCCTCGCGCTGGGCGCGAGCCAGCGCACTGTCCAGCGCGCGCTGGATACGCTCGCCGCCGCCAGCAAGGTGCAATCGTTCGGCCGTGCCCGCGCGCGCCGCTGGACCACGCCGCCCACGCCCGGATTCGCGACAGCCTTGTTACTCCCCACCGCCATCCCGACCGACCAGGAGCAAACATGAAACCGATGCCCGCCGAAATCGTCCGCGAATATGGCCCCTTCGCGGACAGCGAGAACGTTCACGGCGTCACGTATGACGGCCAGCACGTCTGGTTCGCATCCGGCGAGAAGGTGAGCGCCTTCGATCCGGCCAGCGGCGAACCCGTGCGCTCGATCGCGGCGCCCTCGCACGCGGGCACGGCCTTCGACGGCCAGCATCTGTACCAGATCGACGGCGCGAGCATCCAGAAGATCGACCCTGCGAGCGGACGCATCGTCGCGACGATTCCGTCTCCTGCGGGTAGCGACAATTCCGGGCTCGCGTGGGCGGAAGGCAGCCTGTGGGTGGGGCGCTATCACGAGCGCAAGATCCACCAGATCGATCCGCAGACCGGCGCGATACTGCGCACCATCGAATCCAATCGTTTCGTCACGGGCGTGACCTGGGTGGACGGCGAACTCTGGCACGGCACCTGGGAGAACCACGAAAGCGAGTTGCGCCATATCGACCCGGGCACGGGCGAAGTGCTCGAACAGCTCGCGATGCCCGAGGGAACCGGCGTGTCGGGACTCGAATCCGATGGCGGCGACCGTTTCTACTGCGGCGGCGGCGACAGCGGCAAGGTGCGGGCCGTGCGTCGGCCCGCGCGCCAGGCGGCGGTCGCGGACGTGGATTCCGGGCCGGATTGAGTGCGTTACGAGGGGAAATTCGCGGAGAAATACGCGGAGAACCAGGAGGAGAAGCGCAGCATGCGACGCCCGGACTTCATCAGGCATTGGACCGAACTCGAAGACGAGCAGCCCGGCCACTATCGCGGCGACAGCGAACCGATGGGCTTCGGTGCGCCGCTTGCGCGCAAGCTCGGGCTCACGCGCATCGGCATTCATCACAAGCGGCTGCCGCCAGGATGCCGCAGCTCGTATCCGCATGCCGAAAGCGCCGAGGAAGAATTCGCGTACGTGCTCGAAGGCACGCCGGACGTCTGGATCGACGGCCATCTGTACCGGCTGCGGCCCGGCGATTCGGTCGCGTTTCCCGCCGGTACGGGCATCTGCCACACGTTTATCAACAACACGGTGGAGGACGTGCGGCTGCTGGTGATCGGCGAGACGTCGAAGCCGGAAAACCGGATTCGCTATCCGCTGAACGAGGCGTTCCAGGCGAGCCGCAACGATGGCTGGGACGACTGGCCCGCGCGCGCGCTCGGCCCGCATGACGGCAAGGCGCACGCCGGACCGGCTAACGCAACGGACGACCCGGACACCGCGTAGCGTGCGCTCGATGCAGGTTGCATGCATGCATGCTGCGCGGCAAATCAGGCACCCGCGCCCGCGTTATCCGGGCACAACCCGTTCAACACCAGCTCGCCTGTCCTTCTCAGGCACTGCATTACCGATGCGACGTCTAATCGGGCTCGGCCTCCGGCTCCGCGCCGCGCACCAGCAGCACGGGACAATTCGCCTGTCGCACGAAACTCTCGGCCACGCTGCCGACCACGGCACGCCGCACGCCACGGCGGCCATGCGTGCCCAGCACCGCCAGATCCGCGCCATAACGCTCGGCGTCGCGCACGAGGCAACCTGCGATGTCGTCGGCGAGTTCGTGCAATTCGAGCAGTTCCGTATCGCACCGCACACCCGCCGCCTCGACTTGCGAACGCGCCGCTTCGAGACGCTTCAGGGCGTCTTCGCGAAACCCCGAGATCAGCTCCGCAGGCACATACGTCATGCCGAACCCAAAGGGCGCCACGACATCGATGACAAGCGACACGCGGATGCTTCCACCCGTGAGGCGCGCGACACGCAGCGCCTCTGCCAGCGCATGCTTCGATGTGTCACTGCCGTCCACTGCCACCAGGATCTTCTGATACATCGTTGACCTCCTTTCCGGCCTTATTCACATTCCGGAATGGGCGAATTTCGCGCAATCCGGTGATTCGACATGCTCATCATCGAACTACCCGCGCGGAACGCGTTGACCTGCATCAAGCAAGCCGGACTGCGCCGCGGCGATGCGCGTCACGACGGCTCCGACACACGAGCCAACACGCCGCCCACAGGGCTTCGCAGCCTTTCTGCGTCGTTGCGCCGCTGGCAGCACAAGCTCGACGATCTCGCAGTCAATCCCGTGCTCGCACATCGTTCGATGCTACTGCGCGAGCCAATCGAGGCGCTATTGCACGGTCATACGCACGGCATCGTCCGAGGCCTGCGTTGATACAGGTCAACCGTGCGGGAGCCTCGCTGCCTAGACTGAATTTCGAGGCCCCACGCGTCGAGGACACCGCATTCGCCGCGGCGGCCGCTTTCCGGGGTGGTTTCATCACCTCTCCCATCCTCGTATCGAGAGGCCGCATCATGACCAGATCCATTCGCACGCTTCTCCCGCTCGCGGCGATCCTCGGTGCGTGCGCACTCACCGTACAGGCCCAGACGCCGCTGCCGGAGCCGACCGCGCTCGTCGACCAGCAGCACTGCATGTTCTGTCACACGCCGGGAGCGCCGTTTCTCGCGCCGTCGTTTCACCAGATCGCCGAGCACTACCGCAAGTTGCCCGACGCGAACGTGATGCTGGAACAGAAACTGCGGATCGGCGGCCGCGCGCATTGGGGCAACACGTCGATGCGGCTGCCTGAGGAGCGCGGCGGTCCACTATCGCCCGAGGACGCCCACACGCTGGTCATCTGGGTCATGAGTCACTGAAGGCGTGTGCCAACGCAGGCAGCACGTACGCTCTATGCGCCGGACAGATACGCGTTCAAACCCGAGACAAGCGCGGCGAATGTCACGGCGCAGCGGGCGCTGCCGCGCAAGTCTTCGTGCATGGCGATCCACGTATCCATCGTCAGTGAGAATTCGCCCTGCAGAACCCGCACGAGCCGCTTGTCTCGTGCCGCCAGCGGCGACTGGCATGCGCCGATACCGAATCCGGCGCGTATCGCGCCCAGTTGCGCGAGGTCGCTATCGGCCCGAAATGAAAAACGGTCGCGCGTGAACGTCTTTAATTTCTCTTGCGTCGATCGTATAAATTCGGTTTCCTGATCGAATCCGATCACTGCATGGCGAGACAAATCGCTCATCGATTCCGGCACACCGTGCAGTGCCAGATAGCGTTCGTGCGCATGCAAACCCACCTCGATTCCGCCGATGCGTCGCGCCACCAGCGCCTCTTGCACGGGCCGGAACATGCGCACGGCAATATCCGCTTCACGCCGCACCAGATCGTCCGCGCGACTCGACAGCACCAGTTCGATGGTCAATTCCGGATACGTATCGTGCAGCGCCGCCAGGATCGGCGGCAGAACCTCGACGCCGATCACCTCGCTCGCGGTCAGACGCACCGTACCCCGAACCCCCGATCCGTGACTGCTGGCCACCCGGCGCAACGCGGCGGCGGTCGTGGCGAGGCCGACAGCGTATGGCCTCAACTCATGCGCCGCGTCGGTCGGCGCGTAGCCGTCGAACGAGCGGGTAAAAAGCTTCAGCCCCAGCGCGGCTTCGAGGCTGTCGATATGCCGGCCGACCGTCGGCTGCGTCAGGCCCAGCGTGCGCCCGGCGGCTGAAAGCGAACCTGTCTGCAGGACATGCAGAAAGCTCCGGTACCACTCCCAGTTCGGTTCCCTGTCGCTCATGACATCCCTTTCCCAAAGTACCCATCGTCCCCGCTCGCGTCTCCCGTGCCTCCCGTACCTGCGCGCACGTTGAAGTTTGGAGCCATACAAAAATGTATAGCCGGTCGAGCAAATTAGCCAATTTTCTCTTAGCCCGCACCCGCGCAGAATGGGTCCGTCGCAATGTTTGAACCGGAGAATCCGTATGGCCCCCACTTCCTTTCATATGACCGACCAGCGCGCGCTGATACTCGGCGCAACCGGCGGCATCGGCGGCGAAGTCGCCCGCCAGTTGCGCGACGCGGGGTGGCACGTGCGCGCGTTGCATCGGCATCCCGCGAACGCGGCCACGGCGGGTGACGGCATCGAATGGTGCGCGGGCGACGCCATGGACCGCGAAGCGGTCGTGCGCGCCGCGCGCGGGTGCGCCGTGATCGTCCATGCCGTGAACCCGCCCGGCTACCGCCGCTGGGCGGAACTCGTGCTGCCCATGCTCGACAACACGATCGCGGCAGCCGCGGAAGCGGGCGCGACCATCGTGCTGCCCGGCACCGTCTACAACTACGGACCGGAAGCGTTCCCGTTCGTGCGTGAAGACGCACCGCAGCGGCCCCGCACGCGCAAGGGCGCAATACGCGTCGAAATGGAGCGGCATTTGCAGGCCGCCACCGCGCGCGGCGTGCGAACGATCGTTGTGCGCGCAGGCGATTTCTTCGGCGCGCGGGTGACGGGCAACAGCTGGTTCTCGCAGGGGCTCGTCGAGGCGGGCAAGCCGGTGCGCAAAGTCAGCGTGCCGGGCCGGGCCGGAGTCGGGCATCAGTGGGCGTATTTGCCGGACGTCGCGCGGACGATGGTCGAATTGATCGGGCGGCGTGCGACACTGCCGCCCTTCGCGCTGTTTCACTTTGGTGGTCACTGGGACGCCGACGGCACGCAGATGGCCGCAGCGATTATCCGCGTCGCAGAGCGCCACGGCCTGAAGGCGACGCAGCGCCGCTTCCCGTGGCCGCTCATCTACGCCGCCGCGCCCTTCGTGACGACGCTGCGCGAGCTGCTCGAAATGCGCTACCTGTGGCGCGAGCCGCTCCGGCTCGATAACGCGCGTCTTGTCGCTACGCTCGGCAGCGAGCCGCACACGCCGCTCGACGCGGCGGTGGAAGCGACCCTGGCGGGACTCGGCTGCCTCGGATCGCCCGCGCGCGCCGCCCTCGCGCTTTAGTCGAAATAGCCGCCAGCGCGCCGATCGACCGGCTGCGGCGCACGCAACTGCAGAGACTGTAGACACTGTGTAACGCGCTCAGTCGGCGTCCACGGTCATCACCTCGGCAACCACCACGCGATCGCGCCCGCCGAGTTTCGCGTCATAGAGACTCGCGTCGGCCTTCTGCAACCACGCGATGTGATCGCGCATGACGAGGTCGCACTGCGCCACGCCCACGCTGATCGTGCACGGACATCCGGCATCTGCCCGCGACGCCAGCCCGCGCACCGTCGCGACGAGCTGTTCGGCACGCGCGCGCGCTTCGGCCAGCGTCGCGCCCGGCAGCACCACGCCGAACTCTTCGCCGCCGTAACGGCCGATCTGGTCGCACTCGCGAAAGTGCGCGCGCAACGTGGTGGCGAACGTCTGCAATACGACATCGCCCGCCGGATGGCCGTGCGTGTCGTTCACGCGTTTGAAGTGATCGAGATCGACGAGCAGCAGCGACGACGCATAGCGGCTCGCGCGGCTGCGCGCGAATTCGCCCGCCAAAACGCCCTCCCAACTGCGGCGATTGAGGAGTCCGGTGAGGCCGTCGGTACGGCTCAGGCGGTCGAGCGCATGGGCCTGCTCGGCAAGCTTGCGGGAGGTGCGATAAGTGGACCAGCCGAGTGCGATGGGATAAACGATGAGAAACGGCAGGCAGGCGAGAATGGTCGGCATGAGCGACATCGGCTCGAATGCGAAGCCGAGTATGAGCAGCCCCGCAGCGAGACCGGCGAGATGCGCGAGGATGCCGCGCGCGAAAAAGCCCAGGCCGCCCGCAGCAATGTTGTCCATGCTGAGCATCGTGAGAATCAGCACGCACGGCAATACGTTAAAACGCATCGCGGCGACCCAGAAGCCGCCGAACACCGCGTCGATCATGAGATTCACGCGCTCGCCGCGATACGGCACGTTGCAGGCAAGCGCGGCACGGCGCGCCACGTGCGGCCACAGGAAGCCGTGAAAAACCAGCAGCGCCCACAGCACAAAGCCGCGTTCCTGCTGGGCCAGCACCGATGCGACGCAGAAAACCCCCAGCCCAAGACCCGCGATACGCAGGCGATAGACACGTTCCACAAAACGCGCTCCCTTTCCGGCCATCTGCTTCGTTGCCACGCTTGATACGTCGCCTTCGCGCATGTTTTTTTCCGTGCCGGAGCCAGGAAGGTGGAGGACGCACCCATTGTGCCATCGGTTCGCGAAGCCGTCTCGCGGCACCATGAGGCCGCAATGGCCGCCGGCATTTGCGTCGACGTCGCACGTATGCGCCATCAAAGCCGCGATCCCGTTCATGCACAACTCGGCGCGCGCTGCGGCGCACGATTCCCCGGACACGCGCGCGCTTCCGCTAAAATCGCGGCACGCGCGATCTTCCTTCGCCTCCCGATCCACCTTTCTCCCCGACGCGACACCGGCCGACAAGCCGCGTCGCCTCCAGCCATCTGGCGCGAGACCCGTATGACGAACCCAACCACTGCCACGCCCTTCAGCGCGCTCCCGCTTGCGCCCGCCATGATCGAGAACCTCACGCGCCTCGGCTATGTCGACATGACGCCCATCCAGGCCGAAAGCCTGCCAATCACGCTGGCCGGGCACGATCTGATCGCACAGTCGAAAACCGGCAGCGGCAAAACGGCCGCGTTTTCGCTCGCGCTGCTGTCGCGGCTCGACGTGCGCCGTCTCGTCGTGCAGGCCATGATCCTCTGCCCCACGCGCGAACTGGCTGACCAGGTCACGCAGGAAATCCGCCGCCTCGCGCGCGCCGAGGAAAACATCAAGGTCCTCACGCTGTGCGGCGGCACGCCCATGCGGCCGCAGACGGCAAGCCTCGAACACGGCGCGCACATCGTCGTCGGCACGCCCGGGCGCATCATGGATCACCTGGAGCGCGCCAGCCTTTCGCTCGATGCGCTGAACACCCTCGTGCTCGACGAAGCGGACCGCATGCTCGACATGGGTTTCTTCGACGACATCGCCCGCGTGGTGAGCCAATGTCCGAAAGAGCGTCAAACGCTGCTCTTTTCGGCGACCTTGCCGGAAGGCATTACGAAGTTGAGCCAGCGCTTCCTTCGCAATCCCAGGGAACTGCGGTTCGAGGAACATCACGACGACAGCAAGATTCGCCAGCGCTTCTACGAAGTCGCCGAGGACGAACGCCTGCACGCGGTCGGCATGCTGCTGAATCACTATCGCCCGGTCAGCACGCTCGCCTTCTGCAACACCAAACAGCAGTGCCGCGATCTGCTCGACGTGCTGCGCGCACAGGGCTTTCACGCGCTCGCGCTGCACGGCGAGCTCGACCAGCGCGAGCGCGACCAGGTGCTGATCCAGTTTGCCAACCGCAGTTGCTCGGTGCTCGTCGCCACCGACGTCGCCGCGCGCGGCCTCGACATCGCGCAGCTCGAAGCGGTCATCAACGTGGACGTGACGCCCGACCCCGAGACCTACGTGCACCGCATCGGCCGCACGGGCCGCGCCGATCAGGACGGCTGGGCGCTGAGCCTCGCGAGCATGGACGAAATGGGGCGTGTGGGCGGCATCGAAGCGGCCCTCAAGCGCGAAGTCGAATGGCAACCGCTCGCCTCGCTCAAACCCGCGAGCGACGCACCCTTGCTGCCGCCGATGGAAACGCTGCAGATTCTGGGTGGCCGCAAGGAGAAGATCCGCCCCGGCGACGTGCTGGGCGCGCTGACTGGCGAAGCGGGTTTCAAGGGCGAGCAGATCGGCAAAATCAACGTGACCGACTTTTCGACCTATGTGGCCGTCGAGCGCAGCATCGCCCGCGACGCTTTGCGCAAGCTCAATGCCGGCAAGGTCAAGGGCAAGAAGGTCAAGGCCCGCATGATGGACGAGTGACATTCGCGGGCGTTGAAACGACGTGCGACAAGGTCGCGATGCGGTGCGCCGGTGCGCAGTTGCGCGCCGGTCGATTCGAAAACGTTGCAAAATTTCTTGCGGCAGCCTTCGGCAAGTTTTAGGCTCGTTACTGCAACATTCGACCCAAACACCAACTCGCGCGATCCTTTCCCCAAGGCGCGCTCCATTAGAGGGAGTCTTGTGATGCCATGCTCACGTCGTAAGTTCATTGCTATCGCCGCTACGCTCGCTTCGTCGTCGATCCTCACCGAGGAGGCGCGCGCCGACGCCCCGGCGCTCTCCGAGAGCGATCCTCAGGCCCAGGCGATGGGCTACCGGACCCATGCCGCGCAGGTGGATAAGGCAAAGTTCCCCAAGTTTCAGGCAGGCCAGTCGTGCTCGAACTGCCAGTTGTTTCAGGGTAAGGCGGGTGCCGCGAGCGGGCCTTGCCCGATCTTCGGCGGCAAGATGGTCAACAGCACCGGCTGGTGCAATGCCTATGTGAAGAAGGCGTAACGCCGGCAACGGCGTTCGACGCAACGCTTTCCGGAAGATCGTCGAAGCAGGCGCGCAGGCTGCGTTCACCGCAGCCTGCGCGCCATTTTGATTCGTACTCCGTTATATATCCGGCGGTCCTGAGTCCGCCAGGCGGCTTCGCTCGACCGTGGCGGGACAACGTCCGCGCGGCGGCGCGAGTCATCAGCCAGGCATCAACCAGGCATTAACCAGGCGTCAGCAACGCGTCAACCAAGCCGGTCGACAGATCGTCGCCAGGCGAGCAAATCACACCGAAATGTCCAACTGCGGCACGCGCGCAAAAGCGCCGTCGTCCGGGAGCGCAGCCGGATTTTGTCCGGCTTGCGGCCGCAACAAGGCAAAATAGCGGTTTTGAGCCCTCACCGGGCCCGGATTTTCCACGCTGGCCGCCGCCTGCATGGCTCGCATCGAGCCCCGGCCGGCCTGCTCGCCCTTCAGGCGAGCCTCCAGGAGCAGTTTTTCATGACCGAATCGAATCTCTCGTTCGTCGGCCGGTTTTCCGTCGCCGTCGGCTCGTTTTTCGCCATTCTCGGCGACAGCAACCTCGCCGCCAATGTCCGCCGCCTGCGCGAAGGCGCGCCGCTGCCGGAATCCGCCGCCGTGCCCGCTGCTGCGCCCGCTGCTGCGCCCGCTGCTGCACCCGTTACTGCGCCCGCTGTGCAACCTGCGCCCGTCGCCGTGCAACCCGCGCCCGCCATCGCGGCGGCGAGCCCTGATTCTGCCCTTCAACTGCTGGGCCTGCTCCAGCGCAACGCGCGCTTCGTCGATTTCGTCGAAGAGAACATCGCGGGCTATTCCGATGCCGATATCGGCGCCGCCGCCCGCCTCGTTCACGAAGGTTGCCGCACGACGCTGCGCGAGCACTTCACGATCGAGCCCGTGCGCAACGAAGCCGAAGGCAGCCGCATCACGCTCGCCGAAGGCTTCGACGCCGGCGCGGTCCGCCTCACCGGCAACGTCGTCGGCAAGGCGCCGTTTAACGGCAGCATCGCGCACCGCGGCTGGCGCGTCGCCGATGTCCGCCTGCCGAAGCTCGTCAAGACCCACGACGTGACCGTGATCGCCCCGGCCGAGGTGGAGCTATGAGCGACCCGCGCTATTCCATCGGTATCGATCTCGGCACGACGCACTGCGCGCTGTCCTACGTCGATCTCGCCGCGAGTGACGGCGACAAGGCCAGCCAGGGCGTGCTGCCGGTTGCGCAGCTCACCGCGCCCGGCACGCTCGAATCGCCGAATCTGCTGCCGTCGTTTCTCTATCTGCCGCATCCGGGCGAACTCACGCCCGGCGACCTGAGCCTGCCGTGGACCGCGAGCCGCGACTATGCCGTGGGCGAACTCGCGCGCAGCCGCGGCGCGGGCACGCCGATCCGCCTCGTGTCGAGCGCCAAGAGCTGGCTGTGCCATCCGGGCGTGGACCGTCGCGCGGCCATCCTGCCGAGCGATGCGCCGCCCGAAGTCGCGCGCGTTTCGCCGCTCGAAAGCTCGGTGCGCTACCTCACGCATTTGCGCGAAGCGTGGGACCACGCGCATCCCGAGGCGCCGTTTGGCGACCAGGACATCACCGTCACGATTCCGGCCTCGTTCGATCCGGCCGCACGCGAACTGACCGCCGAGGCCGCGCAGGCGGCCGGCTATGCGCGCATGACGCTGCTGGAGGAGCCGCAGGCGGCGCTCTATAGCTGGATCCAGAAGAGCGGCGGCGCGTGGCGCAAGGAAGTGAAGGTGGGCGACATCATTCTGGTCGTCGACGTGGGCGGCGGCACGACCGACCTCTCGCTGATCGCCGTCATCGAGCGCGAAGGCAATCTCGAACTGCATCGCGTCGCCGTGGGCGAACACATTCTGCTGGGCGGCGACAACATGGACCTCGCGCTCGCGCACGTCGTCGCGCGCAAGCTCGCGGCGCAGGGCACGCAGGCCGATCCGTGGCAATTGCGTGCGCTGACCTACGCGTGCCGCGCCGCCAAGGAAACGCTGCTGAGCGACCCGGCCGCGACCGCCGTGCCGCTCGTCGTGCCGAGCCGCGGCTCGAAGCTGATCGGCGGCTCGATCCGCACCGAGCTGACCCGCGACGAACTCACGCAAACCATTCTCGAAGGCTTCTTCCCGCAGGCCGACGCCGCCGCGCGGCCGGTGAGCCGCGCACGCGCAGGCCTCACGCAGCTCGGCCTGCCGTATGCGCAGGACGCGGGCATCACGCGGCATCTCGCTGCCTTCCTCGGCAGGCAGGTCGCCGCGCTCGCCGAACTCGGCGGCGTGTCCGCCGCCCCGGGCGCAAGCTTCCTCCATCCGACCGCCGTGCTGTTCAACGGCGGCGTGTTCAAGTCCGACCTGCTGACCGAGCGCATTCTCGGCGTGCTCAACAGCTGGCTCGCGGCCGAGGGCGCCGCGCCCGCGCGTCTGCTCGGCGGCGCCGACCTCGATCTCGCGGTCGCACGCGGCGCCGCGTACTACGGCTACGTGAAGCGCGGCAAAGGCGTGCGCATTCGCGGCGGCACGGCGCGCGCGTACTACATCGCAATCGAATCGGCGATGCCTGCCGTCCCCGGTCTCGAACCGCCGGTTTCGGCACTCTGCGTCGCACCGTTCGGCATGGAAGAAGGCACGGACGCCGCGCTGCCGCCGCAGGAATTCGGCCTCGTGGTCGGCGAGCCCGTGCATTTCCGCTTCTTCGGATCGTCGGTGCGTCGGCAGGATCAGGTCGGCACGATGCTCGACTACTGGTCGTCCGACGAACTGCAGGAACTCGAGGAAATCCAGGCCACGCTGCCGCCCGAAGGCCGCACGGCCGGCGAAGTCGTGCCGGTGAAGCTGCACGCGCGCGTGACCGAAGCGGGCACGCTCGAACTCGAAGCCGTATCGAGCGGCACGAACGAGCGCTGGAAAGTCGAATTCGACGTGCGCGGCGGCGTCAACGCTTGAGTCCGATGAAGTCATACCTCGTCGGCATCGACCTCGGGACGAGCAACACCGTCGTAGCGTACGTCGAGGCGGGCGGCAAGGCGGGCGGCAAGGCGGGCGGCGAGCAGATCCGCGTCTTCGACGTCGATCAGCTCGTGGGGCCGGGCGAAGTGCACCCGCGGCCGCTGTTGCCGTCCGCGCGCTATCACCCGGCGCAGGGCGAACTGGCGGCAGACGATCTGCGTCTGCCGTGGGGCGTCGCCGATACTGCCAATGCCGCCGATTCGACCGAAGCGCCGCAGGCCGTGATCGGCCAGTTCGCGCGCACGCTCGGCGCGCAGGTGCCGGGGCGGCTCGTGAGCAGCGCAAAGAGCTGGCTCTCACACGCATCGGTCGACCGTCTCGCGCCGATCCTGCCGTGGGGCGCGCCCGACGACGCGCGCAAGGTCTCGCCCGTCACCGCCAGCGCGAGCTACCTCGCGCACGTGCGCGCCGCGTGGAACCGGCGTTTCCCGCATGCGCCGCTCGAAGATCAGGATGTGGTCCTCACCGTGCCCGCCTCGTTCGACGACGGCGCGCGCGCGCTGACACTCGAAGCCGCGCGGCTCGCCGGGCTGCCCGCACTGCGCCTGCTCGAAGAACCGCAGGCCGCGTTCTACGACTGGCTGTTCCACCATCGCGCGACGCTCGACGCCGAACTCGCCGGCACGCGCCTCGTGCTGGTTTGCGACGTGGGCGGCGGCACGACCGACCTCACGCTCATCAAGGTGCAGGTGGAGGACGGCAAGCCGCAGTTGACGCGCATCGGCGTGGGCAACCATCTGATGCTCGGCGGCGACAACATGGACCTCGCACTGGCGCATCTCGTGGAGGCGCGTCTTGCCGCGGCGCAATCGGGCGAGACGCGGCTGTCGGCGGCAAGCCTGTCGCAGCTGGTCGAACGATGCCGCGCCGCGAAGGAACAATTGCTCGACGCAGCAGCGCCCGCCAGCGTTCCGATCACGCTGCTCGGCGCGGGCGCGCGGCTCGTGGGCGGCGCGCGCACGACGCAACTGCACCGCGAGGAAGTCGAGCAGGTGGTCGTCGACGGCTTCTTTCCGCAGACCGGCGTGCGCGAATTGCCGCGCCGCTCGCGTGCGGCGCTGGTCGAATTCGGCTTGCCCTATGCCGCCGATCCGGCGATCACGCGGCACATTGCGGCGTTTCTGGACCGCTTCGCCGCGCCGTCGCGCGAAGCGTTGGGAGAAGCGGAGAGCGATGCGTCGGATGATGCACAGGCGCAGTCCGTGCCGGTCCCCGATACGCTGCTCCTGAACGGCGGCGTCTTTCGCGCGCAGGCGCTTTCCGCGCGCCTCGCCGACACGCTCGGCAACTGGCGCGGGCACGCTCTGCACGTCCTGCAAAACGATCAGCCGGACGTCGCCGTGGCGCGCGGCGCGGTCGCCTATGCGCTGGCCCGCTCGGGCGAAGCGCCGCGCATTGGCGGCGGCTCGCCGCGCAGCTACTTCCTCGTGCTGGACGACGCAAACGAGACACCGCGCGGCGTCTGTCTGCTGCCGCGCGGCACCCAGGAAGCGCACGAAATCCATCTCGACGACCGCGTATTCGCGCTGCGGCTCGGGCACCCCGTGCAGTTCCATCTGGTCTCCACGGTCGCCGATACGGCATGGCAGCCCGGCGAGCTTGCCGATCTGTCGAGCGGCGACTTCGTGCGCCTGCCGCCGCTCGCGACCGTCGTGCAGCGGGCGGGCGCAAACGCACCGAGCGAGCGCGAAGTCAGGCTCACGACATCGCTTACGGAACTCGGCACGCTGGAAGTGCATTGCATCGCCACCGACGATCCTTCGCAACGATGGCTGCTGGAATTCCAGCTTCGGCGCGGCGAGAACGGCGGTGAGACTGGCGACAAAGCGGAAACGGCGCAGCGTCATCCGTTGCTCGACGAAGCCATCGGGCTCATCGATCGGGTATTCGGGCCGCGCTCGGCAAGCGTCGATCCGAAGGAAGTGAAACGTCTGCGCACGCAACTCGAACAGCGCCTCGGGCCGCGCGAGGACTGGGACAGCGCGCTGCTGCGCGAACTGTTCGGTGCGCTCTGGGAACGCGCGGGCAAGCGCAGGCGCTCAGCCGATCACGAACGGCTCTGGCTGAATCTCGCGGGCTACTGCGTGCGGCCTGGCTTCGGCTATCCGCTCGACGCGTGGCGCGTCGAGCAGCTATGGACGCTCTTCGACGACGGCATTCAGCATGTCAACGACAGCCAGGTGTGGTCGGAGTGGTGGACGCTGTGGCGGCGCGCGGCGGGCGGGCTCGCCGAAACGGCGCAGCAGCAGGCGCTCGAAGCGATGGACTGGCTCGAAGCCGCGGCGCGCGCCAAGCGCCACAAACTGCCGTTCGATCCGGCGAAGCTGAGCCAGGCCGACATGGCCCGGCTGTACGCCTCGCTCGAACACATTGCGGTCGAGCGCAAGATCGAGATTGGCGAGGGCCTGCTCGCGCGGCTTCAGCAGCCCTCGGCGAACCCGCAAAGCTGGTGGGCCGTCGGCCGGATCGGTGCGCGCCAGCCGTTCTACGGCAGCGCGCACAGTGTCGTGCCGCCCGAGGTGGCGGCGCGCTGGCTCGACGTCATCCTCGCGGTGAACTGGCGCAAGGTCGAACCTGCGATGTTCGCCGCCGTGCAGATCGCCAGCATGACCGGCGACCGCTCGCGGGATTTGCCGCAAGCGGTGCGCGACGCCGTCGTCCGGCGGCTCGAATCGGCGAACGCGCCGCCTGCGTGGATCGCGATGGTCCGCGAAGTGGTGTCGCTCGACGCTGCCGATACGGGGCGCGTATTCGGCGAGGCGCTACCGGCGGGGCTGAAGCTGATCAGCGGGTAGCGGCGGGAGGCCGGTGCAGCGCGCGCGGCACGCCGCACGTCATGTGGAACGTCACGCTCCCCGGAGCGTGGCGAGCGACACGCGCTGCCGCCCCTGCCCGTCGAAGTTCTCCGGCGCCAGCCACGCGGCGAACGCACGCTTGAGCGGCGCCCATTCCGTATCGATGATCGAGAACCACGCCGTGTCGCGCGTGCGCCCCTTGACGATCACGGCCTGGCGGAAAACCCCCTCGAAGCGAAAGCCCAGACGCGCCGCCGCCTTGCGCGAAGGTGCGTTGAGGCTGTCGCATTTCCACTCGTAGCGGCGATAACCGAGCGTATCGAACGCGTAGGCCATGAGCAGGTACTGCGCTTCGGTGGAAAGCGGCGTCTGCTGAAGCTGCGGCGAGAACGTCACACTGCCGACTTCAATCACGCCGTTGGCCGGGTCCTGCCGCATCAGCGCCAGCGTGCCGACCGCGCGGCCCGTCTTGAGGTCGATCACCGCATAGTGCTTCGGATCCGTGCTGCGCGCCGCGCCTTCGGCGTAGCGGCGGTAATCCTCGCTGGTGTCGAACGGGCCGGCGGAAAGATAGGTCCAGTTCCGCTGATCCGGCGCGGCGCGAAAGGCGCGATCCAGCTCGTCCGCGTGGCGCGCCGCGTCGAGCGGCTCGAGGCGGCACCAGGTTCCGGTCAGGGTGACATCGGCGGGCCGCTCGCGCGGTGTCCAGCCAGCAACCGGCTCGCCAATGGGTTGCCCGAATTCGTTGAGGCGCTGTGTCAAGGTCTGCTCCCGCGAGGGTGGTGAGTGGGGCGATCGGCTGACGTCTTGCGAGCCGATCACGCGTGAATCAAGCGTAAATCGTGCGTCAAAGCAATGGCGCTTAAGGCGCGAATTTTCTCACCAATCTTTAGCATCGCTAAGATGCCGTGTCGCATTCGATGAATGCGCGATTGTACGTGCGCGAATTCAATCGTCCAACAAAAGCGGCGTCACGCGACATTCACACCGCGCGAATATTGGACGCCTATACTGCGCGCCATCCAAACGAGCGCGATCATCATGAGACGAGTTTCAGTGCGACACTCCCCCGTGCATGGCCGGGGCGTCTTTGCCCTGTGCGCGTTGCGCGCGGGCGAGCGGATCTTCGAATACCGGGGCAAGGTGACCACGTGGCGCGAGGCGGCGCGCCACTGGCAATCGCGCGCCGACTGCGCGCATACGTTTCTGTTCGGACTCTCCAACGGCCGCGTGATCGATGGCGGACGTGGCGGCAACGGCGCACGCTGGCTCAATCACGCGTGCGCGGCGAATTGCGAAACGATCGAAATTGGCGATCGCGTATTCATCGACGCGATCTGCGATATCGATGCGGGCGAGGAACTGTTCATCGATTACGCGCTGGAACTCGAAAGCGACGCGAGCGACGAAACGCGCCTGATGTACGCGTGCCGATGCGGCGCGCTGAGACGATTTCTCGTCCACACGCACCGAAGCAGTTTATTCGTCTAAAAATTTGTTCAAATACATTAGATATAACTACCAGAAGATCAATATGATTGCGCAATCCACTAGCCCAAGCTAAGTGCGCTGCCTGCAAAACGGGCGGCGCAGGCCAATCATCTCCGAATCACAAACCGTCATGCCGCGTCCCATCACCGCCCGTATTCATCCCGAAGCCGTCCGCCACAACATCGGACTCATCAAGCAGATGACGCCGACGTCCCGGGTCTGGACCGTCGTTAAAGCCAACGCCTACGGTCACGGCATCGAGCGCATTTACCCCGCGCTCGCGCAGGCAGACGGCATCGCCCTGCTCGATCTCGACGAAGCGGTGCGCGTGCGCGAACTCGGCTGGACGAAGCCGATCTTGCTGCTCGAAGGCATCTTCGAGCCCGTCGACGTCGAACTCGCCGACAGCCATCGCCTCACCGTCGCTATCCACTGCAACGAGCAGTTGCAACTGCTCGCGGCGGCCAGGCCGCGCCGGCTCATCGACATCATGCTGAAAATGAACTCCGGCATGAACCGGCTCGGCTTTCGTCCGCAGGTGTTCCGCGACGCGTGGGAGCGTGCAAAGGCGCTGCCGTCGGTCGGCTCCGTGGGACTCATGAACCATTTCGCCACGGCCGATGACGGCGCCATCGACTGGCAGCTCGACGAATTCGATGCCGTCACGCAGGGCATGCCCGGCGAGCAGTCGCTCTCGAACTCGGCGGGCGTGCTCTGGCATCCGCGCGCGCACCGCGACTGGGTGCGGCCCGGCACGATTCTCTACGGCGCGTCGCCCACGGGCGTCGCGCGCGACGTTGCGGGCTTCGGACTGCGCGCGGCGATGACGCTCACGAGCCGCATCATCGGCGTGCAAACGCTCGCGCCGCAAGAAACCGTCGGTTACGGGCGCACGTTCAGGGCCGACCAGCCGATGCGAATCGGCGTGGTCGCATGCGGCTACGCCGACGGTTATCCCCGCCACGCGCCGAGCGGCACGCCGATTGCCGTCGATGGCGTGCGCACGCGCATCGTCGGGCGCGTTTCCATGGATATGCTGACCGTCGATCTCACGCCGTGCCCGCAAGCGGCCATTGGCTCGACAGTCGAACTCTGGGGCGATCGGGTGAAGGTGGACGAAGTCGCCGAGGCGTCGGGCACGATCGGCTATGAACTCATGTGCGCGCTTGCACGCCGCGTGCCGGTCGAGGTGAACGAGATGGTCGGCGAGATGGCTTGAGCCAGGCATCGCGCGCCTATAATCGAAGTCCGTCCGGCGTGAGCGCGCGCGGCGCATCGAGCCGGCATTGAACCGACATCGAAACAGAAGAGGACCACGGCATGTATATCGCCATGAATCGCTTCAAGGTTGCGCTGGATGAGCAAGCCGCCTTCGAGGACGTGTGGCTCAACCGCGACACGCATCTCAAGGACGTGCCCGGTTTCGTCGAATTTCATCTGCTCAAAGGCCAGCAGCGCGACGACCACGTGCTCTACGCGAGCCACACCGTGTGGGCGAGCCGCACGGCGTTCGAGGACTGGACCCGCTCGGACGCGTTTCGCGCGGCGCATCGCACCGCGGGTAGCACGAGCCGCACGCTGTATCTCGGTCATCCGGAGTTCGAAGGTTTCGAAGTCGTCCAGACCGTGAAGTGACGCGTCGCGCCTTGGCCGCCTGTGCCTGTGCGACGGCCCGTCGCCGCATTCCCTGACGCAAACCCGCTCTCTCGTCGCAGGCCACACCGGCTCCGGCCGGTGTGCGCCTCGCCGTCGCCCAGACGCGCAAGCCGGCCACCCTGGTCGGTTTAATCATCAGACAAAAGCATCGAAATCCGGCTCCGGCGCCCGTGGCGCTCCGCTGTTGCCGCGCTCGCGCGCCGCATGGGCCGGCGGTTCCGCCTCATTGGCCGTATTGCCGCGGATCCGGTCAAAAATCGATGCTCAGCAGCCCTGTTCAGTCCGGATTGTTTACGCGCGGAGAACAGTGAATTCGTTTTTTAGGTATTTACCCTAATCCTACAGACTCCTACACTTGCCTCAGTGCTGCATACAACCCTTTCGGCAGCCGAAAAAGACAAATCTTGGAGGTAATAGTCATGAAATCGCTCGTTCAAGCTGTTGTTATCGCCGCTACCCTTGCCGCTCCGGTTGCTGTTTTCGCCCAATCGAACCAGCCGATGACCCGCGCGCAAGTGCGTGCAGAACTGGTTCAGATCGAAAAGGCCGGCTACAACCCGTCGCGCGCGAACCCGTATGACTACCCGGCAAACATTCAGGCTGCCGAAGCCCGCGTCGCTGCTGAAAACGCCGCAGTCGGCGGCGTGGCGAACGGTTCGTCGCAGCAAGGCCAGTAAGCTATTGAGCTGATGAATCGCCGTTGCGCTTCGAAGCGCTCTGACGTGGGTATTCCGGTGGTTTCGACCCGGCGCCCGCGCCCCGAAATGGCCCGCAGACAGTGCGGGCCATTTTCGTTTTGTTCACCTTCACATCGCCCTTAAAAACGGGCCTTCGCGCATGCCGACGCTGCGCGGTCCATCGCTCGATGCGTTCGTGAACCGTCATGTGCATTCACGGTTTGTCCTCCTGATCCGGATCGCGTCGATACGAGCCGCAGCCCGCTTCAATGCGAATGCCGCGGCACGTCGGCGCCGCGGCAGCCGACAAGGAAATCGAAGTCGCAGCCTTCATCGGCTTGCAGCACGTGGTCGATGTAGAGACTGCGATAGCCGCCGAGCTGCACGGGCTCATCCTCCTGCGTCTTCGCCCACTGCGCGAGACGCGCGCGAATCTCGTCGTCGCCGATATCGACGCGCAGCGTTCCCGCGTCGCAGTCCAGCTCGATCCAGTCGCCGTCGCGCACGACGGCAAGCGGTCCGCCCGCGCGCGCCTCGGGCGCGACGTGCAGCACCACGGTGCCATACGCGGTGCCGCTCATGCGCGCATCCGAAATGCGCACCATGTCGGTCACGCCCGCTTCGAGCAGTTTCGGCGGCAAGCCCATGTTGCCGACCTCGGCCATGCCCGGATAACCCTTCGGTCCGCAGTTCTTCATCACGAGCACCGAGTCGGGCGTGACGTCGAGACCGGGATCGGCAATGCGCCGCTTGTAGTCGTCGAAATCCTCGAACACCACGGCGGGTCCGCGATGCCTGAGCAGCGAAGCCGTCGCCGCCGATAGCTTCAGCACCGCGCCGTTCGGCGCGAGGTTGCCGCGCAGCACGCGCAGCCCGCCGTCGTGCACGAGCGGCTTGTCGAGCGGCCGGACCACCTCCGCGTCGTGAATGGGCGCTTCGCGCACGTTCTCCCAGAGCGATTTGCCGTTGGCGGTGAGCGCGTCCGGGTGCGGCAGCAGCCCGGCTTCGCCAAGACGGCGCAACACGGCGGGCAGGCCGCCCGCGTAGTAGAACTCTTCCATCAAAAACCGGCCCGAGGGCTGCAGATCGACGATGGTGGGCGTGCCGCGCCCAATGCGGGTCCAGTCGTCGAGTTCTAGCGGCACGCCAATACGTCCCGCAATCGCCTTCAGATGAATGGCCGCGTTGGTCGAGCCGCCGATGGCCGCGTTCGTGCGGATCGCGTTCTCGAACGCCTCGCGTGTGAGCAGCTTCGAGAGGCGCAGATCCTCCAGCGCCATCTCGACGATGCGCATGCCGGAAAGTTGCGCGAGCACATAACGGCGCGCATCGACGGCGGGAATCGCCGCGTTGTGCGGCAGCGTCACGCCGAGCGCCTCGGCCATGCAGGCCATGGTCGAAGCGGTGCCCATGGTGTTGCAGGTGCCCGCCGAACGCGACATGCCCGCTTCCGCCGACATGAATTCATGAATCGAAATGCGCCCGGCTTTCACCTGCTCGCTCAACTGCCAGACCACGGTGCCCGAGCCGATATCGCGCCCTTCGTGTTTGCCGTTGAGCATCGGCCCGCCGCTCACGACGATTGCGGGCACGTCGCAGCTCGCGGCGCCCATCAGCAGTGCGGGCGTGGTCTTGTCGCAGCCCACAAGCAGCACGACGGCGTCAATCGGATTGCCCCGTATCGCTTCTTCGACGTCCATCGAGGCGAGATTGCGCGTGAACATCGCGGTAGGCCGCAGATTCGATTCCCCATTGGAGAACACCGGAAATTCGACGGGAAAACCCCCGGCTTCGTAGACGCCGCGCTTCACGCGCTCGGCAAGCTGGCGAAAGTGCGCGTTGCAAGGCGTGAGTTCGGACCAGGTGTTGCAGATGCCGATAATCGGCCGGCCGTCGAACTCGTGATCGGGGATACCCTGGTTCTTCATCCAGCTTCGATACATGAAGCCGTTTTTGTCGACCGTACCGAACCACGCGGCCGAGCGAAGCTTCTTCGTATGCGCGTTCATGGCAGTGCCTTTTTGGTGACGATGTACTATAAATAGCATGACTATATGCACCGAAGCGACCGGGTAAACACCCATCGAAACCCCAATACTCCGTGTATATGGTTTGACTATTGACCTCGGTAGTGATGTTGGCAGTCTCAAAGGCGCGCCACGCTCGTGGAAGTTTCCGGCCGTATTGGACGATGGGTGTAGCGCCCTGAATTAAACGAATACAACGCAAGCTACATTGGAGACACGCATGAAACTGGCAACTCGCATGGTCGCGGGCGGGCTCATGGCGGCCGCGTTCGCATTCGCGGCAGGCCCCGGCCACGCCGAGGACAAGCAGATCACACTGGGCTTCGCCCAGGTCGGCGCGGAAAGTGCGTGGCGGACCGCCAATACAGTGTCCGTCAAACAGGCGGCAAAAGATGCGGGCATCAACCTGAAATTCTCGGACGCCCAGCAAAAGCAGGAAAACCAGATCAAGGCGATCCGCTCGTACATCGCGCAAAAAGTGGACGTGATCGCGTTCTCGCCCGTGGTCGAATCGGGCTGGGAGCCGGTGCTGCAGGAAGCAAAGCGCGCGCATATTCCGGTGATCCTTACCGACCGCAATATCGACGTAAAGGACACTTCGCTTTACGTAACGATGATCGGCTCCGACTTCATGGAGGAAGGCCACCGCGGCGGCCACTGGCTTGAAGAGCACTACAAGAACGACGCCGGTCCGGTCAACATCGTCGAGCTCCAGGGCACAGTGGGCTCCGCGCCCGCCAACGATCGCCATGCGGGCCTCATGGAAGTGATCAAGAACGATCCGAAGTTCAAGATCATCGCGTCGCAGAGCGGCGACTTCACGCTCGCGGGCGGCAAGCAGGTGATGGAGGCGTTCGCCAAGACCTACGGCAACAAGATCAACGTGGTCTACGCGCATAACGACGACATGGCGCTCGGCGCGATCCAGGCGATGGAGGAAGCCGGTTTGAAGCCGGGTAAGGACATCAGCGTGGTGTCGTTCGACGCGACCAAGGGCGGCTTCGAGGCGATGATCGCGGGCAAGATGAACGTCGACGTCGAATGCAGCCCGCTGCTCGGGCCGCAATTGATGTCCGCCGTGAAGGACGTCGTGGCGGGCAAGCAGTTGCCCAAGCGCATCGTGACGAACGAGACGGTGTTCCCGATGAACGTGGCGGCGCAGGTGCTGCCGTCGCGCAAGTACTGAAATCCGCAGGCGGCGGGTGACACGCCTCGTGCGTGCCACCCGCTCTTGCGTACCGGTCACTTTATGAGCGCCTCTCCGATTCTTGAAACCCACGGGCTGTCGCGCACGTTTCCGGGCGTGCGCGCGCTCGTGAACGTCGATTTCCGGCTCTTTCCCGGCGAGATCCACACCTTGATGGGTCAGAACGGCGCCGGTAAATCGACCCTCATCAACGTCCTGACCGGCGTGCATCAGCCCGAAGCAGGAGAAATCCGGCTCGCTGGCGCGCCGGTGCAATTCTCGACGCCGCTTGAAGCGGAAGCGGCCGGGATTCAGACGCTCTATCAGGAGGTGAATCTCTGCCCGAATCTCTCGGTCGCGGAAAACATCTTCGCGGGGCGTCAGCCACGGCGGCACGGCCTGATCGACTGGAAGTCGATTCACCGACGCGCGGAGGAAGCGCTCGGCGAACTGAATCTCGCGCTCGACGTCACGCAATCGCTCGACACGTATCCCATCGCGATGCAGCAAATGGTGGCGATTGCACGCGCCATGTCGGTGGATGCGCGCATCCTGATTCTCGACGAACCGACTTCGAGCCTCGACGACAGCGAAGTCACGCGGCTTTTCGAAGTCCTGCGCAAGCTGAGGGACGCGGGCATCGCGATTCTGTTCGTCACGCACTTTCTCGAACAGACCTACGCGATCTCCGATCGCATCACGGTCATGCGCAACGGCGAGCGCGAAGGCGAATATCCGGCAGCCGATCTGCCCGTGCAAACGCTGGTCGCGAAGATGGTCGGCCAGCAGCTTGCGCGCGAACGGCTCGAACCGGTCGAAACGCAATCGGCCCCGGCGAACAGCGCACAGGCCGCGCCTTATCTGAGCGCGCGCGGCGTGGCGCGCCGCGGCGTGCTCAGTCCGCTCGACCTCGACGTGCAGCCTGGCCAGATACTCGGTCTCGCGGGGCTTCTCGGCTCCGGGCGCACGGAAACCGCGCGCCTGTTGTTCGGCGCGGAGCGCGCGGACACGGGCGACGTATCGATTGGCGGCGCAACCGTGAAGCTGTCCTCGCCGCGCGATGCGGTGCGCCACGGCATGGCGTACTGTCCCGAGGACCGCAAGAAGGAAGGCGTCGTCGCGGACCTCTCGATCCGCGAGAACATCGTGCTCGCGCTGCAGGCGCGACGCGGCTGGTGGCGCATGATCAGCCGCGCGCGGCAACGCGAGCTTGCCAACGCATACATCGCGCAACTCGGCATCAAGGCGCACGACGCCGAGCAGCCCATCGGCCTGCTCTCGGGCGGCAATCAGCAGAAGGTGCTGCTCGCACGCTGGCTCGCGACGGAGCCTAAATTGCTGATACTCGACGAGCCCACGCGCGGCATCGACGTCGCCGCGAAGTTCGAAATCATGGATCGCGTGCGCGCGCTGTGCGCGAAGGGGCTCGGCATTCTGTTCATCTCGTCGGAGATCGGCGAAGTGGTGCGCGTGAGCGACCGCATCGCCGTGCTGCGCGACCGCCGCAAGGTGGCCGAGCTGAACGGTCACGGCCGCTCCGAAGACGAGGTCTACGACCTGATCGCCGGAGGCCGCCGATGATGCGCCTGTCCACGCTGTTCCGGAATCCGCTCGTATGGCCGGCGGCGACGCTCGTGTGCCTGTTCGCCATCGACGTTGCGCACCGCGCGAATTTCCTCTCGATCACCCTGCTCTCCGGGCACCTGTTCGGCGCGCCCATCGACATTCTGATGAACGCCGCACCGCTCGTCGTGGTGTCGCTCGGGATGACGCTCGTGATCGCCACGCGCGGCATCGACATTTCGGTGGGCGCCGTGGTGGCCATCGCAGGCGCCGCTGCTGCGACCGTGCTCGCCGACGATCCGTCGCGCGTGCCCGCCGCCTTCGGCGCGGCGCTCGCCGTGGGCCTGCTCGCGGGCATGTGGAATGGATTGCTCGTGGCCTTCGTCGGCATGCAGCCGATCATCGCCACCTTGATCCTGATGGTGGCCGGGCGCGGCGTCGCGCAACTGCTCACCGGCGGGCAGATCATTCCCATCGGCGCGCCCGGTTATCTGTTCGCGGGCGGCGGCTACTTCGCGCTCGTACCGTGCGACGTGTGGATCGCGCTCGCCGTCACGATCGTCACCGTGCTCATCGTCAACCAGACCGCGCTCGGACTCTTCATCCGTTCGATCGGGGTGAATCCCGTGGCGGCCCGGCTCGCCGGTCTGTCGTCGCAGGCCGTGGTGTTCGGCACCTACGCGTTCTGCGGCCTGACCGCCGCCATCGCAGGCATCCTCATCAGCTCGAACGTGCGCAGCGCCGACGGCAACAACGCGGGCCTGCTGCTCGAACTCGACGCGATCCTCGCCGTCACGCTCGGCGGCACCTCGCTCGCGGGCGGGCGCTTCAGCCTCGCGGGCACGGTGCTCGGCGCGCTCATCATCCAGACGCTCACGTATACGACCTATTCCATCGGCGTGCCGCCGGAGGCCACGCTCGTCGTCAAGGCCGTCGTCGTGCTGCTCGTGACGCTGATCCAGTCGCCGGCGGCCCGTGCGTTTGCCGCGCAGCAACTGCGGCGGGCCGCCAATGTGCGCCGCGCGCGAGCGCGTGCGCGTGCCTGAGAAAGAGAGGAACCGAACGCATGAGCCGCTTCGCCCCGCCCTTCGCACCGCTCGCCGCCTGCCGCCGCAGCGCCGCGCGCTTCGCCGATCCGCGCGTGCTGCCCATCGCCGTCACGGTGCTGCTGTTCGTCGCCCTGTTCGGCTTCGGCTCGGTGATGTACACCGGATTCTTCTCGCTGCAGGTGCTGTTCGGGTTGCTGGTCGATAACGCGTTCTTGCTGATCGTCGCAATCGGCATGACGTTTGTCATCATCTCGGGCGGCATCGATCTTTCGGTGGGCGCGGTCGTTGCGCTCGCCACGATCCTCTGCGCCGTGATGTCCGAACGCCTGCACTGGCCCGTGGCCGTCATCGTGCCGATCGTGCTCGCCTGCGGCGCGCTCTACGGCGCCGGCATGGGCGCACTGATCCACTATTTCCGGCTGCAGCCGTTCATCGTCACGCTCGCGGGCATGTTCCTCGCGCGCGGCACCTGTTTTCTGATCACCACGCAGTCCATCCCGATCAACAGCGCGGATTTTCATGCGCTTTCGGAGTTCAACATCCCCATTGGCAGCGGCTCGCTGAACACGGGCGCGCTGATCGCGCTCGCCATGCTCGCGGCAGGCATCGTCATCGCCCACTTCACGCGCTTCGGCCGCAACGTCTATGCAATCGGCGGCAACGAGCGCTCTGCGCTGCTCATGGGCCTGCCCGTCGCGCGCACGAAGATCGGCGTCTACGCGCTTTCGGGTTTCTGCTCCGCGCTCGGCGGCGTCGTATTCACGCTTTACGTGCTTTCGGGCTACGGGCTGCAGGCGCAAGGCATGGAACTCGACGCCATCGCCGCCACCGTGATCGGCGGCACGCTGCTCACGGGCGGCGTGGGCTATGTGATCGGCTCCGTATTCGGCGTGGGGATTCTCGGAACCATTCAGACGCTCATCACGTTCGACGGCACGCTCAGTTCGTGGTGGACGCGTATCGTGATCGGCGCGCTGCTCTGCGCGTTTTGTCTGCTCCAACGCGCAACCGAGCGGCACGCGGCGCGGCGCAAGTCGGCGGGAACCGGCATGGGCGCGCCCATGAACCGTGGCACGCGAACGCGCAACGCCGCGCCGCTCGACCAGGCGAAGCTCGCCTCGGCGCCGCCACGCGCATGAGCTACGTCGTCGCACCAATGGACATACGGATCGGCGCGGCGGGTCCGCTCGCGCATCGGCGGGCCGCGGCAGGCGTGCCGTACGGCGCGTATGGCATCTATGGCATCTATGGCACGCATGGCGCACGCGAATCGATCCTGCCGCACCTGACAATAGTCCGACTTATTACGGGTATACGTGCATTAGGCCCCGTGAAAACGCTGCATTACCATTTTCGACGTACCGTTCGGCACGGTCTCCACATCCTTCAATCCGCGGCGTCTCCAGGGACGTCGGCGCGCCGCCCGGTGCCGTCGTGAATGTGCATGCACTTGATCCACGAAAACAACCGGAGGAAGACATGGCGCAAGAACGGGAAGGCGGGCAAGACCGGCAGGACGACGTAAGTGCAGGCCGACGCGGCCTGTTGCAGGGTGCGGGACTCGGCGCGGCGCTTTCGCTGCTCGGCACGCTCGGCGCGGGATCGGGCGGACTGATTTCGGCGGCACAGGCTGCCGAAGCGCCATTCCCCGCGCACAAGAAGTGGAAGGTCGTATTCGTGAACCACGTCACGACGAACCCGTTCTTCGTGCCCACGCAATACGGCATTCAGGACGCGTGCGGGCTGCTCGGCATGGATTATCAGTGGACCGGGTCGGCCACCTCGGATGCGGGCGAAATGGTGCGCGCCGTGAACGCCGCGATTGCCGCCAAGGCCGACGCGATTGCGGTCCCCATCGTCGACCCCACTGCGTTCGACAAGCCGATCCAGGCGGCGCTTGACGCGGGCATTCCGGTGTTCGCCTATAACGCCGATGCACCGCGCGGCAAGAGCAACCCGCGTCTCTCGTATATCGGCCAGGACCTGTATCTCTCGGGCTACCAGATGGGCGAGCGCATCGTGAGCCTCATCGACAGCGGCCTTGTCGGCCTCTTCATCGCGACGCCGGGCCAGTTGAACATCCAGCCGCGTCTTGACGGCGCATCCGACGCGATCAAGAAGTCGGGCAAAAAGATCGACATCCAGACCGTGGCGACGGGCGCGACCGTCAACGAGGAACTCTCGAAGATCAAGGCGTTTTACCTCGGCCACCAGGACCTGAAGGGCATGTTCGCGGTCGACGCGGGCAGCACGCAGGGCGTCGCGGAGGTGATGAAGGAACAGAACCTGCCTGCGAAGGGCGTGCACGGCGGCGGCTTCGATCTGCTGCCGACCACCGTCCAGCTCATCCACGAAGGCTTCCTCGACTTCACCATCGACCAGCAGCCGTACGTGCAGGGCTTCTATACGGTGATGCAGGCGTTCGTGACGCTTGCTTCGGGTGGCCTCGTCGGACCGGCGAACGTCAACACGGGCCTGAAATTCGTGACGAAGGACACGGTCGAGCCGTACCTCAACACGTCGACGCGCTATGAAGGCAAGAGCACCAAGGCGCAGATCCTTCAAATGAGAGGCCCGATCAAATCGTGATGGGTACTGTGGACGAACCCCGCAAAGTCGAAGTCCCGGCGCGGCCCGCGCGGCCGCGCGGGCTCCTCCTCGCACAGTGGTCAGCGGAGCTGCGCATTCTGCTGGTCGCGGTGCTGCTCGCCGCGTACTTCGAGTTCGCCAATCATGATTTCCTTCTGACGAATGCGAGTCTCGTCAATCTCTCGCAATTCGTCGCGCCGGTCGCGATCATCGCGTTCGGCGAAATCATGCTGATGATCGGCGGCGATATCGATCTTTCGGCGGGCATGGTGTTCGCGTTCGCGCCGTTCATGATGGTGTTCGCGAACGATGCGGGCACACCCATGTGGCTCGCGCTGATCGCGGGACTCGCCGCGGCGGCGCTCGTCGGCTTCGTGAACGGCGCGGTCACCGTGTGGCTGCGTCTGCCCTCGTTCGTGACGACGCTCGGCACGCTCTTTCTGATCAACGGGATCACGCTCACGGTCTCGCGCGGCACGCCGGTCGAGGCGCCGGGATCGACGACCTTCGCGAACATCATGGGCGCGTGGGGCTACAGCGAAATACTCTGGACCTTCGGGCTCGCGATCGCCATGCATATTCTGCTGCGCCACACGCGCTGGGGGCTGCATACGCAGGCGGCGGGCGCGAACCCGCTCGGCGCGAGCGAGGCGGGCATTCACGTGAACCGGCTGCGGCTCGGCAACTTCATCATCGCCGCGATGCTCGCGGGCCTCACCGGCATTCTCGAAGGCTTTCGCATCACCTCCATCGATCCGCAGGCCGGCGGCAACCAGATCACCTTTCTCGCCATCGCCGCCGCCGTGATCGGCGGCACGCCGCTCACGGGCGGCTCGGGCACGATCATCGGCGGTCTGATCGGCGCGGCGGTGCTCGGCATTCTCAACGACGGCTTCACGCTCATCGGCATCAACGCGTTCACGTTCAACATCATCCTCGGCGCCGCCATTCTCGCCGCGATGGTCTTCAACATTCACGTCGGACGAATCCGGCGCAAAGGGAGCAGCTAATGGTCGAGCCGGTCGAGCGGCAACCCGACGCAGCCGCGTCAGCTAACGCGTCTGCAAACGCGGCAGCAAACGTTGCGGAAAGCGCCGCGCTTGCGATGCGCGGCGACCACCTCGTCAAACGCTTCGGCGCGGTGACGGCGCTCGACGGCGTGTCGTTTACGCTCGGCAAAGGCGAGATTCTCGGCATCCTCGGCGATAACGGCGCGGGCAAGTCCACGCTCGTGAAGATCCTGACCGGGTTTCATCAGCAGACGAGCGGCACGCTCTACGTGAATGGCCAGGAAATGCTGATGCGCTCCGTCGATCACGCACGCGCGCTCGGCATCGAGTGCGTGTATCAGGATCTCGCGCTCGCAAATTCGCTCAGCATTTATCACAACATGTTCCTGAACCGAGAAATCGTGCGGCGCGGCCCGTTCCGTCTGCTCGATCATGCCCGCATGCGCGAACTCGCAGCGCAGTGTCTCGACGACATCGGCGTGCATGTACCTTCGGTCGATTTGCCCGTGGAGCGCCTTTCGGGCGGCCAGCGCCAGGCCATCGCGGTGGCGCGCGCCGTCCATTCCGATGCGAAGATCCTGCTGCTCGACGAACCGCTCGCCGCGATGGGCGCGCGCGAGGCCGCACTCATCATCGATCTCGTGTTGCGCCTCAAGGAAAAAGGGGGGCTCTCAATTATTATGATCATGCACAACTATGCGCAGACACTCGACATCGCCGACCGCATCATGCTCATGCAGCGCGGCCGCGTGACGTTCGAGCAGCACAGCGCACAAACGTCGGTGCCGGAGCTGATGGACATCGTGCGGCGGGAATACCGCGCGATGCGCTCCAACGGCGCGCACTGACCACCAACGAGGGGGTAACCGGCCAGACCGCACCAGCCGGGAAAAAATGAATTATCGCAATCTGCAGAATCGCAAGAGCATGCACGGCCGCATCGTGCAGGAACTGGGCATGCAAATCGTCAGTGGCCGGTTCGCGCCGGGCCAGCGCTTGCCGCCCGAGCCGACGCTTTGCGAAGCGTACGGCGTGAGCCGTCCGGTGCTGCGCGAGGCGACGCGCGTCCTCGTGGCCAAAGGCCTTGTCGTTTCCAAGCCGCGCGTGGGCAGCGTGGTGCGGCCGCGCGAAGAGTGGCACATGCTCGACCCGGACGTGCTCTACTGGACCGTCAACAGCATTCCCGAAGGCGCGTTTTTCCAGTCGCTCATGACGGTGCGCCAGATCATCGAGCCCGCCGCCGCCGCGCTCGCCGCCATCTCGGGCAGCGAGGAAGACGTCGCGCGTATCCGCACCGCTTACGCGCGCATGGAACGTGCGCGCACCGCAGCCGAACTGCTCGAACCCGATCTGGAATTTCACCGCGCGATCATGGCGGCCACGCATAACGACATGCTCGCGTATATCGGCAATATGCTCTCGCTCGCGCTTTCTGAATCGATCAAGCTCACGAGCCGGCACCCGAATACGCACGCCCTTTCACTGCCGCGCCACAAGGCGATTCTCACGGCAATCGAGCATCACGACGCGCTGGCCGCGCGCCAGGCGAGCGTCGTGCAGCTCGACAACGCGCGCGCCGACGCCAACACGATCCTCGGCGGTGCGGCGCTCGAACCGGAGCGGCCGGTTCGTGGTTGACCGGTGATTGACTGGTGGTTGACTGCTGGTTGATCGGCGATTGATGGTTGGTTGATCAACCACTTGTCAAACACCGAAAGGTTCGACTTCGACGTGACGGCCGAGCAGGAACGCATCGGCCACGAGACGCAGCGGGCGCACGTCGACATCTTCCGCGCCGTGCGCGATCAGCCAGTGAAAGCGCTCGTAAAGCGCCGGATATTCGCGCTCGGGTGCAAGCGCAACGGGCTCGCCCGCAATGACGAGGCGCTTGCCGCCTTCGCTCAGCGCCAATAGCCCATCCGTCGTTTCGACGTCGATCTCCCATTGCTCGACCGGGCCGTGCCGCCAGTCGAATTCGGCGCGCACGGGCACGCCATCGGTATCGATGCAGTCCAGTTCGGCTGCGATCGGCGTCGAACAATCGGCGGGAACGTGCAGGGTCGCGCCGCGCAGCAGCACCTCGCGCGGCAACATGCGCGTCACGATAGAAAGCGCGTTGATGCCCGGATCGAACACGCCGAGGCCGCCCGGCTCCCAGATCCATTGCTGCCCCGGATGCCAGCGCCGCACATCCTCTTTCCAGCGCACGTGCACCGCGCGGATCGTGCGCGTCGCGAGCCAGGCGCGTGCGGGTTCAACTGCGCTTGCGTAGCGCGAATGCCACGTCGCGAAGAGCGTGCGGCCGTGCGCGCGGGCAAGATCGCGCAGCGCTTCCACTTCGCTCACACTCGCGCCCGGCGGTTTCTCCAGCATGACGTGCTTGCCGTCTCGAAGCGCGGCCAGCGCCTGCGCGTAGCGCACCTGCGGCGGCGCGCAGAGCGAGACCGCATCGAGACCGGGTTCGGCGGCCAGCAATGCGCCGATATCGGTGTAATTGCGCACGCTCTCGACCTGCGCATTGCGGCTCGCAGCGGCGACGAGCGTGAAGCCCGGATTCGCCGCGATGGCGGGCAGATGCTGGTCGCGCGCAATCTTGCCGACGCCGACGACAGCCAACGCATACGACGCATTCATGGTGATTTCCTCGATGGGTGCATGAAGTTGCGAAGACATCAATGCGCCCAGCGCAGCACGAGCGGATCGAGCCGGCGTGCAATGGCGATCAGTTCGGCGCGCGTCTCGGGATGCATGGGCGGCAACGGATGGCGCGGCAGCTCGCACGCGATCACGCCGCCCTCTTGCATCAGCGATTTCGCGGCGAGCAATCCCGCCTGGCGGTTCTCGTGATTGATGAGCGGCAGCCAGCGCTGATAGAGCGCGAAGGCGTCGTCGAAGCGGCCCTCGCGGTGCGCGACGATGATCGGGCGAATGCCGTCCGGAAAGCCGCCGCCCGTCATCGATCCGGTCGCGCCCGCGTTGAGGTCCGCCAGCAGCGTGATCGCCTCTTCACCGTCCCACGGACCCACCACGGCCTCGCCGCCGATGCGAATCAGTTCGCGCAATTTGTTCGCCGCGCCGGGCGTTTCGATCTTGAAGTACCCCACATGCTCGATTTCTTTCGCCATGCGCGCGAGAAACGCAGCTGAAAGCGCCGTGCCCGCGGCAGGCGCGTCCTGAATCATGATCGGGATATCGATAGCATCGGAAACACGCGCGTAGAACTCGTAGATCTGCGTTTCCGGTACGCGGAACGTCGCGCCGTGATACGGCGGCATCAGCATCACCATCGACGCGCCCAGTTCCTGCGCACGCCGGCTGCGCGCCGCGCAGACTTGCGAGCCGTAGTGCGTCGTGGTCACGATTACAGGCACGCGCCCCGCGACATGTTCGAGCACGGTGCGTGTGATCACGTCGCGTTCGTCGTCGGACAGCGCGAATTGCTCGGAGAAATTCGCCAATACGCATAACCCATCCGAGCCCGCGTCGATCATGAAATCGACCGCGCGTTTCTGGCTTTCGAGATCCAGTTCACCGGTTTCGGTGAACGTGGTCGGCACGACGGGAAAGATGCCCTCATGGCGGGGCATGCGGCTCGCAGTCATCGTCCTGTCTCCATCGATTTTTTTGGCGCGCTGGCGCGACGGGCTATCTTCTCAAATCGCACCGCGCGTGCCAAGGCATTCTCGTAATTGACGCGAAGTGCGCCGATTTTCCGCATTAACACCGGCCGTTTATCACGTTACGCGTGGCCCGCCACGCATTTCAATTCCATCAGGATTACGTCGTATCTTCGCCTTCCGATCCAATCGGCGACAACGCTGCAAATACGCCATTCAGGCTTGATATTCCCAGCCAATCCGCGCGCGAAACGAAATATCGCGCCATGATGGACGACCTATAATAAGCATCAACCATTCCGCTTTTACTGCGGGTATCAGTGCGCGTCGCGGCAGCGCTGTGATTGTGCAGCGCACGCGGGCTCATCCCGGTGCGCGGCCCGAATCAAACTTCAGACAATCGCGTGCCGCATCCGGCACGCGTTTTGCGCACCGAGCAACAGTGAAGTAAATGCCGTGTCGTCCACGGCATGTGGTCGAGTAAACCGGCGACGGGCCGCCCGTCATGCCGCCGCCGATTGCTCGGCAGTTGGCAGTTGGCAATTGGAAACAATGACCATGGAGGCAAATCATGGGTGGCAATCTTTCCAATCCGGCGCCCCTCGGACTCGCCGGGTTTGCATTCACAACCTGGATGCTCAGCATGGTCAACGCCGGCTGGTTCAATGCCGACGCGATGGGGCTCGTGCTGGCGCTCGCGTTCGCGTTCGGCGGTACGGCGCAAATGATTGCGGGCATACTCGAATTTCCGCGCGGCAATACGCTCGGGACGGTGGCATTCCTCAGTTATGGCGCGTTCTGGTGGTCTTTCGCGCTGTTCGTCGCATTCCTCGGCACGAAGGTGCCGGCAGCGTTCGTCGGCTGGTATCTACTGGTATGGGGCGTGTTCACGTTCTACATGTGGATCGGCTCGATGCACACCAGCACGTCCGTGCAACTTGTGTTCCTCGCACTCTGGATCACCTATCTGCTCCTCGCCATCGGCGTGTGGACCGGGTCCGCGCTCGCGACGCATCTCGGCGGCTATACGGGCCTGATTACCGCTTTGCTGGCGTTCTACGCGTCCGCGGCAATGGTGATCAATGAGAGCTTCGGGCGCACGGTGCTGCCCACGCACCCCTACGCAGAACCACACCCACAAGCCGCGTAACGGGCCAGTACCTGGACGGCGGCGTGCCGGCCTGGCTGAATGGGCACACCGCCGCCCGCGTGACAGCGCGACGTCCTCAAGGAGGAAACCATGTCTGAGCATCAGACCTTTCCTGTGCCCGCAGACCGGGCCAGGCGTGCCTGGGCCGATGCGGCCCGCTATGAAGAGATGTACCGCCGTTCGACGGAAGATCCGGAAGGATTCTGGGGCGAGCACGGCAAACGTCTCGACTGGATCCGCCCATACACGCATGTGAAAGACGTTTCCTTCGCGAGCCAGGACCTGCGCATCCGGTGGTTTTACGACGGCACGCTCAACGCCAGCAGCAATTGCCTCGACCGCCATCTCCAGACGCGCGGCGATCAGCCCGCAATTATCTGGGAAAGCGATGATCCGTCTTTCAGCCGCACCCTCAGCTATCGCGAGCTGCATACGGAAGTCTGCAAGTTCTCCAATGTGCTGAAATCGCTCGGCGTCAAACGCGGCGACCGCGTCACCATCTACATGCCGATGATTCCCGAGATCGCCGTCGCGATGCTCGCGTGCGCGCGCATCGGCGCAATCCACTCGGTCGTGTTCGGTGGGTTCTCTCCCGAGGCGCTCGCGAATCGCATTCACGACTGTGCTTCCAGCATTCTCATCACCGCTGACGAGGGCGTCCGAGGCGGCCGCACGATAGCGATGAAAGAAAGCGCCAACGCGGCGATGGAAAAATGCCCCGCAGTCGGCACATGCGTGGTGGTCAAGCGTACGGGAGGCAAGGTCAACTGGCGCGAAGGCCGCGATCATTGGTATGAGGAACTGATGAGCAAGAGTTCCGCCGACTGCCCGCCCGAAGAAATGAATGCGGAGGATCCGCTCTATATCCTCTACACGTCCGGATCGACCGGCAAACCCAAAGGAGTCGTGCACACCACAGGCGGCTATCTCACGTACATCACCCTTACGCATCAGTATGTTTTCGACTATCACGACGGTGAGGTTTACTGGTGCACGGCGGACGTTGGCTGGGTGACGGGGCACAGCTATATCGTCTATGGCCCGCTCGCCAATGGCGCCACCACGGTCATGTTCGAAGGCGTGCCGAATTACCCGGACAGCTCGCGTTTCTGGCAGGTCTGCGATAAGCATCGCGTGCAGATCATCTACACCGCGCCTACGGCAATTCGCGCCCTGATGCGCGACGGCGACGGCCCGGTCAAGAAGACGTCGCGCAAATCGCTGCGTCTGCTCGGCACCGTTGGCGAACCGATCAATCCGGCGGCATGGCTTTGGTATTACGAAATCGTCGGTGAAAAACGGTGTCCCGTGATCGACACCTGGTGGCAAACGGAAACCGGCGGCATTCTTATCACGCCGCTGCCGGGCGCCACGACGCTCAAACCCGGTGCGGCCACGCGGCCGTTCTTCGGCGTGCAGCCCGCGATTGTCGGCGAAAAGGGAGAAGTCATCGAGGGCGAAGGGACAGGCAGTCTGTGCATGCTCGATTCGTGGCCCGGACAGATGCGCTACGTGTACGGCGACCCTGATCGCATGCGGCTGCAGTACTTCAGCCAGTTCGAAGGCAAATACTACACAGGGGACGGTTGCTATCGCGATGCGGACGGCGACTACTGGATCACCGGTCGGATCGATGACGTCGTGAACGTCTCGGGGCACCGGCTCGGCACCGCCGAAGTCGAAAGCGCGCTGGTCACGCACCCCGACGTCGCCGAAGCAGCCGTGGTCGGCTATCCGCATTCGCTCAAGGGCCAGGGCATCTACGCCTACGTGACCCTCAAGGTCGGCGTCGAGCCGACCGAGGCATTGCGGAATGCGTTGGTGGCGCTCGTCCGCCGGGAAATCGGCCCAATCGCCAGCCCCGACTTCATTCAATGGGCGCCGGTTCTGCCGAAGACGCGCTCAGGCAAGATCATGCGCCGCATCCTGCGCAAGATCGCCGACGGCGATTACGGCGAGCTGGGCGATGTCTCGACGCTGGCCGATCCGCGCGTCGTCAACGATTTGATCGATCATCGGATCGCGCATTGAAACAGTGAAAAGCGGCTGGACCGCAGAAGATGGGGTAGTTGCAGCCGCGAGCACCCGCGCGAACACCCGCGCGCGGGTGCTCGCGGCTGCCTTAACTTTCCGGAATGCTCACCCAGCCGCCCGATTGCGCCGACTGGAAAACGGCATCGATCACCCGCATATTCGCGCACGCGTCGTCCAGCGGAATGGCCTGTGAAGCGCCGCTCAATATCGCCTGTGCAAACACCGCGGCGGCCACGCCATATTGATCGCATACCGGCAGTTCCACCCGCCGATCGTTGATCGCTCCCGCGCTTGTGCGTTCACTCACGAGAAGGCGCGTCGGCTGGTCGTTGGGCGCATTGAACGGAATTTCAACTTCGATCCGCCCTGCCGTGCCGTGAAACTGCATGCGCTGGTAGGGGTAAATCTGGGTCGAATAAAAGAAACTCGCCTGTACGCCGTCGAAGTCCATCATCACGGAACCCAGCCGGTCCACCTCGAACGACGGGTCGCGCTCCATCAAGGCGACTACCCGCCGTGGCTCACGCCCAATGACGAAACGCGAAGTCGTAATCGGATAACAGCCGATATCCAGCAGCCCGCCGCCGCCCAGTTCGCTCTGGTTGCGGATATCGTGCGGGTTGGTGTTGGAATAGGTGAAGCCGCCGGTTATCGCCCGTAGTTCGCCAATGGCGCCTTCGTCGATCAACGCGCGCACCTTGAGCCATTGCGGATGCGTGCGGACCATAAACGCTTCCTGTATGTATCGTCCGCTCCTGTCGCGGGCGGCGACCAGTTGCGCGGCCTGATCGGCATTTAGCCCAATCGGTTTTTCACACAGTACGTGCTTGCCGGCGTCGACGGATTTGATCGCCCATTCCACGTGAATGTGGTTGGGCAACGGGATATACACCGCATCGATTTCCGGATCGGCCAACAGTGCTTCGTAGCTGTCGTACGCCACCGGCAACCCGTATTTCGCGGCGGCTTCTCGAGCCCTCTTCGGATCTCGCGATGCAATGCCCTTGACCCGGCATTTTGGCGCGCTGTTCATGGGCACCACAACCTTGTCGTTGATCTTTCCCGTGCCCAGGATACCCCAGACAATCACATCCTTTGGCATGTCTTCCCTCTTGAAAGCGGTATGTGTACGTTGGATGGAAAGAGCGCACCCTCGATCACCATCGGCATCACCCTACACTCGGCGCCAGTCGCGTCCCTCAAGCCGCCCTTAAGTCACGATGAGGCCATTCTTGTCAGGCCACGGCGAACGTGCCATTCAATCTGGCGACTTCATTGAGTTCCCGGCACCATGAGCCATACTAATACGCAGACGCATAGTCGATACCGGAGGATTGCCATGCCGACCTACCAATACCGCTGCGAAAAGTGTGGTGAAACGTTCGAGAGCGTCGAGCATCTTGCAGAACATCAATCGGCTCACCCGCGCTGCCCCAAATGCGGAAGCGAGAAGGTTCAACACGTGCCTACAACATTCATTCCGCAGACATCGAGAAAGAGCTGATCCAGCGGGTTCGGTCTTCGGGCGCCCGATGCGGTGATCGCTCGCGCGCGCCGAGCGCTCGCAGTGATTTGACGTGGCAGAACAATGGCGCGCGCAGATCCGTTTAATTCGGATCTCACCCCCGTTATCGCGTCGGACCGAATTCATGCAAGTTTGCCAACGTGCGGGCGTAGGCGCGGTCTGATATCGGCCGTTTTCCAGATCTTGAAATGAAAGCGCCATCAAACGATCCGTGCGCACAGGGCTGAACGCTATTAGTTATTCTTATATTTCAAGTTCTACTGACAGAAACTGGCGCTCAGGTGCAATCCGGCGCGAATGGTATCGCCGCCGTTCCACGATCCAAGTGGAACATTCCGCGCCGGATCGCGCACGCATCATACACCACGTGCATTCTGGCTAAACCCGGTTAGAGGTGGGGTGAGGATTGGCGTGGACGCGCACGGCAAAGTTCGCAGCCCCGCCTTCTCCATCACTTCTCCATCACCTCTCCATTACGTGGTGGACGGTCCAAAAAAAATCGTAACCGGCAGCAATTTGCGCAAAGCATTCACGCATATGACGGCGATTGAAATTGTTCCTGAAACCGGGTGAATTTCACGGCTCATACGCGCAACCACAATGCGGTTCCTTATTACCCGCTTTGTCAATCATCACAACGGCGTACACCTTATGGGCGCTCGTACACCGCTACACTTCAACCATGTCGATTTCGGCACGTTACGAAAAACAAGAAGTGGAATTTAAATCAGTAAGGGTTATCGAGCATGCAAACGTTTGATGGCTGGCGACAGAAAACACGCGAATAGCGGCACGTCATGCACGAAGCGCGGTGCGGCCGTGATCACCCTGCACCTCGATCGACGCAAGGTTCAATGCAGATTGATTAGCCGACCGTCACCGGCAGTGTCGCTCAATCCGATTAGCTTGTTGCAGGGAGGCATGCGCCATATGACACGGCTCAAAACAGAAAGAGAAAAACTGGTTTTTCAGGCATCTTGATTTCGCCGGACATAATGGCCGATTACTGTAGAGGCACACATCCCTCACTGAACACGTTGAAAATTCTCATCACAAATCAAGGTGCTCATTGGCGGGTCGCTCGTATCGATAGATTGACTTGAAATATCTTTGACTGTGCACACGAAGACGGAGACAACGGTATGCGAACACCTACCGGACTGATGCACCTCGGCACGCTATTCAAAATTCTTGGCTGTGTCTGGCTGTTGGTGGCAGGCTCGGCGGCATTCTTTGGGTCCGGCGGCCTGTTATTCGGCACGGCCGCGATTGCATTCTGGGCAGTCGGCTGGGCCATGCAAGGAATCGACAAGCCATAAGCGCACGGCACGCAAGACCGGGAGCGCCTGACTACAGTGGAACTGTCGATCGTGGGCCGCGGTGAAAGTTGCGCGCCGCAACGTTGTTGACGCAACCATCCAGCAGTTTCAATCGCAGCCGAATCGCTATCTGGCGATTCGAAACCCTGCAGGCAAGCACTGCGTCGATCCGATTCAATCCCTCGTAACACATGAATCCTGGCTTCGGCCGCGCGTGTGCACGCAAACAGCGCGAGCACACGCGAGCCGGACGAATTCATCAAGTCGATTCCGTTCGTGCGATCCAGCCCGTATAAGTCAGCCACACGCCGATCGCGAATGGCGCCGCGAAGATGAGGCGGATCAACAACAGCGACGTGACCGCATTGGCCGCCGCGGCATACAACCCGGGCACGGCCAGAAGTGCAATGCCCCGCGCAGCGAGGAACCAGCCAAGCAACGAGATCAAAACAGCGGAAAGGCCGCGCCAGTATGGATGAAATGCGATGATCGCCACGCCGCCAAACAGCAAAAGGCTGCCGGTGACCCAAACCAGCGCGGGGGAATTGAAAAACGACGTTGCATAGTCGCCCATTGCGGGCGTCCGGATAATGATCGCACTCGTCTCGATGATGAGACACGGGCCGATGACGCGCGCAAAAGCCCGCGTTCGTCCTTGATGCGTTGATCGGGAAGACATGCCGGTTTGCACTTGCTGCCTCCGTTTCAGGGAGCCCACCCGCCGGATATTGCTTCTCGTGCCGATGCAGGATCGATACTGCCGATGCCTCAGGCGCTGTGGACACCGCGGCACGCATGGCCACCGCATTGCCGGATGCGTCGGCGCCATGATGCGGCACTTTTCATTCCAGCCGCCAGACCTGATTGCACGACCGTACGCGTGATGCGGTGGCGCGGCTTGCCTGCATGCGCATCGAAAAACCGTGATTCTCCACACTCAATTTTGTGCCGCGTCTGCCGTTAAAGCAGTCATGGAACGAGACAACGGGGAAATGAAGTGCCCCCGCGCCCTGATCCATACCCTGTCTTGTGTCACTGCAGTCCGGTTTTACACGCAAAGCCAACCTTGTGCGCCGGAATCCCTGTTTCCGGCGCGCTTTCTTTTTGCCCGGTACCTCGCCGCGCGGCCGCATCATGAAAAATGCGGGAGCAGGCTGCCGCCCGCTCCCGCACTGAGACAAAACTACGGCACGCACGCGGCGTGCACTTAGCTCATGTGCAAGCCACCGTTCAACGAGAAGTCGGCACCCGTCGAAAAACCCGACTCATCCGACGCAAGCCACGCGCAGATCGATGCAATTTCGTGCGGCTCGCCGAGCCGACGCACCGGAATGCTCGCAACAATCTTCTCCATCACCTCGGGCTTCACCGCGCGCACCATATCCGTGCCGATGTAACCCGGCGAAACCGTGTTGACGGTCACGCCCTTCGTCGCCACTTCCTGCGCGAGCGCCATCGTAAAGCCGTGAATGCCGGCTTTCGCCGTCGAATAGTTGGTCTGACCGAACTGGCCTTTTTGCCCATTCACCGACGAAATATTGATGATGCGGCCCCAGCCGCGCTCGACCATGCCGTCGATGACCTGCTTGGTGACGTTGAAAAGGCTCGTGAGATTCGTATCGATGACGGCGGTCCAGTCTTCGTGCGTCATCTTGCGGAACACGACGTCGCGCGTAATGCCCGCGTTGTTGACCAGCACGTCGATTTCGCCAACGTCCTTCTTCACCTTCTCGAAAGCCGTAGCCGTCGATTCCCAGTCGGCCACATTACCTTCGGATGCGATGAATTCATAACCCGCGGCTTTCTGGTCTTCGAGCCACTTCACGCGACGCTGCGAATTCGGCCCACAGCCTGCGATCACCGTAAAGCCGTCCTTGTGCAACCGCTGACAAATTGCGGTTCCAATGCCACCCATACCGCCGGTCACATAAGCAATACGCTTCGCCATATGTCCTCCTTTCATTTTAGGGTTATAAGCCAGCTAACAAAAACCATGGAGGGTGAACCAGTTTGACGACCGGCCGCACGCCCTACGATGGGCATTAACCCGTACGTGAAAACGCGCGACATCAAAACGGACGTGAAGCGCGCCGGTGTCTCATGCCGGCGGCGCGCTGGCTTCAACCTCTTACTGAAATCCGCCGCTGTCGACTATCGCGCCGTGCAAACGCGCCGCGTTGCGATAGTTGTGGCCCTTGGGGGCATCACGTGATCAGGGTCGGCAAGAAAACCGTGGGGCGGATCAGGATAGATCCGCCCGCTCTGCGGGAAGCGAATGCAATCCTGTGCGAACGAGGCGTCTGCGCCAGTGAAGCGCGCCGCGTACGGGAAATAATGCGTCGATGTGGGGCTTCGGAGCAATGACGGCCGCCGTATAGGCGCGCCAATCGCAAAGCCTGGCGCTGCCCGGACGCGCAGCTTTTGAAACGACATAATCCTCAGAAATGCGAATCAAAATACGGGCTCCGTATAAAGGACGCTTCCGCACAAAAGTACAGTCGCTCGACTCACCACTCGCGCGTGGGCGTCGCGGACGCTTGAGCTTACCCAGGTGACGTGACGTTTGTACGACAGACATTGTCATGCGCCATGCATGGTGCGCCATGTGGTGTATCGAGCAAGCAGTAAAACACATGGTTACCAAACACGTCCATACGGTTTGGCTAAATTTCAGGATAAATTCCTGGTGAATAGAAACAGCGCGAACGGTGCGCTTTTTGTATGAAGTAATCCATACCGTTCGCGAATCTCGCGTGGATGTCATGCGATTCCGGCCGATGCACGACTACACGCTCCGCCGTACAGGAAGGCGACGCGCGGTAACGGGAAGATGCGAGGAAATATGCTCAGCCAGGCGAGGCAGCGTTTTGGTTTGAGTCGCGCAGTGAATGTCGGCGCGTCGCGCAAAGCGAAGATACAAATACAAATGGCTGCACTCGGGCAGCCATGCTGTGCGCATTCGGCATCTCATCCGATTCTGTTTGCGATATTGGATGAATGCGCGGTTGAATGCGCGAATGAATGCGTGCGGAAAATCAGGCGGGAAAGAATTTAGACGGAGGCGATGCAGCGACCGAAGCCGATGGCGTCGCGCGCCCTCGGCAGAGCGGGATCCAGACCCCCGACCGCTTCCAGCAACTGACGGCCGGTTTTCGTCAGCGAAAGCCTCAGGCGACCTTCGGTGCGCTGCTCCAGCGCGAGCAGCCGCCGCTCGATCAGCGTGTCGAGTTCAGTTCGATTCATATCGATCTGGTCCGGCGAATGGCGGACCAGCATCAGCGTGGCAATTTCGTGCGGACTCAGCAACGTGTCGTCTTCCAGTAACTATCATGCCGCGCCAATAGGCACGGAGCCTCGTATGTTCGCGGTTTACCGTGACATCTTCATGAATGTCACAATCAACGCCAAAGCGGCGTTCTGCGTGCCGCGTCATCCTGGAGAAGGATCACGTCACGCGCGCACCCGCGCACTCGTCGATCAGATCCCTTAACGTGGCCGCCATCCGCGCATTCGGATCGTCGGACGTGAGGGGCATGTCCTCGCCGCGCGATCCGCACACACCCACAACGATCACCGCTTGCGCCGTCCGCTCGCGCAGCCGTCGCACGAGATTGCGCAAATACGGCGGCGATTCGGGCGCATCGAGCGACACCACGCAGATCACAGCGGGGTGCTGCGCATCCACCATCGCGGCGCGCGTGGCGCGCACCTGCTCATAGCTCGTCGTCGCGCAGGCAATGCCGCGCCGCACGAGCAGTTGCGCGACGATCGCGGCGACCACTTCGTCGAAAGCGCCGCGTCCCGGCACGCACAGCACCGCGCCCGGGTCAGAAGCGGTTGCCCCTGCAACGGTGGCGGCGCCGTCACCGCTGCTTTCGTCACCCGTAACATGCCGCGAATCGTCGACGGATTCGAGGTCCTCCACGATATCCCGCAGCGCCTGATTGATCCGCGCGACCTGTTCGCTGGGCAGCACGCCGCGCAGCGCATCGTTGCGCGCAAAGCGCAGGCCTTCGAACACCACCTGCTCGTAGTAATCGATGAGCGGCATGCCCGCGAGCAGCCGGTCGGCCTGCAGCAACGCTTCGCGCGGATCGTCTGCGAGCAGCCGCTGATAGCACATCTGCGCGGGCGTGAGCGCGGGCTGGTCGCCGAGCAGGATGGTCAGGAAGTTGAGCCGGTCGACATAGCGCCCGAGCGTGACGATGCACAGTGTAAGCGGCGTCGACAACACGAGTCCGACCGGCCCCCAGAGCCAGGTCCAGAAGATCGCCGCCACGACGACCGCGAGCGGCGAAAGGCCCGAGCGGCGTCCGTAGAGCATCGGCTCCGCGAATTGCCCAGCCACCACGTCGACGACGATAAAGAGAATCAGCGTCGAAACCGCCATCGTCCATTGCGGCTGAATGGCGGCGGCGAGCACCGTCGCGAGCGCCGCGGCAATCCAGATGCCGATGTACGGCACGAAGCGCAGCAACGCGGCCACCGCGCCGAACAGCAGCGCGCCCGGCACGCCGACGATGGCGAGCCCGATCGAGATGATCGCGCCCACCGCGACATTCACGCCCAGTTGCGCGACGAAGTAGCGCGAGAGGCGCTCGGATGCATCGTTAATGGCGGTCGTGGTGCGATGCAGGTCTTCGGAACCGAATACGCTGATGAGCCGGTCGCGAAGATCTTCGCGCTGCAGCAGGATGAAGATCGTCACCACGAGCACGATAAAGCCCGTTTCGAGCGGCGCGATGACGGGCGCGAATGCCCGTCGCGCAAGTTGCATCGGCGTGGGTGCGGGCGGGTGGACCTCGACCGGCGTCGGCACGCCAGGCGCATTGCGCGCCGCGTGCCCGTGCGGCAACGGCGGTGCGGGCGGCGGCGCAGGCGTCACGCGCTGTAGTGCGGTGGCCGCACGGCTCATCAGCAGATCGGCGCGGCCCACGGTCTTTTCCTGCACCGTCTCCACCTTCTGCTCGATCGCCTCCTGATATTGCGGCAGATCGGCTGCAAGCTGAACGATCTGCGCCGTGATCAGCGTGCCAATGCCCGCCAGCGCGAGCACCGTGGCAAGCACGGCAAGGAAGATCGACAGAAACGAGCCCAGATGCAGGCGGCGCAGCATCGTCACGAGCGGCGCGAGCAGGAAGCTCAGCAGCACGGAAAGCGTGATCGGAATCAGCACTGCGCGCCCGAAGTACAGCCCGCACACGACAATCACGCCGGTAATCACGGCGGCGAGGCTATGCAGCGTCGGCGGGGTCGGCGGAAAGACACGATTGCGCCTGCCCTGCGGGGGCATCGGGAAATTCATGTCGTAGCGCGGAGGTTTCATGAGTCAATCGGGCACGCGGCGCACGAAATACACAAGCCGTGTACAAGCCACACGCGGCCTGCCTCACGATTTTCCCGGGACGAGCTCCTGGTTGCGCGCGCTGAGAAACTGGATAAGGCCATCGATGCCGCTCTCCTGGATTTTCTCGTTGAACTGTTGCCGGTAGGTCTGGATGAGCCACGCGCCCAGCACGTTCAGATCATAGAGCCGCCAGCCCTGGGGTGTCTTGTACAGACGATAATCGATCTCGACGGGCTTGCTGTTCGTTTGTGCAAGCGTTCGGACGACCACGTCGGTGTCGCCCGGCGACGTGCGCATCGGCAAGTAGTTGATCTGCTGGTCGGGCTTCAGTTGCGCGAGCGCACCCGAATACAGATGAATGAGCAGCGACTGGAATTCCGACGCAATGCGCTTTTGCTGCTCCGGCGTGGCCGTGCGCCAGTGACGGCCCATCGCGAGCCGCGTGGTGCGATTGAAATCGACGTACGGCAGGATGTCCCGGTCGACGATGTCGCGAATACGCGCGATATCTTCCGGCGCGATGGCTTGCGCCCGCACTTCGTCCAGCACCTGCTGGGTGGCGGTTTTGATGAGCGCCTGCGGGTCCGACTGATCCACGGCAGTCTGCGCGAGCGCGGGCACGCCAGACGCGACCCATGTGAACAGCGCGAAAACGAGCAGCAGCTTTTTCATTGTTGCCTCGGAAGTTGAATCGCACAGGCGCGCACATGTGCACGCGCGGGCGAACCTTGACTGAGCAAGCCCGATATCCTCCAGTCTAGAAGTTCGGAACGAACAGGGTCGGCCCGCCGCACGCGCTGCGGCGCGCACACGAAGAAAAGCGCGATTGCGTCTTCATGCAAAGCAAGGCCCATACCAAACCGGGAATTGGCCGAAGCTCGTCGCCACGGTCTCGCCCGACGCACGGATAGCAATCGCGGTATCCGGCGTGCCGCCTCGTCTTCGCTGCGTCTTCTTCATACAGCCGCCGGTAAGAACTACAACACAGAGCAGCGGTTGCTGCAGTGCGGCAGCGCTCAATCGCAGCCGCATCCATCGCAGCCCGAACGGGCCGGATCGCGCGGCTCGCGAATACCCGTCACGCGTAATCATGTTCTCAAGCAGCCGTCCGAACGTGCCGTTAACCGGTTGAGGTATCAACCATCGTGATGGAGTCTTGTTTGAACGGTAAAACGCTCGCCCTCGGCGCCCTGGCCGCGACGCTGCTGCTGAGCGGCTGCATGTCCGATTCACGTGTCGCCGCTCATCCTGCGCGGCCCACGGCAGTCGTCGCTGCACCGCCCCCGCCGCAACCGGTTGTTGTCGCCGCGGAGCCCGTCTACGTGCCGGAGCCTTACGACGCGTATATTTCCGTCGCCCTCGACAGCGACATCGTCTTCGCAGGCGGCAATACGTACTTCTGGTACGTCGGCCACGACGGCCGACGCCATCGCCGCCTCTACGCCCATGGCGACCGGCGCGGCGAGTTGCTCCACCGGCGCTCGCAACTGCGGCTCGTCATGGCTCACCACGAAGGCCATCTGCCGATGCAGAAGGCGCACGTGACTCCGCCACCCACGCGGCACGCCCCGCCGGTACGGCAGGCGCGAGCGCATCAGGCGCATCAGGCGCGCCAGACACACCAGACGCACCAGACGCATCAGCTGCATTCGTCACCCGCGCGGTCCAGATCGCAGCAGGCGCGTCAGTCACCCCAGCATCATCATCAGGCACCGGGCAAGCCGACGCCCGCGCCGAACAGCACGGCCGCCGCGAACCAGCGCCCGCAGTCGCACACCTGAGCCGTCGCTGAACCACAGATGAGTCTCGCGTGACCGGTTGCCCGCACCGGTCACGCGCAACCTTACCCGCCGCCCCAATCGATTATTCAGCCAATACTCACGGCTTTATTATTTGCAGTCCTTTTTAATTTCAGGTTTTGAATCAGCGTGGCTTTGTCATTGCAGGGAACGGCATCGGGCATGAACGGCCCTGAAATCAGGGTTAAAACGAATTGACCGTCGCAATATATATCACGTTGCGATATAATGCCGCAGCCCATTTTCTTCTACCGCCGCTGAATTCCGCCTCTCTCCAGACCCCTTTTTGATTGTGTCAAGTTCGACATCCGCCCGCTGGTTCACCGGCTTCACCCCCGCGCGTGTTTTCATCCGCTGGCAGGAGCGTATGCGCGCAAGCGCAGGCGCACTGTTCGGCGTCGCGTTGACGGGAAGCCTCGCGCACTGGCTGTTCGGATCGGCCTCGACCACGCCGTACCTGATCGCGCCGATGGGCGCCTCCGCCGTGCTGCTCTTCGCCGTGCCGGCGAGCCCGCTCGCGCAGCCGTGGTCGATCATCGGCGGCAATCTGATTGCGGCGACAGTCGGCGTAACCAGCGCACTGCTGCTGCACAATCCCATCGCCGCTGCCGCGGTCGCCATTGCCCTCACCATTGCCGTCATGTTCGCGTTTCGCTGCGTTCACCCGCCATCAGGCGCGGTCGCGCTCACGGCCGTGGTCGGAGGACCGGCGGTGCACGCGCTCGGTTACCGGTTCGTGCTCGAACCTGTCGCGCTCCAGTCGGCGTTCCTGCTCGGCGCAGCACTCATCTTTCACACCGCGACGGGGCACCGCTATCCGCACCGGCCCTCCAAACGCGCGGGCCATCACGGCCCCGCGCAACGCGGTTTTTCGCGCGCGGACCTCGAAGCCGTATTGCGCGAGCAAAACGAAATGCTCGACGTCGATCCAGCCGATCTCGAGGCGATCCTGCGCGCGACCGAAATCCGTGCCTATGCACGCACGTTCGGCGAGCTGACCTGCGCCGACGTGATGACCCACGATGTCGTCAGCATCTCGCCCGACACCACCGTGCGCGACGCGCGCCGCCTGCTGCGGCGCCACGACATCAAGGCGCTGCCCGTGGTCGATGCGCAGCGTCACGTGAAGGGCATCGTCACGCGCACCGATCTCGCCGACACGGGCCGCGACGCCTGGCCCGGCCGCTTGCTGTTCACCCGCATCGCGCGCCGGTTCGCCCCGCGCACCGGCACCGGCGAAGCGGTGCGCACGTTGATGAGCGCGCCCGTGCGCACCGTCACCGCCACCACGCCGGTCGCCGAACTCATGTCGATCTTCGCGGGCCGCGGCCATCACCACGTGCCGGTTGTGGACGCCCAGAAACGTCTCGCAGGCATCGTCACGCAGGCAGACCTCATTTCCGGTCTCTATCGCCAGTCGCAGCCCGGCAGGCCGCTCACCGCCTGAAACCCCACAATCCAATCTGTTGCCCTCATGCGGGCCTATATATCATATTATGATGTATTAACCGATTCACCAGCTTTCCAGGACCGTCCGATGAAGCAGAGTACCCGCGCACTCGACAAGCGCGATTTTGAGCAGCTGTCGCAGTTCCGCTATCAGATGCGGCGCTTCGAGCGCTTTTCCGAGCAAGCCGCGCACGCCGATGGCATCACGCCGTTGCAGTATCTGCTGCTTCTGCACGTCAAGGGCTACCCGGGGCGCGACTGGGCCACGGTCGGCGAACTGGCCGAGCGCCTGCAGGCACACCATCACGGCGTCGTCGCGCTCGTGACGCGCTGCGAGGCACACGGCCTCGTCGAGCGCCGGGTGAGCGAGCACGATCGCCGCCAGGTGGAAGTCCATCTGCGCGCCGAAGGCGAGAAGCAACTGGCGCGCCTCGCCGAACTGCACCGCACCGAGCTGAACTCGCTCGACGGGACCTTTACGATTCCGCAAATCGATCTTTGACCACCATGCATGCCGATTCACACAAGCGCGACTTTTCCGCCAATAACCGCCTGCCCGGCGTCGCCGCGCTAGCGGCCGTCATTGGCCTGCTCGCCACGCTCGCCGCCTTTGCGCTGCTGAGCCTGATTCACCTGTTCACGAACCTGTTCTTCTTCGGCCGCTTTTCGTTCGCCGATCATTCGCCCGCGCTCAACACGCTCGGCCCCTGGGTGATCCTGATCCCGACCCTGGGCGGGCTGCTGGTCGGCCTGATTGCGCGCTTCGGCTCCGATCGCATCCGCGGTCACGGCATCCCCGAAGCCATCGAAGCGATCCTGTTCGGCAAAAGCCGCATGTCGCCGAAAGTCGCGGTGCTCAAGCCGCTTTCGTCCGGCATCGCAATCGGCAGCGGCGGACCGTTCGGCGCCGAAGGCCCGATCATCATGACGGGCGGCGCGCTCGGCTCGCTGCTGGCGCAGTGCGTCCGGCTCACCTCCGCCGAACGCAAGACGCTGCTCGTCGCAGGTGCGGCAGCCGGCATGACCGCCGTGTTCGGCACGCCCGTCGCCGGCGTGCTGCTCGCCGTCGAATTGCTGCTGTTCGAATGGCGGCCCCGCAGCTTCCTGCCGGTCGCGCTCGCGTGCGCCGTCGCGGGATTCGCACGCGCCGCCTTCTTCGGCGTCGAGCCGCTGTTCGCCCTCCAGACGCCGCCGCCTCATGCGCTCGCACTCGGTTCGTGCATCATCGCGGGCCTGTTGTCCGGCGCGCTGGCTTCGGGATTGTCGGTCTCGCTCTACAAGATCGAAGATCTGTTCGGACGCCTGCCGCTTCACTGGAGCTGGTGGCCCGCGCTTGGCGGCCTCGTGGTCGGTATCGGCGGTTTCTTCGAGCCGCGCGCGCTCGGCGTCGGCTACGACGTCATCGGCGACCTGCTGCACCAGCATATTTTCTGGGAGACCGCCATCGGCATCCTCGTCGTGAAAGCCATCATCTGGGTCGTCGCACTCGGCTCCGGCACTTCGGGCGGCGTGCTCGCCCCGCTGCTGATGCTCGGCGCGGGACTCGGCGCCGTGCTCGGCCACGTGCTGCCCGGCGGCGATCCGGCGCTGTGGCCGCTCGTGTGCATGTCGGCCACGCTCGGCGCGACGCTCGGCGCGCCGCTCACGGCTATCGTTTTCGCGTTCGGCCTCACGCACGACAGCAACGCGCTGCTGCCGCTGCTCGCGGCCACGCTGATCGCGCACAGCTTCGCCACCATCGTCATGAAGCGCTCGATCATGACCGAGAAGATCGCGCGCCGCGGCTATCACATCTACCGCGAGTACGGCGTCGATCCGCTCGAGCGTCACTATGTGAACGAGGTGATGTCGCACAACGTCGAAACGATCGATGCGAACACCACCGTTGATCACGCGCTCACGGCCTTCTTCGGCGCAACGCAGACGCGCCGCGCATGGCCCGTCGTGCGAGACGGCGCGGTGCTCGGCGTAGTGGATCGCGCGATGCTCGACGGGCTGCAGGGCAACGCCGCCGGCACGACGCTCGGCGCGCTTCTGGCGCCCCGCGTGCCCGACGTGGCGCTGCCCGAGGAAACCTGCCGGCAGATTGCGACGCGGCTCGCGATCCACGACCTCGAGCGGCTGCCCGTGGTCGCCGACCGCACGACGATGCAGCTGATCGGCATCGTTTCGCGCAGCGATCTGGTCAAGCTTTCGCTCGCGCACTTCGAGGAAGAGCACAAGAAAGAGCGGTTTCGCCGGATTCGCATGAGCAACAGCAAGCGACGATTCCCCCCGGTGCGCAAGGCTGGTTAAGCGCGCGCAGGCGCAACCGTTCGCTCTGCTTCACCCCGCTTCACCTTTCTGGCCGACGCTTTCGACTCACAGGCGTTCGCAGCTCAATGTGCTGCGAACGCCTGCCCGGCTGGTGGGACGGGGTTGGACAGTTAGTTGCGAAAGCCGGTTGCAAAAACTGCGGCGATAGCGATGACCGATTCGATGCCGCTCATCGGACCCATCGCCGCGCATGCGGCTTGCGGCTCCCGAAAGCGTTGCGCCTGCACACAACTTCCGCGCTCCGAATCCTTGTGTGCGCATCGATAACGCACGCGCAGCTACGACCACCCCATCGACAATCTGCGCCCCATCGCTTCTGCCGCCAGCGCGCGCAGACGGGGTTATAAACGCATTCACGGCAGAACGCGCAGCACCCAAAACCACGCCAGCGAGCGACAACCCTGACTGTCTGTCAGAATAAGCGCGCACCCTTCTCAAGCGGACGGCGCTCGCCCCCGCAGACCCCGAATTCAGCAGACCCAGCCGGAACGGCAAGCGAACGGCCGCAAGCTCGCCGTGACGGGGTTCGGTGAGTGGCTTCGCGGTTTCGAAGGATCGCATCCGCAACAGTCTTGTGGAGAGAGCGATGAACGACGCGGCAAGCGGGATTCAGCAGGGCGAGGCATCAGCCTGGCATGCAGTGACCGGTGACGAGGCGATCAAGCGGCTCGGCACGAATGCGGCGGCGGGGCTCGCCACCGCGGACGTCACTGCGCGGCTTCGGCAATATGGTCCGAACCGGCTTCCGGCAACCGGCAAGCAAAGTCAGTTGCGCAGGCTGCTGAACCAGTTTCACAACGTGCTCGTGTACGTGCTGCTCGGCTGCGGCTTCGTCAAGCTCATGCTCGGTCTGTGGATCGACGCATCGGTCATCCTCGGCGTCGTCGTCATCAATTCGGTGCTCGGGTTCGTCCAGGAAGGCAAGGCCGAAAAGGCGCTCGATTCGATTCGCAACATGCTGTCCGCCGAAGCGAGAACGCTGCGCGACGGCGAGGCGCGCATGATCGCATCGGAAGATCTCGTCCCCGGCGACATCGTGCTGCTCGAATCGGGCGACAAGGTGCCGGCCGATCTCCGGCTCGTCGAGATCAAGAACCTGCGCACGGAAGAAGCGGCGCTCACGGGCGAATCGGTGCCGAGCGACAAGTCGGTCGATCCCGCCGCCGCGAATGCGACCGTCGGCGACCGCCACAGCATGGCGTATTCGGGCACGCTCGTCGTGTCGGGGCGCGCCACTGGCGTAGTCGTCGCAACCGGCAGCAACACCGAACTGGGCCGCATCAACCAGATGCTGGCTTCCGTCGACAAGCTCGAAACGCCGCTGCTGCGCCAGATCACGAAGTTCGGCCATACGATCACCGCCGTCATTCTCGTGGTCAGCGCGCTCGTATTTGCCTACGGTCACTGGATCGAGCGGTTGCCGTTCGTCGACATCTTCCAGGCGGTCGTCGGCATTGCCGTCTCGGTCATTCCGGAAGGCCTGCCCGCCATCATCACGATCACGCTCGCCATCGGCGTGCAGCGCATGGCGGAGCGCCACGCCATCATCCGGCATCTGCCCGCAGTCGAAACGCTGGGCTCCGTGTCGCGGATCTGCTCGGACAAGACCGGCACACTGACGCTGATGGAAATGATGGTCGTCTCCGCCGTGACTGCCGACGCCGCCTACGAGGTCGATGGCCAGGGCTACGCACTGGAAGGACGCGTCCTGCACGACGGCAAACCCGCGCCGCAGGATCCTGTGCTCGATCTGATGGGACGCGTCTCGGTGCTCTGCAACGACGCGGAACTGCGTCAGGAAGACGGCATCTGGAAAGTCGAGGGCGACCCGACAGAAGGCGCGCTGTATCCGTTCGCGGCGAAGATCGGCCTCGCGCGCGACGCATTGGAAGCCACCTACCGGCGCGCCGACGTCATTCCGTTCGAGTCGGAACACAAGTTCATGGCCACGCTGAACGAGGACGCGAGCGGCGCGCAGTGCCTGCTCGTCAAGGGCGCGCCCGAAGTCATCCTCGAACATTGCAACCGCCAGCAGACCCGCAACGGCCCGCAGCCGCTCGACCTCGACTATTTCCTGCAGGCATCGGATCGCTTGGCCGTACAGGGCGAACGCGTGCTGGGGCTCGCGTGGCTCGACAATCCGGGCACGGCCAGCCAGAGCCTGACGCCGTCCGACCTGCCCGCGACGCTCGTGCTGCTCGGGCTGATCGGCCTGCTCGATCCGCCGCGCAAGGAAGCCATCGAGTCCGTCAAGGAATGCCACGCGGGCGGCATCCGCGTCACGATGATTACGGGCGACCACAAGATCACGGCTGCCGCGATTGCGCGGATGCTCGGCATTGGCGACGGCAAGACCGCACTGACCGGCGCCGAAATCGAAGTCATGGATTCCGCAACGCTACAGGCGGAAGTCGAGCGGGTCGACGTGTTCGCGCGCGCGAGTCCGGAGCACAAGCTTCGGCTCGTGAAGGCCATGCAGGCGGACAACCAGATCGTCGCGATGACCGGCGACGGCGTGAACGATGCGCCCGCGCTCAAGAAGGCCGACATCGGCGTGGCAATGGGCATAAAGGGCACCGAGGTCACGCGCGAAGCGGCCGCGATGGTGCTGGCCGACGACAACTTCGCGTCTATCACGGCCGCCGTTCGCGAAGGCCGCACGGTCTACAACAACATCGAAAAAGCCATCCTGTTCATGCTGCCGACGAACGTGGCGCAGGGCGTCGTGATCATGGCCGCGATCCTCGTCGGTTTCCAGATGCCGATCACGACGCCGCAGGTGCTGTGGGTCAACATGGTGACGTCGGTGGCCCTCGCGCTCGTCATTTCGTTCGAACCGCACGAACCGGATGTCATGCGCCGGCCGCCCGCAAAAACAGGGCGGCCCATCCTGACCGGATTCGGCATGTGGCGCGTCGCGTTCGTCGGTCTCGGCCTCGTCGCACTGACGCTGTGGGTGTTTTTCCGGGCCATCGGCCACGACATGCCGGACGCGGTCGCCCGCACGGCCGCGGTCAACGCGCTCACGTTCGGCCAGATCTTCTACCTGCTCAATACCCGCTATCGGGTCGAATCGTCGTTATCGATCAAGGCGCACATGGGCAATCGCTATTTGCTGATGGGCATTGGTTCTGTGATCGTTCTTCAATTGCTGTTCACCTATGCGCCGCCCCTTCAGGAACTGTTCGGCACGGCGGCCTTGCCTGCCAGCGTGTGGCCGTGGCTGCTCCTGGCGGACGTGGTGTTCTTCCTCGTCGTCGAAGCGGAGAAATGGGTCATCCGCAGATGGCGCGCGATGAAAGGCGTCAGCGCCACGGCGTGATCGGCGTGATCGATGTAATCGGCAGATTCGGCATAAGCGCTGCGAGCGCAAGGCCGCCCGGATTCTCGCGGCCATAACAGCCCCGCTACGACCACTTCCCGCGTGCTTCGCGCGCGATTGCAGGAGTAGACCGTCATGACCGTTTCGAAGGGTTCGAATGGACACACGTTTGGCCGGATGCGGCCTTCGCACGCAAGCTACGCCATTCACCGCGATCCGCCGCGCGACACGCACTTTCGCGATCTTCCGCCGCCCACCGGCGCGAGCCCGTTCCGGCTCGATCTCAAGGACATCCTGAGCGCCGCCGATTACGCAGCCATCGTCAAGCGCGAACGCCTCGTCTTTCACCTGAACGGCGACATGGGCGGCATCAGCTATGCGGTGCCGCAGGAACTGGTCGCTGCCGGCATGGAAGCCGATCTCGCGAAACCGGCCAGGGACGGCGCCTTGCCGGACTTTCTGTACATCACCGGCGATTGCGTCTATTTCAACGGCCAGGTCAGCCAGTATTACGCCCAGTTTTACGAGCCCTACGAGCTTTACCACCGTCCCGTGTTCGCCGTGCCCGGCAATCACGACGGCGAAAATCTCGCAGGCGACCAGACGCTCGACGGTTTCATGCGCAACTTCTGTGCGAGTCGCCCAGGCACGAAAACGCCCGAATCGCAGGGCTCGTTTCGCACGGCGATGATTCAGCCCAACTGCTACTGGACGCTGCTCACGCCGCTGTGTTCGATTGTCGGGCTGTACAGCAACGTGCCCGAAGGCGGCGAGATCGTCGCGCCGCAAACCGAATGGCTCGTCGAGGAAATGCGTACGCTCGATCCCGGTCTGCCGCTTTTCGTGGCGCTCCACCACCCGCTTTATTCCGCCGACGATTACCACTCGGGCAGTTCGCGCATGCGCAAAGTGCTGGAGGATGCGAGCAAGGCGGCGGGACGCTACCCCGACATGATCTTCACGGGCCACGTCCATAACTACCAGCGCATTTCGAGCGTGCATCCGGACCGCGGACTCGTGCCGCATCTCGTCACCGGCGCAGGCGGTTATCACAACCTGCACACCATCATGAAAGTGAACGGCGAAAAAATGGTCGCGCCCGTGAGCTTCGATGCGGGCGACGGCGAAACGGTGACGCTCGAAACCTATTCCGACGATCACCACGGCTTCCTGCGCGTCGATGTCACGAAGACGCTCGTGACCGGCCGCTACTACCAGGTGCCGCGTCCGCAAGAGCCGCGCACGAAGGGCGCACAACTCTTCGATCACTGGAAATACGACGTCCAGAACCGGCGCTGGATTCCCAATCAGTTGTAGCACGCTGGTATCCGCTGGTGTCCACTTGTAGCCGCCGGTAGCCGCTCGTAGCCGCGAGCGCATGCGCGCCGCCGCTTTCGCGTGCGGCCGCTGCGCCAGTTGAGTGCGGCACGGTTTGCTTCGCACTGCTGCGGTGCACCAGCCGGGCTCCGTCCATTTCCCGCAAAACCCCATCCAGCAACGCTTTGCGCGCTTGCTGCAAGCTGGCACGGTGCTTGCAAAACAACGCTCGGCTCCTGCAATGGTGCGAGAGCCGAAAGCAGGCGCCGATTCACCTCGCGCGCCGCTCCGTATCGTGGCTGCCGTATTGCGCGACATCGCCGTACAACACAGCAGCCGCCGAACTTTGTCGAGCAATGACGCTCGACGTTCGTCGCATCCGGTTCACTCCTACCGGTACGATCCAACGACGGAGCCGACATGGATCGCAGTTTCTGGCGCAATGGCCACACCCCGACGCTGTTCTCGGCGTTCCTCTACTTCGACCTGAGCTTCATGGTCTGGTATCTGCTCGGACCGCTGCAGATCCAGATCGCCCACACGCTCGCACTCACCACGCAGCAACGCAGTTTCATGGTCGCCACGCCGATTCTCGCGGGCGCGATCCTGCGCGTGTTCATGGGCATGCTCGCGGACCGCATCGGTGCAAAGCGCGCAGGACTCGTCGGCCAGTTGTGCGTCATCGCAAGCCTGCTGGTGGCGTGGCGCGTCGGTTTGCACACGCTGGCGCAAGCGCTCTTCTTCGGCATCACGCTCGGCGTGGCAGGTGCTTCGTTCGCCGTCGCGTTGCCGCTCGCCTCGCGCTGGTATCCGCCCCAGCACCAGGGCACCGCAATGGGCATTGCAGGCGCAGGTAATTCGGGAACCGTGCTCGCCGCGCTTTTCGCACCCGTGCTCGCTGTCGCGTTCGGCTGGCAGAACGTCTTCGGCATGGCCTGCATTCCGCTCATCGCGGCGCTCGCGGTGTATACGGTCTGCGCGCAGGACGCGCCCGGCATCGTCCAGCGCAAGCATCTGTCCGACTACGCGCGCATGCTGCGCAACCGCGATACGTGGTGGTTCATGTTTTTCTATTCGCTCACGTTCGGCGGCTTTTCGGGCTTCGCGAGCGCGTTGCCCGGTTTCTTCCACGATCAGTTCGCGTTCGACGCGAAGCTCGCCGGATGGGCCACCGCCGCGTGCGTGTTCGCCGGTTCCGCGATGCGCCCGGTCGGCGGGTTGCTCGCCGACCGCATCGGCGGCACGCGCTCGCTGCTCAACGTGTTCGGCGCCGTGACCTTGCTTATCGGTGCGGCGGCGTTTCACCCGGGCGGCCCGGTCGTCAGCGTGTTGCTCTTCATCGCCGCGATGCTCTGCCTCGGCGCAGGCAACGGCGCGGTGTTCCAGCTCGTGCCCCAGCGCTTCGGCAAGGAGATCGGCGTGATGACCGGACTCGTCGGCATGGCGGGCGGCGTGGGCGGTTTCGCACTCGCGGCGAGCCTCGGCGCAATCAAGCAGGCCACCGGCGATTACGCCTGGGGTCTCGCATTATTCGCATGCCTCACCTTCGCGGGCTGGGCCGGCATGCGCAACGTGAAGCACCGCTGGCGCAATGCGTGGTCGATGGCCGCGGCGCGCGTCTGAATTCACTGCGAGGAGCATCAAATGAATACGCAACCGAAGCTCGTCGTCATCGGCAACGGCATGGCCGGCATCCGCACGCTCGAAGAGCTGCTGGCACTCGCGCCGAGCCACTACGACATCACCGTGTTCGGTGCGGAACCGCATCCGAACTACAACCGCATCCTGCTCTCGCCGGTCCTCGCCGGTGAGCAGAACTTCGACGACATCGTGCTCAATCCGCTCGACTGGTATGCGCAAAACGGCATTCGCCTGCATATCGGCAAACGCGTCGAGCGCATCGACCGCATGCGCCGCGTCGTCGTGGCCGGGGACGGCACCGAAGCGCCCTACGACCGCCTGCTGATCGCCACCGGATCGACGCCGTTCATTCCACCGATGCCGGGCAACACGCTCAAAGGCGTAATCGCGTATCGCGACATCCACGACACCCACACGATGATCGACGCCGCCGCCGTCAAGCGGCACGCCGTGGTGATCGGCGGCGGACTGCTCGGGCTCGAGGCAGCCAACGGGCTCAAACTGCGCGGCATGGACGTGAGCGTCGTGCATCTCGCCGATACGCTGCTCGAACGGCAACTGGACGCCACCGCGGGCAAGCTGCTGCAGCGCTCGCTCGAAGCGCGCGGGCTGCAGTTCCTGCTCAACAAGGCGACGGTGGAAATCACCGGCAACGAGGCAGGCGAAGTGACCGGCGTGCGCTTCGCCGATGGCGATGCGCTGCAGGCCGATCTCGTCGTGATGGCCGTGGGCATCCGGCCCAACACCGCGCTGGCCGAATCGGCGGGCCTTCATTGCTCGCGCGGCATCGTCGTCGACGACGCGATGCAGACCTACGATCCGCGCATCTACGCCGTGGGCGAATGCGTGAATCATCGCGGCGTTGCCTATGGTCTCGTCGCGCCGCTCTTCGAACAGGCGAAGGTGTGCGCGAATCACCTCGCGCTGATGGGCATCGGCAGCTACAAGGGTTCGGTGCTCTCGACGAAACTCAAGGTGACCGGCATCGACCTCTTTTCCGCGGGCGATTTCCTCGGCGGCGACGGCACGGAGGAGATCGTGCTTTCGGATCCGGCGGGCGGCGTGTACAAGAAGCTCGTCATCAAGGACGACAAACTCGTCGGCGCGTGCCTCTATGGCGATACCGCCGACGGCGCGTGGTACTTCCGCCTCCTGCGCGAGCAGCGCAAGCTGGGCGAGTTGCGCGAGCACCTCGTGTTCGGCGAAACGGGCATTGGCGACGCGGGCGTGCAGGGCCAAAGCCGCGCCGCCGCCATGAGCGACAAGGACGAAGTCTGCGGTTGCAACGGCGTGTGCAAGGGCACCATCGTCAAGGCGATCACCGAGAAGGGTCTCTTCACGCTCGACGACGTGAAGAAGCACACGAAGGCGGCGAGTTCGTGCGGCTCGTGCGCGGGGCTGGTCGAGCAGATCCTCATGAACACGCTCGGCTCCAGCTTCCAGGAAGCGCCCAAAACCAGGGCGATCTGCGGCTGCACCGCGCACAATCACGCCGAAGTGCGCAAGGCGATCCGCGAGCACCATCTGCTCACGCACCGCGAGGTCTACGATTTCCTCGAATGGCACACGCCGAACGGCTGCGCGAGCTGCCGTCCCGCCATCAACTACTACCTGCTGTCGACGTGGCCGCGCGAAGCCGTGGACGATCCGCAAAGCCGCTTCGTCAACGAACGGCTGCACGCGAACATCCAGAAGGACAACACGTTCTCCGTGATCCCGCAGATGAAGGGCGGCGTGACGAATCCGTCCGAGCTGCGCCGCATCGCCGACGTGGCCGACAAGTACCACATTCCGATGGTCAAGGTCACGGGCGGCCAGCGTATCGATCTGCTCGGCGCGAAGCAGGAAGATTTGCCGGACATCTGGCGCGATCTCGGCATGAAGTCGGGGCACGCTTACGGCAAATCGATCCGCACCGTGAAGACCTGCGTGGGCAGCGAGTTCTGCCGCTTCGGCACGCAAAACAGCACGCAGATGGGCATCGACCTCGAAACGATGCTCGCCAACATGTGGTCGCCGCATAAGGTCAAGCTCGCCGTCTCCGGTTGCCCGCGCAACTGCGCCGAGTCGGGCATCAAGGACGTCGGCGTGATCGCCGTCGACAGCGGCTGGGAACTCTATGTGGGCGGCAACGGCGGCATCAAGACCGAAGTGGCGCAGTTCCTCTGCAAGGTGAAAACCGCCGATGAAGTGAAGGAATACACCGGCGCGTTCCTGCAGCTCTATCGCGAGGAAGCGTACTACCTCGACCGCACCGTGCATTACATCGCGCGCGTGGGGCTCGACTACGTGAAGCAAAAAGTCGTGGAGGACGCAAGCAATCGCCGCGCGCTCTACGAACGCCTGCTGTATTCCCTCGAAGGTCTGCCGGACCCGTGGGAGACGCGCGTCGCCGGTACGCAACGCACTCAGTACATTCCGCTCAAGGTCGTCGCCTGAGGACACGCACATGGATATGAAAACCACGCCCACCTGGACCCGCGTTTGCGAAGTCGCGGACATTCCGCGCCTCGGCAGCCGCGTGCTCGAACGCGACAGCGGCAACATCGCGCTCTTTCGCACCGCGCTCGACGACGTGTTTGCGCTACTCGACCGATGCCCGCACAAGGGCGGTGCACTCTCGCTCGGCATCGTGCACGGGGAGAGCGTCACCTGCCCGCTGCACGCGTGGAATATCGATCTCGCGAGCGGCGAGGCGCGCGCGCCCGATGTGGGCTGCGCGCATCGTTTCGCGGTGCGCGTCGAAGACGGCGCCGTGTTCGTCTGCCTGGACTGACGACCATGAAGACCGTGACGCGCTCCACCTGCTGCTACTGCGGCACCGGCTGCGGCGTGCTGATCGAATCGGTCGACGGCCGCATCGCCGGCGTGCGCGGCGACCCCGATCATCCCGCGAACCGCGGCCAGCTTTGCAGCAAGGGCATGGCCCTCGCCGATACCGCGCGCAGCACGACGGGCCGCGCGCTTGCGCCCGAGCTGCGCGTGCGGCGCGGCGAGCCGCGCACGGCGGTCGAGTGGCCGGTCGCGCTCGATGCGGTCGCCGGGCGCTTCGCGAGCATCGTCGAACAGCACGGCCCCGACGCCGTGGCGTTTTACGTCTCCGGTCAGATGCTTACCGAGGATTACTACGTGTTCAACAAACTCGCGAAGGGTTTGATTGGCACGAACAATATCGACAGCAACTCGCGCCTGTGCATGTCGAGCGCCGTGACCGCCTACAAGATGGCCTTCGGCGCCGACGGCCCGCCCACCTGCTACGACGACCTGGAATGCGCACGCACGGTGCTGTTCGCGGGCAGCAATGCGGCGTGGGCGCATCCCGTGCTGTTTCGCCGACTCGAAGCGGCGAAGGCGGCCGATCCGTCGATCCGCTGGATCGTGATCGACCCGCGCCGCACCGACACCGCCGCGATGGCCGACCTGCACCTCGCCATCGAACCGGGAACCGATGTCGCGCTCTTTAACGGCATGCTGCATCACCTGATCTGGGAAGGACTCGTCGATCGCGCCTTCATCGACCAGCACACCGAAGGTTTCCAGGCGCTCAAAGCGGCGGTGAGGACGTTCACGCCCGCGATCGCCGCCGAACTGTGCGGCATCGCCGAAGCAGACCTGATTCAGGCGGCCGAATGGTTCGGCGCGAGCGACGCGGCGCTGTCGCTCTACTGCATGGGACTGAACCAGTCGAGCCACGGCACCGACAAGAATCTCGCGCTCATCAACCTGCATCTGGCGACGCGGCAAATCGGCAAACCCGGCGCGGGACCGTTTTCGCTGACCGGTCAGCCCAACGCCATGGGCGGGCGCGAAGTGGGCGGCATGGCGACGATGCTCGCTGCGCATCGCGATATCGGCAACGCGGCGGAGCGTGAGGAAGTTGCACGGCTATGGGGCATCGAAGCCGAAGCGCTCTCGGCGCGCCCGGGACTGTCCGCTGTCGACATGTTCGATGCGCTGCGCGCGGGCACCATCAAGGCGGTCTGGATTGTCTGCACGAACCCGGCGCATTCGCTGCCCGACAGCACACGCGTGCGCGAGGCGCTCGAAAAGGCCGAGTTCGTCGTCGTGCAGGAAGCGTTCACGCAAACCGACACCGTGCCCTATGCGGACGTATTGCTGCCCGCCGCCAGCTGGGGCGAGAAAAGCGGCACGGTGACGAACTCGGAGCGCCGGATTTCGCGCGTGCATGCAGCCGTCGATGCGCCGGGCGCGGCGAAGCCGGACTGGTGGATTGCCGTGCAAGTCGCGCAGCGTCTGGAGCGTCGGCTAGGCCGCATACCTCATGCGTCGCGCTTTGCATTCGATGCGCCGGAGCCGATCTTCGACGAACACCGGCGGCTCACCGAAGGCCGCGATCTCGACATCGGCGGCCTGAGCTATGCGCTGCTCGATGCACGCGGCCCGCAACAGTGGCCCTTCCCCGCAGGCAGCGCGTACGGTCAGGCGCGCCGCTACACCGATGGCCGCTTCGCCACCGAAGATGGCCGCGCCCGCTTTCACGCGCCGGACTATCAGCCGCCCGCCGACGCCGTCAATGCGCGCTTCCCGTTTCGTCTCACGAGCGGACGCCTGCGCGACCAGTGGCATGGCATGTCGCGCACGGGCCGCAGCGGCCGTCTGTTCGCGCACGCGAGCGAGCCGGCGCTCGACATGCACCCCGGCGACGCCGCGCGGCGCGGCCTGCGCGAGGGCGATCTCGTGCGCGTGATCAGCCGGCGCGGCGAACTCGTGCTGCCCGTGCACGCGAGCGAGGACGTGCGCTCGGGCACGCTGTTCGTGCCGATGCACTGGAACGCGCAGTTCATGTCGAGCAGCGGCATCAACGAGGTCAGCGATCCCGCCGCCGATCCGCGTTCGTCGCAGCCCGAACTGAAGCACGCGGCGGTGCGCGTCGAAGCTGTCGCGTTGCCCTGGCGCGTCGTAGCCGTGCGGCGCGGCGACGCGCTGGCCCTTCAGGCGGCCGTTCAGCCGCTGCTTGGCGCATGCCGCTATGCGGCGCTCGCCATCGAAGACGATCTCCTGATCGTGCGCGCCGCCGACGCCGCAGCGCCCGCTCACTGGCTCGAGCGCCTGTACGCCGCGCTCGGTCTGCTGCCCGACGACGACACGCTCGAATACCGCGACACGCGGCGCGGCCTTGACAAGCGCGCACGCTGGCGCGACAACGTCATCGAAGGTTTCGTGCTGGCCGGGGACACCACCCAGGCCGACACGCTGCTCGCCGCCGTGCGGGCACGCGAACCGTGGCGCGGTTCGCGCCTCGGCGCATTTTCGGCGCACCTGGCCGGAAAGATCGCCAGCGCGCCGCGTGAGCGCATCGTCTGCAGTTGCATGCAGGTCGGCGCGACGCAGATCCAGGCGGCGCTTGCGCGCGGCGCATCCGTGCCGGGCCTGCAAGCGTCGCTCGGTTGCGGCACGGTTTGCGGATCGTGCGTGCCCGAATTGCGGCGCATGTGCGAAGCGGCCACCCTCGCAGGATAGAAATTCGCCACCCTCCATGCGCGTCTTGCTTGTCACCGACACCGACAAACCTATCGGCGATCTGCGCGAAGCGCTCGCGCGGCTCGGCTACGACATGCTGCCCGATCCGGCCACGCCGCAGGATCTGCATCGCGTGGTCGAGCACGCGCGCCCGGACGTCATCATCATCGACACCGAATCGCCCTCGCGCGACACGCTCGAACAACTCGCGGTGATGAACGCCACCGCGCCGCGTCCCGTGCTGATGTTCAGCAACGACGCGAACCAGCAGTTGATCCGGGCAGCCGTGCACGCGGGCGTGACGGCCTATCTCGTGGAAGGGCTCGCGAGCGAGCGGATCGCGCCGATCCTCGAAGTCGCGCTCGCACGATTCGCGCAGGAAGCGCAGTTGCGCGAACGACTCGCGCAAGCCGAGAACGAACTCGCCGAACGCAAGCTGATCGACCGCGCCAAGCGGCTGCTGATGGAGCGCCAGAAGATGACCGAGCCCGCCGCCTACGCCGCGCTGCGCAAGCACGCGATGAACCAGAGCGTGAAGCTCGCCGAGGCCGCCCGGCAGATCGTCGAGGCGGCCAAATCGCATGAATGAAGCGACGCCCATGAACCCGAACGCTCTCACCGACGCGGCATCCGCGGACGCACTGCCCGAAAGGACGCATCTGAAGATCGGCTTCGTGCCGCTCTCCGACGCGGCGCCAATCGTCGCCGCGAAGCTGCTCGAATTCGGCCACGCGCACGGCCTCACGCTGGAGCTGTCACGCGAGCCGTCGTGGGCCGCGCTGCGCGACAAGCTGCTCGCTGGCGAACTCGACGCCGCGCATGCGCTCTACGGGCTCGTCTACGGCGTGCAACTCGGCCTCGGCGGGCCGCAGGCCGACATGGCGCTGCTGATGGTGCTCGCGCGCAACGGCCAGGCCATCACGCTGTCGAACCGCCTCGCCGATGCCTTCGCCACGCACGGCACGCTGCCGCGCGCGTTCGCGGCGCTCGGGCGCAAGCCCGTTTTCGCGCAGACGTTCCCGACCGGCACGCACGCGATGTGGCTCGCCTACTGGCTTGCCGCGCAGGGCGTGCATCCGTTGCGCGACGTGGAGAGCGTCGTGATCCCGCCGCCGCAGATGGTGACGGCGCTCGCACAGGAGCGGCTCGACGGCCTGTGTGTCGGCGAACCCTGGAACGCGCTCGCGCAGCAACGCGGCGTGGGCCGCACCGTCGTGCAGAGCGGTGCGATCTGGCCCGATCATCCGGAGAAAGTGCTGGCCTGCCGACGCGAATTCGTGCGCGCGTACCCGCGCACCGCGAAGGCCCTCGTGCGTACGCTGCTGGAGGCTTGCCGCTGGCTCGATGGCGCAGGCCATCGGCGCGAAATCGCGCAATGGCTCGCGCACCCGGAGTTCGTCGGCGTCGATGCGGAAGTGATCGCCTCGCGGCTGGAGCAGGCGGCGCACGCGAGCGTAGCGCCGGTGCGCTTTTTCGATGATGGCGCGGTCAACTACCCGCACACCTCGGAAGGCGTGTGGTTCCTCACGCAATTCGAACGCTGGGGGCTGATGGCCAGACGTGACGATTTTCGCGGCGATTACCGCGAGATTGCGCAGGCGATCAACCAGACCGCACTCTATTGCGAAGCGGCGCAATCGCTTCAAATCGGCCTGCCCGCCGAGCGCCCGCCGCAAGTGTTGATCGACGGCCGCTGCTGGGACGGCGGCGATCCGCACGCCTATGTGGATGGATTCGCGATCAACGGCGCACACGCCTGAGACGCTGCGCACGTTGCAAACGTCGCAAACGTTGCGCACGGGGCAATTTCGGGCGCTTCGGCGGTCAACCATCGACGCTCGCGAATCGTTGACTGTCGAGTGCGCTGGCGTGCCCGACGGCATGCCGCGCCGTCACGCAATCAAAAAGGCAGATATAGAACGATGCGAGCAAATCTCCCAGGCCACGGTTTGACCACGGCGCAGCGCGGCGTCTGTGCCATGGCGCTCTGCGTGCTGTCGGCCTGCGCCACGCGGCTCGACCCTGCACCCGTCACGGACCTGAGCGCCCGCGCGAGCGCACCGGCGCCCGCGCCGGTCAACGTCGCCCCCGTCGCGCCCCCGCCTGTTGCGGTCGAGCCTGCGCGGCCCGGCTACTATCGCGTCCAGCCCGGCGACACGCTCTCGCGCATCGCACGCTCGAACGGGCGAAGCGATCACGATCTCGTCGCCTGGAACAACCTCGCCGACGCGAACCATATCGAAGTGAACCAGCTGCTCCGCGTCGCCCCGGCGGCGTCGGCCAACGCAGCTTCGGCGGACGAACCCGCACCCGTATCCGCGCCCGCCTCCGCCCCCGACAACGGCGTCATCGCGCTGAGCTGGCCCGTCCACGGCCCGCTGCTCGGACGCTTCGACGACACGCGCAACAAGGGCATCGACATCGGCGGCAATCCCGGCGAACCGGTGCGCGCAGCCGCGAGCGGCCGGGTGGTGTATGCAGGCAACGGCCTGCGCGGCTACGGCAATCTGGTCATCGTGAAGAGCGATTCGGCCTTCCTCACGGCCTACGCGCACAACCGCGACCTGAAAGTGAAAGAAGGCGATTCGGTGACGAAGGGCGAAGAGATCGCCGAGATGGGCAAGACCGATGCGAATCGCGTCATGCTGCATTTCGAAGTGCGGCACGACGGCAAGCCCGTCGATCCGTTGCGGTATTTGCCGCCGCAGTAAGCGCGAGCGCCGCGCTCGCGGCGCGCTGCTGCCTGAGCGCGGGCACGCACGGGGCACGCGCGAATCGAGTGCCCCGGCTCGCTCGCTTTACTTGACGACGACTTGCGTGTGCCCTACAACCGGCGGCTTCTCGAAGTACGGGCCAACGAGCTCGCGCCACACCTGGAAGTCGGCGGACTCGCGAAAGTGCACCATGTGATCTTCGACGGTGTCCCACTGCACGACGAGAACGTACTGGTTCGGCTCCTCGATGGAACGCTGCAACTCGACGTGACGGCAACCGCGCGCGCGGTTGAACAACGGGATCGCCTGCTTCACCCCTGCTTCGAATTCGGCGTTCTTGCCTGCGTGCACGGTGATGTGTGCCATTTCGTAAACCACGAGATTTCCCTCCTGAACAAGACGTGTAGTGCGCAAAGCGCTCGCCGCGCCGCCAACAGCATGCGGTGCGGCAGCCGACCGCAACGTTAGCACGGTGCGTTTAAAGCCGCGCGACGGCGACATCCGGCAACGCCCGCATCGATATCGATCGCATTAGCGTCAGCGCGAATTGGTGCGTTTCTGTTTCACCACATCGTATTGCGGCATAGCCGCACACGTCCGATTGCGCAAAAAGCACATGGCATAATTGATCGATCCGTTGGCGTGCTTTTCCGCGCCACATAGAGGCCGCATAGGCCACGCAGCACTGAACCAACGCACGGCATTTGCCGTGCACCTCAACCGCGCTTACAACGCGCCTGCACCACGCGCAGCATGTCACGCATTCGTCTACGGAAACTCGGCAGCCTGCTCGGATTGCTTGCAATCCTGATGAGCGTGCTCGCGCCGGCCATTTCGCAGACGCTGGTCGAACATCATCGCGCGGGCGGGATGCATTCGTCGTTCTGCGCGATGGGAGACGATGCCGCCGCCGATTCGCACGGCTCGCCGCATCATTCGCAAGCGCAGCACGGCGACGCCTGCCCGTATTGCACGCTGTTCGCCAACGTGCCCGTTCTGCCGGGCACGGCCGTGCAGTTCCCGGTTACGTTCGCCGTCGAACGCGCGAACGTGAACTACACCAACCACGAAGTCCTCAGCCTCACGACCTGGTCGGCAGCGCAGCCGCGCGCGCCGCCCGCCTTCTCCTGATCTGATCTGATCTGATCTGATCTGATCCGATCCGCTTCGCCTCGTCTCGTGTCGCGTCGCCTCGCACGGACACAAGCAAGCAACCACAACAACGCCGCCGCGCGCACCGTCGCGGCGGGCCGTCACGCCTGCGCGCGACGGCGACAACACACGTCAAGAATCAGGAGAATCACCTTATGCGTACGCTTTTCGCACGCTACGTCGCGCCTGCGCGCGCCGCCTTGCTCATTTCGGGCGCCCTCGCCTGCATGGCCGGTTCCCCCGCTGCGTACGCGCACGCAGTGGTCGGCGACCGGGTCTTTCCCGCCACGATGGCGGTCGACGATCCCGGCGTCGGCGACGAATTCAACATGCAGTTCAACCACATCAAGACGCCGGACAGCAACGGCGACGACATGAACGTGAACACCGTGTCGTACGAGTGGGACAAGCTGATCACGAAGAACCTCGCGGTCAGCATCGCCGGCAACTACTCGAGCCAGAACTCCCCCGACGGCTCGGCGAAGGGCTGGGACGACCTCACACTCGGTGCGAAGTACCTCGCCTACGCGAATGCGCGGCATGAGTTCATGGCGTCGGTCGGGCTCCTCGCAACCGTTGGTGGCACGGGCTCGAAGGCAATCGGGGCTTCGTATTCGACGTTCACCCCGACCGTCTACCTCGGCAAGGGCTTCGGCGACTTGCCCGCGAGCCTCGGCTATCTGCGCCCGCTCGCCGTAACAGGCACGATCGGCCCGAACATCACGACCGCTTCGTCCGACAACGGGCCGAATTCGGTCGGCTGGGGCGTGACAGTGCAGTACAGCATTCCCTACCTGCAGAACCAGGTGAAGGATCTGGGCCTGCCGCAGCCTTTTGCGAATCTGGTTCCGGTGGTCGAGTTCCCGATGAGCACCTGCACGGCGGGCGACTGTGCCGGCCAGACGACGGGCACGATCAACCCCGGCCTGATCTGGCTTAACCGCTATGGCCAGTTCGGCATCGAAGCGCAGATTCCGGTGAACCGCGCCACGGGCACCCATGTGGGCGTACTGGTTCAGGCGCACCTGTACTTCGACGACATGTTCCCGAATTCGCTCGGCAAACCCCTCTTCTAAGCGCAGGAGTCCCCCGATGAAACTGCAAACCACCGCACGCGCCGCCGCTGCCGCACTCCTGATCGCCGCCGGCCAGCGTGCCCACGCCCACGCGTACCCGACTCACGAGGCGC
>NZ_JAMXLH010000063.1 GCF_024281035.1 Paraburkholderia sp.
TGTCGCGCACGCTGCCGTCGCCCGCCAGGTAGAGCCGCCCGCCCAGTTCCTCGGGGAAATAGCCCGTGCGGTAACGTTCCGGATTGCCCCACACGTTGCGGATCATCGCCGGCCACGGACGCTTCACCACCAGGATGCCGCCGTTGCCGTTCGGCACGTCCTGGCCCGTTTCGTCGACGATCGCCGCCATGATGCCCGGCAGCGGCAGCGTGCACGAACCCGGCACCAGCGGCGTCGCGCCCGGCAGCGGCGTGATCATGTGGCCGCCCGTTTCGGTCTGCCACCACGTATCGACGACCGGGCAGCGCGCGCCGCCCACGTTCTCGTAGTACCACACCCATGCTTCCGGATTGATCGGCTCGCCAACCGAGCCGAGAACGCGCAGCGACGACAGGTCGTAGCTCTTCGGATGTACCTTCGCATCGGCTTCCGACGCCTTGATCAGCGAGCGGATCGCCGTGGGCGCCGTGTAGAACACGCTCACCTTGTGCTTCGCGATCATGTCCCAGAAGCGGCCCGCGTTCGGATACGTCGGCACGCCCTCGAACACCACCTGCGTCGCGCCGAGCGTAAGCGGACCGTACACGATGTAGCTATGGCCCGTGACCCAGCCGATGTCGGCCGTGCACCAGAACACGTCGGTGGGCTTCCAGTCGAAGGCCCACTTCATGGTCAGCGCGCACCACAGCAGATAGCCGCCCGTGCTGTGCTGCACGCCCTTCGGCTTGCCCGTCGAACCCGACGTGTAAAGGATGAACAGCGGATGCTCCGCGCCCACCGGCACCGGCGCGCAGGTGTCGCTTTCGGCCTGCGAGAGTTCGTGCATCCAGTAGTCGCGGCCCTCGTGCCATGCAACCTTGCCGCCCGTGCGCTGGTACACGATCACGCTGTGCACCGCTTCGCAGCCGCCCATCGCGAGCGCTTCGTCGGCGATGTTCTTCAGCGGCAGCGCCTTGCCGCCGCGCATCTGCTCGTCGGCGGTGATGAGCGCGACCGCGCCCACGTCGACCACGCGCTCGTTGAGCGACTTCGACGAGAAGCCGCCGAACACCACCGAATGCGTCGCGCCGATGCGTGCGCACGCCTGCATCGCAACCACGCCTTCAACCGACATCGGCATATAGATCACGACGCGGTCGCCCTTCTTCACGCCGCGCTTTTTGAGCGCGTTCGCAAAGCGCGATACGCGCGCGAGCAGGTCGCGATAGGTGACGTGGGTAACGGTGCCGTCGTCGGCTTCGAAGTTGATCGCAACGCGCTCGCCAAGGCCCGCTTCGACGTGACGGTCGAGACTGTTGTACGAAGCGTTGAGTTCGCCATCCTCGAACCACGTGTAGAACGGTGCGTTCGATTCGTCGAGCACCTTCGAGAACGGCTTGTGCCAGCTCAGGTTCTCGCGCGCCAGGCGCGCCCAGAAGCCCTCGTAATCGCGCTCGGCTTCCGCGCACAGTGCGTTGTAGGCGTCCATGCCGGAAACCGTCGCGTTCGCCACCATTTGCGCGGATGGTGCGAAAACGCGGTGCTCGTGAAGAACCGATTCAATCGTTGCCATCGAGGACCCCTTCGTGAAATGAAACGTCAAACGCGTGGGCACGCGCAGCAACTTCCGTGCGCGCGCCGTCTCCGAACGCCACCTCGCCTTGCGGGCGGCTCTATTGTTGCTGGCACGCGTGTCGTCGCCTTGACACGTGCCCTTTCACGCGGACCTTTGCGCGCGCACTGCTGCGGCAGTGCAGCATGCTGCTGGACACGTCGCGTGGCCCGTCGTGCGAGCGAACAAGGTTAAGCGTACCAACTTACCGTCCACTTACGCACCCACACCTTCGAGGGTAAATCCTGCAGGTGACGCACCGACAGGCCGGCACTTAGAATGCTAACCGACCTGTGCGCCCGGATTCCAGCTTGAACCGCTACTCTCTTTTTCTCGTCGCCGCGATGCTCCTCGTGGGCAGCAACGTCGGCATCGGCAAATCGATCGTTTCGTTCGTTCCCGTTCCGCTCTTTGCGCTGCTGCGTTTCGTCGTCGCCCTCGCCGTGCTCTGGCCGCTCCTGCGCGTAGCGAAGATGCGGCGCGTCAAGCGCAGCGAATGGATCAATCTCTTCCTTCAGGCACTCTTCGGTACATTCGGGTTTACGCTGCTTATGCTCGGCGGCGTGCATCGCACGAGCGCGGTCGCCGCGGGCGTTATCACCAGCACCATCCCCGCGATCGTCGCACTGTTCTCCTGGCTCTTCCTGCGCGAACGGCCCGATTCGCGCGCGTTCGTGTCGATTGCACTCGCCATCGCGGGCATCGCTGTCGTCAACCTCGCACATACTGGCAACGACAGCGCACCGCAATCGCTCGCGGGCAATCTGATGGTGCTCGGCGCCGTGTGCTGCGAATCGCTCTATGTGATTCTCTCGCGCCGTCTCACGCAAACGCTCGAAGCCATCGATATCTGCGCCTACACACATCTTTTCGGCTTTCTGCTGATGCTGCCCGTGGGTCTGCCTGACGCACTGTCGTTCGATTATTCGAGCGTGCCGCCCGGCATCTGGGGGCTCTCGCTCTGGTATGCGCTCTCCGCGAGCGTGTTCTCGTTCTGGCTCTGGATGAAGGGAATCCGCCATGTGGCGGGCAGCGTCGCGGGCGTGTTCACAGCCGTGCTTCCCGTGGCGGCGGCGATCTACGGGATCGCGTTTCTCGGCGAGCGGCCCACGCCCGCGCACGGGATCGCACTCGCCTGCGTGATCAGCGGCATCGCACTTGCGAGCGTCAAGACGAAGCGCGTGCCGCCCGTCTCGTCCTGAGGCGCCGCACGGCCCGGCATGCCGCGCCGCCCGTCCCGAGACGGCCCAGGCCGCCGACGCTGTACAATAGCGCGCCCGGTCCATGCGGCGCGCACCCGCCGGCGGCGCCCTGTTGCGTTGCTGTGTGCTGCGTGCGCGGCGCGGCGGCCCCGCCCGTAATTCGCCATCGTCACTGCCCATGTCCGCTGCACATCCACGACCGCCTCACGCGGGTCAAGCTCCGCGCCGCCCGCACCTCCTGCCGCGCGTCATCTTCATGAGCCGCTGGCTCCAGGTGCCGCTCTATCTCGGCCTCATCGTCGCGCAGATTGTCTACGGCGTGCTGTTCCTGAAGGAAGTCTGGCACCTCGTCAGTCATGCGACAACGCTCGACGAAACGAGCATCATGCTCGCCGTGCTCGGCCTGATCGACGTCGTGATGATCTCGAATCTGCTCATCATGGTGATCGTCGGCGGCTATGAGACGTTCGTCTCGCGCATGGGCCTCGAAGGCCACCCCGACGAGCCCGAATGGCTCGATCACGTGAATGCCGGCGTGCTCAAAGTGAAGCTCGCCATGGCGCTCATCAGCATTTCATCCATTCATCTGCTGAAGACCTTCATCAATCCGGATGCCGTTTCCGCGCACACCGTGTTGTGGCAGGTGATCATCCATATCTCGTTCCTCGCATCCGCGCTGATCATGGCGTGGATCGACCGCCTCACCACGCACACGCATCCCCAGCATTACGAGGCACTGGCCGCGCGGCATCCGGCGCCGGAGACCGTCGCTGCCGAATGAAGCAGCACCCATAACACGATTACACCCCCGCACTCACTGAAGCCAGCCATGACCGTCATTAAACAGGAAGACCTGATCCAGAGCATCGCGGATTCGCTGCAGTACATCAGCTACTACCATCCGCAGGACTACATCGAAGCGCTCGGTCGCGCGTACGAGCTCGAAAAGAGCCCCGCCGCGAAGGACGCCATCGCGCAGATCCTCACGAACAGCCGCATGTGCGCCGAAGGCCACCGCCCGATCTGCCAGGACACCGGCATCGTCACGATCTTCGTGAAGGTCGGCATGGACGTACGGTGGGACGGCGCCACGATGAGCCTCACAGACATGATCAACGAAGGCGTGCGCCGCGGTTACACGCACCCGGACAACGTGCTGCGCGCGTCGATCGTGAACCCGCCCGAAGGCGCCCGCAAGAACACGACCGACAACACCCCGGCCGTGATCCACTACGAGATCGTGCCGGGCGACAAGGTCGACGTGCAGGTCGCAGCCAAGGGCGGCGGCTCGGAGAACAAGTCGAAGTTCGTGATGCTGAATCCGTCGGATTCGATCGTCGACTGGGTGCTCAAGACCGTGCCGATGATGGGCGCGGGCTGGTGCCCGCCGGGCATGCTCGGCATCGGCATCGGCGGCACCGCTGAAAAGGCGATGCTGATGGCGAAGGAATCGCTGATGGAGCCGGTCGACATTCAGGACATCATCGAGCGCGGCCCGAAGGACTGGATCGAAGAACTGCGCGTCGAGCTGCACGAGAAGGTGAACGCGCTCGGCATCGGCGCACAGGGCCTGGGCGGTCTCGCCACCGTGCTCGACGTCAAGATCATGGCTGCGGCCACGCACGCGGCGTCGAAGCCCGTCGCGATGATCCCGAACTGCGCCGCGACGCGCCACGCGCACTTCGTGCTGGACGGCTCGGGCCCGGCGAAGCTCGAAGCGCCCTCGCTCGACGCCTGGCCGAAGGTCAACTGGGAACCGAACACCGAGACCAGCAAGCGCGTCGATCTCAACACGCTCACGCCGGAAGAAGTCGCTTCGTGGAAGCCGGGCCAGACGCTGCTGCTCTCGGGCAAGATGCTCACGGGCCGCGACGCCGCGCACAAGCGCATCGCCGACATGCTCGCGAAGGGCGAGAAGCTGCCCGTCGACTTCAAGAACCGCGTGATCTACTACGTCGGCCCGGTCGATCCGGTGCGCGACGAAGTGGTCGGCCCGGCCGGTCCCACGACCGCCACGCGCATGGACAAGTTCACCGAGATGATGCTCGCGCAGACGGGCCTCATTTCGATGGTCGGCAAGGCCGAGCGCGGCCCGGTCGCCATCGAGGCGATCAAGAAGCACAAGGCCGCGTACCTGATGGCCGTGGGCGGCGCAGCCTACCTCGTGTCGAAGGCGATCCGCGGTGCGAAGGTGCTCGCGTTCGGGGATCTCGGCATGGAAGCCATCTACGAGTTCGACGTTCAGGACATGCCGGTGACGGTTGCCGTCGATTCGTCGGGCACCTCGGTTCACCAGACCGGCCCGAAGGAATGGCAGGCCAAAATCGGCAAGATTCCGGTCGCTGAGGTTTAATGCGCAGCGTACGCGCATGAATCGCATGATTCGGATCGGCTTGCGCCGATGAGAAAAAAACCGGGGCCGAGCGTCCCGGTTTTTCTTTTTGCGCGGTAACGCGAGCCGCCTCGAGACTGATTTTGCGACTGATGCCCACGCGCCGCGCCGCGGGAATGCGCTCCGGATTTCGCCTTGGCATTTGCCTGTGCAGCGTTTATTGTTCATGACCAGAGCCCGGCCACCAAGGAAGGAAAACATCATGCAAGGCGACAAGAAGGTCATCGAATACCTGAATGCGCAGCTCAAGAACGAGCTGACCGCCATCAATCAGTACTTCCTGCACGCCCGCATGTACAAACACTGGGGGCTCGAGAAGCTCGGCAAGCACGAATACGACGAGTCGATCGGGGAAATGAAGCACGCCGACATGATCATCGAGCGCGTGTTCATGCTCGACGGCCTGCCGAACCTGCAGGATCTGCACAAGCTTCTGATCGGCGAGGAAACCCGCGAAATCCTCGAATGCGACCTGAAACTCGAACAGATTTCCCAGGCCACCTGCAAGGAAGCGATCGTCTATTGCGAGTCCGTGCGCGACTTCGTTTCGCGCGAGATCTTCGTGACGATCCTCGACGACACCGAAGAGCACATCGACTGGCTCGAGACCCAGCTTGATCTCATCGACAAGGTCGGCATCCAGAACTACCAGCAGTCGGGCATGGGTTCGGTAGAATCCTGATCGCCGTCTTGCCGTTACGACGCATTCGCCCACCTCGCGGATGCGTCCCCACTATCCTGCGCCGAATCTCTTGAACGTCTCGCCCCGCTCCAGCGCCCTGCCCGTCGGCATCTTCGATTCCGGCCTTGGCGGCCTGTCCGTGCTGCGCGCCGTGCGAAAGCTCCTGCCTGACGAACAGCTCGTCTATGTGGCCGATTCGCGCTACGCGCCTTACGGGCAGCGCGACGACGACTTTATCGCCGACCGCACGCTCGCCATCGGCCAATGGCTGATGGCGCAGGGCGCGAAGGCGCTCGTAGTGGCCTGCAACACGGCCACCGCCCAATCCATCGAATTCGTGCGCGAGCGGCTGCCCATTCCGCTCGTCGGCGTGGAGCCCGGCATCAAGCCAGCCGCGCTGCGCTCGAAAACGCGCGTGGCGGGCTTGCTCGCAACCCAGGTTACGCTGCGCAGCGCGCGCTTTCAGGCGCTCCTCGAACGCCATTCCGCCGGTCTGCGCGTGCTCTGCCAGCCCGGCCACGGGCTTGTCGAAGCCGTGGAGCGCTGCGACGTGGGCTCCCCGGCACTCATCGCACTGCTGCGCGGTTATCTCCAGCCGATGCTCGACGCAGGCGCCGATACGCTCGTGCTCGGCTGCACGCATTATCCGTTTCTCGATACGGCGATCCGCTCGATCGTCGGCGAGCAGATGACGCTCATCGACACGAGCGTCGCCATCGCGAGGCAACTCGAACGCGTGCTGACCCGGGACGGACTGCGTGCGCCCGCGACCGGCGATGCACCCGCGCCCGCGCGTTTTTGCTCGACGAACGACGGCACGCACCTGCACATGCTGGCAGCGGCGCTGCTCGGCATCGATGCACAGGTCGAATCCGTGCGGATTCCGTCGCGGCGCACGCTCGAACTGGAAACCAACGCGGCCTGACTTCGCCATCCCTCGCTGCGGCACCCGTCGGCCGCACGCAGTCTTTTCCGCCCCCGTTTTGTCTGTTCCGCAACGGCTCGGCGAAATGGCAAGACCCTGCTAAGTACCCGGTTTTGTTACAAAAATTCCGTTAAAGTGCTTGCTACATGCATCAAACAGAATGATAATAATTCGCATTACGGCCCTCTATCGTGCTCCATCATGATTGTCTGTGTGTGCAAGTCCGTCTCCGACCGAAAGATCCGCGCCTCCATCGCCGAAGGCACGGATTCATTCGACGACCTGCAGTTCGAACTCGGCGTTGCGACCTGCTGCGGCAAGTGCGAAGAATCGGTTCGTGAAGTGATGGCGCAAAGCGGCGCCTGCGGCAGCGGTGCCTGCGGTAGCGGTTGCTGCGGCGGCGCCCAGCAGCGGCTTCCGGCCGCCGTGCCCGTGACCGCCCTGGTTCCTGTCTACGAGCCCCAGGCCGCCTGAACATCGCGGCGCGCACAGCGCCGCTTCCGTACCCGTCTGTACCCGTCTGTACCAACAGCCAGCCAGTTTCACGACCAGCCAGCGACCATTCATCCTGCTCCAGGGAGGCCTCAATGGAATTGCTGATTGGATTCGTGACTACGCTCTGCATCTCGGTGTTGATCTTTCGCGATTGACGGTGCTTCGCACGTCGCCGCCCGCACCGAGCCGTGACACGCCACGGCGATGCACCCTTCTTCCGGCGACAAACGTACTCACGCGACAGATGCGATCGTCGTAAGCCGATTCAATGTTCGTTATCCTGATCGTCATTCGGGCGAGAAGGCTCGAATCATCTAGACGTCGATGCGTCTATACGTCGCTGCGGTTTCCGGAAACCCGGGATCGTCAACCCTTCCGCACGCCAGCGACATGCAACCCGCGCATTCGCGCCGTACAAAGTAAAAGGCCTCCATCGTCAGATGAAGGCCTTTTTTCGTGCGCACGCAGCGCATTCGGGCGGTCTCGACGCTCACCGTCGGCCAGTTCGCGTCAATACATGCGACATGCCGTGGGCAACACGGACAGCGCTTTCAGCCCTGAAGGCTCGCTATGATAGCGGCCATCAAATCCCACACAAGACCGGTCTTGGCGAGACGGAATTCAATATATTCCTCTCGCCTCGCGCATTCAAGACTTCGCCCATTGAAAGTAACGATTGCCGGCGACGCTTAAATGCAAAAAAACATGACCTCCCAACATGCGCGCATACGCTGCGGCTTTACGCATCGATCGATAGCGCTTCGCAGCTTCGTGCGCTCAGGTGTGCGTCTCTCGATGACGTTCCTGCAGCGGCGCAATGTCGCTGCGCAGCGGACACTCCTGCTGCAGGCTTTCATCGACATCGAGCACTTCAACGAGGTAATCGACGAACGCACGCACCGCGGGCACCATCCCCTGCCGCGAGAGAAACACCGCGTAAAGCTGAGGCGTCGGCAGCGTCCAGCCCGGCATGACCGGCGAGAGCTTGCCCGAGCGCAGCGCGGCGCCGTACATCATCTCGGGCAGCGCCGCGATGCCGAGGCCCGCGAGCGCGGCTTCGCGGATCGTGGTGAGATCGGCCGAGATGAGGCGCGGCTCGTGCTCGTGCGCGTGGCGCGTGCCGTCCGGCGCGATGAGCTGGAAGACGTGGCGGCCATCGCCCGTGGGCGTATCGAGTGTTTCGAAACGTGCGAGATCGCCGGGCGTGAGCGGCGGCGCATTCTGCGCAAGCAGACTGGGCGCGCCCACGAGCATCTGCTCCGTGCGCCAGAGCGGACGCACCACGATGTTGGCATTCTGCGGCGGCTCGGAACGCACGCGCAGCGCAACATCCACCGAGTCCTCGAACAGATCGATCACGCGGTTCGTCACGCGCATCACGACCCGCACTTCGGGGAAGCGATGCATGAAATCGGGGATGATCTGCGAAAAGATGGTCTGCGAAAGCGTGACCGGCACGCTCACGCGCACGGTGCCGCGCGGCGACGAGCGCAACGACTGCACGACGTTGACCGCCGCCTGGGCCTCGGCGAGCATGGCGCGGCAATGCTGATAGAAAAGCTCGCCCGCTTCGGTGAGCGCAAGCTTGCGCGTAGAACGCTGCAGCAGGCGCACGCCGAGCAGCGATTCGAGTTCGCTCACGCGCCGCGACAGACGCGACTTCGAAATGCCAAGCGCGCGTTCGGCCGCTGAAAAACCACCGTGCTCGACGACCTGCGAGAAATACATCAGGTCGTTCAGGTCATGTGAGTCGATCTTCATTTCATCGTTCCAGCGATGGGACAATCAATTGCGTAACGGCTGTCAAAAGGCCTAAAACGGCTACCTATAATAACCGTTTGTTTCGCATATCGAGCAACGCTCACTGTTCGGAGAGGATCCCCATGACGACGACCCGCACCATCGAACGCATCTTTCCCGCCGTTCGCACGACCGAGGGCGCGGGCTTTATCGTTCATCGACCGTTCCCGACGCGAACGCTGATGGACTTCGATCCGTTCCTGCTGCTCGACGAAATGGGCCCGATCGACTACGCACCCGGTGCTGCGAAGGGCGCCCCCGATCATCCCCACCGCGGCTTCGAGACGGTCACGTACATGCTCGAAGGGCGCTTCGCTCACAAGGACTCGGCGGGGCATTCGGGCTCGCTCGGCCCTGGCGACGTGCAGTGGATGACGGCCGGCGCCGGCGTGATCCACAGCGAGATGCCCGACCCCGAATTTGCGCGAACCGGCGGCCGCATTCATGGCCTGCAGTTGTGGGTCAACCTGCCTGCACGCGACAAGATGATCGCGCCGCGCTACCAGGAACTGCCCACCGCAAGCATTCCGGTCGGCCGCTCGGCCGACGGCAAGGTCTCGGTGAAGGTGATCGCGGGCGAGGCGCTTGGCGTCAAGGCGGCCATCGAAACACGCACGCCCATCCTCTATCAGCATTTCACGATCGCGCCGGGCGGCCGCGTCGAGCAGCCGGTGCCGGCCGCGTGGCGCGTGTTCGCCTATGGCCTCTCGGGCGCGGGATATTACGGGCGCGACGGCGAGCGCGGCGGTGAGCGTGTCGAAGCCCAGCAGATGGTCGCGTTCGCGAATAACGGCGATTCGGTCGTGCTCGCCGCGCCGGACGATGCGGCCGAACCACTGGAGGTGCTGCTGATCGGCGGCGTGCCGCTTCACGAACCGGTCGTGCGCTACGGCCCGTTCGTGATGAACACGGAACAGGAAATCCGCGAGGCCGTGGCCGACTACCAGTCCGGCCGCATGGGCCGCATCGCGCACTGACGCATGGCGTGCTGAGCGCGGCCAGCGAGAACTTTCCGCCGTTACTTTCGCTTTCCGTCACAATAGCGGTTCGAGGGACGCGCGCAGCGCGTCCTTTCCCCTATCCGTTGCCCGTACCACCCGTGAGGAGTGCATGGCCGAACCCGCTGTCAACGCCCACATCGGCTCGACCGACTATCAGGTTCAATTCAACGACGGCACCCATACGTGGATCGCCGACGAACCCGCCGCGCTCGGCGGCGGCGACCGCGGCCCCTCGCCGTTCTCGCTGCTGCTGTCCAGCCTCGGCGCCTGCACGTCGATCACGCTCAAGATGTACGCGAAGCGCAAGGAATGGCCGCTCGAAGGCGTGCACGTCAACCTCACGATGGTGAACAGCGCTCTCGGCGCGACCATCGACCGCCAGATCAAGCTCGAAGGTACGCTCACGAGCGAGCAGCGCGAACGCCTCCTGCAGATCGCCAACGCCTGTCCGGTCCACAAGATCCTCACGCAGTCGGTGACGATCCGCTCGGGTCTGGTGGCCGTCTAGGCGGCGCACACGGAAATCGTCACAGGAAGCCGCCGACTTGAATTTCGAACACCTCATCCAGATCAACGACCCGCTGAACCCGCTGGTCCCGCAAATGACTCGCGATCAGTTGTGGGAGGGCCTCGTCCTGCGGGCCGAGCAGCCGCAGCTGTTCGTGCTCGGTCTCGATAGCTGCACGATCCTCTCGCGCACCGAAAGCACGCTGGAGCGCGAGCTGCACTACGGCCACGCGACAGTGCGCGACCGCGTCACGCTCACGCCCGGCCAAAGCGTGCGCTACGACATTCTCGCGACCGCGACGTATGTCGGCGGTTCGCTCACGATGACGATCGAAGCGCCCGACGAAGACCAGCTCTTCCTGCGCTTCGCGTACCGCACGACCCTGCCCACCGCCGATACCGAAGACGACCGGCAGACCTCGGAAATCGTGAAGTCCGCGTACCGGGAATCGGATATCGATACCGTTCGACTGATTCGCCAGTTCGTGCTCGGGCCGGGCGAACCGGATGCGCTGCAGCACTGAACGACGTCACGCGTAAGCAATGCAGCGGGTGAAGTGCGGCGCGGGCACGCCATGGCATGCCATGCCATGCCATGCCATGCCAGCTTCACCTGCTTACGCTGTCCGCCACTATCGCCGCGCAAATCTAATACTTATCCTCGACTTGCAAATGCGAACGATTATCATTTATGATTGATCCATCGAATCGAGGAAGGCGTCACGTTCATGACCGGCTTCAATCACTCAGCCACGCTCACCTTGCGCCGCACGAGCGGCGCAAGCAGTAGCTCAAGCGGCTCTATCAGCCCACGCGTCACGGCGCCGAGCGCCGCTCAATCGCAACCGGCCGCATCGGCGCAACCGCTCGACAGCACGGCGCTGCTGCAAGGGCACAGCCATGTGAGCATCGTGCATAACGGCGAGGCGTATCAATTGCGAGCCACGCGGCTCGGCAAGCTGATTCTCACCAAGTAGGACGTACCGGGTTTTGTGGGGATCGCCTCCAATCGCGAGGCGTTAGGCAATAGCCAGTCGAGACGGCTTGCACGCGAATCCTGACCCCTTCGTGCAAACATGCTTCATGCGGGCCGTCGCAGCCAGCCACGCCATTTTTTCTCACCGTAGCAAGGACAGAGACAAGACCGGCGCACGCGCGCCCCGCCGCGAACGCGCGCACCGCGCTGCCGACCGCGCTGTCGACCGCCCTGTCTACCGTCTTAAGCGATGCCGAGCGCCGCGATACCCGCGCGCGCCACGGCCGCATCCTGATCCGATTTCACGCCTGAAACGCCGATTGCGCCAATCACGTCGCCATCGACGACGATCGGCACGCCGCCCTCCAGCATGGCTGTGAGCGGCGCGCTCAAGAACGCCGTGCGGCCCTGGCGGATGACGTCCTCATAGAGCTTGCTCTCGCGACGGCCAAGCGCCGCCGTGCGGGCTTTCGATGTCGCCATTTCAGCCGTGGCGGGCGCCGCGCCGTCGAGCCGGCGCAGCCACAGCAAATGCGCGCCCTCGTCCACGACTGCAATCGTCACGTTCCATTGATTCGTGCGCGCATGCGCGATGGCCGCGTCGGCCATCTTCACGATGTCTTCGTCGGTCAATACCGCCCTGGTTCGCATGGTTTGCTCTCCGATCGGTTGAACTGCCGATCAGTGCGCCCAGCCCCAGAACATGAGCCACCACGCACTGTCGACGACGGCAAGCGCAGCCACGAAGCCGATCAACGCCAGACTGCGCTGTCCGAGCCGCTGACTGTATCGGCCGCCGACGCGCCACGCAAGCCAGGCACTCCACAGATTGGCAATGCCGAGAATGGCAATTCGCACGCCCGATGCCCAGTCGAGCGCGAGGTGCTCCGCACGCAGCAGCGCGAGCGTCGTGGCCGACAGGCCGAGGAACACGCCCGCGCCCGCGAGCGGAATCAGGGCCTGCGCGAAGTGATGCAGACGGCGCATCTCGAAGCGCCCGAACACTCTGCTCACACCCGCCAGAATGGCGAGCAGCGCAGTGCCGTATACGAGCGCCGTGGCGAGGATATAGCCGACGATCATCGCGCCGTCGAGCCACGAAAACACATCGTTCTGCTCGGGATAATGCGTGAGCAGGAACCACGGCGCATTCGTGGCGAGCGGCCAGGTGATGTCGCGGTCGATGAGCCAGCCGGCAATCGACTGCTTGACGGCGACAAACCACGGCGAACCGGTCCAGTGGAACGCGCCGATGGCGATGCCGAGGAGACCGTACAGAATCAGTACCGTGTCCCAGCCTTTCGCGTGGCGGTCGCCGAGTTCGACCACCTCGTGCGTGGGCGAGCGCCATGTCAGTTCGATGGCGTCGCGGTGACCCGCGCAGCGGCCGCACATGTGGCACGCGGCGGCGCCCTTCATGTTGCGCAGCGGCAGAAGCGGCGCGCAGTTGACCGGAATCACGCGATGCCCGCCCTGCTCGCCGGACTTGTACGAGCGGCGCCACGCATCCTCGTCGACCTTGTAATAAAACGGCGCGAGACGCGCGAGCAGCGAGAACACGCCGTTGACCGGACACAGGTGGCGGCACCAGACACGCTTTTCGCGGCCATACAGAAAACCGATCACCATCGCGCCGAGCGTCGAGCCGCCCAGCACGAGCAGCACCGCCTTCGGATACTGGTAGACGCTCACGAGCTGGCCGTAGATGGTCGTGAGCCCGAACGCGACGAACGGCCAGCCGCCCCAGCGCATCCAGTGCGCAATGGCGCCGCCGCGGCCATGCTTGCTCGCAAACTCGGAGAGCGCGCCCTCCGGGCACAGCACGCCGCACCAGACACGGCCGAGCAGCACCATCGAAAGCAGCACGAACGGCCACCAGATGCCCCAGAAGACGAACTGCGCGGCGAGCGTGAGATTGTTCCAGAGATGCGCGGTGTTGCCGGGCAACGGCATGAGCGCGGGCACGAGAATGAGGAAGGCGTAAACGCTGACGACGATCCACTGCACGTTGCGGATCACCGCACCGTGCCGCCGCATCCAGAGCCCGACCTGTGCGAGCTTGCCGCGCCGGGCGACCGGCTGCGAGGACACACAACTCATGCTGCTTTCCTCGCACCGATAGCGGCCGCGCGGCCATTTGCGCGACGCACGAGGAGCCACACCACGGCCCAGTACGCAGCGTAGGCAATCAGGTTCATGAGCGCGGGATGTGCGCGATAACCCGTGAGCGTGGCGACGAGCGAGCCGAAGGTGCTCGAATCGTCGAGGATCATCGACGTGTTCCAGAGCCGGTCGACGATCGCAGGCAGGATCTCCTTGTCGATCAGCTTGTCGATGCCGGTCTGGAACAGGCCCGCGCCGAGGAACAACAGCATGATCTCGGTGATGCGGAAGAAGTGGCGCCACGAGAACACCTTGCCGCCCAGTTGCAGCACGTAGAACGTGAGCAAGGCGAGGCCGAAGCCGATCGCGACCGCAAGGTACTGGCCCGCATCGACGTGACCCGACTGGCCAAAGCCGAGCCCGTACAGGAAGATCACCGTCTCGCTGCCCTCGCGTGCGATTGCGAGCGCAACGAGCACGGTCACGCCCCACCAGTTCGCATCGCGCGCGCTCGCTTCGAGCGACTGTTCCATTTCGCGCTTGAGCGTGCGCCCGTGCCGCTTCATCCACAGCACCATCTGCACGATCAGCACGCAGGCAATGAGCACCATCGCCGTCTGGAAGTAATCCTGCCCATCGCCCGAGAGCACCTCGGTGAACCCGACCAGCGCCGCGCCGAGCGCAATCGCCGCGAGTATCCCGAGCCCCACGCCGCCCCATAGATACGGCAGGCCGCGCCGCGCGTCGGCATCGCCGTTTTTCAGCCACGCGTGAAGAATGCCGACGACGAGCAGCGCCTCGACGCTCTCCCGCCACACGATGAACATCACCTGACCCATTCAAGTCCTCCTGCCGCCGGTGCACACGCGGGCGGCGTCACATCGCTACGCCTGTTTCGCCACGTTACTTCGCCGCTTTACTTCGCGACGATCAGGCCTTGCGCCTGATGATGAAAATCGTCGAAGAATTTGTACTCGCCCGGATCGAGCGGCGCGATCACGACGAACGAATCCGCGCCCGGCGCCAGCACCGTTTCCTTGCGCAACTGGACGCTCTCGAACTCGGCCGCGCTCTTACCCGTGTTGTGCACTTCGATCTTGATGCGCTTGCCCGCGGGCACTTCGATGCGCGCGGGGTTCAACTTGCCGTCGGTCATTTCCAGCCTGAACGTCGGCAGATCCGCGGCATGCACGACGCCGGCGAGCGGCGCGAGAAGCGCCGCGCCGAACGCGAGCGCCGCCAACTTTCTGATTCCAGTCATTGTTGTTCCCTGCTCTGTTCTGCGTTTTCGGGCAACGCCGCCGCTACAGCAAGCGACGCCGCCCGCCCTGCTGACTCACCCGCGCGGCTCGGCTTAGTAGCCGCCCTTCTTGCCGATGCCGGCGAACGGGAAGTCGTATTCGATTGTGATCGGCTTGAACCACGGACCCACGCCGGTTTCCTTGTCGACGTGACGGCCGAACGCCATGTTGCCCATCTGCATCGGCGCCTCGACGGTCATCTTCAGGTGATATTTGCCCGGGCCCGCGAGTTTGACGTTGTCGCCGTAATGCGGACCGTCGTTCGCGACCATCGGCATCAGGTCGCCCTTTTGCACGTAGTTCGAGCCGGGCTTCGTCAGTTCGTAGTGGACCTGCAGGTACGGCATCCAGTCGCCCTCGGCAAAACCGCTCGGGTTGTTCTTCACAGCGTGGATGTCGGTTTCGAGGTGGATATCGGAATCCGCAGCCTTGCGCATCATGCCTTCCGGTTCCATCGTGATCGGCTGCAGATACACCGCGCCGATTTCCATGCCGCCCAGAATGTGCTGCTTGCCGATCGGGTATTCGGCCGCATTGGCGCCGCAGGCAGCCGCTGCCGCGGCGATCAGCGCGGTGGCGCGCAAGAATGAGTGGATCCGCATCGAAACTCCTGGCATTTTTATGAGTGAAAGTACAAAAGCAAATGACACAATGTTGCTATGAATGTTAATGCGAACCATTCTCAGTAAGAATGTCAGTGTAGCACTTACAATGGACTACACCAAAGGAAAAATCACGGAAGGCCTGACGGCATAAGGGTCTTGCGCCGCAAGACCCGTGCGGAAACTTACAAGACTGAAGGGTCGTGACGGGCGCGCCGCTTCCGGGGCGCGCTTTTGCCTGGCGGGCTGACCGGTGGGCTGAGATACGAGCTTGGATGCAGGCTGACCGGCTGGCTGAGATGCGGGCCGACCCGCAGTCGAGCGAGAAAGCGCCGCGTACATACGCGGCGCCGCTCAGGCACGAAGAGGCGTGCTCAGGCAGGATGATCGTCGACGTTCGCGCCAAACACGCGCCGGCGCAAGAGTGCGAGCTGGTCGCGCGTCTGCGCGGCCTTTTCGAATTCGAGGTTCTTCGCGTAGTCCATCATCTGCTTTTCGAGCTTCTTGATTTCCTTCGCGATCTGCTTCTCCGACATATCCTCGAACTTCGCGCGCTCCTGCTCCTCGCGCAACTCGGCACGCGCCTCGTCGACGTTGTAGACGCCGTCGATGATGTCCTTGATGCGCTTGACCACACCGCGCGGCACGATGCCGTGCTCCGCATTGAACGCGATCTGCTTCGCGCGGCGGCGCTCCGTTTCGTCGATCGCGCGGCGCATCGAGTCGGTGATGCGGTCGCCGTAGAGAATCGCCTTGCCGTTCACGTTGCGCGCCGCGCGGCCGATCGTCTGGATCAGCGAGCGCTCCGCGCGCAGGAAGCCTTCCTTGTCGGCGTCGAGAATCGCTACGAGCGACACCTCGGGAATGTCGAGGCCCTCGCGCAGCAGGTTGATCCCGACGAGCACGTCGAACGTGCCAAGCCGCAGATCGCGGATGATCTCCACGCGCTCGACCGTGTCGATATCGCTATGCAGGTAGCGCACCTTCACGCCGTGATCGGAGAGGAATTCGGTGAGCTGCTCGGCCATGCGCTTCGTGAGCGTCGTGACGAGCACGCGCTCGCCCGCGGCCACGCGCTCGTTGATCTCGCCGAGCACGTCGTCGACCTGGGTCGAAGCGGGCCGCACTTCGATCACCGGATCGACGAGGCCGGTGGGCCGCACGACCTGTTCGGCGATCTGCCCCGTAACCTTCTTCTCGTAATCGGCAGGCGTCGCCGACACGAAAACCACCTGGCGCATCTTGCGCTCGAATTCGCCGAATTTGAGCGGCCGGTTATCGAGCGCCGAAGGCAGCCGAAAGCCGTAATCGACGAGGTTTTCCTTGCGCGCGCGGTCGCCGTTGTACATGCCGTTGAACTGGCCGATCAGGACGTGGGATTCGTCGAGGAACATCATTGCGTCGCCCGGCAGGTAATCGACGAGCGTCGGCGGCGGCTCGCCCGGCGCCGCGCCCGAGAAGTGCCGCGAGTAGTTCTCGATGCCCTTGCAAAAGCCGAGCTCCTGAAGCATTTCGAGGTCGAAGCGCGTGCGCTGTTCGAGCCGCTGGGCCTCCACGAGCTTGCCTTCGGTATGGAAGAATTCGAGCCGGTCGCGCAGTTCGGTCTTGATGGTTTCGACGGCGCGCAGCACGGTTTCGCGCGGCGTCACGTAGTGCGACGACGGATACACAGTGAAACGCGGAATTTTCTGGCGCACGCGGCCCGTGAGCGGGTCGAACAGCTGCAGCGTTTCGACCTCGTCGTCGAACAATTCGACGCGCACGGCCATTTCGGCGTGCTCGGCCGGAAAGATGTCGATGGTGTCGCCGCGCACGCGGAACGTGCCGCGCTGGAAATCCTGCTCGTTGCGCGTGTACTGCATCGCGATCAGCCGCGCGATGACTTCGCGCTGGCCGAGCTTGTCGCCGTGGCGCAGCGTGAGAATCATCTGGTGATACTCGGACGGATTGCCGATACCGTAGATCGCCGACACGGTCGCCACGATCACGACATCGCGCCGCTCCATCAGGCTCTTCGTCGCGGAGAGGCGCATCTGCTCGATGTGCTCGTTGATCGACGAATCCTTCTCGATGAAGAGATCGCGCTGCGGAACATACGCTTCCGGCTGGTAGTAGTCGTAGTACGAGACGAAATACTCGACGGCGTTGCGCGGAAAGAACTCGCGGAACTCCGAGTAGAGCTGCGCGGCAAGCGTCTTGTTCGGCGCGAACACGATGGCCGGACGGCCGAGGCGCGCGATCGTGTTCGCCATCGTGTAGGTCTTGCCCGAGCCCGTCACGCCGAGCAGCGTCTGGAACGCGAGGCCGTCGCCGACGCCTTCGACGAGCGTCTCGATGGCCGTGGGCTGGTCGCCCGCCGGCGCGTACGGCTGATAAAGCTCGAACGGCGAACCGTCGTACTGGACGAACTTCGATTCGTCGAACACGGGCGCGTCGGCAACGGTCTGGTCGGACATGGGGGCGACATCCTCTGCCTGGGGCAAAGGACTATTCTAGCGTTTTGCCGACGTCCGGGCCGGGGGTGGAATCGGGCGCGGGAACGGTGGAAGGACGTGCCGCGCGGCGGACGACGAGCGCGCCAGCGCCGTCTGCCCGCGCAACGGAGCACGATTTTGCGCACGAGCGTGCTCACGAAACGCGCCCCAAAACGTGTCCAAAAGGGACGCAAAGCAACCGCTGCGGGCGAAAAGGCGTCACAGATTCGTTACAATAGCGCCTTGCGTGGCCAGCCGGCTGCGCCGTCCGCGCCCTCTCACGCGCGGCGGCGAGAGAGCAAGCGCAAGCGGCCACCCACGTGTCCATCCCTGACTATTGCCGAACCATCATGTCCCTCTTTTCCGCTGTCGAACTTGCCCCTCGCGACCCGATCCTCGGTCTGAACGAAGCCTATAACGCCGATGCGCGCACCACCAAGGTGAACCTCGGCGTGGGCGTCTACACCAACGAGGAAGGCAAGATTCCGCTGCTGCGCGCGGTGCGCGAAGCGGAAAAGGCCCGCGTCGAAGCCGGATTGCCGCGCGGCTATCTGCCGATCGAAGGTCTGGCTGCCTACGACGCCGCCGTGCAAAAGCTGCTGCTCGGCAACGATTCGCCGCTGATCGCAGCCGGCCGCGTCGTGACGGCGCAGGCGCTTGGCGGCACGGGCGCGCTGAAGCTCGGCGCCGACCTCCTCAAGCGCGTGAACCCGAACGTGAAGGTCGCGATCAGCAACCCGAGCTGGGAAAACCATCGCGCCCTCTTCGAAAGCGCAGGCTTCGAAGTCGTCGCCTACCCGTACTACGACGCGCAGACCAACGGCGTGAACTTCGAAGGCATGCTGGCCGCGCTGAACAGCTACGCGGCGGGCACGATCATCGTGCTGCACGCATGCTGCCACAACCCGACCGGCGTGGACCTGACCATCGACCAGTGGAAGCAGATCATCGAAGTCGTGAAGGCGCGCGAACTCGTGCCGTTCCTCGACATCGCCTATCAGGGCTTCGGTGACGGCATCGCTGAGGATGGCGAGGTCGTGCGCCTGTTCGCTGCTTCGGAACTGAACGTGTTCGTTTCGTCGTCGTTCTCGAAGTCGTTCTCGCTGTACGGCGAACGCGTCGGCGCGCTGTCGATCATCACGAACAGCAAGGAAGAATCGACCCGCGTGCTCTCGCAGCTCAAGCGCGTGATCCGCACGAACTACTCGAACCCGCCGACGCACGGTGGTTCGGTGGTCGCCGCAGTGCTCGGCTCGCCGGAACTGCGCACGATGTGGGAAAACGAACTGGGCGAAATGCGCAACCGTATCCGCGCAATGCGCACGGGCCTCGTCGAGCGCCTGATGACCGCCGGTGTGGATCGCGACTTCAACTTCATCAACGTGCAGCGCGGCATGTTCTCGTACTCGGGCCTGACGGCGGCGCAAGTCGACCGCCTGCGCGAAGAGTTCGGCATCTACGCCGTGAGCACGGGCCGCATCTGCGTGGCCGCGCTGAACAACCGCAATCTCGACGTCGTTGCCAGCGCTGTCGCGCAAGTGCTCAAGTAAGCTTGTTTGAACGCGTGCCGTCTTGATAGACGGCACGCGCATTCGAGGCTGAATAAAAACGGCGCCCGTCTGAATGACGGGCGCCGTTTGCATTTGAAGCCCGGTTTTGAGAGGCCGCAACACGCGGCAATGTGGCGTGTCCGAACGTGCCTAGACGGCTCCCTCGCCCTCTCCCGGCTTCGGATGCGCGCGGCCATCGCGATGAATGTCGTGCGTGACGAACCCGGCGTCGTTATCGGGCTTGTCGAGCCACCCCGGCTGCGCAAGCGACGCACGAATGTCCTGCAAGCCGCTATGCCAATGTTCGCGCATGGTCGAAGTGCCGAACTGATAGTCCTTGAAGTGGCCCTCGTACTCCTTTTGCCGGTAGATCAGATGGACCACGTTGTATTTCTTCGAGCACGACAGCTCCTCCGCCAGCTCGACCCATGGATCCTGCTGATGCTCGGTCGCCACGCGGTCGAGCACTTCGCGCAACACATGGCGAAAGCGCTGCGAGCGCTGGAGCATGTCGGTCACGAGACGCGTTCGGCTCGAATACTGGATGTCCTTCATGCGCCCCTGGACATCGGTGATGCTATCGGGCACCGGGCCGCGCGCGCTCCATAAATCAACCTGGAAGGCGAGCGTATCGCGGCGCGGCGTGGTCTGGATCACTTCGTAGAGCGGCGTGTTCGACACGAGGCCGCCGTCCCAGTAGTACTCGCCGTCGATCTCCACGGCCGGGAAGCCGGGCGGCAGCGCACCCGACGCGATGAAATGCTCGGGGCGAAGCTTCGTCGTGGTGTTGTCGAAGTAGACGAAGTTGCCATTGCGCACGTTGACCGCGCCCACCGAAACACGCGTCTCTTTCGAATTGATGCGGTCGAAGTCGCACAAACGCTCGAGCGTGTCCTTGAGCGGGCGCGTGTCGTAATAGCTCGCCCGCTCCGGATGGCCCGACGCGTGCGGCATGGGCGGCGGGAAACGCGGCACGAAGAAACCCTTTTGCCCTTCGACGAGCGCGCTCGCCGCCTGCATGGCCGTGAACGTCTTGCGAATGGCGTCGCCCGAATTGAAGAGCGCGTGTTCCACGAATGCAGGCAGCTGCACGCTATAGGCGGGCTGGCAGATCGTCTCCCAGAACTCGCGCAACCGCGCGACGCGAAGCTCAGGCGGATTGCCCGCGATGATCGCCGTATTGAGCGCGCCGATCGAAATACCGGCGATCCAGTTCGGCGCGATGCCGGCCTCGGCGAGGCCCTCATAGACGCCAGCCTGATACGCGCCGAGCGCACCGCCGCCCTGCAATGTGAGCGCGACGGTTTCCCACTGCGCGGACTCGCCGCCGCAGTAGTGCGAACGCGGCCGCGGCGCGGCGCCGGTATGCACGCCGGTCTCGTCCGCGACGGCGCTCTGCGGAGCCTGCTTTTTACGTTGCGCCATGGCCGCGCCCTCCCTCTTATTGCATGAACCAGCCGTGGCTGACGACGAACGACTGGCCGGTGAATGCCGCGCTCGGGAATGCGCTGAGGAACAGCACAGTCTGCGCGACATCGTCGACGGTCGTGAACACGCCATCCACCGTACCGCCCAGCATCACGCGCTTGACGACTTCCTCTTCGGAAATACCGAGTTCTTTCGCCTGTTCGGGAATCTGTTTGTCGACGAGCGGCGTGCGTACGAAGCCCGGGCACACTACGTGCGAGCGCACGTTGTGCTTCGCGCCTTCCTTGGCGAGCACGCGTGCCAGGCCGAGCAGCGCATGCTTGGCGGCGACATACGCCGACTTGAGCGGCGACGCCTCGTGCGAGTGCACCGAGCCCATGTAGATCACGACGCCGCCGCGATCGTCCTTGTACATGTGCTTGAGCGCCGCCTTGGTGGTGAGGAACGCGCCGTCCACGTGGATGGCCTGCATCTTCTTCCAGTCGGCATACGCGTAGTTTTCGATCGGATTCACGATCTGGATGCCCGCGTTCGAAATGAGAATGTCCACCGAACCGAACTCGGCCGCGACACGGTCGATGCCCTGATTCACCGCGTCCTCGCTCGTGACGTCCATCGCGACGCCCATCGCCTTGCCGCCCGCCGCCTTGATCTCTTCGGCAACGGCGTCCGCGCCGCTCTGGTTGAGGTCGGCAATGGCGACCGCCGCGCCCGCTTGTGCGAGCGTGAGCGCGATCTGCTTGCCGATACCGCTGGCCGCGCCGGTAACGACAGCGACCTTGCCGTCGAGCTTGGTGTTGAGTGAAAGAGACGACATCGAGCACCTCCAGGTAGTAGACGAGATCAGACCTCGACACGCTAACGCTGTCAAACTGGCCAGATGGCCTATGCCTTCCGGCGGCGTTATGCGCCGCAGCCAACCGCGCTATTGTGCATGAAGGTATCCGCATCCTGCACGGTGCCGCGCAGCGCGCCACGGTGCCGCGCGTATACCTTGGGCAGGCGTTAATATCGTGCTTCTTTTACGGGAGACATTCATGAATTATCGGCGACTGGGCCGTTCCGGCCTGCAAGTGAGCGAACTGTCCATCGGCTCGTGGGTCACGTACGGCAACCAGGTCGATCGCAGCCTCGCGCGCGAATCGCTCGCCGCCGCACGCGATGCGGGCGTCAACTTCTTCGACAATGCCGAGGGGTACGCAGGCGGCAAGTCCGAAGAAATCATGGGTGAGGCGCTCAAGGAACTCGCGTGGCCGCGCGTGAGCTATGTCGTGTCGACGAAGTTCTTCTGGGGCTTGAGCGAAGGGCCGAACCAGCACCACACGCTCAACCGCAAGTACCTGCACAACGCCATCGACGGCTCGCTCAAGCGGCTTCAGCTCGATTACGTCGATCTGGTGTTCTGCCATCGGCCCGATCCGAACACGCCCGTCGAGGAAACGGTCTGGGCGATGAGCGACATGATCGCGCGCGGCAAGGCGCTGTACTGGGGCACGTCGGAATGGAGCGCCGACGAAATCCGCGCGGCGTGGGAAATCGCCGAGCGGCATCATCTGCACAAGCCGGTCATGGAACAGCCGCAGTACAACCTGTTCCACCGCCGCCGCGTGGAGGACGAATACCGGCGCCTCTACGAAGACATCGGTCTCGGGCTCACCACCTGGAGCCCGCTTGCCTCGGGTCTGCTCACGGGCAAATACCGCGACGGCGTGCCCGCAGACAGCCGCGCGCAGCTCGAGGGCTACGACTGGCTGCGCCCGGCGCTCACCAACGCGGACAAGAACGCCATCGTCGCGAAGCTCGCCGGGCTCGCCGCACAGATGGGCTGCACGGTCGGCCAGCTCGCCATTGCGTGGATTCTGAAAAATCCGCACGTGAGTACGGTGATTACCGGCGCGTCGCACGTCGCGCAGATCAAGGAGAACATGCTCGCACGCGACGTCGCCGCGACAATCACGCCGGAAATCAAGCAGCAGATCGAGGAGATCGTCGGCGACGCTTACGAGTGAAACGCGCCGCGCGCGCGTCAGGAGCGGCGCATGCGGTCGGGCCGTGTCGTGTCGTGTACTTGCGTACGTCGCGTACCCTGGGTCGCGTACCGTGCGTCGCGTACAATACGCGGCCTTGCAGAAACAATTCCGTCACGCGCTGCCCTGACTGCCCTGGCAAGCGGCGCGCGCTACGTGAAGCGTTGCGCTCCCCTCTTTTAGTCCGATCTTCCGCCCACCCATCATGCTGAGCTACCGCCACGCGTTCCATGCAGGCAACCATGCCGACGTGCTGAAACACGCCGTTGTCGTGCAACTGCTGCGCTATCTCGACAAAAAGGACAAGGCGTACTGGTACATCGACACCCACGCGGGCGCAGGCGCGTACGCGCTGCGCGAGGGCTACGCCACGAAGACCGCCGAGTTCGAAACGGGTATCGCGAAGCTTTGGGGACGTACCGATCTGCCGGCCGTGCTCGCCGAATATGTGGAGGAAGTCGCGGCGCTCAATCCCGATGGCGAGCTGCGCTTCTATCCGGGCTCGCCGTATCTGGCCTGGCGGCTGATGCGCGAGCAGGACCGCATGCGGCTCTTCGAGCTGCACAGCACGGAGATCGAAGTGCTGCGCCACCGTTTCCGCGATGCGGGCCGTCGCGTGATGCTTTACGACGGCGACGGCTTCGAGGGCATCAAGGCGCTGCTGCCGCCGCCGCCGCGCCGCGCGCTCGTGCTGATCGATCCCTCGTTCGAGGACAAGCGCGACTATGCGCGCACGCTCACGTGCGCCGAGGAAAGTCTCAAGCGCTTCGCGAACGGCACGTATGCGATCTGGTATCCGCAGGTCACGCGCCCCGAGTCGCAGCGCTTTCCCGAGCAGCTCAAGCGCCTGCAGGAGAAGAACTGGCTACATGTCACGCTCACTGTAAGCGAGCCGCCAGCAGACGGCTATGGCCTGTACGGCAGCGGCATGTTCATCCTGAACCCGCCGTATACGCTGGTGGCGGCGATGAAAGAGACGCTGCCCTGGCTCGTGAAGACGCTCGGCCAGGATCAGGCCGCGCAGTTCAAGATCGAATCGCGCGGCGACTGAAACCGGCGCGCGCGGTGATTCGCGGTGATTCGCGGTGATTCGCGGTGACTCGCGGTGACTTGCGGTGACTCGCAGTGACTAATACCCGCGCAGCTTATTGCGCCGGCGCCACCTGTGGCGTCGGCAGTGGTCTGGAGCGCGGAGGTCTCGGGCGCGGCGGTCTGGGCCGCGTTCCGCTATCCGGCACCGCGATGTACGGCGCGACGACATAGGGCGTCGACGAGTCCGGCGCGAGCCCGGCCGGCGCAGCCGGCTGATGCGCCGCAACCATCGGCTCGTGCGAAAGCGGCGCGTTTTGCAGCACCATCCCCTTCTGACCGTCGATGATTCCCCGCTGCGTGTCGAGTATCAATGGCTGGCCGTCCGCATAAGCGGCGGCATGCGCCAGCGCCAGCACGCCTGCCATCGCGGCGGCGGGCAGCCAGATGGTCAAAGGCTTGCGGTCTATGCGATCTATGCGGCCTGTCTCCATGGACTCCCCCGAAATATGCAGTTTCACCAGCTATGTCGGCAAAACTCAAAAAAGACTTTACCTTACCGCGGTGTCAAGGTTCAGACTGCATGTGCTGACCGGGGTGGTCATCGCGAGAACGGGGTGCGCCAGAAATGACAAAGCCCCGCAATGCGGGGCCTGAGACAGTACCAGCTGGCGTGCGGCTTACGACGTGTAGCCGTCCGACTCCAGCGAGCGGATACGCTGCTCGAGTTGCACGATATCCGACGACGAGGCGAGCCACTCTTCGCGGCGACGACGTTCTGCGGCTTCAAACCAGTTACTCAGGGCTTCAAGAATGTAAGCAAACATGATGTTGTTCTCCAAGGATGTGTGGATCCCCGGTGCATCGTTCATCAGGGATTACCCTAACTAGGGAATACCCTCATTATAGTCATGTTTTGGAATTTTGCTAGCCCGTCGCCCGAATGCAGTGCAACCCCGGCTGGCAAGCCCAAACTTAGAGCAACCTGCAACATATTGATTTTATGTATATTTTTCACAGACGCCGATCAGCAGCAAAGCCAAGGTGCATAAAAATGCACCAAATTGACGCACCTGATACGCCGGGTTGCGACAATTTGCCGACGCGGGTTGCACCCGAACCGGGCCGGCGGTCAAACCTGCGCAGGCGTCGCGGGCTGCGATTCGGCGAGCTGCTCAAGAATTGGGCAATCCGGCCGATCGTCGCCATTGCAATGGGCCGCCAGATGAGTGAGCGTGTCACGCATCTGGGTCAGCTCGGCGATGCGCTGGTTCAGGTCGGCTACATGCGCGAGCGCGATTGCCTTGACCTCGGCACTCGCGCGCGAGCGGTCGTGCCACAGCGCGAGCAGGAGGCGGATGTCGTCGACCAGGAAGCCCAAACGCCGCGCCTGGCGCACGAATCGCAGCACATGCACTTCCTCCATGCCGTAGACGCGGTAGCCAGACGCCGTGCGGCCCTTTGGCGCAAGCAGGCCGACACTTTCGTAGTAGCGGATCATTTTCGCCGTGACGCCCGATTCGCGCGCCGCTTCGCCGATGTTCATGCTGCACTCCTGCATGCGTTCGATGCATCGATCGTACACCTTCCCATTGTGGGAAGGTCCAGCGTTCAAGCGGCTACCGGCTGGCATAATCTGCCGGCGGCCCCATATCGGCTCAGTACCGTTTAGTAGTTGAGTCCTCCCCCCAGCAAAAGGAAGAAGCGATGATCCAGTTCAATGTCGAAGGCATGACTTGCCAGCACTGCGTGGGCGCCGTCACCCGCGCGATCCAGGAACACGACGCTGCCGCGAAGGTCGAGATCGATCTGGCCACGGGCCGCGTGAGCGTCGAATCGAGCCAGAGCGCCGATGTGCTGAAGGCCGCGATCGACGAAGCCGGTTACACGGTCAAATCGGTCAATGGCACGGTCGGCGGCGCGTCGCACGCCTGACGCGTCAACGATGTTCAAAGTTGCCGTAATCGGCGCCTCGGGGCTGCTCGGGCGCGCAGTGGCCCGCGAACTCGCGGTCGAAACTGACTGGCAGGTCGTCCAGACCGCGTTCCGTCACGCAAACCCGGCGCAGATCACGCTCGACGTGCGTGACCGGCAAGCCGTCGAGGCGTTCGTCGCGCGCGAGGCGCCCGACGCCATCGTCATCGCCGCCGCCGAGCGCCGCCCCGACATCTGCGAGCACGATCCCGCCGCTGCACACGCGCTGAACGTCGACGCCGTGCGCAGCATCGCGCAGGCGGCGCGGAAACGCGGCGCATGGGTGCTGTCGATTTCGACCGATTACGTGTTCGACGGCACCACGCCGCCCTATCGCGACGACGATCCACCGAATCCGCTCAACGCGTACGGTCGCAGCAAGCTCGATGGCGAGCGCGCGCTGCTCGATGCGACGGACAACGCGCTCGTGCTGCGCCTGCCGTTGCTTTACGGGCCGGTCGTCGAGTGGAGCGAGTCTGCGGTGACGAGCCTTGTGCCCGCCGTGCTGGCGTCGGCGCAGGCGGGTGCGCCTGCGGCCGTCATGGACGCATGGGCGACGCGCTACCCCACGTTTACGCCCGATGTCGCTGTGGTGATCCGCGCGTTGCTGGCCCGGTGTGTGGACGGCAACGCGGTTCGCGGCATCGCGCAGTGGTCCGGCGACGAGCCGATGACCAAGTATGAAATCGCCCAACGGCTCGCGCGGGCACTCGGCGTCGACGCTCGGCTCGCCGCGCAGACTGCGCCCGCCGATGCGACGCCGCGTCCGCGCGACTGCCACCTCGCTTCGACCCGTCTCGAAGCGCTCGGGATCGGCAGACGCACCCCGTTCGACGCTGCAATCGGCGCGGTGCTTGGCGGCTTCGAGCGGCGCGGCAGCGAAGCGTCGCAATCAGGCGTGGCAACTGAGCGAGGCAAATAAGCGCGACAGGTCTCCCGCGTGATGGCGCGAGACGGTTTTTGATGCACGACGTAGCCGCCCGCGCATCGCGCCACATCATCGCGCCACATCATCGCACCACGCCATCGCGTCGCAACGCACGTCGATCAGTGAAAATTACGGCTCTCGGTCGCGAGCCGCCCGAGCAGGCGGCTGTGATCCTCGAGCCGTTGCGCGACAAGGTGCACCACTTCGCCCTCGCGCTGCACGACGCCCGCCACGGCCATCAGCGACGCCCCGAGCAGTTCCTTGCGCTGTGTCTCGACGAGCGCCGCGTGCACGATCACGTTGACCGAGCCGGTCTCGTCCTCCAGCGAAACAAAAATCGTCCCGTTCGCGGTCCCCGGCCGCTGCCGCACCGTGACGATGCCGCACACGCGCGCAAGCGCGCCGTGACGGCACTGCGCCAGTTGTGCCGCCGTGCGAAAGCGCTGCTTCGCGAGCCCGGGCCGCAATAGCTCCAGAGGATGCCGGTTCAGCGTGAGCCGCAAGCTCGCGTAATCGGCGACGATCTCCGCGCCCTCGGACGCGCGCGGCAACGCGAGCGGCGCCTCGGCGACGCGCGCATCGCGCAGCAGCTCAGGCACCGCGTGCTGCGCGGTCACGGCCCACCACGCTTCGCGCCGGTGCCCCGCGAGGCTCGCGAGGGCGTTCGCCGCCGCGAGCGCCTCCAGTTCGCGCCGCGTGAGCGCCGCACGCCGTGCGAGATCGTCGACATCGGCGAACGACTCACGCGCGCGCGCCGTCATCACGCGCCGCGCGGCATCCTCCGAAAATCCCTTGATAAGACGGAAACCTAGCCGCACCGCCGGGCCGCCACGGCCGTAAAAACGCGGCGGCAGTGCGATCCGCGCGCGCAGCCTGCGTGCAAAGCGGCGCACAAGGCGGCTCGCGAACCGCGGCCTGCCGCGCGGCCACGCGGCGCGCAGCCGCTCCCGGTAATCCGCCGCCCTGGCGCGGCGCGCGCAAGCCGTATCAGTATCGACATCGGTATCGATCCGCACGCCCGGTCTGTCGCGCCGCTCCAGCACGCAATCCCAGTCGCTCGACGCGATATCGGGCGGCAACACCGTCACGCCGTGGCGCCTGGCGTCCTGCACGAGTTGCGACGGCGAATAGAATCCCAGCGGAAAACTGTTCAGCAATCCTGCAAGAAATGCGGCCGGCTCATAACGTTTGATCCACGCGCTCGTGTAGACGAGCAACGCAAAGCTCGCCGCATGGCTCTCCGGAAAGCCGTAATCGCCAAAGCCCTCGATCTGCTTGCAGATGCGCTCGGCGAACTCCTGCGTGTAGCCCTTCTTCAACATCCGCTGCGTGAGATCGGCCTGATACGGGCGCAGGTCGCCGTCGCGCCGCCAGGCGGCCATCGCGCGGCGCAGCTTGTCGGCTTCCTCGCCGGTGTAGTCGGCGGCGACCATCGCCAGGTGCATCACCTGCTCCTGGAAAATCGGCACGCCCAACGTGCGCGCCAGCGCCTCGCGCAGTTCGTCCTTCGCATACTCCACCGGCTCCAGCCCCTGGCGCCGCTTCAGGTACGGATGCACCATGCCGCCCTGGATCGGCCCGGGCCGCACGATCGCAACCTGAATCACGAGGTCGTAATACGTGCGCGGACGAAGCCGCGGCAGCATGCTCTGCTGCGCGCGCGATTCGATCTGGAACACGCCGACCGTATCCGCGTGGCAGCACATCTCGTAGACCGCGGGATCTTCGGCGGGAATATCCTGCACGCGAAACGCGGGCAACCCGCGCCGCAACGCGATCAGATCCAGCGAGCGCCGGATCGCCGAGAGCATGCCGAGCGCGAGCACATCGACCTTCAGAAGCCGCAGCGCGTCGATATCGTCCTTGTCCCACTCGATCACATAGCGGTCCTTCATCGCGGCGTTCTCGATAGGCACGAGGCGCGACAGCTTGTCCTTCGCGATCACGAAGCCGCCCACGTGCTGCGACAGATGGCGTGGAAAACCGCGCAACTCGCGCGTGAGGCGAATGAGCTGCTGCGTGACGTGCGAATCCGGCGAGAAACCCGCCTCCTCCAGATGCTGCGCGATCGAATCGGCGCCGTCCCACCACTGATGCGCGCCCGAAAGCTTTTCGACGAGCGCCGTATCGAGCCCGAGCGCCTTGCCCACGTCGCGCAGCGCGCTGCGCGAACGGTAGGTGATGAGGGTTGCGGCGAGCGCGGCGCGGCGCTTGCCGTACTTGCGGTAGAGGTACTGGATCACTTCCTCGCGGCGCTGATGCTCGAAATCGACGTCGATATCGGGCGGTTCGTTGCGCGCGCGCGAGATAAAGCGCTCGACGAGCATGTTCATGCGCACGGGGTCGATCTCCGTGATCATGAGGCAATAGCAGACCACCGAATTCGCCGCGGATCCGCGCCCCTGGCACAGGATGCCCTCGCCGCGCGCGTAGCGGACGATGTCGTGAACCGTCAGGAAGTACTTCTCGTACTTCAGTGCGGCAATGAGATCGAGTTCCTTCTCGATCTGCTTGCGGCGCTTGTCCGTCATGCCGTCGGGCCAGCGCTCGGCGGCGCCGCGCATGACCAGCTTGCGCAGCCACGAAGCCGGTGTCTCGCCTGCCGGCACCAGTTCCTCGGGATACTCGTAGGCCAGCTCGGCGAGCGAGAACATGCAGCGGCGTGCGACGTCGAGTGTCGCGTCGAGTGCGTCGCGCGGATACAGCGCGCCGAGCCGCACGCGCGAGCGCAAATGCCGCTCCGCATTCGGTTCGAGCGCGCGGCCGCACGCCGCCAGCGGCTGGCCGATGCGAATCGCGCTCAAGGTGTCCTGCAGCGGCTTGCGCGAGCGTGCATGCATCAGCACGCCGCCCGCCGCCACGAGCGGCAGGCCCGTCTCCTGAGAAACGAAACGCAGCGCCTCGATCTGCGTGTCGTCGCCGCCGGTCTGCCAGAGTTCGAGCACGAGCCACGCACGCTCCGCCGCGAAACCCGAGAGCCAGTGCGCGGCGCGTAGCGTCTGTGCAAGCGTCGCCGCGCGCTGCGGCACGAGAAGCAGCACGCAGTCGCGCAGATGCAGCAGGTGCGCGAAATCCGCATCGGGATGGGTGAAGTCATCCGGGTGCACGCGGTAGTGCCCCTTGTCCGCCCGCGAGCGCGCGAGCGTGATCAGCTCGCACAGGTTGCCGTAGCCCTCGCGGTTCATCGCGAGCGCGACCAGCGTGCAGAACGGCGCACCGCCGTCTTGCTCGACGAGATTCAGCTCGCTGCCGATCAAAAGCTGCAGCGACGGTACGAACGGCTCCGGCGCCTTGTCGCCGCGCCTATGCGCTTCGCGCGCGGCTTCGTCGTGCGCCTTTCTGAGCGGCTCGTCATGCTCGTTCAGTGCGCTGAAGGCGCGCACGACGCCCGCGAGCGAGCATTCGTCGGTGATGGCGAGCGCGCGGTAACCATGACGGATCGCCTGCCCGACCAGTTCGTCCGGGCGCGACGCGCCGCGCAGGAACGTGAAATTGGTCAGGCAGTGCAGCTCCGCATAATCCGGCAAATGAGCAGGCAAATGCGCAGCTTGCGCCCTGCCCGGCTGCGAAGCTGGATAAGCCGGGGGATCAGTTGGCGGCGACGCGCGCGGCGCCTCGCCCGAACCGGACATCGACATGATCGCCGCTCAGCCGAAGAGCCCCTGCAGATACCACTGCCCGCCGATGCGCTCGCGATAGAGCCAGAACATGCGGCCCTGGTCGTCGGCGGCAACGTAGTAGTCGCGTCCGACGCCCTCGCCGTCCCACCAGCCGGTCTCGATGCGCTCGGTGCGCGTGAGCGTCTTCAGCGGCCGCCGGTAGACCGGGCGGTCGCCGCGCACGGCCAGCTTCAGCGGCTTTTCGAGCAGCCACGCCGGACGCGGCTGCGTCGGCAGCGGCATGTCGGGAAGATCGAGCACGGACTGCACCGATGCCGCCCCCTGCACCTCCTGCGCTTCCTGCGCCTGCGCCCGGCCGCGCGGCTTGCGCGAAGACGCCCGGCGCGCAGGCGCACCATCCGCACGATACGCGCGCGCCGCCATCGCATGCTCGGGCCGGTGATCGTCCTCGACGAACAGCTGCAGCACGTTCTGCTCGCCAAGCCGCGCGCCGATGCGCTCGAACAGCTGCGCGAGCGGCGCGTCCGATGTCTCGGGCATCGGGAACAGCGTGTCATTGGGCGCGGCGTATTCGCTCACCTCGGACGCGATGAGCGCCAGCCCGATCACCGGCGCGGCAAGCTCGGTCTGATTGAGCTTTTCGCGCAGAAGCCACAACAGATGCCCGGCGTCGCGCGAAGGCGATGCCCACGCGAGCGTCAAACTCGACGTGCGCGGCGCGTGCCGCGAAGCCAGTTCGTGTTCGAGCCGCAACTCGAACGCGCTCAGCGCCGCATGCTGCGCAGCGAGCCAGCCCGCCAGCTGCATCACAAGCCGGCGCGCGGCGAAGAGCAGCGCCTCGGCGCTTTCCACCCGCGCCTGCAATTCGAGTTCGGCGCGAAACGACGGCGGCGCGCTGAACGCGATACGCGGATCGGGCGCCTCGCCGCGCGCCTGCGCGAGCCAGGTCAGCACGCCGTCGCCGAAACGCCGCGCAATGCCCTCGCGCGGCAGACGCCGCAGGCCGCCAAGAGTCGCGCAGCCGATCTGCGTGAGCGCGTGATCGTGCTGCGCGGCGAATGGGGCGAGCGTGACCGGCAGCGTGTCGAGCACGCGCGCAAGCGTCGTCTCCTTGAGCACACGCCAGCGGCGCGACGTCCCCGAAGCGCGGGTGGCACGCGCCTGGGCGAGCGTCCACGCGCCCCAGGCGGTGGGCGCGCAGGCAATGCGCGCGGTGTGCCCGCAATCGGCTACCGTCGCCGCCACCTTCGCGAGCAGCGCGCGCACGCCGCCGAAAAGACGCAGCCCGGAGCCGACCTCCAGCAACAGCGTATGCGACTGCGCGAACGACACTTTCGGCGTATAGGCGAGCAGCGCAAGCGCGAGCGCTTCGAACGCACGGGTCTCGCGGGCCGGATCGGGTTCGAGCAGCACGAGCCCCGGCGCGAGCGCGAGTGCATGCGCGCGCGTGTTGTCTGCGCGCACGCCGAGCGCGAACGCATCGAGATCGGGAATCAGGATGCGTGCGTGGTCGGCCAGCGCATAGCAGCGAGCCTCCTGCGCGGTGCGTGCGCCCTGCGGCTGCGCCTCAGAGGGATGCGGAAACGGCTGGTCCGGCAGCAGCGGTGGCCTCACGGCCTCCAGCGGCAAGAGCGGCAAGGTGACGGCGATCCACAACATGATTGATCCCGGGCCGCGGCACGGCGGACGCCGGCCCGGCGAGGGGCAGCACGGCGTCCTGCAGCGGCAGCATGACGATGAGTGGCTGGGCGGGCGGCGGCCCGCGGCGTTTGAAGATATCGACGGACACGGCGCTGAGCTGCATCCACTGGCGCCGGTTGATACCGGCATCGGCGGGAGGCGGCACCGGCGTGCAGGTCATGCGTAACGGCGCGGGCGACGACTGGCTGCGCGCGGCGACCGGACGGATCAGAAACGCGAGCGCACGCGAATCCTGCGCGGCGACCTGCAGACGCCGCACCGCATCGGCGCGCACGCGCGCCTGCCAGAGCAGCACGGCGCCGATGCCGTCCTGACGCAGCGCCTGCTCGGCGACCCAGGGTGCATCGTCCTCGCCCGCGCGCACCCAGATCACATGATCGAGCGCGAGTCCCCACGCCCTGAGCGCACACGCATACGGCTGCCAGGGCGGCGCGACGAGCAGCACGTGGCGGCCGGCCGTGGCCGTCAGCGAACGCAGCGCGGGCGCGACGAGCCGCATCTCGCCGATGCCGCCCTGTTCGACCAGCAGCTCGGTCAGGCTGCCCGCAGGCCAGCCCGCGCCGGGCAGGAGCGCGTCGAGCGCAGCGTGCCCGCTCGGCACCGTGCGCCCGCTCGCGTGCGCGAGCTGATCGCCCTGCCAGATCCGGCTTTGCAACCGGGGCGGCAGATGGGCCGCCGCAAGCTGGAGTGCTGCTGCCATGAGTTCGCTCTGTCAAAGGGGCTCGGCCGCCAGGGCTCGATTGAAAAGGAATAGATCGCCCTGCCCAGGCGGAAAACGGGGCATGACGAAATCACCACGGACGCGGATTTCGCCGCGCCGTTACCTGTATATTTATACAGTATTTTTAACAATTTGGGAAAGCGGAAATGTGGCGGGAGGTAGGGGTGATGGATGCGCTCGTGCCGCGATACCTGCGCGGGTATCGCGGCATGCGTTCCGGGCCACGCGTCAAATTCCGCCTACGCTTCGGTGACTACGCATACGCTGCTGTGACTACGCATACGCTGCTGTGACTACGCATACGCCGCTGTGACTACGCATACGCTTCGACGGCCGGCTGATCCTCCGGATTCTCGAAATCCGGCTGCGCCAGTGACGATGCCTCTACCCCGAGCCTGAAGAACAGCACGTCGGACGCCATCCTCGCCGCCTGCTCCTGCAGCGACTGGGCCGCCGCCGCGGCCTCCTCCACCAGTGCGGCGTTCTGCTGGGTGACATCGTCGATCAGGTTGATCGCCTGATGCGCTTGCTGGATGCCCTTGCTCTGCTCGTCGGAAGCCACCGAGATTTCTTCCACGATATCGGACACGCGGCCAATCGCCTGGATCACCTTGTCCATCGTCGAGCCGACGTCGCCCGCCTGCTGGGCGCCTTGCTGCACCTTGCCGGAAGACACTTCGATCAGCGCCTTGATCTCCCTGGCTGCCGCCGACACGCGTTGCGCCAGCGCACGCACTTCCGTGGCGACTACCGCAAAACCGCGCCCCTGCTCCCCTGCGCGCGCGGCTTCAACAGCCGCATTGAGCGCGAGGATATTGGTCTGGAAGGCAATGCCCTCGATCATCCCGGTGATCTCCCCCACTTTGGCGGAGTCCGCGCTGATCTCCTGCATCGTCGCCACCATCGTGCCCACCGCCGAGCTTCCCGCATCGGTCAGCGCGCGCGCGTTGGCTGCGAGCGAATTGGCCTGGCGGGCGTTGTCGGCGTTCTGCTTCACGGTTTCGGTCAGCTCAGTCATGCTCGCGGCCGTCTGCTCAAGCGATGCAGCCTGCTCTTCCGTGCGCGCAGAGAGGTCCTGGTTGCCCGCCGCGATCTGCTCCGATGCAACCGTCACCGATTCGCTGCTGTCGCGAATCTCCCGGATGGTGGTGGCCAGCCGCTCGCTCATGGCCTTCATGGCTTCGAGCAACTGCCCGAACTCGCCCGTCGCGTCCACGACGATCTCGGTGTCGAGCCGGCCTTGTGCAATGTCACTGGCGATACTCACCGTCTTGCGCAACGGCCGCGTAATGGATCGGGTCAGATAAAGCGCCGCGCCGACCGAATAAAGCGCGCCGACCAGCAGCAGCGCAGCGGAAATCCACCTCAATCGCGATGCCTTGGTCGCGCCGTCGACATCGGTCTGTCTCGCCAGGTCCGCGTTGAGTTGCACGTCCTGCTTGAGCAGAGCGGTCACGCTGTCGCCGATGGGGAGAACGCTGCCCACCTGCCAGGCGAGCGCGCCGTCGAAGTCGCCCTGCCCGGCAAGCGTCAGTTCCTTCTCGACTGCTGTCTGAAACTGTGCGATCTGGCCATCGATCCTGTCTGCCAGCACGCGCGCTTCGCTATTCGCTACGCCGCCCGGGTAGTAGCCTTTCCAGTCCTCTTGGGTTTGTACCAGGGAATGGCGAATCGCCGGGATGAACGACTTGTCCTTCTGCGCGACCATGCGCCAGAGCCCAAGACGCGAATTGAGCGTATCGGTCTGGGTCGCGCTCAGATAGCCGGTCGGAATGACGATGCTGCTATAGGTGCCGTGTAACGCATCGCTTAAGGCTGAAATGCCGCTTACGACGAATCCGCCGATTATCAGCGTACCCACCGTGCTCACCGCAATGACAAGAATGATCCTGGATTTAACCGTCGAAAAAAGCTGTTTCATCGGAGACTCCGTAACCAGATCTGATTTTATGGAAGAGGAATATCTTCAGGTGCCGCTTACCCTAATCAGATCGCATTTTTATTTTTCAGCTGCCCGAATCCGCCATCACGCGTTCCGGCGCAACCGTCTTGATCTTTCCGACATACTTATCGCGGCAACTCGACCGGCAGATGCATACGGTTTTTCCGATCGGCGCACGATTTATCCGTAATTCTGCGAAAAATACGCCATGGCGGAACGTCGCCAATTGTCGCGAGCGCACCGGCAATCCCAGCAGCGGCTGCCGCCAATGGATGCCTTCCGTTCCACGCAGGAAGACAGAGAACCTGCGACCGGGCAACCTCCACACCAACCACGAATATGGAATTAGCAAAGCGAATATCGGCATCCGGCATTCGTGCTCACGCCATAATCCATTTAATTGCCAATATATGAAAGCCAAAGCAAGAGCAAACCCGCGAGCAAACGTTTCACTCATCAGACGGCTGACTTTCATCAATTGAAACTCCGGCATGCCCTGCACTTTGGCGTGAGCCATCCCGCACGCCGTAAAACGTTTGCTCATCCGCAGAGACGGCACAGTTTATTCGCATATTAGCTTCGCGATTTTAAATGGCAGCGAATGATAACCAGGTTGCTGTTTACATCGCGAACCACGTCGTGACGCACGCCGCGCATATCGGGATAGCATTGCGCGGCGAGCCTTGCACGCTTGCTCACATCGTGAGCCGCCGGGTGCCGCGCGATCGGAATCAATCGAAAAAAACCCGGACGGCCACTAGAATTTGCAACAGCCATAAAACGGTGCCCCACACAGGCATGAACGTCGCTATACTCGCGCTTAGCGGTCACAAATCCATGGCTCGGAAAAGCGCGCGATCTGCGCGGGTTCCGGCGCCAGTCAGCTGACCGTACCACGCTATAATCAGCACACCATCACGAATGTCCGCGTTATCCATGAAGGGAAAAATCGCCGACGGCGAGGCCCGCGAACGATTGATCATGTGGATTCGCCGCCGCATGGCCGAGTTTGGCATTACACCCCAGGCCCTCGCTGAATCGCTCCAGTATGACCGGGACCACCCGCCGCTTTACCGCGATGCGCGTGGAAACGAATGGAACGGAAAGGGCGCGATGCCGCACTGGTTGAGTGCCGCGCGCAATGCAGGCGTCAATCCAGATTTCTTCCGTATCGACCCTGCACCGCAGGGGTCGGCCTCCGACAGCAGCAACGAGCCCAAACAGCCCGATCTGTTCGGATAACACCTGAGACAGACCGCGCTCATAGGCGTCGTTCCCGATCCGCCCGTAAAGGGCGCTGCCCCTTTTCTGCTGCGACTGGCAGGATTGCTGCCGCCCGACTGGTACGAATCCGCGTACGTCTGTTGCGCGCGCAAACTTATTCCATCACGTGCCGAATAAACATTTGAAACGGGGAATAACGTGCGCCGCGCACGCTTGCGTCATCGGCGGCGCCGCGACGAGAAACGCGGACTTCCGTCTACCGCACAGGCATGCTCTGGCTGCACGCTAATAGCGTAGCCACCCATGCTCCACGCGCCGAAAATGCCGTTGACCGGGTTATCAAGATCACAGGTGATTTGCTTCACCGACTCGACGCATTCCGATTTGCGAAGTCGCTGTGGATCATCTTTCTAATTGCGCCCCATATTTACATATTCGCTTATGTAGTTATGCAAAAGCCGCAATATGGCGAGTCACGGAAAGGAACGAGCCCAAAAGGCGCGCCGGTAGAAACGGAACAACCGGTACGGACGCAATGGTGCGGGTGCGAAAGCCGGTGAAAACCGTGCTGGCGGACAAACGAGGGGATGGTCGGGGTGACAGGATTCGAACCTGTGGTCTTCCGCTCCCAAAGCGGACGCGTTACCGGACTACGCTACACCCCGACGAGGGTGCAAAAACGGGTGCAAAAACGAAGGAGCTTTCGGAATGGCCGTGCATCCCGGGATTGCCTTATTGGACCATAGCGGACCATAACGGCACGCGATAAAAGCGATCCCCAGGCAGATGCGCGGCGAGACCGCGCTTCGCTCCAACGAATCGAAGATTGTATCGGCTAGAACCCAAAACCGTCAAATCGGGCCACCTCGCCTTGCTGCGGACATACGAGGCATGCAACATGCGAAGACCCGCGGGTCCGCCGCTGCACACCACCGCACACAACAAGGAGCCGTCGATGCATCTCATCCTCTGGCGCCACGCCGAAGCTGAAGACGTGGCCGCGAGCGACCTGGCCCGCCAGCTCACCGCACGTGGCCGCAAGCAGTCGCAAAGCGTCGCGAAATGGCTGCACGCACGTCTGCCCGATGACGCGCTCATTCTCGCCAGCCCCGCCGCCCGCACCATCCAGACCGTCGAAGCACTCACGGATCAGTACCGTGTGGTGCGCGAGCTCGCCCCCAACGCGAGCGTCGACGACGTCCTTACGGCCGTCGGCTGGCCGGAAGGCCTCGCGCCGACCGTCGTGGTCGTCGGCCACCAGCCTACGCTCGGCGAAGTCGCCGCACAGCTCCTCTCCGGCGGTCAGGATCCGCACAGCTGGGCGCTCAAGAAGGGTGCGCTCGTGTGGATTGCCTCGCGCGAGCGCAACGGCAACGAGCACGCAGTCCTGCACGCCGCCATCACGCCCGAACTGGCCTGATCCCGCTTCCGACGGGCGTGCGCGCGCGTGGACTCAGGCCACGCCGCCCGGCATCCCCCGCTTCGCCCCAACGTCCACCTTTCAGTGCGTCACCGAATCGTCATCGCCTTGCCACGTAGTCGTAACCAGGTGTTACTACATTGGCCGGAAAAGTTACATCACTTCCGACGAGGACGCACTATGCGAGATCTGCCGACGCCCGTTCTGCCGCTCGCCTCGACACTGTTCGAGTCGAACCGGCGTCTGCCGCGCGCCGAAGAAACGGTTACTGCGCAGCACCGCCTGCAGGTGGCGTGGGCGCGCAGCGACGAAGAACTGCGCGAAGCCCAGCGCCTGCGCTACCGCGTGTTCGCCGAAGAAATGGGCGCGCGCCTCATGGGCCCGACCGGCCTCGACGTCGACGTGTTCGACGGCTACTGCGACCATCTGCTCGTGCGCGATCTCGACACCCTGAAAGTTGTCGGCACCTATCGCGTGCTGCCGCCGCACGAAGCCGTGCGCATCGGCCGCCTCTACGCCGAGAGTGAATTCGATGTTTCGCGCCTCGCGCATCTACGCCCGAAAATGGTCGAAGTGGGCCGCTCGTGCGTGCATCCCGACTTTCGCAGCGGCTCGGTGATTATGTCGCTGTGGGGCGGGCTCGGTGCGTACATGAACCATAACGGCTACGAAACCATGCTCGGCTGCGCGAGCGTTTCCATGGCCGACGGCGGCCACTACGCCGCGAATCTCTACACATCGCTCGGCGCGAATGCGCTCACCGCGCCCGAATATCGCGCGTTCCCGCACACACCGCTGCCCGTCGACGAACTGCGCACCGGCGCGTCCGCTGTGCCGCCGCCGCTCGTCAAGGGTTATCTGCGTCTCGGCGCGAAGATCTGCGGCGCACCGGCCTGGGATCCCGATTTCAACACCGCCGATTTCCTCACGCTGTTTCGTCTCTCCGATATCAACGAGCGCTATGCGCGCCACTTCCTCGGCGACGCCGCCAGCCGCTAAAAGACGCTAAAACACGCGGTAAGGCATGCAACAAGAACGCCCGGCACAAGCCGGGCGTTCTTTATCGCGCGTCGCAATGACGCGCAATGGCCCCTCAATCGTCCCTCAGTCGTCCGTATACACCACGCGATACGGGATGCCGAGCTTGCCCCACTCGGCCGATTCCTGAACGAGGTTGTAGTCGGTCAGCGGATTATTCTGGACCCACGCGTTGGGCAGGCGCACCTCGAAGCCGTTGCGCTCCTGCGTGATCGAGATCACGGGCAGCCCCACGTCGGCGCGGCGGCGGCTAAGCAGCGTCGCAAGTCGCAGGCAGAACAGCAGCGTCCACTCGACGTCGCGCGTCTGCGAGAGCTTGCCGAGCTTGCCCACGTGCCCGAGCACGAGCGCGGCGAGCCGCGCCTGGTCGGTGCGCGAGAAGCCCGGCATGTCGGCGTTGCTGGCGATATAGGCCGAATGCTTGTGATACGCGCTATGTGAGATCGAAAGCCCGATCTCGTGCAGCGACGCCGCCCAGCCGAGGAACATGCGGCTTTCTTCACGCCGCTCTTCGTCGGTTTCGCCAAGCTGGTCGTAGAACGACACAGCCAGTTCGCCGATACGCCCCGCCTGCATGCGGTCGACGCCATAGCGGCGCATAAAGCCCTCGACGGTGAGCGTACGCATATCCTCGTGCTGCGAACGCCCGAGCAGGTCGTAGAGGACGCCGAGACGCAGCGCGGCGTCGGTGGTGTCGGCGTAGTCGATGCCCAGTTCGTCGAACACCGCGATCATGATCGAGAGGCCGCCCGCGAGCACCGGAATGCGGTCGGGCTTGAGTGCAATGAGCTTCAGGCGGTTCACGTTCTCCGCCTTGATGAGCGCGCGCTTGAGCCGCTCGAGGCCGCCGCGCGAAATGCCGTGCGTAATGCCCGGATCGTTGAAGCCATTGGCCTCGACGAGTTCCGCGAGCGCGCGCGCCGTGCCCGAGGAGCCGATCGCCTGCTCCCAGCCGGTTTCGCGGTAATCGGAGGAAATAATCTGGATTTCGCGCGTCGCCGCAAGTTCGGCCTGGCGCATCGTGTATTCGTCGACGTTGCCCGCGGGGAAGAACTGACGGCTGTGGCTCACGCAGCCGATATAGAGGCTTTCCATGCGGATCGGCGTGTAGTGCGAGCCGATGATGAATTCCGTCGAGCCGCCGCCGATATCGACGACGAGCCGCTTGCCCGCGCTCGCCGGCACCGAATGCGCGGCGCCCGCGTAGATGAGACGCGCTTCTTCGCGGCCCGCGATCACTTCGATCGGAAAACCGAGCGCCGCTTCAGCCTCACCGAGAAATTCGCCGGCATTCTTCGCGACGCGCAGCGTATTGGTCGCCACGGCGCGCACGTGATCGGGATGGAAATCGCGCAGGCGTTCGCCGAAACGCTTGAGCGCGTCCCAGCCTCGCACCTGCGAGGCGCGGTCGAGCATTTTCTCCTTCGACAGGCCGGCTGCGAGACGGACCGTCTCGCGCAGCGCATCGACCGGATAGATCTGACTGCCCGCTTCGGTTTCTTCAACGCGGCCGACGATCAGACGAAAGCTGTTCGAACCGAGATCGACGGCGGCGAGCAGATGGGGATTGTTGAGCATCGAGGGGGGTGGCTCCATGCGTGCAAGTACGGCTACCCTGATCGGGGCCGCGCTGTTCAAATATGCCATTTTAAGCGTACCCGCTTTCACGATGTCGCTCCTCACTCGCATGAGTCGGAACCATCGGGCATCATTACGAAACGACTTGTCTTTTTCGTGAACTTGCAGCGTAGAATTTATGACACATCAAACGTCATAATATAGACATATCATTGTGCGAATTTCCGAGCGTCCGTTCGAATCTAATCCTGACATACAGTTTTCACTGCCGATGTCCATCCGCTACCCTTTACTCAATCGCGAGCTGGGCATTCTGGGATTCAACGAGCGCGTGCTCGCACAGGCGGCTGACCCCGCTGTCCCTTTGCTCGAGCGCTTGCGCTTCATTTGTATTACCAGCAGCAACCTCGACGAGTTCTTCGAAATCCGCATGGCCGGGCTTCAGGAGCAGATGCGCGATAACCCGGGCGGGCTCTCTCCTGACGGCATGTCGCTGCAGCATGTCTACGAGCTCGTGGTCGAGCGTGCGCAGCGTCTCGTGCACCGCCAGTACCAGATGCTGCACGAGACCGTGCTGCCCGCGCTCGAGCAGGAAGACATCTATTTCCACGGCACCGACGCCTGGAACGAAGCCCAGACCGCCTGGGCGCGCGCGTACTTCCTCGATGAACTGCTGCCGGTCCTCACGCCGATCGGGCTCGATCCCGCGCACCCGTTTCCGCGCGTGCTCAACAAGAGCCTGAATTTCGTCGTCGAACTCGAGGGCAAGGACGCCTTCGGCCGCCAGGCCGTGATGGGTATCGTCCAGGCGCCGCGCGCGCTGCCGCGCCTCGTGCGCATGCCGCAGGAACTATCCGGCTTCCAGCACGGCTTCGTGCTGCTCGGGTCGCTGTTGCAGCGCTTTATCGGCGAACTGTTTCCCAACCTCGTCGTGCGCAGCTGCAACCAGTTCCGCATCACGCGCAATAGCGAACTCTTCGTCGACGAGGACGAAATCACGAATCTGCGCGTCGCGCTGCAGGGCGAACTGCCCGCGCGCCACCTCGGCAACGCGGTGCGGCTCGAAGTATCCGCCGAGACGCCCACTCACCTCGTGAAGCGTCTGCTCGACGAAAGCGGCCTGACCGAAAGGGACTGCTATTTCGTCGACGGCCCCGTGAATCTCGTGCGCCTCATGCAGCTGCCCGAGATGGTGGACCGCCCCGAGCTGAAATTCGTGCCGCACGTGCCGGCCATTCCGAAACGCGTCACGGCGAACGGCAACATGTTCGACGTGATCGATCAGGGTGACATCCTGCTGCATCATCCGTACGAGAGTTTCCAGCCCGTGCTCGAGCTGCTGATTCAGGCCGCGAACGATCCGAACGTCGTCGCAATCAAGCAGACGATCTACCGCACAGGCACCGATTCCCCGCTCATGGACGCGCTCATGCAGGCCGCGCGCAATGGCAAGGAAGTCACGGTGGTGGTGGAGCTGCTCGCGCGCTTCGACGAAGAGACCAACATCAACTGGGCAGCGCAGCTCGAAGCGGTGGGCGCACACGTCGTCTACGGCGTGGTGGGCCACAAATGCCACGCCAAGATGATGCTGATCGTGCGCCGCGTGCCGGCAAACGGCCGCATGGTGCTGCGCCGCTATGTTCACCTCGGCACCGGCAACTATCACCCGCGCACCGCGCGTCTTTACTCCGACTTCGGCTTTATGACATCGAAGCCGGAGATCTGCGAGGACGTGCATCACGTGTTCCAGCAACTGACGGGTATCGGCGGCAAACTGCAGTTGCACGCGCTGTGGCAATCGCCGTTTACGCTGCATCCGAAGCTGATCGAAGCCATTCGCGCCGAAGCCGCCGCTGCGCGCGCCGGCAAGAAGGCACGCATCGTCGCGAAGATGAACGCCGTGCTCGAACCGACCGTGATCAACGAGCTTTACGAAGCGTCGCAGGCGGGCGTGAAGATCGATCTGATCGTGCGCGGCGTCTGCTCGCTGCAGCCGGGCGTGCCTGGGCTCTCCGAGAACATCACGGTGCGCTCGATCGTCGGCCGCTTCCTCGAGCATCACCGCATCTACTACTTCTATGCCGACGGCGAGGAAAAGGTCTATCTGTCGAGCGCCGACTGGATGGATCGCAACCTGTTCCGCCGCGTCGAAGTGGCCTTCCCGATCGACGACCGGCGTCTCAAGCGCCGTGTGATCGGCGAAGGACTCTCGACTTTCCTCGGCGACAATCAGTCGGCGTGGCTCATGCAAAGCGACGGCCACTACCGCCGCCGCCGCGCGGGCAAGGCGGTGCGCAACGGGCAGTTGAGCCTGCTGTCGAAGTTCTGTACGTGATGAGGTAACGGCGGACGTAACGGCGGACGTAACGACGGGAAGTGATGGCGCGGCGCCGCTCGATGCGGCGCCCGACGCATGTAAAAAAGGCCGCGCAGGGTGCAGATCACCGGATGCGCGGCCTTTTTATTGCTTTAGTGAACTACTGAATCATTGCCGGTCACGCTGGCGCCGGTTGCCGGCGCGTCGTGCGCGCGGCCGGAAAACGCACCGTGAACGTGCTGCCCCGCCCTTCCTCGCTCTTCACTTCGAGCGCCGCATCGTGGCGCTGCAGCACGTGCTTGACGATCGCGAGGCCGAGGCCCGTGCCGCCCGTATCGCGCGAACGGCTGCGATCCACACGATAGAAGCGCTCGGTGAGTCGCGGAATATCGGCAGCCGGAATGCCGAACCCGCTGTCCGTCACCGAGAACAACGCGCAATTCCCCTCGGCGCGCCACGTCAGATGCACCTTCCCGCCATTGGGCGTGTAGCGCACCGCATTGCTCGCGAGATTGCCGAACGCGCTCAGCACTTCAGATTCCGAACCGATCACGCTCAGGCTGTCGTCGAAGTCCGCCGAGATGAGATGATGGCCCCCGGAGAGGTTCTCCGCGTCTTCGCGCACATGGCCCAGCACCGCGCGCATGTCGATCATCTGATCGCCCGGCTGACGCGCCTCGCCCTCCAGTTGCGCGAGCACGAGCAAGTCCGTCACGATGTGGCGCATGCGTGCGGCCTGCTGCTCCATCAGTTCGAGGTAACGTGCGCGCTCGCTTTCGGACAGGGGCAGCTCGCGCATCGTCTCGAGAAAACCGGACAGCACCGTAAGCGGCGTCTTGAGTTCGTGCGAGACGTTCGCGACGAAATCGCGGCGCATGGCGTCGGTGCGTTCGAGTTCGGTGATGTCCTGCGAAAGCACGAGCTTGCGATTGTCGCCATACGGAAACACCTGCACGGACAGAACGTTCTGCCGCTTGTCGCCCATGCCGCGCATGATCAGCATCGCTTCGTAGCGGTTCGAGTTCAGGTATCGCACGAAGTCGGGCTGGCGCACGAGGTGTGTGATGTGCTGGCGCAAATCGCGCTTCGCATCGAGCCCGAAGTGCTGCTCGGAGATCGCATTGCACCATTCGATCTGGTCGTGATCGTCGAGCATCGCGACGCCGTTCGGCGACGCCTGGATCGCCTGGATGAAGCGCGAATGCTGCTGCTCGACCTGGCGCACCTGGGCGTGCCAGCGCTTGGCGAGCTTGTGCAGACGGTAATAGATTTCGCCCCATACACCCGGGGCGCTCGGCACTTCGCCGTAGACCGGTGCATCGAGCAGTCGCCACAAACGTTGCTTGTGAAACGTACTGAAAAACATTTGCACGAGCAACAGGCAGACGGCGAGTGCGAGGCCATACTTCGCGCCAAACACCTCACCGATCGCCGCGCACACGAGCGCAAGCAGCACAACCGAAACAATGGAGCGCGCCCAGATGATGTTCATGTTCCCGCTAATCGAAGATAGACAGTGCGAACCGGACGCGCCGCGTCGATACGGAATCGACACGAGACCGCGCCGGCATGGGACGCGGCTGGAGTAGAACGTGCGTCAGGCGCTCTTCGCGAGACGGTAGCCGCTTCCGCGCACCGTTTCGATCATGGCATCGCACCCCGCCGGTTTCAGCGCGGCACGCAGACGCTTGATGTGCACGTCAACCGTGCGCTCCTCCACAAACACGTGATCTCCCCACACCTGGTCGAGCAACTGCGTGCGGCTGTGCACGCGCTCCGGATGGGTCATGAAGAAATGCAGCAGGCGGAACTCGGTCGGCCCGAGATCGAGCTTGATCTCGCTGCCTTCCGCGTGCGCAGCGACGCGGTGCGTGGCCGGATCGAGTTTCAGGCCGTTGATCGCCACGACATCCTCGGTGAGCTGCGGCGCGCGGCGGCGCAGCACCGCCTTGATGCGCGCCATCAGTTCCTTCGGCGAGAACGGCTTCGTCACGTAGTCGTCCGCGCCGATTTCGAGGCCAAGCACCTTGTCCTGTTCGTCGCCGCGTGCGGTCAGCATGATGATCGGGATATGCTTCGTGCGCTCGTTGGTGCGCAGGTCGCGCGCAAACGCAACGCCGGACTTGCCCGGCAACATCCAGTCGAGCAGGATGAGATCGGGCAGCACGTCGCTGATCAGGTTCTGCGCCTGCTCCGCGTTGTACGCGCGGATCGGGCAATGGCCCGCGTGCTGCAGGTTCACGGAAATCAGCTCAGAAATAGCGGGCTCATCTTCGATGACGAGAATGCTGCTAGGCATCGGCACCTCTTGACCTTGTATCCAGTTTAATTAGCTCAATGCTTCACGTTCGAGGGCGTCGCGCGACTTGTGGCGCACGTCGGTGCCCTTGACGATATAGATGATGAACTCGGCGATGTTCTTCGCGTGGTCGCCGATCCGCTCGATCGCCTTCGCGATGAACAGATAGTCGAGCCCGACCGAAATTGTGCGCGGGTCTTCCATCATGTACGTGACGAGCTTGCGCACGAACGCGCGGAATTCCTCGTCGATCGCCTTGTCGTCGCGCACGATCTGCGCGGCGGCCACGGTGTCGAGGCGCGCAAACGCGTCGAGCGCGCGGCGCAGGATCGAGACGGCCATCTCGCCCGAGATCTTGATCTCGGCGATATTCACGCTGCGCGACGCGCCGTCTTCCATCAGGCGCTTCGTGCGCTTGGCGATTTTTTCGGCTTCGTCGCCGGCGCGCTCGAGGTTCGTAATGGTCTTCGAGATCGCGAGCAGGAGGCGCAGGTCGCGCGCGGCCGGCTGGCGGCGCGCGATGATGTTGCTGCACTCCTCATCGATATCGACTTCCATCGTATTGAGGCGCTCTTCTGCAACGATCACGCGCTCGGCGGCTTCGGCGTCGAACTCGTTCAACGCCTGCATCGCAGTGATGATCTGCGATTCGACGAGGCCGCCCATTTCGAGGACCTTCGACGACACGAGATTCAGATCGGCGTCGAACTGGCTGGACAGATGCTTATCGGACATTTCAGTCTCCCTGCTTCGATCAGCCGAAGCGACCGGTGATGTAGTCTTCCGTTTCCTTGCGGACCGGCTTGATGAAGATCTTCTCGGTATCGCCGAACTCGATCAGCTCGCCAAGATACATGTACGCGGTGTAGTCCGAGCAGCGTGCAGCCTGCTGCATGTTGTGCGTGACGATCACCACGGTGTAATCGCTCTTGAGTTCCGCGATCAGCTCTTCGATGCGGCCCGTCGAGATCGGGTCGAGCGCCGAGCACGGTTCGTCGAGCAGCAGCACTTCCGGGCGGATGGCGATGCCGCGCGCGATACACAGACGCTGCTGCTGGCCGCCCGAGAGGCCGTAGCCGCTCTGGCCGAGCTTGTCCTTCACTTCGTTCCAGAGCGCCGCCTTCGTGAGCGCCCACTCGACACGGTCGTCCATTTCCGGACGCGACAGCGATTCGAACATTTTCACGCCGAACGCGATGTTGTCGTAAATCGACATCGGGAACGGGGTCGGCTTCTGGAACACCATGCCGACACGCGCGCGCAAGAGCGAAATGTCGCGCGTCGTGGTCAGCAGGTTTTCGCCGTCCATGATGATTTCGCCTTCGGCGCGCTGCTCCGGATAGAGCGCGTACATCTTGTTGAACGTACGCAGCAACGTCGACTTGCCGCAACCCGACGGGCCGATGAACGCCGTCACCCGGCCTTCGGGAATCTGCAGGTTGATGTTCTTCAGCGCGTGATACTTGCCGTAGAAGAAGTTCAGGTTCTTCACGTCGATTTTCGGCGCGCCAGGTGCCTGATTCGTTGCGCCCTGGGCGGGATCCGCGGGTTGAAAACCGGCGGCCGGCGTCATCGCCTGAGCGGCGGTATTGATGTGACTTTCTGCCATGTTCATCGGATCGCTCCGCCCTTACTTATTCGAAAATATCGTACGCGCGAGGATGTTCAGCCCCAGCACACCCAGCGTGATCAGGAACACACCTGCCCACGCAAGCGACTGCCATTGCGCAAACGGACTCATCGCAAACTTGAAGATCGTGACCGGCAGGTTCGCGATCGGTTGATTCATGTCCGCCGTGAAGAACTGGTTCGACAGCGCCGTAAAGAGCAGCGGCGCCGTTTCGCCGGCGATACGCGCAACCGCGAGCAGCACGCCAGTCACGATGCCGGCAATCGACGCCTTCAGCGTGATCGAAAGAATCATCTTCCACTTCGGCGTGCCGAGCGCAACGGCCGCTTCGCGCAGGGCGTTCGGCACAAGCTTCAGCATGTTCTCGGTCGTGCGGATCACGATCGGAACCTGCAGGAGCGCGAGTGCGATCGCACCGGCCCAGCCGCTGAAATGCCCCATCTTCGCGACGACGAGCGCGTAGACGAACAGACCCACGACAATCGAGGGCGCCGACAGCAGGATGTCGTTGATGAAGCGCGTCACGCTCGCAAGCCAGCCGCGCTGACCGTACTCGGCCAGATAGATGCCGGCGAGAATGCCGATCGGCGTGCCGACGAACGTTGCGGCGCCAACGAGCAACAGGCTGCCGACGATCGCGTTCGCGAGACCGCCGCCATCGGTGTTCGGCGGAGGCGTCGACTGCGTGAAGAGCTGCACGGAAAGACCGCCCAGGCCGAGCGAGAGCGTCGTATAGAGAATCCACACGAGCCAGATGAGGCCGAAGGCCATCGCTGCGAGCGACAACGCGAGCGCGAACACGTTGATCGCGCGGCGGCGGCGCTGCAGCTTGCCGCGCATCTTCTCCAGCGCAGGGCCGTAAATGGCGCCTGGAATTTTCATCAGCGGTTCGCTCATCGCGCGCCCTCCGATTTTTCGAGGCGCAGCAGAAGCAGCTTCGAGATCGAAAGCACGATGAACGTGATCACGAACAGGATCAGGCCGAGTTCCATCAGCGCTGCGGTGTGCAGGCCCGGGTTGGCTTCCGCGAATTCGTTGGCGAGCGCCGACGTAATGCTGTTGCCGGGCGAAAAGAGCGACACGTTGTCGAGCAGATTCGTATTGCCGATCACGAACGTGACGGCCATGGTCTCGCCGAGCGCACGGCCGAGGCCGAGCATGATGCCGCCGATCACGCCGGTTTTGGTGAACGGCAGCACGATCTTCCACATGACTTCCCACGTCGTGCAGCCGATGCCGTAGGCCGACTCCTTGAGCAGCACGGGCGTGACTTCGAACACGTCGCGCATGACCGCGGCGATGTACGGGATGACCATGATCGCGAGAATCACGCCGGCGCACAGAATGCCGATGCCGATGGGCGCGCCCTGAAACAGGGCGCCGACGATCGGCATGCCGCCCAGCAGGTTGCCGAGGGGCTTTTCGAACCACTGCGCAAAGATCGGCGCGAACACGAGCAGGCCCCACATGCCGTACACGATCGACGGGATGGCGGCCAGCAGTTCGATGGCGATGCCGAGCGGACGGCGCAGCCACGACGGCGAAAGCTCGGTGAGAAAGAGTGCAATGCCGAAGCTCACGGGCACGGCGATGATAAGCGCGATAAGCGAAGTGGCGATCGTGCCGTAGATGGGCACGAGCGCGCCGAACTGCTCACTGGGTGGATCCCAGTCGGCAGTCCAGAGGAAAGCGAAGCCGAACTTCTTGATCGCTGGCAGCGAATCGATGATCAGCGACAAGATGATGCCGCCGAGCAGCAGCAAAGTGACGATAGCGGCCAACCGCGTGAGGCTGCCGAAAATAACGTCGCCTGCCGGGCTGGGCGCTTTTTGCTGCGCAGCGCTGCCGGGAGGATTCGACACGAGACGGATGTCGGACATTGTGGCCAGTTTCCAGATGCCGTTCACCACAACGGTGCGCGGCGGTCATGCAGTCTGAGGACTACGGCCCGTCTGCCAGCGAGGCTTACGGCACGACAACGGACTACAGCCCTCAAACGGACAAACGGGGCGCGCGCTCATCGCGCGACGACCCCGTTCAGCTTGGCTTCAATCTGCCTTATTCGGCGATCGACTTGCCGCTAGCGTCCTTCACCTTCTCTTTCCACTGCGACTTGATTTCGCTCACGACCGACGGCGGCAGCGAAATGTAGTCGAGGCTGTCAGCCGAAGCGCCGCCGTTCTTGAACGCCCAGTCGAAGAACTTGAGCGTTTCCTTGCCCTGCTCCGGCTTGTCCTGTGCGGTGTGCAGCAGCACGAACGTCGCGCCGACGACCGGCCATGCGCTCTTGCCCGGCTCGTTCGTCAGGATCTGGTAGAACGACTTCTTCCAGTCGGCGCCAGCTGCAGCGGCCTTGAACGTGTCGGTGGTCGGCTGAACGACTGCGCCCGATTCGTTCTTCATGGCAGTGTAGACCATGTGGTTTTGCTTGGCGTACGCCCACTCGACGTAGCCGATTGCGCCCGGCAGACGCTGCACGAATGCAGCAACGCCGTCGTTACCCTTGCCGCCCGTGCCGGTCGGCCAGTTCACGGTCGTGCCTTCGCCAACCTTGCTCTTCCACTCGGGGTTGACCTTCGAGAGGTAGTTCGTCCAGATGAAGCTCGTGCCCGAACCGTCGGCGCGGCGGACCACGGCGATGTCGAGATCCGGCAGCTTGACCTTCGGGTTCAGGGCGGCGATGGCCGGATCGTTCCACTTCTTGATCTTGCCGAGGTAGATGTCGCCGAGCACTGCGCCCGACAGCACGATTTCGCCAGCCTTGATGCCCGGCACGTTGATTGCCGGAACGACGCCGCCAACCACCGTCGGGAACTGGAACAGGCCTTCCTTGGCCAGTTCGTCGTCCTTCAGCGGGGCATCCGAACCTGCGAAGTCAACGGTCTTGGCGTTGATCTGCTTGATGCCACCCGACGAACCGATACCTTGATAGTTCACCTTGCCGCCGCCCGACTTCTGATAGGCGTCCGCCCATTTCGTGTAGATCGGTGCAGCGAAGGTGCTGCCAGCGCCGGTAATATCAGCTGCCTGCGCTGCGATCGCGAAGAGCGCGCCGGCGACGCCAGCGAGCACGGTTTGCATCAATTTCATGTGGCCTCCAGTGGTGAGCAGATAAACGACACCGCGAAGCTTAGGGTCTCATTGTGACAGTACCATGACCGTACATGAACCAACCGTGACAATGTCATTACCGACTGAAAGATGCGAAGCGAATGAATGATGCGCCTTGTTCATTGCCGCTGCGGCTCGCACAGCGGGCCTCTGAGCCGCTCTAACAGGTAGGGGATGGTGATTCAGGCAACACGAACGCGCTCCTGCTGGAGCGCGTTCTGTCCCTCTGGAAAGCGTGGGGAAAAGAATTTGACGAATTCGAGGAACGATTCGAATACGTCGTAATGGGCTGTCACAATTCGCCGGCGTGGCCCGATGCGCGACGTTCGCATCGCCGCGCACGCGTGGCCCTGCCAGCGGCGGACTCAGGCAATCGCGCGCTTGACGGTCGCGGCGATCGCTTCCGCGTAGTGGACGGCGTCGTGCTGCTCGCGCGCCTCGACCATCACGCGCAGCACCGGCTCCGTACCCGATGCGCGGATCAGCACGCGGCCCTTGCCGTTCAGTTGGGCTTCGGCGTCGGCAACCGACTGCTGGATGGCTCCGTTAGCTTTCCAGTCGGCGCCCTGCGCGATGCGAACGTTGATCAGCTTCTGCGGGAACAGCGTCACGCCGTCGAGCAGTTCGGCAAGCGAGTGCCCGCTGCGCTTCATCGCGGCGAGCACCAGCAGCGCCGAAACGATGCCGTCGCCGGTCGTATGCCGGTCGAGCGAGAGAATGTGGCCGGAGCCTTCGGCACCGAGCAGCCAGCCATGCTCGCGCAACTGTTCGAGCACGTAGCGGTCGCCGACTGCGGCGCGCACGAACTTCACTCCAAGACGCTCGATGGCCTGCTCGACGGCGAGGTTGGTCATCAGCGTGCCGACCGCGCCTTCCACCTTCCCGTCGGTCGCCATGCGGTCCTTCACGAGGACGTAAAGCAGCTCGTCGCCGTTGAAAAGGCGGCCTTGTGCGTCGACCACCTGCAGGCGGTCGGCGTCGCCGTCCAGCGCAATGCCGAGATCAGCCTGATTCGCGCGCACGGCGCGCACCAGCGCGTCGGGCGCCGTCGCGCCGACACCGTCGTTGATGTTGAAGCCGTTCGGCGAAACGCCGATCGGAATCACGTCCGCGCCGAGTTCATGGAACACGTGCGGCGCGATATCGTAGGCTGCGCCGTTCGCGCAATCGACCACGAGCTTCAGCCCACGCAGGTTGTACGCCTGCGGAAACGTGCTCTTGCAGAACTCGATGTAGCGGCCGCCTGCATCGTCCAGGCGTCGTGCGCGGCCAAGCTGCTCGGACGGCGCGCAGTCGAGCGGCAGGTCGAGCTGCTCCTCGATCTGCCGCTCGACTTCGTCGGGCAGCTTGTTGCCATCGGCTGAAAAGAACTTGATGCCGTTGTCGTAGAACGGGTTGTGCGACGCACTGATCACGACGCCTGCCGAGAGCCGCAGCGCGCGCGTGAGGTAAGCGATGCCAGGCGTGGTCATCGGGCCCGCCAGCATCACGTCGATGCCGGCCGCCGAAAGCCCGGCTTCCAGCGACGCCTCGAGCATGTAGCCCGAGATGCGCGTGTCCTTGCCGATGAGCACAGACGGGCGCGAGCCCGAAGTCGCGGCAGCGCCCGCAAGCACTTTGCCCGCCGCGTAGCCGAGGCGCAGCACAAAATCCGGCGTGATCGGCGCCGAGCCGACCTTGCCGCGAACCCCATCCGTTCCGAAATAACGACGTCCCATCCTTCGATCCCTCTCCTTCTACCGTTCTCTTTGTCCGGCTTTACGCCGGGGTGGCCTGGCTGCGTGCGGCTTCGCGCACAGCGGCCCAAATCTTCAGCGCGTCCACGGTCTGCGCGACATCGTGAACGCGAATAATGGCGGCACCGCGCTCCGCCGCACACACGGCAGCAGCCACGCTCGCGGCGATGCGCTCCGCAGCGGGCCGGTTCACGAGCGCGCCCAGCATCGACTTGCGCGACATGCCCGCCAGCACCGGATAGGGTGCGGCGCCCCGCGGTACGCGCGGCGCCGTATCCCGCAGATGCGCGAGCAACGCGTAGTTATGTTCGATCACCGCCTTGCCAAAACCAAAACCCGGATCGACGCTGATGCGCGCACGCGCCACGCCCGCCGCTTCGAGTTCCGCTACGCGCGCCGTAAGGAATGCGCGCACTTCGCTCACGACGTCCGTGTAGTCGGGCGTGCCCATCTGCATCGTCTGCGGCTCGCCGAGCATGTGCATCACGCACAGCCCGCAATCGCTCGCACGCACGGCGTCGATCGCGCCGGGCATCCGCAAACCCCAGACGTCGTTGATCATGTCCGCCCCGGCCGCAAGCGCATGGCGCATCACGTCGGGCTTGTACGTATCGATCGACAGCGGCACGTTCGCTCCGTGCAACCGCTCGACCAGCGGAATCACGCGTTCGAGTTCCTCCGCGAGCGGCACGGGCGGCGCACCTGGCCGCGTCGATTCCCCGCCGATGTCGACGATGTCCGCGCCGTCGAGCAGCATCTGCTCGGCGCGCCGCAGCGCTTCGCCGGGATCGACATAACGGCCGCCGTCGGAAAACGAATCAGGCGTGACATTCAGAATGCCCATGACCAGCGGGCGTTCGAAAGTCAGCGTGAAGCGGCCGCACTTCAGCGGCTCAGGAGGCAACTGAGGAAGCAAAAGACTCTGCGCAGTGGTATCGGGCACGTCAACGAACGTCAGAAGTGTAGCGAAGAGATGTCGCCGGAAATGCAGGCGGGCCGATGTGGAATCACACCGGCCCGCAACTTTACTTGATTTGGCGCAATCTGAATCAGGCCGGCGCAGTCGCGCTGCCCGGTTTCACTTCGCTGCCCGTGCTGCCGCCCGACGACGAAGCATCGCCAGCCGACGGCGAGCTCTTCGGCGAGCGCGGCGGGCGACCCGCCATGATGTCGTTGATCTGATCGGAGTCGATCGTTTCCCACTCCATCAGCGCAGCGGTCATCGCTTCGACCTTGTCGCGGTTCTCGTCGAGCATGCGCTTGGCGAGGTTGTACTGCTCGTCGAGCACATGGCGGATTTCCGCGTCGACCTTCTGCTGCGTCGCTTCCGAGATGGCGCGCGTAAAGCCCTTGCCGAACGGGCCGCCGTCGCTGTCGTCGTCGACATAGACCATCGGTCCGAGCGCATCGGTCATGCCAAAGCGTGCAACCATCGCGCGGGCCGTCTGCGTGGCCTTGTTGAAGTCGTCCGACGCACCCGTGCTGATGAGGTTCAGGAACAGCTCTTCCGCCACGCGGCCGCCGAACAGAATGGCCAGACGGTCGAGCAGATAGTCCTTCGAATACGTTTCGTTGTCGTGCTCCGGCAACTGCCAGGTCACGCCGAGCGCGCGGCCGCGCGGAATGATCGTGACCTTGTGGACCGGATCGGCCTTCGGCAGCAGCTTCGCGATCACGGCGTGGCCCGACTCGTGGTACGCGGTAGCGCGCTTCGCTTCCTCGCGGATAACCGCCGACTTGCGCTCCGGACCCATGAAGATCTTGTCCTTCGCGTCCTCGAAGTCCTGCATTTCGACGATGCGCTTGCCGCGGCGCGCCGCAAAGAGCGCCGCTTCGTTCACGAGGTTCGCGAGATCGGCGCCCGAGAAGCCCGGCGTGCCGCGTGCGATGACCGCAGCGTCGACGTCGTTGGCGATCGGCACCTTGCGCAGGTGGACCTTCATGATCTGCTCACGGCCGCGAATGTCGGGCAGGCCCACATAGACCTGACGATCGAAACGGCCCGGACGCAGCAGCGCCTTGTCGAGCACGTCCGAACGGTTCGTTGCCGCGATCACGATGACGCCCGAGTTCGCCTCGAAGCCGTCCATCTCGACCAGCATCTGGTTCAGCGTCTGTTCGCGCTCGTCGTTGCCGCCGCCCATGCCGGCGCCGCGATGGCGGCCGACGGCGTCGATTTCGTCGATGAACACGATGCAAGGCGCGTGCTTCTTGGCCTGCTCGAACATGTCGCGCACGCGAGCCGCGCCGACACCGACGAACATTTCAACGAAGTCCGAACCGGAAATGCTGAAGAACGGCACCTTCGCTTCGCCCGCGATGGCGCGCGCGAGCAGCGTCTTACCGGTGCCGGGGGGGCCGACGAGCAGCACGCCACGCGGGATGCGCCCACCGAGCTTCTGGAATTTCTGGGGATCGCGCAGGAAGTCGACGAGTTCGGAGACCTCTTCCTTGGCCTCGTCGCAGCCCGCGACATCGGAGAAATTGACGGCGTTGTTGTTCTCGTCGATCAGGCGGGCGCGCGATTTACCAAAGGAGAAGGCCCCGCCTTTGCCGCCCCCCTGCATCTGTCTCATCATGTAGAACCAGAACACGATGATGAGGATCGTCGGTCCGAGGTAGTACAGCGCGGAAACGAGCGCGTTCGGCTCTTCGTCAGCCTTGCCGCTCACCTGCACGCCGTACTTCATCAGGTCGCCGACCATCCAGATGTCGCCGGGCGACACGATCTGGTATTTCTGGCCATCCGCCGGAGTGACCGTGAGGTTCCGCCCCTGCACCACGACGCTCTTGACCTTGCCGCTCTTCGCGTCGTCCATGAACTGCGAATAGGAAACGCCTTCCTGGACACGGGGCTTGTCGAACTGCTTGAACACCGTAAACAGCACCAGTGCGATAACCAGCCACACTGCCGCCTTCGAAAACATGTTGTTGTTCAAAGCACCACTCCTTCACTCATAGACGGGCGCCTACATTTGCCTTGCGGCACCACCAAAGCATTCTAATCCAGTACGCAGGCACCCGCCATAACGTTTCGCTGGCGCGGGAATAGCCTCCGGGCCTTGTGCGCAAAGCGTTTCGGCTGGCTTTCAGGTTCCGCCGCCGACACGCTTCTTCACCCTGCCCTGCACACCGTAATCGATACCCGCGTCAACGCGGCTGCTTCAGCTGTTTACCCAATATAAACGTTTCGGCCGATTTATCCCGCGAAGCTTTCGGTTTGCGGGCGGCCACAATTTTGAACTGATGCTTGAATTTTTCGACGATCTGGCTATAACCGCTGCCATGAAAGCATTTTACTAAAAGGGCGCCATCAGGTTTCAGATGGTTTTGCGAGAACTCGAGTGCGAGATCGCACACGTGCTCAATACGCGCGGCGTCCGCCGACGCCACCCCCGAGAGATTGGGCGCCATGTCCGAAATTACAAGATCCACCGGACGCTCGCCGACAATTTCTTCGAGTTGCGCAAGCACGCTGTCCTCGCGGAAGTCGCCCTGGATGAACTGGACATCGGCGATCGGCTCCATCGGCAGCAGGTCGAGCGCAATGATCGTGCCGTCGACGCCGCCCTGCCGTTCCCCGTCGCGCTTCGCGCCCTGCGCGAGCTTGTTGCGCACGTACTGGCTCCAGCTGCCCGGCGCCGCGCCGAGATCCACGATCACCATGCCAGGGCGGATCAGCTTGTCCTGCTCGTCGATTTCCTTAAGCTTGTATGCGGCGCGAGCACGGTAGCCCTCCCGTTGCGCCATTTTCACGTACGGGTCGTTGATATGGTCGTGCAACCACGACTGGTTGAAGCGGTTTTTTGCCATTAAAGGTGAACTCTTGCTGCGTGATTGCGCGCTTTTAGCGGATAATACGCGCTTTATTCGTGCGGCCATCGCGGCCCGTCCGGCTGATCCACGCCGGCTCACGCCCGCGTCTTGCCGTCCCCACGGTTTTTTCCGTTGTTCCGATGCGCTGCCCGCCGGGTGAGCCCCGAGAGGCTCATTTCGGCCCGCCGGGCGCCGTCATTTTAGTCGAGTCTGCCACATCCCATGCCCGCCCTCACTCTCACTGCCGAGCAGCGCGCCGAACTTCGCTCCGCGGCTCATGCGCTCAAACCAGTCGTGCTCATCGGCGCGGAAGGGTTGACCGACGCCGTTGTAAAAGAAATCAAGGTTCACCTTGCAGCGCACCAGCTTATCAAGGTGCGCGTGTTCGGCGATGAGCGCGAAGAACGCATCGCGATCTACGAAGATATCTGCGATCGCCTCGGCGCGGCACCGGTCCAGCACATCGGCAAGCTGCTCGTGATCTGGAAGCCCGAAGAAGCCGCACCGACGACCGCCACCGCCCGCGCCGGCGCCCGCGGCACCGTCAAGCGCCCGGCCGGCGACGTGCCGAGCGCGCGCGAAACCGGCACGCGCGGCGCAGCCCCGCGCATCGTCAAGGTCGTCAAGCCTTCCGAAAACCCGATGCGCCGCCCCAAGCCGCAGAACGTGGTCGTCAAGGGCAACGAGCGCGTCACGCAAGGCGGCAACGTCAAACGCGCCAAGAAGCGCCAGACCAGCAGCAAGCGCGGGCACCAGGGTTCGAAGTAAGCCGCTGCACAGCATGCCAATCGCACCATCGCGCCGCCCGCACGTAGCGGCGCGGGTGGCGATTCTGCAAGTAACGCACGGCAAGGAAAGCAGAAGAAGAAAGCGGCAGACAGGCCCACAGGCCTCAGAACGGTGCGCTCACGTGCAGCACTTCCGCACTACTCCCCGTCGTGCTACGCCGCGCGAGACCGCCATGCGGCGGGCAGCAGCCACACGAGCGCAATGCCCAGCAGGCTACTGATCAAATAGAACAAGCTCGACACGCCGTGCAGGATGCCAAAGCGCGCCGCATCAGGCGAATTCGCGATATCCACGCCGGCAACCGCGGCGTGTACGCGCAACGCGTTCATGAACGGCTGCACCGCGAAATAGCCGATCAGCACACACAACAGCATCCCGGCCAGCAGCCAGCGCAAGCGCCGGTACCGCTCTACGCCGCGCCGCACCAGCACGTTGGACAGCGCGAGCATCAGCACGCCGCACGTAAGGCCGACGAGCCCTTCGATCCGAAAGAGCTGCGCGGCGATCGAGCCGGCTGTCATTCGGTCGAGAGAGCCAAACAGTACCGGGGCGGCCACATAGCCGATAGTCAGCTGGCTGCCCACCCAGAGCATGGCCAGGAGGCCGAACAGACGGTGTGCAGCCGAGGGAGCGGGACTCACGCGGGCTTACCCGTCAGATGTAGCGAACGTCGATAACTTCGTACTCGCGCACGCCGCCGGGCGCCTGCACCGCAGCAACGTCGCCTTCCGACTTGCCGATCAGCGCGCGCGCAATCGGCGAGCTGACCGAAATGAGACCGTGCTCGAGGTCCGCTTCGTCGTCGCCGACGATCTGATACGTGACGGTTTTGCCCGATTCGAGGTCTTCGAGATCGACGGTCGCACCGAACACGATACGGCCGTCCGCCTCCAGCGAAGACGGATCGATGACTTGCGCCGCAGCGAGCTTCGACTCGATCTCGGCGATGCGGCCTTCGATGAAGCCCTGCTTTTCCTTCGCCGCGTCGTATTCCGCGTTTTCGGACAAATCGCCCTGCGCACGCGCTTCGGCAATGGAATTAATGACCGCCGGACGCTCGACGGATTTCAGGCGCTGGAGTTCTCCGCGCAATTGATCTGCGCCGCGCCGGGTCAGGGGAATCGTGCTCATAGACAATTCAAATAGCCCAGATGGCCTTGGGGCCATAAAAAAAATCACCGCGGTTAAGTGCATCCCATGAAGGTACCGGCGACGTTGAAACGCGCCGGACGTAGACCCTGTGGGACGCCGCTTAACCGCGGCAGCTAGCGGAGTTACCCGCCTCGATGGTGATTAGACAGACAGTCGAAGTCTTAGTTTAGGCGAGCGTGAAGTCCTTGTAAATCATAGACGTCCAGGTTCTTCAGGTAGCGCAATCCCTCGACGGCAGCCCGCGCACCCGACATCGTTGTGTAGTACGTGACCTTGTTGGCCTGCGCGCTCATACGGATCGAACGCGAATCGGCAATGGCCGCGCGCGTTTCATCGACGGTCGTGAAGACCAGCGAAATATCGCCGTTCTTGATCATGTCGACGATGTGCGGACGACCGTCCTTCACCTTGTTCACGACCTTCACCGGCACGCCGGCTGCCTCGATTGCAGCAGCCGTACCGCGCGTCGCAACCAGCCCGTAGCCGAGTTCGTGCAGCATGCGCGCGACTTCGACGGCCTTCGGCTTGTCGCTGTCCATCACGGTGATGAACACCGTGCCCGATTCCGGCAGGCGCGATCCGGCCGCGAGCTGCGACTTGAAGAGCGCTTCGCCGAAGGTCTTGCCCACGCCCATCACTTCGCCGGTCGAACGCATTTCGGGTCCGAGCACCGGGTCGACGGTCGGGAACTTGATGAACGGGAACACCGCTTCCTTCACGCTGAAGTACGGCGGCTCGACTTCTTTGGTCACGCCCTGCTGTGCAAGCGTCTGGCCGACCATTGCGCGCGCCGCGATCTTCGCGAGCGGCAGGCTCGTGGCCTTCGACACGTACGGCACCGTACGCGAAGCACGCGGATTCACTTCCAGCACGTAGATGACGTCCTTCTTCGAGCCGTCATCGGCGGGAACCTGCTGGATGGCGAACTGCACGTTCATCAGGCCGACCACGTTCAGCGCTTTCGCCATCGCAGCCGTCTGACGCTTGAGTTCGGCGACGGTTTCCTTCGAGAGCGAGTACGGCGGCAGCGAGCAAGCCGAATCGCCCGAGTGCACGCCCGCCTGCTCGATGTGCTCCATCACGCCGCCGATGAACACTGCTTCGCCATCGGAGATGCAGTCGACGTCGCATTCGATCGCGTCATTCAGGAAGCGGTCGAGCAGCACCGGCGAGTCGTTGCTGACCTTCACGGCCTCGCGCATGTAGCGCTCGAGGTCGCGCGGCTCGTGAACGATTTCCATCGCACGGCCGCCGAGCACGTACGACGGGCGCACGACGAGCGGATAGCCGATTTCGTCGGCGAGCTTGAGCGCGTCGTCTTCGGTGCGCGCGGTGCGGTTCGGCGGCTGGCGCAGACCGAGGTCCTGCAGCAGCTTCTGGAAGCGCTCGCGGTCTTCGGCGGCGTCGATCATGTCCGGCGACGTGCCGATGATGGGCACGCCGTTCGCTTCGAGGTCGAGCGCGAGCTTCAGCGGCGTCTGGCCGCCGTACTGCACGATCACGCCCACCGGCTTTTCCTTGTCGACGATTTCGAGCACGTCTTCAAGCGTGAGCGACTCGAAGTACAGACGATCCGAGGTGTCGTAGTCGGTCGAAACGGTCTCGGGATTGCAGTTGACCATGATCGTTTCGTAGCCGTCTTCGCGCATCGCGAGCGCGGCGTGCACGCAGCAGTAGTCGAATTCGATGCCCTGACCGATCCGGTTCGGGCCGCCGCCCAGCACCATGATCTTCTTGTTGTTCGTCGGATTCGCTTCGCACTCGTCCTCGTAGGTCGAGTACATGTAGGCGGTCTTCGTCGCGAATTCGGCCGCGCACGTGTCCACGCGCTTGTAGACCGGGCGCACGTTCAGCGCGATGCGGCGGCGGCGCACGTCGTCGGCGCTCGCACCGACAAGCTTCGCCAGACGACGATCGGAGAAGCCGCTTTGCTTCAGGTAGCGCAACTCGTCCTTCGAGAGGCTTTCGAGCGTACGGTCCTTGAGCGCCGCTTCCTTGCGGATGATTTCTTCGATCTGCGCGAGGAACCACGGATCGATTGCCGTTTCCTCGAAAATCTCTTCGCGCGTCATGCCGACGCGGAACGCGTCGCCCACGTACCAGATGCGGTCCGGGCCGGCTTCGCCGATTTCGCGGATGATCTCGTCGCGGCTCGCGGTCTTTTCGTCCAGACCGTCCACGCCGACTTCGAGGCCGCGCAACGCCTTCTGGAACGATTCCTGGAACGTGCGGCCGATCGCCATCACCTCGCCCACCGACTTCATTTGCGTGGTGAGGCGCGGATCGGCTTCGCGGAACTTCTCGAACGCGAAACGCGGAATCTTCGTCACGACGTAATCGATGGTCGGCTCGAACGACGCCGGGGTCTGACCGCCGGTGATTTCGTTGCGCAGCTCATCGAGCGTGTAGCCGACGGCCAGCTTCGCCGCAACCTTCGCGATCGGGAAGCCCGTGGCCTTCGACGCGAGCGCCGACGAACGCGACACGCGCGGATTCATCTCGATCACGATCATGCGGCCGGTGCGCGGGTCGATCGAGAACTGCACGTTCGAGCCGCCCGTGTCCACGCCGATCTCGCGCAGCACCGCGAGCGAGGCGTCGCGCAGGATCTGGTATTCCTTGTCGGTGAGTGTCTGCGCCGGGGCGACGGTGATCGAGTCGCCGGTGTGGATGCCCATCGGATCGAGGTTTTCGATCGAGCAGATGATGATGCAGTTGTCCGCCTTGTCGCGGACCACTTCCATCTCGTACTCCTTCCAGCCGAGCAGCGACTCTTCGATCAGCAGTTCGCGCGTGGGCGAAAGGTCGAGACCGCGCTTGCAGATCTCTTCGAATTCTTCGCGGTTATAGGCGATGCCGCCGCCCGAGCCGCCGAGCGTGAACGACGGGCGGATCACGACCGGATAGCCGCTCGTGCCCGTGGCCGCCGTGATTTCCGCGTGGACCTTGATCGCCTCTTCCATCGAGTGCGCCGTGCCCGACTTCGCCGATCCAAGGCCGATCTTCGTCATCGCGTCCTTGAACTTCTGGCGGTCCTCGGCCTTGTCGATCGCCTCGGGCGATGCGCCAATCAGCTCGACGCCGTACTTCTTCAGCACGCCTTGATGATGCAGGTCGAGCGCGCAGTTCAGCGCGGTCTGGCCGCCCATCGTCGGCAGGATCGCGTCGGGGCGCTCCTTCTCGATGATGCGCTCCACCACTTCCCACGTAATCGGCTCGATGTAGGTGACGTCGGCCGTGTTCGGGTCGGTCATGATCGTCGCCGGATTGCTGTTGACGAGAATGACCTTGTAGCCCTCTTCTCTCAGCGCCTTGCAGGCCTGCGCGCCCGAGTAATCGAACTCGCACGCCTGGCCGATGATGATCGGACCCGCGCCGATGATGAGAATGCTCTTGATGTCTGTCCGCTTCGGCATAACGCTCTCGCTAAATATCCCTGTGTCTTTGGTCCGGTGGACGGGGCGCGGCGCTCAACGCGCTCGACGCATGCTGCGCCGCTCACCGCCGGATGCGCGCGTGGGCCGCCCTGTGTCGCACGCGGCTCGCTGCGCGTCCTTGCCTGATGCTGGCTCGCGCCTTGCGCGTGCGAGCCTTACGCCGCCACGCTGCGCTTCTCGCCCTTCGCTTCGTCCATCAGCGCGATGAAGCGGTCGAACAGATAGCCGATGTCGTGCGGGCCCGGCGATGCTTCCGGGTGCCCCTGGAAGCAGAATGCGGGCTTGTCGGTCAGTTCGAACCCTTGCAGCGTGCCGTCGAAGAGCGAGACGTGCGTGACGCGCGCGTTGGCGGGCAGCGTATCGGCATCGACCGCAAAACCGTGGTTCTGCGACGTGATGACGACGCGGCCGTCGCCGAGATCCTTCACCGGATGGTTCGCGCCGTGATGGCCGGTCTTCATCTTCATGGTCTTCGCGCCGACCGCGAGGCCCATGATCTGGTGGCCAAGGCAGATCCCGAACGTCGGGATGCCGCGCGCGATGAATTCCTGCGTCGCCTTGATCGCGTAGTCGCACGGTTCCGGGTCGCCTGGGCCGTTCGAGAGAAACACGCCGTCCGGGTTAAGCGCGAGCGCGTCGGCAGCCGTGGCCTGCGCGGGCAGCACGGTGACGTGGCAGCCACGCTCGGCCAGCATGCGAAGGATGTTCTGCTTCACGCCGTAGTCGAACGCGACGACCTTGTACTTCGGCGCGGCCTGCTTGCCATAGCCTTCGCCCAGACGCCACTCGGTGGTCGTCCACTCGTACGGTTCGCCCGTCGAGACGACCTTCGCGAGGTCCATGCCCGCGAGGCCCGGGAACGAGCGCGCGAGTTCGATGGCCTTCGCTTCGTCGTCGGAACCGGCGAGAATGGCGCCGTTTTGTGCGCCCTTGTCGCGCAGAATGCGCGTGAGCTTGCGCGTGTCGATGCCGGCGATCGCCACGACGCCTTCGTCGCGGAGATAGTCGCCGAGCGTGCGCTCCATGCGGAAATTCGACGCGAGCGCCGGCAAGTCGCGGATGATCAGCCCGGCGGCATGGACTTTCGTGGCTTCGACATCTTCGGCATTGACGCCGACGTTGCCGATATGCGGATACGTGAGGGTAACGATCTGGCGAGCGTAGCTCGGGTCGGTCAGGATTTCCTGATAGCCGGTGATGGCCGTGTTGAACACGACTTCACCGATCGTATGGCCCGGCGCACCGATCGAATAACCACGAAAGACCGTGCCGTCGGCAAGCGCGAGCAGAGCGGGAGAGAAAGACGGCAACACGGGAGGCTCCTTGGGGGAACACCCTGTGCCGACCTGTTTATCCGACCGGTAACCTTGCGGCGGCTGCGGCGTCGGCATCCTCGGGATGCGCGCGCGGCTCGCTCGCCGGTTTGCTCGCTTTTGTCGCATTTTGCGGTGGGACTGGCTGCGGTACTGCCGGACCTGGGTTCTGCACTCCACACGCAAGGTGTCGGGGCGGGCTTCGGTCGGCGCCGGCGGCCAGAGGCGCAATTCGCGGGCGGCGGATGAACGGATGGGGGGAGGTAGGCGCTAGGGTGCGGGTTGATAAGCTCAAACCTTCAAATTATAGCGCGAAAATACCCTTTCATTCAAATTCCAGGATGAGTCGCCCCGGACTGGCGTGCGCAGACAGGCGCGCGCCAACCGATGCAACGCCCGGTGTAAAAGCGGGCGCAACACCCTTTTCACTATAGCCCCCGGGCGCCCCGCCACAAGGCGCTGCGTTTGCGCCCTCGATTACGCGCCTGATTGCACCCTTTGTTGAATCCGGGCCGAACCTCGCGCTGCCGCGGCACGAATGAAAACGCCGCCACACGTGTGGTGGCGGCGCATGAAGTCAAACGATGAGTGATCGGAGCGAATTGCCATGCGCTGCCCCCGCAACGCATGAAGTCACCCTTCGCAAGCCGCTATTGTGCTTTCCGCTTGTGCGTATGGGTGACGGCCTTCTGGCGGCTCGCCGTCACCTTCGACGCCTTGACAGGCGCGGCGCTCGACGACTTGACCTTCACCGGTTCGGAAACCTTGGTGATCTCGACGCGCACGCGACCATGCTTCTTATCGTAGCGCGACTTTGGCCCAGTGTCTGCAACCCGGGTGCCGATGTGCTGCACGGCGCCACCCGACACGTTTGTCGCGATGCGCACCGGACCCGGTTCGCTCGGCATCGCCTTGCCGACCGGCACGTGCAGAACGAGCACCTGACCCGGCATGACGAGATCGCGATGCGTCTTGTTCCACGACTTCAACTTGCCGACCGGCACGCCGTAACGGCTCGCCACCGCTTCCATCGACTGCTTGCGGCGCACGCGGATCAGCATCTTGCGTGTGTCGGGCACATCCGGCTCCATGGCGAGCACGGCGCTTTCGGCGACGTTGGCGCTGATGTCCTCGTCGTCGTTGTCGTCGGTGCGCGGCACGACGATCGTCGAGCCCGCCTTCAACCGCATGCCAGCCGGAATCTTGTTCACCGACATCAGCGTACCCGCGTCCACGCCGATCTTCTGCGCAATCGCCGCGGGCGTCGCGCGCGAATCGGTCGTGTAGACCGTCCACGAAGACAGTTGCCCCTCGTACGACTTCAGGTTCTGCTCGAACGCGCTCGCATTGTCGAACGGCAGCAGGATCTGCGGCTGCGTCGCGCCGAGAATCACGGGCTTCTTGAACGAGGGATTGAGCGAGCGGAATTCGTCGGTGGTCATGTTCGCGAGCTTCGCGGCAACGTCCACGTCGATGTCGCGCGACGTGGTGACCGTGACGAAATACGGGTGGTTCGGGATCGTCGGCAGCGTGAGGCCGTACTGCTGCGGATTCATCACGATGTTCTTGACGGCCTGCAGCTTCGGCACGTAATTGCGCGTCTCGTTGGGCATGCGCAGGCTCTGGTAGTCGGTCGGCAGACCCGCAGCCTGATTACGCGCGATCGCGCGCTGCACGTTGCCCTCGCCCCAGTTGTACGCGGCAAGCGCGAGATACCAGTCGCCGAACATGTCGTGCAGGCGCGAGAGATAGTCGAGCGCGGCGCTCGTCGAGGCGAGCACGTCGCGGCGCTCGTCCTGCCACATGTTCTGCTTGAGGTTGTACGTGCGGCCGGTGCCCGGGACGAACTGCCACATGCCCGCGGCCTTCGCGACGGAGAGCGCCTGCGGATTGTACGCGGACTCGATGAACGGCAAGAGCGCCAGCTCGGTCGGCATGTGGCGCGCTTCGAGTTCTTCGACGATGTGGTACAGGTACTTCTGCGAACGCTCCGTCATGCGCGCGACGTAGTCCGGACGCTCGGCGTACCAGTTCGCGTTCATGTCGACGAGGTCGGTTTGCAGATCGGGAATCTGGAAGCCGCGGCGGATACGTCCCCACAGATCGGCATCCGCGCTCGTCAGTTGACTGACCGAGGCATTATCGACGTCGATGGTTTCTTTTGCGGCGGAGGTCTTGCGGAGCTGGTCGGCGGCGGCCTGGGGATCTTGGGTGGAGGAGCCCGAACGATTCGCAGATGGTCCCCCGCTCGCGCAGGCGGCGAGCATCAGGACCAGCAGCGCACTAAAGATAAATCGCATAAACATCTACATCCGCATGGCTGGAATTTGCAGCCGATAGTACGGAAGCCGCGTGTTCCCGTCAATCGAAAATATTCGAAAAAGTCATGAAAATCCGCAAGTTGGGTGCGGTTCCACACTCATGGGATGAGCTTACCCATCGGCGGGTTCGGGTCAGCGGAACTTGTTCTTCCATTCGCGCATTAGCGTGAATGCGGCCAGCCGGTCCGGCACCGTTTCATGCAGCTGATCCGCCAGCGTCGCCTGAACGGCGGCATCGCTCGCGCGCAGAAACGGATTCACGGCGCGTTCGTGCGCAATCGTGGTTGGCAGCGTCGGTATGCCGCGCTCGCGCAGGGCCGCCGCGTCGCGGCTCCACGCGCGCAGTGCAGCGTTGTCCGGGTCGCAGGCCAGCGCGAAGCGGATATTCGACAGCGTGTATTCGTGTGCGCAATGCACTTGCGTGGTGCCGGGCAGCGCCGCGAGCGCATCCAGCGACGCGAGCATCTGCGCGGGCGTGCCTTCGAAGAGCCGGCCGCAGCCGCACGCAAAGAGCGTGTCGCCGCAGAAGATGTGCGGCGTGCCGGCAGGGTCGGCATCCTGGAAGTACGCGATATGTCCGCGCGTGTGGCCCGGCACGTCGATGACCGTGAAGTCGAGCGCAGGCGCCTCAAGATGTATGCGTTCGCCGCCCGCCACGCGCGTGACGAAGGGATCGAGTGGCCCGAGCGCTTCGCCGGACGGTCCATAAACGGGAACCTGCTCGTCATGCAGCAGAGCGGCCACCCCGCCGACGTGGTCCTTGTGGTGATGGGTGAGTAAAATAGCGACGAGCCGCCAGCCGCGTTTCGCCAGACAGGCGCGAACCGGTGCGGCATCGCCCGGATCGACGGCGATTGCATTGTGGCCGTCCGAAACGACCCAGATGTAGTTGTCTTCAAAAGCCGGAACCGGTACGTATTCGTACGAAAGCGGACTCTTCATTGGGGCGGCGAATTCTTCGACATGTCTGACCGAACGATTATAGACTGGCCCGCCTGGACCGCTTCGCCCGCCGGTAAGTACGTCCTCGACTGGGAACAGGAACAGCTCGACCGGGTGGTATCGAATATTTTCGGCTACCACGCGCTGCAGCTCGGCATGCCGCAGCTCGACGCCCTGCGCGAGAACCGCATGTCGTGCCGCGGTCTCGTGCTCGATGGCGCGAGCGCGACGAGCGCGCCATACACTGCGCCGTCTGCCCACGCCGACGGCGGCAGCGGCGTCATACAGGCGCGCCATGCACCCGAAGGCCGCAGCACCGTCTGGTGCGACCTGCTCGATCTGCCGTTCGAGGCGCAGAGCGTCGATCTCATCGTGATGCCCCACACGCTCGAATTCACGAGCGACCCGCACCGCCTCCTGCGCGAAGCCGAGCGCGTGTTGATGCCCGAAGGCCAGTTGCTGATCGTCGGTTTCAATTCGCTGTCGCTCTGGGGCGCGCGGCAGTCGGTGGGCAAACTCGCCGGGCAGCCGTTCCTGCCTGCGCGGCAGGACCTGATCGCGTTCACACGGCTGAAGGACTGGATCAAGCTGCTGGGCTTCGAGCTTGAGCGCGGGCGCTTTGGCTGCTATCGTCCGCCGCTCGCCACCGACAAGTGGCTTGCGCGTTACGCCTTCATGGAAGCCGCCGGCGACCGCTGGTGGCCGATCTTCGGCGCCGTCTATATGGTCACGGCGATCAAGCGCGTGCGCGGCATGCACCTCGTCGGCCCGCTGAAGGTCAAAAAGCCGGTGCTCGCGCCGAGCCTGAAGGCCGCCGCCACCACGCCCTCCCCTACACGCAACAAGGAAACATGACTGCTCCCGATTTCGTCGAGATCTTCACGGACGGCGCCTGCAAGGGCAATCCCGGCCCCGGCGGCTGGGGCGCGCTGCTGCGCTTCGGCACGCAGGAAAAAGAGCTGTTCGGCGGCGAGGCCGTGACGACCAACAACCGCATGGAGCTGATGGGCGTGATCGCCGCGCTCGAGGCGCTCAAGCGCCCGTGCCGCGTGATCGTCCACACCGACTCGCAATATGTCCAGAAAGGCATCAGCGAGTGGATCCACGGCTGGAAGAAAAAGAACTGGATGACGGCCGCGAAAACGCCCGTCAAAAACGACGACCTGTGGAAACGGCTCGACGCGCTCGTCGCGCAGCACGAGGTCGAATGGCGCTGGGTGAAAGGCCACGCCGGCCACCCGGAGAACGAGCGCGCCGACGCGCTCGCGAACCGCGGCGTCGCCTCGCTTGCCGAACTCTGAGCCGCCCCGCGCCTTCACACGTAGCAACCTGATTTATCCGACATGCGCCAGATCATTCTCGATACCGAAACCACCGGCCTGAACGCCCGCACGGGCGATCGCATCATCGAAATCGGCTGCGTCGAGCTGGTGAACCGCCGGCTCACCGGCAAAAACCTGCACTTCTACGTCAATCCGGAACGCGACAGCGATCCGGGCGCGCTCGCCGTGCACGGCCTGACGACCGAGTTCCTTTCGGACAAGCCGAAGTTCGCCGAAGTCGCCAATGAGATCCTCGATTTCGTGACGGGCGCGGACATCATCATCCACAACGCGCCGTTCGACATCGGCTTCCTCGACGCCGAACTTTCGTCGCTCGGCAAGCCGCCGTTCCGGGAGCACTGCGCCGAGATTATCGACACGCTGGTGCAGGCCAAGCAGATCTTCCCGGGCAAGCGCAATTCGCTCGATGCGCTGTGCGAGCGCTTCGGCATCAGCAACGCGCACCGCACGTTGCACGGCGCACTGCTCGACTCGGAACTGCTCGCGGAGGTGTACCTCGCGATGACGCGCGGCCAGGACAGCCTCGTCATCGACATGCTGGGCGAGACCGCTACAGCCGGCGACGTTGCTGCGCCGCGCGTGCAGATCGAGACGCTTGTGCTGCCCGTGATCGCCGCGAGCGCGGAAGAGCACGCGGCGCACGATGCAGTGCTCGACGGCATCGACAAGTCGCTCAAGGGCACGAGCGTATGGCGCACGCAGCCCGCGGCGGAAGAAGCGAAATCGGCCGAAACAGCGGCTGCTACGCAATCTGCTTAAAAAGCACTTTACAAGCCTCGAAAAGTTCGTCATAATTCAAAGCTCTTCGGGTGGTTAGCTCAGCGGTAGAGCACTGCCTTCACACGGCAGGGGTCACTGGTTCGATCCCAGTACTACCCACCAGAATTCGTGGGTGTAAATCACCGAAGAACAAGGGCTCGCGTCGAAAGGCGCGAGCCCTTTTCGTTTTTGTCGCGCCAATCCGTGGTCAACCCGGGCAAACCCAGGCCAGATCCGGGCTGTGCCGTTACGGCGATGAATCTGGATTGACGCACTAAATGCGCCGTAAGCCGTGAGCGGATCCGATGTATCGCTCTGTCACGCTTGCAACAGCGTGAGTGCGTTGCACGGTGCAGCCGGTCTGACCATCGAACGTTGACTGCGCAATCAACGTTGGCCGCAGCGATTCAGCGAACAACCTTCTGCCGCCAGGCGGGGATAGCGTCTTACCAGGTCGGCAAGTGGGAGATGGGCCAGATGGCAGATTTGCCGCGCAATTTGTTTAGCAAACCACATCATTGGCGAGCTTGAATTCGTGCGACGCCATACACGCACAGCGCCGTTGAGATTGGCAGGGCACGTACCAGGAAACACCAGCGGATATCCGAAGCCGATGGCGCATCACACCCGCACCGCGCTTCGCGCAGGCGCCACAGCGGTCCGCCAGGTGGTAATCGCCGGCCGCAATACGCCCCATATTCAAGCCCCACCGCAACTCATAGGTATGTTGCAGCCATGCGACACTTTAAATAATTACTAGCCGTTTTGAAATCGGCGCAAATATTATCCCTCATCGAAGGCATGGGCATTAATGGAGAACGCGTGCTCCACGTCCACACCGCCGCACATTGCCTGCTTAAACCTAAATCAATAACGAGGACGACACGATGAAAAAGACTACTGCAGCGCTCGGCGCTTCCCTGCTTGCGCTCTCGGCACAATCGGCTTTCGCACAAAGCTCCGTCACGCTGTACGGTATCGTTGACACCGCCATCCGTTTCCAGACCAACGCAGATTCAGCCAACAACAACCTCATCGGCATGACTGTAGGCGCTGTTACGCCTAGCCGCTGGGGCTTGAAGGGCAAGGAAGATCTGGGCGGCGGTCTGTCGGCTATCTTCAAGCTCGAAAATCAATTCCAGCTGTGGAGCGGCAAGCTCGACAGCTCGTCCAACCAGCTCTTCAAGCGCGCCGCATGGGTCGGCCTGTCGAGCGACGAGTTCGGCACGCTGACCTTTGGTCGCCAGCAAACGCCGTTCTTCGAAGAAATGGGCAACACGTTTGACCCGCTGACCGTTGGCGATTACTGGCAAGACAGCTGGATCTACAACCCGGTTGGCCCCTTCCTGTACTCCGACAACTCGATCAAGTACGCCAAGACGCTCGGCGGGTTGAGCGTGAAGGCAATGTACGGCTTCGGCAACCAGGCGGGCAGCGTCGGCAAGGACAGCATGTACGGCCTGACCGCAACGTACACGTTCGGACCGGTGGAAGGTATCGTTGGCTGGCAACAGAACGACGCCCCCGTGCGCGGCGCCCTATTCAACGCCACCGGTGCCCAAGGGAAGTGGAATCAGGTTAACGTAGGCGTGGTTTACACGGTCGTTCCGACGGTGCGCCTGATGGCTGGCTGGCTTCGCTCGCAGGACCGGACCGGCACGGTTGACAACGCACAGGTTCAAAGTGGCGACGGACTCCCGCTCGGTTTGAACCCCAGCCCGAACCGTATCGACAACAACTTCTACATCGGCACGACGTGGCAAGCTACCGCGCCGCTCCTGATTACCGCTGTTGGCTACTACGGTCGCACGCAAAACGCGACGATGCTCAACAATACGCTCGGCGGTGGCCACAACTATTCGGGCACGCTGCTGGCTGAGTACGCGCTGTCCAAGCGCACCGAAGTCTATGGCACGGTCGACTATACGCGCGGCACGGGCGCATACCTCGTCGCCTATCCGGGCCACAACAACCAGACCGGCGTCGCCATCGGTCTGCGCAACATCTTCTAAAAGAACCCCGGCCATCTGCCGGGACTGCTGATTCAGCACTGAACCGCATGCGTGTACACGCATGCGGTTTTTTTTCGCTCTCAGGGCATCACCTGTGTACGGCGCTGGACGGACCAGCGCAAAACGAGATCATCCAGCCTCTCACCGATGTCACGGCGTCATCCATCCGTGCTTCGTCACGCCCGGTTTGGCGATATCGTCAGCGAAAAAGTCAGCATGTGCTAACCCGCCCTGCTCGCACATGGGCAAATCAGGCCGAACAGTCTTCCAGTGTCCGGATGTCGCCGATCAGTTGACGGCCTCGATCGTCGAGCGCTTCGTCATGGAACAGCAAAAGATCGCGTAGCGATGCAGCAAGCATCTCGACAGGCCGATGCATGGAGGGAAGAAAAGGCCAGGCATGCAGGAGATAGATGAGCGGCGTCAGTTCGCGACGCTCGCACCAATGATCGAATAGCGCGATGCACAGCTCATTGACCTGCGCGCGCAGGCGGAAATCCGCGTCAAGACCGCGCTGGCGCGCTTTGACGCCGATGTATGCGAGCCCATGGCCATTCCGGCTCTCCAATATGCTTTCCATTGCTTTTGCCTCGATCATCGCTCTCTGGGTCCTGAAGAACGCGGCGCAGTGCGGCCGCCAGCCGCAACGTCTGCTGCACGAAATCCGGGCCAACATGCTGGCGCGGCCGACGCTCCTGTCGTCGGCGATTGATTCGCGCTTCGCCCCCGTCGCGCGAATTCGAGCCCGCTGCAGCCTGCCCCGCTTTTTTGCGTTACTGAAGACAGCTATCGCAACATGCAAGCTGCGGCAGCCGATTGATCGAACAGTTCGCGCCGGTCACAACCACCTGCAGCAACGAACGTCGTATTGCAATAGCTAGAACGGCCGTGCTCGCTGGTCGCCGGCATGGTCGTCATGCCGCTATCGGATGCTGGCTCAAGCTAAATAACAGGCCCGTCGTCAAACATCGTCGAGTTCTTGTCGTCTCGACTATCGATGTTTTCCTTGTGTTTATTTAATTGCCAAAAAGGGCGGACCAAATTAAGGGGAAACCCGTGTGAAAACGTTTGTACGCTCCAACGGCTGATCTTCATCAAGCGAAACAACCGGCTCCCAGGAAATTTTGCCGCCAGGAATTCCTAGCCCCTGAACGTGAGGCGCTCGCGAACGGGGAGACGCTCCGGCCGTCGAGCCATTTGAAGTCAAGCGGCCGGAAAACCGCTACGCATGGTTTGCACGATGTGCCGGGTCGCCAGCAGGCATGTCGCGATATTGAAAGGTTTCTGTCGATTCAGGCGTACACGACTCACCCCGCTGCAACCGTACGCCCCGTCCGTACGCGCGACACGGCACTCTTCGCTACCGGCGCTGCGCCCATCGCGCGCGAAGCCATCTCGTTCTGCTCGATCACCTTCGCGATCTCCGCCTCGGCCTGTGCGCCGTATTGCGCGAAAACATCCGTGCGATAGCTCGTCTTGTTCGCAGCACCGAGTTGTGTGCCGGAATCATCGTGCGTGTCTGCATCGACCAGCATCGACAGGCCGATACGCAGCGGGTGCGCTTCGAGTTCGCGCTGATCGAGCTGGATGCGAACCGGCAGACGCTGGACGACCTTGATCCAGTTGCCCGTCGCGTTTTGCGCGGGCAGCGTCGCAAACGCACTACCCGTCCCTGCCGAGAAGCCTTCGATCCGGCCATGATATTTGATGCTCGAACCGTACACGTCCGCCGTCAGCGTGACCGGCTGGCCGATGCGCATGTGTCTGAGCTGCACCTCCTTGAAGTTCGCATTCACCCATACGCCGTCGAGCGGCACAATCGCCATCAGCGGCGTGCCCGGCGACACGCGCTGGCCGACCTGAACCGAACGCTGCGCGACGTAGCCCGTCACCGGCGCCGGCAAGGTGTTGCGCGCGTACGCAAGATAGGCATCCCGCACCTTCGACGCGGCCGCCTGTACGTCAGGGTGGTTTTCGACGGTCGTGCGGTCGGTGAGGGCGTGGTTTGCCTCGGCTTGCTGGCGGGCTGCATCGAGCGCGGCCTGCGCCGCACTGACCGCATCGCGCGCGTGCGCGATGTCTTCGGCAGAGACGGCACCCGTGTTCGCGACAGCCTCGCGGCGGCGCAGATCGTCCTGGGCGCGCGCGAGGTCCGACTCGCGTTGCGCCACGTTCGCCGCATAGAAGTTGTTGTTCACATACAGGCCGCTCACACGACGCACCGTCTGACCGAGCGCCGCCTCGGCGTTCGCGAGCGCGATTCTCGAATCCGCCGGGTCGAGCGTCACGACCGGGTCGCCGGCTCGCACGATCTGCGTGTCGTCGGCATTGACTGCGACCACGGTGCCGGTGACCTGCGGCGTGAGTTGCACGAGGTTGCCGCTCACGTAGGCGTCGTCGGTCGTCTCGTGATAGCGACCAAACGTGGCGTAGTAGGCGCCCCAGGCCGCTCCCGTCACCATCACGGCCACCCCGAGAAGGACGAGCAGAAACCTGCGGCGGCCCGGGGGCGTTGCTGCCGGGCCGGTGGCAACGGAGGCGGCCTCGACGGCGTGCGTCGTTTCGCTGGACCTTTCGCTGGCTTTTTCGCTGTTCCGACCGGCCGTCTCACGGTCGGGTGCAATGGATTCGCTCATTTCAATTCTCCTGACGTGTAGGCAAACGTGCCGCTCAATTCGCGGCGACGGCGTGGTGGGTTGAAGCGGCCGCGTCCGCGCTGCGAACGACTTCCGCCGAGGCATCGACGTAGCCGCCACCGAGCGCCGACGCGAGCGCAATCTGCTCGTCGCGCCGGTTCATCTTCAGATTGGCGATGGCTTCATCGGCGTTCAGGGCCGTGACATCGGCGTTAAGCACGGTCAGCTGGTTGGTCAGGCCAGCCTTGTATTGCGTGATCGCGAGTTGATCCGCGCCCTGTGCAGCTTCTTGTGCCGTTTGTGCGTCGACGAGTTGCGCGTCGCTCGAGCGGATCTGTGCAAGCTGGGTGGCTACCTCGCTCAGTGCGGTGACGAGCGTCTGGTTGTAGGCGGCCACCGCATAGTCGAACTCCGCGTAACGGCCTTTCAACTGCGCGCGCAGCTCACCCGCATCGAAGATGGGCAGATGGATCGCCGGCCCAACCGAAGCCGTCCGGCTCGCTGCCGTGAGAAAGCGGCCAAAACCGAACGCGTCGAGTCCAATCGCGGCACTCAGGTTGATGTCCGGGTAGAACTCCGCCTTCGCTTCCTTGACCTCGTGCGTCATCGCGTCGACGCGCCAGCGGGCAGCGACGATGTCCGGGCGGCGGCTCACCAGATCCGCAGGCAGGTTATCCGGCAGGCGCACTTCGTCGCCGATAGCGAGCGCCGGCCGCGCCATCGACAGGCCGCGATCCGGGCCTGCACCGATTAGCGCAGCCAGTTGATAGCGCACGGTCAGAATGCTGCCGTCGAGTGCGGTGACATGAGCGCGGCTCGTCGCAAGATTGGCCTGCGCGGTCTTGCGTTCCACTTCCGTATCGAGGCCGGTCGTGATGCGCCTCGCCGTGATGCGATCGATCTGCTCGCGGCGCGCAACCTCCTGCTGCGCGATATCGCGCAATTCGTAAAGGCGAGCCAACTGGTTGTAAGTGCACGCGATCGCGGTGGACAGCGTGAGCTTGACGACTTCCTCGTCGGCCCGGCTCGCTTGTGTCTGCGAAACGGCCGACTTCAGCGCTTCGCGGTTCTTGCCCCACAAGTCGAGGTCATATGAGGCGCTCAGCAAGCCCTTGTTTTCGGTCTGCCAGGCGCCTGCATACGGCGGCGGAATCAGCGCAGCGCCGCTGAACTGCTGGCGCGTGAGCGAGTAGGTCGCATCGACGCGCGGCAGCGTGTTCGCCTTCGCCGTTTCGCTATACGCCTGTGCCGCGGCCACCCGCGCGCGCGCCTCGTCGAGCGTCGGGCTCGCCTGCAGCGCTTCGGCGATCAGCGCTTTGAGCTGCGCATCGCCGAACTGATCGGCCCAGTCCGCCGCCGGCCAGTGCCCCTGCTGCGCAGGCAGGCTCTGAGCCGTCTCGAACTGTTGCGGCGCGGCGATCTGCTTGTCGCTATGGATCCCCGCATAGTTCGCGCAGGCCGACAGCACCGCCGCGAAAATCGCCGACACACCCAGTTTCAGCACACGGGTGCGGATGTGGGTACGGATGTGGGTCCGAGCGCTGGATTGCTTCATCTGCGATTTCATTTTCTGACTTGTCAGATTAATGGATAAAAAAACGAGCGGCGCGTGGCCGCATGCGTTCAGTCACCGTTGAACTTGCGAAGGAGGCGGCCCAACTCGGCAAACTCCGCCTTACTGAATTTACGCAACCGCGCGTTCAGAATCTGCGGTGCAATCTCCGGAATCCGGGCTGTCACTTCCTCGCCCTTCTTCGTCAGCTTCAGATTGACCACGCGGCGATCATCCACGCTGCGCGAGCGTTCCAGCACCCCCTTTGCATCCTCCAGCTTGTCCAGCATTCGCGTCATCAGACCCGTGTCGATCCCGAGCAGCTTCGACAGCTCGAACGGCGTGGTGGCCACGCCCTGCTGGATCGACAGCAGAATGCCCATTTGCTGGCTTGTGATGTCGAGCTCCTTGAGCCCGGTGTCCATTTCCGCGGTGATGAGGTTACGCGCGCGGTTCAGCAGGAATCCAATACTCTGGGTAAGCATGAAGTTCTTCGTCGTGTAGTGGTCCATCGCATTTCCTCGGTAATCTGAATTCAGCTTATCTGCAAAGTCAGATGCTGTCAAATTTTTCCCCGAGGTGCCTTTGCGCTTGTTGCGCCCGTCGTTGCTCCGTTCGTTGTGCAGGGCGAATCCGCGCCAGTCAGTGCCCGCCGGCACCCGCTGCGCCCGCGCCAGCGCCCTTGCCCGGCCTCGTCACCCAGATCAGCGGAACGATGGCGACAAAGATCACGGCCGAGATCCAGAAGATGTCGTTCAGGCCCAACATGGTCGCCTGCGCGTTGAGCGACGCTTCGAAGAAGGCCGTCGCCTTGGGCGTGCCCGCACCGAGCATTGTTTGCAGACGAGCAATGCTGCCGACGAACGCCGGGTTTTCGACGCTCGTCTGCTCGACCAGTTGCGCGTGATGAAGGATCGTGCGATTGCTCCAGGCGTTGCTCAGCAGCGACGTCCCTATCGCACCGGCCAATATGCGCACGAAGTTCGACAGGCCAGCGGCGGCCGGTATCTTTTCGGCCGGAAGCCCCGAGAGAATGATGGCGGTGAGCGGCGTGAAGAACAGCGCGGTGGGAATGCCTTGCAGGAGCGTCGGCAGCACCAGCGTGTAGGGGTCGATGCCCGTCGTGTAGTGCGAGCGCATGAGAAACACGCCGGCGAACCCGACGAATGCCAATGTGGCGAGCACGCGCGTGTCGGATCGCGGCATGACCTTGCCCATCACCGGCGCGAGGACCACCGCGAAGATTCCAAGCGGCGCCGTTACGAGCCCCGCATCCACGGCGCGGTAGCCGAGAAAGCCCTGAATCCACTGCGGCAGCAGCACGAGGTTCGCAAAGAAAATCGCGTACGCGACCGAAATCGCCACGGTGCCGCCCAGAAAATTGCGCCGCGCGAACAGCCGTAAATCGACGATCGGTTTTTCCTCGGTCAGCTCCCAGATCAGGAAAAACACGAAGCTGATTACCGCCACGATAGTCAGCGCCCAGATCACCGGCGAATCGAACCAGTCGAGGTCCTTGCCCTTGTCGAGCATGATCTGCAGCGACGCAACCCATACGATCAGCGAAATCAGTCCCACTTTGTCGATGGGCAGCTTGCGCGTCGGCGTTTCGCGGTCCCGGTAAATACTCCAGACCGTCGCGGCGGCGAAGAGGCCGACCGGCACGTTGATGTAGAAGATCCACGACCAGCTGTAGTTGTCCGTGATCCATCCGCCGAGCGCCGGGCCGGCGATCGGCCCGACTGTCGCGGTCATCGCCCACAGCGCAAGCGCGTTCGAACTCTTTTGCTGCGGAAAGGACGCGAGCAACAGCGCCTGAGACAGCGGCACCAGCGGCCCCGCCACGGCCCCCTGCACGATCCGCGCGATCAGCAGCACCTGCAGGTTCGGCGCGAGACCGCACGCCGCCGACGACAGCACGAACAGCAGAATGGCCCCGACGAACAGCTTCACTTGGCCCACGCGCTGCGTGAGCCAGCCGGTCAGCTGGGATCGACACTGCATTGGCCGCGGCGAACAGCGTGATGACCCACGTCCCTTCGTCGATGGAAACGCCGAGGTTGCCGGAGAGCGTCGGGATCGCGACGTTTGCAATCGACGAATCGAGCACGTTCATGAAGGTGGCGAGCGCCACGGCGAACGTGCCAAGGACAAATCTTGCGCCGGTCAGAGGGCGTGGCGCATTCGCGCCGGTCGACGGGTTCATGCTGCGTCCTTTGAACTCAGATCACATGGTGTTTCAGCGATCGGCATATATCTGATTAGTCAGATATATCGATAAAAAAAACGGCCTATCGGCTCGCAGGCTGTTTGCAAACAAGCCTGAACGCTGTTTCCGATTCGACCTTCGTCGGCCCTCATCGATCTCGCGGCGTACCGATCGCCATTTCCTGACGCGAATTATATCTGACAATGCAGATTTATACAAATTTATTTTTCGTCTGCCGATCACGCCGACCGCCTGTACGCGATCAACAGACCAGCTCAACACCCTGCGCGGTTCGCACCACAACGTATTTCTTCATACGTGGACGCTGCATGCATTTCGCCGTGTCATGACACCCGCCGTCTTGATATGGATTCCTGAGTCTTCTTCGAATGCGCGCAGACGGACGGCGCCAGGCAGCCAGCCCGGAAGCATCGTGATTTTTTCGATTGAACGACAGATGCGGCAAGCGACGCGGCGTCCGCCGCGCGACCGCACAGCGGACGTGGTCAGGCCTGCTTCAGCGCGGCGTCGAGGGCATGCGCGGCCACGCGATCGCCTTCGGTGGCGAGGCCGACGCGAAACACCGTCTGGCGGTTGTGGCCCGCCGCGGCTGGCGAGTCCCACAGCAGTTCGATCTTCGCGCGCCATTTCATGGCCACTGGCGCCGACGCGGGTGCCGACACCAGAGGCTCCGACGCCGTGGAGGGCGATGGCGCAGCGCCGTCGGCGCTCGCGTCCGTAATGACCGGATCGGCGCCGGACGCCTGCGGCGCAGCCGCAGCTACCGGGGAGCCAACCGGCTGCGTGCCCTGCGGCCAGCGCACGGAAAGCTCGCGCGCGTCGTACTGGCCGACCTTGCGGCTTTCCAGCCAGACGATAGTGGTGCGCGTAGCGGAATCGAGCGACACCGCATAGCGGCCAATCGCAAAACGGCGCGCGGCGATGTTGGTGCGCCACAGCGCGCGCGGCCGGCAGATCCAGACCACGGCGGCGTAGAGCGCGGGCGCGACGACGAGCCAGCCGTTGGTCGCCGCCACCGTGCTGAGCGCCCGGCGCCAGCCTGCGACCGAAACGAAGACGCCGACCGACCACAGCGCGAACAGAAAGCCGAGCAGACCGAAGAAACGCAGTGCCTGGCGCAGCCACGACGGCAACGGATGGAACGGGCGTTCGATGCGTGCCTTCGCGCCCGGCAGCACGATCAGCAGAAACAGGAAAACGAGATTGATGCACGCCCAGGGCGACGAAGCCATGCCCTGCAGGGCCGCCAGGAAGTTCATCTGCTCCATCGAGTAGAGCCAGCGCGCAAGAAGGACGAGACCGATCGCGCGCAAGGCGAACATCGTCCCGGCGCCTGGTACGGCTGCCGTGGGCGTCGGTCGGGTTCTCGCCAAAGCTCTTCTCCTCTCGTCAGGGTTGCCGGCGGTTTTGCGGGCACGGCCATTATAGGGACATTGCCGCCTCATCTCACGCTGACCGGCAACGCTTGCGCACAAAAGACAACGCCCCGGTGCGCAGGCAGCGGGGCGTTGTTCGGCGACCAGGCGGGCAGCGCCCGCTGTCAGCCGGACTTAACCGGCGGCGACTTCGCGCAGCACGGTGCGGCGCTTCTGGCGCAGCATTTCTTCGTACACGGCGACGTAGTTGCGCGCCATCACCTTCGACGAGAAGCGTGCCTCGAACGCGGCGCGCACCTTCTCGCGCGGCAGCGTCGACAGGCGCTTGACCGCAGCGACTGCGCTGATTTCGTCTTCGACGACAAAGCCCGAAACGCCGTTCTCGATGACTTCCGGCACCGAGCCG
>NZ_JAMXLH010000064.1 GCF_024281035.1 Paraburkholderia sp.
GCGGCCAGTGCCGCGTTGTGCGCCCCGAGCTGTGCGCGCCGCGCACGAAGCTTCAACGCCAGTTGTTCCGCTGCGAGCGCAACGACCACCGCCGCCACGCTGCCCCACACATGAACGCCGTAGCGCCCCATTCGAAGGAACGACGCCCAGTCGCTCCACCACAGATGGAAAAATTCAGACATCACCGACCTTCCATGTGATGCATGTCTGCCGCACCGTTGTAATGGCAACCTGCAGGCATCGTTAAACACGCGGTTTTATTGAGATCGGGCCGAAGCTTACCATGATTATGATCAAATTCGAGACCTCAACAGGGGTGCCGGAGAGGGGTGCGCGATTTAGACACATCGTTTCAAAATGCCTGTAAAACAAGGTGCAAAAAGTGTGAATTGCCCCCAGCTTGCAGACCCTTGCCAGCCTTGTGCCGAGGCCTGTTTCGCGCGGCGTCAGGCACTTGCGATACACGAGTTAAATGCACAGTATTTAGACGGTTAACGCTGTGTCGAATGGGGCTGAAAAGCGTGAAAGACGAGCGGGTTTTAAGGGAGTCTGAAGCACGAGGCGCGTACAAATGTCGCGCACGCGCGCGACCAATCGCGCCGGCTCGCCGCACCGCGAGCAACGTAAATAAACATGCATATTTCGGACGCGATTAGCGCAACGAGGCGGCGGCCCTACCGCCCGCCAGCACAATCGACCCCGCACGATCAACCCGGCGCGTTCAGCCCGGTCCGCTCCTGCACCCCCCACTTGCTACGGCCCAGCAAGAAGTGGAACCAGCCGAGCGCCGCACCACTGTGACGCATCAACTGGAATGAGAACGGCTCGAAGATCGCGGCCAGCAGCGCCATGCCGAAACTCGAACTGGCACAGTCGCCGCTCCAGCGCCGGTAAAGATGTACCGAGAAAAGATGAAACGCGAGATCGATGACGATCTTCCCGGCGATCACAGCCAGCACCGGCAACACGATCGTAAAGCGGCCTTCGAAGAGGAAGCCAAGTAGCAACACGAACGCCGTGAGCCCGTAAATCGGCTGCACGGTGTCAAACGCCTTGACCGGCAGCATCATGAGACCGAGCTTGCCAAAGCGGCGGTTGCCGGTCATGTCCCGATACCAGTACTGCGTTTGCAAAAAGCCGGCGAACCACCGGCGCCGCTGCCGCAGGAAGCTTGCGAGCGTACCGGGCGCATCGGTTCGCGCGCGGGCCGCGCCGATCACGCGCACATCCCAGCCAAGCCGCTCGCGCGCCGAATAGCGGCGCAAGCGGTGAATCAGTTCATAGTCTTCGACGAGACAATGCGGGTCGAATCCGCCAACCGCCATCACGGCATCGCGACGAAAACACGCGAACGCGCCCGACACGAGCAGCAGACTGTCCGCCCGCATCCACGCAAAGCGTGAAATGAAATTGCGGATGTATTCGTAGGTCTGGAACCATTGGAAAAAACGGCCGCGCACTGATTTATTACACACCGGCGTGAGCAGGCCCGCCGCTGCCACGAGCTTCGGCTCGCTGCGGTATGCGTCGGCCATCGCGGCGCAGGCATCGGGTTCGAGCAGCGTATCGGCGTCGACGGTCATGAGCGTATCGGTGTCGACAGCCAGCAAGGCCGCGTTCAGCGCACGCGCCTTGCCGCCGTGCGGCAGCTTCAGCCAGCGCAGATTCGGATACTGTGCAGAAGGCGCGCTCAACCGTCCCTCGCCAGGGTCGGCGAGTCCGTACCGTTCGACCAGCAGCGCGGCGGTTGCGTCGGTCGAACCGTCGTCGGCGATCACGATCTGTTGCGGCGGGCGCGTCTGCGCGAACAGCGCGTCGAGCGTGATCGGGAGCACGGCGGCTTCGTTGTGCGCGGCGACGATCACGCCGAGCGTCGGCTGTGGAGCCGTGCCCCCGACAGCGCCCGGCGAGCGCACCGGCTTGAGCAGCACGCACGCCTTCCACGCGACAAATATCAGCAACACCGTGTCGTACACGACGTAGGCAATCCCCGTTGACCAGGCGACAACACCGTGCAGAAAGAATGCGCGCGCAAACAATATGAACCAGAGCACCATGACGCCGAGGTGAATCACGATACTGGCGAGCGGCGTGGGCGGCGGCGCAATGCGCGGCGAAGTGCGCGCGAGCGCTGTTTCAAGTGCGTTATTCAAGACATTCCCTTTCTGTGACTCACGGCATCATCCGGCGCAACACCGAATGACGATCGATCCATTGATGCTTGAGCGCCCCCGCCACATGCAGCGCCAGTACGCCATAGAGCGCGTAGCTGCATGCCGTGTGCAGCACGCCGAACTGCGAATGCAGTCGCTCCTTCGTGGCCGCGTCGAGGTTCATGATGAAGCCGATGCGCGGCCACGGCACGAGTCCGAAGAGGTACATGGGATGGGAGGCCGCCGCGACCCACGCCGAGTCGTGCAGCCAGCCGGTGAGCGGCAACGCGAAGATGAGCACGTAGAGTGCGATATGCGCAAGGTGCGCCGCCGTCTGCTCCCAGCCCGGAAAATGCGTCGGCAGCGGCGGTGGACGATGCGTCACGCGCCACAGCACGCGCACGATCGCGAGACCCAGAACGGTGATGCCGATCGACTTGTGCGTGTCGATGACCAGGCGGATCCCGTTGTCGGAAAGCGTGCCGTCGGGCAGCAGCGCTGCGGTCAGGCCAAGCGCGACGTTCGTCAGGATCAGCAGCGCGATCAGCCAGTGCAGAAGCACCGCAACGCGCGTGTACTTCTGCGCGGCGAGGGGAACATCGTTGAATTCGATCTCGGTGGAAATAGAGGTTTTCACTTGGACGTGCCGTAGGGGTTCGTGAGGGGTAACGCTGAAAGCGCCTGGTTTATTCCCCGCCGCGCCGCGACAGGGCAACGGGATGCGCGAAATATAAAAGGACGGGATGACTCACAGCGCCAACGTATTAAATGTCCCGGCAGTGGCAATTGCCTTACGAATCGATTTCATCTTCACTTTCACGTTCGACTCTAATTCGCCGGACAGAGTCCGCACGCAGTGATATTCCCTGAATTTCGCCATGGATTGGATCTGTCACTTTCTAATGCGATAGCCCTGTTTAAAGATGTGGCCCATATACCTATTCCGGCGCAATTCGATTGGCCGATTTCGTGTGGCGCGGGCTTCTTCGTCGTTGCAAGGTTTACTCGATTCCTTGTCATGCCCACTTTCCCGGCTTCGTCATTCCGATCAGTCACGTTTTTCGGATATCGCCAAACCGTGATTTCACCTCGATGCACGCACAACAGAAAATAAGTCATGCCGTGATACTTGTCGACAATGCAATAAAAACATTCCCTGTCGCCATCGATATTGATATCCCCGTCGTCCAAATGCACGCTCCTGCCAACGGGATACGTGCGCGGCCCGAACACGTTTTCCAGTGGCAAAAGCGCCTCAAATGCCCGCCGGCAGGCCGTTGCGTGGCCAACCAGTTGCCCTCCGTTCGACTTCCTCATTCGCCTTGCCCTTGCCCTCACCGTTTCGATAAATCAGCCCATTTTGTTGCGCCATACACCATTAATCGATTTACTGGCACCGGCTGTGAGTGTGGTGAATCACAATCATCTGCGGCGATAGCATATACGTAAGCAATTCGTCAATGATCCGAGGCGTACGCCCATTTCAATGTTGACCAAACGCAACTAATTCTAAGCTAGCTTAACATTTAGTTGTCGGAGATCATACTGACAGAGATGATTGCGACGGGTCATTTTAGTACTAGTGTTATTCGCAGCGGATTTCGTGAAGGAGAAGAAATTACTGATGTATGGCGGCCGTAAGGATCTGTTAGACCACAGTTAATCCTTATAGAAACTTAAGAAAACTCGCGAAAAATAGTTTCTATGCGCATCCATAGTCCGTAGCGCTGTGCGTATCAAAATGAAACCCACGAGAATGTCGATCGGGATAAATCGAAGGAGCAAGCCATGAGAGCAATTTCCCCTGTTTCACTTGCTGCTGCCGCACTGGCCGCAGGAATGTTGTTTGTATCCGCTTCGGCGTCGGCAGTCGATGTCGAAGCGGCGAAGGAACTCGCCCGCCAGAACAACTGCTTCCGTTGCCATGCCATTCAGAAGGACAAGGATGGTCCGGCATGGGCGAAGGTCGCGCAGAAGTACAAGGGCAATCCCGATGCAGAGGCCAAGCTGATCCACCACGTCACGTCCGGTGAAAAGGCGAAGTTCCCGGATGGTCACGAAGAGAACCACAAGATCATCCAGACGGATCCGCCGAAGGACATGGCACAAATCAAGAATCTGGTCGACTGGATCCTCTCGCTTCAATAGCGGTCGGAGTACCCGGCGTGTCCGGGTAGCTTCCACACGAAAATTCTTGAAACCCGCCCTCGGGTCGGCGTCCTGCCTTTAGTTCTGCTAAAGGCAGGCGCTGTGCTGCGGGCAAGTGCCAGACGTGCAGACATGAAATCAAAAAATGGGTGGAAAGGGGTATTTTGCGGCGTGATGCTGGCCTTGGGGCTGGTGTCCGTAAGCCATGCGGAGGATGCTCCGTCTGGAGCGCTGACGCGTCAGCAGCGCGACGCGGTCTGCACGAAATGCCACGACGAATCTGAAACAAAACCGATCCTCTCGATCTACCAAACGCCCCATGGCGCGATTGGCGATTCGAGGACCCCGGCTTGCCAGGACTGCCACGGCGAAAGCCAGAACCACTTGAGCGGCAAGACCGAAGGCGGTCATCGCCTGCCGCCCGATCGCGTGTTCGGCAGCAAGCACTCGCCCGCCGGCTATACGCCGGTCAGCCCGCAGGCGCAGTCCGAAGCGTGCCTCGTCTGCCACAAGGCAGGTCTGCGTATGCATTGGCCGGGTAGCCAGCACCAGACAAACGACGTCGCCTGTACCAGCTGCCACGTGGTCCACAGCCCGACTGACCCTGTGCGTATCAAGGAAGAGCAGCCGACCGTCTGCTTCAAGTGCCACCGTGAAAAGCGTGCCGAAATCAACAAGATTTCCGCGCACCCGATCGCCGTGGGCAAGATGGCCTGTTCC
>NZ_JAMXLH010000065.1 GCF_024281035.1 Paraburkholderia sp.
TTCAAACCTGTTACTGTGTTCGGTTTCTCTCGAAACCGGTCGCTCACTCAAAGCTGACAGGTTCTGAATAAATTCAAAAACCTGACTTACTTTAGTGTGAGACTCTTGATACTTTTGCTTTTCCCGGTTCATCCCGAAGGACACACCGGGGTCGCTTACCGCATCAAGCGCCCACACTTATCGGCTGTAAATTTTTAAAGATCGTTCGCTGAAACCGCCGTAAAACCTTTAACTACCCGGCGCTTTCTGCGTCGCTGCGTCAGCAGCAGAGAAACGAGATTATGAAGATCATCAGGTTTTTTGTCAACAGGTTTTTTACTTCGTTTAAACTGTCCGGCACAACCGCTGCCACCCGCAAATCCCCGCCCATTCGGGCCTTCCGCTTCCCCCGCGCCTTACTCGAAAGCGCGAAAGACCGGAATTCTAGTGATCCCGGTCCGTTATTGCAAGCGGTTTTTGAAAAGGCCCCAAACGAAGCCGCTATGCGCTGATCCGGCAGCGCCGGATCATGAGTGACGCTGCATCACGCGTTCGATAATCCGCAGAAAGTGACTGAGGCCCGGCGTCGGTTTGCCCGCCACCTTGGCAAGATCGTCCCAACGTCGCAGGCATATTGCATCGTCTGCGTATGGGCGTTGCGCGAACTCACTCGACTGCTCCGCGTTAAAGATGCCGCCCTGCAATTCAAGGCTGCGCACTGAGTCGGCCGACAGGAGACGGAAATACGCGTCGTCGGTGGCGCACAGGTAGCGCTTGGCGTCGACGTGCAGCTTGATCGGCTCCAGCACGGCGTCCGGTAAAACGGGGCGCAGGAACGAGAGCACGTAATACTGATGGAGATCGTCGATACCGCGTTTCGTCGGCGTCTCGCCCTGGCGGCTCAGTAAATGGCCCAAATCATGCAGGAACGCAGCCGCCACCAGTTCCTCGCTCGCTCCGGCCTCCTCGGCCAATGCGCCGCTTTGCAGCGCGTGCTCCAGTTGCGTGACCGGCTCGCCGCTGTAGGCGAGCGCACCGTAGCCGTCAAACAGCCCCTTGATATCCGCCAGACTCAACGCCATCCTTCACTGCCCCCTATTCCTATAGCGACGGCACACGCCACCGCCTTCCATATTCGTCGCCGCTCGGCCCGCTTCACCACGCGTATGCGCCGCCCCGCGTGCGCATCAGCGCGGCGGCATCGTCGGCGTTGCGCGACGCCAGCGCATTCAGAATCGCACGGTACGCCGCATACGATGCCTCCATCGTGTCGGCCTCCGGCGGCATGGCCCGCGACAGGCATAGTTCGCCCACGCACCGTCGATAGGTTTCATGCAGCTTCTGATTGCCCGCAGCGCCAACGAGTGCATCACGAAATGCATCGCGCGCGCGGCCATACGCTGCGCAATCCTCGCGCACGAGCGCGTCGCGCATCGCACCCAGCCACTCGCGCAGCACCGCGACCTGAGCCGCGTCGATCCGCACGGCCAGCATTCTGCACGCCGCCTCTTCGAGAATCGTACGCACCACGCCCAGTTCTGCGGCCTCGGCGACTGAAACGCTGCGCACGAACACGCCGCGATGTTTTTCGTTACGCACGAGCCCCGCCTGCTCCAGCGCGCGGAATGCTTCGCGCACCGGTCCGCGCGAAACCCGCAAGAGCGCCGCCCAGGCCGCCTCGTTGAGCTTGTCGCCCGGCGTAAGCAGGCCTGCCGCGATGCGTCGCTCAATCTCGCCGCGCACGAATTCGCTCAGCGAGTGCTGGTGCGACATCTCAATCGGCGCGACCGCGTCTCGATCAAGCATCGTGCCGTTCGTCCACGGAGCACTGGCGAAACCCTGCGTGCGATGCGTCATTCATTCGTTTAGTCCGCACGGCGGCGCGGCACCCTTGCCGCGATCAGCAGCAGCGCCGCCAGCGACACGATCAGCAAAATCAGCGACAGCGCCGACGCCGGCAGGTAATAGCCGCGCTCGACCGCGCCCACCACGACGATCGGCACCGTCGCGAATCCCGGCGGATACACCGTGAGCGTCGCGCCAAGCTCGCCGAGCGACAGCGCAAAACCGAGCGCAAGACTCGCGCGGATCGCCGGCACGAGTTGCGGCAGCACGACCCGGCGCAGCACCATCGACGGCGGCGCACCGAGGCTCGCCGCAGCTTCGCGAAGGACCGTCAATTCAGGGCGCAACGCAGCCGCCGCGCAGCGATAGCAAAACGGCAGCACCAGCGCGAGCTGCACGAGCACGACAATCGCGGCGGAACCGGACAGATCCAGCGGCGCCTTGTGATAGGCGATTAGCACAGCGAGGCCGAGCACGACGCTCGGCACGCCGTTGGGCACCATTGCAAGCGTGTCGACGACCGCACCCAGGCCGCGCCGGTCGCGCCCTTCCAGCGCCAGCGCGAGCCAGAGTCCCAGCGCTGTGCCGAGCACCGCCACGCCGAAGCCGACTTCGAGACTCGTTGCGAGTGCATCGAAGTCGCTCGAACCGAGGCGCTCGAACCAGCGCATGCTGAAGCCATCCGGGAAGATCGTGCCGGACCAGTGCGACGCGACGCTCGACAGCGCCACGACGATCACCGGCAGCACGAAGAGCCAGAAACACAGCAGCGCAGCGAAACCGAGCAGCACGCCGCCCGCGATCCGCGCGGCGAGGCTGCGCTCGACGGGTCTTGCGCGGCGATGCGGCGGCGGCAGTGCGATTCGATCGGGATTAGCGGCCATGGCGAGCACCTCCCTGACTGCGGCGGTTCACGCACCGGTAGAACGCATAGAGAGAGAGCGACATCGCGAGCATGACGACCGCACCCGCTGCGGCGGTCGGCAGATCGAGATCGACGGTGGCCGCACTGTAGATCGCAACCGGCAGCGTGACGAGATGCGCGCTGCCGAGCACGAGCAGAATGCCGAACTCGTTGAACGTCAGCAGGAAACACAGAATCGTGCCCGCCGCGATACCCGGCCACGCGAGCGGCAGAATCACGCGTACAGCAACCATCCGCGTATTCGCGCCGAGACTGCGCGCAGCTTCGATCAGGCGCATGTCGAGCAGCGCAAATGCGGCGAGCGTCGGACGCACGACGAATGGCGCGTAAAACACGACTTCCGCGAGAATCACGCCGCCCATGCCGAACAGGAAATCGAGCGGCGGCGCTTGCAGATGAAAGAGACGCTGCAAGCCGATGCTCACCGAGCCCTGCGAGCCGTACAGGAAGATCAGCGTAAAGGCGACGAGAAACGACGGGAACGCCACAAACAGTTCGAGAAAGCGCGTGACGAGGCGTGCGCCGGGAAACGGCTTGAAGAACAGGATCGCGGCCAGCGCGACGCCGAGCACCGAAGCCAGGCCCGCGCTCACACACAGGATCCAGAGCGTCGTGGCGATGACGCCGCGCGTATCGGGGTTGCCGAAGAACGATGCGTACGCACCGAAGCTCAGCCCGTGCGCGCCAGTCAGGCTCAACAGCACGAGACGCACGAGCGGATACACGACAATCGGCCCGAGCACGAACACCAGCAGGAATGCGATGTGCCACTGCGCGCGCCGCTCGCGGCGGCGCGCAGCGACCGCGTGCGCATCGGCGGCGTGCGGCTTCAGGCTCGCCGCTTCAGGGGTTAACAAGGACGACATCGTCTGCCTCGTAACGCAGGGATACGCGCCTGCCTTTTTCCGGCATCACGCCGTGGCCGCGCTGCATCGTGACAAGAACCGGCTCGTTCGGCATCGCGTCGAGCAGCACCGGCACCGACAGCACCGCGCCATACCACTCGACCGATTCGATCGTGCCGTGCAGCGCGCCTTCGCCGAGCTTCACGATGCGCAGGCTTTCCGGGCGCAGGCAGGCGAGCTTGTCGCGCACGTCGTGGCGCGGATCGCCGACCGGAAACACGATATTGGGCGGCAGCAGGTTCGCCGCGCCGAGATAGCGCGCGCCGTACGCGTCAGTCGGCGTGTCGTAGAGTTCCTGCGGCGTGCCGAGTTGCGCGATGCGGCCGTCGCGCATCAGCAGCGTGCGGTCGGAGAGCACCAGCGCATCGTCCTGGTCGTGTGTGACGCACACGATGGTCAGGTCGGGCAGACGCTCGTGGAGCGCCTTGAGTTCGGAGCGCACCGAAGCGCGCAGATTGGCGTCGAGCGCGGAAAGCGGCTCGTCGAGCAGCAGCACATCCGGCTCGATCACGAGCGCGCGCGCGAGCGCCACGCGCTGCTGCATGCCGCCCGAGAGCTGCGCGGGCATGACGTGGCCCGCGTCGCCGAGCTGCACGAGCTTGAGCGCGTCGGCTACGCGGCGGGCGATGTCGCGCGCCGGCACCTTGCGCGCCTTGAGTCCGAATGCGACGTTCTCGAACACCGACAAGTGCGGGAAGAGCGCATAGCTCTGAAACAGCAGGCCGAGGTTGCGCCGGTGCGGCGGCACATGGGTCAGATCGCGGCCTGCGACGGTGAGCGAGCCGGAGAGTCCATCGGCTTCGATGAATCCGGCGATAAAGCGCAGCAGTGTGGTCTTGCCACAGCCGCTGCGGCCGAGTACGGTCAGCAGTTCGCCGCGGCGGATGGTGAGCGACAGATCGTCGAGGACAGTGCGGGTGCCGAAGCGCACGCTCAGGTGGTCGATCTGCACGCCTGCGGCACCTGTGGCCTGCAGTGCGCCCGTCGCGCCAATCGCACTTGTTTCGCCCGTCATGCCGGACGGCGCAAGGCTTGCGGTATTCACCGGGTTCGTCTCCTGTCGATGCGACCTGGCGCTTCAGCGCCTGGTCGCATCCCATGCAAAGCTGTCGATGCGACCTGGCGCTTCAGCGCTTAGTCCCACCCCATCCAAAACTATCGACCGGAGCCGGCGCTACGCCCCGACTCCGGTCCCGTACAACGTGACCGACGCTCAGCCCGAAGGCTTACTTCGGCTTCACGACCTCGGTCTGCTTGCCCGACGAGCCGATCACTTCGTTCTTCCAGCGCGTCGTCCAGTCAGCCTTTTTCGCCATCACGTGGTTCCAGTCCACCGGCACCAGCTTCACGCCCGCGATCGCCTGCTTGACCGCTTCGCCGTTCTTGCCCGCGAGCGCCACGTCCGTGCGGCCCGGGATGCCGAAAATATCCGGCACCTTCGACTGCACTTCGGTCGACATCAGATAGTCGATCAGCTTCTTGCCCTCGGCCTGGTTCGGGCCGCTCTTTATCAGCCCGATCGCGTACGGCAGCTGGAACGTGGTCGGATGGCCGTTGGCATCGGCGGCGAGAAAGATCGGCTTGAGCGAGAGGCCGCCGTTCGCTGCGTCGTCGAGGTCCATCTGCAGGTCGCCGTTGGCCACCGCGATTTCGTTACGCGAGAGCAGCACGTCGAGATAACCCGTGCCCTTCGTGTGGAATTTGGCGCTCTGTTCGAGCTTCTTCAGATAGTCGAATGCCTTGTCTTCGCCCATCAGCGAAGTCGTCAGGATGATGACGGCCATGCCGTCGCCTGCCGTTGCCGGGTTCGAATACGCGACCTTGCCCGAGTAGTCGGGATGCAGCAGGTCGGCGAACGTCTTCGGCTGGTTCTTCACGACTTCCGGGTTGATCGCGAACGAGAAGTAGTTGTTCACGAACGTCGCCCACGCGCCGTCCGAAGCCTTCGCGATCGCGGGCACATTCGTGTAGTTCACGCTCTGGTACGACTGCAGCAGGCCGCTCTGCGCCGCCTGCTGGATGAACGGCGGCAGCGTCACGATGACGTCGGCTTTCGGCGAATCCTTTTCGACGTTTGCGCGGTTCACCACTTCGCCGCTACCGGCCGTCACGATGTTGACCTTGACGCCTTCCTTCTTCTCGAAGGCAGGCAGCACGTCGCGGTAGAGATTTTCGAGGCCGTCGGCCGTGTAGAGCACCACTGCGTCGGCAGCGTGCGCGCTCAAGGCAAAGCCGTCGAGCATCATTGCGGCCGCAAGCATCGGCAGAAGCTTGCGTGCGAAACCCGCGCGAAGGGGATTCTGGTGGTTCATGTCACTCTCCGAAGGCAAAAACCAGGTTGCTCGGGGATACCCGATGCTTGTGTAGTCGAACGTCGGCGGATCGTGCCGCCTGCTTTTCCCGTGTGCTGCCGCGCGGATTACCGATTGTCTACAATCCGCCCGGCTCGCCTGACAACGATCGCCGGCCTGACACGCTGGAAAGCCATCCACGCGGCGCGCAAGCCCCTGTCAGAACGGGCCCCGCAAGAATCACAGACTTCTATGACAGCGACATGACTTTTGCGGTGTTTTGCAAAAAAATCCACAAATTGCCAATTAACGACATATCGGACGGCGCAATGTACCGCCGCGCAGGCACGCTTTTGTCTACGGAAAAGGGCTAACGAAAGGGCGCGGGTGCGCCGGAACACGGGCTAACGCAAGTGCCGGTGCCAGTGCATGTCCGGAAGGGATGAATGTGCCGGGTCGAGATGACCGGCGAATGGAAAGCGCCGCGCGCGCCTCAGGCGACCAGCAGTTCCGGCCCGCGCGCGGCGATTGCGCGCGCAAGCGATTTCTCCGGCGCCAGTTCGGTGACGACATACCGGGCGCGCTCGAATCCGTTGATCCGCACGGGCGTGACGCGACCGAACTTCGAATGATCGGCGACGATGATCGCGCAGCTCGTCGCGAGCAGCATGCGGCTGCGCACTTCCGCGACCATGCGCGAGTAGTCGGTCAGCCAGCCGTCGGCGGTAATGCCGCCCGCGCCGACGAATGCGAAATCGGCGTGATACTGATCGAGCTGCCGCACGGTGTCGAGGCCGAACGTCGCGTCCTCGTGATCGGAAAGCTCGCCGCCCAGCATCGTCACACGGTTCTCGTTGCGGCGGCCGAGCAACATGGCGATGCGCCAGTCGTTCGTGTAGACGGTCAGCCGATGGCGGTCGGTGAGCGCGCGCGCCACGGCATGCGGCGTGCTGCCCGAGTCGATGATGACCGATGCGCCGTCCTGCACGAACTCGGCGGCGCGTTCGCCGATGGCGCGCTTCGCGCTCGCGTTCGAGGCTTCGCGCACGTCGAGGTCGGGTTCGCGCCGGTCGCTGGAGAGCGCGCCGCCATGTGTGGTGACGAGCAACCCGCGCGCGGCGAGCGTGTTCAGATCGCGCCGGATCGTTTCGCGCGACACGCTCAGTTCGCGCACAAGGTCCGCTACGGAAAGCGCGCCCGTTTTGTTTACCTGCGACAGGATGTATTGGTGACGTTGTTCTGCGAGCATCTTCTCGGTAAGCATCTGGAGCGCGTGGATCCGGAACGGCCGCCGAATGTGGTCGCGTGGTCGCCCCGAATGGTCGCCGTATTGTATTACGCAGGCGCACCCATCATGCTGCACACGATGCAGCCCCTGCCGCACGCCCTTGTTGCGCCAGCCCTTCGTGCACATCGGGCAAGGTTTTCCAGCGCGGCGGCACTGCCATCGCGGGTCTATCCCTGCTACTCTCGCCCTTTGCCGTGCGCGCTCGCGAACGGCACGCGCCCCATCGACTGCTGTGCCAATGCGATCACTATTTCGTCAACTCCGGCTGCTCTTTTGTGCGCTGCGCTATGGCGTCAGGCTGATCTGGCTCGCCGCGCCCGAGCATCACAAGCTGCACTGGTTCGTCTCGCTCGCGTCGCGCATGCGCGACGATGCGCGCCTCACCGCGAGCCTGCATGGCGCGCTGCCGCGTCTCGCGCCGCTTGCGGCGGTATTTGCGCAGACGCTCGCGACACGCCCCGACCTCGCCGCGATGACGCTGCACGACAGCATCGAAGCCCTCGAACATTTCGACGCCCCGCTCACGCCCGATGCGCTCGATTCGGCGCTGCATGCCGCATTCGGCAAGCCGCCGCGTACGTTGTTCGCGTCGATCGATCCCACGCCCATCCATCACGGCTGGTGCGAACAGACGCACATCGCGCGGCTCACGCTGCCGATCAACGGCCATCAGACGGTGACGCTGCGCGTGCTGCGCGCCGACCACATCGAGGAAGTCGACGAAGATGCCATGCTGCTGTGCGTCGTCGCGCGCTGGTTCGAGCGGTTCTCGCGCGCGGCGCGCACGCTGCAGCTGCACGACCTGGCGCTCGATCTGCGCAATGACCTGCAACACCGCTTCGATCTGCGCGCACAGGCGGCGAATATGAGCCAGTCGGGCCACCAGCTCGAGAGGAATCCGCGCGTCGTCGTGCCCGACGTGATCTGGGACTTGTGCACGCCGCACACGCTCGCGGTCCAGCACATCGACTCGGTGCCGGTTACCGATGTAGCCGGTCTCGCCGAGCATCGCATCAACGCGGCGCGCGTCGCGATGCATCTGGTCGAAGTCGTCACGCAGCAGGCTTTCGAGCACGGATTCTTTCATGCGACGCTGGACGCGCGCCGCATCGCGGTCAGCATCGAGCCGCCGACGCTCGGGCGCCTCGTGTTCGCGGGATCGACGCTCATGACGAGCCTTTCGTCGCCGGAGCGCGAGTTCTTCGTCCACGGCGCGACGGCGCTGTTCCAGCAGGACTATGGCAGGCTCGCCGATCTGCACAGCGCCGCCGGGCACGTTCCCGCGCACGCGCGCACGGAACAGATCGAGGCGGAACTGCGCACGCGCTCGGAGGCGCACTTCGCGGACGCCGCCGACACGCGCAGCGCGGGTGACCTGTTCCATCATTTGCTGCACGCGGTGCAGCCGTTCGGCGGTTCCGTGTCGCCGCGACTCGCCGCCGCGCAGCGCGCGTTTGCGCAGGCCGAGGAACTGGCGCGCACGATTCATCCGGACGTCGACGCCTGGGGCATCGCCGAACGCACGCTCGCCGGCATTGCGCAGCGCGACCTCGATCATCGCGGCTGGATCAGGCGGCTATCGCAGGAATTCCCTCATCTCGCGCAGGTCGCGCCGCGCGTGCCGCAACTCCTTTTTCACTACCTCCAGCATCATGCGAAGACGCCGGGCATTCACGGCGCGGCCACGGCTGGCCCGCGTACCGGCCTCACCGCCGGGTTGATCCGCGAGCAACGGCGCACGCGCGCCTTGCTGATTGCCTGCGCGCTGTGCGGCGCCGCCCTTGGCGCGGCGGCAATCCTGTACGGCTTTTGACTGCGCCGCGCGCGGGCCGCACATCGAACGAGTGCAGTCTCGAACAAGACCCGCCTGTACGCGTGCGGCGATACTGCGGGCCATTCGCGTATTCCCCGCGCCCATGCGCGCGCAGCCGCAACCCTCAACGATGCTCGCCACCTTCGCTCCCGCCCTCTTCGTCGTCCTGTGGTCGACGGGATTCGTCGTCGCCCGCGCCATCGCGCCTTACGCAGATCCGAACCTGTTCCTGCTCGCGCGCTTCGGCGGAACCGCCGCCCTGTTCGCGGCAGTTGCGCTCGCCACGCGCGCGCCCTGGCCGCGCGGACGCGACCTCGGCAAGCACCTCATCGCGGGCGCGCTGCTGCAAGGCGTCTACCTCGGCGCAGGTTACTGGGCGGTCGCGCAAGGCTTGAGCGCGGGCGTAATGGCGCTGCTCGGCGCGCTGCAGCCGCTGCTCACGGCTGCGTTCGCCGCGCGGCTGTTCGGCGAACGTCCGTCGCAGCAACGCTGGATGGGCCTCGCGCTCGGGCTTGCAGGCGTCGTGCTCGTCCTCGTGCCGAAGTTGCAGGCGGCCGTGCAGGGCACCGCCTCCGCGCACGATCACGCGCACCCGCTGCTCGTGGTGATCGTCGCCGTGGCCGCGGTCGGCTCGATCACCGCGGGCACGCTTTATCAGAAGACCTCGCTGGCGCTTGCCGACATCCGCAGCGCCAGTGCCGTCCAGAACGCGGGCGCGGCAATCGTCGCGGCACTGCTCGCGCTCGCGCTGGGCGAACACCGATGGATCGCGTCAGCCACACTGTGGGTCTCGCTCGCCTGGGCCATCGCGATGCTCTCGGGCGCGGGAGTGACGCTGCTCGTCTGGATGGTCCGTCATGGCGACGCCGCGCGCGCGACCGCGCTGCTCTTTCTCGCGCCGCCGCTCGCGGCACTCGAAAGCTGGGTGCTGTTCGGTGAGACGCTCCTGCCCGTGCAGTTGGCCGGTTTCGGCGTGGCGCTTGCGGGCGTCATCATTGCCCGGAGCACCAAAACGGCCGGGGCCGTCGCGCGCCGCGCCTGAATAACCGACCGCGCAACCGGCCCGATGAGTAACCCACGAGCGGCCCGCGACCCGCCCGCAGCGCCCGGCGGCAAACGCCGCGCAGCGACGCTCAATCCGCCTGATCGCCGCCCGCGGGCACCTTCGCGCGCGCCTTGCTGCCGGGCGCGGGCGACCACGCCGGACGCGTCTTGCGCTCCGAATCGACGACGACGATAAAGCGGCCCGCCCACGGCGTGACCACCCGGTCCGAGTGCAGCACCCAGAGCGATCTGCCCGATGCGGCGAGCGCCTCGTATTCGGCGTCGATGATGCCGTGGTGATCGAGGAACACATTGAGCGATGCCGGTATGCGCACGCAGCCCTTCGAGTGGCGGATGCCGAGCAGCGGTTCGAGCCGGTCCGGATCGGTGGCATGCATCTGGAAGCGCATCTGCGAGACGCCTCCTTTGCCCCAGCCGCGTTCGCCATCCACCCAGCCTAGATCGTAGATGCGCATGTCGCGCCGGCCGTAACCGCGTATGCCGTTCTGGTTCATCGTGCCTTCCGCCCGGAAGTCCATGTTGGCGGGCGTGTGCTCGAACACGCCGAGCGGCGTGAGGAAATGGTCGAACTCGCCGGGCCGCCCCGTCGCGACCGGCGACGCGCCGATCATGAGCCACGGCTCGCCGGGCGCGGCGCGAAAGTAGATGAAGAGCGCCTGAACGTTCGCGTTGCGATCGACGAGGACCACGAATTCGCTCGCCAGCTCGCCGAGGTCGTGGTCGTCGAGCGCCGCCTGAAGACGCGCGCCGTAGGCGTGCTGGTCCGCGAGCGGCACGCGCAGCCGGCGCGTCACCTCTCGCGCGAAAACAGCGCGCATCCGCAACGCGGCGTGCGTCTCCTCGACATCCTGGGCGCGAGTAAGCGCCGGATGTTCGGGAAGCTTGAGCACGGCGGGCGCGGACGCCGGAGCGGGCGTGGACGCCGGTGCGCCAACCGATGCAGCGTTGCCGGAAGGCGCCGTGGCGGGCGTTGCAGGCAACGGCGCGGATGCCGGAGCCGACGCTGTTCGTGCCGCCGACGCCGCCGACGTCGCCAGCCCGTTCGCGGCCTGCACCGCGCCGGACGCCACGTGCGCGGCAGAGGCCGGTGTCGCGCCTGCGACCAGCGCGGCGCCCGCAGCCCACCAAACGCAAGCTGCGGCACAGAGCACGCGGCGCGCAAACGATGACCGGCGCACCCTAAGTTGCTGAAGTTGTGTCGGCGAGCCCGGCCAAATGTCTGCATTCATATTTGTGACGGACGGGCGCGAGATTTTTTTGTTCATCGCGAGTGCGGCCTGATTATGGGTATTGTGCGGATTCGGATGCATCGTGACGGTTGTGGGGCCGCGCGACGGCGCAGTCCCGTCGAGGATGGTGATCCACGATCACTCACCATTAAACCAGACAACGCCTATATGCCGCGTGGCGTTGTCGCCGGTCTAGCCAGGAGACGTCAATGGATTTCACGCCCGACGCTGGCGATACGCTCGCCCAGCAACAACTTATCGCGGCCCTGGGCGTTGCGCCCGCCTTCGATGCCGCCGCGGAAATCGCACGCCGCGTCGATTTTCTCTGCGCTCACTTGCGCGCGAGCGGACTTAAAACGCTGGTGCTCGGCATCAGCGGCGGCATCGATTCATCCACGGCGGGGAGACTTGGACAGTTGTGCGCGGAACGATTGCGCAGCGCGGGCTACGCAGCCCGTTTCGTGGCGATGAGGTTGCCCTATGGCATCCAGCACGACGAAGCGGATGCCGCCGACGCGCTCGCGTTCGTGCGGCCGGACGAAACGCTGAGCGTCGACATCGCGCCCGCCGCCGATGCAATGCTCGCGTCGCTGCGGGCCGGTGGATTCGCGTTCTCCGGCGCGGTGCAGCAGGACTTCGTGCTCGGCAATATCAAGGCGCGGCAACGGATGATTGCCCAATACGCGGTGGCGGGTGCGCGCGCGGGTCTCGTGATCGGGACCGACCACGCGGCAGAATCGCTGATGGGTTTCTTTACGAAGTTCGGGGACGGCGGCGCAGACGTGCTGCCGCTCGCGGGTCTGAACAAGCGCCGCGTGCGCGCACTCGCGGGGGCGCTGGGCGCACCGGAGCGTCTCGTGAACAAGACGCCGACCGCCGACCTGGAGAATTTGCGCCCGCTACGCCCCGACGAGGACGCGTACGGCGTGAGCTACGACGAAATCGATGATTTTCTGGAGGGCAAGCCAGTCAGCGCGGCGGCGCGCGCGACGATCCTGCGCTTTCATGCGGGCACCCGCCATAAACGGGCGCTGCCGTACACGCCGCAGGACCCGCTGCCGCCATCTGCGTAGATAGTCAACGACGGCAGTCAACGACGCCAGGCGGCGGCGAATCAGCGCTGCGGCTGCGGCTCCTCGCCGTCGAAGGGCTGTGCGCTGACCCTCAGCGCAACGCCCGCGAAGCGGCGGCCCTGAAGTTCGCGCGCCACCGCCTCGGCGATGTACGGTATGTCGGCATTCAGTTCGAGGTCCGCGTGCGCGTTCGGCGTACCGGCGTCGTAGACGGTCACACCTTTCGCGTAGTGGCCGAGTTCGCGCACGAAAAACTCGCGGACCTCTTGCTCACTACAGGATTCGGGGACATTCCAGACGGTGAGATGCATGACGGCCTACCGGCGATAACGCGGGCGATCCGCGCGCACACGGACCGGTTGCAGGCTCGCACGAGCACGCGCCTGAGTCCACGCTGCCCGTCCAAGCACAGCCGCAACAGACAGCAGCAACAAAGTGGACACGACCATTTTGCACCTCCCTTTCTTGACGAATGTCAGGATATGCCTAATGTGCCGCCACTGCTCTGCGGCATATTGTCGTGAAGCTGTCGCAGGGCTGGTCAATCGCGTCGTCACGGCACGGCCGGATCGCGCGCGCATCGGTTGACTGAGGGTTCCGCGCGGCGGCGCAGCCAGGGGATTGGCAGCGCCTGTCGCTGGAAGCAGTGGCGCAATGTGTCGCACTTGCACGATGCGATTTGAATCGCCGTCGCCACGGCGTTACAGCAGATTAAAAGCCGCCGTGGAAATTGCGATTCAAACCCAATAGTTGCGGCGCGCACGATGCAACCTGTCCGTGGCGGCCGATTCCGAACCTCTCGCGCAACCCCGGGATTTCACACGAGAAATCAAATTAGGAATGCGATATTAAATACGGTGTGTACAACCTGCGCGATCGGAGTCACGACGATGCATTACTCATCATGCGCTGTCGCGACAGTGCAGCGCGCAAGATCGACCGATGGCTTCAATGGCAGTGACATGTCCGATAGCGCATAATGATTCGCCCGTTAGCTCCGGCTCGGAGCGCGGCGCGCACAATCGAAGACACGAGGAATACCCATGTCCATTTCCATGTTTCAAGCCTCGGTACCCGTCCTGGTCCGCGGCCTCACCAATCTGCAAGCGATCATCGGCAAAGCGCAGGCGCATGCGTCCGAAAAGCAGATCGACCCGACTGTGCTGACCGGCGCGCGGCTCTTCCCCGACATGCTGCCGCTCTCGCGTCAGATCCACATCGCGACCGACACCGCCAAGGGCTGCGCCGCGCGCCTCGCGGACGTGGAAGCGCCGAAGTTCGACGATGTCGAAGTGACGTTCGACGAACTCCACACGCGCATTCAGAAGACCATCGACTATCTCCAGACATTCAAGCCCGAGCAGATCGACGGAACGGAAGAGCGCGCCATCACGCTCAAAATGCGCACCGGCCCGATCGAGTTCACCGGCCTGAATTACCTGCTGTCGTTCGTGCTGCCCAATTTCTATTTCCACATCACGACCGCGTACGACATCCTGCGTCACAACGGCGTGGAAGTCGGCAAGCGCGATTACCTCGGCAAGCATTAAAACAACTGAAGGAAGCGTAACGCGCGCTGCCCGCCCAGGGCGGCGCAGCTTCGCCGAAACGGCGAAAAAGGGCGGCGCGTTGCGCGCCGCCGCTCAATTCACTGCTTATTCCACTGCTTTTTCCGCTGCTCAGTCCGCGGTTTAATCGAGCGTCAAGCGCACCGCGAAACCAAAGAGTGCGGACGAAAACGCCCACTTCTGCAGGGTCTGTGCAAGCGGATGCTTGCGCAACCACACGGCAATGCGCGCCGCCCCGAGGACGTAGATCACGTCGAACAGCGCACACACGATCACGAGCAAAACGCCCAGCTGGAGCACCTGGAGCCACACCGAGCCCGCCTGCGGCCGGATGAACTGCGGCAGCAACACCGAGCAGAACAGCAACGCCTTGGGATTAAGCAGATTCGTGAGAAGCCCCTTTAAAAAGTCGGCGCGGCGCGAGCGCGTGGCAGGCATGGCCGCATCCGCGGGTAGCGCGAACACCGGCGCCCGGAAAATCTGCACGGCCACCCAGACCAAATAGGCCGCTCCGGCATAGCGCACGACTTCGAAGAGCCACGGCGCGTTGCGCAGCAGCGCGGCGAGCCCGCACGCCGAAAGCGTCACGTGCGTCGAGCGCGCAACACCCAATCCACAAGCTGCCGCGAATCCGCTTTTCGTGCCGCGACTCATGCTGGTTTGCATCACAAGCGCCATGTCCGCGCCAGGCAAAGCGCAGACGACGATCAGAGCGATGATGAACATGAGCAACAGGTGGGCGGAAATCATGATGGCCTCGTTTGAAAGAGGCTCTATCTTGCCGCTATTGGCAGAGAGATTTCTGGCGATTTTCGTTCCCGTCACAGCCATTTTTAGCGCAATGCACTAATATTCAGGCTTCACCAAAGGATAAGCACTCGCACCCAATGAGCGAACCCGACAAACTCGACCGGGCGATCCTCGGCGCACTGCAAAAAGACGGCCGCATGCCGAATGCACGACTCGCGGAAACGGTCGGCCTGAGCGAAACGCCGTGCGCGCGCCGCCTCAAACGGCTCGAACAGGACGGCTATATCGAGCGCTACCGTGCGGTGCTCTCGCGCCGTGCGCTCGGCTATGGCGTCTTCGCGTTCGTGCTCGTGCGTTTTGCGGTGCACGACCGCGCGCTTGCGGACCGCTTCGAGCGTGAAGTCTGTGCGATTGAGCGTATCCTGTCGTGCCACAACGTTTCCGGCACTGCGGACTACATTCTGCAGATCGTCGCAAGCGATCTCGACGACTACGGCACATTCATGCGCGACCAGTTGCGCAGCCTGCCGGGCGTGACGTCGGTGGAATCGTCGCTGTCGTTGCGCGAAGTAAAGGCCGACGGCGGCCTGCCCTTGCCGTGAGCGCCGCCCTACCCCGCGAATCCCATTTGAAACCGGAGTTTTCGATGAATCCAGAACAGGCGCGAGCCGAAGAATCCCAAGCCATGGAGCGCGTCCTGACCGCCACGCAGCGGGTCAAGACGGCGTTTGCATCGTTGCAGTCGCAGTTTCCCCCGGAGGGCGATGGCCGCCCGTCGCAGTTCGCGCTGACGACCTTCGACGCCGCGCTGCAGGAACTCGAAGACGCCCAGGCAGCGTTCGACGAACTGCTCAACGATTTGCTGGACGGAAACCGCTGATCGTATCTGCAGGTAACGGCAGCATGCAAAAAGGCGCGCCAAAGCGCGCCTCTCGCTCAACGCCCGCGTTGCCGCGCGAATGCGGCAATCCGGTCGCATGCCTCGACAAGCCGGGCTTCATCCACCACGAAACCCAGCCGCACATAGCCGTTCGCCGTTTCCCCGAACGCGCTCGCGTCGAGCACCGACACCTTTTGGGCATTGAAGAGCTGCCACGTAAAGTCGTGCGTATCGAGACCCGTGCCGCGTACGTCGATCATCATGAACATGCCCGCCTCGGGCAACAGGCAATTCAGTTCCGGCACACGGCTGAGCCGCTCGAAGACAACGTCCCGCCGCCGCCGGTAGATCCCGCGCATATCCGAAACGATCTGCGCGCGATTATCGAGCGCCGTTAGCGCCGCTTCCTGAATAAAACCCGGCAGGCCGTAGAGCATGCACAGCGTCAGCCGCCCGAGATGGCCGATCAGCGTCTGCGGCGCAATCGCCCAGCCGAGCCGCCAGCCCGGCATCGCATGCGACTTGGACAGACTGCCGAGCGTGACGGTGCGCTCCGACATGCCGTCGAGCGACGCGATGCTCACGTGTTCGCGCTCGAACGTGAGGTCGGCGTAGACCTCATCGGAAACGACCCACAGGTCGTGTGCTTTCGCAATCCGTGCGATGCGCTCCAGATCCTCGCGCGGCATCACGACACCGGTCGGATTGCACGGCGTCGCAAAGAAAATCGCCCGCGTACGCGGCGTAACCGCCGCCTCCAGCGCATCGCAGTCGAGATGAAATCCGCGCGCAGGATCGACCGGCACCGGCACGAGCGTCGCGCCCGAGGCACGGATGGCGGCCTCGTAGGTGAGGTACATCGGCTCGGGCACGAGTACCTCGTCGCCGGCCTCGCACAGACACAAAGACGCTGCGAACAAGCCGTTTTGCGCGCCCGCACAGAGCATCACATTGTCCTTGTCGACCACGCAACCGCTACGCAATGTGTGCTCGCGCGCAATGGCCGCACGCAGCGGTGCACGTCCCATGATGGCCGAATAGTGCGTATCGCCTTCGCGCAGCGCAGCGACCGCGCGTTCGACGATGATGTCCGGCGTAGCGAAATCGGGATCGCCCACGCTCAGCACGATCACGTCTTCGCCGCGTTCGCTTGCCTGCACGGCAGCCTGGTGAATTTCCCACGCCGTCGTCCTTCTTCCCTGCAACCGCTCGACCAGATTCGAATATTTCATCGCTCGCGATTCCTTGCGGCGCGGCCTGCCGGGGCCACCGCGCTGGTTCGTTCAAATCGTTGCCCGGACAGGCATTGTGCCCCGAGACAATTGGAGCACGCAAAGCGCAGGCGTCGATCATGCGCGCCGACGACGACCTTCGCGCAGAGCGTGGCGGAGCGAAACGTCAATCCCGCTGCGGCGCGCCGAGGGGAAAGAACGACCGGAATGGCCGCGCTTCTTCCACGGCACGTGCGAAGGATGGCCGTGCAAGCAAACGTGCACGATAGGCGCGCAACACCGGAAGGGTTACTGGAATCGGATACGTCCAGTCCGCATAAAAAAGCGCCGGGGATGCAGCACAGTCCGCGAGCGTGAAATCCGTTCCAGCGGCCCACTCACGGCCCGCAAGCTGCCCTTCGAGCCACGTATAGGCAAGATCCAGTTTCTTCGCCGCGAAGGCGAGTCCTTCCTCACGCCTCGCGGGATCCCCCGTCAAAGCACCGTCCACGGCACGCTGCATGGGTGTCATGACGTGCAGATCGAAGAAGCGATCGAGAAAACGCACGTCCAGCGCCTTCATGGGGTCCGTGGGCAGCAAGCGCAGCGGTCCTGGGTGCGTGAGCTGCAAATATTCGATGATGATGCTCGTTTCGACGATGTTGCGCTCGCCGTCCACCAGCAGCGGAAACTTGTGCAGCGGCCAGCGCTGCAGCCACTCGGCCGAGTGTTCCGGCTCATCCGGCCCGAGGCAACGAAACTCGAACGGCATGCTGTTCTCATACAGCGCAACGAGCACTTTCTGTGTGTACGAGGAGAAAGGGTGACCATAAAGCACGAGCGGCATCTCGACACCTCCAGATTCGGACAAATTGCGATTGGACGGCGATTGAACCATGCGCCGGTCGCACGGATCTTGCAAGTTGTTCCGTCTTTCACGCGATGCCATGCTGCGCGCGGTTTGGAAACAAGATTGCGCGCGCTTTCACCAAAACCAAGAGTGGTTATTCACGATCTACTTCGTGATTTCGGTGCGGAAATGGATCGGTAAAAGCAGCATAGGAAGCGGCCTGTTGAATAACTCCCCGCAGCGCATCACACGCGTGACCCGATTCACGCCGGATTCAAGGATGCGGACGAAAGCAATACGCCAGAGCGACTTGCGATGCGCGCAAGCTGCACGCTGTTGTCGGCACCGAACTTACGGCGGATCGCCGACTGATGGTTTGCCACTGTCTTCTGGCTTACACCGAGCCTCTCGGCGATGTGACGCAGCGTATAACCTTGCACGAGCAACCGCAGCACCTCGAACTCGCGCGCCGAAAGCCCTCTGTGCAGTTGCCCTTCGCGAAGCGCGTCGTTGGCCGACCACGCGTGTGCAACGTCTGCGCTCAGATAGCGCCCGCCCCGCGCCACCGCGTGAACCGCTTCGATGAGCACGTCCGGCGCACTGGACTTCGTCACGTAGCCGGTCGCGCCCGCATCGAGTGCGCGGCGCACAAAGATCGCGTCCTCGTGAACACTGAAGATCAGGATGCGCGCCGCGCCATCGCGCGCGAGCATGCGGCGCATCGCCTCGATTCCACTGGTCCCCGGCAGCGAGATGTCCATGATGACCACCCCGGGCTGCAATACGCAAAAGCGTTGATACGCCACGGCCGCATCTGCGGCCTCACCGCACACGCGCACGCCGGGTTCGAGGTCGAGCAGCCGCCGGTACCCTTCGCGCACAACGGCATGATCGTCGACGAGGAGTACTGAAATGCAGGGTCGCACTTTGTGAAGCTCCTACGAGATAGAGGCTGGCGCATCAATCGGGATCGTCGTTTATTAACGTTGCGGCACCCACGGTCGGCTCGAATCCTGGCTCGTCGGTCCGGTACAACGTCCTTAAGGCAGACGAACCACATCTACAATTGATCTGCATACTTAATTAACGAGGCAGATTTTTCGACATCTTACTGGAGATCGATCGGGTCCACCGTGCATCGTGGCGCGCTTCCAAGCGTCGCTGCCGATGGATCGACTTATTGGAACGGAACGCGCATGAGCGATGACGCGTTTTTAGCCAGGTTTTTGGCCAGGTTTTTGACCGAGTTTCGCACTGCAGCAGCGGCAAAGCTTCAGGCTGAACTGCGCCTGCAAGCGGATCGCCCTATGCGCTATGAACGTGCGAAGATGTGATGGCCCAGACGCGGGCCGCTGGAATAACCCAGTTTGGGTTTGTGACCGATCCCGCGAGGACGGCCATTCGATGGACGGTTGGCGAACGCGTCAGGCAGCGTTCAAAGCCTGGTTGCGCTGGCGGCGGTGCGGCGTCGTGAATTGCCGCTCGAAACGTTGCACAGAATCCGGACGTCCCGCATCGCACCGCGCCAGCCGAGACTACCTTGCTTATTCGGCGACCACTGCGGGCGTTTCCATCTTTGCCGCTACGGCAACATTTCTTTTCGCCGCGGTTTTACGAGGAGCCGCGCGTTTCTTCGCGGGTGCCGCCTTTTTGCGAGCCGTTGCGCCCGTTACCGACGCTGCACGGCGTTGAACCGAGCCCCGCTTCGCAGCTACCGCCTTACGGGCGACTTTCTTTGCAGCCTGGCGTTTCACGGGAGCCTTTTTCCCAACAGCGGCTTTCGTACCGGCAGCCTTCTTGCCTTCATTCCCATCGATAAGGAACCGGGTGCGGTCTTTTACATCCCTGATCCAGGCCGGCGCTCTGCCGCGACCGCTCCAGGTTGCGCCCGATTTCGGATCGGCGTATTTCGGCGCAACGGTCTGCATTTTTTTCCCTGCGGATTTCGTCATGCCATTTCCGACCTTGACCGAAGGCTTGCGGCCGCGCTTTTTCCCAACGAACGACTCGATGTCGGCGAGACTCAATCCATGCTTGTGCATCAGATCACGGATCCTTTCGAGACCGATAGAAGTCTGCTTTTCGGCGATTGCCGCTGCCTGCTTTTGAAGCTTTGCGATCTTCAACTGAATTGCGTCCAATGTAATCATTTTTCCGTCCCTGTCAGAATTACGCGACCAGGTGGCCGCCCGGATTTCCCCCACCCTGTCGAAACGCGGCACGGTGCGAGTGTTCGATACCAGATCCCGTTCTGGATTATCGCTTCAAAACAATGATACATGCAAATTAATTGGCAGCATTAAATCATTGTTCTCTGCACTCACCTGGTCGACTCGTCAGAATATCGTCGTGAACCGGTCGAACGACGCGCGACGATGCGGGGGCAATCCTTTTCGCAACTGCGTGCGGCAAGTGGAAGGACGTCGAGATATGTCCTATTACATCGGGTGATTGGTACGTCCCCAATCCTGAAATTAAGGTGGAGTATCGATGGACGATAAGGATGGACGATTCGGGTGAAAGATTGGGGTGACATATTACGCAGCCGCAGACCACCGTACCTGGTCAAAATCAATCCGTAATCACGAGTGACTCGCCCGAACTTCGAGTCATGCGCTCCCGCAATTGAATTCTCGTGGGCGTTCAACCGGTCGCCTCCCCATTCAAAATCGCCAGTCCGATAAACGCAAAATTGCAGATACCTCGCGACCGAAGACAAAACTGTTTTTTGCGCCACGGCAGATGCATGGGCGCCACGCATTAACAACGGACGGGGCGAGACAAGCAATGCCACGCTGCTCGGTAAATCGTCAATTCGTCAGCACATTTCCGGGCTGCCGGCTGGAGACTCGCAGACGCCGCCGCCGCGTTGGCGCGTTCATCATGTGCGCATGCAGAGTCGCCTTGTCACAAAAGATTCATTCAATATTTGATGGATTCTGCCGTAAAAAGACGCGCGGCCGTTGTGGCCGCATCCTTACCGTCCCCGTTGTGGTCCCGCTCCCTGCGGCGCGTCATCCGTCGAGTATCAAATGCGCAAGCTAACCATCAAAGCCCGGCTTCTCCTGCTCACCATCGCTTTTGCTGTCGTTTCTCTTTGTGTCGGAGCGGCGGGCGTAGCAGGCGTCTCACAATCGACCGACGCGCTTCAGCAGATGTTCGAAGGCCGCGCGCAAGCGCTTCAGGCAATTTCGTCCATCGATGAATTGATCGCCGAAGCCAGCTTTTCGGTAAGCGACGCCATTCTCGATCCATCGGCCCAGAAAACCCAGCTTGTCGCCACAAGCACGGCAAATCGCATCGATCAGATCGACGCGCTCATGAAGCAGTATGCGTCGCGCAGTTCGTCGGAAGACGGACGAAAGCGCGCCGCAGCGTTCGCCGCCAACTGGAGCAAACTGCGAGACAAGGGTCTTCGTCCCGCGGTCCAGTTATTGACGGCCAACAATCTTTCGGAAGCGCAGTGGGTCCAGACGCAGGCCATCGACTCCGTCGCGAAAGCGGTGAAGGCGCAAGGCGCCGAACTTCGCAAACTCGAACTCGCCGATGCGCAATCCGAATATGAGCACGCGCGCAAAACGGGGCAGCGAGTCGAATGGCTTGTGGCGGGCTTCATTCTCGTCGGTCTCCTGGTTGTCGCCGTACTCTCCGCCTCGATGACGCGAAGCCTCTTTCGCGAGCTCGGCGGCGAACCGTTTGTGGCCGCCGAAATCGCGAATCGCGTTGCCGCGGGTGACCTGTCGTTCGAGGTGACCGTCCAGCCGGGCGACACGCGTAGCGTCCTGTACGCCATGAAAACCATGCAGGGACGTCTCGCATCGATCATCGGCGGGATTCGTCACTCGGCGGAAACGATCGCGGAAGCCACTTCGGAAATCGCGTCGGGAAACAGCACGCTCGCGCATCGAACGGAAGAGCACGCCGCCAGCATTCAGCAGACCTCGAGCAGCATGGAGCAACTCGCCTCGATGGTGAAGGCGAATGCCGAGCATGCCGTACAGGCCCGATCGCTCGCGGGCATTGCTTCTTCCAAGGCCGGCGATGGCGATCGCGCGACCCGCGACGCCGGCGAGCGCATGCGTGCGCTTGCAGAACGCTCAGCGCGCATCGGCGAAATCACTTCGGTAATCGACGGCATCGCGTTTCAAACCAATCTGCTTGCGCTGAACGCAGCAGTCGAAGCGGCGCGTGCGGGTAATCAGGGGCGCGGCTTCGCAGTCGTCGCGCAGGAAGTCCGGGCGCTTGCCGAGCGCAGCTCAACCGCTGCCAAGGAAATCGACGTGCTCATCAAGGAGATGACGAGCGAGGTGGACCTTAGCGGCATTGCAGTCGAATCGGCCGCGAAGACCATTGTGGACTTGCTCGGCGCGGTCAAGGGCGTGGCGGATCTCGTCGATTCGATTGCCGATGCCTCGCAGGAGCAAAGCGCCGGCATCGATCAGGTCAACGCGGCCGTCACCGTCATGGACCGCGTCACGCAACAGAACGCCTCTTTTGTACAGGACGGCGCGCATGCCGCGAGTGCACTGAAGGCTCAAGCCGAAACGCTCCGTTCAGCGGTTCGGGCCTTCGAGCTTTGACGAACGCCTGCCACCGCGTCATCCTTCCCGGTTGTCGATACGCGCGCGGCGATCCCGATACGAAATAGCAAAAACCGGATCGCCGCACGCCTCATTGACGCCTGATCAACGACCGGGATCCACTTCGATCCGCCCCCCGTCAATCGGCGTCATCAATCCGCACTTCGTTGCGCCTGCAACCACGAGTGCGAGTACATCAAGCCCTAATTTCAAGGGCGAAATCCCTGCCAACGCACAAGCCAATTCAAGGCGATCCTGCTATTCAGATTGCTGGATTTGAGGGATCAATTCAGCGTTTACACCACCCTGTTTCTTTAAGTTGTGTTTAAGCAGCGGTGCGTAACTTACGCGCTAATCGATCAACCTCCTTGTTATCACAGCAATGAATATCAACAAGTATCGGGGCCGCGGCCTGATCGCGGGCGTCGCGGTGGCGCTCGCCGGAACGTGGCTCGTCGGACATAAGCACGCTAGCGCGGACGAGTCCGGCACCGCGAAAACGACATTGTCCGTCCCCTCGGACAAGGCGATTCACAATCAGGGCCAGGCGCCCGATTTTGCCGGGATCGTGGCGACGTATGGCCCCGCTGTGGTTCACGTCGAGGCGAAGAGCGAGGGCGACGATTCGGGCGAAGGACACTCAGGCGCACTGGGAACGGGCTTCATCGTGAGTCCGGACGGATACATCCTGACGAACAATCACGTCGTCGAGAATGCCGACCAGGTGACGATCAAGCTCACCGATGGCCGAAAATTCGGCGCCCGGGTAATCGGCACCGATAAAGCGGGTGATGTCGCCGTGCTGAAAATCGACGGCAGCGGTTTTCCCACCGTGAAAATCGGCAATCCGACCAATAGCCGCGTGGGCGATTGGGTCGTCGCAATCGGCTCGCCGTACGGCCTCGATAACACGGTGACCTCAGGCATCATCAGCGCGAAATCGCGCACGCTCTCGGACGACAGCCCAACGCATTTCATCCAGACCGACGTGCCGGTCAATCCCGGCAATTCGGGCGGACCGCTCTTTAATCTCAACGGCGAAGTCATCGGCATCAATTCGATGATCTATTCGCGCACGGGCGGCTTCCAGGGACTTTCGTTCGCCATTCCTATCGACGAAGCCATGCGAATCAAGGATCAGATCGTTCGAACCGGACACGTCTCGCACGCTCGCCTTGGCGTTGCCGTTCAGGCAATCGATGACGCCGCCGCAAGCGAACTCGGCTTGAGCTCGCCGCGCGGAGCGCTTGTTGCGCGAGTCGAACCCGGCAGTCCCGCGCAGGCTGCGGGCGTCGCGCAAGGCGACGTGATCGTCGCACTCAATGGCAATGCAATCGCAACGCCCACGGAATTGCTTGCCCGCGTGTCGGAACTCGAACCCGGCGCCCCCGCCAAACTTACCGTGCTGCGTAATGGCGCAACGCGAACGCTCGCACTCGTCACAGGCGGAGGCGACGCCGCTGGCCGTGCCGCGCCGCAAGCCCGTGCGCAGCAAGCAACACCGCGTCCGCGCCTTGGCGTTGCCGTGCGTCCGCTCTCCAGCGATGAAGCCGCACAGATCGGCGTGGACGGCGGCGTGGTCGTCGAGCGCGCAACCGGCCCGGCGGCGGCGGCGGGCATTGGCGCTGGCGACGTGATCATCGCGGTCGACGGCGTGGAAGTGACCAACGTCAAGCAACTGCAGCAGATGATCGCGCGGGCGGGCGACAAAGCGTCCATCGTCGTGAATCGCGGCGGCCGGCAATTGGCGTTCGACGCCGAACTCGCGAACTCGAACGTCGACTAAGCGTGTCGCGCCTCGATCGTGGCGTCGCATTTGCCAGCCGGTCGATGCGCATCCCGGCGATGAAACGCCCGGCAGTCGTTACTGTGTGTTCATGCCACTGGATCTTGCGCTTGAGCCATTCCTGAAAAGCTTTGCAGGCCCTGGTTTTTGCGCAAATCGGCGATGATTCTGGCGATTGCGCGGGTAAGCCGTGCAATCGCCCTGTACTGCTCGATCATATCGACGGCCGACTGGTAGTCCAGCACCTCCGATTTTTTCGCTAGCTGAAGATTGCCGAGAATGCCCTGCCGCGCCTCCGTAGCGAGTGCCTTTATCTCAGGCTTGCTCCCAATCGCTTGCGACACGGCCTGCGTGTCGGCCTCGGAAATCGTGCCGATGACGTGTGCCAGATTCTCGATGACGAGCGCGGCAAAGCGGGAATTGGCGACTTCGCTCAAGCGCGTGAGATCCATCTGCTGCGTCAATCGTTGCTGGCTCACCGAAGTCAGATTGATTCCGATAATCTCGCTGATGTTCTCGAGCGTCATGACAATCTGCGTGAAGCCCACCATCTGCAGGCCCTCTTCTTCGGAGTGTTCCGACTTCGACAGCAGCCCGATGTAATTCAGAATCTCGGCGGCCAGCCGGCCCATTTCCTTGTCGCGGTCCAGCAGCGCATTGATTTCTTCGATGGAGCCGCTGACCACGACGCGTGCACTGCTCCGAACGATTTCGAGCACTTCGTTACCAAGGCGGAACAGTTCCAGACGCACGCGCTGAAGGCCAAGCGATGGCACCGTCAAGGACGTTTCGTCGAGATATTGCGGATTGCCCAGCGGTTTCGTTTCCACATGCCGCGTGCGGACGATCATTCGGGCAAATCGGGCGATCCACTCCGAAAACCAGATCAGCACCAGCGTATTGACTACGTTGAATATCGTGTGGGTATTGGCCACCTGGCGCGGCGTCTCCGCCGCCATTCTGGCAGCGCCTTGCAGCTCGGGAAACGACGGCGAAACGTAGCGGGCCAGTTCGGCCATCTGCGGAATGAAGAAGACCCAGAACAGCACCCCGACAACATTGAATATGAGGTGCACGACGGCAACCTGAACCGCTTCAGCGGATTTCCCGATCGAGGCAAGCAACGCCGTGCCACAGGTGCCCACATTCGCGCCCAGAATGATGGCAATACCGGCTTCAAGCGGCATCAGCCCTTGTGCGCCCAACGCGATGACGATGGCGAGCGTTGCGGCGGAGCTTTGTACGATCGCGGTAAACACCGCACCCACCAGAATGCCGAGCAGCGGATGCTCCATGTTCTGCATCGCATCGATAAACGGCGGGAAGGTTCGCAGCGGACGCGTGGCGTCGCCCATGAACTCGATGCCGATGAACAGAAGACCCAACCCCATGGTGACTTCGCCGATCTGGCGAACCAGCTCGCGTTTTCCGAACGCATACATGACAAAACCGACTGCCAGCATGAATGGCGCCAGTTTGGAAACGTCGAACGCGATGATTTGAGCCGTAACCGTGGAGCCGATGTTCGCGCCCATGATCATGGGCACAGACTGTGCCAACGTCATGAGCCCGGCGGAAACGAAGCCGACCATCAGTACGGTGGTGATCGTGGAGGAATTCAGCAGCGCGGTGACGAGAGCGCCGGCCAGCACGCCCCGAAACCGGTTTGCCGTGAGCACGCCAAGCAGCGCCTGCAATCTGGATCCGGCGATGGCCTTGAAGCCTCCCGTCATGAATTGCAGGCCGAGCAGAAAGAGCGCCAGGCCGCCGACGAGAAGGCCCGACATCTCCACGAGATTCAGGCTGGCCATATTGGTTGCCGAGGGAATGGGTGTCATCGTTTTGCGCCTCGTAACGTTGCGTCCACGCCCTCCCCGGCCGGCTTCAATGGCTGTGTGTCGTGGTTTCCTGCTCGGTTCGTTGCCGGTACGACGAGAGCTTCACTGCGTCGAATCGCGATTGTCCTCGCCTATTCTGTTGCAAAACAGAATAACAGGGCGGGAATTGGCACGGCGGGTTATGTGCCGGATCTGCCTGTCTGTTATCGGCTGTGGGCGCTCGCACGGGGCTTCCGATGCGCGCCGTCCTGTTGCAGCGCAGCAGCGCAGCAGAAAGTCAGTTTTAAAGCGCGCTCTTATTGGCCCGCCGGTGCAGTGGGTGCGGGCACAATCTTTATTCTTGACCTGAGCGCCTGTCGAGGCAGCGTTTCCCGAGAGAGAGACCATAACGAGTACAGAATCCCCCCCTGATGCAACGCGGCGACTGCACGCCTCACATCCCCGTGACTGATGGCCTGGAGTGCGTCCGCTGTCGCGCTCGCACCATGCATCAGTACGCTGGCATGCCGGTAACACGCCATCATGCAGGCGTTACAAGGTTCCTTGTCGGCCGGGATATGGTCGAGATCGAACACCGAACCCATCGGTTCGGGCCACGCCTCGCAACGCCAGATGTCCAGATTCCAGTCGATGTAGAAATACTTGTTTCCGCCGATACACGGTACGCGTTGCGGCTCTCCGCGCACGAACCGCTCGACCTCGGCGAGTGCGCCCGCCGGATCAAGCACGCGAAAATGCCGTTTCATCCTCGCAATGGCATGCAAGGCATCGACCAGTTCTTTCTCGTCGAGATCGATAAGCTTCGAATCCTCGTCATAGACAAGCGAACTCGATCCAAATGGCGCGCGCCGCGGGTAAGAAAACGCGACGGAATCGAAACCGAGCTGCGCGAGCGTCTCCGGAAGCTTCTCGTAATTGACCAGCCTGCTCACCGTAACGGAAGCAGTGGTAGAAATCCCGTGGGTGCGAGCAGCCGCAATGCCTTCTTTAATCCGTTTGCCGAGGCCGTTTAGTCCGCGATTTAACTCGTGCTCACCCAGATTATGGCTATCGATCGAGACGAGCAAACGCTTGAGTCCGGCTTGCGCCAGATCGGGAATATGGCGCGCGAGAAACCAGCCGTTGGTGATGAGGCCGCACTCCATTCCGGACTGCGAGGCTGAGGCAACGATTGCCGCCATATCCGGATGAACCAGAGGCTCACCGCCCTGAAACGTCACGTACTTGATGTGGCGTCGACGCAAAACAGGCAGCGCACGCGCAAACGCTTCAGGGTCGAGATAACGTCGCGGCCCCACCAGTTTTTTATCGCGGGAAAAACCGCAGAAATCGCATGCGGCGTTACACACATTCGTGACGGAGATGTCGCACACGGCCGGCAGGATATTGCCCGGCGCAGCCGCGCCTGTATCCGGTTTTACAGGAGCCGATATGTCGACATCACGCGCGAGTCTGTCCATACATTTCCCACCGGTTGGCGCCCGGACTGGCGCGCATTATGCCAGGGCAAATGCGGGTCCGGGGTGAAGAAGTACGGCGCGAAACATGCGGACGACTGGCGGCCAGATTCGCCATGCATCCAGCATGGATTGGATTTGCATCGGTAATGTGCATCGTAGATGTGACGACGCAGGGACGCAAGGCCGACTCGTTCGATCCGCTTCGCGTCGCTTGATGCAACCCCGGAATCGCAACCGATCTTAGATGGAAATGGCTGGCGCGACGGTGTAGCCGGACATTGACGCGTATCGCGCTCAGCACTTCGCAGCGCTCGCCAATGCCGCACATTCAGAAGAAATCGGCCACCGCACCACGCGGAAGCTGATATTTACGCAACTGTAAGGATAGTCGACTGCAAATCTATCAACACTTCCGGCGAATGGCATACAAGCGTGTTGCAGGCCGCACAATGACCTCCGAAAACGCCATGCCACGCGAGCCATTGCAGGTCGCTTGACAGTCGTAAATCGGGCTTGGGAAATAGTTTCTAGTGCAACAAAGTGAATGACTGACCGCTGCAGCCGTGCAGCGGTCAGTCAGGCGATTATGACGCGAGCTTCGCCGCCAGTTCGGCAACGTGCTTTCCCTGATAGCGCGCGATGTCGAGTTCGTTGGCACTCGGCTGGCGTTTGCCATCGGCACCGGCCAGCGTCGTCGCGCCGTAGGGCGAACCGCCCGTGATCTCGTCCATTTTCGTCAGACCCGCGCAAGCATATGGCACGCCCACGATCACCATTCCATGATGCAGCAGCGTGGAGTGGAACGACGTGATCGTCGTCTCCTGGCCGCCGTGCTGCGTACCCGTTGAAGCGAATACACTGCCGATCTTCCCGACGAGTGCGCCCTTCATCCACAGGCCACCGGTTTGATCGAGGAAATTGCGCATCTGCGCAGCCATATTGCCGAAGCGAGTCGGCGTGCCGAAAATTATCGCGTCGTAGCCGGCCAGTTCATCGATCGTTGCGACCGGCGCATTCTGATCGACCTTGATACCGGCAGCTTTCGCCTGCTCAATCGGGATCGTTTCCGGCACGCGCTTGAGGGTTACGGCGGCACCCGTTACCGAGCTCGCACCTTCCGCAACGGCCTTCGCCATCGTCTCGATATGCCCGTAGGAAGAGTAGTACAACACAAGAATCTTGCTCATCAGGTTTCTCCAGTTTTACGGTGATCCGTATTCGGGATCGATTAACGCCATAGAGGCAGCGCACTCTGGTTCAACACATACCAGCGATCATGTCGATCGCCCTACTGAATCGCTATCATTCCCACATCCCGACGCCGCGCCGTCGCGCAGTGTCGTCGGATATCCCGTCCACGCACGCAGGTTTGTCTGACGAGGCCACGGGTTGAATACATTCGGCTTGCAGCAACGAGGCGAGAAACCGCTGCGCAGCATGCACGCAATACGACGCAGTCTACGCGATCGCTCGAAGGAATGAACCAGGCCGGTTCAAATTTCCCGATATGAACCGATGCATCTCTGCCTACCACCCATACTTCAATTCGACACCGGCATAGTCCGCATTACGCCCGCCCGCCTGCCGGATCGAGTCACCCACCTGGAAGTGCACCGCCTCGATTGCGCCGATCAGGTTTGCTGCAATCGTCCAGTCGGCGCGCAATTGCACGTACATCCCGGTCCACCGGCTGCCCTTGCCCGCGGTGCCCGGCACGGGCCGGTTCGCCTGCTGATAGACAGCGTCACCGGTCGTCTCCCGCCACTGCAAACCCAGCGCACCGAGCAGCGCGAGTTTCGCGCTCGGCTTGAGCGTGATGGATGGCTTGATATGAATGAGGTTCGAATAACCTGTGTAGCCCGCGAGCGTGAAATAGTAGCCATTCGAAAACAATGCGTTGAACGTCTCCACGCGGCCGTCATGCGGATGGCGGTCGCCCGAAGCCGCATCGATCTGCAACGCGACGCGCGGCGACCACGGCATGTCGAGCTTGTAGCCCGCAATCGCGCCAACCGCCCAGGCAAAAATCGTCTTGTCGCTTACCGTCCCTGTCTGCAACATGCCTTCGATATCCCAGTCGAAGCGCTCGCGCGTACCGGAATAGCGCACGTCCCACACGTCGCGGCGCTCCGCACCCATTGCATCGAGAAACACGGCGTGGCTGCGGTTGTAGCGCGACCAGTACCCGGAGAGATCGCCCAGCCCTACCGACTTGCGCTCCACGCGCACGCCGCTGAAAGTCAGATCGCGGTTCGACACATCGTCGAATACGGTTACGTCACGGTTTTGCACAGGCTGCGTCGCATAGGCCAGAATCCGCCACTTCTCGTATTCGTATGCGGCCCAGACCGCGTCGAATGCCTGGCGCACATTCGGACCGTCGCGCACGGAAATGAAGCGCTCCAGGTCGAACGCCATTTCCTGGCGACCGACGCGAAACTTGAACGTGCCGCCGCCGAGTGCGCCGACGTAGGTCACGAATATCTGTTCGAAATCGAGCGTATTCTTGTCGACCGGCGTGACCTGATTCTTGCCAAAGGCGCGCGCATCCTGGAGTTGCACGAAGAACTGCCAATGCCTGGCCAGACGCGCATCGGCGTGGACCTCGACGCGCTGAATCAGATACGTGTCCGACTGCGCGGAACCGATACCGAACAACGGCGCATTGTTGGTTTCGACGCGCTCGCGCAGATTCGCACCGAGCGACAGCCAGGACGCAGTATCATCGCTGCGCGCGATGTACTTCAGACTGTCTAGCGGCTCGCGCGCAACGCAGTGATTGGCGAGCACCGACCAGTCTTCCTGCCAGCGATTGAACAGCACCACAGGCCGTTTTGCGTCGCACACGGACGTTGATGTCTCTGTGCCAGCCGAAGCGCTTGCGACTGCATCGACCGCATCGACCGCATGGTTCGCCGCTGCTGCGGGTTGTGAAGCCGTATCAGCCGGTGCCGCCTCTGTCGCGGTCAGCAACAGACCCACAAAAGCGGTGGCGCCCGCAGCCTTTTCGAATCGACGCCTGCGCCTTGTGATCGACGCGGTCCATGCCCTTCCGGCCACGGGCGTGTGGCGATATCTCTCCGCCCCTTCGCGCGGCGCACGAAATCCGGGCCGGTCGTCCCGGTCTCGCGAAATCATGGGTGCCCCGAGGTGGACGCGCGATCCTGCTCGCCAGTGGTCAAAACGAGTCCCGCAAGCGCGAAGGCGGGAGCGAGCAGCGCCCAGAATCCCACGTAAAGCATGCCCATCGCGCCTGCCACCGCTCCCAGTGCAAACGCAATAATGGCCGGCATCATCTTTGCGAATCGTGCGCGTGCCGCCGTGCGGACGTCGATCTCGGTGGTCGCGGATAGCATGTCAATCGCGTCGAGAATCGACTGTGTGACGTTGCCCGTCATCACGGTATTCGGCACGCCGGGACGCTTTATCAGACGCGGATGCGCATTCTGCACGCCCATTGCAATCGCGCCGACCACGCCCGCCACAATGGCCCGAAGACTATCGGGCTGGCTGATCGGTGTCGCCCAGACGCCAGCGAAACAAAAGCCGAACATGAGCACCGTTTGTACCGCATGCAGTACGCGCGCACCCTGGCGCGCATGTCGCCCGGACAACGACCGCACGAGCAGACTGCTGAGGACGACCCCGCCGACAAAAGCAGGCAACACGATCAGTTTCAGCAGGACGCCGCCACTGAAGCCTGCAATGCCCGCGCCGATCAACACGAAGTTGCCCGTCACGTGTGCGATGAACAACCCGAACAGCGCGACAAAACTCAACGTATCGACAAAACCGGCAATAGCGGCAAGGACCGTGTCCTCGGATTTCATTTCGCCATGCCAGCGTGGATTTCAGCGATGTAACCACCCGGGAACTGGACAATCGCGGCTTCACGTCCGTCCGATGCGAACGGCGGCACGAGCACGGTCACGCCAGCGGCCCTCGCTTTTTGCAGCGTGTCGTCGAGATTCGCTACTTCGTATCCCGTCGTTTCGCGCCCGAACGGATACGGCAATTGACCATCCGTTACGAGCACAGTCATCTTGCCGAAGCCCGATTCGATGCGAATGCGGCGATACGTGTCGTTCGGACGGCCAATTTCGATACCCGGCGCCTTCAGCACATCGGACACCACCTTGCCGCTCGAGAACTTCACGAAATCGTGAACCAGCTTGCGTACGCTTTGCGCCGAAACGTAGACACGATTCTCGGGAATGGTCTGCAGCGCATCGTATTGCGGTGCCTGGTTGTGCCAGTAGAGCTGCATATTCACGCCGCCCGCCCATCTGATCACCACGTCGCGGCCAATCGGATCGGGAAACGGATCGACGATCACGTCAGCACCATGCGCGCGCGCCGCCTTCACGGCTGCATCCATGTCCGTGACGAGGTAACCCGTGCGCTCGGCGCCGAAGGGATACGGCACAGGCGTCTTGAAGCCGAATACGGACATCGTGCCCACGGGTGTCAATACGAGCTGCGACATCGTCTGGCTCGGCGTTGGCGTGACCTGGAAGACGCCCTGCTTCGACTTGCTGCCGCCGAATGTCGCCACGACGCTATCCGTGAAGCGGTCGAAATCCTCTGGCGCGACATACACGTGCGTCGTGTCGTACTGCGGGCCGACTGCGACGGACGGCGACGCGGCCGCGATCACGGGCGGCTTCGCAAACGACGCTGGCGTAGCCGAAAAACCAAACGCGATTACTGCGCCGATCAATGCCCGGCGAATGATTTTCATAACGCAATTCTCCTGTGATTGCAGCGTAATGTTCGATTGATCACGCGCGGCGATAGCAGGCGGAACGTGTTGAATCGCCGATCATAGTCGCAAGCACGCGTGCCGCGATCAAACCCAGATGCTCTAAAAAAATGGGTCACACTGCCCAGCAGGAGCAGCCCAGCGCGCCCCAGAAACCCTTCGCATCCGAGGTCGGCAATGCGCGGCTCCACGCGAGCGCATGCGCATGAGCGTGCACGTTGCATGCACTCGCGCAACCACACATTGCCGCCGCAGCGGCACGCTGTAACGGTGCGCCGCTGCGCTGTTGCGCGGCCCAGCCGCCGTAGCCTCCGAACGCGTGCACCGGCGACCAGTCGGGCATCGCGGGCGGAATGGGGGCATCGTGTTGCGAGAATGGCCCCGCGCCCCAGACGATCCTGCCGCCAACGACCGTCAGCAATGCGGTTGTGTCGGCGATATCGTCCTCTGGACACGAAAAGAAGTCGCGGTCCGACACGATCAGATCGGCAAGCTGCCCGACCGCAATGCGCCCCTTCCTGCCCTCCTCGTTCGAGAACCAGGTCACGTACTCCGTCCACATGCGCAGGGCCGTCTCGCGGTCGAGCAGATTTCGTTGCGGATACATCCGCATTCCGCCAACCGTCTTGCCGCTCACCAGCCACGCAAGCGACACCCACGGGTTATACGAAGCCACGCGCGTCGCATCGGTGCCAGCGGACACTTTTATGCCCTTCTCCAGCATCTTCGCGACCGGCGGCGTCGCCTCGGCGGCGCGCGCGCCATATTGCTCGACGAAGTATTCGCCCTGGTACGCCATCCGGTGCTGAACCGCTATACCGCCGCCGAGCGCCGCGATGCGGCCCATCGAACGTTCGGAGACAGTCTCCGCGTGATCGAAGAACCAGTTGATGCCATCGAGCGGAACGTCCTTGTTGACCTTCTCGAATACATCGAGTGCGCGACTGATGGTTTCGTCGTAGGTGGCGTGCAGACGCCACGGCCAGCGATTCTGCGCGAGCACGCGCACCACGCCTTCGAGCTCCCCTTCCATCTCCGGCGACAGATCCGGGCGAGCGACACGGAAATCCTCGAAGTCGGCCGCGGAAAACACGAGCATCTCGCCAGCGCCGTTATGGCGGAAGTAATCCGTGCCATCGTGATACTTGACCGTGCGGGTCCAGTTCACGAAGTCCTCTTTCTCGGCCTTCGGTTTTTGGGTGAACAGGTTGTACGCGACACGCACCGTCATCTCGCCCGCCTCATGCAGCTTGCTGATGACTTCGTAATCCTCCGGATAATTCTGGGAACCGCCGCCCGCGTCGATGACGCCGGTTACGCCCAGCCGGTTGAGTTCACGCATGAAATGCCGGGTCGAATTGTATTGATACTCGAGCGGAAGTTTCGGCCCCTTCGCAAGCGTCGTATACAGGAGTGCGGCATTCGGATTCGCGAGCAGCAGGCCCGTGGGATTGCCGGCTGCATCGCGCACAATCTTGCCGCCCGGCGGCTCCGGTGTGTCCTTCGTGTAGCCGACGACGCGCAGCGCGGCAGCGTTGAGCAACGCGCGGTCGTAAAGATGCAGGATGAACACGGGCGTATCCGGCGCCACCGCGTTGAGTTCCTCGATCGTCGGCAGGCGTTTTTCCGCGAACTGGTGCTCGGTGAAACCGCCGACCACGCGCACCCATTGCGGTGCGGGCGTGATCGCGACCTGCTGCTTGAGCATTTCCATGGCGACGGCGAGCGAGCGCACGCCATCCCACCGCAGTTCCATGTTGTAGTTCAGGCCGCCACGGATCA
>NZ_JAMXLH010000066.1 GCF_024281035.1 Paraburkholderia sp.
CGCGTGACGTCGAGATAGGCCTCGTCGAGCGAAAGCGGTTCGACGTCGGGCGTGTAGTCGCGGTAGATCGCCATGATCGCGCGCGAGGCGGTGCGGTACTTCTCCATCGCCGTGGGCAGGATCAGCAGCTCGGGACACTTGCGCATCGCGAGCGCCGACGACATCGCCGAATGAATGCCGAAGCGCCGCGCCTCGTAATTGCAGGTGGCAATGACGCCGCGCTGGTCGGGCCGCCCGCCGACGGCGAGCGCGCGCCCGCGCAACGACGGATCGTCGCGCATTTCGACCGACGCATAAAAACAGTCGCAGTCGCAGTGAATGATCTTGCGAGCGGTGCCTGATGCGGCCGGCGGCGGCATAGCGGAAGATGACGCGTTCAAGGTATCGATACTGTACAAAGATACAGTATTATTTTCAAGACAACTGTCGGCGATCCGTCCCCTGGCTGTACCGCTGCCGCGGCACCATACCGTACCTGTACGCCGTCGAACGCGAGCCTATACTCGTGCGCACCAGACAGCTTGCGGACTGAAGAACGATGATGAAGACAATTGGTGTGATTGGCGGCATGAGCTGGGAATCGTCCGCCGAGTATTACCGGCTGATGAACCAGTACGCCAAGGCGCGTCTTGGCGGTCACCACAACGCACGCTGCCTGATGCTGACGGTCGATTTCGCCGGTATCGAAGCGCTCCAGCGCGAAGGTGCCTGGGACGCACTTGGCGAGCAGATGGCCGAGGCCGCCGCACAACTCGAACGCGGCGGCGCGCAGATCGTGCTGCTCGCAACGAACACGATGCATCGCGTGCATGCTTCGATCGAGGCGGCGATATCGACGCCGTTTCTCCACATCGCCGATCCGACCGGCGCGGCGCTGAAGGCCGCTGGCGTGACGCGCGCGGGGCTGCTCGGCACGCGCTACACGATGGAGCAGGACTTCTATCTGGGCCGCCTGCGTGACCGGCATGGCATCGAAACCGTGGTGCCCGGCGAGCGCGATCGCACCGACGTGCATCGGATCATCTACGACGAGCTTTGCCACGGAATCGTGAAAGCAGATTCGCGGCGTGTTTATCAGCGCGTAATCGAAGACCTGAAAGCACGCGGTGCGCAGGCGGTGATCCTGGGCTGCACAGAAATCACGCTGCTGATCGGCGCCGACGATTCGGCACTGCCCGTGTTCGATACCACGGCATTGCATGCGCGCGCGGCCGTCGATTGGGCGCTTGATTCCGCTTGATGCGTAAAAACGGGGGAAATGCGCAGTGAAAAATGAAAAACCCGCATGACTTGCATCATGCGGGTTTTTTGAAACTTGCTAACGGCTAGCTTTGGTTGCGGGGGTAGGATTTGAACCTACGACCTTCGGGTTATGAGCCCGACGAGCTGCCAGACTGCTCCACCCCGCGTCCGTTAGAGATAAAAATTATAGCCAGCCGCGATCATCGTGTCAAACATTTTCTCGACGCGGGGAAATAGCGCGGTATCAAACGTGTCGCCGGTCTAAACGTTTAAGCACACGGCGCATGCGAATTAGTCTGCACTGCGAAGCGGATCACAATGCTGCTTCAAAACGGAATCGGCGTCGGCGTCGAACAACGGCAGCACCTCCGCTGCCCATTCGAGCCACACCTCCTGCGTGCGTATCCCCGCCTTCAGAATCGCATACTGCAATTGCTGGCCGCGCGTGAGCGACGGCGTTCCGAAGTCGCGCTGCTCGATCTCGCGGTACAGAACAAGCTGCGCCCGGTTCTCATCGATCAGGCGCAACAGTTCGTCGCGAAGCCCCAGCGGACCGACCACCGCATCCGCGCGCAGCTTCAACAGGAACGCATTCCGATCCTCGCGTCCGAGCGGCGTCTCGCGCACCCAGCGCACGACTTCCTCGCGCCCCACCGCCAGCACGCAATAGACCTTTCTGCGCGTTGCGACCTCGGCCTCGTCTTCGACAACGGCGACCCACCCCGCTTCCACCATGCGGCCCAGTTCCCGGTAGATCTGTTGATGCGTGGCGCGCCAGAAAAAACCGATCGCGCGATCGAAGCGCCGCGCGAGGTCGTAGCCGCTGGCAGGCTTTTCCAGCAAGGCGATCAGAATGGCGTGGGGTGTCGACATCCGCTGATTCTAAACCACGGGCTGCGCCGCACCGTCCCTCAAATCATTCGAATACGGGCACTATGCAACTGGTTGCATAGTGCCCGTCGGTTTGCTATGTTTATCTCGTCGAGCCGCCGCGCGCCCCGCCGCGCCGTGGTCTCGGTGCCTTCCGAATGCAACGAACAATATGACGGCGCCCGCCTCCGGCCGCCGTCGCCCTCCCAGGAGATATGGATGTCCCTGCCCGCCGTGCTGCGACGCGGCCTGTCGATTCCGGTCGTCGGCTCGCCGCTCTTCATCATTTCGAACCCCGATCTCGTCATCGCGCAGTGCAAGGCGGGCGTCGTCGGCTCATTCCCGGCGCTCAACGCGCGGCCCGCACACGTGCTCGGCGAATGGCTGGACCGCATCACGACCGAACTCGCCGACTACAACGCAAAGCATCCCGACCAGCCCGCCGCGCCGTTCGCGGTGAATCAGATCGTGCACAAGTCGAATGACCGCCTCCAGCACGATCTCGGCGTCTGCGCCGAGTACAAGGTGCCCATCGTCATCACGTCGCTCGGCGCGCGCGAGGAAGTCAATCATGCCGTGCACGCCTGGGGCGGCATCGTGCTGCACGACATCATCAACAATACGTTCGCGAAGAAGGCCATCGAGAAAGGCGCCGACGGCCTGATCGCCGTCGCCGCGGGCGCAGGCGGCCACGCGGGCACGCTCTCGCCGTTCGCGCTGATTCACGAGATCCGCGAATGGTTCGATGGGCCGCTGCTGCTGTCGGGCGCAATCGGCAATGGCAACGCGATCCTCGCCGCACAGGCGGCGGGCGCCGATCTCGCGTATATCGGCTCGGCGTTCATCGCAACGAACGAAGCGAACGCTGTCGAGGCGTACAAGCAGATGATCGTCGACAGCAACGCGGGCGACATCGTCTACTCCAACCTTTTCACCGGCGTTCACGGCAACTATCTGCGCCAGAGCATCGCGGCGAGCGGGCTCGATCCGGATGCACTGCCCGTGTCCGATCCGTCGAAGATGAACTTCGGCTCGGCGAATGCAAAAGCGTGGAAAGACATCTGGGGTTCGGGCCAGGGCATCGGCGCGGTGAAGGGCGTCGTGCCGGCCGCCGAACTGATCGCACGTCTGAAGCGCGAGTACGAGGCGGCTCGCGAGCGCCTCGGCATCGCGGCCAATGTGGCCACTGCGGCCGAAACGGTCACTGCATAAGCTGCCTGGAGAAGCACAACCGCGAAGCCGGCATGCGCCGGCTTCGCGTTCATCCCCTCTGCGCCTCGATGCGCACGATCTCAGCTTCCACCGCTTCTTCGACCGCATCTTCGACATCACGCGTGCGCGGCGGCAACGTGAACGCGCAAACGCATCAATGCACCCCGCAGCCGAAGCTGCGATCCACGGTAACGCGATTCACGCCGACTGTACGAAGCAGTTCATAATGACGCGTCGTGCGCGCCCGTCGCTGCGGCGCGCATTCCGTTTCAACGCAGTCAGCCGACCGGGCCTCACATGAAAATCGCCACCTGGAACGTCAATTCGCTAAAGGTCCGTCTACAGCACGTCATCGACTGGCTCAAGGAAAGCGGCACCGACGTTCTGTGCCTCCAGGAACTGAAGCTCCCGAATGAAAAATTCCCCACGGCCGAGCTCGAGGCGCAGGGCTACCGCAGCTGGTTCGCAGGTCAGAAGACCTATAACGGCGTGGCGATTCTTGCGCGCGACGGTCTTGTCGTCGACGAAGCGACGGTCGTGCGCAACATTCCCGGCTTCGAGGATCCGCAGCAGCGCGTGATCGCCACGACGGTCGGCGGCGTGCGCGTCGTGAGCGCGTATTTCCCCAACGGCCAGGCGCCGGGCACCGACAAGTTCGCCTACAAGCTCGCGTGGCTCGACGCGATGCACGACTGGCTCGCGCAGGAAATGCAGCGCTATCCGTTGCTCGCGCTGCTGGGCGACTACAACATCGCCCCCGAAGATCGCGACGTGCACGATCCGAAAGCGTGGGAAGGCCAGAATCTCGTCTCGCCGGAAGAGCGCGCGCAGTTTGCGCGCCTGATCGATCTCGGCCTGGTCGATGCGTTTCGCCAGTTCGAGCAGCCCGAAAAGACCTTCACGTGGTGGGACTACCGCATGTTCGCGTTTCGCCGCAACGCGGGCATGCGTATCGACCACATCCTGCTCTCACCGGCACTCGCGCCGCAGTGCAAAGCAGTCGAAGTCGACAAGACGCCGCGCAAGTGGGAGCAGCCGTCCGACCACACGCCGGTCGTTGCGCAACTCGACGTCGCGGGCTAAGCGGCGCGCTCCGAGCGGCGCACGCACACCTCACCACGTCCCGCCGAGCGTCGTCCACAGGAAGCGGAACACGAGCGCGTCGTACTCGGCGCGCTCCAGCGCATCGCTGCCGGGTCCGTGGCCGCCTTCCGTGTTCTCCAGATACCAGGCATTCGCGTGCCCCTGCGCCTGCATGCGCGCAACCATCTTGCGCGCGTGACCGGGATGCACGCGGTCGTCGCTGGTCGAGGTCGTAAAGAGCGACGGCGGATACGTCACGCCCGCCTGCACGCGCTGATACGGCGAATACGCGGCCAGCGCACGCGCTTCGACGTCGTCTTCGGGATCGCCATATTCGTCGATCCACGACGCGCCCGCGTGCAACAGCGGATAGCGCTGCATATCGAGCAGCGGCACTTCGCACACCACCGCGCCGAATAGCTCGGGCCGCTGCACCATGCACGCGGCAACGAGCAGGCCGCCGTTGCTGCCGCCCTTGATCCCGAGTTGCGCGGCGGTCGTGAAGCCCTCGGCAACAAGCTGCTGCGCGACCGCGATGAAATCGTCGAACGAGCGCTGCCGATGCTCGCGCTGTGCGTCGACATGCCAGGCGCTGCCGTATTCGCCCCCGCCGCGAATATGCGCGACGACGGTAATCCCGCCCTGCTCCATCCAGCCGATCCCGGAACTCACGAGATATTGCGGCGTGAGCGCAATTGCAAAGCCGCCATAGCCGGTCAGCAGACACGGCGCGTGCTGGCGCGAATCGACGTCGATCACCGCGCGCGGACCGATCACCGTAAACGGCACGCGCGTGCCGTCCGCCGAGTGCGCATGCGAGCGGATCACGGCAAGCGGCGCGGCGTCGAACTGCGTCGGCCAGCGATCGATTAATTCCCAGTCCTGAAGATCCGACTTTGCGATATCGGCGAGCCAGTATTCGGGCGGTTGAAGGTAATCGTCGACATCGACGAACACTTCGTCGTCGAGCGTGTCTTCGACCGGCGCGACATCCACCTGCGCCGCCTGCAACCCCGCTCGCGCCGGAAACAGGCGCGAGCGCCACGAACTCGCGCCATCGCCCGATGGCGGCTGCCACAGCATCGTGCAGCTTTGCACGTCGTCGAGCCAGGAGACCACGAGGTAATTCTTCGTATTGGTCCAGTCGCACGCGGAGGTAACGGGCGTCGGCGTGAACAGCGCCGTCATCGTGCGGTCGCCCGCAAGGAACGCATCTTCGCGGATCACGAGCAACGCACCGCCCGGATGCGTGACGCCCGCACAGGTCCAGTCGAGACGCGGCTCCAGCAGCAGCCAGCCTTGCCATGCGCCGACCGCGACATGCGTCGGCAAGTCGTACTGCTGCCATGCGCCGTGCGGGTCGAGCCAGTAGTTGTACGCGTCGAAGAAGTCGACGTTGCGCACCACGTCATGACGCCGCTCGACGGGATCGTAATCGGCTTCGACGCCGATATCGTCGAATTCGCCGCGAAACACGACGGGCGCCTCGGCGAGCCGCGTGCCGCGCGTCCAGCGCCGCACTTCGCGCGGATAGCCCGAACGCGTAAGCGTACGGCGGCCGTTTTCCCAGCCCACGTAGACGGTGTCGCGATCGATCCACGAGATCGTGTGCTTGCCTTCCTTCGCGATCGCGAAGCCGTCTTCCACGAACACGCGCCGCTCGATATCGAACTCGCGCACGATCACCGCATCGGCGCCGCCGTCCGAGAGCTGGATCAGCGCGCGGTCGCCGTCCGGATAGAGGATGTCGATGCCCGCGCACACCCACGGCATATCTTCGTCGCGCCCCAGCGCATCGAAGTCGATCAGCGTCTGCCACTGCGCCTTGCCCGCGCGCCAGTCGGCCCACGGCGCGCGGCGCCACAGGCCCTTCGGGTTCGTTTCGTCTTCCCACAGATCGTAGGCCCACTGTTGCCAGCGGCTCGGGATCACGGGACGCTCGCGCGGGAGATACGCCTCGCCAAGACGCTTTTGCAGCGCATCGAAGCGCGCGCCGCCGCGCCATGCGGCACGCGTGCGCGCGTTCTGTTGCTCGACCCACGCACCGGCGGCGAGATCATCGAGCGATTCGAGCGAAATAAAGGGATCGGCCTCGGCGGGCCAGGCGGAATTGACGGGCATGATCGATTGCTGGCAGGAAACAGCGTCGATTATGCCCTGAGCGCGCGACGGCAAGTGAGCGCGACGGCGCGTATCGATCCGCACTTGACGCCGGATCGATACGCCCGCGTCACTCCAGATCGAGTTCCTGGATCTTGCGCGTGATGGTGTTGCGGCCGATGCCGAGGCGCTCGGCGGCCTCAACCTTGCGGCCGCGCGTGAAGTCGAGCGCCTCGCGGATCACGGCGGCCTCGAAGCGGCGCGAGAGCGCGTCCATGACATCCGCGCTGTTCTCGCGCAACAGCCGGGCGACTTCGGTGCGCAAGCCGGCTTCCCAGACGGCCACCGCCGCCGGCGCTGCAACGCCACCGGCAAGGCCACCCGCAACGCCACCCGCAGCGATCCCGCCCGGCACGCTGGCGAGCGCTGCCGCGCTGGCGAACGACGTTGCGCCGGAAGCCGCCGCGTGCATGGCCTCTCCGTTCACGGTCACAGCAGCCGCGTCAACCGGCGCACCATGCACAGGCACGAGATCAGGCGGCAAATCCTTCAACTCGATCGTCTGCGCGGGCGCCATCACCGTCAGCCAGTTCGCGAGATTTTCCAGTTGGCGCACGTTGCCCGGGAAAGGCAACGAAGACAGATACGCAAGCGCCTGGTCGGACACGCGCTTGGGCTCGACGCCCAGTTCACGCGCGCTCTTTTGCAGGAAGTGGCGTGTGAGCAGCGGGATGTCTTCGCTGCGCTCGCGCAGCGCGGGCAGCCGCAGACGGATCACGTTGAGCCGGTGATACAGGTCCTCGCGGAACAGGCCCTGACGCACGCGCGTTTCGAGGTTCTGATGCGTCGCCGCGATCACGCGCACGTTCGCGCGCAGCGGATTGTGCCCGCCCACGCGATAGAACTGCCCATCCGAGAGCACGCGCAACAGACGCGTCTGCAGATCGAACGGCATGTCGCCGATTTCGTCGAGGAACAGCGTGCCGTTTTCGGCCTGCTCGAAGCGGCCCTGGCGCATCGACTGAGCGCCCGTGAACGCGCCGCGCTCGTGGCCGAACAATTCGGATTCGAGCAGATCTTTCGGAATGGCCGCGGTGTTGAGCGCGATGAACGGACCGTCCGCGCGCGGGCTATGGCGGTGCAGCGCACGGGCCACCAGCTCCTTTCCGGTGCCCGACTCGCCCGTGATGAGCACGGTCGCCGCCGAGTGCGAGAGCCGTCCGATCGCGCGGAACATGTCCTGCATCGCGCTGGCCTGGCCGAGCATCTCGGGCGCTTCGGCGGGACGTTCGTCGAGCGGATGCTCGCCGCGCATGCTCTCGTCGACGGCGCGGCGGATCAGTTCGACCGCTCGGTCGACGTCGAAGGGCTTGGCCAGATATTCGAACGCGCCGCCCTGGAACGCACCCACTGCGCTGTCGAGGTCGGAAAACGCGGTCATGATGATGACGGGCAGCCCCGGCAGGCGCTCGCGCACCGTCTGCAGCAACTCGAGCCCCGAGCCGCCCGGCATCCGGATATCGGACACGAGCACCTGCGGGCTGTCGTTGTCGAGCGCGCTCACGGCCTCGCGCACGTTCGAAAAGCTGCGGGTCGCGAGATTCTCGCGGGCCAGTGCCTTTTCCAGCACCCAGCGGATCGACTGGTCGTCGTCTACTATCCAGATCGGCTTCATGAGGTCGGTTAGAAGTCCTGTTGACGTGCGTGCAATGTCAGTAGTCGAGCGGCAGCAAAATCTGAAACTCGGTGTGTCCCGGGCGGCTTTCCACTTCGATCAGCCCGTCGTGCTGCTGCACGAAAGTCTGCGCGAGCGTGAGACCGAGGCCGCTGCCGTCCTCGCGCCCCGAAACAAGCGGATAGAAGATGCGGTCGCGAATGTCCTCGGGAATGCCGGGTCCGTTGTCGGTGATATGCAAGTCCAGTGCCAGCTTGCACAGGCGCTTGGAAATCGTGACCTTGCGCGCGACGCGCGTGCGGATCTCGATGCGCGCATCGCCCTGCGAGATGCGCTCGCGCAGCGCCTGCGCCGCGTTGCGCACGATGTTGAGCAAGGCCTGAATCAGCTGCTCCTTGTCGCCGCGCAGATCGGGCACGCTCACGTCGTAATCGCGCTCGATCGTGAGGCCGCGCGGGAACTCCGCGAGGATCAGCGCGCGCACGCGCTCGCACACCTCGTGGATGTTCACGTCGCCGACGATATGCGGATGCCGGTGCGGTTCGAGCAATCTATCGACGAGCGTTTGCAGCCGGTCCGATTCCTTGATGATGACCTGCGTGTATTCGCGCAGTTCGTCGCGCTGCAGCACGCCCAGTTCGAACTCGAGCAGTTGCGCCGCGCCGCGAATGCCGCCGAGCGGGTTCTTGATCTCGTGCGCGAGATTGCGGATCAGATGCTTGTTGACGGCCGTGAGGTCGTGAATGCGCTCCTCGCGGTCGCTCTTCAGGTGCCGTTCGATCTCGAACAGTTCGAGCAGCACGTAGTCGGGCGCGCTTTCGAGAAAGCCGACGATCGCATGCACGTGCAGCGGCTCGCGGCCCGGGCGTTCGAGCGTCGCGTCGAGGCGCGTCGCGTGAAAGCGGTGCTCGGCAATCGCGGCGATCGTCGAGATCAGCTCGTCGGCGTTCGAAAACAGATCGGGCCAGGCCATCTGCGCGAGTTGACGGCGCGAGAGGTCGAGCATCGCCTCGGCGGAAGGATTCGCGAATGCGACGCGCAGCGTGCGTTTTTCGAGCACGAGCACGACCGTCGGCAGCGCCTCGAAGCCGGGCAAAAAACCCGAGTCGGCGAGTTGCGCGTCGTCCGAAGGCGATTCCGCGTGGCCCTTCCTGGCCTTGATCAGATTCTTGAGCACCATGTGGCTGGACGGGCGCGGTGGGGCGCACCGGCAATGTCTTTGTCGTTCTGGCCCGGCGCACGAGCGCGCAGGGCCCCGGCGCAAGGTGCCGCGCTTGCCGCACAACGAAAAAGGGACGGCGACGCCGTCCCTTTGTGATTGATCGCGGCTATCGCGCGCATCTGGCGAGCGCTTCAGAGCACTTCGCGGAGCGCTTCGCCGCGTCGTCGCGAGCGAAGCGCCATCGCCGAATTACAGCGAGTAGTACAGCTCGAACTCGACCGGGTGCGTGGTCATACGCACGCGTTGCAGTTCGCTTTCCTTCAGGTCGAGGTACGCGTCGATCATGCCGTCGGTGAACACGCCACCGCGCGTCAGGAACTCGCGATCCTTGTCGAGCGCTTCGAGTGCCTGGTCGAGGCCCGCGCAGACGGTCGGGATCTTTGCATCCTCTTCCGGCGGCAGGTCGTACAGGTTCTTGTCGGCGGCTTCGCCCGGGTGGATCTTGTTCTGCACGCCGTCGAGACCCGCCATCATCAGCGCCGAGAAGCACAGGTACGGATTGGCCATCGGGTCCGGGAAGCGCGTTTCGATACGGCGGCCCTTCGGGTTGCTCACGTGCGGAATGCGGATCGACGCCGAACGGTTGCGCGCCGAGTAGGCGAGCTTGACCGGCGCTTCGAAGTGCGGCACGAGACGCTTGTACGAGTTCGTCGTCGGGTTCGTGATCGCGTTCAGGGCACGGGCGTGCTTGATGATGCCGCCGATGTAGAACAGCGCGAATTCCGAGAGGCCCGCGTAGCCGTTACCCGCGAACAGGTTCTGACCGTCCTTCCAGATCGACTGGTGAACGTGCATGCCCGAACCGTTGTCGCCGACGACCGGCTTCGGCATGAACGTCGCCGTCTTGCCGTACGTGTGCGCGACGTTGTGGATGATGTACTTCATCTGCTGGGTCCAGTCGGCGCGCTCGACGAGCGTCGAGAACTTCGTGCCGATTTCGTTCTGGCCCTGGCCCGCCACTTCGTGGTGGTGCACTTCGACCGGAATGCCGATCTGTTCGAGCAGCAGGCACATTTCCGAGCGGATGTCCTGGAACGTGTCGACCGGCGCGACCGGGAAGTAGCCGCCCTTCACGCCCGGGCGGTGGCCCGTGTTGCCGCCTTCGAGTTCCTTGCCCGACGACCACGGTGCTTCATCCGAGCCGATCTTCACGAAGCAGCCCGACATGTCCACGTTCCACTGGACCGAGTCGAAAATGAAGAATTCGGGTTCCGGGCCGAAGAACGCCGTGTCGCCGAGACCGGTGCTCTTCAGGTACGCTTCGGCGCGCTTCGCGAGCGAGCGCGGGTCGCGCTCGTAGCCCTTGCCGTCGGCCGGCTCGACCACGTCGCAGGTCATCACGAGCGTCGATTCTTCGTAGAACGGGTCGACAAACGCGGTGTTCGCGTCCGGCACGAGCAGCATGTCCGACGCCTCGATGCCCTTCCAGCCGGCAATCGACGAACCGTCAAACGCATGGCCGCTTTCGAACTTGTCTTCGTCGAAGTGCGAGACCGGCACCGAAACGTGCTGTTCCTTGCCGCGCGTATCGGTGAAACGGAAGTCGACAAACTTGACGTCTTCGTCCTTGACGAGTTGCATGACGTCGGCCACGGATTTACTCATAACCTTTTCTCCTGATTAACGATTTCGGCGTACTGTGCCGCCGTCCGAATACGTTTGATCCTGAACCTGACGCGCCTCTGCTGGCTTGCTCAGGCTGGCTGCGAATCGATCGCGACCGTTAAAGCAGCTTCCATGCCAGGCATACGCCACGCACATCCATGTACACGCCAGGCAGATGCGAATCCCTTCATCGACATAAGCCTGACGGGAAAGTCCGACCGCCTGACGCCGTCACGCGAAGCCGGTACAGCAGTCGGAAAAAAGCACCGCTTTCGTGCAATCCCAATATTGGCGCACCGAATGCTGCTCATTATGGTGCAAACCAGAATTTTTGCACCATCCGGATGCATGGAGTTTGCGTCACGTGCGCTCCAGCCAGCCGCTTCGGCGCCTGGCTGGGACGCGCCGCCCGGCGTAAATGCCGCGCGCTAGAATGATCCTTTGATCCAACAAGAAACAGGAGATCCGTTGTCATGACTACGCTCGAACAGTTGTACGCCCAGGCCGACCAGCGCCGCATCGAAAATCAGCTGCCCTACGCGGGCGCGATGGCGCCCGCCGAGGCATTCGAGCTGCTGCAGCTCGACCCGCGAGCGCGCCTCGTCGACGTGCGCACGCGTGCGGAACTCGACTGGGTAGGCCGCCCGTTGATCGGCGACGGGCAATACGCTCATGTCGAATGGACCCGCTACCCGGGCGGCGTGCCCAACGCCGAATTCCTCGCCCAGTTGCGCACTTGCGTCGACCCCGAGACGCCGGTGCTGTTCCTGTGCCGCAGCGCCATGCGTTCGAAACTGGCAGCCATCGAAGCCACGAAGGCCGGTTTCACCCAGGCTTACGATCTGCTGGAGGGTTTCGAAGGCGACAAGGACAGCCAGGGCCATCGCAAGACCGTGTCGGGCTGGTGCTTCCGCGGCCTGCCGTGGATCGGCGCCTGAACGCCGCAGGGCAATCGCGCACCGCGCATTGCTCGGCGCTTCCCGGCGTTGCTCCGCGTTTTCTCGACGAGTCACTCTGAGCGACGCATATGACAGTGCAATGATGCGCCGGGCCACGGCACCGCCCATGCTTCGTGGCTGTGCCGGCCGGCGCACCCGCCCGATCCGCTCCACCCGCCGCTCCACCCGCCGCTCGCGCAGCTAGCCGCGCGAGCGCGAACACTCAACTGCCGGCACGCGGCTCGCTGCCGCCCGCCTCCGCCGGTTCCACGATATCGCCGCCGAGCAGATGCACGCCTTCGCGCAACTTCACGAAGGCCGCCGCCACCGCCTCGGGCTCGCCCTTCACGCCCAGATCGATGTGCCGCCGCGCGTAGACGCCGCCGCGCTCGGCATCGCCGACACTCGGCAGGCTGAACACGCGCACGCCCGGGAAATCCTTTTCGATGTGCTCCATCAGCGGCGTCAGCGTCGATTCAGGCAGCTCGAACACCAGCAGCGACTTCTCCGCATGCGGCGTCTGGTGATGCAGGTGCGCGTATTTCGTGTCGAGCACCCATTCGATCATCGGCCAGGCCATCACAGGAAAGCCCGGTACGAAGTAGTGCTCGCGAATCGAAAAACCGGGGATCTTGTTGTAGCCGTTCGGAATGATCTCCGAACCCACGGGAAACGTGCCCATGTGGAAGCGGCGCTGGCTCTCCGGCGAGTCGAAATCGACCGGCTCGCTGCCCTTGTGCATGTCGACGATGCGTTCGCTGATGGCCGCACGCGCCTGCGGATGCAACGCGAGCGGCACGCCGAGCGCCGCTGCCGCGCACTGCCGCGTGTGGTCGTCGGGCGTCGCGCCGATCCCGCCCGTCGAAAACACGATATCGCCCGACGCGAAGCTGCGCCGCAGCGTTGCGGTGATCCGCCGAGGATCGTCGCCGACGTATTCGGCCCATTCGAGTGCGAGGCCGCGCGCGCGGAGCAATTCGATGATTTTCGGCAGATGCTTGTCGTGGCGGCGGCCGGAGAGAATCTCGTCGCCGATGATGATGACGCCAAATGCCATGTGTCGCCTCGTTGTAGTCGCTTGATGTGAAAAGTCAGGGCAGAGTCAGGGCACCGTCAGGGCACGGCGGGCACGTTGTGCTGCGCCTCGGCGCGCATGCGCTGGAGCGCGCGCAGGCAGTAGTTGCCGAACCATAGCGCCGTGAATACGAGAATGAATGCGTAGATCCAGATGGTCAGCGCGGCGACCGCCGGAAACAGCACGACGAGCCACGCCGACGAAACCCAGATCGCCGTGGGCAGCGAGCCGAGCAGCCCGCTCACGATGCCGATCGTGAGCAGCGGCAGCCGATAGCGGCGCACCAGCGCCCGGCGTTCCTCGGCGCTCGCGTGCAGCGCGAGCGCGTCATAGGTCATCACGCGATACGTGAGCCAGCCCCACAGGAGCGGCGGGATCAGCGCGAAGAACGGCGGCACGAGCCACAGCGGCAGCGTGACGATCATGAGCACGATGCAGACGAGCGTGGTCCACAGCGAATACACGAGACTGCCGTACCAGCTTCCGCCGCGCCGCATTTCGAGCGTCGCGTACTGCCGGGCCGACAGATAACGGATCACGCGCGGCATCGAGAGCGCGACGATCAGCAGCAGCACGGTCACGACGATCAGCGGAATGGCGACGGCAATCACGACGAGCGGCGCAATCACGGCGCGCATCGCGCCGAAGCCGAGCCAGTCGAACAGGTGATAGAGCGTGGACGTGAACCCCCAGTTCTGGAGCCAGATGCGCGCGGTGTCGATCAGCGGCTGCCAGAAGGCGTAAAGCAGACCGCCCCACACGATGGCCGCTACGAGAAACGGCAAGAACGTGAGCCACAGCATGACGGGGTGAAACGCGCTGGCAAGCGCGCGTCCGAACGAGCGCATCAGATCATTCATGCGGGCGGAGAACGTCGACAGGATAGGTGAAGAACACGGGATTCGTGGGCGCGATTGACTATAGCCCGAAGCATAAACCAGCGCGCGCGCGGCGGGTGAAGCGGGACGAAACCTCCGCCCTGCTGCTTTGCAGCGCGCGAGCTTCGCTCCCGCCGCCCGCGCCCCCTCCGCTGCGCTCAGTTGCGCTCAGTTGCGATTGCGCAACCTCAGGCGCAGTCAGGCAAAATCACGCGCCGTTCGGCGCCATGACGGGCGCGCGGTCGTAGAAGTAGATGCCGTGCGGCGAGCGGCCCACGGGAATCGTCTTGATGAGCTTTTTCGTGTGCATGTCGATGACGCCGACTTGCTTCGCGAAGCGGAACGTCACCCACAGATAGCGCTTGTCGGCCGAGAGTTCCATATCGTCCGGCCCCGGCAGCAGGTCGCCGATCTCGCCGGTTTTTTCGAGCGCGACTTCGTCGACGATGCTGATCGTGTTCGACACGCGGCTCGACACCAGCACATGGCGGCCGTCCGCGAGCGAGCGGAAGTTGTGCGCGGCCCTGCCCACCGCGATCTGCTTGACGATCTTCTGGTTGCGCCAGTCGACGACGGCAACGTAGTCGGCGCCCGTCATGCCGACGAGAAGGTACTTGTCGCCCGGCGTGAGCCACAGGCCCGCGGGCGCGGAGCCGACCGGCATTTTCCACAGCACCTGCTGCGAAGGCAGATCGACGGCCGCGATCTCGCCCGACGACTGGAGCGACACGAACACCGTGCGGCTGTCGCGCGTGAATGCGAGGTGGCTCGGCATGGCCGAGAGCGGCAGACGCTTTGCGACCGTGAATACGGCGCCGCCCGCGTAGTGATAGATGTCGAGCCGGTCGAGGCGCAGCGCGGTCGTGACGAACCACTTGCGGTCGGGCGAGAAACCGAGCTGATACGGATCTTCGACGTTCTCGACGAGCAGTTGCGGCTTGCCGGTTTGCGGATCCACGAACAGCAGATTGTTCGAGACCGAATTCGCGACGATGAGCGAGCGGCTGTCCGGCGTCGGAAAGAGGTGATGCGGCTCCTTGCCGGTCGGCACGGTGCCCATGACCTGATGCGTCTGCGAATCGATCAGGCTGAGCGTGGCGTCGCCCGAATTGAGCACGATGATGTTGTTCGCGTGCGCGGCCAGCGAGACGAACGATGCGCAGACCAGTGCGCCCGCAGCGGCAAGACGGCCGGCGGCGCGGCGAAATTCGGAGTTACGCATGGGAATTCACGAGGCGGGAGGAGCGTGATTGTAGATCGGCCAGTTTGTCGCAGGATGGCCGGGCTACGGCGAAACGCACCTTATGCGGCAAACCGTCGCGCGCCCGCGACACAGACGTTCTTACCCCCATTGAACGTCCGCCCCGCGCACGCGTTTGCCATCAGCGCTGCATCGATTCCCAGACCTTGTAGAGCCGCTTGACCGACACGGGCATCGGCGTGCGCAGCTCCTGCGCGAAAAGCGAAATACGCAGTTCCTCCAGCAGCCAGCGGAACTCCGAAAGCCGCGGATCGAACACGCCGCCGCGCTGCGACAGCGCACGCTGATACTGCTGCAGGAGCGGTTGGAATTCGGCGAACTGGCGGGCGTCGCGCGCAGCGTCGGCGCGCAGCTTGTCGATGCGCAGCGCAATGCCCTTCAGATAGCGCGGAAAGTGCACGAGCTGCGCATAAGGCGTATCGACGATGAAGCGCTTGCCGGTCAACGCATCGAGCTGGGCCTGCATGTCGACGGCGGCCTGGCCGAATGCCCTGGCCTGCACGAGCTTCTTCGCCACGCTCGCGTATTCGGCAAGAATCTGGCCCACGAGCCGCGCGATCTCCTGCGCGAGCAGCGAGAGGCGTCCGCGGCCCTCGTCGCGGCGCGCGTGAAAAGCGGCGTCGTCAGCGGGAAGCGGGTCCTGAAGGCAGGCACGGTCGAGTGCGAGTTCGATCAACTGATCGCGCAACTCTTCCTGCGTCGCGCGCGCCATGAAATGCATCGCCATCTCGCGCAGCCCGGGCAGGTTCTTCTCCAGATAGCGGATCGGCTCGCGCAACTGAAGCGCGAAAAGACGTCGCAAGCCCGCGCAATGAATGCGCGCCGCTTCCTCGGGCGAATCGAACACTTCCACGTCGCAATGCGTGCCGCGATCCACGAGCGCCGGGTAGCCGAACAGCGTCTGTCCGCCCCGGCGGATTTCCAGCAGTTCAGGCAGCTTGCCGAAATTCCAGGTCGTGAGGTTCTCGTAGAGCGCCGTGGCCGTGACCACCGGTTCTGCCGCGTCGGACGGCACGCTCGTGCGCGCCGCCGCGCCCGGCTGCACGCGTTGCTCGGGCAGGCTCTCACCGGTCTGCGCGACCTGGGCCGTTGCGCTCGCAGCGAGTTTTTGGAACTGCTGCTGTGCCTGCGCGCCCAGTTCGGCGCGCAGTTGCGCGAGATTGCGGCCCATCGCGAGCTGGCGTCCGTGCTCGTCGATCACCTTGAAGTTCATGAACAGGTGCGCGGGCAACGTTTCCAGCTTGAAGTCCGCCAGCTTCAGCGCGATCTGCTTCTGCTCGCGCACATCCTCGATCAGCGCTTCCAGCAGACCGCGTGCGCCGAAGCGCTCGCCTGACACCCGCTCGGCGAAACCCGCCGCGTAGTCGGGCAGCGGCACGCAATGGCGGCGCAATTTCTGCGGCAGCGACTTCAGCAGCAGTTGCGCCTTCTCCTTGAGCATGCCCTGCACGAGCCACTCGCAACGCCGTGCATCGACCTGATTGAGCGCGTAGAGCGGCACCGCGAGCGTCACGCCGTCGCGCGGCGAGCCCGGCTCGAAGTGATACGTGAGCGCCATCGCGACGCCCGACATCGTCATGCGCTTCGGGAACAGATCGGTCGTGACGCCCGCCGCCTCGTGGCGCATCAGGTCGTCGCGCGAGAGATACAGCAGGCGCTGCCTGTCCTCGGGCTGGCCGCTCTTTTTGACTTCATCGCGATACCAGCGCTCGAACGATGCGCCCGAGTAAATGCCCGCGGGAATCGCCTGATCGTAGTAGCCGTAGATCAGTTCGTCGTCCACCAGCACGTCCTGGCGGCGCGACTTGTGCTCGAGTTGTTCGATATCGGCCAGCAGCTTGCGGTTGTGCGCGAAGAACGCGAGCTTCGTGTCGAACTCGCCTTCCACGAGCGCGCCGCGAATAAAGAGTTCGCGCGCGCGGACCGGATCCTGCCTGCCGAACGCCACACGACGGCGCTGATACACGGGCAAGCCGTAAAGCACGCCGCGCTCGTAGGCGCTCACCTGGGCCGCACGTTTTTCCCAATGCGGCTCGGAAAGCGACTTTTTCAGCAGATGCGCGCCGACCTTTTCGAGCCACTCGGGTTCGATCTTCGCGATACAGCGCGCGTAGAGGCGGCTCGTTTCGACGAGTTCGGCGGCGACCACCCAGCGCCCCGCCTTCTTCACGAGCGCCGAACCCGGCCACAGATGGAACTTGATGCCGCGCGCGCCGAGAAAATGCGGCTCGTCGTCGGCTTTCAGGCCGATATTGCCGAGCAGGCCCGTCAGCAGCGCATGGTGGATCTGCTCGTACGTCGCCACCGATTCGTTGATCCGCCAGCCGTGCTCGCGCACGACCGTCAGCAGTTGCGAGTGAACGTCGCGCCACTCGCGCAACCGCAAATGCGAGAGGAAATTCGCACGGCACGAATCGATCAGTTGCCGGTTCGACTTCTTGTGCGCGACGGCCTCCTCGAACCAGGCCCAGATCTTGAGCCACTGCAGGAATTCGGAGCGCTCGTCGGCGAAACGGCGGTGCGCCTGGTCGGCCTGCTCCTGCGCTTCGATTGGCCGGTCGCGCGGATCCTGCACCGATAGCGCGCTTGCGATGATGAGCACTTCGCGCAGCGACTGCTCGTCGCGCGCGCCGAGAATCATGCGGCCCACGCGCGGATCGAGCGGCAGGCGCGCGAGTTCGCGCCCGAGCGGCGTCAGCGCGTTGTCGTCGTCGACGGCACCGAGTTCGCCCAGCAGTTGATAACCGTCCGCAATCGCGCGGCCCGGCGGCGGCTCGATAAACGGAAAGGTTTCGATCGCCGTGAGATGCAGCGATTTCATACGCAGAATCACCGTCGCGAGCGACGAACGCAAAATTTCCGGATCGGAAAATTTTGGACGCGAAAGGAAATCCTGCTCTTCGTACAGGCGGATGCAGATACCGTCCGCGACGCGGCCGCAGCGGCCCGCACGCTGGTTCGCGGCGGCCTGCGCAATCGACTCGATCTGCAGCTGCTCGACCTTGTTGCGGTACGAATAGCGCTTCACGCGCGCAAGACCCGTATCGACTACATAACGGATGCCCGGCACCGTGAGCGACGTTTCCGCGACGTTGGTGGCGAGCACGATGCGGCGCGCGTTCGACGGCTTGAATACGCGCTCCTGCTCCTGGGCCGAAAGCCGCGCGAAGAGCGGCAGGATTTCCGTGTGCGGCGGATGATGCTTGCGCAGCGCCTCGGCGGCGTCGCGAATTTCGCGCTCGCCCGGCAGGAACACGAGCACGTCGCCCGAACCTTCGCGGCACAGTTCGTCGACGGCGTCGACGATCGCATCCATCAGATCGCGATCGCGCGCCGAGTCGCGCTGCGGCTTGCCTTTTTCGCGCCCCGTCGTGCCCTGGGCAGCCTTCACCGCCGGACTGTCCTCGACCACCGGCCGGTAGCGCACCTCGACCGGATACAGCCGCCCGCTCACCTCGATCACGGGCGCGGGCGTCTCCTCGCCGCCGAAATGGCGCGCGAAACGGTCGGCGTCGATGGTCGCCGACGTCACGATGAGCTTCAGGTCCGGCCTGCGCGGCAAGATCTCTTTCAGATAGCCGAGCAGGAAGTCGATGTTGAGACTGCGTTCGTGCGCTTCGTCGATGATGATCGTGTCGTAGGCCTTGAGCAGCGGATCGGTCTGCGTCTCGGCAAGCAGGATGCCGTCGGTCATCAGCTTGACCGAGGCGCCCGGCGAGAGGTTGTCCGTGAAGCGCACCTTGTAGCCCACCACCTCGCCGAACGGCGTGGCGAGTTCGTCGGCGATCCGGCGCGCGGTGGCCGACGCCGCGATCCGGCGCGGCTGCGTGTGGCCGATGAGCCCCGTGCCGCCCGCGCCCAGGCCGCGCCCGAGCGCGAGCGCGATCTTCGGCAACTGCGTGGTCTTGCCCGAGCCGGTCTCGCCGCTCACGATCACGACCTGGTTTTCGGCGATGGCGCGCGCGATTTCCTCGCGGCGGCCGCTGACCGGCAGCGCCTCGGGGAATTTGATGGGCGGAACGGGATTCAGCTCGACGACGCGGCGCGCGGGGCGTTCGGTGCGCTCCTTGTGTTCTTTGCGTTCCTTGCTTTCCTTGCGTTCGCCGTTTGCGGCGGGCGCAGGCGCGGGCACGCCCGCCTGCGGCGGCGCTTCGCGCGAGACGCGCGCTTCGGCCGGTTCAGGCGCGCGCGCTGCCGTGCCCTGCGGCTGGCGAGGCCTGGCGTCGCGCGATCCTGGCGAAGACGTGCGCAGCGCCGGCTGTTGCGCGCGCGGCGCGGCTGGCCGATCGCCCGACGGCTTCGGCGGCTGCGCGTCGCGCCGCTCGGTGTGCGCTCCGCGTGCGGGCGACGGATTGTCGTTGCGCGGCTTCGCGGGTTGCTCGCGACGCGGTTTATGTTGCTGAGGCTGCGGTTGTTGCTGCGGTCGTGACTGTGACTGCGGCTGCGGCTGCGATTGCCGCTGCGGCTGCGGCTGCGATTGGGACTGCGGTTGCAGTTGCGGTTGTGACTGCGACTGCGGTTGTGACTGTGACTGCGGCTGGGATTTCGCCTGTGCCACTGCCTGCTGCCCCGCCTGCCGCTCGCGCGGGTGCGCCGGTTGCACGCGCTCGCTCCCGGATTTCGCCTGCGGTTTCGCTTGCGGCTTCGCTTGCTGCTGCATTTGCGGCTGCGTTTCAGGCTGCTTTTCGCCCGTCGCGGGCTGCTTTTCGCGCTCCGCGGGCTGTTGCCGCGGCTGCGGCTGAGCGAGCGGTTTATCCGCGCGCTTTTGCTGGTTGCTCGCGCCGCCAGGCGGTCCGCCACGCACGAGTTCCGCGAGCCGTTGCGCCGACGCCGGCTTCGGCGCCTCGGCATAGCGCTGCGCGCCACGTTTTTCGTGCGCACCATCGCGCGCCGCGCCGGTCTCGTCGCGGCTGTTGCTGCCCTGCCCGCCGACAGGTCTTTTGGGTACATTCGACATGGGGGCGCATTATAATCCCGGGCATGAATTCCCAAACCGACCTCGTCCCCGCGCCCGCAGGCTCGCCGGCTTCCTCCGGCGCCGCGGAGTCCGTCTCGCAGCACGCGCAGTTCGTCGACTGGATGCGATCGGTCGCACCCTACATTCACGCGTTCCATAACAAGACGTTCGTCGTCGGTTTTGGCGGCGAGGTCGTGCACCAGAATCTGCTCAACGCGCTCGTCGCCGACATCGCGCTGTTGCAGGCCATGGGCATCCAGATCGTGCTCGTGCACGGCTCGCGCCCGCAGGTCGAGGAGCAGATGAGCCTGCACGGCGTCGAATCGGAGTTCTCGCACGGCATGCGCATTACCGACGCGCGGGCGCTCGAATCGGCGAAGGAAGCCGCGGGCGAAGTGCGTCTCGACATCGAGGCCGCGATCAGCCAGGGTCTGCCGAACACGCCGATGGCGCACGCGCACATCAGCGTCGTCTCGGGCAACTTCGTGACGGCGCGGCCCGTGGGCATTCTCGACGGGGTCGACTTTCAGCACACGGGTCTCGTGCGCAAGATCGACGCCGACTCGATCAGACATTCGCTGGCGAGCCGCAAGCTCGTGCTGCTCTCGCCGCTCGGTTTCTCGCCGACCGGCGAGGCGTTCAATCTGTCGATGGAAGACGTTGCGTCGGCTGCAGCCATCGGGCTGCGCGCCGACAAGATTATTTTCCTTACGGAAACACCGGGCCTCATCGACGCGGAAGGCGAGTTGATCCGTGAACTGTCGCTCGACGACGCCTACAAGCTGCACGAAAGCGGCACCGTGCTCGGCGACGCGGCCTTCTATCTGAAGCACTCGATTCGCGCGTGCCGCGGCGGCGTCGGCCGTGCGCACATCATTCCGTACGCGCTCGACGGCAGTGTCCTGCTCGAACTGTTCCTGCACGACGGCGTGGGCACCATGATCTCGTACGAGAACCTGGAGAGCCTGCGCGAAGCGACGCCCGACGACGTCGGCGGCATTCTCACGCTGATCGAACCGCTCGAAATGGACGGCACGCTCGTGCGCCGCGGCCGTCACCAGATCGAGCGCGACATCGACCACTTCTCGGTGATCGAGCACGACGGCGTGCTGTTCGGCTGTGCAGCGCTGTATGCGTATCCGCAGGAGCGCATCGGCGAGATGGCGTGCCTGACCGTGTCGCCCGAAGCGCAAGGCGCGGGCGACGGCGAGCGCCTCCTGCGCCGCATCGAGCAGCGCGCGCGGGCGCGCGGCCTCACGCGCATCTTCGTGCTGACGACGCGCACCGAACACTGGTTCCTCAAACGCGGCTTCGTGAAGGCAACGGTCGACGACCTGCCCGAAGATCGCCGCCGGCTCTACAACTGGCAGCGCAAGTCGCTCGTGCTGATGAAACAGCTTTGAGCGTCCTCATCTACCGATGAAGCGCGACACCCCCCACACAAACGACTACAGGAGTAGCACAGCATGGCCCGTATGATCCAATGCGCAAAGCTCGGCAAGGAAGCCGAGGGTCTCGACTTTCCGCCGCTGCCCGGCGAACTCGGCAAGCGCATCTATGAAAGCGTTTCGAAGGAAGCCTGGCAGATGTGGCTCAAGCACCAGACCATGCTGATCAACGAAAACCGCCTGAACATGGCCGACCCGCGCGCGCGTCAATACCTGATCAAGCAGACGGAGAAGTTCTTCTTCGGCGACGGCGCCGACCAGGCAGCGGGCTACGTGCCGCCGACCGAGGGCTGATCCCAGCCCCGGCCTCGCCCACTCGCGACAGGCCGCCCGCCGGCATGAAGAAATCCGCGCCCCCAGCGCGGATTTCTTTTGTGCACTCTTTTTGCACTGTTTTGCGGCAGTAGCGCGTTACGCGACTAGCTGCGCATGCTCGACGCCTAGTTCGCCCGATTTTCCGATGATCAACATCGCGGCCGAAACGGGCAATCTGAAACGGCGTGGCCCTGCGCTGCCCGGATTCACATAGAGCACACCATCGCGAACCTCCAGCGAAGGCTTATGTGAATGGCCGCTCACGACCACTGCGACGCCCGTGCTCACGGGATCGTCGCGCAGGTCCCGTAATTCGTGCACGACCGCGATCTTCACCCCGCCGAGTTCCAGCACCGTTTGCAGCGGAAGCGCTTCTGCCCATGCTCCGCGATCGTTATTGCCGCGCACGGCGGTCAGCGGTGCAATCGCGCTGAGTGCGGCAAGCACGGACGAATCGCAAATGTCCCCCGCGTGAACGATCGCGTCACAGCCGGCAAGAAAACGCAGCAGTTCGGGCCGAACCAGATTGTGCGTATCGGAAACCAGGGCAACGCGAAGCGAGTTTTGTGCGCGCATGGGTTGTGCAGATGCGGTCTGGCACGCGAAGCGCGTGCAAATGGGGCTCAGGCGCGATTATTGTCGACGGTGTTCAGCGCCTGGGTACGATCGGAAACCCACGACCCGGTTTCAGGCCTCGCCCTCAGCCGCGCCCTCGTCCGCACTGAAGTAAACGGTGAGCCAGACGGTCGGCACCGTCTCGTCGGTCCATGCCACGCGATGCCGGCAATGTGCAGGAATATGCACGTAGTCGCCCGGCAGCAACTGACGCCGAACGGGCATGTCGGCTTCGAATTGCAGGGCCGCGGCGCCAGTCAGCACCACCACCCATTCTTCGCGCGGATCGTCGTACCAGAATCCATCCGGGTTCGCCTGGCCTGTCGATATGATCCGCTCGATCACCAAACCGCGCCGCGTCACCAGCCGGTCGAAGCGCTCGTCGGTCGCTTCGTGCTCGATGCCCACGAACAGGTTGCCGGACGCACCCGGCGAGATCGCGCTCATTTCAGTGGCCTCAGCCCGTCGAGCAGCGTCGGCACCAGCTCGCTCACGGTCGGATGAATATGCATTGCAAACTGCAGCGTCGTGTACGGCGCATCGGCGGTCATGATGTCGATGAACGTGTGGATCGCTTCGTCGCCCTCGATGCCGAAGATCGACGCGCCCAGTATTCGCTTCGTCTGCGCATCCACCAGCGCCTTCATGAAACCGTCCGTCTCGCCGCGCTCACGGGCACGGCCCACGCGCGACATCGGCATGGTCGAAACAAGTGCAGGCCGCCCGCTCTCGCGCACCGCACGTTCGCTCATGCCCACGCGCGCGAGCGGCGGATCGACGAACACCGCGTAGGCCGGGATGCGCTTGTCGGCACTGCGATTCCCGCCATCGAGCAGATTGGCCGCGATGATTTGATAGTCGTCGTATGAGCTATGCGTAAACGCGCCGCGCCCGTTCACATCGCCAAGCGCCCAGACGCCTTCGACCTTCGTGCGCAACTGTCCGTCGACCGGAATGATGCCGTGCGCGTCGCGTGCGATGCCCGCCGCTTCCAGCCCCAGATCATCGGTGTTCGGGATGCGTCCCGTCGCGAACAGCAGATGCGAGACATCGAGCACACCATCGTCGAGGGCAATGCGTGTGCCGCCGTCGCCGAGCGGCTCGACGGCGCGCGGGGCCGTTCCGAAGCGAAACTCGACACCCTCGCGCGTCATCACCTCCTGTACCGCAAGGGCGACATCTTCATCTTCGCGCGCAAGCACGCGCGCACCGCGCACGAGCACCGTGACGCGGCTGCCGAACCGCCGGAAGATCTGCGCGAATTCCAGCGCGATATAGCTGCCGCCGACGATCGCCAGATGCGACGGCAGTACCTCTAGCGCAAGGATCGAGGAATTGGTTTCGTATCGGATACGTTCGAGGCCGGGAAGCGACGGCACCGAGGCGCGCGTGCCGGTATTGAGGAAAATTTCCGGGGCGTCGAGTGCGAGCGACTCTCCACCGGCTACCTCGACGCTCACCGCATGCGGCCCCGTGAAGCGCGCGTGTCCCTGAAACACCGTGACATTCGGCGTCGCACGCAGCCAGCGCTCGACGCCATCGCGCGAAGCACCGATGATGCGGTCCTTGCGCGCCTTCACGAAAGCGAGATCGACGCGCACGTCACCGTCGACCTGCACGCCAAAGTCAGCTGCATGGCGTGCGACATGCGCGGCGCGCGCGCAGGCGACATAAGCCTTGGTCGGCGTACATCCGACGTTCACACAGGTGCCGCCGAACGCAGCGCGCTCGATCACCGCTGTCTTGCGGCCGCTCTTGCCGAGGCGCACGGCAAGCGCGGGCCCGCTCTGCCCCGTGCCGATCACGATTGCGTCGAAATGTTGTGACATGCCGCCTCTCCTTCGTGAGTTTGCGAGAACGCAGTGCACTGACCGCAGTTCCGTAACGATTCGCGGCATCTTACGCCTGTCGTTTTAACGGCGGCGCCCGCGCGCACGTGTGCCGCCAGGCGGTATCCAGAGGCGCATTTTCCGTAAGGAAATCGGGAAAAAAAGAGCCGCCCCGCAGCGCGGCACGGCTCACGGACTCACGCTACAGCACTGAACAAACCGTGCCGGCGCGCGTCAGGGGATCGGGGTTTCGTATCGGCAATCCGGGGCTTCAGTGAACGCATTCACCGTGCGCAGCGCACAACAGTTCGCGCGAGCGTTGCAGAGCGGCACGCGCACTGCGCGTGGCGACGATCAGCCCGACCTGGCTCAAATTGAAGTCGGTCGAAACCATCATCTGCATTAGGTCCACCATGGGTAAAACGAGTGCAGGTTGAAATAACTGGCGTTCGATAAAGGATTTCATAATGGCTCCCGCTTCGCCATCACCTCCCGCGGGATGCCATGGCGTTTCCATGTGTGCCATTCTAGAAACCCGCCATTCCCCGATAAATGGGCCGAATACGAAGTCACTTGTCGCGCAAGATGAACAATCGACGCAGAACAGCCGCTCGGGTCCGGCAGCGCGCCGTTTTTCCGAACCAGATTCCCTTTCGCACGCAGCAGACGTGAATTCGTTTGCTGACGTTCGACGTGATGCGGCGCAGCGTACGGCTTCGCCAAACGCCTTCACATCGTCGCGACAACACGGCGTCACATCACGCAAGGCGCAGCGGTGAAGCGATCGCAAACCCTATCCGACGAAGCATGACGTGTACGCACGCTCAGCTACGTTTCTCGGGCAGCACCTGCTGCACCGCATCACCGCAAAACACGCCAATTCTTGCGATGAATTCCTGAGTCGCGCGAGCAGCAACCGGAAACGAAATCTGGCGGCGGGCATTCGTCGACCGCGCCATGATCGTCTTCGCACTTCGTCTCGCGAACCGCACCGTGACACGCCGTGCGGGCTCACGAAGGCGGCTAGCACAAGGCCTCCAGAACATCGGCGCGTGCAGCCACGGAGGACTCTTCCGTTCGTCCTACCTGGCTTCCAGATCGGCGCCAGATCGGCAACCGTGCCGCCCACAACCAGTCGGCCGCGCTGTCCCGGTTGCAGACGCAACCGTTATCACCCGGCTGGTAACGTTCGGCGCGTGAGTCTGCGGGCCGATTGACACTGAGTCGTCGCAATGCGGCGCAGCATAAGTGCGGCACATCGCGTCATCCCGATTCTTATAGGTTGCAATCACTGCCATGACGCGGCGACAATGCACCGGTATCTGGAGGATCTATGAGAGGACTCGTCCTGCTAGCCGGAGTCAGCGTGCTGGCAGCGTGCACATCGGTAACCGATGTGCACTCGCAACAAGATGGGCATTTGATCGTGACGAGCCGCGCACGCTGGAACATCGTGTCCTGGAATCGCGTGCGCAACGCCGGTATCGGCGAGGCACAGGCCTACTGCAAAAAATTCAGGAAGGAAATGCACACCGTCGAAATGCACACCGAGGGGCTGCGCGACGTAACGGCGCAGTCAGTCGTATTGATCTTCGACTGCATCTGAACCGGTACGTCCACTGCCTGGCGCTGCAGGCCGCCAGGTCCAGCAGGCCGAGCATGCCATCCGATCCGCAACCCTTTCCGTTCGCGACATCTTTCTCATTGTCGAAATAAATTATTGTCGTTCTCCCTAATATTCAGACAGCATTCCTGGGATAAACTGGCGACACATTTCGTTACGCTTCGTCGCAGGTGGTTACATGGTGACCGCATTCCTGATTGTGTGTCCGTTCGGGATTCTTGCCCTGTTTGGTTTCGCCCGGATGATCGATCCGCGCACGGGTCGATTCCGACACCGATAGTCCCTGCCGCTTCAGCCGTTGTTCGCACTGGTAGTCCGAATCACCAGCCACATCGGTCATTCGGGCAGGCGCGATCAACCGGGTTCACCGCGTGGGGTTCGTCGCCTGGTGTTCGCCGCATCGCCGCGGTGGAAACCTTCGCGCGGCAGCGCCCGTCTCCTTCCCCGTAGTTGCACGCAAGCGCAATGCGCTCGGCCTGTTGGTCCACTCGCGCCGGAGCCGCTGTCATGCGCTGCGCGCCCTTGCTACGCGACGCTTGCGCAAGCGGCACCGGTACAACACGGCTCTGTCCTGCGCACAACCCACATCGCCCATCTGGATCTCACATGTCGTCTCGTGCGATCGGTGAAGCCGACACGCACCTGAGTAGCGCTCGATACCCGCCGCGAACGATAAATTCGCATCACTAATGAGACTTGGCTAACAGACGCGCGAAGCACGTCTTGAACCGGTCGCAGAAAAAGCAAAACCCGCGAAGCCTCAGGCTTTCGCGGGTTTGCTGGATCTCCCGGATCGGGCGGGAGAATTCTTGGTGCCGGGGACCGGACTTGAACCGGCAAGCCGTTAGGCGGCGGATTTTCGTCACACCACGTCTTTCGACGCCGCGCGCATCGTTTTGTGCGCGTTCGTGCGCTGGACTATGCCTTCGCCCTAGCCACGCACAGCGTCTTGCACGCCGCGCACCGCCTTAGGCGCCCCCCGTCTAGTCTCTACACCTTCCGCGCCGCCGCGCATGCGCAGCAACCGGCTTGGCTCGGCGTTGCCTCGGTGCCGTTCGCGCTCACGCGCCGCACGGCCCAGGGGGTTCGCCGAATTTGAGGGGTTCTGCACCGGCCGTTTCCGGCCGGGCACTCAAATTTCATTTAAGTCCGCTATGTTTACCAATTTCATCACCCCGGCAAGGGCGGACGCGATTCTACCATTGCCCCACGCCGTCCCCAAACTCGGCGCGTCATCTGCACGTCACACGCTATTTCCATAATCCGCCCATTGAAAACGTTTACAACGTCCGGACCGCACACATGACGTCAACCATCAAGGATGTCGCCGCACATGCGGGATTTTCAATCGCCACCGTCTCGCGAGCGATCAACGCGCCTCACACTGTCAGCCCGGTCACGCTCGCCAAGGTGCGTCAGGCCATCGAGGCGCTGAAGTTTCATCCGAGCCCGCTCGGTCGCCAGTTGCGCGGCGAGCGCACCCGCCTGATCGGCGTCGTACTGCCCACGCTCGCGAACCCCGTGTTCGCCGAGTGCCTGCAGGGCATCGACGAGCTCGCCGCCGAGCAGGGCTTCCGGCTCATGCTGATGACCACGCAGTATGACGAGCAGCGCGAGCGCCATGCGATCGAGACGTTGCGCGCGCAACGCGTCGAGGGCCTCATTCTGACTGTCGCCGACGCGGACACACATCCCCTGCTCGACGAACTCGACGCCGACGGTCCGCTCTACGTGTTGATGCACAACGACACGAAGCGCCGCCCGTCGGTATCGGTCGACAATTACCGGGCCGCCAGCGACGGCGTGCGCATGCTGATCGCGCACGGCCATCGCCGCATTCTGATGCTCGCCGGCACGCTCGCCGCATCCGACCGCGCACGCCAGCGCCATGCGGGCTACACGCACGCGATGCAACAGGCCGGCCTCACGCCCGCGCCCGCACTGGAGATCGACTTCAATGCCGACGAACTCGCGCCCGACGTGCTCGCCCACCTGACGGACAGCCAGCAGTCTCCCACCGCCCTCTTCTGCAGCAACGATTTGCTTGCCATGGTCGTGATGCGCGGTCTGCGTCGCGCACGCATGCGCGTGCCGCAGGACGTGTCGATCCTCGGCTTCGACGGCCTCTCGATGGGCGAACTGCTTGCGCCAGCGCTCGCGAGCATCAGAACGCCGAACCGCGAGATCGGCCGGGCGGCATGGCAGAAGCTGATGGCGCGCATCGTCGGCGAATACGCTGACGCGCCGCTCGCACTCACGTTGCCGCATACGCTGCGCGAGGGCGGCACGATCGCAGCCATCGCGAACACGCCGCTCGCCCGCGCCGGTCAGGCGCCGCACGCTTCGCACGAAAGCGGCGACGCGCTGCTTCCCTGATGCTCCCCTGATCCTTTCGCCATGCCGTGCCGCCCGCAGCCCGGCGGCACAGTGCCAGCAACGCTGCTGTACCAACAACGTTTCTCACCCGACCCGGACATCCGTCATGACTCGCCGATTCGCCTCAGCTATTTCGTTATCCTGCTTTTCTGTGCGCGCAGCCGTCCACGCACTTTCCGCGTCGCTCAAGCGCGCTTCGCGTGCATTCCCGGCCGCTGCTGCCGCTGCATCGATCGCGCTCGCCGCAGGCATCGCGACGAGCACCGCCGCCCACGCTGAACCAACCGCGATCTGCTACAACTGCCCGCCCGAATGGGCCGACTGGGCGAGCCAGATCAAGGCGATCCAGAAGGAAACCGGCATCCGCGTGCCGTTCGACAACAAGAACTCCGGCCAGGCCATCGCGCAGCTAATGGCCGAAGCAAAGAGCCCGGTTGCGGACGTGGTGTATCTGGGCATCTCGTCGGCGGTCCAGGCGAAGGACAAGAACCTGGTCGCACCGTACAAGCCCGCGCACTGGGACGAAATCCCGGCGAACGAAAAGGATCCGCAGGGCTACTGGTTCGCCATCCATTCCGGCACGCTCGGCTTCCTCGTGAACAAGGACGCACTCGAAGGCAAGCCGGTCCCGACTTCGTGGGGCGATCTGCTCAAGCCCGAATACAAAGGCATGATCGGCTATCTCGATCCGTCGAGTGCGTTCGTCGGCTATGCGGGCGCAGTCGCCGTGAATCTCGCGCTGGGCGGCACGCTCGACAATTTCCAGCCCGCCTTCGACTGGTTCGGCAAGCTCAGGGCCAACCAGCCCATCGTGCCGAAGCAGACGGCCTACGCGCGCGTGCTCTCCGGGGAGATTCCAATCCTGCTCGCCTACGATTTCGACGCCTATCGCGCGAAATACAAGGATCACGCGAACGTCGAATTCGTGATCCCGAAGGAAGGCACGATTTCGGTGCCGTACGTGATGAGCCTCGTGAAGAACGGCCCGCATGCCGACAACGGCAAGAAGGTGCTCGATTTCGTGCTCTCCGACGAAGGCCAGAAGCTGTGGGCCAATGCTTATTTGCGTCCGGTGCGCGCAAGCGCGATGTCGCCGCAGATCGCCGCGCAATTTCTGCCCGCGAGCGAGTACGCACGCGCGAAACCGGTTGACTTCGCGAAGATGGCGGCGCAACAGCAGGCGTTCGGCGACCGTTATCTGCAGCTCATGCACTGATCCCTCCACGCACCGATACGCATCGATACACACCGATACGCTCACCGACATGCACGACATCACCTTTCCCCTGCGCTGGCGCGCGGCGCTCGTTGCACCGGCGCTCGTGATCTTCCTCGCGTTCTGGCTGCTGCCGATGGCCGCGCTCGTCCAGGTGAGCGCGGACGGTCATTTCGTCCAGACTTATCGCGCGCTTCTCACGAATAGCCGCTACATGGAGAGTCTCGCCGCGACGATCGCACTGTCCGCAGCCGTCACGGCGGCAACGCTCGTGCTCTCGACGATCTGCGGCATGCTGCTCGTGCGGCGCCAGTTTCCGGGGCGCTCCGCGCTCGTCGCGTTGCTCACGTTTCCGCTCGCGTTTCCGGGCGTCGTCGTGGGCTTCATGGTGATCATGCTCGCGGGTCGTCAGGGGCTGATCGGTGCGCTCGCGCTGCCTCTCACCGGCGAGCGCTGGGTATTCGCCTATTCGATGGCCGGGCTCTTCGCGGGTTATCTGTACTTTTCGATCCCGCGCGTCATCGTGACGGTGATGGCCTGCGCGACGAAGCTCGATACGTCGCTCGAAGAAGCCGCGCGCTCGCTCGGCGCCACGCCGTGGCACATCGTGCGCGATGTGATCCTGCCCGCGCTCGCGCCGGGCCTGATCGCGGCGGGTGCCGTGTGCTTCGCGACGGCCATGGGCGCATTCGGCACGGCGTTCACGCTCGCCACCGACATCGACGTCCTGCCGATGACCATCTACACCGCGTTCACCCTCAACGCGAACATGGTGACGGCTGCGGGCCTGTCGATCCTGCTCGGGCTGGTGACCTGGGCCGTGCTCACCGTCGCGCGCAGCCTGACCGGCTCGGCTGTCGCGGCCACCGCATAAGCGATATCGGGGAACCGCACATGAACTCAGTCGTCACTCCGGTCGCATCCACCGCACGGAGGCGGCTCGCGCCGCCCTCCGCCCGCACATGGCTCGCGTTCGCGCAATGGTGCGTCACGCTTGCCACCTGTGCATTTCTGATCGTGCCCGTCGGGATGTCGATCGTCGCCGGCCTCACGGTCAACTACTTTCGCGGCATCTCGAGCGGCTTCACCTTGCGCTGGCTCGATCAGGTCTGGACGCAGTATCGCGAGTCGGTGTTCCTCTCGCTCGAAATCGCCGCCGCCACGCTCGTCATCACACTCCTCGCCGGCGTGCCCGCCGGCTACGCACTCGCGCGCAGCCGCACGCGTCTCTCGCGGCTGATCGAGGAACTGCTCGTCATGCCCATCGCGCTGCCGGGCCTCGCCTCCGCGCTCGCGCTGCTCGTGGTCTACGGCGGCTTCACGGCGTTTCGTTCGAGCACCGCGTTCATCGTGGTCGGCCACGTGGTGTTCACGCTGCCGTTCATGGTGCGGCCCGTCGCGGCCGTGTGCGCTTCGGCGGACCTGCGCACGCTCGAAGAAGGCGCCGCAAGTCTCGGCGCAACCTTCATCCAGCGTTTTGTCACGATCGTGCTGCCCAATGCGCGGGCCGGCATCGTCGCGGGCGCGCTCGCGGTGCTCACGCTCTCGATCGGCGAATTCAATCTCACCTGGATGCTGCATACGCCCGACACGCGGACACTGCCGGTCGGCCTCGCCGACGCCTACGCGTCGCTGCGCATCGAAGTGGGCAGCGCCTACACGATCCTCTTCCTCATGATGACTCTGCCGTTGCTCGTGGCGATGCAATGGCTCGGCGTGGACGCATCGGGCGGCCAGATCAACCGCAAGGCCCGCAAGCGCCATACCAACAAGGATTCCCGATGAAACTCGATTCCATACCGATCACCCTCACGCGTTGCGCGAAGACGTTTCGCGGCGCGCGCGTGCTGGAGCCGCTCGATCTTGCGATTGACGCGGGTGAAACGCTCGTACTGCTCGGGCCCTCCGGCTGCGGCAAAACGACGACGCTGCGCCTGATCGCCGGGCTCGAATCGCCCGACTCGGGCGGCAGCGTGAGATTCGGCGACGACGACGTAACCGCCCTGCCCATCGAGCGCCGCAAGGTCGGCATGGTGTTCCAGAACTACGCGCTCTTTCCGAATCTCACGGTGCGCGAAAACATCGGTTACGGCCTCAAGATCCAGAAAGTGCCGTCCCACACCGCACGCGAGCGCGTCGACGAACTGTTCGCAATGATGCGTCTCGAAGCGCACGCCGATAAAAACATCGGCCAGCTTTCGGGTGGTCAGCGCCAGCGCGTCGCGCTCGCCCGTGCGCTCGCGTCGCGTCCGCGCGTGCTGCTGCTCGACGAACCGCTCACGGCCCTCGACGCGCGCCTGCGCGATGCGCTGCGCAGCGACATGAACGCGCTGCTGCGCGAACTCGGCGTGACGACCGTCTACGTCACGCACGATCAGGCCGAAGCGATGGAGCTTGGCGACCGCATCGTCGTGATGAGCGCGGGCCGCATCGAGCAGATCGGCACGCCGCGCGACATCTACTATCGTCCGGCGAGCCGCGCGGTCGCGCAGTTTGTCGGCACGCTTAACCGGCTCGCGGGACAATGGCAGGACGGCCTGCTGCGCACGACCGGCGGCGCCGTACCGGCCGCCGCGCCGCACATGGCGGGTGCGAGCGAGCTGTATTTCCGCCCCGAGGACGCCACGCTCGCCGATCCCGCCACCGCGCACCTGCGCGGCGTGATCGGGCGCACGACGTTTCTCGGCGAACGCACCCGCCTGACGATCGAGGGCGCGACGCACGACGCGCTCGTCATCGACGTCGCCGGGCGCGTCGAACTGGCTCCCGGCACGCCGGTCGGACTTTCAATCGCAGCCGACGCACTGATCGCGCTCGCATAAATTCTGGCGACAATTGCATTTACGACAATTGCGCCTTACCCGGAGAGAACACCCATGCTGCTCGCCCAGATCAGCGACCTTCATATCAAGCAACCCGGCGTGCTCGCCTACCGGCGCGTCGATACAGCGGCGCGCCTCTCGCGTACGATTGCGCGGCTGAACGCACTCGCGCCGCGCCCGGACGCGGTCGTCATAACCGGCGATCTCGTCGACCGCGGCTCGACCGAAGAGTACCTGCACCTCAAGGCGCTGCTCGCCCCACTGGAACTGCCGTACTGGCTCATGGTCGGCAACCACGACGCACGCGAAGCGCTGCGCGAAGTCTTTCCCGAGCGCGCCGAACTGCGGGCGGGCGGCGAGTTCGTGCAATATGCCGTCGACATCGGCGAGATGCGTCTGATCGCGCTCGATTCCATGCAGCCCGGGCAAAGCGCCGGCACGCTGTGCGCGCAGCGGCTCGCATGGCTCGCGGAGCAGCTCGACGCCGCGCGCGGGCGTCCCGTGATCGTCGCGCTGCATCACCCGCCGTTCGATTGCGGCATCGGCCACATGGACGCGATCCGGCTCGATGACTCAGCGGCGCAGGCACTGGCAGCGCTGATCGCGCAGCATCCGAACGTCGAGCGCGTGATCTGCGGCCACGTCCATCGGCCGATGTTCGTGCGCTTCGGCGGCACGATCGCTTCGACCGTGCCCGCACCCGCGCATCAGGTGACGCTCGATCTCGCGCCCGGCGCGTCCTCCTCATTCACGCTCGAACCGCCCGCGTTCGCGCTGCATCGCTACGATCCGCGCGGCGGCCTCGTCACCCACCACGCTTACGTCGACGAATCGGAGGGCCCTTATCCGTTTTACGAACCCACGGGCGGCCTGATCCCCTGAACGCAGCGCGCGGGATGCACACGGGTACGTACAAGCCGTGCGCATCCCGCGCGCAACTCGCTGATTTCCGCGCTGGTATCGGCGCTGGTATCCGCGCTGGTATCCGCTATTCGCAGGCGAAATCGCGCTCGCTCCGGTATGATCGGCACCCTTGATTCCAGCCCTTCGTTTCGCCGGGTGCCGCCCGCTCCTGACCCCATGTCCACTTCCGTTTCCGCACCCGCTGGCGACAACCAGTCATTGCGCAGCCTCCTGCTCCTGCTGGCGACCATCGCGGGCGTCTCGGTCGCGAGCATCTATTACAACCAGCCGCTGCTGGACGATTTCCGCAGATCCTTCCCCGAGAATTCCGCGTGGATTGGCGCAGTGCCCGCCGCGACGCAGCTCGGCTATGCCGCCGGGATGCTGCTGCTCGCGCCGCTTGGCGACCGCTTCGACCGCCGCCGCCTGATCCTCATGCAGATCGCGGGCGTCTGCATCGCGCTGCTCGTCGCGGCCACGGCGCCGAACCTTGCCGTGCTGATCGGCGCGAGCCTCGCGATCGGTGTGCTCGCAACCATCGCGCAACAAGCCGTCCCCTTCGCCGCCGAGCTCGCGCCGCCCGAGGCGCGCGGCCACGCCGTGGGCACCGTCATGAGCGGCCTGTTGATCGGCATCCTGCTCGCGCGCACGGTGGCCGGGTTCGTCGGCCAGTACTTCGGCTGGCGCGCCATGTTCGGCGTTTCCATCGTCATGCTGCTTGCGCTCGCGGTCGTCGTCGTTCTGAAACTGCCGCGCAGCCAGCCCACGTCCACGCTCGGCTACGGCAAGCTGCTCGCCTCGATGTGGCATCTCACCGTCGAATTGCGCGGACTGCGCGAAGCCGCCACCACGGGCGCGTTCCTGTTCGGCGCATTCAGCATGTTCTGGCCCGTGCTCACGCTGCTGCTCGCGGGCGAGCCGTTCCATCTCGGGCCGCAGGCGGCCGGACTCTTCGGCGTCGTCGGCGCGGCGGGCGCCATGGCCGCGCCGGTTGCGGGCCGCTTCGCCGACAGGCGCGGCTCGCGCGCCATCATCACGATGTCGCTCTGGCTCATGGCGCTCGCCTTCGTGATCTTCGCGTTTTCGGGCAAGAGCCTCCTCGGGCTCGTGATCGGCGTGATCGTGCTCGACATCGGCGTGCAGGCCGCGCAGATTTCGAACCAGTCGCGCGTCTACGCGCTGCGCCCCGAGGCGCGCAGCCGCGTCAATACGGTCTACATGGTCGCGTACTTCATCGGCGGCGCAGCCGGGTCCGCGGTCGGCGTGACGACCTGGCACCTGTTCGGCTGGGTCGGTGTGTGCATCGCCGGGCTCGTGTTCACGGCGCTCGCGGGCTGGGTTCACGTGGCCATGCGCCCTCGCCCGGGGCAACGCGCCCAGGTGTCGTGACGAGCCCGGGCTCGAGCGCCCGGGCATGCCGCATGCGGCACGGCGCGTGACCTGATGCGCCGGAGGAACGCTCATGAAACGCCTGATTGCATTGATGCTCATCGCCGCCTCGGCGGGCACGATCGCCGCCTGCAATACCGTTGCGGGTGCCGGGCAGGATTTGTCCGCAGGCGGTCACGCCATCACGAACAGCGCGGAAATGGCGAAATAACCGGCGCAATAACCGGCGAAGTAACCGCCGACGTCACGGAAAATCGCGCAAAAGCGATCGCGACCTGTTTCGGCCCGCAGCATCCGGCCAATTCACTTTGCAAGCGCGCCGCCATCGGCACCACAGACAGGGGCAAGCGTCACTTGCCAGATTGTCGCAACGCGGTGTATTGTTTGCCCTGCTTACGCGGGGGTCCTGCGTCATGCGCCGTGACGAACGAAAGTCGAGCGGCGTATTGCGCGGGTGAGAAATACCCTTTGAACCTGATCTGGATAATGCCAGCGCAGGGATGCGTCCGGATTTCGCGGCAGCACCGGCCTCACCTCTTCATCGCGAAATTCGTCCACGTTCCGTCTCGCCTCCTGCTAAGCCGTAGTTTTCACATCGCTTTGCATGAGACCAGCGTCAGGCGCTAAAGCGCCGACTCTGGTCGACCGCCGTACCGGCATGGGACCAGAGTAAGGCGCTGAAGCGCCAACTCTGGTCGACACAGGAGAGAGAGAGTCATGAACGCGAACCCGAAGTTCGTTTCCGCCAACGCGCACGTCGACGAAGCCGCGGTAGCCCCGCTGCCCAATTCCCGCAAAATCTACGTGACTGGTTCGCAGCCGGACATTCGCGTGCCGATGCGCGAGATCACGCAGTCGGATACGCCCACCGCCTTCGGCGGCGAGAAAAACCCGCCGATCTATGTCTACGACACCTCGGGTCCCTACACCGACCCCGAAGCCAAAATCGACATTCGCACCGGTCTGCCCGCACTGCGCGAGCGCTGGATCGAGTCGCGCGGCGACACCGAAGCGCTGCCGGGCCTGACTTCGGAATACGGCCGCGAGCGCGCCGCCGATGCGGCCACCGCGGAACTGCGCTTCCCCGGCCTGCACCGCACGCCGCGCCGCGCGAAGTCCGGCAAGAACGTCTCGCAGATGCACTACGCGCGCCAGGGCATCGTCACCCCGGAAATGGAGTTCGTCGCGATCCGCGAGAACCAGCGCCGCGCCGAATACCTGGAAAACCTCAAGGCGAGCGGCACGAACGGTGCGAAGCTCGCCGCGATGATGGGCCGCCAGCACGCGGGCCAGGCGTTCGGCGCAGCCGCATACGGCGCCAACCCGCTGCAGGAAATCACGCCCGAGTTCGTGCGCGAGGAAATCGCGCGCGGCCGCGCGATCATCCCGTCGAACATCAACCACCCGGAAAGCGAGCCGATGATCATCGGCCGCAACTTCCTCGTGAAGATCAATGCGAACATCGGCAATTCGGCCGTGACGTCGTCGATCGGCGAGGAAGTCGACAAGATGACGTGGTCGATCCGCTGGGGCGGCGACACGGTCATGGATCTGTCCACCGGCAAGCACATTCACGAAACGCGCGAGTGGATCATCCGCAATTCGCCGGTGCCGATCGGCACGGTGCCGATCTATCAGGCGCTCGAAAAGGTCGACGGAAAAGCCGAAGACCTCACGTGGGAGATCTTCCGCGACACGCTGATCGAGCAGGCCGAGCAAGGCGTCGACTACTTCACGATCCACGCGGGCGTGCTCCTGCAGTACGTGCCGCTCACGGCCAACCGCATGACGGGCATCGTCTCGCGCGGCGGGTCGATCATGGCCAAGTGGTGCCTCGCGCATCACAAGGAATCCTTCATTTACGAGCACTTCGAAGAGATCTGCGAAATCATGAAGGCCTACGACGTCGCCTTCTCGCTCGGTGACGGCCTGCGTCCGGGTTCGATCTACGACGCCAACGACGAAGCGCAGCTCGGCGAACTGAAGACGCTCGGCGAACTCACGCAGATCGCGTGGAAGCACGATGTGCAGGTCATGATCGAAGGTCCGGGCCACGTGCCGATGCAGCTCATCAAGGAGAACATGGACCTGCAGCTCGACTGGTGCAAGGAAGCGCCGTTCTACACGCTCGGGCCGCTCACGACCGACATCGCGCCGGGTTACGACCACATCACCTCGGGCATCGGTGCCGCGATGATCGGCTGGTTCGGCACCGCGATGCTCTGCTACGTGACGCCGAAGGAGCACCTTGGCCTGCCGAACAAGAACGACGTGAAGGAAGGCATCATCACGTACAAGCTCGCGGCGCACGCGGCCGATCTCGCGAAGGGTCATCCGGGCGCGCAGGTGCGCGACAACGCGCTTTCGAAGGCGCGTTTCGAGTTCCGCTGGGAGGATCAGTTCAACATCGGCCTCGACCCGGACAAGGCGCGCGAATTCCACGACGAGACGCTGCCGAAGGATTCGGCGAAGGTCGCGCATTTCTGCTCGATGTGCGGTCCGCATTTCTGCTCGATGAAGATCACGCAGGACGTGCGCGATTTCGCGGCCAAGCAGGGCGTGAGCGACGAAGAAGCCTTGAAGAAAGGCATGGAAGTGAAGGCCGTCGAGTTCATCAAGCAAGGCGGCGAGATCTATCGGCGCCAGTAACGGCCGATGCGCGCCCGAAACCCTGGCAGGCCCACCCGGCAAAAGGGTGGGCCTGCCGGGGCTTCAATGCACGAAACACTCTTTTACGACTCCAACGGCTCTCTGACAATCGCGCACATCCGGATACGGGTTTGCTGGATACGATGGGTGTAGTAGCCGCGCGGCCTGCGTCCCGCATGGGCCGCGCCGCTCGAAACCACCCCGGAGTCAAACATGAAAACCCTCGGACGCGCACGCACCCTTCTCACCCTCACTGCGCTCGTGACGGCCGTCTCGAGCCTCTCCGCTTGTGACAACCTGTCGAGACGCGACCGGGACACCATAATCGGCGCGGGCGTTGGCGGCGTGGCCGGTGCGGCGCTCGCCGGCGGCGCGCTCGCGACAGTCGGCGGTGCGGCGGTAGGCGGCATCATCGGCAACCAGGTCGGCAAGTAAGCGCGCACGCGCTGGCACAGCGAACGGCAAAACAGCACAACCGGACGCACCTATAACGACAGGCAAAAACGCGAAGATCAGAGAGGCTGAGCGGCGCATTCCCGGTTCACGGGATGCGCCGCTTCTCTTTTGGGGCACTCCAACCGTACGAAACACACCTGCGCGTTTCGTCCGCTCCACATTCGCAAACACGTAGCGCGCGCACCCATTACGTGCCGGGGGGAATGCGCCTGCATGCCCGGTGCGCGGCTGTCGCCGCAGGGTCTATCCTGCGTGCTATTCGCGCACTATGCGCGGCCCGTCCGAGGCCGAAACGCGCCCGCCGCATCGTTGTTTTTAGCGGTCGTGGCAGGCGCAAACGCGGGCCGCGCACCCCGCGTCAAATCGCCGTCCGCGCCCGGCCGCAACGTCGTTGCGGCCGCAAATGCCGCACCCCGAACTGGGCTTGACGGTAGTTTCCCTGCTTGACGCCGGTTCCGTCTTTTATATGCTGCTAGGGGGCATCGGGGAGTGAAGCAATATCTTAATTACACACCCGTCTTCACCAGCGCCCCCGCGTATCGGAGAGCATCTTTCGCGCCGAATCGAACACGCATAAAACAGGAGACGTCATGTTCCACCAGTTGTTAACTCCAATCGGCAATTCGCTATTCCTGTCCTTCTTAATCGCAGCCTTGCCGATCATCACCGTGCTCGCCCTGCTGGGCTGGGCGCGGCGACCCGCGTGGCAGGCCTCGCTCGCCGGCCTGGTCGTCGGCCTGCTCGTCGCGATCCTCGGCTGGCAGTTCCCGGTCGGACTCGCGTTCAACTCCGTCTTCGCGGGTGCCGTGTTCGCGCTGTGGCCTGTCATGTGGATCGTCGTCACCGCGATTCTGCTTTACAACATCGCGCTGCGCTCAGGCCGGTTCGCCGCGTTTCGCATGTGGCTGCTCGACCACCTGCCGAACGACCGGCGCATCGTGCTCGTCGTGGTCGGCTTTTCGTTCGGCGCGCTGTTCGAAGGCATTTCGGGTTTCGGCACACCGATCGCGATCACGAGCTCGCTGCTGATCATGCTCGGCTTCCCGGCGCTCGAAGCACTGACGTTCACCCTGATCTTCAACACCGCGCCGGTGGCGTTCGGTGCGCTCGGTGTGCCGATCACCGTGCTTGGCGCCGTCACCCACCTGCCCGCCGATGCGCTCGGTCAGATGGTCGGCCGCCAGCTGCCGTTCTTCGCGCTGGCACTGCCGTTCTACGTGATCGGCATCTACGCGGGCTTTCGCAACATGCTGCGCGTGTGGCCGGTCCTGCTCGTCGCGGGCGGCAGCTTCGCGCTCACGCAGTTCGTCACCGCGAACTTCATTAACTACAGCCTGACCGACGTTCTCTCGTCGCTCGTTTCGCTGATCCTCACGATTGCATTCGTGCACGTCTGGAAACCCGCTCCCGATCCGAAGTTCGAGATCAAGGTCGACCGCTCGAAGGAAGTGCGCGCCGACGTGCCGGGCGTGCAAGGCTGGTATCCGTGGCTGATCGTGTCCGTGGTCGTGATTCTGTGGACGATCCTGAAGGTGTTCACGCACGGCGAGGCGAAGATTCCCTGGCCGGGCCTCGACAAGGCCGTGTTCATCACGCTCTATAACACGCCCTATGGCGCGATCTGGGACTTCCAGCCGCTCGCCACCGGTACGGCCATTCTCGTCGCCGCGCTGATCACGGCGTTCATCGTGCGTCTGAAGTTCTCGGACTTCTGCGCCGCGATCTCCGACACGTGGGTCCAGACGCGCATCGCCATCTTGACCGTGGCGACCATCGTCGGTCTCGCCTATCTGATGAACTACTCGGGGCTCACCTACACGCTCGGTCTCGGCGCGGCTTCGGTGGGTGCGTTCTTCCCGCTCATCTCAGCATTCCTCGGCTGGGTGGCTGTGTTCCTCTCGGGCAGCGACACCTCGGGCAACGCGCTCTTCGGCAACCTGCAGGTGGTCGCCGCGAAGCAGCTGAACCTGAACCCCGTGCTGATGGCGGCAACCAATTCGTCGGGCGGCGTGATGGGCAAGATGATTTCGCCGCAGAACATCTCGACGGGCGTCGCCACCACCGACCTCAAGGGCAAGGAAGGTCACGTGTTCGCGAAGACCTTCAAGCACTCGATCCTGTTGACCGTCCTGCTCGGCATCCTCGTGTGGCTGCAGCAAAACGTGTTCACCTGGATGATTCCTCCGCACTGAGCGCCGTTGCGCCCGGCGTAAAAAAACCCGCCTGCGTTATGCGCAGGCGGGTTTTTCAATGGAGGCCCGGCGTGCGGGCCGCAAAAGCGTTACTGCAGTTGCGACACGACGAGGTTCATGATCTCGCGAGCCGGGGTCGACGTATCGGTCTTGCCGGCGTCGTCGACGATCGCCACGCGCGTCTGGGTCTCGGTAATGGCGCGGACGTTCAGCTTGTACAGCTTCGCGACCTTCTCCTTGCGGCCATGGAACACCTGGTCCCAGAAACCCTGCGAGTCGGAAGTCATGTCCTTCGGGTCGACGTAGCGCACGTAGTAGATGCCCTTCGTGCGGTCGCGCTCGTCCACGGTGAAGTTCGCGCGGTCGAGCGCGATGCCCACACGCAGCCACGCGCGGTCATACGACTCGCCGAGCGTGAGTTCCGTCGACGTGTACTGGCCGCCCGACGACGACAGGCCGCGCCCGGACTGCGCGGAAGCAGCGGCGTCCTGCGCTGCAAGGCTGGCGTTCTGCGCGGCGACGGCAGCAGCAGCCGGGTCCGCCTTCGACGCGGTCTTGTCGGCCTTGTCGTTGTTCTTTGCGTCCGGCTTCGCGTCCGCTTCGGCGACGGCCTGCACGTCGGGCACGCCCGGCTTCGCGTTCGCGAGCGTCACCATCAGGCGCTTCAGGTATTCGGTTTCGAGCGCGGGATCGTTGGGCTTCGGCGCCCACTTCGTGTTGTCGTTGTTGACGCCACCAACCTGCTCGCTCAAACCCTTCTGGCTGATGAAGATATAGGTGCCGCCGGCCGGCGACGTTTCGAGGCGCGTGCGGTACTTGTTGCGCTCGGCCCCGACATACGAATTGCCCATTGCCCACGACAGCGTGTTGCGGATCAGACCGTCGCTGATCTTCTGGTGCGTTTCGTTCCAGTCGGTCTCCATGACGCCCTTGTCGCGCTGGTCGACCACCAGCAGGAAACCCTGTTCCTGCCAGAAGCGGCGCACCTGCGGCCAGACCTCGTCGGGCTTCTTGTTGTCGATGACGAGCCAGCTTTCCGTACCGTCACGCTGGATATGCATGCCCGCCACCTGCGGGAGCACGCGCGTATCGTCGGCCGACGACGGCGGCGCTGCGGTCTCGACGCGCTGGAGCGCGGAGAGCGAAGTCTCGCCGCCCACCGGCGGCAGCGAACGCTGGTCGGACGTTTCGTCGAGCATGTTCGGCGGAATGGCCAGCGACGACTCCTTGGCCTTCGTTTTGATGTCGCTGCGGTAATCGATCTTGGGAGCCGACGGCGAGCTGCAGCCGGCGACCAGCCCGCCTGCCATCAGGAATGCGACAGCACGGATGGCAAGACGTTGATGAAAATCACTCATGTTCGGGTAATCCCTCGGCTACGCCACGGCCAGTTTGCGTGGATCAACCAATTATTTTACCGGTCCCGGGAGCCCCTGTGCAAAATCCGCGCCCCGTCACTGATCGACGCACCGGCAATTGCGCCGCTGCCGCGTTCGTCTTCGGTCGAAAACGGGCTCGCGCGAAACCCAAAATCCGGATTTTTACTTTGATATCAACGCACTGGCGATCGTTTTTGCGTCCGGATACGATCTGCGCACCATAGTCGCGACCGTCCCATGCGAGTGCGTAAAACGCGCCGTTGACCGTAAAAAGGTTCGGAGCGCTTTATGAGCACACGGAAATAGAGGCGGATGCCGCCTCGCGTGATTCGTCCGTGCGGTGTCAATCGGACGGGGTGCTCGGGTCGGGCGTGGTCTTCGCGAGCGACGCCGGCGCGAGCCAGCGAAACGACTTGAGGCCCGACTCGTCGAATGTGCATTCGGCGGCGGCGGGCGTTTGCCGCGGTTTCTTGATGCCGAGTTTCTGCGTAAGCACGTCGACCGGCGTAGTGAGTTTGGGTGCGGCCTTGGCCGCCGAAGCCTCTACTGCCGCCGAAGCTTCTACAGTCGCCGATTCCTCTTCGGCCGCCAACTCCGCGGGCGCTGAAGCCGCCGACACAAGCGCGGCCTTTGCATCCGAAGCATCCGAAGCATCCGAAGCGCCGGAAGCGGCGCCGGCTTGATGCGTCGCTTTGAGGTGACCTTCAACCACGACGCGGCTACCGCGATACGCGACTGCGGTGTGCACGACCGTCAGCTCGCCGTGCGACGCGTCTGCGAGACGGCTGCGCATTTCCTGTTGGCACGCGCTGGAATTGCGGTACTGCGCAGCGCATCCTGCGAGCAAGGTGGCGGTGGCCGCGAGGCCGACGAGACATACTTTCCGAGTAATCATTGCTGCTCCATTTTCAGGCTGCAGCAAGTGTAGCGTAAGACCCCGTGCGCCTTTCGGGGCGCCCGCACGCTCCGTGCGGGCTTGCCCTCTTCCCATCCGCTTACGGGACGAAATTTCGGCGCGGCAGGACGGCGCGTTTGCGATCCAGCCGTCAACGGCGATTCGAGCCTGACACGACGTCGATCCACACGGCGAGCACGAGAATGCCGCCCTTCACGATCATCTGCCAATAAGCGTCGACATCGAGCATCGACATGCCGTTATCGAGGCTCGCCATCACGAGCGCGCCGATCAGTGCGCCATACACGGTGCCGGAGCCGCCGCGCATCGACGTGCCGCCGATGAAGCAGGCCGCAATCGCATCGAGTTCGCCCATCGTGCCCGCCGAGGGCGAGCCCGCCGCGAGACGCGCCGAATTGACGATGCCTCCGAACGCGCACATGAGGCCCATCAGCGCGAAGATCGCGAGCTTCACGCGGTTCGTGTTGACGCCCGAAAGACGCGTCGCTTCGAGATTCGAGCCCACGGCGTAGATGCGCCTGCCGAATACCGTCTGCGTCGCGATCCACGTGAAGATGCCGACGAGCGCCAGCAGAAGCAGCACGGGCACGGGAATGCCGCCATAGCTGTCGAGCATGACGACAAACGCCAGCACGAGCGCGCCCGCGCCGACGATCTTCACGCCGTCCTGCCACAGCGGCGCGACCGGCAACTGATAGCGCCGCCGGTTCGCACGCTGGCGCACGGTCAGCAGTGCGAGCAGCGCAAACAGCACGAGCGCGAGCGCGTCGCCCGCGAGTCGCGGCAGATAACCCTGGCCGATGAACACGAAGTTGTCCGAGACCGGCGCGATCGTGGACCCGCCTGTAATGCCGAGCAGGACGCCGCGATAGGCGAGCATGCCGCCGAGCCCGACGATGAACGACGGCACGCGCCGGTACGTGGACCACCAGCCGTTCAGGAGCCCGACGAGCACGCCGAGCGCAAGCACCACAGGCACCGTTGCGACGATGGGCCAGCCGCGGTTCACGTCCAGAATCGCGGCCACGCCGCCGAGCAGGCCGAGCAGCGAGCCCACCGACAAATCGATCTCGCCCGCGATGATGACGAACACCATGCCGCACGCGAGCATGCCGGTGATCGACATCTGCCGCAGCAGGTTCGAGACGTTGCGCGGCGTGATGAACGCGCCGTGCGTGAGGGCCGAGAAGAACGCCCAGATCGCAGCGACCGCGAGCAGCAACGCGAGGATCTTGTAGCGCGCGAACAGCTGCTGGAAGCGCATGCCGAAGCTGTTGCCGCCGTGCTCGGCGTCGTCGCGCACACTTTGGGAGGTGACGTCAGGGGTCATGCTGCACTCGCTCTTTCAGTTTGACCGAGGGATGGGCTGCGCCGGCTCTGGATCGCCGCGCCGAGAATATGTTCCTGCGTGAGACCGCGATTGACGAAGTCGCCGCGCAACTCGCCCTCGCCGATGACGAGCACGCGGTCGCTGATGCCCAGCACTTCGGGCAACTCGGAGGACACCACCACGATCGCCACACCGCGCTTCGCAAGCTCGAAGATGAGCTTGTAGATCTCGTACTTCGCGCCGACGTCGACGCCGCGCGTGGGCTCGTCGAGAATCAGCACCTTCGGGCCGGTCAGCAGCATTTTCGTCAGCACGGCTTTTTGCTGGTTGCCGCCCGAAAGACTCGCAATCGAGAGCATGGGATTGGCCGCGCGCACGGACAGCCGCTGCATTTCCGTGCGAATGGTGTCGAGTTCTGCAGCGGCATCGATGCGTCCGCCCTTCGAGAAGCGTTCGAGCACGGCGAGCGTGATGTTGTGGCCCACACCCAGTTGCGGCACGATGCCGTGACGCTTGCGGTCTTCGGGCACCATCGCGACGCCGGCCTCGATCGCATCGAGCGGCGAGCGGATCTTCAACGGCTTGCCGTCGAGCAGCACGCTCGCCGTGCACGCACCCGGATACGCCCCGAAAATGGCCTGCATCGTCTCCGTGCGCCCCGCGCCCACGAGCCCGGCCACGCCCAGAATTTCGCCGCGCCGCACCGAGAACGACACATCGTCCACACGCTTGCGGCGCGGGTTCGTGACGTCGAAGCAGGTCACGTTGCGCGCTTCGAACACGACGTCGCCGATCTCGTGCGGCTCGCGCGGATAGAGGTTGCGGATCTCGCGGCCCACCATCATCGCGATGATGCGGTCGGTCGTGAGCAACTGCATGGGCTCGGTCGCCACGTGCTTGCCGTCGCGGATCACCGTGACCGTGTCGCACACGGCCGCGACTTCGTCGAGCTTGTGCGAAATGTAGACGCATGCCACGCCGCGCCGCTTTAGATCGCGCACGATATCGAGCAGAATCTTCGTTTCGGCGGCGGTGAGCGACGACGACGGCTCATCGAGAATCAACAGCTTCGCGCGCTTGTTGAGCGCCTTCGCAATCTCGATGAGCTGCTGATGGCCGCCGCCGTAGTTCATCACGGGCTGCGCGACGTTGATCGCTTCGATGTTCAGTTCGCGCAGCAGTTCGTCGGCGCGGCGGTACATCGCCGCGTAATTCATGCGGCCGCCCGGCAGCGTGATCTCGTTGCCGAGGAAAATATTTTCGGCAACGGAAAGCTCCGGCACGAGCATCAGTTCCTGATGGATGATGACGATGCCCGCGCGCTCCGTGTCGCGCACGTTCGCGGCCTTCAGCGGCTCGCCTTCCCAATCGATCTCGCCGCTCCACGTGCCGTGCGGATAGACGCCGGACAGCACCTTCATGAGCGTCGATTTGCCCGCGCCGTTTTCGCCGCACAAGCCCACGCATTCGCCGGGCCGCACGGTGAGATCGATGCCGTCGAGCGCTTTCACGCCCGCAAAGGATTTGACGATGCCGCGCATCGTCAGCAATGGTTGTGGTTGGGTCATACGCTTTGCACCTCGCTGCAACGGGCCGCGCGCGACGCCGCACGAAACGGCGCGCGCGCTCCGCATGCCGTTACTGGCTCGCCAGTTGTGCCTGCGTGTAGAAACCGTCCTTGACCACGACGTCCACATTGCTCTTCGTGAGCAGCGTCGGCTGCAGCAGGACCGTATCGACCTTCTTCTTGCCGTTGTCGTACTGCGCGTTGTACGCGGGCTTGTTGCCCTTCGCGAGATCGACGGACAGTTTTGCCGCCTGGCTCGCAATCAGCTTGAGCGGCTTGTAGACCGTCATGGTTTGCGTGCCCGCGATGACGCGCCTCACTGCCGCGAGGTCCGCGTCCTGGCCCGAAACCGGCACTTTGCCCGCCAGATGCTGGGCCGCCAGCGCCTGGATCGCACCGCCCGCCGTGCCGTCGTTCGAAGCGACAACCGCGTCGATCTTGTTGCTGTTCGCCGTCAACGCGTCCTCCATGATGCGCAGCGCCGTCGAAGCGCTCCATTCCGGCACCCACTGCTGGCCGACCACCTTGATGTCGCCGCGGTCGATGGCGGGCTTGAGCACCTTCATCTGGCCTGCGCGCAGCATCTTCGCGTTGTTGTCGGTCGGCGCGCCGCCCAGCAGGAAGTAATTGCCCTTCGGCTGCGCGTTGAAGACGCCCTGTGCCTGCAGTTCGCCTACCTTCTCGTTGTCGAACGAGATGTACGCGTCGACGTCGGCGTCGAGGATCAGACGGTCATACGAAACCACCTTGATTCCGGCCTTTTTCGCTTCGGCCACAACATTGCCGAGCGTCTTCGAATTGAACGGCACGATCACGATCACATCCACGCCGCGCGAGATGAGATTTTCGATCTGGGAAATCTGGCGCTCTTCGCTTGCGTCGGCGGACTGCACCGAAACCTTCGCACCGAGTTTTTCGGCGGCTGCGACGAAGTAGTCGCGATCGCGCGACCAGCGCTCGACACGCAGATCGTCGATGCAAAAACCGATCTCGGGATGATCCTTGCTTGCATGCGCGAGCGGCGCGGCGAGCGAGAGGCTCGCAAGCACGGCCCCGCAAACGAGCGAGCCGAGAACCGAACGACGTTTGGCAAATTTCATGTCTCCAACTCCTTTTCCTTTTTGTTGGCCCGTAGCGGTCCCGCCGATATGCGGATCCGGTGCGCCAATGTTTGCAAGACGCACGCGCCCGCGAAAGGACACGGCGGCATGACAACAGGACTACTTATCTTCCTGCACGGCTACTCCGGCCGGGCAGCTTTCTGCTTCCCCGGCGCCCCAGTCAGGCTCCGGTTGCAAAAACAGGTTCGAGCGCGCGATAGAGCGCGCGAAACGTCGGTCTGCGCGCCTCACGATACCAGGCGTGGCGCGCAGCGTCCGGTTCGCGCACGGCCAGCGCAGGCGGTTGCGGACACACCGATTCCAGCGGCGCGTCCGGCTCCAGCGCAAGGTGCGCGAGGCGTGCCGCGCCGAGCGCTGGACCCACCTCGCCGCCCGCGCGCAGCGTCAGTGCGCGGCCGCTGATATCGGCGAGCATCTGCGTCCACCAGGCACTGCGCGAACCGCCACCGATCACCGTGATCGAATCGGGCACGAGTCCCGCGGCGTGCAACGCATCCATGCCGTCGAGCAGCGCGAAGCCCACGCCTTCGAGGGTTGCATTCGCGAGATCGGCGCGCGTGGTCTGCGCCGTCATGCCGTAAAAAACGCCCTTCGCGTTGACGTTGTTATGCGGCGTGCGCTCGCCGCTCAGATAAGGGAGAAACCAGGGACGGCGCGCATCGGTTTGCGCGTTCGACTGCGCTTCTGCATCGGCGAGCAGAGCCGCCACGCTCTCATAACCGGTGCATTGCGCCGTGAAATCGATGCAACTGGCGGCATTGAGCATCACCGACATCAGATGCCACGTTTGCGGCAGCGCATGGCAGAAGCTGTGGACAGCCGACTCGGGATTCGCGCGAAAACCGTCCGATACCGCGAAATAGACGCCGGATGTGCCGAGCGACAACATCGCATCGCCGGGACGCACAATGCCGACGCCGACCGCGCCCGCCGCATTGTCGCCGCCGCCCGCGACCACGGGAATCTCGCGCAGCCCGAATTCGCGCGCCAGTTCCGGACGCAGCGTACCGGTGATCCGGTTGCCCTCGAAGACCGCAGGCATCTGCTCGCGCGCAAGCCCGCACGCAGCGAGCAACGCATCGTTGTAGTCGCGTTTCGCGATGTCGAGCCACAGCGTGCCGGAAGCGTCCGATGCATCCGTCGCGAATGCGCCGGTGAGCAGATAACGCAGATAATCCTTCGGCAACAGAACCTGCGCGATGCGCGCGAATACCTCCGGTTCATGCTTGCGCACCCACAGCAGCTTGGGCGCGGTAAAACCCGGCATCGCCAGATTTCCCGCGATGGCATGCAGTTCCGGCATCGCGCGTTCCAGTTCGACACATTCGACGTCGGAACGGCCATCGTTCCACAGGATCGCGGGACGCAGCACTTCACCGCCTGCATCGAGCAGCGTCGCACCATGCATCTGGCCGGTCAGGCCGAGTGCCTCGATTCGCGCAGGCTCGACGCCCGCAGCCGCAGCCTGGTCGAGCAACGCGCGCAGCGCTGTCTGCGTGGCGCGCCACCAATCCTGCGGCGCCTGCTCGGACCAGCGCGGCTGCGGCCGGCTTGCCGCGAGCGGCGCGCTCGCGCTGCCGAGCACGTCGCCCGCGCGGTCCAGCAGCACGGCCTTCACGCCCGATGTCCCGAGATCGATACCGATGAACATGTGTCTATCCTTGCCGGTCTCGCCAGCGGCTAGCGCAGCCCGTAAATCGCCTGATTGACGATGTTTTCGAGCCGTTCCTGCTGGCCGCTCGCGTGCTGCGGGTTCATGCCGTGCGCGGTGGCATCGGCGGCGAGCGAAGACAGCGAATAGCCGCCCGTGAGGATCTTGCGGCCGAACTCCGTATCCCAGCCCGCGTAACGTTGCTTGCGAAACTGTTCGAGACGGTCGTGTTCGACGAGCACCGCGGCGCGCTCCAGCGCGATTGCGAGGACATCCATGGCGCCGACGTGGCCATAGAAGAGATCTTCGGCGTCGCTGCTCTGGCGGCGCACCTTCGCGTCGAAATTCATGCCGCCGGTCGAGAATCCGCCATGACGCAGGATTTCGTAAAACGCGAGCGTGAGTTCCTCGACGCTATTCGGAAACTGGTCCGTGTCCCAGCCGTTTTGCTGATCGCCGCGGTTCGCGTCCACGCTGCCGAACACGCCGAGCGCGAAGGCCATGGCGATTTCGTGATGGAACGAGTGGCCCGCGAGCGTCGCGTGATTGGCCTCGATATTGACGCGGATTTCGTTTTGCAGGCCGTATTGCGCGAGAAAGCCGTAGACCGTCGCGACGTCGTAATCGTATTGATGCTTGGTGGGCTCCTGCGGCTTCGGCTCGATCAGCAGCGTGCCCTTGAAACCGGTACGGTGCTTGTGCTCGACCACCATCGAAAGGAAGCGCGCGAACTGCTCGCGCTCGCGCGTGAGGTCGGTGTTGAGCAGCGTGTCGTAGCCTTCGCGGCCGCCCCACAGCACATAGTTCTCGCCGCCGAGCTTGTGCGTGGCATCGAGCGCGTGGCACACCTGCGTCGCGGCGTAGGCGAACACTTCGGGGTTCGGACTGGTCGCCGCACCGCCCGCATAACGCGGGTTCGAAAAGAGATTCGCGGTGCCCCACAACAGCTTCACACCGCTCGCCTGCTGACGCTCGCCGATGTAGTCGACCATGCGCGCGAAATTCTCGGTGTAGTCCTTCAGGTCCTTGCCCTCGGGCGCGACATCGGTGTCATGGAACGTATAGAACGGCGCGCCGAGCTTGGAGAAAAACTCGAATGCGGCATCGGCCTTCTGGCGCGCGCGCTCCATGGCGTCGCCCGGCTGCTGCCACGGACGATGAAACGTGCCCTGCCCGAAAATATCGACGCCGGGCCACACGAACGTGTGCCAATAGCACACGGCGACACGCAAATGCTCTTCAAGGGTTTTGCCGAGGATTTTCCTCGAGCGGTCGTAATGGTGGAAAGCGAGCGGATTGTCCGACTGCGGGCCCTCGTAGCGGATCGCGGGAATATGTTCGAAATACTGCATGGCGACTCCTCTCATGTTGCGGCGCAACGGCACGCGCCCGGCTGTGTGAGAGCCATACTGCCCGCGCCGCGCGACGCGGGGCAATTGCGAAATTGCGGGAGCCCGATAACGTTTCCTGCCAACCGCACGCGTGCCGCCCACGCACCGCAAAATGTCGGCCTAAAATAACCGCACGCTTAATAAGCAAAACCCGAAGCGAAACCCGATACAAAACCCGAGCCGAAGCCAGAGCCGAAACAGCGCCGCGCAGGCAGCACGTGCGCGGCGACCGACAAGGAACAAGGAGACGATGGCGTCGACAGCCCCGCGCCCGCCGGCCACGGCCCGCCGCGATGTCGCGCCCGACATGCCATGAACCGCGCCCCCGCTTCCCAGACGCCGCACCGCATCGCGCTGCTCTTCAACGCGAACAAGGTCTACGACCGCGAGATCATTGCGGGGATCGGCCATTACCTGCGTTCGACGCGCGTTGCGTGGGACCTGTTTCTCGAAGAGGACTTCCGCTGCCGCCTCGCGGGCATCGAGCGCTTCGACGGCGACGGCATCATCGCCGACTTCGACGACCCCGCCGTGGCCGAGGCGCTGATCGGCTGCCGCCTGCCGGTGGTCGCGGTCGGCTCCTCGTTCGAGGACCCCGCGCACTACCCGCCCGAGCTGCCGTATATCGCCACGGACAACGCCAAGCTCGTCTCGCTCGCGTGGACGCATCTGATCGGCGCCGGACTGCCGCATCTCGCGATGTACAGCCTGCCGGTCGCGCAGGAGAACCGCTGGGCGCAGGAGCGCGAACTCGCCTTCCAGAAGCTCGCACAGGACGAAGGCGTCGCCGCGCCCGTCTACCGCGGGCTCGCAACGAGCGCGCCGGCCTGGAACCAGGCCATCGAGCAGTTGAGCGAATGGCTGCACAGTTTGCCCAAGCCGGTCGGCGTGATCGCCGTCACCGACGCGCGCGCGCGGCATCTGCTGCAGGCGTGCCTGATCCACGGCATCGCGGTGCCGGAACAGGTCGCGATCATCGGCATCGACAACGACCCGCTCACGCGCACGCTCACACGCATTCCGCTGTCGTCGGTAATCCAGGGCACCGAGGAAATGGGCAAGACGGCGGCGCACCTGCTGCACCAGATGTTGCGCGGCGCGCGATTTCCGGGGCGGCGCATTCTGGTTCCGCCGGTCGGCATCAACGTGCTCGAATCGACGAAACACGAACCGCTCTCAAGCCCGTACGTGATGCGCGCACGGCACTTCATCCGGCAATACGCATGCCAGGGCATCAAGACCGAACAGGTCGCGGATTACGTCGGCATCTCGCGATCGTCGCTTGAAGAATATTTCCGGCGCGAACGCCAGTGCACCGTGCACCAGGAAATCCTGCGTCACAAGCTCGACGCCGCAAAGGCGATGCTCGCATCGCGCGACGCGGCAAGCGCCGAGGTCGCCATTCGCTGCGGATTCACTTCGCTTCAGTACATGTACGCCGTGTTCAAACGCGAACTCGGTTGCACGCCGCGCGAGTATCAGGACAGCGTTGCGCTTGAAGCGACGCGTTCCCCAACGTCCGCGCGTCCGGACTCCGGCCACGGCCGCCAATGAATCTCTCCGACTCCAGCCCCATGAACAGCTTCGCCCATCTGCCTGCCGAACCCTGGGGCACCCTGCCCGGCGGCGATCCCGTCCGGCTCTACACGCTGCGCAACGCGCAGGGCATGAAGCTGACGATCAGCGACCTCGGCGCGACGCTCGTCTCGTGGCTCGCGCCCGACCGCGCCGGGCGCCTCGCCGATATCCTGCTCGGCCACGACACGCCCGCCCAATACTACGCAGCGAGCACCTACATGGGCGGCCTCGTCGGGCGCTGGGCGAATCGCATCGGCGGCGCGCACTTCACGCTCGACGGCATCGAATACACGCTCGACCGCAACGAGAACGGCAATTTGCTGCACGGCGGCGCGAACGGCTTTCATCGAGCGATGTGGCAGGTCGAAGACGATCGCGGCGCGCTGGTGCTGCGGCTCGACTCGCCAGAAGGCGACGCCGGATTTCCCGGCAACGTGAGCGTGCAGGTGCGCTATACGCTCGACGACGAAGGCACGCTCACGATCGACTACGAAGCCGTGAGCGACGCGCCGACACCGCTCAATCTCACGAGTCATCCGTACTTCAATCTCACCGGCGAACCCGGCTCGGACATTCGCGGACACGTTCTCACGATCGACGCCGATGCGTTTTTCGAAGTCGACCCGCAGTTGATCCCGGTCGGCATCGCCGACGTGTCGGGCAGCGCCTTCGATTTCCGGCACGGCGCGCCGCTGGGCGCGCGGCTCGACTGGCCGAACGCGCAGCTCGCGCGCACCCGCGGCTTCGATCATTGCTACGTACTGCGCGAACCCGTTGCCGAACCTGGCACGGCGGGCACAGCGCAGGCGGTGCGCAGCGTTGCGTGCGTCTACGATCCGGGCAGCGGGCGCGAACTGAGCGTCGCGACCGACCAGTGCGGCCTGCAGTGCTATACGGGGAACTATCTTGACGGCATGCCGGGCCGCCATGGCGCGACGTACGTGCGCCATGCGGGCCTGTGCCTTGAAGCGGGTGGCTTCCCGAACCAGATCAACATGGAAGCCCCCGAGCGCGACGCCGTAGTGTTACGGCCCGGCGCCACGTATCGTCAGGTCACGCAGTACCGCGTGGGCGTGCGCACCTGAAGCGGCTTGGCGCGATCACCGCGCGATCACTGCGCGATCACTTGTCGTAGCGATACACACCTTGCCCGGTCTTGCGGCCAAGCTGGCCCGCCGCGACCTTCTCGCGCAGCAGCGGACAGGCACGATACTTCGAGTCCCCGAAGTCTTTCAGGAACACGTCCATCACGGAGAGGCACACGTCGAGGCCGATCAGGTCCGCCAGCGCGAGCGGCCCAATCGGATGATTGGCGCCGAGCTTCATCCCGGCGTCGATCTCCTCGGCGCTCGCCGTGCCTTCCGCGAGCACGAAGAATGCTTCGTTGATCATCGGCACGAGAATGCGGTTCACGACGAAGCCCGGCGAATTCTTCACGTCGATCGGCGTCTTGTCGAGCCGCTTCGCGAGTTCATGCACGTCCTGCGCGATCTGCGCGCGCGTCTGCAGACCGCGGATCACTTCCACCAGCGGCATCATCGGCACCGGATTGAAAAAATGCATGCCGATAAAGCGCGATGGATCGGCTAGCGTCGTCGCGAGCGCCGTGATCGAAATCGACGACGTGTTCGACGCGATGATCGCATCCGGCCGCGCAGCGGCTTCGATCTGCTTGAGAATGCGCGTCTTGAGTTCGGCGTTTTCGGTGGCGGCCTCGATCACGAGATCCACACCCGCGAGACGCTGGTAATCGGTGGAAGTCTCGATGTGCGTGAGCGCCGCGTCGCGCACGTCCGCGGCGAGCTTGCCCTTCGAAACGAGCCGCTCGAGGCTATGCGTGAGCGTCGCCACGCCTTTTGCGAGCGCCGCGTCGGTCACGTCGATCATCACCGCCTTCAGGCCCGCGACCGCCACCGCCTGCGCGATGCCGTTGCCCATCGTGCCCGCGCCCACAATCCCCACCGATTCGATAGCCATGTGTCGTCCTCACTCGTCTGTCTGCGACGCCGGCGCATCGCGTGTAAGAAATGCCGGCGATGCGGTGCACGTGGTGCACCGCATCAATGCTCGACAGTTTAGCGGGTGCAGGAAATGGGTGGTGTGGGGGTGGGCGCACGTTCGGCGCTGAAATGGCGCGCAGTGCGGCACTTCGAGTGACGCTTCGTCGGCAAGGCTGAGGATGCCCTATCCGATTCATCGGTGGTCGGTGTGATCGGGCCAGTCCGAATTTTGAAATTCTTTCGTTCCCGCAATGCGTGCATCACACATGAAAAACATCATGCGTTGTGTTTAGCCGTGCAAATCCGCAATTTTTGGACACGCCGTCGCATCGTTAAAAATTTTTAACGATGCGCGATATCTTAACCAAACCATTCTCCAGGAGAGTGCAATGGCAAATATCCCTAGTGTCATCACTTATAAGCTACCTGAGCTCGCTGAGTTCCCGTCAAACATAGCGAAATGGAAAGTAGATACCAATAGGGCCGTCTTTTTGATACACGACATGCAAAAATATTTTATTCGATCATTTGATGATGAAATTAAAATTAAATTGATCAGGAACATTTATTTAATAAAAAATTGGTGCATCGAAAACAATATACCCGTCGCCTACTCTGCTCAGCCCGGAGGCATGAACGAGGAGCAGCGTGGATTATTAAAAGATTTCTGGGGCGCGGGCATGAAGATAGCCGCAGAAGATCGAGAGGTTATTGATGAAATCTCGCCAACATCAGGAGATTGGCAATTCGAGAAATGGCGCTATAGCGCATTTCATCGCTCAAATTTACTCGAAAAAATAAAAGAAAACAAAAGAGATCAACTCTTGATAACTGGCGTGTACGCCCATGTTGGAGTCTTGGCAACGGCAGTGGAATCCTTTACCAACGATCTTGAAACATTTGTGGTAGGGGATGCTATTGCCGATTTCTCCCATAGCCATCATCGACTGACAATGGAATATGCCGCAGAACGTTGCGCCGTCGTGATTCCTACTCAGGAGATTTTGTCATGAGCACGATAAATTCGTCTGCCACTATTAACGTTAACGAATTAGCATCAATTTTTTCCCATTGCCCAGAACCATTTGCCATTATATATCGACCAGAAAGCTCCCCCGATGAATCAGTGGATGTATTCACCTGCGACGTAAAAATCGTCGAAGAGATTAGTGAAATTACAATTAACAGAAAACGCAACAAAACCGGAGACAATTCCTACTCCACTCTCGCACTAATTCCGTATAAACAAATCAAGGAGAGAGGATTTGACTTTGTTGATGATCATACACCTCTTGTTGTCATGGAAATCAAAACTCAAACAAAGCTACCTAAGAAATCTCTCGTTGAATATATTAACAGCATCCCCATTACGTTAGCCGAAGGACACTACGACATAGACGATGATGAATATGGGGAGATAGCCAGATCGATTATTACCGAGGAAATCAGGAAAGGCGCTGGCGCCAATTTTGTATTAAAAAGATCCTACATATCAAAAATTGGTGACTACAACATTCAAAAAGCCCTCTCGATTTTCAGGAATGTACTGGAGCGGGAGGTGGGAGCATATTGGATTTTTATCGTCTATACCGGCGACATGACTCTAATAGGAGCAACCCCAGAACGGCATGTAAGCCTGTCAGAAAGGAAGATAACGATGAACCCCATCAGTGGGACATACCGTTATCCGAAAACCGGCCCCACAGTTAGAGGGCTGATGGACTTTCTGGAGGACAATAAGGAAGTAGAAGAACTTTACATGGTAGTAGATGAAGAGTTGAAGATGATGTCTCGAATATGTGACGCTGAACCGACTCTCACGGGTCCGTATATAAAAGAAATGACAAAATTAGCCCATACGGAATATCTCATCGAGGGGACAACCTTTCTGAGCCCACAAAAAATAATTAAAGAAACACTTTTCGCCCCCACTATTACAGGCAGCCCCCTGGAAAACGCCTTTCGTGTAATAAAAAAATACGAGCCAAATGGAAGAGGATATTATGGAGGCGTAATTTCTCTATTCGGCTCGGACAAAGATGGACTTGATTACATCGATTCATCAATATTAATTAGAACGGCGCAAATCAAAACTTCCGGCGAGCTTAAGATAAGCGTCGGATCAACCCTGATTAGAAACTCCAATCCAATAACGGAAGCTTTTGAAACCACAACAAAGGCCGCAGGATTATTGTCCGCAATAGAACAAGCACAGAGCGAAAAGAACCCAAACAGCCCCACCTTCAACAGGATTAATTTTCACGAACTACCAGAGGTCCAGAACTCACTAAAGTCACGTAACAGTTTTATATCAAATTTCTGGCAAAAAGAATTCAAGCAAAAGCACGGATATGTTAGCTCGCTTCAAGGGTTAAAAACATTAATAGTCGATGCAGAGGATACGTTTACATCCATGCTATTCCACGTTCTTCGAGCACTTGGGCTGAATGTTGTGGTGGCTAAATATGACGAACACTACAGTGTTAAAAATTTTGATGTGATTGTACTTGGTCCGGGACCAGGAAATCCAGAGAATGCAAATGACATTCGAATTATCAATATTGGGAAGACAATAGAAAATGCTATTTTCGAAGGAATTCCATTTTTGGCTATTTGCCTGAGCCACCAGATACTTTGCTCGTATCTGGGGATCAATATTCCCCTAAAAGAATCGCCAAATCAAGGACTTCAGAAAGAGATTGACCTGTTTGGCGATAAAGAGCGCGTGGGATTTTATAACTCCTATACTGGAATATCCACAACGAATAAGTATTCGACGGATCAGCTGGGCGTAATTGAAATATCCAGGGATGAAATCACAAATGAGGTATACGCCTTAAGAGGTGAAGCTTTTTCATCAATGCAATTTCATCCTGAATCCATCTTGACTCAACATGGAGTTGATATTCTCGAAAAAAGGCTTGTCGAAATTTTTTCAAATAAAAATAAAAATCTTTTTATGCTTGCCTGAATTTTTCAACAATTAACAAAAAGGACGAAGCATGAATCAGATAATATCATCAGAGCATAAAGCAGATAGTAGAGCCTGGCTTGGGCTCACGGTCGTTTTAAGCCTGGTTTTGCTGGTTGCCATGGATGGCTCTGTGCTGTACCTGGCAATGCCGAAAGTTACAGCATCCCTACAACCAACAGCCGACCAGGCATTATGGATATTAGATATATACGGATTTATTGTGGGATCGCTATTGGTGGCTTTCGGAAATATCGGAGATCGTTACGGCAGACTCAAGTTGCTAGTCGCAGGGTCTTTAACATTTGGACTGGGTTCAGCTTTTGCGGCATATTCAACATCGGCGGAAATGCTAATCATGTCACGGGCGATTATGGGGCTCGGTGGCGCAACACTATTACCCTCCGGGCTTGCTATTGTAAGTAATCTATTTTTGAATCCTCGACAACGTGCACAGGCAATAGGAATTTTTGCGGCCACATTTGCCGGAGGGTTCGCTATTGGCCCAATTATCGGGGGTACTTTACTGAGCAGGTATGATTGGGGCGTGGTTTTTTTAATTAATATACCAGTAATTTTTTTATTTCTTTTAGGAGCTTGGGGGCTGCTTAAAGACGTCAAGCACGAAACTTATGGGAAAATTGATCTATTGAGTTTGGCACTTTCTTTTGCTGGAATTTTGTCTTTCATATATTCGTTGAAACATGGCGCCACAGAAGGAATATCACTGAGCCAGACTGCCATCGGGCTTTTTGGCTTCGTTACTTTATTTTTGTTCATAAGACGCCAAAAATATATAAAGTACCCCTTGCTTGAACTCTCTTTATTTAAAGATCGAATTTTTTCAATTGCGATAGGTACCGGGTTATTGTCCTTGGTGGTATGGGCGGCATCGGGCTATTTAACGGCAACATATCTACAATCAGTTCTCGGATATGACGTATTAACCGCCGCATACCTGGCCATACCTGGAGCATTAGTCCTGACCGCGACTTGCATTTGGACCAACGAAATTGTCGAGAGAGTTGGCAGGAAGAGCGCACTTATTATGACGCATATTCTAATAAGCCTTGGCGTTCTTATGTTGCTTTTGACTACCGCGGATAACGGTGTTGCCGTATTCATTGCTTCAACTATGATTGCTGGGGTTGGATATGGCCTTTCCTTTAGCTTGGTTGCAGAGATAGCAGTTTCTGCGGTTCCCAAAGAAAGGGCTGGAGCTGCGGCCTCTTTGGCAGAGACTAGCAATGAAATAGGAAATGCTCTTGGTATTTCTATACTAGGTTCGGTGGCTGCTTTTCATTTCAGGATATATGGCCCAGATATAGCCGGCACATTTAATGAAACTCTTATAAAAGCTGCGCAGTCAGCAGAGGTCATTGATGAAGCCAGAAAAACATTTGTCGATGGAATGCATATAGCCCTCGGGGTAGGCGGAAGCATCATACTGACATTAGGGGTTTTGGCGATATTCTGGCTGCCCAAGAAGCTTCCTGAATAAAGTAAACCGTCTTAACAATGATCTAAATGGTTGGAATATGCGCCTAGCTCGAATTGTTTCTCAAGTAATGCAAAAGAATTCAAACTTCCCTGCTATTGGAGAGCGTGAAAAAAAATACATCACGGATACAAAAACTGGTCAGGTTCGCATAGAACTGGTAAATAGCTACAGGACAATTACGTTTGGTCAGATGTGGGCCAAAGCGGAGGCAATTGCAAATAATTGGTATCGCAGTAGCCACTCTATTCTGAGGGAAGGAGATCGAGTTGCAATAATTGCATTTACTAGTGGCGACTACGCTACTATAGATCTCGCTTGTATTCGCCTCGGCGCGGTATCAATACATTTGCAAGCGAATTCGTCTCATGAACAGTTAAAATCAATAATTGAAGAGACTAGCCCAAAAATAATTGCCGCTAGCATCGAATATTTAGAAACTGCGGCAACCCTCGCAAAATCGACCAATTCAATTAGTCAAATTGTTGTCTTTGATTATCATCACAATGATGATGAACATTCAACCATTTTGAAAAAAATTAATGATGAATTGATTGATTCAGATAGAAAAATCTTCATTGAATCATTAAATGAGATCATTCGGGCTGGCGAAAGAGTACCTGCCGCACCATTCCCGGCCGATGATGAAAATAACGATCCGCTATCTATGCTTATTTACACTTCTGGTAGTACTGGCTCCCCTAAGGGAGCTATGTATACAGAAAAATTAGCATCTGGCATGTGGGGGGGTTCCTGGTCGAAAATCTTTTCGGACGAAATTGCAATCACCATTCACTATATGCCAATGAGCCATGTGGCTGGGCATTCATCGCTGAAGAATACTCTTGCAAGAGGGGGGTGTAGTTATTTTACATCCAGGAGCAACCTATCTAGCTTCTTTGAAGATATCTCTTTAATACGACCAACTGAGCTATCGTTGGTACCTCGCGTCTGTGAATTGATTTATCAGAGATACAATAGCGAATTACTTAAAATAAAAGCTCACGAAAGAAACGATATTGATGTAGAAGATAATCTAATGAAAGAGTTTAAATTTAAACTCTTGGGCGGACGGGTTGCCTGGGCCGGATGTGCATCTGCTCCGCTTTCCAAATATTTGTCGGATTTCATTGAGTCTGTTCTGGGAATAGAGCTTCATAGTATTTACGGATCTACTGAGGCCGGCGTTGTCTGGATCGATAATAAATTAATGAAACCCCCAGTAATTGATTATAAAATAATTGATGCTCCTGAGCTAGGATATTCGACGTCCGACAAGCCATATCCAAGGGGTGAGCTGTTATTAAAAACCGAGTCAATAATACCGGGTTACTACAAAAGGCCTGAGCTAAATGCTGAAATATTTGACGATGAGGGATATTACATAACTGGGGACATAGTTAAGGAGATCGGTGACGGGAATCTTTATTTTGTGGATAGACGTCGTAACGTCGTCAAGCTTTCCCAAGGTGAATTTATCGCTACAGCTAATCTGGAAACGATTTATGGGGCTAGCCCGCTGATTAAGGATATCTTTATTTACGCGAACAGTGAATGGTCGTCTCCCCTGGCAGTAATTGTACCCACTTCAGACGTATTGAAACAATATAATAAAAAAGAATCCTTCATCAAAAGACTAATGCGAGATTCTTTGCGAGAAATAGCGAAACAATCGGCCCTTAAAAACTATGAAATCCCAAGAGATTTTTTGATAGAAAAAATTCCTTTTGGCTTGAATGGTTTGTTATCCGATCACGGCAAGCCGATTTGGCCAAAGCTGCGCTCACACTATATCGATGCATTAACTCGTCTTTATGAAAACTCCTTCAATAAAGAAGCGGAGGCATTGCTTGATATATATAAAAAGGGAGAAGAGCAGAGCGTACTTGATACGTTGATGCGTCTTGCGCAAGGACTGGTTGGAGAGGTGGATGCTGGGGAGATTTCTTCAGATCTCTCTTTCCGGGAAATCGGCGGCGATTCTTTGTCGGCGGTACATTTTTCCCTTACTATCGAAGATATATTTGATGTAAGGCTGCCGATAGATGTTTTAATTAGCCCCGCTTATGATTTGGCATATATCGCAAAATATATAGACATCAAACGCAATCGAAAGACTGCTAGACCAGGATTTAGCCTAATTCATGGTGCAGCACCAACAGTAGTATATGCCAACCAGTTAAAGCTGGATAGATTTTTAGGCGAGAGACTTAGAGATGGTGTCGCGACAGTCCAAAGTGCTGGAGAAAAAACAAAGATACTTTTGACAGGTGCTAGTGGATATCTTGGGAGGTTTTTGTGCTTGAGGCTAATGGAGGAATTGAGCAAAACCGGGGGCGAATTAATATGCATTGTTAGAGCCAAGGACGACGAGACTGCCAGAAGACGTCTTGAAGAGTCGTTTGGAACAGCCGATAGTACGCTGACTTCAAAATATAAATCACTTGCTAATAAATATTTGCATGTTATGGCTGGAGACATTGCGGAGAGCAAGCTTGGATTGTCCGAAGATGACTGGGGTTATTTGGCTGAGGAAGTTGATGCCGTATTTCATGTTGGAGCTTTGGTTAATCATGTTTTACCGTATAAGGATATGTTTGAAGCCAACGTTGTCGGCACCGCAGAGCTTATAAGTCTCGCCGTTGATACGAAAATTAAACGTTTCACTTTTATGTCCAGTATTGCTGTCGCCACTCCTTCAGATAACGATCCAGCATTGGATGAATATTCTGATATCAGGCAGAGCTTAGCGTATCAGAGTGTTGATAACTCATATGCAAATGGTTATTCGCTAAGCAAATGGGCAGGAGAAGTCCTGCTTCGTGAGGCTCATGAGCTTTACGGTTTGCCCGTGACTGTCTTTAGATCTAGCATGATTCTGGCTCACCGTGATTACAGAGGGCAAATTAATGTGCCTGATATGTTTTCTCGTTTACTTTCCAGCATAATAAATGCCAAGTCCGCCCCCCTCTCCTTTTATAAAAAAAGCGGCGATACGCCGCGGCCGCATTATGATGGATTGCCGGTTGATTTTATCTCGAACGCCATTATTAATTTATCAACTGAAAACTCAAATGAATATATAACGTACAATTTAGTTAATCACCATGATGATGGTATTTCTCTTGATATAATTGTGGACTGGCTCCAAACCTTTGGTTTTGATATCAAGCGCACGGAGCAGTATGGCGAGTGGATTGGCGCATTTGAGTCTTCTCTGAAACAATTTCCTGACAGTCTTAAGTTGCACTCCTTTTTACCTCTTATTGATTCAATCCAGGAACCTCAGAATGCGGTCTCGGGATCTGCTATTCCGTCCGATCGATTCAGGGAGGCGATGAAGCGACAAGGGGAAGGTATAGAGGATTCGTTCATTCCGGGCATAACAAAATCTCTTATCTGGAAATATGCTTTGGATTTCAAGGCATTAGGACTGTTTGCGGATGATATTCCAGTGAAGCAAGAATAATAAGGGAGGCATGGAAATTCGGCACCTTCGTTCTTTTCTCACAGTTGCGGAAGGACTTCATTTCGCGCGTGCAGCGGAGAAGTTGCATATCTAGCAATCTCCGCTGCCGCACACGATTAAGAGTGGCTAACACAACCTGGACACGAAGCTATGAAAGCCCTAACCCGGCGGCATGTCCAGACAGAAAATCAGTAACGAGTCATGGGTGGCGTTGGAGCCGCTGATTCCGTTGTTCACACCGTCGCCCAAAGGAGGCCGACGCCGAACGGTAGATGACCGCGCAGCCTTGAATGGCATCCTGTATGTCTTGCAGACAGGCATTCCGTGGGAATACCTGCCGAAGGAGCCGGGTTTCGGCAGCGCATGACATGTTGGCAACGGCTACGGGACTGGCAGGCCGCAGGCGCGTGGGAGCAACTGTGTCTGGCGATGCTTCGCCGGCTGCGTGAGCATGACCAGATTGATTGGGAACGGGCAAGCCTTGATGCTGCCAGTGTTTCCAGCCCCCCGGGGGCCAGGAAATCAGCCCCAATCCGACGGACCGGGGCAATCGCGGGTCGATACGGCACATCGTCGTAGACGCTCGAGGCCATTCCGGCCGTGTCGGGCCTGAATGGCCAGCCCCGCAAACGCCCGGGCGAGCTGCAATCGAGCACTGCGCGCACTCGGCAGCCGAGTCATTGTCACAATGAAATGTCGCATCCTCCGCACGGTGTCATTCGCTATGCTCGCACTTGTACCGCAGGTGCAGGTGCAGGTTCAGGCGTTCGACATTTTCCGAACCGGTGATACGTCATCGGCCACGCCTGCCGCACCTTTGTTGAGGAACGCATCGTGTGTGTCCGACCCTGTCGACCGTCCACTTGCGTTGGAAGACGCAATTCTCCAGGCAATCTGTTGGTGTTATCAAGCGCTGCAAGCCGATGCAATCAACCTGACAATCTCGCGAGACCTGCTTGATGACGCTCAGCGCTCACTAGAAATCGCACGCGGGCGCTACAAGGAAGGTGTGGGGACATTCGTCGAATGACTGAATGCCCGGACGGCGCTCGCCGATGCCCACAAGCAACGCATGTTGGCGGTATCGAAGTGGACAACTGCGCGGCTCAGTCTGAGCTACAAGCCTCGGAAAGCTGGGTCTGTAGACAATGGCTTAACGTGTTCGATTCACGGACGACCCTCATGGCGGTTCGGCGAAGAAAGCATCCGTCGACATGCTCGTGTCCATGCCACGCGGCACCCCATGACGATCAGCGGCGATAGCCGTTTCTGAATAATGGCAGTTCCGTCCTCCGCTACCTTCGGCTCAACGTTCTTGATCCGCTCAAAGGCATCACGCTAGAAGTTGTACTGCAGATAGATCTGGGTGAAGTTGATACCCGGATTCGGCCTCTTGATGCCCGCATTCGACAAGTGCTGAAAGCGGACACCGGCCTGATAGTTCTGGCGCTCGCCGAATTGCGCGCCGACGCCAAACGTCTCGGAGAACTGGAAGGCAGTCGACACAGTTCGGCCAGGCGCCACATAGACCGTTGACAGCAGACGCACCCCAGGACCCGCCTCGAAGAACGGACGGATCCATCCTGTGTCTTTGATGATGCGGAACATCGGCGTGATTCCGAACTCCCAGACGCCTGGAGCCGACGCATTGGAAGGAGTCGCGTGCCAGTACGCGACGTGGCCCTCGCCGACCACGGTGAAATGAAAGCCGCCAACATGCCACCATTGCCAGCCGGGATCCCAGACGAGACCCAGATCGAGCTTCTTGAGGTCGTGGTCACCGATCCCCGCGCCGAACTGGACGCCGAACCGATCCGCGTGCGCGCCTGCGGACCCAAGACCGAGCAGCGCGGCAAGGACCCCACGCACACAGTAGCCCTGCCAGGGCAATTTTTTTCCTTTCATGAAAGTCCCGATGCGAACGTCAATCTAACGACGCCGGAGCGAAGTCCGCCGGAGCGCGAGCGTCGCGCAACCGCCCTGGCGCCTGGGCAGTTGCGGCAGCCGTCGTCGCCCGGGGCCGCGAAGCGACCCGCCGTGCGTCAAATCAGCCTGAACCGGCTTGCACCGCGCGCCGGACGATCCCCCGGTCCCGCACGCAGCGAACCCAAAACCAACGGATCCGCAATGATGGATAAACCTTGAGAATAGCGATTCATCGTTGCGTATTCGGCACAGGCTCGATAAGGGCCACTCAACCAAAACCATATCATTGCTTTGTTGGCAAAGCCATTAAGCGAAAACACTGTATTGATTCGTCGACACCACAACCGCACCATTGCCGAAGAATGGCGCCAGTCTAGACTTCTATTGATAATCGTGCGTCTATCGTGTCTCGGCCGCTTTTGCGCCGCACAATATTGTGGGCATTAGGCTGTCATCGCATCTGCGTCGCTGACTGGAGGCTTTCGCTACGTGGCACAGAAGCGCCTGCTACGTATTAGTTGCCTCACTTGTCGGCAGATTATTCGGAAGAATTAAATCCGTCATATTTTTATATGCCAGTTCGACTTAAATATCTTCAAATTACAGAAAGCCGACAAGCGCTATCTGACCGGCAATGCCAAATCATGCTTTATCACGTCGGAATGAATAAGCGCATCCGTTCACTCGGGAATTAGCGCGCATGGATATGCGGCATCCGGTTTTGTCGTGAAATTCGCTGGACACGCAGGAGTCGCGGGAGTCGCGAGCTATGTTGGCCGTCTATGCTCGAAGCGACGCCGGCCTGCGTGGCTGCGTGACGTGCTTCACAGCGACGAGCCTTCAGGCAATTCATAAAGCAGTCGTCGCGCATGCATCAAATGCATGCGCGACGAAGCCGAAACGCGGCGCCGAACGCCGAAGGCTCACTGCTTCGCGCCGGCCCTGCCCTGCTGCGCGCGAAGACCCGGCAGGCGCTTCACAAAACCCGTTGCCAGCGCCGTACCGACGAGAATCGTTGCGCACGCGCCGATCATGCCAGCCGAAACACGTTCGCCGAGAAAGAGCGCGCCCCACAAGATGCCGAAGACCGGAATCACGAACGTGACGGTAATCGTGCGCGCGGGACCGATGGCAGCGATCAGCCGGAAGAACAGCAGATAGGCGATGCCCGTACAGGCGATGCCGAGTCCGAGCACGGCGCCCCACGCGTGCAGCGAGATGGGCGTCGACGGCCAGGTCGCAACGGCGAACGGTACGAGCACGATCGTCGCGCCGATCATCGTGCCGGCGGCGACCGTGAGCGGATCGGCGCCGGTCAGATGGCGCTTCGTATAGCTCGCTGCAATGCCGTAGAGCAGCGTCGCGCCGAGCGCCGCCATCGCAGCGAGCGCGGTGGCGGACGACGAAGCCCCGTCGCCCGCATGCGTCAGGATCTGGTCGCCAACGAGCGCGAGCACACCGGCAAAGCCGATCACGAGCCCGACAATGCGCATCCCGCTCAGCCGGTCCTTGAGCCACAGATACGCGACGACGGCGCCCCACAACGGGGTCGTCGCATTGATCACCGATGTCACGCCCGCGGAGAGCGTCAGCTCGGCCCACGCGAAGAGACAGAACGGCGCGGCCGAGTTGAGGATGCCGACGACAAACAGCGGCCAGGCCCGCTCGCGCAGCGTGCCGACCGCCTCACGCGCGGGACGGCGCAGGAACAGCACGAGCAGCAGGAACAGCGCGCCGATGCCGACGCGCAACGCCATCAACGGCGCGACGCCGAAATCGGCCACGCCGATGCGGATAAACAGGAACGATCCGCCCCACACGGCGGCGAGAAACAGGAGTTGAGCGAGCTCTATCGGGTCCATGGCGGGCACTCGTGTAAAAACCGGCTGGTTATGTGCACGCGCCGGTGGCCAAAAGATGACCTGATCGTAAATCGCGCGGCGCGCGGTTCATAACGAGGGATTCTCACCGATATGTGAGGAAAATTAACAGCCGAATCTTGCTCATTCATTCGGGCAACCGCCGCGATCATTCCCGCTGTCGCGGCGCGCTCACTTCCCGTCGTGTGGCGCGCGCTCGCCGGGCGACGTCGCGTCATTTTCCCGGCGCGCCCATTCCGACGACATTTGACCCCGCATGCTGCGCCGCCCGGCGGCGAGTGCACGCGGGGCACGCCGGGCACGCGCGGCACGCGTCAGCTCATTTCTTCAGCTTGACAACTTCGCCAGTGAGCGCCACGCCTGCCATGATGGCTCCCGAGCCGCACAGAAACTCGGTCTGGCTCGCACTCGGTTCGTTTCGGTAGTTGCTCTTGATATTGATGACCGCGTTGCCGCCCTCCATGCGCGCGCGATTCTGCAGCCCGATCACCGCCGACAGGAACACATGCTGGCAAGCGTCGAGGTCGCTCTTGGCGAACGCGTTGGTTTTCTTGTTCGTCGCGTACGTGCCCTTCGACTCGATGACGGCCGGATGGGGTTGATCGGCGAAATAGAGCGACACGTCGTCGCCGAGCTTATCGCTGCCGACGTTCAGTGCATCCGCAATCGAATAGGAGTCGATCGAATCACGCGACCAGGCGTGCGACGACGCAACCAGTGCAACCAGCGCAACGAGTGCAATGCGATTTTTCATGTTTATTCCCCCTGTTATTGAGTGTCGAGAAGTACAACATCACCGGACACGGCGATTGCGCCTGCGCCCGGGCTCACGCCGCACGTAAAGGTCGTCGTCGAATCGGTACGGATGTCGTGAAAGCGCGTCGTGGCATTGACGACCCCGTTTGCGCCATGCGACTTCGCGTAGGCGCGCAGGCGGCGAAGCGCATCGTCGAGCGCCAGCTCGCAGGTTGTCTTCTCATCTTTCACGCGGTCCGAGTGCGCATCATGCTTCTCGTCTCTCGCGCGTGCCACGCGCACGGATACATCATGCTTGCCGAAGTTGGTCTTTACCGCAGGGTGCTCCTGCGATCCGAAGTAGACCTTCACACCCGACGCGTCAGGCTGCTGCGCTTCCGCCGGAAATGGCATCGAACGCACGACCGTGCCGCAGCCCGCAAGCAATGTCGTAGCGATCAGCATGCTGGCCCACTGCCCTTTTAATTTCATTATTCTTGTCCTCATCGTTCACTGACGTTCGCTTTAATCGCCTCTCCAGGCGTCCAACAACAAACTCGCGCAGCTTCCCCCGAAGCCGAACGACACCGACATCGCCCGCTCGATTCGGGCTTCGCGTGACGTACGCACGAGCGGCAAGCCGCAGGCCGCCGGATCGAGCGGACCGTCGACTGCCGCCCCGGCGACGAAGCCGTCGCGCATCATCAGCAGCGTATAGATGGCCTCATGCGCACCGCTCGCGCCGAGCGGATGGCCGGTCATTGCCTTCGTCGACGAAAATGCGGGCATGTCATCGCCGAATACGTCCTGCAGCGCCTGAAGTTCCTCGAAATCGCCCTTTGGCGTCGAGGTCGCGTGTGTGTTGACGTAGTCAGGACGTCGCGGCCGCTCGCCAAGCGCAGCGCGCATCGCGCGTGCGATCCCTGCCGCGTGCGGCACCGCAATTCCGGCGTTGTCGGTGCATTGACCGAAGCCGGTCAGTTCGGCGTAAATCCGCGCGCCGCGCGCCATGGCGTGATCGAGCGATTCGAGTACGAGGATGCCTGCGCCCGACGCGATCACGAAACCGTCGCGGTCGATACCGTACGGCCGCGACGCATGCATCGGCGCGTCGTTGAAGCTGCGCGACAGCGCGCCCATCGCATCGAACATCAGCGCCATGTTGTCGTGCAGCGCCTCGCTGCCGCCCGCGAGCACGATGTCCTGCACGCCCGCGCCGATCAACTGCATCGCCTGCCCGATCGCGAGCGCCCCACTGGTGCAGGCCGACGACGGCGTATACGCCACGCCCTCGATCCCGAACAACTGCGCGACACTCGCGGATGCCGTGCTCGTCATCGCCTTCGGCACGACATAGGGCGACGCCTTGTCGATACCGCGCGCACGCACGATCTCCATCGCATCGTCGTACGGGGCCATCGAACCGATCCCGGAGCCGACAATCGTGCCCGCGCGCGGCGAGCGCAACACGGCGGGATCGAGCCCGGCGTCGTCGATTGCCTTGGCCGCGGCATGCGCCGCAAAGCGCGCCGTATCGCCCATGAAGCGCTCGTGGCGGCGCGAAATCGGCGGCTCGTCATCGGCTCTCGCTTCGCCCGCCACCTGGCTCGCAAAGCCGCGAGCACGCCACGCATCCATGCGCCGCACGCCGGAGCGGCCGGCGCGCAGGGCCGCCGACACGTCGGCCAGCGTATTGCCGAGGCACGACACGATGCCGAGGCCCGTGACGACGACGCGTGAGCGCGCGCGACCGCTCATTGCGAACCCATACGCCGGAAGATCAACGACGTGTTGATCCCGCCGAACGCGAAGTTGTTGCTCATGACGTACTCCGCATCGATCACCCGGCCAGCGCCAGCGATATAGTCGAGCGCCGCGCATGCCGGATCGACGGTCGTCAGATTGAGCGTCGGCGCATACCAGTTGCGCTTCATCATCTCGATCGTCCACCACGCCTCAAGCGCGCCGCATGCGCCGAGCGTGTGCCCCACATAGCTCTTCAACGAACTGATCGGCACCTGCTCGCCGAAGACAGCATGCGTCGCGTGGCTTTCCGCGATGTCGCCGCGATCGGTCGCCGTCCCATGCGCGTTCACATACGCAATCGCCGTTGGATCGAGCCGCGCGTCGGCAAGCGCCATACGCATTGCAATCGCCATCGTTGTGGCCGTCGGCTGCGTGATGTGCGCGCCGTCCGAATTGCTGCCGAAGCCGACCACCTCCGCATGGATCGTCGCGCCGCGCGCGCGTGCATGCTCGTATTCTTCGAGCACGAGCGTCGCCGCGCCCTCGCCGACCACGAGCCCGTCGCGCGCGGCATCGAACGGACGCGGCGTGAGCGCGGCCTCGTCGTTGCGCGTACTGGTTGCATACAGGGTGTCGAATACCGCGACCGCCGGACCGGACAACTCCTCGGCCCCGCCCGCGAGCATCAACTGCTGCCGGCCCATCGCGATGGCTTCGTACGCGTAGCCGATCGCCTGGCTGCCCGATGCGCACGCAGACGAGGTCGGTATGACGCGCCCCTTCAGGTCCCAGAACAGGCTCACGTTGACCGCGGTCGTGTGCGGCATCATCTGCACGTAGCTGTTCGACGTCACGTCGCGCATCGAGCCGGTTTCGATCATGGCGCCGAATGCGCGGATCGGCTCGACCGATCCGGACGACGACCCGTACGCGACGCCCATGCGCCCGTCCGCAATCGACGGGTCGTTCGTCAGCCGCGCGTCGGCCAGCGCGAGTTCGCTCGCACGTACCGCATACATCGACACAGGCCCCATCGAGCGCGTCTTCTTGCGCGGATACTGCGCTGGCAGCACGAAGCCCGGCAGCGGGCACGCGAGCCGCGTGTGCAGCGACTCGTAGTTATCCCACTGCGTCATGCGCTGCACCGCGTTGCGCGCGGCCGCGAGGCGCGGTCCGATCTCGGACCAGTTCTCGCCGAATGCGGTGACGCCGCCCATGCCCGTTACGACGACTCGCTTCATCACGCTATTCCGCCGTTCACGCCGATCACCTGGCGCGTGATATAGGAAGCGGCATCCGACATCAGGAAACCAACCGTCGCCGCGATTTCGTCCGGGCGGCCGATACGTCCCATCGGCACCATCTTCAGCGCGTGTTCGAGCGGCACGTTCTCGAGCATCCCGGTATCGACGAGACCGGGCGCAACGCAATTGACCGTAATGCCGCGCGACGCAAGCTCGACCGCCAGCGCCTTCGTCGCGCCGATCAGGCCCGCCTTCGCCGCGCTGTAGTTGACCTGCCCGCGATTGCCGATCACGCCGGATACCGACGCGATCGTCACGATCCGGCCGCCGCTGCGCAGCCTCACCATCGGCATCGTCAGCGGATGAACGACGTTGTAGAAACCGTCGAGTCCGGTCTCGATCACGGTATCCCAGTCGTCGTCGGTCAGGGCGGGAAACGCGCCGTCGCGGGTGACGCCCGCGTTGCAGACGACGCCGTAATAAGCGCCGTGTGCTTCGATATCGGCTTCGAGCTGCGCGCGGCAAGCCGCCCGCTCGCGCACGTCGAACTGAAGCACGCTCGCGGTGCCGCCTTGCTGCACGATCTCGGCGACGAGCGCTTGCGCTTCGTCGCGGCCACTGCGGTAATGGACCGTCACCGCGAAACCATCGGCTGCCAGTTGCAGCGCGACCGCACGGCCGATGCCCCGATTGGCACCGGTCACGAGAACTCGCCGGGTCATGAGCTAAAGCTCCCTTGAATAAAAGACTGAAAATCGTCCGGCTGATAAACCTTGACGACAGCTTGTGCGCAACAACGCTCGCCGATATGGATCGTGCATTCGAACGCACCATGCCCTTCGTCGCTGCGCAGCAGTTCCCGGGCCGCGATCCGCAACGTCTCCCCCGCTGCGAACGCGGCGCAATGCGCCGTGTAGCCGTTCGTGCCGAGCAGCACACCCGGACGCGCCCGTCCGCCCGCATGCATCGCGCACAGGCCGACTTGCGCGGCGATCGCCTGCGCCATCAACTCGATGCCGATCCACGCCGGCATCGCCCCGTCCGCATCCGCGTACCACGCATCGGAGCGCACGCTTGCGCGCACATCGATCTCCGTGGCCGTGCAGCGTTCGATCGCATCGAGCAGCAACATCGTGCCGCGATGCGGCAACACGTCGAGCACTGCCCGCACCGGAATTTCCACCTCTGCCACTACACCGGTTTGCATGTCAGCACCCCAGAATCAGGCTGGCATTGCTGCCGCCAAAAGCGAACGAATTGCTCATTACGTAGTGCCCGCGCGCATCGCCGCCGAGGTTGCGCGCGGACTCGACGAGATCCAGCAGCGGCAACGCCGTGTCCGCCTCGCCATCCCACAGATGAACCGGCAGCGCGATCCTGCGCGCAAGCGCGAGCCAGGCAAATGCCAGCTCCGTCGCGCCCGCGGCACCCAGCGTGTGGCCCGTCACCGGCTTCGTGCCGCTGACGGGCACACCGCCGGGGAAGACACGCGCCATGACGTGTGCCTCCATCGCATCGTTGTGGCGGGTCGCCGTTGCGTGCAGGTTCACGTAGCCGATCCCGGACGGCGTGACGCCCGCATCTGCGATGGCTTCGCGCAACGCGTCTTCTGCACCGCGTCCTTCCGGATCCGGCGCGGATATGTGGTGCGCGTCGCTCGATTCGCCCACGCCCGCGAGGCGAATCTCGCCCTCGTCGCGGCTCATCAGAAACACCGCCGCGCCTTCGCCAATGTTGATTCCGCAACGGTTGCGACTCATCGGATTGGTACGCGACGCACTGACCGACTCCAGCGACGCGAAACCCTGCAACGTGAGCTCGCAGAGCGAATCCGCCCCGCCGACCACGACCGCATCGCACACGCGAAGGCGCAGCAGGCGCCGCGCGGCTGCAAACGCCTTCGCACTCGATGTGCAGGCCGTCGATACCGTATAGGCGGGCCCCGTCACTCCGAGCGCCGCTTTGACGAATGGCGCCGCAGTGCCGATTTCCATCTGCCGGTAATCGAACTCCGGCGGCATCGCGCCCGCCGCGGCGCGATGCGCGAAAGCCTCCTCGGCCGCGCGGATGCCGGACGTGCTCGTGCCGATCACGACACCGACGCGCGCCGGGCCGTAGCGCGCCACCGCCGCGTCGACGGCGGGCGCGATCTGCGCGAGCGCGCTCAGCAGCAAGCGGTTATTGCGGCAGTCGAAATGCGCGAGCGCGGCGGGCGGCGCGACGTCGAGCGCGGCTTCGACACATCCGGCGTACATGTCGCCCAATGCGGCGCCGATGCGCTTCATGCCCGGCGACACGCCCGCTGCGAGCGCGTCGACGATCTCATTCACGTTCCGCCCGAGCGCATTGATCATCCCGGGCGCCTGGAGAAAAACGGGGTCCGGCTTCACGAGCGGCTCTCCTTGCCCGACGTCGCCGCAAGCGGCGCAAACAGAATCGAAAACACGATGCCGAGCGCGAGCGTCGTGCCGAATGCGCGCAATGCGGGCATCGATGTTGCGCCGAGCATCCCGAAAGACAGCAACGTCGCCGCTGCGGACAGCATTACGCCGGTCCAGACCGCGCCGAGATTCGCCGCGTCGCGCATGCATCCTTCGCGCAGGAACACGCCATAATTCGCGCCGACGCCGAGCACAAGCATCAGTGCGAGCCAGTTGAACAACGTGAGCGGCACGCCCGCATAGCCATAGCCCGCGAGCGTCAGGCCGATGGCGAACACGACCGGCAGCGTCGTCGCGATGCCGCCGCGCACGCCGTAACGCCAGATCAGCAGCACGGCGACGACTGCGAGCACCGCAGCGAGCCAGAGGCCGCTGTCCACCCGATACGCACCGAGCAGGCGCGAAACGCTCGCAGCCTTGTCGACAAATGTGACACCCGGCATCCGATGGGCAATTGCGTCGAGTGCCGCGGCATTCTTCGCATCGACGCGGCCAGGAATCGCCAGTGCGGCGTATACGGGCTCTCGCCCGTCGATGCGACCAAGCCACAGATGGCGGAATGGCGCCGACCAGCGCGCCGCCAGCCAGTTGTCGACCGATAAGGTTGCGTGCGCATCGTGCGCGAATGCGTCGATCCACGCGTGGGCCACATCGTCCCGGAAACCGGCCCGCACGAGCGTGGCGCGCAGCTCCGCACGATCCGCGAATACCTGCGCTGCAAGCAATGCGCGGTCGCTCGCCTGCCGCTCGGCGGACGGCACGAACGCCGAAACCGATTGCACGTCGCCAACGCTCATCTCACCCGTCAGTGCCGTCAGCGCCGCCGTCAGCGCCTCCGATCGCCGCAGCACGTCTTCCGGCGTCCGCCCCTCGACAACGAAAAACTGCGACGTATTCGCGATGCCCACCGCTTCGCGCACCGCGCGCTCCTGCCTCGCCAGATCCGGATCGCGCTGGATCAGCAAATGAATATCGTCATCGCTCTTTAACTGCAGCCAGCCCGGTATCGCGGCAAGCGCGAGCAGCATGGCGGCGGCGGCCGCGCGACGGCCGTGCATCGTCGACCGCCAGCCTGCCAGCAGGCGGGCCGCGTACACAAACAGACGCGATGGCGTGCGCTTCGGCGCATCGACGAGCATCAGCGGCAAGAAACCGGTGACGGCGGCGAACGCCGTCACAATGCCGGTCATCGCAAAGCACGCGATCTGCCGGAGGGCCGGAAACGGCACCCACATCAGGAATCCATACCCCAGCACGCTGGTTGCGAGTGCAACGAGCAGTGCGGGCCGCACCGCCGCCGCACCGCGCCGCGCATCCCAGCGTGTGCCGCCCGACAGGTACGCGACAAAATATTGAATCGAATAATCGACTGCCTCGCCGATCAGGCTCACGCCGAACACCAGCGTCAGCAAATGCAGCTGGCCGAAGATGAGCATCGTCGCAACCAGCGCGCAGACGATGCCGAACCCGGTCGACACGAACGCCAGGACGAGCAGGCGCGCAGAACGAAATACGCTCATGAGCAGCAGTGCGATACCGGCCACCGACACCGCGCCGATCACGTCCACATCGCGCTGCGCACCTGCGCGTGCCGCGTCGGCGTAGAACACCGCACCGGCGCGATCGACCTGCACCCCCGGAAAATCCGCGGCGATCGCCTGTTCGGCATCGGCAGCGGCGTGCCGCACCGCCTGCTGCACCTTCGACTCATAGGCCGAGCCGGCGAGCGACGTCATCACGAGTACGCCCGTTGTGCCGCCTCGGTGAGAGACCAGCATTCCATCCTCTAGCGCCAGGCCCGACGTGGACAGCGGCAAACCCGCGAGCCAATGCTGCAGCCAACCGAACGGATCGTCGGATACGGCAGTCGGCAACGCATCAGCGGGCGGACTGTAAAGCCGTCTCGCGAGCATCTGGGCAAGTGCGCCGTTGCCGTGCCCGAGCGCCGCGCGATCGGCATCGGTCAGCAAGCCAAAGCGTGCAGGCAGATAGATTGCGCCGATCTGTGACGGATCGAATGGCGGCACCTCGACCGTCACCGACCGGAACGCGTCGCTTCGCGCAAGCTGCGCGCCGAATGCTTTCGCGGCGGACTTCACGCGCGCCGCATCGGCACCCGTGACGAGAAAGACTGTGCGGCCGCCCAACGCTTCATTCAAAGCGTCGACTGCCTTGTCCGCAACCGGATTGACTTCGCTCGCGGGCAGCAGCGCGAGCAGATTCGTCTGAAGCGGCGACGGCCCCGCGAATCGCCACACGCAATACAGCAAGGCCGCGAGCGCGACCGCCAGCCAGGCTGCACGCGGCAGCCAGCGACTTGCGCGCCGCGTCGCTCGCTCGGCCGGATCGCGCATCAGGTCCATCAACGGGCCTCCAGCCATGCGCGTTCGGTTGGCTCGGGCGCGCCAACGTGCATCGAATGCCGGAATTCGAGCTTCGTGACGTCACCGTTCGCGAATGCGATGACGAGCGATTCCATATACGCGCCACCGCTCATCCGCAACTCGTGGATCGCCTGCGCGACCTGCGGCTGGTTCGGTCGAAGCGTCATCCGCCAATGGTCGGGCGTGCCGCTCGCCTCGACGTCGAACTGCGCATATAGCGCAGACAGATCGCCGCCCAGCATGCCGCGCATCATGTGCGACACCTGCGCCACACCGCTCCCGCGCGTCCCCGAACGGGCGAGCTGCCCGTTCGCGCCGACTTCGCGGACACCGGCGTCGGTCATCACGTAGATCGCCTTGTACGGCATATCGATGCGCCAGACGACGCCCGATGCGCGATCGAACAGCAGCGAGCCCGTGCTGACGAGCGGCTGCTTCATCGCGGCGAGCGTCTGGGTCTGCACGAAATCCGCGCGAATCGCGCCCTCGCGTGCGAGCCGTGCCGTGATCTCCGAAACGAGCGTCGCGCCCGGCGAACGCACGGCTGCCGTCGGCACCGGCGTAGTGGATTGCGCGCACGCGGCGCAGGCCGCCAACACGCCGATGGCGGCCGACACGCATCGATGTCGCCAGGTTATTCGCATCGCGCCTCCAGCCGTCCTTTTAGTCGCGCCTCCAGCCGCTCCATTAACCCGCGCGGACACTCGAACTGCGTTTCGTGCGTCACCGCATCCACGGCGAGCTGAACTGTGTACCCCTTGGTGAGCCGCTCGCCCGATTCGCTGTCGACGATCTCATAGCCGATCTTCAGGCGATTTTCGAATTCGAGCAGTGTTGCGCGCACATCGAGGCGTTGGCCGTAAGTCGCGGGCCGCACGTATTTCAGATGCGCTTCGACGACCGGCCAGACATAACCGGAAGCCAGCATGGCCGGATAGTCGTAGTCGATTTCGCGCAACAGCACCGCACGGCCGCTTTCGAAATACTTCAGATAGTTGCCGTGCCAACAGACGTTCATCGCGTCGACATCGTGAAACGGCACTTCGACGTGCGCAGTCACGGTAAACGTCAAAGGCGAACCGCGCCCGCCGCCCTCGCGGTTCATTGCACTGCGACCATCGACCGCAGTCGCGCTCGCGTCCATCACGTCATGTCCGGCCACGCGGCTCTCCATTGGACTGCGCCCAGAAATCGAAAAAATTGAACCATTGATACGGCGCCTTGCGGCAATAGTGTTCGAGCCGATTCGCGTAACGCTGGGCCCACGCCGCAACATGGGAGGAACGATCGCGGCGCGGCAGTTCGATGCGATCGGCAAATGGTTCGAAGTAAAGGCCGTACTCGCTGCCTTCTTTCAGGCAGAACAACAGATAGACCGGGCAGCCGAGCGCGTGCGCGAGCACGTAGGGCCCCTGCGCGAACGACGCATTCGCACCCAGAAAACGCGCGTCGACGGTCCTGCCTGCGTCGTGAGGCGGCACACGATCGCCGACGATCACGAGCAACTCGCCCGCATCGACGCGTGCTTGCATCATCATTGCGGTTTCAGGGCCGAAATCGGTAACCTGCACGAGTTGATTTGCGAATTCCTCGTTCGCCTCCGAGAGCACGCTGTTAAAGCGCTTCGCGTGCTCGGTATAGACGACAGCCGTTACCTTGATGCGTGCATCGCGCAACGCAAGCGCGCGTGTCATTTCCAGATTGCCGAGGTGTGCGCCGATGACGAGCGCGCCACGCCCGGTCGCTGCGAGCGCATCGAATGCGGACGTATCGTCAAAGCGCACGCGCAGACTATCGGCGCGACCCGACCAGGCGACGAACTTGTCGAAGCAGGATTGCGCGAACGCGTGCATGTGTCGATAAGCCGTGCGCCATCCGGGTTTCGACGTTGCGCACGGCGCACTCGCGTGCGCGAGCCGCGTGAAATACGTGTGCGATGCGGCTCGCGAGGCGCGATCGGTCAGCACGAAATAGCCGACGATCGGATACAGCCACGCAGACGTGAAGCGGGTCCCAAACCAACGGCAACTGAACGCAAGCAACGCCATCCCGACCACACTGCCGCGCTCGGGCGTGCGCCACCACGACTGCGCGCGCCCGCCTGCAGCCACGCCGCGCCGCGAAGGCGCGAACCGGCGAGCGAGCAGCAACGGTGCGCGCACGAGCATGCCCGCCACGAGCCGCGTGTGGCTCGCGCTGATGCGCATGTTGTCGCGCAGCATATCGAAGTGCGATACGCCGTCGGCCGGATACACGACGTGCGTCTCAATCGAACGAAACGCGACGCCGCGCCAATAAAGCCGAACGACGATCTCGCTGTCGAAATCCATGCGGGTGGGAAGCTTGACCGAGTCGATCAACCGGCACACTGCATCGAGCGGATAAAGACGAAAGCCGCACATCGCATCGGGAATGGCGAACGACAGCGTTTCGATCCATACCCATACGTGCGTCAGATATCGGCCGTATAAACGCGCTTTCGGCACGCTGTCGTCAAAGCGCGGGCGGCCGAGAATCACCGCGTCCGGCGCCGCGCGCGCAGCCTCGACGAACTTCGGCACATCGGCGGCATCGTGCTGTCCATCGGCGTCGATCTGGATCGCATGCGTATATCCGCGCGCGCGCGCCGCGCGAAAACCCGCCATCACCGCAGCGCCCTTGCCGCTGTTGACGGGCAAACGCAGCAGCGTCACGCCCGCGTAGTGCGCGGCGAGTGCGGCCAGCGTCTGCTGCGTCGGCTCATCGCTGCCATCGTCGACAACGATGATGGGCAAGCCGTGAACGACCAGCTTCGCGAGCGTCCCGGCGATCGCATCGCGATGGTTATAGATCGGCACGACAATGCAGAGGCCGTCCATCACGCCACCTCACCGTAGACGATCGTGCCGGACGTGCAGTCGCGTCCATCGCGCTGGAACGCAAAACGCACGCGAGCGCGGCTAGCGTCGTGCGTCAGATTCAGCGTGAGCGACGCGCCTGGCGGCACGGGCGCCTTGAATTTCAGATGATCGATCGAGCGGACGGTCCCAATGCCAGGAATGTGGCAGCGCGCGATCCGCACGGCCCAGTCGACCTGCACAATGCCCGGCAGGATCGGCAGCCCCGGAAAGTGTCCGGCGAAATGCACGAGCGTCGGCGGCACACGCAATTCCGCGTGGACGTGATTCTCATCGCCCCACTCGGCGAGTAGCTCGAAACCTTCGGGCGTCGGCGCGAAGGCTCTGTCGATTGCCTCGCGTGGCAGCTTGCCGCGCTCATCGAACGGCATCGCACGGCGAAAGCGCCAGTGACGCGGCAGCGCCACCGGATCGAACCAGGCAGCGAGATCGCGGCGCAGCTTTGCGGCAACCGCGACACGCCCATCGGCTTCAAGCGCCTCACGCCCGGCTTCGCTCGGCACAGCGACGACGCCGATTCGCATGCGCGACACACCGTCGATGACGGTGGCCGAAGCCTGCTCGATAAACGGATGCGCGACGATGCGCGCCTCTATTTCAGGCAGGGACACGCGTTTGCCGTCGAGCTTCACAACCCGGTCGAGACGACCGGTCAGCTCGAAACGGCCGTCCGCGTCGAAACGTGCCGAGTCATCGGTTCGGTGCCAGGCTTCGTGACCGAGATGCGCGGAACGCACGCACAGTGCGCCGTGCGCGTCGCAACGCACGTCGATGCCGCGCATCGGCTGCCACGCAGGGTTCAGATCCTGACGACGCCACGCGATGCCACCCGTCTCGGTGCTGCCGAAGATCTCGATCGGCGCCGCCCCGAATACGGATGCGTAGGTCGCTGCGGACTCCGGCGGCAAGGGACCGCCCGACGAGAAAAACGCGTGCGGCGCGGGAACGAGCCCGGCGAATCCGGGCAGCGCGGGCCAGCGTGCCAGCAGCGACGGCGTCGAGACGACTACGCAGCCACCGTAAGCGCTCAGCCGGGCCTGCAACTGCTGTGGTTCGAGCAGCAATGAGCGATCGAACGGTCGGCCCGACGCGAGCGGCCACAGAATCCGGAACAGCAAACCGTAGATGTGATGGTGCGGCACGCTCGAAAGCGTCACCGTCTCGCCGATGAAGTCCCCCCACTCGCGCTGCAACGTCTGGACTTCCGCGTCGAATTGCGCGAGCGACTTGCGCACCGGTTTCGCGGCGCCACTGCTGCCGGAGGTGTACAGCGTGATCGGTGCGCGCGCATCGATGGTCCGAAACGCTGCTGGCCCGTGCGGCTCCGGACTCACGTTCGCGCATGCAGCGAGCGCTTGCTCATCGAGCAGCAGATCGTACCCGTGTGCGAGATCGCTCAGATACCCCGGTGCTGCACTGGCGGGAACGACGATCTCGCGCCCGGCCGCCGCCACGGCGAAGAATGCGCACGCAAAATCGTAAGGATCGCCGGTACAGATCGCGACGCGGCGCGCGTCGCCCGATGCGACCACGCGAGCGATGGCGTCCACACGCGCGAGAAAATCGGCGCGAGTAAAGCTCGCGCCTCCGTCGCGGCATACCACCGTGTTGGCGTCCGGACATGCGGACAGCAGGTCGTGCAATGCGATCATATGGCGCCAGCCCTATCGTGTTGCAGCCTCATGAAGCACTGCCGCCATAGCCACTCGCCGACCAGCAGCGCGCCGATCAGCACATAAACCACCGCGCCGTTGTAGAGCGACCATTCGGTCCGGCTCCAGTACAGCGCCGTATACGCGGAAAATGCACCATTCACAACGAAGAATACGCACCAGATTTGCGTGACGCGCCGCGTATAGCGCACGACCGCAGGTCCCGGATCGGGGATGCTTGCGCGCGCAAATTTCTCGATCATCGTCGGTCCGCGAAACAGCGTTGTGCCGAATGCGGCGAGCAAACCGGCATTGACGAACGCGGGGTAAAACCGGAGCAGCGTTTCGTTATTGCTCGCGGCGATGGCCAGCGAAACGCCGCTCAACATGGCCGCCACACACCAGTCGACACGCGTGAACCGCTTCAGCGCGGCGGCGAACGGACCCGCACCGATCCAGCGCTGCAACCACAGCAACACGATCAGCATGCTGCCGATGTAGCGCGGCGCGATACCGCGCCACGCGAGCCCGATCGCGAGCGGATAGGCGAGCATGAGCGCCACCCTGGCCGCGAGTCTGGCCACGGGCCTGGCAGACTCGCGCGCCCTGCGCCGCCACGCAACGCGACCCGCGCGTTCGGGTGCTTGCAACGTCATTGCGCGCGCGCGAGCAGCGTATGAACGGCGGCGATCACGTCGCCGACCGTACGCACCGATTTGAACTCTTCCGGCTTGATCCGCTGCCCGGTCATTTCCTGAAGCTTGATCGCGAGATCGACTGCATCGATGCTGTCGAGATCGAGTTCTTCGAAGAGGTGAGTATTCGGCGTCACGCGTTCTGGCTCAATCGCGAAATTCTCATTGAAGATGGTGCGAATGCGCTCAAGGATTTCTGCGTCGGTCACAACTTACTCCCCAATTACGGTGACGGCTTCGTTCGGCGTCTGGTTCGACTGCTGGCTGGCGACAAACGCCGCGAGCGTGTTGATCGAGCGGAAGTGGCCCCGGGTACGCTCGTCATTCGCGGTGATCGTCAATTGGAATTCCTTGCGCAGCATGATGCCGACCTCGAGCGCATCGACGGAATCCAGACCGATCCCGTCGCTCGAGAACAGGGGGGCGTTGTCGTCGATATCGTCGACCGCCATATCGTGCAAATCGAGAATCTCGATCAGCAAATGTTTAATTCGCAGCTTTAAAGTATCCATGCTGAAACAGACGTTGGGTGATGTGCGCCTGCATGGCTTGCGCGACGCTGCGCGCCGCCAGCGATTGCGGCATACGATCGGCGGACAGGCAATCCGCCGCGATCGGTTCGAGAACGTCGATGCGCATCCGGAATGCACGCGGCGGCACGTGATACCACCGCAGCGTTTTCGTCAACACCGGAGGATCGCAATCGATCAGGACAGGTTGAATCGGGCTGCACGATTGCAGCGCAATGTAGGCAAAGCCGCGCGAAAACGCGTGCAGGCGACCCGCACCCGGACTGCGCGTGCCTTCGGGAAAAACGATCAGCGTATAGCCCGCGGCCAGCCGCCGCGCACTGGATTCGACCAGCTCGACAGGGTCCGCGTTGCTCAGATACCCTGCCCCGCGCACGATGCCCCAGAAGCACGGGTTGCGCCAATGGCTGTGTTTGACGACGCAACAGGCCTTCGGCGTCAGCGACAGCAGGACCATCACATCCAGATAAGTCGGGTGATTGGCGATCACGATCGATGGGCTGCCCGCGCGCAAACGCGCCGCGCCCTCCACTTCGAGCTTCATCACGCCGATGCGCTGCAGCACCGCGACGAGCATGCGAAAGAAATGGTGGATCACGAACGTCACCGCGCGCTGACGCGAGCGCGTGTGCGGCCAGAGCGCGCCCAAGGCAATCAGGGCCAGCGAGAACACCGAACCGCACAGCATGAAAAACGACAGGCTCACGCCGGTCGCAATCAGCCGCCAACCGTAATCAAGCCGCGCGATCATGCCAACTCCAGCGCCAGAGCGAAGCGCCGCTTCGCCACGTCGCATTGGTGCGTGCCGACAAACAGTCCTGAACCGACGCGCTTTGGGTGTGCTCGCTTTCGGCGCCGGCCGCGCACGTTTCCACATCGCACGTGAGGTAGCCGACTGCCGAGCGCGCATCGAGCAGGATCGCCAACACTTCGCTGGCCTCATCGGCGTCGACGTCGTTGTACACCGCACCGGCCGGCTCGTTCGCATAGACGAACAGCACGGGCGACGCATGCGCATTGCATTGCGCGAACGCTTCCAGCAAGCCATAACCCAGCGTTTCGGTGCCTGCTGAGATCGCGGTGGCGGGAGATCGGTCGCGGCGCGCGATACCGAAGATGCCCGTCGCGGTATTGAGGACGGAGTGACTGAATGCGGTTGGGGAAACGGGTGCAGCCGCTTGAATGTCTTCGAGAATGCCGGTCGTGCGTGCCAGTTCGCCATGACGCGAAGCGAATACCATGCGCAATGCGCCGCTCTCGCCGGCACAATCATGAGCAGCCTGCAACGCGAGCCGGGATAGCCGACTCAATCGACGGCGTACCATCGGCTGGATAAATTCGACGCCCGGTGCCCCTTCGGTCGAAATTGACGTCCACCTGGCGATTGGCACGGTCCAACGCAAATCGGCCATTATTGTTCTCGTGCGTAATTCTTTTCGGAAGCTTATCGATTAGTATCAGTGCGCCCCCCCATTTGCACGCCCCGCTCTCCCGGAACATGCGCATTGGCGCACGGCATTACCACGCTGATCTCAACGCCCCCGAATCAGCACGACTCGACCTTGTTCGAAACCCGTCGAACATGATCGAGATCAGATGCAACAAAAATGTGAAGGTGGGGATTTACGACTTTGATCGCACTCAGCAAATTGCGATTTCTTGACGGACTTCCCGGCAAACACATCGTGGCCGCAGTGGTGTATCACATGTTTGCACAATGTAACAAACCCTTACGCAAAGGGCAACGATGGGCCTATGGGAATCGGAACAATTGATTCGTGGCATTCGGCGGATCGGATAGTAGGCAGCGCGCTGCTGACCAATGTCAGGAGCAAACAGGCGCATCGATTATCAATAATTTGATCGACGTCAAAATCACCGCGCTGGCGAATTGCTGATTTGCATCGGCGAGCAATTATTTCGTATGCATTCGGCATGCTCCATGCATGAATAATTCATTATCAACGGCGACAGAATACTTACAAAAACATTCAAATCGATCGGATCAAGAAAATCACGCCTGACGATAGCGCTTCGCCGCATTCGCCATCGGAAATAATCCGGTTCGTTCCTCAGCATCTTCACACCGCTACGTCGGAGTTAGCCGATGCCCGGGCAACCGCACCGAGGTGGTAACCAATACGCCAGAACATGAAAATGTTGACGACGCCCCCACATGCTGTGGACAGCCAGCCAACCAATGTTTGCCCGTAATCTGCAAAGCATGCGTCGATTAGCCAGTTCAACGCAAACAGGAACACGACGAATTTCCATCCGACCGTGACCGATAGCGGGAAATAGCGCGACATGAAGCGAGTACCGCCACGGTTTCTGCCGAAGAGGTACACAACGCCGGCTATGGTCACTCCGAAAGTGACCCACGCGTTGACGAGCGTCCACGGTTCAACTTTCGGACTCGGCGTTGCCGCGATGAGAGAGAACTGCAGCCAGTCGAAAGTCGTGATGGCGAGGAAATAGACGAAGATCGCCCGCTCCGAAAGCGAGTGTTCGATCAGCCTCTCCCTGACGTATGGCGTGCTCCAGCAAAGGCGGTGATCTACGGACATGCGAACGAATCTCAGAGATAGGTTCCGGGAAACTTCAAGCAGAGGAATTTTTCGTTAGGTTTCCTCATATATTGGCATAGACCTCTCCGCGCTGCCTACGGCGTTCTGCTTCGGGGCGTTATGTGCGATTCATGAGGGCACGACGTTCCGCAGCATAACACCCGCTGCGGTGGTCACGAGTCTCGATACGATGCACCGCCACCAAGGGTGCATCGGTCGCGGTAAAACCAAGACCCGCGTCGTTGCTCTGGCGTCGGCAAGTCCACTTCAGATCGAACGTCTGCCGTTGCTTGTCGCGTCGATGTTCATCGCGTGCTATGGGTTGCAGAACCTGCATCCTTGCACGGCCCGACAAGCTCCTCCCGCCAAACTGCAAAATCCCAAGGTGGCCCCAGAGTGGCCCTATTCCGCACAGGAAAGAAAAAAGGACCTACGGCTTTCACCGTAAGTCCTTGATTTTCCTGGTCGGGGCGAGAGGATTTGAACCTCCGACCACCTGCACCCCATGCAGGTACGCTACCAGGCTGCGCTACGCCCCGAGAGCTGAAAAGTATAACAGAGGCTCGCCCCAATTAGAACTGTCAGCGAGAAGTTTTGACGCGTCGCACCTCAACACCCCAGCAGATCGATCACGTGCAGCAATTCCTTGCGCAACTGATCGACATCGACCAGGGCCATCGCGCCTTGCGCGGCAACCTGCGCTTCGCCAGCCTCAGCCTGAGCCGCCGCCTCATCGGTCACAGCACCGTGCGCATCCAGACGGTTGCGCGCGCCATTGATCGTGAAGCCCTGCTCGTACAGCAGCTCGCGTATGCGCCTGATCAGCAGCACCTCATGATGCTGGTAATAGCGACGGTTGCCCCGCCGCTTCACGGGCTTTAACTGCGTGAACTCCTGCTCCCAGTAACGCAGCACGTGTGGCTTCACGCCGCACAGCTCGCTTACTTCGCCAATCGTGAAATAACGCTTGGCTGGAATCGGAGGCAAGACGACCTTTTCGACTGTCTGTGTCATCGCCAGGTTGCCGTCGTGGTGGTTGCGCAATATCGCGTCGCCGTTTCGCTACGCTGCCCGCCTCATGCCACCGCGGCGGGGGCGCCGCTTGGGTTCAGCGGGTGAAGCTCGCTTCGGCGCCGCTTTCCACCAGCGCCTTCAATTTCTGGCTCGCATGGAACGTCACGACACGGCGCGCGGCGATCGGAATCGCCTCGCCCGTCTTCGGATTGCGGCCAGGCCGTTGCGGCTTGTCGCGCAACTGAAAATTGCCGAAGCCCGACAGCTTCACGCTGTCGCCGCTCTCCAGCGCGTCGCGGATCACGTCGAAGAACGCTTCGACCATGTCCTTCGCCTCGCGCTTGTTGAGCCCGACGTTGTCGAACAGCAGCTCCGCCAGCTCAGCTTTGGTCAGCGTCGGCGTGTCCGTCGAGGCAGGTATATCGCGATTCATGGCGCTTCGCTGTGCCGCAAGGAGGGCTTCGAAATCACTCGAGTTCATTTCGTTCATCTATCTATGAAATGGCGCGCTTCCGGATGCAACAGCGCTGCAAACCGGAAGCCTTGTCAACGGGACGCGTGAGCCTCAGGCCTTATTCAGGCCTTACGAGACCTTATCCACGCAGCCGGGCGCCATACACTCGAGCCAGGCGGTCCACCAGGGACTTGATGGCCGCATCGACCGTCTCGTCCTGAAGGGTTCCGCCAGTATCTTGCAGGGTCACCCGGAAGGCAAGGCTTTTCTCGTCCGCGCCAAGCCCGGAAGTATTTGATTTTGCACGAAATTCATCGAAAAGCGCAACCCTCTGAACAATCCGGCAAACCTCATCCTGCATGCCATTCTGGAACTCGTCCAGCAACGCCTGGACCTCGATTTTCTGATCGACGACAAGCGCGATATCGCGGCGCACCGGCGGGAATTTCGAGACATCAGACGGAGCCGGCAGTTCGCATGCCATCAGCGCATCGGCTTCCACCTCGAAGAGGATCGGTGCGTGCGGCAGATCGTACTTCTGCATCCAGCGCGGATGCATCTCGCCAATCCAGCCCACCGCCTTGCCGTCCACTTCGATGCGCGCGCTGCGACCCGGGTGCAGCGCCGGATGCTCAGCCTTCACGAAGTGCGGCACGCGCGGCGCGAACAGCGCTTCGAGATCGCCCTTCATGTCGAAGAAGTCGACGGCGCGCGACGGCACGCCCCACTGCTCTTCGAATGCCTGACCATAGGCGAGCACGCCGATCATCTTCGGTTGTGCGAAGCCTTCGACGGTCATCTCGCCCGCAACGATCGACGGATCGTGCAGGAAAATGCGGCCCGCCTCGAACACGCGCACGCGCTCGGCGCGGCGGTTGAGGTTGTGGCGCAGCACATTGACGAGGCTGCCGAACAGCGTCGTGCGCATGACCGAGAGCTGGCTCGCGATCGGGTTCAGCAGACGCACGGGCTTGTCGTTGCCCGCGAAGTCCTGCTCCCACTCGGCATCGACAAAGCTGAAGTTGATCGTTTCCGCATAGTCGCGCGCGGCGAGCGCGTGACGAATCGCGTGAATCGAGCGGCGCGTCTCGTTGGTCGTGCGCATCTCGCTCTTCGCGACGGGCGGATTCGCCGGGATCTTCTCGAAGCCGTAAATACGCGCGACTTCCTCGATCAGGTCTTCTTCGATTTCGATGTCGAAGCGGTACGCCGGCGGCGTCACGCTGAACGTTTCGCCCTCGTCGCCACGGCTGCGCTCGAACGCGAGGCCAAGACGCGTGAAGATCTGCGCGATCTCTTCGGCGCCGATCTGCACGCCGATGATGCGGTTCGCACGCGCCACACGCATGGTCACGGGCGCGCGCTTCGGCACATTGACGGTCTGGTCGTCGATCGGGCCGGCTGCGCCGCCGCAGATATCGAGGATCAGTTGCGTGATGCGCTCGATATGCTCGACGGTCGTCGACCAGTCGACGCCACGCTCGAAGCGATGGCCCGCATCGGTCGAGAAGTTGTAGCGGCGCGAGCGGCCACGGATGCTGTCCGGCCACCAGAACGCCGCTTCGAGATAGATGTTCGTCGTGTCGAGCGAGACGGCCGTGCTGTCGCCGCCCATGATGCCCGCGAGACTTTCAATCTCGCGCTCGTCGGCAATCACGCCCACGGTTTCGTCGACTTCGACGGTGCTGCCGTTGAGCAGCTTGAGCGTCTCGCCCTTGCGGCCCCAGCGCACGTCCATCGAGCCGTGGATCTTGTCGAGATCGAACACGTGCGACGGGCGGCCCAGTTCGAGCATCACGTAGTTCGAGATGTCGACGAGCGCCGAAATGCTGCGCTGGCCCGAGCGCTCGAGACGGTCGACCATCCATTGCGGCGTCTTCGCATGTGCGTTCACGCCGCGAATCACGCGGCCCGAGAAGCGGCCGCACAGGTCCGGCGCCGAGATCTTCACCGGCAGCTTTTCGTCGAGCGTCACGTTCACCGTCGGGAACGCGGGCGCGAGCAGCGGCGCGCCGGTAATCGCGGACGTTTCGCGTGCAACGCCGTACACCGACAGGCAGTCGGCCTTGTTCGGCGTGAGCTTGATTTCGAAGATGGTGTCATCGAGGTTGAGCGTCTCGCGGATGTCCTGGCCGATCGGCGTGTCTTGCGGCAGGATCAACAGGCCGCTGTGGTCCTCGGAGAGCTTCAGTTCGCGCGCCGAGCACAGCATGCCCTGGCTTTCCACGCCGCGCAGCTTCGACAGCTTGATCGCGAACGGCTTGCCGCCTTCCTCGGCGGGCGGCAGTTCCGCGCCGACGAGCGCCACCGGCACCTTGATGCCGGGCGCAACGTTCGGCGCGCCGCAGACGATGTTCAGCGTCGCGCCCGTGCCGGCATCGACCTGACACACGTTGAGCTTGTCCGCGTCCGGGTGCTTGACGACTTCGAGCACGCGCCCGACGACGATCTTCGACGTGGGCGGCGCGACCGGGCGCAGGCCTTCGACTTCGAGGCCGGCCATGGTGAGCGCGTGGGCGAGTTCGTCGGTCGTGAGCTTCGGATCGACAAAGCTTCTCAGCCAGGATTCGGGGAATAGCATTTCGTTGTACGTTCCAGACAGATTGAGACCACAGCGAAGGGTTCTCGCGCACCGTTATTTCAGTGCAGCGTCCGCCTCGCAAAGCGCAGATGCGTCGCGTCCCGCGAAGGGACGCCTCAGGCGAACTGGCGCAGGAAGCGCAGATCGCCTTCGAAGAACAGGCGCAGATCCTGCACGCCGTAACGCAGCATCGTCAGGCGTTCGAGACCGCTGCCGAACGCGAAGCCGATATAGCGCTCCGGGTCGAGGCCCATGTTGCGGATCACGGTCGGATGCACCTGGCCCGAGCCCGAGATCTCGAGCCACTTGCCGGCGTTCTTGCCATGCTCGAACATCATGTCGATTTCGGCCGACGGCTCCGTGAACGGGAAGTACGAAGGACGGAAGCGCACCTTGATATCGTCGCGCTCGAAGAACTTCTTGAGGAAATCCGTGTAGACGCCCTTCAGATCCGCGAAGCTGATGTTCTCCTCGATCCACAGGCCTTCGACCTGGTTGAACATCGGCGAGTGGGTCGCGTCGCTGTCGACGCGATAGGTGCGGCCCGGCACGATCACCTTGATGGGCGGCGTGTGCGTGCGCGCATAGCGCACCTGCATCGGGCTCGTGTGGGTGCGCAGCACGAGCGGCAGGCCTTTGGCGTCCTTGCCGTCGATGTAGAACGTGTCCTGCATCGAGCGCGCCGGATGGTTTTCGGGGCTGTTGAGCGACGTGAAGTTGTACCAGTCGGTCTCGATTTCCGGACCGTCGGCGACGTCGAAGCCGATCGAGCCGAAAATCTGCTCGACACGTTCCCACGTGCGCATCACCGGGTGCAGACTGCCCTTGCCTTGCCCGCGGCCCGGCAGGGTCACGTCGATCGCCTCGGCGGCGAGGCGCTGGTTCAGGAGCGCATCGGCAAGCGCCTGGCGGCGCGCGTTCAGCGCGGCCTCGACCTGCTGCTTGACGGCGTTGATGCGCGCGCCTTCGGTCTTGCGCGTCTCGGGATCGAGCTTGCCCAAGCCCTTCAGCAGCTCGGTGAGCGAACCCGACTTGCCGAGAAAACGGGCTTTCTCGTTTTCGAGCGTGTTGACGTCAGGGGCGGAAGTGAAGGCGCTTTGCGCGTCGGCGACAATCTGGTCCAGATCCATTGATCCCATCTTTTCAGCGTCAGTGTTTGAGTCTTGAGCGATGCCGCTGCGCGCTACGATGTGCGAGCGGCACGGCATGAAATGATGCAAAAAGCGGCGCAAGAAGCGTATTTACCAACAAAAACGGGGCTCGGTGAGGAGCCCCGTTTTTGTTGCAGCGAATGCGTCACTCCGCGAAACGGCCGGAGTATTCGCTGCAACGAACCTGCGCAATACCTGGTGCTATCAGGCAGCGACGGCGGCTTTCACCTGCTTGACGATCGCAGCAAATGCAGCCTTGTCGAACACCGCCATGTCGGCCAGAACCTTGCGGTCGAGTTCGATCGACGCCTTCTTCAGGCCGTTGATGAACACGCTGTAGGTCATGTCGTGCTGACGCACCGCCGCGTTGATACGCGTGATCCACAGTGCACGGAACACACGCTTCTTGTTGCGGCGATCGCGGTAGGCGTACTGGCCTGCGCGCATGACCGCCTGCTTGGCGATGCGATAGACGTTATTGCGACGGCCGCGGTAACCCTTGGCCAGGTTGATGATCTTCTTGTGACGGGCCCGTGCGGTAACCCCACGTTTTACTCGAGGCATGTTTAGCTCCTGTGAGTTGTCGGTTGAGGATTACGCGAACGGCATCATTGCGCGAACGGAGTTCAGATCGGAATCATGAACGGCCGTTGCACCACGCAGGTGACGCTTGTTCTTGGTGGTCTTCTTGGTCAGGATGTGACGCTTGAAGGCTTGACCGCGCTTGACGGTACCACCCGGACGCACCACGAAGCGCTTTGCAGCGCTCTTCTTGGTCTTCATCTTGGGCATGACGAATACTCCATTATTTGATGGACATGGGTGTGCGGCTGGCTCTCGCGCGCGATGCGCTTTGCCCTCTGACCGCCCTTCGAAACCCACTCCACTTGTTTTGGCAGCTGGCTGATCTTGCTAACGGCCGCTTTCAGGAAAAACGCCCGTTTACCGCACTGAACGTGCGGCGCGCGGGCGCCGTTCCGGAACCTGCTTCGCACCCCGGCATCGAACACCGCCGCGGCGTACCACTTAAAACTGCGCAAAACTTCGCACCCGCTGCGCCGCCAGTGCGGCGCCACGCGTGCTCATTTCTGTACTTACTTCTTTTTCTTCGGAGCGAGCACCATGATCATCTGGCGCCCTTCCATCTTCGGCATCTGCTCGACCTGGCCCACCTCGTCGAGGTCAAGGCGCAGACGTTCGAGCATGCGCATGCCGATTTCCTGGTGGGCCATTTCGCGGCCCCGGAAACGCAACGTGATCTTCGTCTTGTCACCTTCTTCGAGGAAGCGGGTGAGATTGCGCAGCTTCACGTTGTAATCGCCGTCGTCGGTACCCGGGCGGAATTTGACTTCCTTGACCTGGATGACCTTCTGCTTGAGCTTGGCCTCGTGCTGCTTCTTCGCCTCCTGGTACTTGAATTTGCCGTAGTCCATCAAACGGCAAACCGGAGGCACTGCCTGCGGCGCAATTTCAACCAGATCGACGTCCTGTTGTTCCGACATCCGGAACGCATCAGCGAGCTTTACGATGCCGAGCGGCTCATTGTCGATTCCGACGAGACGCACCTCGGGCGCAGAAATTTCGCCGTTGATGCGATGCGACTTATCAGTAGCGATGTTACGTTTCCTCTAAAAATTAAAAAAACGAGCCGCGCTGCCGGAGTGGCTCACCGGAACGTCTGCACTTCCTCGCGCAGGCGCTCGGCGAAGGCATCGACGGGCATGACACCCAGATCGACACCGCCACGGGCACGCACGGCTACCGTCTGTGCTTCACGCTCCTTGTCGCCGACGACAAGCAGGTACGGGACCTTCTCAAGCGTGTGCTCGCGTATTTTATAGCTAATTTTCTCGTTGCGCAAATCAGCCTGCACTCTAACCCCTTGTTTTTGCAACGATTGAGTCAGATTGGCGGCATAATCCGCCTGATTTCCCGCGATATTCATCACCACGACCTGAACTGGTGCGAGCCACGACGGCATTGCACCAGCATGGTGCTCGATCAGAATGCCGAGGAAACGCTCCATGGAGCCGAGAATCGCCCGGTGCAGCATGATCGGGCGGCGGCGGCTGTTGTCCTCCGCCACGTACTCGGCGCCAAGGCGCTCCGGCAGCACCATATCGAGCTGCAGCGTGCCGCACTGCCACGACCGGCCAAGCGCGTCCTTGATGTGGTACTCGACCTTCGGACCGTAGAACGCACCCTCGCCCGCCAGCTCTTCCCACTTCAGGCCGCAGGCCGTCAGTGCGTCGCGCAGACCCTGCTCGGCGCGGTCCCACGTTTCATCCGACCCCGCACGCGAATCCGGGCGCAGCGACAGTTTGATGTCGATATGATCGAACCCGAAATCCTTGTAGATGCTCATCGCGAGCGTGTTGAAGGCGATGGATTCGCTGATGATCTGATCTTCCGTACAGAAGATGTGCGCGTCGTCCTGGACGAAGCCGCGCACGCGCATCAAGCCGTGCAGCGCGCCCGATGCCTCGTTGCGGTGGCACGAGCCGAATTCGGCATAGCGCAGCGGCAGATCGCGGTACGAGCGCAGGCCGTGATTGAACACCTGGACGTGGCCCGGGCAGTTCATCGGCTTGATTGCGTAGTCGCGCTTTTCCGATTCCGTCGTGAACATGTTTTCACGATAGTTCTGCCAGTGGCCCGACGCTTCCCACAGCGAGCGGTCCATGATCATCGGCGTCTTGATCTCGTCGTAGCCGGCCACGCGCAGGCGGCCGCGCATGTACTGCTCGACCTGCTGCCAGAGCGTCCAGCCGCGCGGGTGCCAGAACACCATGCCCGGCGACTCGTCCTGCATGTGGAACAGATCTAGCTGCTTGCCGAGCTTGCGATGATCACGCTTCTCGGCCTCTTCGAGCATGTGCAGGTAGGCGTCCTGATCTTCCTTCTTCGCCCAGGCCGTGCCGTAAATGCGCTGCAGCTGCTCGTTCTTCGAGTCGCCGCGCCAGTAGGCGCCCGCAACCTTCATGAGCTTGAAGACCTTCAGCTTGCCGGTGGACGGCACGTGCGGGCCGCGGCAAAGGTCCGTGAAACCGCCGTGCGAGTACAGCTTGATGTCTTCGGCGCCCGGAATCGAGTCGATGATCTCCGCCTTGTACTTCTCGCCGATGCTCAAGAAGTAATCGACCGCTTCGCCGCGCGAAACGACGCGGCGCGACACCGGCTCGTCCTTCTTCGCGATTTCCTGCATGCGCTTTTCGATCTTGTCGAGATCTTCGGGCGTAAAGGGACGGTTGTAGGCGAAGTCGTAGTAAAAGCCGCTGTCGATGACCGGTCCGATCGTGACCTGCGCTTCCGGGTACAGATCCTTGACCGCGTAGGCGAGCAAGTGCGCCGTCGAATGACGGATGATGTCGAGGCCGTCTGCGTCCTTGTCGGTGACGATGGCGAGCGATGCGTCGCGATCGATCAGCGCTGACGTATCGACCAGTTCGCCGTCGAGCTTGCCGCCGAGCGCCGCCTTGGCGAGACCCGGGCCAATCGAGGCCGCCACTTCGGCGACCGTCACGGGATGATCGTACTGTCGAACCGAACCGTCAGGCAGACGTATCGCAACCATTGCATTCTCCAAAATGGGCCGGCCCGATCTGAGCCAGTCGCACGCCGTAAAAGAGGCCCGCAAAGACCCGCACACGATCTCGCGGCCAAAAAAAATGCGGCCCCGCTTTCGAGGGGCCGCATTCACTTTTTCAATCCAGACAGCAGGGCGAAAGAGGTCCTCGACTAGCGTCGCTCCGAAGTAGTTTCGGTGAACGTTCGCGGTGTCATAACCGTATTCGCCTTGTGGCGCTGAGTGTTTCCACTACAGCTTTTACTGCACTTGAAGCCTCGGCGATGCCGCTGCTCCGATTTCGTTGGTAGGCTCGATTGGACTCGAACCAACGACCCCCACCATGTCAAGGTGGTGCTCTAACCAGCTGAGCTACGAGCCTAAAGAAGTGAGATTATAAGAAGTGCCCGCAGACTTGGCAAGCGGTTTTTGCGAAGCAGGAACAACGCTGCGTGAACGCGCCCCCGATCACCGCTTGTTACCGCTCGTCATCCCTTGCGCGCCGCTCTCACTACGCCGCTCACCTCGCCGAGCAGCAAGCAGGCCCGCTGGATCTGCGCGGAGCTCGACACCTCGACGGTAAACATCATGTACGCCGCGTTGCGCCGCGACTGCGTTTTCACGCCGATCACGTTCATCTTTTCGCGTGCGAACACTTCCGAAATATCGCGCAGCAGGCCCTGGCGGTCGCTGGCCTCGATCGAGATATCCACCGGATAGACCGACTTGCCGCGTCCGCCCATCACGTCTGCGGACCATGTGGTCTGCAGCACGCGCTCGGGCGAGCGGTGCGCCATGCGCAGGAACGTCGGGCAATCGCTGCGATGGATCGACATGCCCTTGCCGCGCGTGACGAACCCGCAGATGTCATCCGGCGGCGCCGGACGGCAGCAGCGCGCAAGCTGCGTGAGAAGCGCGTCGACGCCGACCACGAGTACGCCCGACGACGCTCCATGCGCCACGTTCGTCCCGCTCGCGCGCTTCGTGAGCTGCTCGGGCGTTTCCACTTGCGGTTCGGCCGCGGGTGCATCGTGCAGCGCCTGCTCGACACTGCGCAGACTGAACTCTTCCTTGCCGACCACGGCGAACAGTTCGTCGGGCGTCTTGAAGCCGAGCCGCACCGCAAGCTGATCGAGACTGACCGACGTGCGGCCCTCGCGCTGCAGGGTCTTTTCGACCATCGCCCGGCCGTTCGCGATGTTCTCCTGCGCATCGATGGCGTTGAACCACGCCCGCACTTTTTGCCGTGCGCGCGAGCTCTGCAGATAGCCAAGCTGCAGATTGAGCCAGTCGCGCGACGGGCCGCCCTCCTTCACCGTGACGACCTCGACGGTCTGCCCATTACGCAGCGCCGTGTTGAGCGGCACCATCGCGCCGTCCACGCGCGCGCCGCGGCAGCGATGGCCAAGCTCGCTGTGCAGGTGGTACGCGAAATCGAGGGGCGTCGCGCCGATCGGCAGCGCGATCACGCGCGCCTGCGGCGTCAATACGTAGATATGGTCGTCGTCGAGCGTGGTCTGGCGCAGTTGCTCCCAGGGCTGACGGCCGTCCGCGACATCGTCCTTCCATGCGAGCAGCTGGCGCAGCCACGCGATCTTCTCGTCATAGCTTCCGCTTGCGCTGAACTGCCCGCCGTAGCCGCGCGAACCGGCTTCCTTGTAGCGCCAGTGCGCGGCCACGCCGTACTCGGCGAACCGGTGCATCTCCTGCGTACGGATCTGCACTTCGAACGCGCGTCCGTCGTCGCCGATCACGACCGTATGCAGCGAGCGGTAACCGTTGGGCTTGGGGCGCGAAATGTAGTCGTCGAATTCCTTCGGCACCGGTTGCCAGAGGTTGTGCACGATGCCGAGCACCGTGTAGCAATCCTTGATATCCGGCACGATGACGCGGAAGGCGCGCACATCGTAAAGCTCCGAGAAATCGAGATCCTTGCCCCGCATCTTCTTCCAGATGCTGTAGATGTGCTTGGGCCGTCCGCTCACCTCGGCATGGATCTGCGCCGCCGCGATTTCGCGCTTTAGCCGCGCGATCGCTTCGGAGACATAGGACTCGCGCTCGACGCGTTTTTCATCGAGCAGCTTCGCGATGCGCTTGTAGGTGGCGGGCTCCTCGAAGCGAAACGCGAGGTCTTCGAGTTCCCACTTGAGTTGCCAGATGCCAAGCCGGTTTGCAAGCGGCGCGTAGATTTCGAGCGTCTCGCTCGACACTGCCGGCGCGGGCGTGATCTTTGCCGCTGCGTAGTAGCGCAGCGACTGCACCCGCGACGCGAGCCGGATCAGCACGACGCGAATATCCTGCGCGAACGCGAGCAGCATCTTGCGCAGCGATTCGACCTGCGCGCGGCGCTCGGACTGCGTGTCGTGCCCGGCGCCGGTCGCAGCGACCTGTGCCGCGCGCAAGCTCACGGTGCCAAGACGCAGCAGTTTGCGGACGTCGAAGACGAGCTTCGTCACTTCCGGTCCGAAGCGCGCTTCGAGCATCGTTTCGGGGTCGTCCAGATGCGGCGCGATGTTGAAGAGCGCCGCAGCAAGCACCGTTGGCGGGTCGAGGTTCAGCGCGCCTACGAGCGTTACCGTGCCCTGTGCATGCTCGATCAACAACTCGCCCGTCGACAGGCGCGCGTCGCCCGCGTGTTCGCGCACGAACGCAAGCGCGTCGTCGATGGACGGCAGCACAGCCGCAACGGCATGCTCGGATGGAAGGCTATCGCTACTCATGAGACGGTGCCCGCCGGCACGCCGGACGGGATGCAACAGGAAAGAGCCAACAACTGTAGAGGATGGCGCGGATGCTCAACTGCGCTGCGCCGCCACCACGACGATTTCGACGAGACATTCCGGATTCGCGAGCTTCGCCTCGACGGTCGCGCGCGGCGGCGTTGCGCCCTGCTCGACCCACGTATCCCACACGGCATTCATGCCGGGAAAATCCTTCATGTCTGCGATATAGATCTGCACGGAAAGCAGCAGCGATTTATCGCTGTTCGCTTCGGCAAGCAGGCGGTCGATATGGCCGAGGACTTCCCGCGTCTGACCGGTGATGTCCTGCTTCGAGTCTTCCGCGATCTGGCCGGCGAGATAGACCGTGCCGTTGTGAACGGCCATTTCCGAAAGACGCGGACCGACGTGGTGACGAATGACTGCCATAAATAATCCTGTAGAGGTTGACTGCAGGTGACTCTGAGGCCGTTTCGGCCAATTTCACATTATGACGCTTCGGCGTGAGACGCGCAGAGGAAGCGCTGTGCCACTGCGATCTGCCCGGCATCCAAAAATGCCGGTGCATGGCCCACGCCCGGAATTTCGACGCTCGACACGTCATGTCCGGCCGCGACCATTTTCGCCACCGTCTCACGCGACAGCAGATCCGAATGCTCGCCACGCACAACGAGCACCGGCCCCTTGAACGCCGACAGCGAACGCCACATGAACTGCTCGCCCTGTGCGCTCAGTTCGGGCGTAATGCTCTTGAACGGCTCGCCGATGCGCGGGTCGTAGCGCATGCGCCACTCGCCATCCACTTCATGCAACAGCGGCGTGTTGATCTCGCGCCAGTCGTCAGCAGTGAGCGGCCCGAACGACGCAGCAAGCTGCGCCGCGCGATCGATGCCTGCCTGCAGCGAAGGAAATCGCTCATCGCGGCCGACGTAGTCGCCGATGCGCTCAAGCGCCGCAGGCTCGATATGCGGCCCCACGTCGTTCAGCACCATGCGGCCAATCGGCGCGTCGGGCAAGCCCGCGAGAGCCATGCCGATCAAGCCGCCCATCGACGTGCCGAACCAGTCCACGCTCTCGACGCCCGTGCGCGCGATCAGCGTGACCATGTCGGCCACGTACTGCGCGACACCGTAGCCGCGCGGATCGACGAGCCACGACGACAACCCGCGCCCCACCACATCGGGGCACACGACGCGGTACGTATCCGACAACGCGACGGCGAGCCGGTCGAAGTCACGGCTCGACCGCGTGAGTCCGTGCACGCATACGAGCACGCGCGGATTGGCTGCGTCACCCCACTCCGTGTACGCGATGCGATGCAGGCCCGAGGGGCTCAGACACTGAACATGGTGTTGTCGCGGCAAAGCGGACGCCTGGCTCATCAATGACTCCTCGTTGAAGGCTGTGGGCCGATTGTAAACGGCTTTGCGCCGCACGAGAGCCACACGCCGGGTGCCGGCAGGGTCTTGCCGGAGCCTGCTGGTTCGCCCGGTTGCCCCGCGCAGCAAGGCGGCGCACGTATGCGACCTGGCCAACCGGCCTATGCCGTTCGGCCGACGTTTCACGCGCTCGCCGAGGCGCGAGAATGGACACGTCCAAAAACGAAACGGGCGAGACCGAAGTCCCGCCCGCCCCGATCATGTTCGAGCCGTCCGCGTCTCTACAGCCGCTACAGCTTTCAGTGCATGGCGCTCACGTCGAGCGGCGCGCCCGTCTTCGCCTTGATTTCCTCGGCGGTCACGCCCGGCGCCAGCTCGGTCACCACGAGGCCCGCGTCGGTCACCTCGATCACGCCCAGATCGGTGATGATGACGTTCACGACGCCCACACCCGTAAGCGGCAGCGTGCAGGCTTCGAGAATCTTGTGCTGGTCGCCCTTCGCGACGTGCTCCATGAGCACGACCACGCGCTTGACACCCGCAACCAGGTCCATCGCGCCGCCCATGCCCTTGATCATCTTGCCCGGGATCATCCAGTTCGCGAGGTCGCCCTTTGCGCTCACCTGCATCGCCCCGAGGATCGCGAGATTGATGTGCCCGCCGCGAATCATCGCAAACGAGTCAGCCGACGAGAAGATCGACGAGCCCGGCAGCGTCGTCACGGTCTGCTTGCCGGCGTTGATCATGTCCGCGTCGACCTCTTCGTCGGTCGGGAACGGGCCAATGCCGAGCAGGCCGTTTTCCGACTGCAGCCAGACTTCCATGCCTTCGGGCACGTGATTCGCCACGAGCGTCGGCAAGCCGATGCCGAGGTTCACGTAGAAGCCGTCCTGCAGTTCCTGCGCCGCGCGTGCGGCCATTTCCTCACGATTCCATGCCATGATCGGTCTCCCTTAGGCGCGTGCCGCAGCGCGCACGGTGCGTTGTTCGATACGCTTTTCCGGGTGCGCATTGAGCACGATGCGCTGTACGAAGATGCCCGGCGTATGGATCGCATCCGGATCGAGTTCGCCGTTCTCGACGATCTCCTCGACCTCCACGACCGTGATCTTGCCCGCCATCGCGCACATCGGATTGAAGTTGCGCGCCGTACGGCGGTAAACGAGGTTGCCCGACTTGTCCGCCTTCCACGCCTTCACGAGCGCCACGTCGGCCGTCAGCGAGTGCTCGAGCACGTAGTGCCGGTCGCCGAACTGGCGCGTTTCCTTGCCCTCGGCAATCAGCGTGCCATAGCCCGTGTTCGTAAAGAACGCCGGAATGCCCGCGCCACCTGCGCGCAGCTTCTCGGCCAGCGTGCCCTGCGGCGTGAACTCAAGCTCGAGCTCGCCCGCGAGATACTGGCGCTCGAATTCCTTGTTCTCGCCCACGTACGACGAGATCATTTTCTTGATCTGGCGCGTCTCCAGCAGCAGGCCGAGACCGAAGCCGTCCACGCCCGCATTGTTGCTGATGCAGGTAATGCCCTTTACGCCTGTGTCGCGCAGCGCGCCGATCAGCGCCTCGGGAATGCCGCACAACCCGAAACCGCCGACTGCGAATGTCTGGCCGTCCTTGACGATGCCTTCGAGCGCGGCAGCCGCGCCTGGGTAGACCTTGTTCATCAGTGTGTCCTTTCCTCGAATGGAAATCCGGATACGGGTTTGTTCCGGCCTTGCGCGGGGACGTCGAGCCCGTCCCGGGAAGGCTTCATTCTAGCCATGCACGCGTGGCGGTGCAGTCGGGCATACCGTCCCGGCCGTTCGGCCAATCGGCCTTCCGATGGGTGCAAAGCGTACGCTGGCGGCATGTTGCGGCACAATACGCAAAACTACATAAAGCAATACCCGCATCTCCGCCATGCACGACACGCCTGCCCGCTCCGCGCTCGACTATCAGACCGCCTTTCACCTGGCGCCGATCGGCCTCGTGCTATCGCGCGAACGCATCATCGAAGACTGCAACGACCAGGTCGCCGCCATTTTCCGCTGCACGCGCGAGGCGCTGATCGGCCAGTCGTTTCAGGTGCTGTACCCATCGGAGGACGAATTCGAGCGCATCGGCACGCGCATTCCACCGATCATGAGCGCGCTCGGAAGCTACGCCGACGATCGCATTATGAAACGTGCCGGCGGCGAGCTCTTCTGGTGTCACGTGACCGGCCGCTCGCTCGATCGCGCGGCGCCTCATGCAGCGGGTGTCTGGACTTTCGAGGATCTGAGCGCGACGCGGCGCGTCGCCGTCGAACTGACGCCGCGCGAGCGCGAAATCGCCGCGCAACTGGTCACCGGCAAGACCAGCAAGCAGATCGGCCGGATTCTCGACATCAGCTCGCGCACCGTGGACGTCTACCGCGCGCGGCTAATGCGCAAGTACGACACCGGCAACGCGACCGAACTGCTGCAGCGGCTGCTCGGGCAATAACGGCGGCGGGTGCGGCCTGCAACGGCAACCGCATCGGCAACGGCAACCGCGACCGCATTGGCATCGGCAACGGCAAGCGCGCCGTGGCGCACTCAGCCGGGCCGGCTCGCCTTGACGAGCGGAGCGTGCTCGATCGTCACGCGCAGCGTGTCGGGAATCGGCACGGACTTGCCCGCCGCGTAGTCGATCCACACGCAACGGGCGTTACCGCGCGCGTAGACCGTTTCAGGGTCGTCGGCGCGGCGCAGTTCGAACCCGGTGTCGAAGCTGCTGCGGCCCGGCTGGCCAACGGTCATCGTGCACAAAACATCGCCCGGATAGTGCAGTTGGCGCAGAAACTCCATCGAGGCGTTGACGATCACCGGCCCTTGTCCTTCCGCATTGCTGCCCGCCACGCCCAACTGCTCGAACCAGGAAATCCGCACCTGCTCCATGTAGCGGAAATAGACCGTGTTGTTCACGTGGCCGAAGGCATCCATGTCGCCCCAGCGGATCGGCATGGTCATTTCAAAAACGGGGTGGTAATCAGTCATTGCACTTCTTTTTGCGTTGATACGAGGCGCCTGAGCGGCGGCCCTGGCCCGCCGTTCAGGCGAGCCCGAAGCCGTCGTCGGCCGTGATGATCGCGCCGTTCATGAAGGACGACTCGTCGGCCGCCAGTAACAGCAGCAGGCCGTCGAGGTCTTCGGGTGTGCCGACACGATGACGCGGCAGCATCGAGATGAGCTTCTGGCCCTGCTCGGTCGCCCAGTGATGGTGGTTGATTTCGGTGTCGATGTAGCCCGGGCAGATCGCGTTCACGTTGATCCCGTAGCGGCCCCATTCGAGTGCCATCGCCTTCGTCATGTGCACGACAGCAGCCTTGCTGATCGCGTACAGACCGATCTGCGGCAGCACGCGCAGCCCGGCTACCGAAGCGATGTTGATGATGCGGTACGCCGGATTCGAGCCGCCGCCGTTGCCGCGCATGATCATGCGCCGCGCGACTTCCTGGGCGACGAAAAAGGCGCCGCGGGTGTTCGTGTCGAACACGTATTCGAAATCGGCGGGCGTCACGTCCGCCAGCTTCTGCGTGGTCGAGACGCCGGAGTTGTTGACCAGGATGTCGATGGTGCCAGCCTCGGTTTCGGCATGCGCCACCGCCGAGCGGATGCTCTGGTAGTCCGTCACGTCGAGCGAAACAACGTGCGCGGCCCCGCCTTCGGCCTCGATCTCGGCGCGCAGCTCCTTGAGCCGCTCGACGCGCCGGCTCGCCAGCACGACCTTCGCACCAGCCTGCGAGAGCACGCGGGCAAAGCGCTTGCCAAGCCCGCTGGATGCCCCGGTGATCATCGCAACCTTGCCTTCCAGATTGATCGAGCGGCCCATGTGCGGTCCCTGTTCAGAGAAGAAGTAACACCAGAATCCGTGTCAATAGAAAAACGACGTTTCCGACGTAGAATAGAACGATCGTGCCTAAATTGATTTGTCCGGTTGCAGCCCGGGGAACGTTACCCGACAATACGAACCCGAAAAAAGCATTCTAATGGCAAGAGGAGCTTTGATGACCCCTGCAAGTCTTTTGGAGCAATACGGCCCACGCGAGTCGATGGAATACGACGTGGTGATCGTAGGCGGCGGTCCGGCTGGCCTGTCTGCAGCGATCCGCCTCAAGCAACTGGCGCAGGAAAAAGGCGTCGAGATCGGCGTGTGCGTTCTGGAAAAAGGCTCGGAAATTGGGGCGCATATCCTCTCGGGCGCGGTCATGGACCCGCGCGCGCTTAGTGAACTGATCCCCGACTGGAAGGAACAGGGCGCGCCGGTGACCGTCGAGGTCACCGAAGACCGCTTCCTGTTCCTTTCGGAAACCGGCGCGAAATCGGTGCCCAACTGGGCACTGCCGGACAACTTCAAGAACCACGGCAACTACGTCATCAGCCTCGCGAACGTCACGCGCTGGCTGGGCCAGCAAGCCGAGGCGCTCGGCGTGGAGATATTCCCGGGCTTTCCAGCGGCCGAAATTCTGTACGGCGAAGACGGCTCGGTAAAGGGCGTCGCCACCGGCAACATGGGCATCGGCAAGGATGGCGAGCCGACCGGGAGCTTCCAGCTCGGCATGGAGCTGCACGCGAAGTACACGCTCTTTTGCGAGGGCGCACGCGGGCATCTGGCCCGCCAGCTCACCGAGAAGCTCAAGCTCGGCGAGAACGCCGATCCGCAGGTCTACGGCATTGGCATCAAGGAACTGTGGGAAATCGATCCGGCGAAGCACCAGCCCGGTCTCGTCGTCCACACCGCGGGCTGGCCGCTCGACGCCCACACCTACGGCGGCTCGTTCCTCTATCACATCGACAACAACCAGGTGATGGTCGGTTTTGTCGTCGGCCTTGCCTACACGAACCCGTACCTGTCGCCGTTCGAGGAGTTCCAGCGCTACAAGACGCACCCCGAGATCCGCAAGTACCTCGAAGGCGGCAAGCGTGTTTCCTATGGCGCGCGCGCACTCACGGCGGGCGGCCTGATGTCGCTGCCGAAGCTCACGTTCCCGGGCGGCGCGCTGGTGGGCGACGACGCGGGCTTCCTGAACGCCTCGCGCATCAAGGGCAGCCACGCGGCGATCAAGACCGGCATGCTGGCCGCCGAGGCGGCGTTCGACGCCGTCCAGGCGGGCCGCCAGCACGACGAACTCACGGCTTATCCCGAAGCGTTCAGGCAGTCGTGGCTGCATGAGGAGCTGTACAAGGCGCGCAACTTCAAGCAGTGGATGGCCAAGGGCCTGTATTTCGGCACGCTGATGGTCGGTATCGAGCAGAAGCTCTTCGGCGGCAAGGTGCCCTGGACGCTGCATCACCAGCATCGCGACAACGAGATGCTGAAGCCCGCGTCGCAGTGCAAGCCGATCGAGTATCCGAAGCCCGACGGCAAACTCACGTTCGACCGGCTGTCCTCGGTGTTCATCTCCAACACGAACCACGAGGAAAACCAGCCCGCGCACCTCACGCTGAAGGACCCGAGCGTGCCGGTGAACGTGAACCTGCGCACCTATGCAGGCCCGGAGGCGCGTTTCTGCCCGGCTGCGGTCTATGAGTTCGTGAAAAACGAAGACGGCAGCGACCGCCTGCAGATCAACGCGCAGAACTGCGTGCACTGCAAGACCTGCGACATCAAGGACCCGACGCAGAACATCGTGTGGGTCACGCCCGAAGGCGGCGGCGGTCCGAACTACCCGAACATGTAAGTCGGGAAACCACCAAAAAAATGCCGCTTCAAGAAGCGGCATTTTTATTGGCCGGCGGGCGAGGCGAATGTTACCTCCACCCCACCTCGCGACGCTCAGGCGCCGGTCACGCGCCGGTCAGTCATCGCTCGCCGCGATTTTCGGCGTCGTCACGACGACATCCCCGCACTGCGCACGATGGCGCAGCGCATGGTCGATCAGCACGAGCGCGAGCATCGCCTCGGCAATCGGCGTCGCACGGATGCCCACGCACGGATCGTGGCGGCCGAATGTCTCAACGGTTGCGGCCACACCAGCCTTGTCGATCGAGCGGCGTGGCGTGCGAATGCTCGACGTCGGCTTGATCGCGATCGAAACGGTGACGTCCTGCCCGGTCGAAATCCCGCCGAGCACGCCGCCCGCATGATTGCCGTGAAAGCCATTCGGCGTGAGTTCGTCGCCGTGGACCGAGCCGCGTTGCGCGACGCTCGCGAAGCCCGCGCCGATCTCCACGCCCTTCACCGCGTTGATGCCCATCATCGCGTGCGCAATGTCGGCGTCGAGGCGGTCGAAGAGCGGCTCGCCCCACCCGACCGGAACGCCCGACGCCACCACGTTGATGCGCGCGCCGATCGAGTCGCCGTCGTGGCGCAATGCGTCCATGTAAGCCTCGAGTTGCGGCACGATTTCGGCGTTCGGCACGAAGAACGGATTCTCGGGCACATGCTTCCAGTCGACGAACGGCACGTCGATTTCCCCAAGCGACGCCATATAGCCGCGCACTTCGACGCCGAAGCGCTCGCGCAGCCACTTCTTCGCGACCGCGCCCGCCGCCACGGTCGGTGCGGTCAGGCGCGCCGACGAACGGCCGCCGCCGCGATAGTCGCGGATGCCGTATTTCTGCCAGTAGGTGTAATCGGCGTGGCCGGGGCGGAAGGTCTCGGCGATATTGCCGTAGTCCTTGCTGCGCTGGTCCGTATTGCGGATCAGGAGCGCGATGGGCGTGCCGGTCGTCGTGCCTTCGAACACGCCCGAGAGAATCTCGACCTTGTCCTCTTCCTGGCGCTGCGTCACGTGACGCGACGTGCCCGGGCGGCGTCGGTCCAGGTCATGCTGGATATCGGCTTCGGTCAGCGCCATCCCTGGCGGGCAGCCGTCGATAACGCAGCCGATGGCCGGACCATGGGATTCGCCAAAGGTGGTGACGGTGAAAAGCGTACCGAGCGTATTGCCAGACATGGCAGTCGTCCAATGTGAAGCGGGGAATCCAGCATTATGCCAGCCCGCGTGGCGCGCCGCCCGGGGTGCATGGCGAGGACGGCGGCATCCTGCGCCCTACCGCCGCGCGCCGCGCAAATCGGCGACGCTCTCCTGCAACCGTTCGAGCGTCGCTTCATCGGGCGCGATCGGCTCGCCCACGGCCAACGTGAGCCGGCTCGTCAGCCCGCGGCGCAGCGGGCGCGGCAGCACGGGTCCGGACTGACGCGAAAACACGCTGCCCCACAGTCCACGCAGCGCCATCGGCACGACGGGCACCGGCGAGCGCCTCAGAATCTCCATCACGCCGTGGCGAAACGGGTTGATGTCGCCCGTCTTCGTGAGCTTGCCTTCGGGAAAGATGCACACGAGTTCGCCGTCGGCCAGTGCGTCGGCGCACGCGTCGTACGCACGCGCGAGCCGCGCGGCGTCCTCGTGCGCCGGCGCAATCGGAATCGCCTTCGCATGCCGGAACACCCAGCCGAAAAACGGATGCCGGAAGATCTGGTAATCCATGACGAAGCGGATCGGGCGCGGGCTCTCGGCCATGATGACGATCGCGTCGACGTAGCTCACGTGATTGCAGATCAGCACGGCCGGACCCTCGGCGGGAATGCGCTCGACGTTCACGAGCCGCACGCGATAGAACGTATGCAACAGCACCCACGCGATAAAACGCAGCAGGAACTCGGGCACAAGCGTGTAGATGTACGCCGCGACGACGATGTTGAGCAGCGCGGTCGTGAGAAAAATACTCGGGATGCTGACGCCCGCGCGCGTGAGCGCCATCGCCATGATTGCGGACGCAATCATGAAAAGCGAATTGAGAATGTTGTTCGCGGCGATGATGCGCGCGCGATGGCTCGGCTCGCTGCGGCTCTGGATCAACGCGTAGAGCGGCACGCTGTAGAAGCCGCCGAACATCGCGAGCAGGAACAGATCGGCGAGCACGCGCCAGTGCGCAGCTATGCCGAGAAATTCGCCGACCGACAGCAGATGCGGCGCCGCGGGCAACGCATGGCTCGCGAAGAAGAGATCGATGCCGAACACACTCATGCCGATCGAGCCGAGCGGCACGAGCCCGATCTCGATGCGCCGCCGCGACAGCCGCTCGCACAGCAGCGAACCCGCGCCGATGCCGAACGAAAACATGGCGAGCAGCACGGTGACGACATCGGCATCGGCCATCAGGACGTCTTTCGCGAAATTGAAGAACGACGCGAGGAACGTCGCGCCGACGAACCACAGCCACGAGATGCCGAGCAGGCTCAGGAACACAGCGCGGTTGCCGTGCGCGAGCCGCAGGTTGCGCCAGGTTTCGGAGACCGGATTCCAGTTGATGCGCAGCCCCGGCTGCGGCGGCGGGCAAGGCGGCACGAAGGCCGACACGGTACGCCCGACCAGCGCGAGCACAATGCACACGGCGCCGAGCCACACGGCGCCGGTGCTGGTGCCTGCAATGCCCACAGCGGACGCACCTGTGGCCGCCGCCACGCCGCCGACGATCGTCCCGAGCAGGATCGCGACAAAGGTGCCGGATTCGACGAGCCCGTTGCCGCCGACGAGTTCATCCGTGGCGAGTTTCTGCGGCAGATACGCGTATTTGACCGGCCCGAACACGGTCGAATGGACGCCCATCAGGAACGTGCACGCATAGAGCAGCGGCGCGTTGTGCAGCCAGAAGCCCGCGGCGCCGACCAGCATCACGGCGATTTCGAAGGTCTTGACCCAGCGCGTGAGCATCGCCTTGTCGAACTTGTCGGCGACCTGGCCCGAGGTCGCGGAAAACAGCACGAACGGCGCGATGAAGATCGCCGAAATAAGGAACGCGACGGTCTTCGGATCGATGCCGGAAAAGCGCGCCGCCTGATACGTGACGAGCGACGTGAAGCCGATCTTGAACACGTTGTCGTTCATCGCGCCAAGAAACTGCGTCCAGAAGAAAGGCGCAAAACGCCGCTCGCGCAGCAGGCGGTACTGCGACGCGTGAGCCGCGTGTTCGCGCGCGGCATCTTGCGCGGCGGGGATCGGACGATCGTTCATCGAATGGAGTGAAGCTGCGCAAAGTACCGCTGGCAGATCGCAGGTACACCGCGGGTACGTCGCTGGTACATCGCGGGTACACATCGCGGGTACACATTAGGCAGACGTGAAAAAGCGCGCCTGATGCGCGCTTTTTCATACCTGACGCAATACAAACGTCAAACGCAAACGACGCGGCTCAGCGCGCCGGTTGACGCTCTTCCTCGGGCCAGTCGCGGATATACGCCTTCAGCAGGCGGTTCTCGAAGCCCTGCGCTTCCACCACGGCCTTCGCGACGTCGTAGAACGAAATCACGCCCATCAGCCCGCCCTTCTCCATCACCGGCAGATAGCGCACGTGATGCTCGAGCATCATGCGGCGCACTTCGTTGATATCGGTTTCGGGCGTGCAGGTGATGGGGTGATCGTCCATGACCTTGCGGATCGTCGAGGTGCCGACGCTGCCGCCGGTCGTGCGCAGCGTGAGGATGACCTCGCGGAACGTCAGCATGCCGACGAGATCGCCGTACTCCATCACGACGAGCGAGCCGATGTCGTGCTCGGCCATGGTGCTGACTGCGTCCTTCAACAGGGTGTCGGGCGTGACGGTGTAGAGCACATTGCCCTTGACCTCGAGGATGTCGCTCACGCGCATGATCTGGCTCCTGGAAATCCCGCGAAATGGGGGAGAGATGCTGGAAAGATACCTACCTGTTTTCGATCCTAGCGGAAAGGCCGCCAAAAGGAAAGCGAACCTGCGGGCGGCTGCCGGGCCGTGCCGCGCGCTTTTGCCCACATCGCTCCAACCTCGCGCCGCGCGGCATCCGTCGCTGAAAAACCGCGTTCGGAACCACCATCGCCGCCCGCTCGCTTTGCCTGGGCTTCCGCACGGCCCCGGCGATGTTACGATTCCGTCACCTAATCTCGAATGCCGGTCGAGCGCCGGCTGCGCCGCCACGATGCCCGACACCCGTTTCGATACGCTCGCGCTGCATGCCGGCGCGGCCCCCGACCCCGCCACCGGCGCCCGCGCGACGCCGATCTACCAGACCACGTCTTTCAGCTTCCGCGATGCCGATCACGCCGCCGCGCTCTTCAACATGGAGCGCGCCGGGCACGTCTACTCGCGCATTTCGAACCCGACCGTCGCCGTATTCGAGGAGCGCGTCGCCGCGCTTGAGGGCGGCGCGGGCGCGATCGGCACCGCGAGCGGCCAGGCCGCGCTGCATCTGGCAATCGCGACGCTGATGGGCGCGGGCGCGCACATCGTCGCATCGGCGGCGCTCTACGGCGGCTCGCACAACCTGCTTGAATATACGCTTCGACGCTTCGGCATCGAGACGACATTCGTCAAACCAGGCGATCTCGACGCCTGGCGCGCCGCGCTGCGGCCGAACACGCGCCTGCTCTTTGGCGAAACGCTCGGCAATCCGGGCCTCGAAGTGCTCGACATCGCGGCCGTCGCGCAGATCGCCCACGATCACCGCGTGCCGCTGCTCGTCGATTCCACGTTCACGACGCCGTATCTGCTGCGCCCCTTTGATCACGGCGCGGATTTCGTCTACCACTCGGCCACGAAATTCCTCGGCGGCCACGGCACGACCATCGGCGGCGTGCTCGTGGACGGCGGCACGTTCGACTTCGAGGCGTCCGGCCGTTTCCCCGAGTTCACCGAACCCTACGCAGGCTTTCACGGCATGGTCTTCACTGAGGAAAGCACCGTCGCGCCCTTCCTGTTGCGCGCGCGCCGCGAGGGCCTGCGTGATTTCGGCGCATGCCTGCATCCGCAGGCGGCGTGGCAACTGCTTCAGGGCATCGAAACGCTGCCGCTGCGCATGGAGCGGCACGTCGCCAATACGCGGCGCGTCGTCGAGTTTCTCGCCGCGAACGAGGCCGTCGAATCGGTCGCTTATCCCGAGCTGCCGGGCCATCCCGATCACGCGCTCGCGCAACGGCTGCTGCCGCGCGGCGCGGGCGCCGTGTTCAGCTTCAACCTGCACGGCGGGCGCGACGCGGGCAAGCACTTCATCGAAGCGCTTACGCTCTTCTCGCATCTCGCGAACGTCGGCGACGTGCGCTCGCTCGTGATCCATCCCGCCTCGACGACGCACTTCCGCATGGACGCGGCCGCCCTCGCCGCCGCAGGCATCGCGGAAGGCACGATCCGCCTTTCGATCGGCCTGGAGGACCCGGACGACCTCATCGACGACCTCAAGCGCGCGCTCAAGGCGTCGCAGAAGGCGACGGAGAAAGCAGCGCAGAAAGCAGCGCCCGGCGCGAACGCGAAGCAGGCCGGCAAGGAGGCGTCATGATCGTCGACGTGCAAGGCAAACCGGCCTATGCCTACACGGGCGGCCGCCCGTTCGATCCGGCGCTGCCCGCCGCCGTGTTCGTTCACGGCGCGGAGCACGATCACAGCGTCTGGGGGCTGCAATCGCGCTACTTCGCGCATCACGGTTTCAGCGTGCTGGCCGTCGATCTGCCCGGCCACATGCGCAGCGCGGGCCCCGCACTTACGAGCATCGGCGCGCTCGCCGACTGGCTCGCCGCACTGCTCGATGCGCTCGGCGTCAAGGAGGCGTTCGTCGCCGGACACAGCATGGGCTCGCTAATCACGCTCGAATTCGCGGCACGCCATCCGGAGCGCGCGCGCCGCGTGGCGTTGCTCGCGAGCGCCTTCCCGATGACGGTTTCGCCGATGCTGCTCGACGCCGCCCGCGAACGCGAGCCCGAAGCCATCGCACTCGTGAATCAGTGGTCGCATTCGACGCTCGCGGCAAAACCGTCTAACCCGGGCCCCGGTTTCTGGCTGCGCGGCGTGAATCAGCGGCTCATGGAGCGCGTCTCGGCGCGCAGCGAGCCGCAGCTTTTCCATACCGATTTCGCGGCCTGCAACGATTACGTGGACGGCCTCGCGAGCGCGGCGAAGGTGCGCTGCCCGGTGCGGCTGGTCGTGGGAAAACGCGATGCGATGACGCCGCCGCGCGCGGCGCGCCCGATTGCCGACGCGCTCGCGCAGGCGGGCGTGCAAGTCGATACGGTGACGGTCGACGCGGGCCACGCGCTGATGACCGAGCAGCCCGACGCGACGCTCGACGCGCTCTACGCGTTCGCCGCGCAGCGATAAGTCGAAATGTCGGGAAAGGCGGCGGGAAAGCCGGCGCAACCAGGCCATACGGCCAGGTTGCGCCGCCAGGCCGATCGCCGGAGAATGGGCGTATCCACGGTCCCCTGTGCGGTGTGCGAAGGACTTACCGGGCACACGCGAAGCACGCCGCCGCGCGAAGGAGGAAGCGATGCAACACGCCACTCACACCGAGCACTTCGCGAATTTCGCGGAGTTCTATCCGTACTACCTGAGCGAGCACCAGCACATCATGTCGCGCCGCCTGCATTTCATCGGCTCGCTGGGCGTGATCGGCTGCGTCGCCATGGCGATTGCCACCGGCAACTGGCTCTGGCTGCCGCTGGCCGTCGTTTGCGGCTATGGGTTCGCATGGGTAGGCCACTACGCATTCGAGAAAAACCGGCCCGCCACCTTCCGTCACCCCATCTACAGCCTGATGGGCGACTGGGTCATGTTCTCGGATATCTGCCGCGGGAAGATCTCGCTGTAGCACGTCACGCGCACTAAGGGCACCGGACACATCCCGCCGCCTTTAGTGCGTGTTTGTACGCTTTAGTGCGCCCTTGCCGCGCCCTTGCTGCACCCTTTCCGTACCTTCAAGCAGCCTGATGCGGCAACGGCGGGGGCGACTGCCCGCTTGCCCCGGCCATATCGTTCATTTCGTCCGCGGGGGTACGCCGCGCCGCCAGCAGCGTGGCGAGCGAGACGGCGAGCTTGTCGTTTTCGAGCGCGTTGAGCAGCGTATTGGCGTCGATGCCGCTCGACTTCAGATTGAGCCGATACGCGAGTTCCCGGCGATCGATCACAAAGCGGCCGAACAGGTCCGCCACCGGAATGCGCGCCGGATTCGCGATCAGCAGGAAATGCGGCTTTGCGCCGTCGTTTTCCAGACGCCCAATGAGTTCGTCCTGCTCCATGTCGTCGATAAGCCGCGTCACGGTCGCGAGATCGCGCCTGAGCATCAGCGCAAGCTGCTCCGCCGTGCGGCCGGGCTGCCCCGCTTCGCGCGCGCCGGCCAGCAGCGCGAGCAGTTCGAGCGCGTCGAGCAAATCGCTGCCCGGAAAGCGCGGCCTGCCGTAGCGCCCCGTGCGGATCTCCGGCAGCGCCGACGTGATCATGGCGCCCGCGAGCGTAATGAACCAGCTCAGATACACCCACAGCAGGAACATCGGCGCGAAGGCAAACGCGCCGTAGACTGCCGTGTAGGTCGGAATACGCCGCACGTAAAGGCCGAAGCCGCGCTTCGCGCATTCGAACGCGATGGCCGCCGCAATGCCGCCCACCACGGCGTCGCGCCACTGCACATAGCAGTTCGGCAGATAGACATAGAGCATCGTGAACGCAAGCGCCTCGAGCGGCAGCGCGATGCCTGCCAGCGCCCAGTCGAACAACCCGGAGACATGCTGCTCGGACGCGATGGCGAGCGAGCGCGTGAACAGATACGACGAAATCGAAAGGCTCACGCCGATCAGGATCGGACCGAGCGTGATGACCGCCCAGTACACGAGCACGCGCTGCGCGAACGGGCGCGCCTTGCGCACGCGCCAGATCAGGTTGAAGGCGGATTCGACCGTCATCATCGTCATCACCGACGTGACGAACAGCACGATCATGCCCATCGTCGTGAGGCCCTTGGCCTTCGACTCGAACTGGTTGAGGTACTTGAAGATCTGGCTGTTGATCTGCGCGGGCATCAGGTGATCGGCGAGAAAACCCTGCAGCGAATTGTGGAACGAGCCGAAGATCGGAAACGCCGTGAGCAGCGCGAATGCGACGGTCGCGAGCGGCACGAGCGCGAGCATCGTCGTGAACGTGAGGCTGCCCGCAACCTGCGCAATACGGTCTTCACGGCTGCGCCGCGCGGCGAATCGCGCGAGCCGCTTCGCGCTATCCAGATCGATGCGAGCTCTCGACAACACGTTCATCTGCCTGCCTTCCAGGAAACCGCCGAAAACGATGCGCCGCATGCGCGGCAAACCCAGCCCTTATAATATCCGGTTCACCGACGAGGCCTATGAAACCGATCCTTGTGCTTTACTACAGCCGGCATGGTGCGACCCTGGAACTCGCGCGCGCGATCGCCCAGGGCATCGACAGTGTCCCTGGCGCCGAGGCCCGCCTGCGAACCGTGCCGCCCGTCTCCACCGTGTGCGAGGCCACCCGGCCGGACATTCCCGACGACGGCCCGCCCTATGCCGAGCTGCGCGACCTCGAAGAATGCGCGGCGCTCGCGCTCGGCTCGCCGACACGCTTCGGCAACATGGCCGCACCGCTCAAATATTTCCTCGACGGCACCACGCCGCAGTGGCTCTCCGGGGCGCTTTCGGGCAAACCGGCGTGCGTGTTCACATCGACGGCAAGCCTCCACGGCGGCCAGGAAACCACGCTGCTTTCGATGATGCTGCCGCTATTGCATCACGGCATGCTGCTCCTCGGCATTCCCTATACCGAAAGCCTGCTCAACACGACGCAAAGCGGCGGCACGCCGTACGGCGCATCGCATCACGCGCGCGTGGGCGCCCACGGCCTTTCGACGGACGAAAAAACGCTTGCGGTCGCGCTCGGCGCGCGGCTTGCGCGGGCGGCGACGGCTCTGAGCGAGCGGCCATGAGCGGGCACAAGAACGTGAACGACAGCGCGAACGGCAACACGAACAACAGTGCGAACGCGCCCGGTCGAAGCACCATGAGCCGCATCGCCGCGCTCGGCGCCAGCGTCACGCTCGTTGCGCTCATCATGCTTTGCCTCGCCTGGGAATGGCGGCTCGCGCCGCTGCGGCCGGGCGGCAGCGCGCTCGTGCTGAAGGTGCTTCCGCTCGCAATCGCACTGCCCGGCGTGCTGCGGCGTCGCGTGTATACGCTGCAGTGGGCGTCGATGCTCGTGCTGCTCTACTTCGCCGAGGGCATCGTGCGCGGCATGACCGACCCCGCGCCCGCCAATCTCCTGGCCTGGATCGAGGTCGCGCTCACGCTCGGCTTCTTTGTCTGCGCGCTCGTCTACGTCGCGCCGTTCAAGCGGGCGGCCAGGCGCCGCAAGCGCGAGGCGGCGTGAGTTCACGCAATCGGGCCGTCTGCAGCGGTAGCCGCCAGCGCAGCACGCGTAGCGCTCGATCCGGGCGCTCGCGCGCCGCACCGCGACGGCGCGCGGCCGGCGTGTCACACTGAAGCCTCTGCAGAATCAACCAGCGCCGCGATCAGACATGCACGCGCGGACAGCCCGAACATCATGAGCCAGGCCAACCTCGATACTTCCTCTGCCTTCCTCGACGCGTGCGCCGCCGCCATCGGCGCCCAGCACGTCCTGACCGACTCCCACGACGCCGCACCCTACCTCGCCGACTGGCGCCGCCGCTATCGGGGCGCCGCGCGCGCCGTGCTGTGCCCGGCCGATACCAGCGAAGTCGCCGCCATCGTCAAGCTCGCGCACGCACACCGCGTCGCGCTCGTGCCGCAAGGCGGCAATACGAGTCTCGCGGGCGGCGCGACGCCCGACGCGTCCGGCCAGCAAGCCGTGCTGAGCCTGCGGCGCCTGAATCGCGTACGCGAGATCGATCCGCACAACAACACCATCACCGTCGAAGCCGGCGTGATCCTCGCCGAAGTCCAGGCGCGCGCGGACGAAGCCGGGCGTCTGTTCCCGCTCTCGCTCGCAGCCGAGGGCAGCTGCACGATCGGCGGCAACCTGTCGACGAACGCGGGCGGCACCGGCGTGCTGCGCTACGGCAACACGCGCGAGCTGTGCCTCGGGCTCGAAGTCGTCACGCCCGAAGGCGAGATCTGGGACGGCCTGCGCGGTCTGCGCAAAGACAACACAGGCTACGATCTGCGCGACCTGTATATCGGCGCCGAAGGCACGCTCGGTGTGATCACGGCCGCCGTGATGAAGCTGCATCCGCTGCCCGCTGCGCGCGTCACGGCGCTTGCCGCGCTCGGCTCCGCACACGCCGCGCTCGATTTCCTCGCGCTCGCGCAACGCTACGCAGGGCCGCTTCTGACCGGCTTCGAACTGATGTCGGACTTCTGCATGCAGCTCGTCGGGCGCCATTTCCCGCAACTTCGCTATCCGTTCGAGCAGCGCCACGCGCAGGTGGTGCTGCTCGAACTCTCCGACAACGAGAGCGAAGAACATGCGCGCGCGCTCTTCGAACGGCTCATGGAGGCCGCGCTGGAACAGGGTGTCGTGGAAGACGCGGTGGTCGCCGAAAGCCTCGCGCAGTCGCTCGCGTTCTGGAACCTGCGCGAGCACATTCCGCTCGCCCAGGCGCAGGAAGGCTTGAACGTGAAGCACGACATCGGCGTGCCGATCTCGCGCATCGGCCAGTTCATCGAGGAAACCGACGCCGACATCGCACGGGTCGTGCCGGGCGCGCGCATGGTGACCTTCGGCCATCTCGGCGACGGCAACCTGCACTACAACGTACAGGCGCCCGAAGGCGGCGATCCGAAGCGCTTCCTCGCCGAGAACGAAAAGACCTTGAACCGCATCGTCTACGACAACGTGGCGCGCCATCGCGGCACGATCAGCGCCGAGCATGGCCTCGGGCAGCTGAAGCTCGACGAGGCCGCGCATTACAAGAGCGCGGTCGAACTGAAGCTCATGCGTGCGCTCAAAGCGGCGCTCGATCCGCTGAATCTCATGAATCCGGGCAAGGTGCTGCGCTAGGCGCGCGCAACAGGAGACGAAATCGTGAAGATCCGCGTGCTGTCCGACCTGCATCTGGAAAACGACGAGCCCGATACGATCCCGCACGCGCAGGCCGATCTCGTCGTGCTCGCGGGCGACATTCACAACCACGCGCTCGGTTTGCGCTGGGCTGCGGAAACGTTCGATCCGCAGGTGCCGGTGGTCTATGTGCCGGGCAACCACGAGTATTACGACGGCGAATTCGGCGCGCTGGAGACGGCGATGCGCGACGCGGCATCGACGCTCGACAACGTGCACTTCCTGAACAATGCCGTGCTCACGGATCCGGCGGGCCGCTGGCGCGTGCTCGGCACGACGCTGTGGGCGGATTTCGCGCTCTTCGGCGCCGACGACGCGGCGCGCGCGAACGCCATCGCTGCCGCCGAACGTGTGATGCTCGACTTTCGCGGATTGATCCAGGTTTCGTGGCCGGCGAGCACGGGCGCTGCGGCGCGCGATTTCACGCCGCAAGACTCGCTCGCGCTGCACGCGCACGCGCGCACCTGGCTCGAAGCGGAACTGGCAAAGCCGTTCGCGGGCAAGACGATTGTCGTCACGCATCACGCGCCGCATCGGCAGAGCCTCGCGGCGCGCTACGCGGACGATCCCGTGTCTGCAGGTTTTGTCAGCGACCTCGACGCGCTCGTGCGCACGCCGGTCGCGCTATGGGTGCATGGCCACACGCACACGTGCTTCGATTACACGACCCATGGCACACGCGTCGTGTGCAATCCGCGCGGCTATCGCAGCCGCCGCACCGGGCTGCCGGAAAACCCCGCATTCGCGTGGGACAAAATCGTAGAAATCTGACGAGCCGGGCTGACGTGGCGGCCGTCGCTCGCGAGGCGCTGGGCGGGCCGGTAAGTGATGGGTGACAGTTAAATGCGCGCGCAACTATAGCGCGGCGCATGCGGGCTCAATGGAACGATTAGCACAAGCCTTACGACCGATCCTGCGGATCGCTTTCGCGCCGCACGCGCAGCGTCACCGGCGCAAGCTGCGCGCGGCGCATGCGCAGCAAGTCGCGCGATGCGCCGATGCCGATCAGGCCCATCATCACGGCGATACCGATTAGCAGATGCGTATTCATGGAAATCCTCGGGCGATGGCGATTGAAATGGTGGCGAAAAAACCTTTCCGCCACCTTAGCAAAGCACCGTGTGCCCGGGAGTAAGGAAGTGTTGCGATCGGCTGCACGTGTAACAGCCTGTCACAACGCGCGGCCCGGACAGGCCGCATAAACGTGCTCATGCAGGCGCTCATGCAGGCGCTCAGTTACGTGCGCAGGTACGTGCTCAGATACGCATTCAGGTACGCGCAAACTTGCGTAATTCGGCCTGATCGTTTGCGAGCGTCGCGGGCAGTTTCTCGCGCAGCAGTTCCACCCACGTACGGATCTTCGCGTCGAGATACTGTCGCGACGGATACATCGCATACACATTCATCTCCTGCGACTTGTATTCGGGCAGGATCCACACGAGTTCGCCGCTGCGCAGCCCGCTGATGGCCGAATAGATCGGCAGCAGGCCGATGCCCATGCCTTCGCGCACGGCCACCGCCATCGCCTCGGCGACATTCACCTGGAACACGGGCGTGGGGAGGTTGATGGTCTGTTCGCCGTCGGGGCCGCTGAACTGCCATTGCGACATCGGAAACACCGGCGTCACGACCGGCAGGCAGGTGTGATGGGCGAGATCGGCGGGCCGTTGCGGCACGCCGTGGCGCTCGAGGTACGCAGGCGACGCGCACGCAATGCTGAACGCGCTCGCGATGCGTTGTGACACGAAACCCGAATCCGGCAGATCGTTCGCCGCCAGCACGAGCGCAACGTCGTAGCCCTCGTCGAGCAGATCCGGCATGCGCTGCGCGAGCGTAAGTTCGACGCTCACATCGGGATAAAGCTGCTGATACGCGCCCACCGCCGGCACGACATAGTGCTGGCCGAAGCTCGTCATCGCGTGGATCTTCAATTTGCCCGAGGGCCGCGCGTGCGCGTCGCCCGCTTCCGCTTCCGCCTGGTCGACGTACGCGAGAATCTGCTCGCAGCGCTGCAGATAGCGCTCTCCGGCTTCGGTCAGCGCGATGCGGCGCGTCGTGCGGTTCAGCAGGCGCGTGCGTAGATGCGCCTCCAGATCCGACACCGCGCGCGAAGCGTAGGCCGTTGTCGTATTCAGGTACTGCGCGGCACCGGTGAAGCTCCCCGCCTCGACCACCCGGACAAAAACGCGCATGTTCTGCAGCGTATCCATTTCCACCCTTTTTCTAACGGAAGGATTGTTACATAAATTGCAAAATCAATTGTACAAGATTGCGTAAGAATACCTTGCATCCTTACGCCTTATTCGGCAATAGATCAAAAAATATAATGACGAGCACTGTTCTATAGCCAGGATGAGGAGTAAATTGTGCAGCCCCCGGTATCGAAAGGACTTGTCGCACTCACGGTTCTTACGTTCTCTTCAATAATCGCGGGTTGCGCCAGTACCGGGGATATCGCACCGCAATCGAAGCGGGTCGATGCCGTGCAACTCGATGCCGGATCCGCGATCCGGGCCGCCAACGCCGATGCGCAGTGGCCCGCGAGCGACTGGTGGCGCAGCTATCGCGATCCGCAGCTCGACACCTGGATCGATGCAGCGATCGCGGGCAATCCGTCGCTCGGCGCAGCGCAGGCGCGCGTGCGCGAAGCGCGCTCGATGGCGGGCGTCGCCGCCGCGGGGCTGCTCCCGCAGATCAACGGCAACATGTCGGTCCAGCGTCAGCAATGGGCCGACAACGTCTACTACGGCCCCGGCCCGCTCGCCGGCGCGAATACCTGGAACAACACGGCGGCGCTCGGCCTCTCGTATCACCTCGACCTGTGGGGTCAGGACAGGAACAGCGCGGAGCGCGCGCTCGACCTCGCGCACGCGAGCGCCGCCGATGCGCGCGCCGCCCAGCTCGAACTCGAAGTCAACGTCACGCGCGCGTACATCGAACTTTCGCTGAACTACGCGCTGCTCGACATCGCGAAGCAAACGCTCGGCGAACAGCAGAAAATCCTCGCGCTCGCGCAAAAACGCCTGGCGGGCGGCATCGGCACGCAGCTCGAAGTGAGCCAGGCGCAAACGCCGCTGCCCGAGTACGAACGCCAGGTGGACGCGGTCGAAGAAGCCATCGCGCTCGGCAAAAACCAGCTTGCCGCACTCGCGGGCAAGGGACCCGGCGCGGGCGAGTCGATCACGCGGCCAGCCCTCTCGCTCGCAACACCGGCAGGCCTGCCCTCGACGCTGCCCGCCGAGCTGATCGGCCATCGCCCGGACATCGTCGCGGCGCGCTGGACCGTGGCCGCGCAGGCGCGCGGCATCGACGTCGCCAAGGCGGCGTTCTATCCGAACGTGAACCTGCTCCTTTCGATGGGCGGCTACGCGGCCGCAGGCCCGCTGTTCCAGTTCCTGAAGTCGATGAGCGGCAGCTGGGCCGGCGGCCCCGCGCTCTCGCTGCCGATCTTCGATGGCGGACGCCTGCGCGCGCAGCTCGGCGCGCAATCGGCTGCGTACGACATCGCCGTCGACCAGTACAACCAGACCATCGTCACCGCGCTCAAGGAAATCGCCGACGAGGTCGTGCGCATGCGCTCGCTCGCGACCCAGGAAGACGACGCGCATCGCTCGGTCGACGCCGCGCAGCGCAATTTCGATCTCGCGACGGAAAGCTATCGCCGCGGTCTCACCGACTATCTGAACGTGCTGATCGCACAGACGCAATTGTTGCGCGCGCAAGAAAGCGTCGCGCGCATCGCGGCCGAACGCCTTGTTGCGCAAGCAACGCTGGTGGCCGCGCTCGGCGGCGGCGCAATCGATTCGTCGACCGGACCGGCCGACGCCGAGCAACTGCCCGCGCACGGCAAGACGACGCGCACGGTGCCGCTCGCGCCCGCTGCGCTGCTTGCGCCCGCGGATCGCGCAGACCACACGGATCGCGCGGACCGGCGCGACGAGTAAGGCAGCGCCCATGCAAGCGTCCCCCTCCGCCTCATCCGGCTCCGAGCGGCTGATCGCAGCCCTCGCCGACTGGGCGCGCACCGATGGCCTCGTCTGGATCTATCTCTTCAAGGCGATCGCCGCTGCGCTGCTCGCGCTCGGCATCGCCATGAAGCTCGACCTGCCGCAGCCGCGCACCGCCATGACCACGGTGTTCATCGTGATGCAGCCGCAAAGCGGCATGGTGTTCGCGAAGAGCTTTTACCGGATCGGCGGCACGCTGATCGGGCTCGTCGTGATGCTCGCGTTGATCGGCCTGTTCGCCCAGCAGCCGGAGCTGTTCATCCTCTCGACGGCGCTCTGGGTCGGCATCTGCACCGCCGGCGCCGCGCGCAACCGCCACTTCCGCTCGTACGGCTTCGTGCTCGCGGGCTACACGGCCGCGCTGATCGGCATTCCGGCCTCGCAGCATCCCGACGGCGCGTTTATGTCCGCGCTCACGCGCGTCGCCGAGATCTCGCTCGGCATCGTGTGCTCGGGCATCGTCAGCGCGGTCGTGTTTCCGCAATACACCGGCAATCAGTTGCGCGCGACCGTGCGCCAGCGCTTCTCGGCGTTCGTCGACCATGTGTCGGCGGCGCTCTCGGGACGCACCGAACGCGCGCAGATCGAAGCGACCAACGCGCGCTTCGTGGCCGACGTCGTCGGCTTCGAGGCCGCCCGCACCAGCGCCGTCTTCGAATCGCCGGATTCGCGCATGAAAAGCGGCCGGTTCGCGCGCCTGAACAGTGAATTCATGACGGCTTCCACGCGCTTTCACGCGCTGCATCAGCTGATGAACCGGCTGCGCGGCGACGCAGCTTCGGCAAGCGTCGAAGCGCTCGAACCGTACTTCCGCGAAATCGCGCCGCTCTTCGCGAAGTGCGGCGAACCGGTGCTCGCCGCCGCCGATGCCGCTCACGTCTCGCAGCAGCTCGAAGCCTGGCGCGCAACGCTGCCGAAGCGCGTGCGCGCCACGCGTGCCGAACTCGAAGCGCGCGGCACGGCAAATCTGCTCGACTTCGATACGGCGACCGAACTGCTCTATCGCTTCATTCACGAGATGACCGAGTACACGGCGACCTACGCGTCGCTTGCCGTCGATACGCACGTGCGCGAGAACTGGCTCGCGCGCTACGTGCCGAAGACGAACTGGATCGCGGCGGGCGTCGCGGGCCTGCGCGCGGCAGTGACGATGTCGTTGCTCGGCGCATTCTGGATCGCCACGGCCTGGCCGAGCGGCCCGAACCTGGTGCTCATGGCGGCAACGATCTGCGCGCTCGCGTCGTCGTCGCCGTTTCCGTCGCGCACCGCAAGTCAGATGGCCGTGGGCGCGGCGCTCGCATCGCTCGTCGGCATGGTCCTCACGTTCGGCGTGTTTCCGCACATCGACGGCTTTGCGCTGCTTGCCGCCGTGCTCGCGCCCGCGCTCGCGTTCGGCGTGTTCCTCACGACGCGCCCGAAATACGCGGGCTGCGGCGTGGGCTACTGCATCTTCCTGTGTTTCCTCGCGGGACCGGACAACGTGATCCAGTACAACCCGGGCAACTACATCAACGACGCCATCGCGCTCGTCGCGTCGATGGCAGTGGCGGCCGCCGCATTCGCCGTGTTCCTGCCGCCCTCCACGCCGTGGCTGCGCAACCGTCTTCTCGCCGACCTGCGCGGACAGGTCGCGCATGCGTGCCGCACGCGCCTCTTCGGCCTGCGCAACCGCTTCGAGAGCGGCGCGCGCGATCTGATGTTCCAGATCCAGGCGCTCGTCGGCAGCGACGACACGCTCAAACGCGACACGTTGCGCTGGCTCTTTTCGGTGCTCGAAGTGGGCAACGCCGTGATCGACCTGCGCCACGAACTCGCCACGCTGCCCGCGCACCCGCGCTACGCGGCGGGCACGGCGTGGCGCGCAGCGATCCACGCGATGCTCGGCACGTTGAGCGCGCTCTTCGCGCGCCCTGGAACGCGCCGCCATGCGCAGGCGCTGTCCGCCACCGATGCGGCCATCGCCGCGGGCCAGGCCGTGCTCGACAGCTTCGAGCCGCCGCGCGAAGAGCGCCATCAGTTGCAGCGCATCCTGAGCCATCTGCATTTCATCCGCACCGCGCTCATCGATCCGCAATCGCCGCTTCCGCACCATGCGGCACCGGCGGGGCACGCTGGTTCAGCGCAAGGAGTCAACCATGCCGCGTGACGTGGCTTTTCTCGACGCCTACATTCCGGCGATCGTCCTCTTGTTCATCCTCGGCTCCGCCATCACCTGGGTGCTCGATTCCATGCTGGCGCGCGCCGGCCTCTACCGGATAGTCTGGCACCCCTCCCTCTTTCGCGTGAGCCTGCTGGTGGTCGTGTGCTGCGCGCTCGGCCTCGCCGTCTATCGTTGAACCGTTCAATCATGACTATCCGAAACATCATGGGCTTTATCGCGACCGCGATCATCTTCGTCGTCGCCCTGCTGGTCGGGCGCGTGCTGTGGGTCCACTACATGGACGAGCCGTGGACCCGCGATGGCCGCGTGCGCGCCGAAGTGGTCAACATCGCACCCGATGTCTCGGGCGCCGTGGTCGAACTGCCCGTCGCCGACAACCAGTTCGTCCACAAGGGCGATCTGCTGATGCAGATCGACCCGTCGCATTACGCGATCGCCGTGGAGCAGGCGCAGGCGGCTGTCGCCGCGCACAAGGCGGAACTGACGATGCGCGAGGACGATGCGAAGCGTCGCGCCGATATGGACAACCTCGTCGTCTCGAAGGAAAACCGCGAAAACGCGTCGCACACCGCGAGCGCCGCGCAGGCGCAGTACCAGGAAGCGCTCGCCGCGCTCGACGCCGCGAAGCTCAATCTTCAGCGGACGCGCGTGATTTCGCCGGTCGACGGTTACGTGACGAACCTTCAGGTGTTCAAGGGCGACTATGCGATTGCCGGCCAGGCGAAGCTTGCGGTGGTGGACAGCCACTCGTTCTGGGTCTACGGCTACTTCGAGGAAACCAAGCTGCCGCACGTGAAGGTGGGCAACAAGGCCGAGATCAAGCTCATGAGCGGCGGCACGCTGGAGGGCCACGTCGAAAGCATCTCGCGCGGCATCTACGACCGCGACAATCCTCAGAGCCGCGAATTGCTCGCCGATGTGAACCCGACATTCAACTGGGTGCGCCTTGCGCAACGCGTGCCGGTGCGCGTGCATATCGACAAGGTGCCCGACGACATGGTCCTCGCGGCGGGCACGACCTGTACGGTGGTGGTGAAGCCCGGGACTTGAGCGATGTGCGTGAAGCGACCGTTGACTATTGGTGGTACCAGTCTCTGTTAATGTCGACCGGCTCCGATCTACCATCGTTCGAGCGCCAGGCGACTTTATAGGCTGCCCGGAAATTTTCGGTCATCCTTACGGCAATGTCCTTGACGGCGTTTGTCTTTGAATCGCGCTCCTGGATCTGAATGAGTTTGCGTTGGTAATTTACTGGGCTCCTAAGCTCGGGCAGTCCATCCCCCAAGCCGAATGCCGGCTCTGCAGCCGGATGGTTCTCGTATGCGACATATACGGGGACCGTATACCCCCCCACCAAAGCACCAGGGATCTGAAGCGCGTCGCAGCACTGCTTGACCCAACTCTCTTGCTCCTGTGCGTTGGTGGGCGGCGCACCCAACGTGCACCCGACGACGCATACTTTCTTTAACCTCCACGACTCCCCTATTTTGGTCTGAACATCCTTCAACAGCTTTGCGATCTGCCCGGGCGACGTATTGTGAGTCGACACCCCGCCATAGCCATGCAAAATAACGTATGCGCCCCATGTAAGCGATTCCGCTTTCTTGTTTGAATAGAGGAGTTTGCCGAGATCGCTCTTCCCCGACTTCATTTATTTTGCGACTGCGTTCCTGATGCCTTCCGCATTTTTTTCATCGAGCCCGGAGAAGCCGATCAAGAACGAGCGCACCACCTTACCCTGCAGTTTTGCAATGGCCTCGTCATTCGTCGCAAGGGCTCGGGCCTCGTCGTGGCGCGCTTTTAGATTCCTCGCTGTCGTGGGCGATTCGCCCTCGGGATTACGCTCTTCCTCGTACAGAATTACAAGGCGATCGACTCTCATATCCCTCCCGATGGCGCAACCGCATTGGAATCGGCCCAAGTCTCACCAGTTATAGCCAGGGCCAACCCAAATTGCCATCTTGGCGGAAGAAAACAAGGGTGGCTTTCTGCCGGAGCGACGCGCAAGCCATTGAACAGCTAAAAGATTGCAAATCGCGCGCGCGTTGGGCTGAATCCTCACTTCGAGACCTTCAACTTCCAACTCGGCCCACCCGAGGAAGAAACGAGAACATAGGCTCCATCCTCAGCCTTCGCGACTGAGCGGCACCAGTCCGAAACCGATTTGCGCCACTCTATGTGGCTGCAGAACTTACCGTCATCGCTGATGTGCCATGTTCCAGGCGCATACGACGAATAGTTCTTGCCGCCGGAAGCCAGACCGGATTGACCCACGGCATGGAGCGTGCCGTCAGCGTTGTTTGTCCAGGTGTTGGTGCCGCCGGAGTCAAAGGTAATGTCAACTTTGGCGCCAGGCATCAACTGCATCAGTTCATCCTTCGTAAGAACCTGTGCGTCTTGCGCATATGCAACGCGGCCAACGCAAGCGACGAGCAAAATCATCGATGTGGACACCAGGTAGAGGCGGGACATGTTGTTCTCCTCTCCGCGCTCAGCGAAGCTGGGGGCGGTAGCAGAGTGACAGGTGAAGGCAATCTTGGACTTCTGGACGCGTGATGACTAAACGGCGAATCACGGGCAAAGGGCTCGCCCGGGTTAAAACAGCAACTGACTGGCTATATGGCCCGGCAATTGTAGTCAGCGCAAAATCACTCGCTCTGTGCGATACCACACAGACGGCACGACGAATCCGCCTCTCTCGTCATACGAGACGGCGCTTTTCCGCGCTCCGGTCCGGCAGTTTGGCTCGTTGTCATTCTGGAAAACTAACCTTTATGCAATTCCGCTTTCCGAAATCCTGTCACGTTTAGAAACATTGGAAATGACGGCTGTACATTGGAAATGGAAGCCGGTGCGACGAGACCAACCGATGCGCTCAGAGTCGCTTATGCAAAAGAAACTACTCCGCCAACTGAAGGGCCGAGCTATCCGGCTATTGTGGTGAAGTCACCATTTCTGAGTTCATCGTCGCTAGACGTCTATACCGCACGTGATGGAATTCCTCTGGCCCAGTTCGATAATCGACCACATACTAAGGCAGCCTCAGAATTTCGGATCCTTTAGAGTTGAAAAATCCAGCACTACTCAGGAGCTTCGTTCAATCGGTCGGAAAGAAGAGCACGTAATCCGGCATGTCAAGTTTCGACACTGCGTCATCCATATATGCACATTGCATCATGAGGTAGTCCGGCCGGCTCAGTTAGTAAAGACGTCGCCCGTTGTGAGAGAATCGGTCGATCAAGAAAACAGTACGGGGAGTAAGGGTGAGGTATCGCGAGAGCAGCATCGACAAAGACCTTCGGCAATGGTTTTCCAACGATTACACTAAGACTCTTCTTCGAGGAATACAGCTCACATCGGGTAGCCTACGGGGTGTGAACTCACTAGATATCACCTTTGACTATCCCATCACGGCATTTGCCGGCGTGAACGGGGCTGGAAAATCCACGATCCTCGCCCTTGCAAGCTGCGCGTACCATGCAGAAGAGGATGGTTTCAAATTGCCCCGAAGAAACCTCCCGTATTACACATTCTCCGATTTTTTCATCCAACACGCGAAAGAAATTCTTCCACAGGGAGTCGAGATTTACTACTCCTTTGCGTACGACAAGTGGAAATCAAATGCCGATATCCCGAATGGCATCGGCATCGGCGCGCAAGTTCGAAGAAAGAAAAAAGGCGGAAAATGGAACGATTACGATAGTAGATTCAAGAAATGTGTAATCTTCCTCGGTATTGAGCGTATCGTTCCACATAGCGAACGCAGTCAGTCACGCTCATACTCACGTTCATTTTCCGATGTAAAACTGAAAGGTTGGGAAGACAAGGTAAAACAAATAGTTGGAAATATCCTTGGAAAGAAGTACGATGATTTTCGATATTTGGAGCACTCCAAATACAGCTTGCCGCTCGTCAAAATCGGAAACCTCACCTATTCCGGATTCAATATGGGCGCCGGCGAAAATGCTCTTTTCGAAATCTTTTCTACCATCTACTCCTGCGGCCAACCGTCCCTTCTCGTTTTGGACGAAATTGAGCTTGGATTACATTCCAAGGCGCAACGGCTCTTTATGCAAGAGCTCAAAAAAGTCTGCAAAGAGACAGGCACTCAAGTCATCTGCACTACACATTCACGCGACATCTACGAGTGCTTGCCGGACGAAGCCAGGTATTTTGTCGAGTCAGTTGGCGGGAAAACGCGCATCACACAAGGTATCTCGGCTGATTTTGCGTTCTCCAAGATGGGGGCAAAGCGAAACTTCGAGTTGGATGTGTTCGTAGAAGACGAGGTTGCACAAGCCCTGATCGAAGAGGCACTTCCTGCCAGCACGCGCTCACGTATCAAAATCACGGTAATCGGATCCGCGACTGCGATTTCGAGACAACTAGCGGCCCTCTACGTCAGGGGCGAGGAACGAAACACAATTGCGGTGTTCGACGGCGACCAGAAGGCAAAGGAATCTGCGAACAGAAAACATGCAAGGCAAATGGCTGAAAATGTCGATTCGACATTTGATGGATGGTTCAAAGAACGTATCGCTTACCTGCCGGGTACGACATGGCCGGAATCATGGATCGTTGAAAAGTGCAGGGCCAACCTGACAGCGACAGCCAATATGTTGTCGATCGAGGACGAAGCAGACGCAAGCGACATACTCGGATACGGACTTCAGGCTGGAAAACACAACGAATTCCATGAAATCGCCAAGCACGTGGGGCTACGCAAAGACCAGGTGCTGCAGCGACTGACATCTGCGGCGAAGACCACGTCCCCCTCTGACTTCTCGCTGATCTCGAGTGCGATCACTGCGAAGCTGAGCTAGTGCATGGAAGGCCGAAAGTCGCATTTCGCTCCCTGCGGTCTTCCCAAATAACCTCCAGGCGTTGTCCTGGCGTCAACATTCAGCTATTGCGGTCCACCGTGCGAGTGATTCGTGCCGTTGAATTTCAATAGGAGCACTTCCTTCGACACACCAAATTATTCGACAAATCATGAGCAATCGCATCGAGGTGGCCGGCACGGATAGAGATTTACTCCCACACCGCGACATGGACCGCGTCCACGTTTTATACGCCCACTATTTTTTAGCTGCCGATTTAATGCGATCGCATTATGCAAAATTAAGAGATAAGTGGGACTCTCGGAATCAAATAAGCCAAAACAATCGCGTCAATTTCGGAATATATTTTTGCTCATGGTTAGGATTTCTCGGCGTTACTAGCGAAGGTTTTCGTGATCTGAATTTGCGCCTACTCCTTCAGCGTGAGCGTCCGGCCAGCTTTGCCGAATTAACAAATAAATCAGATGAGATCGGAAAAATCATGAAGAAGCACGAAGATCCACTTCGCAAATTCAGAAACGATGTCTTTCATCTCAGGAAAAACTCTGACGGCATGACAAAATTTCTCTCTGGTGAAGTTAACCGACTGGAATGGGCTGAAGAACTGCATGAGAAATTCTCTGAGTTTTTTTCTGAATATCGGATTTTATGTGAAGTTCACTACATCCTCAATGGCAGGAACAGCGAGTCACAGCTAGTGAAACAGGATTCGAAGCGTCGCAGAACTAGTACACCGTGAATCGGAGAATTTGAGCGCCCCATGGTGTGAAGCCGTGCTGGCCTCGGTCGACGAGCACCACAATTGCTACTCACACAATCCTAGCTACACGATCCTGGAGGTCTACGGAATCTCGTTTTCTGAACGATTGCGACCAGCGTTTGCAAACTGTGGATTCTCGCTCTTCGAAAATAAGTACTACGGGTTTCGTGCGTGTAAATCCTGACCAAATGCGGAAAACCCGACTGCGATCGACCGCTTTAGGAAACCCTGTCCGTCCGTACCGGCTCGATCCGATCCCAACCCATTCCGCTCCCACAGCGAGCATCGATTTCCCGAACCGCAACATTGATCACAGGATTTGATTCATGTCTATTCAGATCGCATCAGCCACCCTCGATTGATGCAGATCATTGGTACGCGTTCCTGTGTGGAACAGACTGGAAGTGACCGGACGGGCGATTATGCGACGGCCCAATTGCACAGACTTCCCGGAGCAAATAGCTCGCGCAGGGCCGTCACACCTGCCGGTAGTGGTTCTTCAGCTTTACAGAGTCGCCAGCCAGGGTCGCACCCGCTATCGCATGCGCTTAGTAATGCTTTTCGATATCACGCCATGATTAAAAACCTGCACAATGCTCCTGCTCTCATTGAAGCCAGCGTCGCGAAAAATCCAGCCGCCGATCATGGAGGCCGGATTTTAGACAGCGACGATCATCGCCCAGACAGAACTCCGACGACAAGTGACGGTATTTCCGATTACGGCATACCGATCCCTGAGTACCTCCGTCGCGTGTATTCGTACTTTTACATCAAGCCGTGGGCTATTCGATTATTCGAGCGGCCATGGCTCGTGAATCTGATCCTCTGGGGCTGGTACCGGAATCTGGGTAACGCTGCGCTCGAAGCGCTTGGCGTCAAACTCCGCGGCGCAACCATCCAGATCGGCTGCGCTTACGGCAACCTGACGCAAAGACTCGCCTCGCAACTTTCAGCTGCGGGCGGCCGCCTCGACGTGGTCGACATCGTCGAAGGGCAGTTGCGCAACATGAAGGCGAAACTGGATCCGAAGGCTCCGGTGCGCGGCCTGTGCATGAATTCCGCCGATCTCAAGATCCCGGACGCCACCTACGACCGTGGCCTGCTGTTCATGCTGCTCCACGAGATGCCGCAAGATGTGCGCGCCGCCACGCTCAACGAAGCGCTACGCGTCATCAAACCGGGCGGAAAGCTGGTGATCGTAGATTTCGCGCCTTGCTCGCGCTGGCATCCGCTCAAATATCTCTGGCAAGTGCCATTAAGCGTGCTGGAACCGTTCGCACCCGATATCTGGACCCAACCGATCGAGCACTGGCTGCCCGAGTCGCATCGCGACAAGATCGTCGCCAGGACTTTCTACTTCGGGCGGTTCTATCAACGTATCGTGATCGAAGTCTGAACGCGTCGAACCCTCGTTTTATTTTGAAGGCGCCCGGTCGTGCCGCACCGTCCCGACCGGGCGTTTCAGGTTCTAAAAGCCTGCAGCCCCTCAACGTTGATGCAGATCAAAACGCGGCACAGTCTGGGATCGCGCCGGTTTGAAGGCTCGCATCGAAACATCGGCACGCGGCTGCATCGGCGGCACTGCACCGCGATGCCCGCACGCACCGCAGCATAAGGGTCGCGCGCCGCCCGCCACTGCGCCGCGCGTACGCGGGCGCATCGAACCACGCGTCGAAGATCGGGCGCGACACCGCCAAAACCGTGCAGCGCATCATGGAGAACCCGCGTTGCCCGCCTGAGCCGCACTGCTCTATTCTGCGAAAAAACCCACAAAACCAGGCAGGACGACCGCCCCCCGAAGGAGTGTTTTCATGCGCAGCTACCGCGACTTTCACCGCGAATCGATTGCCGACCCCGAGAACTTCTGGCGGCGCGAAGCCTCGCGCATCCATTGGGAAACGCCATTCGACGCCGTGCTCGACCGCTCGAACCCGCCCTTCGCGCGCTGGTTCTGCGGTGGCCGCACGAATCTGTGCTTCAACGCGGTCGATCGCCATCTCGCCGAGCGCGCGCAGCAAAACGCACTCGTCTATGTTTCGACCGAAACCGGCATCGAGCACCGCTACACCTACGCCGAACTCCACGCCGAAGTGAACCGCATGGCCGCCGTGATGCGCTCGCTCGGCGTGAAGCGCGGCGAGCGCGTGCTGATCTATCTGCCGATGATCCCCGAGGCGGTGTTCGCCGTGCTCGCGTGCGCGCGGCTCGGCGCGATCCATTCGGTCGTGTTCGGCGGCTTCGCCGCGCCCTCGCTCGCGGCGCGCATCGACGATGCGAAGCCCGTGCTGATCGTCAGCGCCGATGCGGGCGCGCGCGGCGGCAAGGTGATCGACTACACGCCGCTCGTCGACGAAGCGATGTCACGCGCGCAGCACGCGCCCTCGCGCGTACTGCTGATCGACCGGCAACTCGCGCCCGAGCGCCTGAAGGCGAGCTATATCGTCGACTACGCGCCGCTGCGCGAGCAGTACCACGACGTCCAGGTCCCGTGCGAATGGCTCGAATCGAACGAGCCGTCGTACATCCTCTACACCTCGGGCACGACCGGCAAGCCCAAGGGCGTGCAGCGCGACGTCGGCGGCTATGCCGTGGCGCTGGCGTCGTCGATGGAATACATCTTCGAAGGCCGCGCGGGCGACACGATGTTCACCGCCTCGGATATCGGCTGGGTGGTCGGGCACAGCTACATCATCTATGCGCCGCTCCTCGCGGGCATGACGACCGTGATGTACGAAGGCACGCCGATCCGCCCCGATGGCGGCGTCTGGTGGCGCCTCGTCGAGCAGCATCGCGTGAACCTCATGTTCACCGCGCCGACCGCGATCCGCGTGCTCAAGAAGCAGGACCCGGCGCTGTTGCGCGCCGCCGATCTGTCGAGCCTGCGCACGCTGTTCCTCGCAGGCGAGCCGCTCGACGAGCCGACCGCCGAGTGGATCTCGGAAGCGCTCGACAAGCCCGTGGTCGACAATTACTGGCAAACCGAAACCGGCTGGCCGATGCTCGCGATCCAGCGCGGCGTCGAAGTGCTGCCGCAAAAGCTCGGCTCGCCTGGCGTGCCCGTCTACGGCTACAACCTCACGCTGCGCAATGAGCACACGGGCGAGCCGTGCGCAACGGGCGAGAAAGGCGTGATCACGCTGGGCTATCCGCTGCCGCCGGGCTGCATGCAGACGGTCTGGGGCGACGACGCGCGCTTCGTGAAGACGTACTGGGAAAGCGTGCCTGGCGAGCAGGTCTATTCGACGTTCGACTGGGGCGTGCAGGACGACAACGGCTACGTGACGATCCTCGGCCGCACCGACGACGTCATCAACGTCGCCGGCCACCGGCTCGGCACGCGCGAAATCGAGGAAGCGATTTCCTCGCATGCGGCGGTGGCAGAAGTTGCCGTCGTGGGCGTGAACGATGCGCTAAAGGGCCAGGCCGCGCTCGCGTTTGTCGTGCTGCGCGATGCGGGCGCGAGCGCCGATCCGGCTGCGGCAAAGACGCTCGAAGTGGCGATTGCGTCGACGGTCGATCGTCATCTCGGCGCCATCGGGCGGCCCGCACGCGTGCATTTCGTCGGCGCGCTGCCGAAGACGCGTTCGGGCAAACTGCTGCGCCGTGCAATCGCCGCGCTCGCCGAGGGTCACGAGCCGGGCGATCTGCCGACGATCGAAGACGCGTCGGCGCTGCAGCAGATCCGCGAGGCCGTGGCGCGCGCGTAGCCGTTAAGTCGCAGGTGCGTGGCCAAAGCGCCGGTTCTCCGGCGCTTCAGTGACTCAGCGCCTCAGCGCGGTGTCGATGCGTACGCAACGAGGAAGCGCTTGAGGATGCCCGTGGAATAGGTACCCGCGATATCGGTGAGAAAACTCGCGAACGAGATGCTCGCGTGTTCGTCGGCGGTATCCGAAATCGTGCGCACCACCGCGCACGGCACGCCGTATTCGTGGCAGACCTGCGCGATGGCCGCGCCTTCCATTTCGACCGCGAGCGCATCGGGTTGCGCTGCGCGCAATGCAGCGACCGCCTGCGCGCTCGCGACGAACTGATCGCCGCTGATCACGAGCCCGCGATGCACGCGCGGCGTCGCCGTCTTGAAGTGCGCGGCGAGCGCCGTGCCCTCTTGCTCCACGAAACGCTCGCACGCATCGGCGAGCGCCTGCGAAAGCGTGCGGTCGGCATCGAAGCGCGCGCGCCCAAGCAGCGGAATCTCGAAGCGCGGAAAGAGCGGCTCGGCGTTCATGTCGTGCTGAAGCAGCGTTTCGCCGACCACGATGTCGCCGATATGCACCGAAGCGCCGACACCGCCCGCGACCCCCGTAAACACGATGGCTTCGACGTCGAACTCATGGATCAGTGCGCTCGTCGTGGCCGCTGCCGCGACCTTGCCGATGCGCGCGAGCGTCACGACGCAGGGCACGCCGTGCACGGTGCCGACGTGATAGTCGCGCTTGCCGTGCGTGCGCGTAACGACGCCCGATTCGGCCTGCATCGCCGCGATGAGGTCGCCCAGTTCTTCGGGCAGTGCGGCGAGCACGCCCAGCGGACGCACGGCCGCATCCTTCGTCATGTTCGACGTTGCGTTCTTCGTTGAATTCATCGCTTTCTTTTTTTCGTTGAGGTTCAGTCGGGCCGAAGCACCGGGTCATTCCACCGGCTGCAGCTTCGCCACTGCAAGCGCGAGCCACTTCTCGCCGTGACGCTTGAAGCGGACCTGCGCCTTCGCGTCCGTGCCGCTGCCTTCGAGCGCGGTGATCGTACCTTCGCCGAACTTCGTGTGGAAGACCTGCTGGCCGACGCGAAAGCCCGTCTCGGCCGCGCGTTGCTCGTTGGCGAACGACGGCAGCGGCGCCTTGTCCGGCACGTAGGCATCGCGCTCGCGGCTTCCGCCACCGCTGTTTCCACCACCATTTCCACCCGAGCGCCCGAACCAGTCGCGGCCCCAGCCCGCGTTGTCGGAGCGTCCGCCCCAGCGCGCGCCCGCCTCGACCTTCGGCGTGAGCCACTTGAGCGTCTCTTGCGGCAGTTCGTCGAAAAAGCGCGAACGCACGTTATAGCGCGTCTGTCCGTGCAAGAGACGGCTTTGCGCGAACGACAGATAGAGCCGCTCCTTCGCGCGCGTGATCGCGACGTACATCAGGCGGCGCTCTTCTTCGAGGCCATCGGCTTCCATCGCGCTGTTCTCGTGCGGGAACAGCCCTTCTTCGAGGCCGGTAATGAACACGGCCGTAAATTCGAGGCCTTTCGCCGCGTGCACGGTCATCAACTGCACCGCATCCTGGCCCGCCTGCGCCTGGTTGTCGCCCGCTTCGAGCGATGCATGCGAGAGAAAGCCCGCGAGCGGCGTCATGACGTCGGGATTCTGCGCGGGATCGGTGATTGCGGGCGCATCGATCACTTCGATTTCGCCGTCGAGCGACACGATCTCCGGCGCCGACGTTGCTCCCGGGCGCAGCGGAATCGAGCGCGCGGGCGTATCGAGCCCATAGCCTTCTTCGCTCACGAACGCCGTTGCCGCGTTGACGAGTTCCTGCAAGTTCTCCAGCCGGTCCTGGCCTTCGCGCTCGTTCTGATAGAAGTCGGCGAGACCGCTCATGCGCACCGTGTATTCGACCGTTTCGGGCAGGCTCAATTGCGCCGTCTCGGCGCGCATCTTCGCGATCAGGTTCGCGAACGACGCAAGGCTCGATCCGGCCTTGCCGGTGACGTAGGGAATCGCCGCCGCCATCGAGCAGTTATAGAGGCGCGCCGCGTCCGCGAGCTGTTCGATGGAACGCGCGCCGATGCCGCGCGTCGGGAAGTTCACGACGCGCGCGAACGCGGTGTCGTCGTTCGGGTTGTCGATGAGGCGCAGATACGCGAGCGCGTGCTTGACTTCCTGACGCTCGAAAAAGCGCAGGCCGCCATACACCTTGTACGGGATGCCCGCGTTCACGAGCGTGTGCTCGATCGTGCGCGACTGCGCGTTGCTGCGATAGAGCACGGCAACCTCGTGGCGCGCGAGCCCCTGATTCACGAGCGCGCGAATCTCCTCGACGATCCAGCCCGCTTCCTGCGAATCGGTCGCCGCCTCGTAGACGCGCACCGGCTCGCCGTGGCCCGCGTCGGTGCGCAGGTTCTTGCCGAGGCGGCGCGCGTTGTGCGCAATCAGATGATTCGCGGCATCGAGGATATGACCGTGCGAGCGGTAGTTCTGCTCCAGCTTGATCATGTGCTTCACGCGGAATTCGTTCTCGAAGTCGCGCATATTGCCCACGTTCGCACCGCGAAACGCGTAGATGGACTGGTCGTCGTCGCCCACCGCGAAGATGGCGTTGTTTGCGCCCGCAAGCAGTTTCAGCCACGCGTATTGAAGCTTGTTCGTGTCCTGGAACTCGTCCACGAGGATGTCGCGAAAGCGCGCCTGATAGTGCGCGCGCAACGGCGGATTGTGCGCGAGCAGTTCGTAGCAGCGCAGCAGGAGTTCCGCGAAATCGACCACGCCTTCGCGCTGGCACTGCTGGTCGTAGGCTTCGTAGAGTTCGACGAACTTGCGGTTGAAGCTGTCGGTGACGTCGACATCCTTCGGCCGCAGGCCCTGCTCTTTCGCGTTGTTGATGAAGTACTGGAGATTCTTCGGCGGATATTTCTCGTCGTCGACGTTCAAGCCCTTCATCAGGCGCTTGATGGCCGATAGCTGGTCGGCCGTGTCGAGGATCTGGAACGTCTGCGGCAGACCCGCGTCGCGGAAATGCGCGCGCAGCATGCGGTTGCACAGGCCGTGGAAGGTGCCGATCCACATGCCGCGCGTGTCGATGGGCAAGAGCGCCTGGAGGCGTCCCATCATTTCGCGCGCGGCCTTGTTCGTGAACGTGACGCCGAGGATCGTCGCGGGCGACGCGAGCCCCTGCTGGATCAGCCACGCAATGCGCGTGATCAGCACGCGCGTCTTGCCGCTGCCGGCCCCGGCCAGGATGAGCGCCGGTTCATTCGGCAATGTGACGGCGGCGAGTTGTTCGGGGTTCAGATTCGCGAGCAGATCGGGCATGTGGTGCGCAGGCAGTGATGACGCGCGCGGTGGGCGCGCCGGAAGATGGCAGAGCGCCATTATAAATCCCGCGTGTGGCGACCGCGGCGGGCGGCGGGTCCGCGGCGACCGTCCCACGCGCGGCGCGCAAATCGGCGCTCGCGGCGATCCCGGGTCCTTGCGCTGGCCGGCCGCGCCACGGCGGGGACCGAACTACCCCTTATAATCGAGGGTTTCCGCATCCTTTTTTCGGCAGATCCCACCCATGAGCGACAGCACGCTAGCGAAAAGCTTCGAGCCCCAGACGATCGAGGCCCAATGGGGCCCCGAATGGGAGCGCCGCGGCTACGCCGCCGCGACCTTCACGCCCGGCCGCAACAACTTCTCGATCCAGTTGCCGCCGCCCAACGTCACCGGCACGCTGCACATGGGGCACGCGTTCAACCAGACGATCATGGATGGCCTCACGCGCTATCACCGCATGCTCGGCGACAACACGCTGTGGGTCCCCGGCACCGACCACGCGGGCATCGCCACGCAGATCGTCGTCGAACGCCAGCTCGACGCCCAGAAAATTTCGCGCCACGATCTCGGCCGCGAAAAGTTCGTCGAACGCGTATGGGAATGGAAGCAGCAGTCGGGCTCCACGATCACGGGCCAGGTGCGGCGCCTTGGCGCATCGATCGACTGGCCGCGCGAATACTTCACGATGGACGACAAGATGTCGGCCGCCGTGCGCGACGTTTTCGTGCGCCTCTATGAACAGGGCCTGATCTACCGCGGCAAGCGCCTCGTGAACTGGGATCCGGTTCTGCTCACGGCCGTCTCCGACCTCGAAGTCGCAAGCGAAGAGGAAAACGGGCATCTGTGGCACCTGCGCTATCCGCTCTCGGACGGCTCGGGTCACCTGACCGTTGCGACGACGCGTCCCGAAACCATGCTCGGCGATACGGCCGTGATGGTTCATCCCGAGGACGAGCGCTACGCGCACCTGATCGGCAAGACCGTGAAGCTGCCGCTCGCGGATCGCGAAATCCCCATCATCGCGGACGACTACGTCGACCGCGAATTCGGCACGGGTGTCGTGAAAGTCACGCCCGCGCACGACTTCAACGACTACCAGGTCGGCCTGCGCCACGGCCTGCCGATGATCGAGATCCTCACGCTCGACGCGAAGATCAACGCCAACGCACCGGAAAAATACCGCGGCCTCGACCGCTTCGAGGCGCGCAAGCAGGTCGTCGCCGACTTCGAGGCGCTCGGCCTGCTCGACTCGGTGCAGCCGCACAAGCTGATGGTGCCGCGCGGCGACCGCACGGGCGTCGCCATCGAGCCGATGCTGACCGACCAATGGTTCGTCGCGATGAGCAAGCCCGCGCCGGAGGGCACGTTCAACCCGGGCAAGTCGATCGCCGAAGCCGCGCTCGACGTCGTGCGCAACGGCCAGATCAAATTCGTGCCGGAAAACTGGACCACGACCTACTATCAGTGGCTCGAAAACATCCAGGACTGGTGCATCTCGCGCCAGCTCTGGTGGGGCCACCAGATCCCGGCGTGGTACGGCGAAAACGGCGAAATCTTCGTCGCGAAGACCGAGGAAGAGGCCCGCGCGCAGGCCGGGGCAAAGGGCTACAAGGGCGCGCTCAAGCGCGACGAAGACGTGCTCGACACGTGGTTCTCGTCGGCGCTCGTGCCGTTCTCGTCACTCGGCTGGCCCGAGGAAACCCCGGAACTGAAGGCGTTCCTGCCCTCCTCCGTGCTCGTGACGGGCTTCGACATCATCTTCTTCTGGGTTGCGCGCATGGTCATGATGACCACGCACTTCACCGGCAAGGTGCCGTTCGATACCGTGTACGTGCACGGCCTCGTGCGCGACGCCGAGGGCCAGAAGATGTCGAAGAGCAAGGGCAATACGCTCGACCCGATCGATATCGTCGACGGCATCGACCTCGAAGCGCTCGTCGCCAAGCGCACCACGGGCCTCATGAATCCGAAGCAGGCCGCCAGCATCGAAAAGAAGACGCGCAAGGAGTTTCCGGACGGCATCGCCGCGTTCGGCACGGACGCACTGCGCTTCACGATGGCGTCGATGGCCACGCTGGGCCGCAACGTCAACTTCGATCTCGCGCGCTGCGAGGGCTACCGCAACTTCTGCAACAAGCTGTGGAACGCCACGCGTTTCGTGCTGATGAACTGCGAAGGCCACGACTGCGGCTTCTCGAAGCCGGGCCCGTGCGAACCGGGCGATTGCGCCCCGGGCGGCTACACGCACTTCTCGCAGGCCGACCGCTGGATCGTCTCGCTGCTGCAGCGCGTGGAAGCGGAAGTGGCGAAGGGTTTCGCCGATTATCGCTTCGACAATGTGGCCAACGCCCTGTACAAGTTTGTCTGGGACGAATACTGTGACTGGTATCTGGAACTCGCGAAGGTGCAGATCCAGAGCGGTACGCCCGAGCAGCAGCGCGCGACGCGCCGCACGCTGTTGCGCGTGCTGGAAACGGTGCTGCGCCTCGCGCATCCGGTGATTCCGTTCATCACGGAAGCGCTCTGGCAAAAGGTTGCGCCGCTCACCGACGCGTATCCGCGCGACGTGGCCGCCGGCGCGGCGTCGATCATGGTGCAGCCGTATCCTGTCGCCGAACCGAAGAAGATCGATGAAACCGCCGAACAGTGGGCCGCCGACCTGAAGGCCGTGATCGACGCGTGCCGGAACCTGCGCGGCGAGATGAACCTGTCGCCCGCAACGAAGGTGCCGCTGCTGGCCACCGGCAACGCGGAGCGGCTCGCGACCTTCGCCCCGTACGCGCAGGCGCTCGCGCGCCTGTCCGAGGTCCAGATCATCGCCGACGAAGCGGCACTCGATGCAGCGTCGGCAGGCGCGCCGGTTGCGATCGTTGGAACTGACAAGCTGGTGCTGAAGGTCGAGATCGATGTCGCAGCCGAACGCGAGCGGCTCTCGAAAGAGATCGCCCGCCTGACGAATGAAGTGGCGAAATGCGACGCGAAGCTCGGAAATGAGAGTTTCGTTGCGAAAGCACCCGCCTCGGTCGTTGAGCAGGAGCAGAAAAGACTGGCAGAATATCGGGCCACGTTGGACAAGCTGACCGCGCAGCTCGATCGGCTGCCGGCCTGAGCGCCTATCCGGCAAACAGGATGCGACGCGCGGCACTCTACAGGACGCCGCGCTGCCGCCAGGAACAGCATCAGGACCAGCATCAGGACCAGGACTAGAGCCATGCTAAAAGTTACAAAAGCAGTATTCCCTGTGGCGGGCCTCGGCACGCGCTTTCTTCCGGCTACGAAGGCAAGCCCGAAGGAAATGCTGCCGATCGTCGACAAGCCGTTGATCCAGTACGCCGTCGAGGAAGCGGTCGCGGCGGGCATCACCGAGATGATCTTCGTGACCGGGCGCAGCAAGCGCGCGATCGAGGACCATTTCGACAAGTCCTATGAGATCGAAGCGGAACTGGAAGCGCGCGGCAAGGCAAAACTGCTGGAACTGGTCCGCGGCATCAAGCCGAACAACGTCGACTGCTTTTACGTGCGTCAGCCCGAAGCGCTCGGCCTGGGCCACGCGGTGCTGTGCGCGGAAAAGCTCGTGGGCGACAACCCGTTCGCCGTGATTCTCGCCGACGACCTGCTCTACGGCACGCCGCCCGTCATGAAGCAGATGGTGGATGTGTTCGACCACTACCATAGCTCGGTGATCGGCGTGGAAGAGATTCCGCCTTCGGAGACGCGCTCGTACGGCATCGTCGACGGCAAGGAATGGGAAGACGCGATCGTCAAGCTTTCAGGCATCGTCGAAAAACCGGCGCCCGAAGTCGCACCGTCGAACCTCGGCGTGGTCGGCCGCTACGTGCTCAAGCCGCGTATTTTCGACCATCTGCGCTCGCTCAAGCCCGGTGCGGGCGGCGAATTGCAGCTCACGGACGCAATCCAGTCGCTGCTCGCCGATGAGCAGGTGCTCGCGTACAAATACCACGGCACGCGTTTCGACTGCGGCAGCAAGCTCGGCTATCTGAAGGCCACCGTCGAGTTCGCGCTGCGCCACCCGGAAGTGGCGACCGAATTCGCCGAATATCTGCACACGCGCAAGCCGGTCATGGAAGGCTAAGCGCCGCGCGTGTCACGGCACGCGCTGCAAATTAAATGGCCCGCGATGAACGCGGGCCATTTTTTTATTCACGTTTTAATTCACGTTTTAATTCACGTTTTAATTCACGCTTTAATTCACGTTTTTGTTCGCGCCTTCATTCGCGCACCTGGCGCAGGCGGCGTGCGGAACAGAAAAGCGTACCGGCATTCAGCGCCGGCGCATCAGAAAGACGAACGTCTTGTCCTGCTGCGTGCTTTCGACGATCTCGTTGCCCGTCTGCTTCGCAAACGCGGCGAAATCGCGCTGCGAGCCGGGGTCGGTCGCAAGCACCTTGAGAATCTGGCCGCTTTCCATGTCGGCGAGCGCCTTCTTGGCGCGCAGGATCGGCAGCGGGCAGTTCAGCCCGCGCGCATCCACTTCCTTGTGAACCTGAATCTGCATCGGGGTAGGATCCTTCGAGTGACGCGCCGGAGGCGGCGCATGCGACAGGCTCGATTTTACCGCACGCGTGCTCCATCCTCCGGGGCGGCGCGTCGCACATGCCGGCGCATGCCCTGCGCTGTTTACGCAGCGTTCACAGCAAAACGGCTCGCCCGGTATGCAGCGACTCGCGCAGTGCGAGGCCGATTCGCGTCGCCTCCAGTGCATCTTCGAGCGTCGCGCCCTGCCCCGCCGGTTGCTCATCATTCTGCCCGCCCACGCCCACGCCTTCACGCGCACGCACCGCCGCCACGAACGCCTGCGCCTCGATCAGAAACGCCTCCTCGAAACGGTCGAAGAACGTAGGCGTGCATTCGCTGCGCACGCCGAGCGCATCGTAAATCTCGACGCGACTGGCACGCGGAATGTGTCCGATCGCAAGCGCACCCGCCGTGCCGATCACCTCGCTCGACGTGTCGTTGCCGTGCGCCATCGTGCGCGACGCGTAGAACATCGCCAGTGCGCCGCCTTCGAATTCGCAGATCGCGACGCCATTGTCCACGTCGCCCGCCGCGCGCAGCCCCTCGTGCAGCGCAATCGTGCCGCTCGCGAAGACGCGCGTCGTACGAGGCTTGCCGAGCAGCCAGCGCGCCACGTCGATGTCGTGCACCGTGCAGTCGAGGAAGACGCCGCCCGATTGCGGCGCGAAACGCACGAAGAAGCCGCCTGGATCGTTGAGGTCGCAAGTTTGCGAACGCACCAGAAACGGCCGCCCGATTGCGCCTGCGCGCAGCTTGGCGAACGCGTCGCGATAGCTCGGATCGAAGCGGCGCATGAAGCCGATGGTCACCTGTTGACTGTCGTGGCGGCGCGCTTCCTCCACGACGCGCTCGCACTCGGCGACGTCGAGCGAAAGCGGTTTTTCGCAGAACACGTGCTTGCCCGCGCGCAACGCGTCGACGATCTGCTGCGCGTGCAGCGCCGAAGGCGTGACGATCCACACGGCGTCGATGGTTGCGTCCGCAAGCAATGCCGCGTAATCAGCGTAAAAGCGCGCTTCGGGCAGCGCCTCGCGCGCCCACGCGAGATCGTCGTCGAGCGGACTGCACGCCGCCGCGAGCGTCGCGCCCGGCACGCGGTACGCAAGATTGAGCGCATGCCGCCGCCCGAGCCGCCCAAGTCCCGCCACGCCCACGCGCAACGGCCGGGCCCGTTCTGTCGTCTGCATCGTTCGCCTCCCTCCGTACGGTCGATCAGCGGCTCGCGCACAAGCGCGCGAGCCGAAAGCGCGCTCAGCCGCCGAGTTTCACCACGCGTCCTTCGCGCCACGACAGCGCCGCGGCCTCGGCGAGTTCGAGCGCCTTGAGTCCGTCCGCAACCGTCGTGCGTACCGGCGTGCCGTGCATCACCGCATCGTGGAAATGCGCCATTTCGCTTGCGTAGGCCGCGCGATAACGTTCGAGAAAAAACGCCTCCGGCACGTCCTGCGACACCGCCTGCTTCGACCACGCCACGACTTCGGTCGGCCTCACGTTGCCCGCCTGGAGCATGCCGTTGCTGCCGAGAATTTCGAAGCGCTGGTCGTAACCATAAGCCGCGCGGCGCGCCGTATTGATCTGGCAAAGCCGCCCGCGCTTCGTGCGGATCGTCACCGCCGTCGAGTCGATGTCGCCAGCCTCGGCGATGGCGGGATCGGACAGGCAACTGCCGGTTGCGTGCACGGTGTCGGCTTCGTCATCGAGAATCCAGCGGAAGATATCGAAGTCGTGAATCAGCATGTCCTTGAAAATGCCGCCCGAGTGCCGGATGTAGTCGATCGGCGGCGCCCCCGGATCGCGGCTCGTGACGACGAGCATTTCCGGCGTGCCGATCTCGCCCGCTTCGATGCGCGCCTTCAGCGCCGCGAAGGTGGGATCGTAGCGGCGCTGAAAGCCGATCATGGCGACCACACCCGCGCGCTCCACGGCCTGCGCGCACGCGCGCGCGCGCTCGACCGTGAGATCGACGGGCTTTTCGCAGAAGATGTGTTTACCGGCCGCCGCCGATCTGAGAATCAGTTCTGAATGCGTATCGGTGCTGGAGCAGATCACGGAAGCACCAATCGACGCATCGCCGAGCGCACCGTCGATGTCGGCCACCTGCGCGCCGTGCTGCGCGGCGAGCGCGGCGGCGGCTTCGCGGTTCACGTCGATCACGTATTTGAGCCGCACGCCTTGCTGGCGCGCGAGATTCGCCGCGTGAATGCGGCCGATGCGTCCCGCGCCGAATACCGCCGCGTCCAGCGTCTTGCCTGCGTTTTCAGTCATCGTAGCCTCCTGTGTCGGTCGATTCTTCGACATTCAGTTCGAGCCGGTACGCAAGCGCGATAAAGAGCGCCTGGCACAGGCAGAAAGTGCTGGTGAGCGAGCGGAACGCAAACGCGCTCCCCTCCTTCACGTAGAGGTGGGCATCCGCGTGGCGCGCGAGCGGCGAGAGCTGGCTGTCGGTAATGACGAGCGTTTTCGCGTGGTGCTGCTGCGCGACGCGCAGGCAATATTGCGTTTCCTTGCCGTACGGCGCGAAGCTGATCGCCATCACGACATCGCCCTTCTTCACGCTGCGGATCTGCTCGTGATACATGCCGCCGAGCCCCGAGACGAGATGCACGCGCTTGCGCGTGTGCTGCAGCGCGTAGACGATATAGCTCGCCACCGGAAACGAACGCCGCACGCCGATCACGTAAATGTTGTCGGCCTGTTCGAGCATCTTTACCGCTGCGTCGAACTGCGCGTCGTCGAGTCCCGCTTCGAGTTCGTCGAGCCCGCTGCGGCACGCGCCGATGAATTCCCGCGCCACCGCCCCGCCGAGATCCGGGCTCGCCTTGCCTGCTTTCGCGTCGATCAACTGACGAATGCGCGCCTGGTAGCTCGTGGCCGACGTGCCCTGGCCCGCATACGCCTGACGAAACACGGCCTGCAGATCCGAGAAACCCGAAAAGCCGAGGCGCTGCGCAAAGCGGACCACGGCTGAAGGATGCACGCCGCAGCTCGCGGCGATGTCGCTCGTGCGGTCCATCATCACGCTCGCGCGGTGCTGTTCGATGTAGTTTGCGACGCTCTTCAACTGACGCGGCAGCGCATCGTATTCGTGTGCGATGCGCTGCATCAATTCGTCGACGCCCGCTACGACATCGGTTGTTTCATCCGCCATGATCCGTTTTCCTCTCTGGTTGCCGCAGCGCCGCAAAACCCTTGCCGGGCGCGGCATCCGCGGCATGCCGACGCTGCCGATTATAGGAAGGCTCACGTATGAATGGAACATATTTTCCATTTTTATTTACGGTGAAATATTAATTGCATCCGCTTCGGTGATGACCTACTCTTCTCGATGAGCGGGGTGGCCTCGACTCGCGAAGCCGTCCGGTTCATCCCTAAAAACGACAGACCGAGAAAGGTGGAGACAATGACTGAACGCAAGGGCAAGGCAATGCTCAAGCGGCTCGCGGCGACGCTCGCGCTCGCTGCCGGGCTGGGTTCGCTGTCGATGCTCGCCGTGCCGTCGGCACAGGCCGCCGACGCGCACTTCGTACTGATCAGCCACGCGCCGGATTCGGATTCGTGGTGGAACACCATCAAGAACGCCATCAAGCAGGCCGACGAGGACTTCAACGTCGAGACCGACTACCGCAACCCGCCGAACGGCGACATCGCCGACATGGCGCGTCTGATCGAGCAGGCCGCCGCGCGTAACTACGACGGCGTGGCCACGACGATTGCCGACTTCGACGTGCTCAAGAGCTCGATCGGCAAGGTCACCGAAAAGAAGATTCCGCTCGTCACGCTCAATTCCGGCACTGAAGAGCAAAGCGCGAAGCTCGGCGCGATCATGCACGTCGGGCAGCCCGAATACGTCGCCGGGCAGGCCGCAGGCGAAAAAGCCAAGGCTGCGGGCGTCAAGTCATTCCTCTGCGTGAATCACTTCGCGACGAATTCCGTGTCGTTCGACCGCTGCCGCGGCTTCGCGGACGGCATCGGCGTCGACTACAAGAGCTCCACCATCGATACCGGCACCGACCCGACCGAGATCCAGTCGAAGGTCAGCGCGTATCTGCGTAACCACCCGAACACGGGCGCGATTCTGACGCTCGGTCCGGTTCCGGCTGCCGCCACCCTGAAGGCGGTCCAGCAGATGGGCCTCGCGGGCAAGATCTATTTCGCGACGTTCGACTTCTCCGACGACATCGCAAAGGCGATCCGCGCGGGCACGATCCAGTTCGCCATCGATCAGCAGCCGTACCTGCAAGGCTATATCCCGGTTGCGGTGCTCGCCATCGCGAAGAAGGAACACACGACCGACCCGGTGAAGATCCGCCAGCTGCTCGAAGCGAATCCGAAGTTCAAGCAGCGTCTGGAGACCTACGGCCTGCAACCGTCGTACGGCAAGCGCGATATCCGCTCGGGCCCGGGCTTTATCACGAAGGAGAACCTCGACAAGGTCGTGAAGTACGCGGGTCAGTACCGCTGATTTGCGGTTTTTGGCCGACGGGTTTGTACCAGGCCTGAGTAATCGCCAAAGCGCTTGCTCAGGCCAACAGAGCAGAGGAAAGATCATGGGCGTAGCCGGTAAGCACTTCCCCTCACACGCACACGACAGCAGCGCGCAAGACCCCGGCGGCACGCCGCAGGCATCGGCAGGATCCACCCCGACCGATGAACGCATGCGCCGCGAACCGTGGTTCGGGCATCTGCTCGGCCGCCCCGAATTCGCCGCGATTTCAGGCACCGTGCTCATCTTCGCCATCTTCGCCATCGGCGCGGGCGGGTCCGGCATGTTCGATCTCGACGGCGTGATGAACTGGTCGCAGGTCGCAGCCTATCTCGGCATCCTCGCCGTCGGCGCATGCCTCTTGATGATCGCGGGCGAGTTCGACCTCTCCATCGGCTCGATGATCGGCTTCGCGGGCATGATGGTTGCCATCCCAACCATGTACTTCCACTGGCCAATCTCCCTCTCGATTCTCTTTGCGTTCGCCGGCTGTGTCGCACTCGGCGCGCTCAACGGGTATCTCGTGATGCGCACGCGGCTGCCGTCGTTCATCGTCACGCTCGCATTCCTGTTCATCCTGCGCGGCCTCACGCTCGCCCTGTCGATCATGTTCGCCGACCGCACGATCGTCTCGGGCGTCGGCGACGTCGCGAAAGCCGACTGGCTCACCAACCTGCTCTTTCACGGCACCGCGTTCAAGGGGCTCTTCGTCATGCTCGCGCATGCCGGCATCGGCAAGATGCTCGACAACGGCCAGCCGCTCGTGCCCGGCGTACCGAAAGTGCTGCTCTGGTGGTTCGCGCTCACCGCAATCGGCGCGTTCGTGCTCGCCAGAACGCGTTACGGCAACTGGATTCTCGCCGTCGGCGGCGACGCGAACGCCGCCAAGAACGTCGGCGTGCCCGTCAAGCGCGTCAAGATCTCGCTCTTCATGCTCACCGCGTTCTGCTCGTGCCTCTTCGCCGTGCTGCAGGTGTGCGACATCGGTTCGGCCGCCGCGGACCGCGGCATTCAAAAGGAATTCGAGGCGATCATCGCCGCGGTGATCGGCGGCACGCTGCTCACAGGCGGCTACGGCTCGGTTATCGGCGCCGCGTTCGGCGCACTGATTTTCGGCGTCGTGCAGATCGGCATTACCTACACGAACATCGATTCGGACTGGTTCCGCGTGTTCCTCGGCATGATGCTGTTGATGGCCGTGCTGTTCAATCACTACGTGCGCCGCCGCGTCGCGCAGTCGTAACCGGGAGCCCGCCATGTCCGACACGATCACTGGCAAAAACACAGATAACAGCGCCGACACGATCCTCGCGCTCGAAAACGTCAGCAAGTATTTCGGCAAGGTCATCGCGCTGAACGGCGTCACGATGCGCTTGACGCGCGGCGAAGTGCACTGCCTGCTGGGCGACAACGGCGCGGGCAAGTCCACGCTCATCAAGACGCTCGCGGGCGTGCACGCGCCCTCTTCCGGCCAGTATTTCGTGGACGGCAAGCCCGTGCATTTCGCTTCGCCCAAGGAGGCGCTCGACCTCGGTATCGCGACGGTGTATCAAGACCTCGCGCTTGTGCCGCTCTTGTCCGTGGCGCGCAATTTCTTCATGGGCCGCGAGCCGCAGAAGAAGTTGTTCGGCTTTCTGAACGTCATGGATCTCGATGCGAGTGCAACGATCGCGCAAGACCGGCTCGCGGAAATGGGCATCAACGTGCGCGATCCGCATCAGGCCATCGGCACGATGTCGGGCGGCGAGCGCCAGTGTCTCGCGATTGCGCGTGCAATCCACTTTGGCGCGCGCGTACTGATTCTCGACGAGCCGACCGCCGCGCTCGGCGTCAAGCAGAGCTTCAATGTGCTCAAGCTGATCCACAACGCGCGCGCCAAGGGCATCTCGGTGATCTTCATCACCCACAACGTCCATCACGCCTACCCCATCGGCGATTCGTTCACCCTGCTCAATCGCGGGCGCTCGCTCGGCACGTTCACGAAAGAAACCATCAGCAAGAACGAGGTGCTCGACATGATGGCCGGCGGCGCGGAGATGCAGAAGCTCATCGCGGAACTCGACGGCGCGACGGTCTGAGCACAAGACGACAGCATTGCAACGGCACAGCAACGGCACCGATCTCACGAGGAATGCACATGGCCACGACCCGCTCCCCCGCCGCCGCGGCTTCGCGCTTTGCGCCCGGCAAAAGTCGCGACGTCGTCTGCCTCGGCCGCCTCGGCGTCGATCTCTACGCGCAGCAAGTCGGCGCGCGGCTCGAAGACGTCTCGACGTTCGCGAAGTATCTGGGCGGATCGTCGGCGAACATCGCATTCGGCTGCGCACGGCTCGGTCTGCGGACGGCCATGCTCACGCGCGTCGGCGACGATCATATGGGCCGCTTTCTCGTCGAAACGCTCGCAAAAGAAGGTTGCGACACGAGCCACGTGCGCGTGGACCGCGAGCGCCTGACGGCACTCGTGCTGCTCGGCCTGAAGGACCGCGACACGTTTCCGCTCATTTTCTATCGCGAGCACTGCGCCGACATGGCCGTCGACGCGCAGGATTTCGACGAGACATTCATCGCCTCATCGAAGGCGCTGCTCATTACCGGCACGCACTTTTCCACCGAACACACGAACCGCACGAGCCTCACGGCGCTCGACTACGCACGGCGGAACGACGTGCGCACGGTGCTCGACATCGACTATCGCCCCGTGCTCTGGGGCCTCACGGGCAAGGCCGACGGCGAGACGCGCTTCATCGCGAGCGAGGGCGTTTCCGCACATTTGCAGCGCATCCTGCCGCACTTCGATCTCGTGATCGGCACCGAAGAGGAATTCCGCATCGCGGGCGGCGCGGCATCGCTCATCGACGCACTCGCGCGCGTGCGCGAAGCGACCCGCGCCACGCTGCTCGTCAAGCGCGGCCCGCTCGGCTGCCAGATCATCGAAGGCGCGCTGCCCGCATCGCTCGACGATCTGCCGATGCAACGCGGCGTCGCGGTCGACGTGCTCAACGTGCTCGGCGCGGGCGATGCATTCGCCGCGGGCTTCCTCTCGGGATGGCTGCGCGACGCGCCGCTCGAAGACTGCGCGCGCACGGCCAACGCATGCGGCGCGCTCGTGGTGTCGCGCCACGGCTGCGCGCCTGCCATGCCGACGCCCGCCGAACTCGACTACTTCCTGCGCGAAGCCGCAGCCGACCCTGAGCGCATGCGCCGCCCGGACCGCGACGCCACGCTCGCGCGCCTGCATCGCGTGACGCCCGCACGCACGCCTCGCGACGAGGTGCTCGGTTTCGCCTTCGACCATCGCAATCAGTTCTTCGATCTCGCGCAGCAAGCGGGCGCCGACGAATCGCGCATCGCGCAACTCAAGAATCTCCTGGTCGTTGCGGTTGCCCAAACCGAACAGGCGCTCGGTCTGCAAGGACGCATCGGCGTTCTGATCGACGACCACTACGGCCAGGATGCACTGAACGCCGCGACCGGGCGCGGCTGGTGGATCGGCCGCCCTGTCGAGTTGCCCGGGTCGGTCCCGCTCGTGTTCGATCATGGCCGCTCGATCGGCACGACGCTTGCGAGCTGGCCCATCGAGCACACGGTGAAGTGCCTCGTGCAGTTCCATCCCGACGAACCGGTCGAACAGCGCATCGAGCAGGAATCGCAATTGCGCGCGCTCTACGACGCCGTGCAGGCAAGCGGCCACGAACTGCTGCTCGAAGTGATTCCGCCGAAGCTCGACGGCGCGCCGAACGCGCCCGACACGGTGTGGCGCGCACTCAAGCGCCTCTACAACATCGGCATCTATCCCGAGTGGTGGAAACTCGAACCGATGGACGCCGCGCAATGGCGCGCCATCGACGCGCTCATCGCCGAACGCGACCCGTACTGCCGAGGCGTCGTGCTGCTCGGACTGTCGGCAAGCGTCGAGCAAATGCTCACAGGCCTGCGCAGCGCGGCGCAGTCGGCGACCTGCCGCGGCTTCACCGTGGGCCGCACGATCCACCACGAGCCTGCGCTCGCGTGGCTCGCGGGCGAGATCGGCGACGACGAACTGATCGCACGCGTGCGCCGCACGTTCGAAACGCTGATCGCGACGTGGCACGACGCACGCAGCAACGCGCACGCCAATGCGGATGGCAACGCACAAGCGAACGGCGACCGATCGCAGACGCACGAGGAGAGAGCAGCATGAACCAGCGCATCGCTTCCGCCGTGAACGAAAGCCAGCCTGCATCGACGCACGCGGCGCACATGGCGTCCGGACAGACCGTGCGTCTCACGGCTGCGCAGGCGCTGGTACGCTACCTCGCTGCACAGCGCGTCGCCTGCGAAGACGGCTCCGGCCGCACCGAACCGCTCTTTGGCGGCGTGTTCGCGATCTTCGGCCATGGCAACGTGGCCGGGCTCGGCGAAGCGCTCTATCAGTGGCGCCACGAGTTGCCCACACTGCGCGCGCATAACGAACAGGCGATGGCGCACAGCGCGATTGCCTACGCGAAGGCGCAATTGCGCCGCCGCATGATGGCGGTGACGACGTCGATCGGACCCGGCGCGACCAACCTCGTCACGGCTGCGGCGCTCGCGCATGTGAACCGTCTGCCGATCCTGCTGCTGCCCGGCGACATTTTCGTTTCGCGCGCACCGGATCCCGTGCTGCAGCAGGTCGAGGACACGCACGACGGCGGCCTCTCCGCCAACGACGCGCTCAAACCCGTTTCGCGCTACTTCGACCGCATCGTCCATCCCGCGCAACTGCTGACGGCGCTGCCGCGCGCGCTGCGCGTGCTGACCGACGCGGCGCTGTGCGGCCCCGTCACGCTCGCGCTGCCGCAGGACGTGCAATCCGCCGCGTGGGACTACCCGGCGAGCTTTTTCACGCCGCGCCTCGTGAGTTTTCATGCACCCGCGCCCGTGCAGGCCGAAATCGACGCCGCACTGGCCCAGTTGCATCGCGCGAAGCGTCCGCTGATCGTCGCGGGCGGGGGCGTGCTGTATTCGCACGCGTCGGAGGCGTTGCAGTCGCTCGCGGCCGCCCGCGGCATTCCCGTCGCGGAAACCCAGGCCGGCAAAGGTGCGCTCGCGTGGGACGATCCGCTCAACGTGGGCGCGATCGGCGTGACGGGCTCGCCCGCAGCCAACGCGCTCGCCCACGACGCCGACTACATCCTCGCCGTCGGCACGCGGTTGCAGGACTTCACGACGGGATCGAATTCGCTGTTCCAGCACGCGCACGTGATCGGCGTCAACGCCAACGGCTTCGACGCGATCAAGCACGACGGGCTCGCCGTGCAGGCGGACGCACGTCTCGCGCTCATCGCGCTCGCCGACGAACTCGTGAACTGGCGCGCCGAGGCCAACTGGACCGCGCACGCGCTGCAACTCGCAGGCGAGTGGCGCGCGAGTGTCGACCACCTCACGCATGCGCCGCAGGATCGCAGTTGCCTGCCCTACGACGCCGATGTGATCGGCGCCGTGCAACGCTCGTCGAGCCGCTCGCCCACCGACGACATCGTCGTCTGCGCGGCGGGCACGCTCCCCGCCGAGTTGCACAAGCTCTGGCGCGCGGGCCAGCCGGGCGCCTATCACGTCGAATACGGCTACTCGTGCATGGGCTACGAAATCGCGGGCGGGCTCGGTGCAAAACTTGCGCGGCCCGATCGCGAAGTCATCGTGATGCTCGGCGACGGCAGCTATCTGATGATGAACAGCGAGATCGCGACTTCTGTGATGCTCGGCGCGAAACTCATCATCGTCGTGCTCGACAACCGCGGTTACGGCTGCATCAACCGCCTGCAGCAGGCGTGCGGCGGCGCACCGTTCAACAATCTTTTCGACGACTGCGCGCAGGGGCCGCTCGGCGCGCCGCGCATCGACTTCGCATCGCACGCGCGCTCGCTCGGCGCGCAGGCGGAACACGTCGCCAACGTCGCCGAACTCGAAGCGGCGATGCAGCGCGCACGCGCCGCGTCGCGCACCTACCTCATCAGCATCGACACCGATCCCACCCGCACGACCGACGACGGCGGCTGGTGGTGGGAAGTCGCGGTGCCCGAGGTGTCGTCGCGCGCCAACGTCCGCGAGGCGCGCAAGCAGTACGACGAGCGGCTCGCCGCGCGCAGCCGCCGCGAGAAAAGCGGCGGCGTGGACGAGGCAGGCAGCGCCGCCAGCGATACAAACAGCGACGCGGGTAATAACACGGACAACGACAACCCGGCGCAATGACGATCCACGGCAACAGGTACGCAGAGGTACGCACATGAGCGCATTCGACGTACGCATCGGCATCAATCCGCTTTCGTGGATGAACGACGACCTGCCGTCGCTCGGCGGCGAAACGCCGCTTTCGGTGGCGCTCGCCGAAGGGCGCGAGATCGGCTACGAGGGCTTCGAACTCGGCAACAAGTTTCCGCGCGAGCCGCAGGCGCTCAAAACGTTGCTCGCGCAATATGATCTTGCGCTCGTATCCGGCTGGTACTCGGGGAGGCTCGCGCGCCGCAGCGTCGAAGAGGAAATCGCCGCCGTCGGCCCGCATCTCGACCTGCTGGCACAAAACGGCGCGACGGTGATGGTGTACGGCGAAGTCGCCGATTCGATCCAGGGCGCAGCGCGTCCGCTCTATCAGCGTCCGCGCTTTTTCACCGACGCGCAGTGGGACGCCTACGCCGCGCGCGTCGATGCATTCGCGCGCCACACGCTCACGCGCGGCGTGCGCCTCGCGTATCACCATCACATGGGCGCCTATGTCGAAACGCCCGCCGACATCGACAAGCTCATGGCACGCACGAGCGACGCCGTGGGTCTGCTGTTCGACAGCGGTCACATCACGTTCGCGGGCGGCGACCCCGTGCGCGAACTCGACAAGCACGTCGCACGCGTGTGCCACGTGCATTGCAAGGATGTACGTCCCGCGGTCGTGAAGCTCGCGCGCAACCGCAACTGGAGCTTTCTCGACGCGGTGCTCGCGGGCGCGTTTACCGTGCCCGGCGACGGCGCGGTGAACTTTGCGGCGATCGTGGAGCGCCTCAAGCGCCACGGCTATCGCGGCTGGCTCGTTGTCGAGGCCGAACAGGACCCCGTCATCGCGCCATCCTATGCGTATGCACAGAAAGGCTGGCGCACGCTGCGCGCGCTCGCCGATGCGCCGCTCGATGCAACGAAGGAGGCAGCATGACTTTGCTAGTGAAGGCCGCGCGCGAAGGCCAGACGATCGCGCGCGTGACGCCCTCGACGGCAGGCTGGCAGTACGTCGGCTTCGCCGCTTACCGGCTTTCCGAGGGCGATGTGGTGTACGTGTACGAGAAGGAACGCGAGAGCTGCATCGTCGTGCTCACGGGCACGGTGGATATCGAAGCGGGCGGCGAGCGTTGGTCGGGGATCGGCTCGCGCGACAGCGTGTTCGAAGACGCCGCACCGTATGCGCTCTACGTGCCGCCCGGCGTGAAAATCACGGTGCGCGCGACACGCAGCGCCGAAGTGGGTGTCGCGAGCGCGCCCGCTAAAGGCACGCTGCCCGTGCGGCTGATCGAGCCCGCGCAGATGAAGCGTTCGACGCGCGGCAAGAGCCTCAATACACGCTATATCTGCGATATCCTGCCGCAAACCGAGCCCGCGGAATCGCTGCTCGTCGTGGAGGTGCGCACGCCGTCGGGTCATTCGTCGAGCTATCCGCCGCACAAGCACGACGCCGACCGCCTGCCGCAGGAGAGCGCGCTCGAAGAGACGTACTATCACCGCCTGAGCCCGCCGCAGGGCTTCGCGTTTCAGCGCGTCTACACCGACGCGCGCGACCTCGACGAAACAATGGCCGTCGAGGACCACGACATCGTGATGGTGCCGCGCGGCTATCATCCGGTGGTGGTGCCTTACGGATACGACTCGTACTATCTGAACGTCATGGCGGGTAAATGCCGCGAATGGCACTTCCATAACGATCCCGCGCATGCGTGGATTATTGAGCGCGATGCGAAGTGAGCGGTTTGAAGCGGCTCAGGATTCCTTCAGCAGATCACGGGGGCGTTATCCAATGTACGGGCAAGTCTAGGCCGCGAGTTCAGCCGCCAACTCCGGATGTTTGATAATCAGGCGCAACAAACACAGCACAGCCCCCGGGGGAGCAAAGCGACCCTGCTCCCAATCGCGCAGCGTGGCAACTGGCGTGCCAATACGTTCAGCGAACGCTGCTTGCGTCATGTTCGACGCCTCGCGCGCCTGGCGCACGAGTATCTGCTCCGGAGTCGTCACGCGTCCGGCACGAGTCCTGGCTTCTTCAAGCGCCTGACGCAGATCGGGCAGCGACTCGCCCGCATCGGCCTCAATGGCTTTGGCAATCTTCTCGACGTTCATCACAGCACCTTTCGAATGTCCTGAGGGAGCAGGTTCTCACGCTCGGCCTTGGCATAGACCGCCACGAGCAACACAATCTCCTCGTCGGTGAGGTCAAAGTAGATCACGCGAGCACCGCCCGACTTGCCAGTACCCGCGCGTTTCCAGCGTACCTTGCGCGCCCCCTCAGCCCCCGGAATCACATCCCCCGCATCGGGGTTCGCTGCGATCCAGGCAATAAAGTCGAAGCGCTCCGCGTCGGACCAAACACGTTCGGCTTGCTTCTGAAAGGTTGGGGTTTCGATCACTGTCCACACGATCAACATTGTACGGGATTCCCTCACATCATCAAGTCACTACAATTGGCCGCCAGCGTTCGGAATTGGTGCACTGTCATACCCAGGCTACGGTGGTGTCACCGGATTTTTTTGCGGGCCGAGCCCCATTACGCTTGTCACGCGTAGCATGACTCGACGTAACATCGCGTTTCGACGTCCTCAATTTCGGGAGAGACGCGTCAGAAATCGTTCCCGTGTAAACGTACTGGATGACTAGCAATGCAAGCAGCCCCCCAAAAGACCTACCCAACCACGGAACAGCACCGCGTGAAACGAATCGCATGCCGCGCTTCGTATGCGCCAGAAGTTGTTCACGCGATCCTTGACGCGGGCTACGTCTGCCACATCTCCTTCGTTGAAGCCGGCCTGCCACAGATCATCCCGATGACCTATTGGCGCGACGGAGAACACGTCTACTTCCATTCCGCCGCGCGCGGACGGTTCGCCGATGCCTGTTCCTCCCGCCCCGTCGCGCTGTCGGTGACGCTGATGGACGGACTCGTCCTCGGCCACAGCCCGATCAATCACTCGGTGAATTTCAGATCGGTCATCCTCCATGGCCAACCCGAAGTGATCCATGGCCGCGAGGAAAAACGCGACGCCATGCGTGAGTTCTTCCGCCGAACGCTCCCCGGCCGCTGGGAAACGCTGCGTGATGTCCGAGAAGACGAACTCGATTCGATGACCGTCTTTCGATTGTCGATAGACCAGGTCGCCGCGAAGGTGCGCAACGAATTTCCGGATCAGGAGGATCACATGCCGGAAATACCGGTATGGACCGGCATCGTGCCGTGCTCGACGGTTTTCCGGCCGCCGGTGGCCGATCACCGGTTTCCGTCCGAGCCGCTGCCGGATCATCTGAGGGAATTCTCGGGCAAGCCCGAATTCGCGGATCGCGTCGACGGGACACGATAGACTCTGCGCGACTAGTGCCCGGTATCAGACCGAAGAGAGGTGGCCGCGCAGATTCGGACAACGGGATAAGTGGACCATCGAGCGCGATGCGAGGTGAACGGCTTGAAGCGCCCGAATGCAAAACGCCGCCTTTTCAGGCTAGCCGTTCTGTTAAAGAGTTGCTAAGGGGTTCCTGATTTCCCACATTGACGCCTCAGTCAACGACTGGGGCGTTTTCTTGTCCACGGAAAAATCTTCTTCAGCCAAAGGGGCGTCGCCCGGGACGCCTCCAACGATTCCGTCGGCCGTTTCCGGGTTTCAGTCCAACTTCTGCCGTAACCCAAAGTACGGCAACTTTGGCGTGCCGCCCGGTCCTCCAGGCAAGCGGGGCCGCCCCGCAGATGGTGCCCCAACGGCGCGAAAGCCCGGCGACTACAAGGTCGTGGCCAAAGGCAAGGACTTGCCCTCGCTGGAGTGGAGTCTGTGCGGCGAAGTCTTCCTGATGCAGAGCAACGCGGCTGTCGGTGGACGAGCTTCTGCGGATATCGGCGTATCTCGAGCCCGTTCTCCCCCATTGTCCCAACGAGGCCTGCGCCCTCGCGACGGCACCTCCAGACGCGGCGCATTGCACCAGATATGCCGTAAACGCCCACGGAACGCCGCGTTTTAGATGCGTCGGATGCTCAAAGGTGTTCGCGTTCAAGCACGGCGGCAGACCGACCCAGGGGCAACGGCACACGCACCACAACCGGGACATCTTTGTTCACCTGATGAACGCGATGCCGCTGCGCCGCATCATCAACTTCCTGGGTATCTCGCTGTGTACTTCGTCTCAGGGTGCCCCGGTTAGTGCATGCGCGACGGGTAAGTATTTGGTGAGAATGTCCAACATTGTCGTTGCCTCAGCTTTTGAAACTGGAGGGAACGGTGAATGATAGGACGTACCATTTCGACGTTCGTGTGCCTTTGTGATGAACGCGAATTCTTGGGTTGTGACGCCCAAGGAGGTCGATACACGCTGGATGGCCAGATTGCGCCCCGCATCCTTGGTCCGCACCTCGTAGAATTCCAAGATGGCTTGGACGACTTGAAAGTAGCCTTCGTAGGCCATGGTGAAGATTTGTAGATGCCGGTCAGAGTCCAGTTTCTCAGCAGTGGCGCGGTAGTCCGCCGCATTCCGCAGGAAGCCGACGATGGCTCCCGGGGTCGGTGCAACCGCATCGAAAGCTTTCGTTTTGATGAGATTTTCGTATTCGGCTGGCCGTGGCATCACACTATCTTCAGAATGGGACCTTGAGCAATCTGACTCATTATGGGGTCGGATTTTACCAGCTCCGCCCATTCGTCAGGCGTGTACGACGAGAAGTTGACCGAGCGCATCAAGTCTTGCTCAGCGGTGTGAAGTGCCCCGGATAACTCGAGAAGAGGAGCGTCTCCAACGACAATCAGGTCGATGTCGCTTTGACCACGGTCGGTGCCTTTAGCCACGGAGCCAAACACGAACGCCGAGGTGATGTGGCCCGCGAATGGCTCAAGAGCTTCTCTTAACGGCTCTACAACGGCAAATGACTTGCGCGCGATGCTGAGCAATTCCGGATAGAAAATGAACTCCGGGTTGGCTCGAATGCTCCGCTGATTTCCTCGTCGAGCGTCTTCGAGTAGTACTCCGATCTCGACCAAGCGGTCCACTTGCTTCTGAGTACTGCCGCGCCCATTCTCCGCAAGACGCAGCAATTCCCTTAGCGTGAAACTTCGGTCCGGCTGTAGCAGGGTCGCGCCGAGTACTCGCTGCAAGCCCGGTGGGAAGAGGAAGTCCGCAAGACTCATTGTGATTTCTCTGGCTAAAAGTCGTATTTCCCAAGTGCAGCGGTCAACAGCGCGCTGAACATCAAGAGGGCCACCTCCCCCCAAAACAGCATCCATGATTTATGGACGAACGTCCATATTTTATGGTCAATTGTCCATGATTTATGGACAAACGTCCCTATTTTATGGATTTCTCTGTTGTCTTGCAATTGCCCACATCGAGCAAATTCGTCGAAAAGGTATCTGAAAGCGTCCCTGACGGGTATCGACCGGTTCTTCATGCGGGTGCGACGCGCCCTGACGCTCGCAGAACGAGGTATCACCAGTGCGAACGCTGGCCGAAGAGTCTGGTTCGGGAAGAACGCGTATAACCCCGAGGTGCGGGTCAAGCTGCGCGCCATCTTCCGCACCTACTTTAACTATTGGGAGCCCGGTTATGACGGCGCGACCCCGGCCATGCGTCTTGGGCTTGCACGAGGGCCTGTTGCGCCCGAAGACGTCATGCCCGAGCAGCCGGAGCGCCAACGCGCGAGTGCCGCGGCGAAGTAATAACGAGCCTATTCACAAACATTAGACCCGCCAAAAGCAAGAGCCCTCTCGAAATCGAGAGGGCTCTAAATTACCGCCTTACCAACTCTTTAACAGAACGGCTAGCCTTTTCAGGCGGCGTTTTGCATTACAGCCAGGCAAGCAAGGCACTCAGGCAAGCCTGAACTTCCCGACAAGCCGCTTGAGCGTTTTCGCCTGATCGTCGAGCGACTGCGCAGCCGCCGTCGCCTCTTCGACAAGCGCCGCGTTCTGCTGCGTACCGGCGTCCATCTGCGTCACGGCGCGGCTGATTTCCTCGATGCCCGCGCGCTGCTCGTGCGACGCCGCCGAAATCTCGCCGATGATGTCGTTCACGCGCTTCACCGCCTTCACGACTTCGTCCATCGTCTGACCGGCGTCCTGCGCGAGCGTGGAGCCGTTCGCCACGCGCTCCACCGACGCGCTGATCAGCGTCTTGATCTCCTTGGCCGCCGCCGCGCTGCGCTGCGCGAGGTTGCGCACTTCGCCCGCCACGACCGAGAAGCCGCGACCGTCCTCGCCCGCGCGCGCGGCTTCCACCGCCGCGTTCAGCGCAAGAATGTTGGTCTGGAACGCGATGCCCTCGATCACGCCGATGATGTCCGCAATGCTCTTCGCGCTCTCGTTGATCTCGTTCATCGTCGCGACCACGCGGCCCACCACGCTGCCGCCCTTCTCCGCGATCTCCGAGGCATTGCCCGCAAGCGTGCTGGCCTGTGCCGCGTTTTCGGCGTTCAGGCGCACCGTCGACGTGAGTTCCTCCATGCTGCTCGCGGTGCGTTCGAGCGCGACCGCCTGTTGCTCGGTGCGATGCGAGAGATCGAGATTGCCGGTCGAAATTTCGCCCGACGCAGCGGCAATGGCCTCCGCACTCGCGGCAATTTCCGACACGGTCGAGGCGAGCCCGGTTTGCATGTCGCGCAGCGCGCCGAGCATGCTGGACGCGTCGCGCGCATCGACCTTGACCGGCTGCGCCAGGTCGCCCGAGGCGATGCGGCTCGCGATCTCCTTGGCGTGCACGGGTTCGCCGCCGAGCTGCCGCGCGATGCGCCGCACGACCCACTCGCCCATGACGAACGCGAGCACGAAGAGCGCGACCGTCGCGACGGCCATCATGACGAACGACGATTTATAGATGAACCCGGCCGTATCGATGGTCGCCTTCGCGGCCGTGCCGCGCTGCGTCACGAGCTGGTCGACGAGCTTTTCGAGTTTCTCCGTTTCGACGAGCAGCGACACGTCCTGCGTGCCGACCTGCCAGTTCATCTGCGAGAGGTCGAGCGGCTGTGCCTTCACGAGCGTCACGAAATCGCGTAGATGGCCGCTCCACGTCGAAGTCGCGGCGGCGAACTTCTTCTCCTGATCGAGCGCCTCGCCGCCGGACTGCGCCGCGTATTGCGCGAGCGAGCCCAGCTCGCGCTCGAGCGCGGCGAGATCGCGGTCGATGTCTTGGCCCAGTTCATCGCGCTCTTTCGCGGTCGTGGCGGTGAGCAGCATCTTTTGCGCACGGCTTGCGCGCAGCAGGTGGCCACGCGCCTCTTCGGCGGCGCGGCTGGCGATATAACCCTGTTCGTAGATCGATTGCGTCGAGCTGTTGAGACGGCTGATCTGTGCGAGCGAGAACACGCCCATGGCAAGCGTGCCGATGAGGAGCACGGCAAAGGCAATCCGCAGCGTCCCCTTCACCGAGAACGATTTGCCGTCCCCGCCCCGCGCGGCACGCGTCGTGCGTGTGCTGGCGCCCGCGGCCCCCGTGTCCTGCGGCATGAATCCGGCGCGCCGGCTGGCTTGTGATGCTGCTTTCATGTGGTTACGTCTCCTGCTTGTTGTAGAGCGCCCGGGAGCTGCGTCGCGGTCCGCCAGAACCGGTTCTACGGCAAAGCAGGACGCAAACTTTAGCCCTCCGCTGTCGTGCCCTGATCTGTCGCATTCCGGCCCCGTCCCGTCACGCCTCGTGAGCGTGCGTACGGCGGGTTATACCCGGCCAAAATGACGGACCAATAAATCGCTCCAGAATCTGTTGCGCGCGCGCCGCAACGGTCGCCGTCGCGGCGCGCTGCAGTAAGCGGCTGCGGATGTCCGATTCTCAACAAATAATGTCCGGACTATTCGTGCGAGACACATTACACTCCCGTTCATAACTCTTATACATGTCCATTTCGTGCCGTTGCCGACGCCCTTGGGGCGCGGTGCCCGCACGAATACTCCTGCGATTTACAACATGGAAACGAGCCTCAAGAAGGGTGCCCTTGCGGGCGCCGCGCCATCGGCGTCCGCGGCCTCCGCTACATCCGCCGCGCAGCAGCCCACGATCTATTCGGTCCTCGGCGCGATCAGCTTTTCGCACCTGATCAACGACATGATCCAGTCGTTGATCCTCGCGATCTATCCGATGCTCAAGGACAGCTTTTCGCTGTCCTTCACCCAGATCGGCCTCATCACGCTCACCTACCAGCTCACGGCGTCGATGCTGCAGCCGGTCGTCGGCACCTATACCGACAAGCGTCCGATGCCGTATTCGCTGCCCGTCGGCATGGGCTTCACGCTGTGCGGCCTGCTGCTGATGTCGGTGGCGTCGAGTTTCACCGTGCTGCTCTGCGCAGCCGCGCTCGTGGGCTGCGGCTCGTCGGTGTTTCATCCGGAGTCGTCGCGCGTCGCGCGCATGGCCTCGGGCGGCCGTCACGGGCTCGCGCAGTCGCTCTTCCAGGTGGGCGGCAATGCGGGCACGTCGCTCGGGCCGCTGCTCGCCGCCGCGATCGTCATTCCGCACGGCCAGCGCAGCATCGCGTGGTTCTCCGTCGCGGCGCTCGTCGCAATCTTCGTGCTCACGCGGATCGGCCGCTGGTACAAGTCGCATCCGAACATGAAGAAAAAGCGCGTCGCGCCCCCGCACGCCGCGCTCTCGCGCGGCCGCGTCGCCATGGCGCTCGGCGTGCTCCTGCTGCTCGTGTTCTCGAAGTACTTCTACCTCGCGAGCATCAACAGCTACTTCACGTTTTATCTGATCGACCGCTTTCACCTGAGCGTGCAGGCCGCGCAGATCCATCTGTTCGTGTTCCTCGCAGCCGTCGCGGCGGGCACGATCATCGGCGGACCGGTAGGCGACCGCGTCGGCCGCAAATACGTGATCTGGGTGTCGATTCTCGGCGTCGCGCCGTTCACGCTGCTCCTGCCCTACGCCAACCTGTTCTGGACCAGCGTGCTGACCGTGATCATCGGCCTCGTGCTGGCTTCCGCGTTCGCGGCCATCCTCGTCTACGCGCAGGAACTGATTCCGGGCAAGGTCGGTACGGTCGCGGGCCTCTTCTTCGGCCTTGCGTTCGGCCTCGGCGGCATCGGCGCGGCCGTGCTCGGCCAGCTCGCGGATGCCACGAGCATCGGCTTCGTCTACAAGGTCTGCTCGTTCCTGCCGCTGATCGGCTTGCTGACCGTGTTCCTGCCCGATGTCGAAGGCAAGCGCGTGAAGAAGGCCGCTGCTTGAGTGGCGCCTGATTGCTGACTGAGTGAGCGCACCGCGTGCGCGATGAACGGCCGGACGCCTCGCGGCGCCGGCCGTTTTGCTTTTCTGGCGGCCAGCGCGCTTGCAGGTCGTGCTGTACTGTACTGCGCCGCGCTGCACCAGGCTTGAGCCCGTTCCGGTTCGCGCGAATAATAGGGCTCCCGCGGCAGCGTCCTGACCCGCACGACCCGCCCGGCGCGCTGCCCCCAGAATCAACGACTGCGTCAACCACTGCACCACCCACTGCCCAAAGAGGCCCGCCATGCAACTGTCCACGGTAGAGATCGTCAAGCCCGAAGCCGCCAACTTCATCCTCGGCCAGTCGCACTTCATTAAGACCGTCGAGGATCTGCACGAAGCCCTTTACGGCACGGTGCCCGGCATCCGCTTCGGCCTCGCGTTTTGCGAAGCGTCCGGCAAGCGACTCGTGCGCCGCTCGGGCACCGACGATGCGCTCGTCGAACTCGCCACGAGCAATCTTCAGCGCATCGGCGCGGGACACAGCTTCATCGTGTTTCTGGGCGACGGTTTCTTCCCCGTGAACGTGCTCAACGCGATCAAGGCCGTGCCGGAGGTGTGCCGCATTTTCTGCGCGACGGCCAATCCCACCCAGGTACTCGTGGCCGAGACCGATCAGGGGCGCGGCATCGTCGGCGTCGTGGACGGTTTTACGCCGCTTGGCGTCGAAGCCGAAGAGGACGTCAAATGGCGCCGCGACCTGTTGCGCGCCATCGGCTACAAGGCCTGAGCGCGATGCCGCCCCTCATGGCAGACTCCACCTCGCTTGGCGCGGCCATCGCGCAACGCAGCGAACACGCGCTGCGTTGCGGCGCGTTGCTCCCGATCGCAACGAAGCGCACGGTGATCGAAGACGGCGGCGTGCGCTTCGTGGTGCGCGAAGTTTCGAGCCTCGCGCGCAAGGAAGCCGCAACAAGCGCGCCGCACACGCCACATGCAGCCGATCCGTTCCTGCCGTACGAACCCGATCTCTTCGTCGCCGATCTCTCCAGCACGCACGTGGCGCTGCTGAACAAGTACAACGTGATCGCGCATCATCTGCTGATCGTGACGCGGCGTTTCGAGCCGCAGCAAGCGTTGCTCGATCAGACAGATTTCGCGGCGCTCTGCACGGCGCTGCACGCGATAGACGGGCTCGGCTTTTACAACAGCGGGCCCGAGGCGGGCGCGAGCCAGACGCACAAGCATCTGCAGGTGGCACCGCTGCCGCTCGACGAAAGCACGGCAACCGTGCCGGTAGAAACGCTGTTCGATTCGGCGCACTTCGTAGGCGGCATCGGGACCGTGCCGGGGCTGCATTTCCGGCATGCATTCGCAAGGCTCGATCTCGCTGGCGAAGATGCGGCAGCGCGCATGACGGGCTGCTATCGCGCGCTGCTCGACGCCGCCGGAATCGGCTCGCGCGACGTGCAAGGCGTCGCCCATCAAGCCATGCCGTACAACCTGCTCGTGACGCGCCGCTGGATGCTCGTGGTGCCGCGCGCGGCCGAGCGCGTGGAGGGCATTTCGGTGAATGCGCTCGGCTTTGCCGGTTCGCTCTTCGTGCGCGACGCCGCGCAACGGGAAGTGCTCGCGCAGATCGGGCCGATGGCCGCGCTCGCACGCGTCGCGCTTCCGTAGGTTCGCTGCGGGTGCGGTACAAGCGTGAGTGGCTCAGCCGATGCCGAGCCACTCGCGCACCACGTCCTCACGCGCCGCCAGTTCGCGCGGCGTACCGTCGAACACGATGCGCCCGTGCCCCATCACCGCGACGCGATCGGCGAGTTCCGGCGCAAGCGCGAGTCGCTGCTCGATCAGCAGCACCGCAACACCGCGCTCGCGCAACGTGCGCAGACATTCGCCGACGCGCACGATCATCTGCGCGGCAAGTCCCTCAGTCGGTTCGTCGACGATCAGCAGATCCGGATCGCCCACCAGGGCGCGCGCGAGCGCGAGCATCTGCTGCTCGCCGCCCGAGAGGACGCCCGCGCGCGCGGCGCGCCGCTCGCGCAGGATCGGAAAAAGCGTCCACGCATCCTCGATGCCGAAGCGCGCGCGGCGTGCGCGCCCTGTGAATCGGGTGACGCCGAGCCGTAGATTCTCCTCCACGCTCAAATCCGGAAACACGTCGCGCTGTTCCGCGACGTAACCGAGCCCGAGCCGCGCGATCTCGAAGGTGCGCAGGCCGTCGAGCGAACGCCCCGCGAACATACGCGCACCCTCGGTGCGCACAAGCGACATCAGGGCTTTCGCGAGCGTCGAGCGGCCCGAGCCGTTGCGCCCCGCGAGCGCGACGATCTCGCCCGCGCCGACGCGCAAATCCACGCCATGCAATACCTGGCTCGCGCCGTACCACGCCCGCAGACCCGCGATGTCGAGCAGCGCACTCATGATGCGAACCCGCTGCCGAGATAGGCGTCGCGCACGGCGGCATCGGCGCGGATCGCATCGGGCGTCCCGGTCGCAATCACACGGCCCTGCACGAGCACCGACACGCGGTCGGCGAGGCCGAACACCGCGTCCATATCGTGCTCGATGACGAGGAGCGTCTTGCCCGGCGTCACCGTGCGGATCAGTTCGATGGCACGGGCGCTTTCCGCGCGATTCATGCCTGCGGTCGGTTCGTCGAGCAGCAGCGTATGCGCGCCGCCCGCGAGCGCAAGGCCGAGATCGAGCGCGCGTTGCTCGGCATAACCGAGCATGCCTGCAGCGTGCTGCGCGACCGATGCAAGGCCGATCGCCTCAAGCACTTCTGCGGCGCGCGCATCGACGTCGCGCGAGCCGAACCAGCGCTCGACACACCCCGCCCAGCCGCGCCGCGAGGCCAGCACCGCGCAACGTACGTTGTCGAAGACGGAGAGCCGCGCGAACACGCTCGTCGTCTGGAAACTGCGTGCGAGCCCGCGCCGGGCGACCGCGGCGGACGATAGACGTGTCGTGTCGACGCCGTTCAGTTCGATGCGGCCCGCACTCGCGCGGCGCTCGCCCGCGATCAGACTGAAGAGCGTCGATTTGCCCGCGCCGTTCGGGCCGATCAGCGCGTGACGCTCGCCCGCGCGCACGGCGAGATCGACGCCGCGCAATATCGGCGTCGCGCCAAACCTTTTTTCGATGCCGCGAAGCTGGAGCATGTCGCTCATCGCGTGTTCTCCTGCACATCGAGCGCACGCGCCAGATCGCGCGCTCGATACGCGCCCGCCACAGCGAACGCCGCCAGCACGACAATCGCGCCCGCGAGCCACCACGCGCCGCGCGGCGTCAATGACGCGAGCCATGCACCGGGATCGGCATCGCGCAAGCGCACGGCGTACGCCCATTGCAGGGCGAGCACGAACGCGAGTGCACCGCTTGCAACCGCGAACGCACCCGCGGCCCACGCGCGCATACCGCGCCGCCAGCCATGCCGTGCGATCCACGCTCGCTGGCGCGCGACGAAACCTGCAAGCCCATCGGGCGCGGCGAGCACTACAGCGATGAAAAAGAGCCCCACGTAGAGCATCCAGGCGCGCGTGACGCTCGCGATGCCCACGCTGAACGCGACCCACACGAGCGCGCCGAGCACCGGGCCGAAGAACGACGCCGTGCCGCCCGTGACAGTCGCGATCAGCACGGCGGCCGAGCGCATCATGCCGACGCTCTCGGCGGCGGCCAGTTCGATGTTGATGAGCGCAAGCGTACCGGCCACGCCCGCGAAGCCCGCGCTCCACACGATCATCGCGGCTCGCGCGCGCGCAGGTGCGACGCCAAGCGCGGCCGCGCGCACCGGGTTGTCGCGCACGGCGTTCGCAAGCCGTGCGAACGGCGTACGCGAGAGTGCGAACATCGCCGCGCTCGCGAGGAGACACCACGCGGCGATGACACAGTACGCCTGAAGATCGGAGCCGAAGGTCCAGCCCGCCCAGGCGGGCCCGCTCGCGCGGTCGATACCGACGCCCGCCTCGCCGCCGAACGCGCCGGGCAACGCCCACGCGGCCGCCGCGACGAGTTCGCCGAGCCCGAGCGTGATCATCGCGAACGCGGTGCCCGCGCGGCGCGCGGCCACGAGCGCCGTCAACACGCCGAAGGCCGCGCCGCCGAGGCCGCCCACGAACGGCAACAGCGGCAGCGCCATCGCATAGCGGTTGAACAGATGCGCGGCCACAAACGCACCGATCCCCGCGGGCGCGGCGTGGCCGAACGAGAGCAGCCCGGTTCCCCCGAGCAGCAGGTTGTATGAAAGCGCGAAAACGATCATCGTCGCGGCCTGCGCGAGACACGCGAGCAGCCAGCCCTGGGACATGCGCGCGGGCAAGATCAATGCCGAGACCAGCGGCGGCACGACGAACAGCGCGACGAGCGCGAGCCACGGCGCGCACGCCCGCCAGCGCGCGGCGGGTCGCCTCCTGCAGGTCACGGTCGCGAGCGGTTCACGCATCGTCGCCACGTTGTCCGAAGAGGCCGCGCGGCCGCACTGCGAGCATCACGACGAGCAGCAGATACGGCAAAAGCGGCGCGGCCTGTGCGAGCGTGAGTGCACACCATGCGGGCGAGATCGCCACGCCCCATCGTGCACCGAGTGCATCGAGCGACACATTGCTCGCCACGGCAAAGGTCTGCAGGCAGCCCACCACGAGCGACGCGACAAACGCACCGGACAACGAGCCGAGTCCGCCCGTCACGACGACCACGAACACGATCGAGCCGAGCGATTCGGCCATCGCGGGCTCGACAACAAAAACCGGCGCGGCGACTGCGCCCGCGAGCGCCGCGAGCGCGGTGCCGAGCGCAAACACGAGCGTGCGCACGCGCGGCACGTCATGGCCGAGCGCCTCAACCGCCTGCGCGTGCGTGAGCGCCGCGCGCACGATGAGACCGGTCTTCGAGATGCGCAGCACGGCCCAGAGCGCGCCGAGCATGACGATGGAGACGGCCATCGTGAACGCGCGATAGCGCGAGAAAACCGCGCCGCCGAGCGCGAAGAGCGGACCGTCGAGCACGGCGGGCATCGTCGCGGCGAGCGGTTCGAGTCCCCACGCGAGCTTGACGAGTTCGCCGATCACATAAGCGGCGCCGAACGTGAGCAAAAGCGCGTTGAGCGCGGTGCCGGCCCGCACGCGGCGCAGCAGCGCGCGTTCGAACCACGCACCGGCGAGCCCGGCCACGAGTGGCGCGAGCACGAGCGCCCAGCCAAAGCCGAGTGACGATGCAAGGGTCACGCCCAGATACGCGCCGAGCATGTAGAAGCTCGCGTGGGCGAAATTGAGCACGCCGAGCATGCTGAAGATCAGCGTGAGTCCGGCGGACAGCATGAAGAGCAGCAGACCGTAGCTGATGCCGTTCAGTGCGTCGATGGCGAAGGTCTGCACGAAAGACGCCCTTTGCTCGCTGTGCGGCGGTGCGAAGGCGAGGCGCTCAGCCGCGCGTTGCTTCGTCGGCAGGCACGACGACGAGCCGCGCGAGCGCGGCATGCAGCGCCGCGGGCAGCGCGTCGACCGGGCGGCGCGTCGCACGGTCGACATAGACGTGCACGAAGTGGCCCTGCGCGGCAGGCTGCGCTTCTCCCTCGCGAAAGAGGCCGACTTCGTAGCGCACGCTCGACGCACCCAGCCGCGCGACCCGCAGACCCGCTTCGACGCGCTCCGGAAACACGAGCGGCGCGAAGTAGTTGCACTGCGTTTCGACGACGAGGCCGATCGTCGTGCCATGCTCGATATCGAGCACACCCTCGCGAATCAGATACTCGTTCACGACGGTATCGAAGTAGCTGTAGTAGACAACGTTGTTCACGTGGCCGTAGACATCGTTGTCCATCCAGCGCGTGGTGATGGGCAGGAAGTGAACGTAATCGGTGCGGGCAAGGGCGACGGGTCGGTTCATCGGGAACGGGGCGAAGGGTTTTGGGGTGAGTTTCGGGGCGAGTTTCGGGGCGGATTTCGTGGCGAATTTCGTGGCGAATTTCGTGGCGAATCTTCGTGGCGAATCTTCGTGGCGAATCTTCGTGACGATGACAACGGTATGGGCGGCGGGCGTCAATCCCCGGGCCGCTCGACGAATTCGAACGGTAGCCCACGGCGGCGCATCCATTCGCCGAGCGCCTGGCCCGTGCCCGCGCGCCACGGACGCAGCTTTGCAGGTTCGACGAGCCGGTATTCGAGCAGTTCGGGCGACAGCGCAATCGTACCGGACGCGCGAACGTGATACGCGATGATCAGCTCGTTCTTGCGAATGAACTCATAAACGCCGATGAGTTCCGTGCTCTCGGTGTGCAGCGCCGTTTCCTCGAGGACTTCGCGTGCGATGCCCTCCTCGGGCGTCTCGCCGTTTTCGAGGAAGCCGGTGATGAGCGCGAACACGCCCTCGGCCCAGGCCGCATTGCGCGCGAGCAGCACGCGCCCTTCGTATTCGACGATCGCCGCGACAACGGGTAGCGGATTGTCCCAGTGGACGTAACCGCACTCGATATCCGGGCAGGCGAGCCGCACGCGGCCGCCTTCGTGTGCCGCGTCCGTGCGCTCGGTGAGCCGCGACGCGCAACGTGGGCAAAACTGGTATTCGCTCATGGATGGTTCGCTGTGGATCGCGCGCGGGCACAGGGCACGCGCACCAAGCGGCTATTGTAGAGCGCGATCGGCACGACCGTTCAAAAGCCAAACCTCGGCCCCAACCCCAATCTCGCGCCCAAAACAAAAGGGCCGCCCTCGCGAGCAGCCCTTCTTTACGTCGATCGGCCGATCAGCCGACCGGTTCGCGCGTTACAGCTTCGCTTCGACCCAGCCCTTCACGCCCGCGAGCGCGGCCGGCAGATTCGCCGGCTCGGTGCCGCCCGCCTGCGCCATGTCGGGACGGCCGCCGCCCTTGCCGCCCACTTGCTGGGCGACGAAGTTCACGAGTTCGCCGGCCTTGACCTTCTTGCTCGCTTCGGCGGTCACGCCCGCGATCAGGCTCACCTTGCCGCCTTCGACAGCCGCCAGCACGATCGCCGCGCTCTTGAGCTTGTCCTTGAGCTTGTCGACGGTTTCGCGCAGCGTCTTCGCGTCCGCGCCTTCGAGCGTCGCCGCCAGCACGTGCACGCCGCCCACTTCGACAGCCTGGCCCGCGAGTTCGTCGCCCTGGCTCGACGCGAGCTTCGACTTCAGCGCGCCCAGTTCCCTCTCCAGCGACTTCACCTGGTCCTGCACCTGCACGATGCGCTGCGTGAGTTCCGACGGCTGCGCCTTGAGCGCCGCGGCTGCCGCGTTGATGCGCGCATCGAGCTCCTGCACGTAGCGCACGGCGTTGTCGCCCGTAATCGCTTCCACACGGCGGATGCCCGCGGCCACGCCGCCTTCCATCACGATCTTGAAGAGGCCGATATCGCCGCTGCGACTCACGTGCGTGCCGCCGCAGAGTTCGCGCGAGAAACCGAGGTCGAGCACGCGCACTTCGTCGCCGTACTTCTCGCCGAAGAGCGCCATCGCGCCGCCCTTCACCGCGTCGTCGAACGACATCACGCGCACGATGCCCGGCGCGTTCGCGAGCACTTCGGCATTCACAATGCCTTCGACGCGGCGGATTTCGTCGTCCGTCATCGGCGCGTTGTGGGCGAAGTCGAAGCGCGTCTTCTCGGGGTCGACGAGCGAGCCCTTTTGCTGCACGTGCGAACCGAGCACTTCGCGCAGCGCCTTGTGCATCAGGTGCGTCGCCGAGTGGTTGCGCGCCGTGCGGGCGCGGCGGACCGCGTCGATTTCGCCCTTCACGATGTCGCCGACCTTCAGCGCGCCCTGCTCCAGCGTGCCGTGGTGGCCGATCACGTCGGCCTGGACCTTGAGCGTGTCCGCCACCGCGAAGCGCATGCTCGCGTTCGAAATCACGCCCTGGTCGCCCACCTGGCCGCCCGACTCGGCGTAGAACGGCGTGTGGTCGAGCACGACCACGGCGTCCTGGCCGGTTTTCACTTCGTTGACCGACGCGCCGTCGACGTAGAGCGCGACGACCTTCGCGTCGTCGAACACGATCTCTTCGTAGCCGTGGAACGTGGTCTTCGCGCCCGAGTATTCGAGGCCCTGCGCCATCTTGAACTTGCCCGCCGCGCGCGCCTGCTCGCGCTGGCGCGCCATCGCGCCGTCGAACGCTGGCTCGTCGACGCTCACCTCGCGCTCGCGGCACACGTCCGCCGTGAGGTCGAGCGGGAAGCCGTACGTGTCGTGCAGCTTGAACGCGAGTTCGCCGTCGAGCACCTTGCCGCCCTTCGCGGCGAGATCGGCCAGCGCGCCTTCGAGGATCGACATGCCGTGCTCGATCGTTTCGAAGAAGCGCTCTTCTTCCTGACGCAGCACGTCGGTCACGCGCTGTTCGGCGTCCTTCAGTTCCGGATAGGCCGCGCCCATTTCCGCGACGAGGTCGCCCACGAGCTTGTGGAAGAACGCGCTCTTCTGGCCGAGCTTGTAGCCGTGCCGGATCGCGCGGCGCACGATGCGGCGCAGCACATAACCGCGGCCTTCATTGCCGGGGATCACGCCGTCGACGATCAGGAACGCGCAGGCGCGGATGTGGTCGGCGATGACCTTCAGCGAGTTGTTCGTGAGGTCGGGCGTGTTGGTTTCGCGCGCAGCGGCCTTGATGAGGTTCTGGAACAGGTCGATCTCATAGTTGCTGTGCACGTGCTGCAGCACGGCCGCGAGACGCTCCAGACCCATGCCCGTATCGACGCACTGCTTGGGCAGCGGCGTCATGTTGCCCTGGGCATCGCGGTTGAACTGCATGAACACGAGATTCCAGATCTCGATGAAGCGGTCGCCGTCCTCTTCGGGCGATCCCGGGGGGCCGCCCCAGATTTCCGGGCCGTGATCGTAGAACACTTCCGAGCACGGGCCGCACGGGCCGGTGTCGGCCATCTGCCAGAAGTTGTCGGATGCGTAGCGCGCGCCCTTGTTGTCGCCGATGCGGATGATCCGCTCGGCCGGAACGCCGATTTCCTTCGCCCAGATGTCGAACGCCTCGTCGTCTTCCTTGTAGACGGTCACCGTGAGCTTCTCGGCCGGCAGCCCGTAGACCCTGGTCAGCAGCTCCCAGCAATAGTGGATCGCGTCGCGCTTGAAGTAGTCGCCGAACGAGAAGTTGCCGAGCATCTCGAAGAACGTGTGGTGGCGCGCCGTGTAGCCCACGTTTTCGAGGTCGTTGTGCTTGCCGCCCGCGCGCACGCTGCGCTGCGCGGTGGTCGCGCGCGAGTACGGACGCGACTCGGCGCCGAGGAACACGTCCTTGAACTGCACCATGCCCGAGTTGGTGAAGAGCAGCGTCGGGTCGTTGCCCGGCACGAGGCTCGACGAGCGCACGATCGTGTGGCCCTTCGATTCAAAGAACTTGAGGAATTTCTCGCGGATTTCAGCGGCTTTCATGGCGTGCTTTGGAGGCGTCCTGTGCGTATGTCCTCGCCCCGGGACCGGCATGCCGCGCGCGTGGCGCCGACGTGACGGCCGGACAGCGTTCTGGTTTTCTATCGGAGTATGGCTTGCATTCGTTCCGGTCCGACCGGTGGCGTTGCGGGTTCTTGCGAACCGGTTGGAAGCGGTTCGCGGCCGTATCGGTCGCCGGGAATCGGTCGATTATACGGGATCGAAGCGTGATCGAAGCAGGCGCGCGGCGGCGCGGCCGGGCTGACTTGCGGCGCGACCCTGTCGCGTGCCAATCCGGCGCCGAATGCTCGACGAATGCACGGCAGCTGAACGGTAAATGGACGAAGCCCGTGAGCGAAATCCGCCCGGCTTATCGACTTGCCGGTCGCCGAAGTTCCGCTACGCGAAACACTGTACCGAAATTCACACTACCACTACCGGATCGCGTAAGATGCCGAAATCGGCCGCGCGCAAGGTAACGGGCGGCCAACCGCACAACAACCTTGGACGACACCGCATGGGCGCTCTCAGCCATATCCGCGTACTGGACCTCACCCGCGTGCTCGCGGGGCCGTGGTGCGCGCAGACCCTCGCCGACTTCGGCGCCGACGTGATCAAGGTGGAGCGCCCCGGCGCGGGCGACGACACGCGCCACTGGGGTCCCCCGTACCTGAAGACGCCCGACGGCAAGGACACGGCCGAAGCCGCCTACTATCTCGCCGCGAACCGCAACAAGCGCTCGGTGAGCGTGGATATCTCGACGCCCGAAGGCCAGCGCATCGTGCGCGAACTCGCGGCACAGAGCGACGTCGTGCTGGAAAACTACAAAGCCGGGCAACTGAAGAAATACGGACTCGACTACGAATCGCTGCGCGCCGTGAAGCCGGACCTCATCTACTGTTCGGTGACGGGTTTCGGCCAGACGGGCCCGTACGCCGCGCGCGCGGGCTACGACTTCATCGTGCAGGGCATCGGCGGCTTCATGAGCATCACCGGCGAGCGCGACAGCCTGCCGGGCGGCGGCCCGCAAAAAGCGGGCGTCGCGATCGCGGACCTCATGACCGGCATGTACGCGACCATCGCCGTGCTCACGGCGCTCGCGCACCGCGACCGCACGGGCACGGGCCAGTACATCGACATGGCGCTGCTCGACGTGCAGGTGGCCATGCTCGCGAACATGAACTCGAACTACCTCGCGAGCGGCAAGCCGCCCGTGCGCTGGGGCAACGCGCATCCGAACATCGTGCCCTACCAGGCCTTCCAGACGAGCGATAGCTGGATCATCCTCGCCGTGGGCAACGACGGGCAGTTCCGCAAGTTCGTCGAAGTGGGCGGAAAGCCCGAACTCGCCGACGACGAGCGCTTCGCGACCAATCCCGCCCGCGTGCGTCACCGCGATACGCTCGTGCCGGTCGTCGCCGACATGGTCCGCTCGCGCACCAAGGCCGACTGGATCGCCGCGCTCGAAGCCGCAGGCGTGCCGTGCGGGCCGATCAACGATCTGTCTGAAGTGTTCGAGAACGAACAGGTCATCGCGCGCGGGATGCAGGTGGATCTGCCGCACCCGTCGGGCGCGACGGCAAGGCTCGTGCGCAACCCCATCCGCATGAGCGAAACGCCGCCGCGCGTGGAGCGCCATCCGCCGACGCTCGGCGAGCACACCGACGCCGTCCTGCGCGACGTGCTCGGCTACGGCGAAGAACAGGTCGCCGCGCTGCGCGGCAAGGGCGTCGTCTGAGCTTGCGCGGCAGCGGCGCGCCGCTGCCCGCTCTACTGCGGCTTCACTGCCCGCTTTACTGCCGCCGCTTTACTGCCCCCGCTTCACTGCCCGCTTAACTGCGGCCTCACTTCGACATCGATTCGAGCCATTCGAGACCCTGCGGCCAGCCGCCGAGGCCGCTTTCGGCGTTGATGTGACCGCGCGGGCCAATGCCGTTCCAGCGGCTGCCCCACGCCTGCGCGCAGCGTTCGGCGAACGGGATGCCGCCGTACGGATCGTCGCTGCTCGCGACGACGATGCTTGCAAACGGCAACGGGACGAGCGGCACCGGATCGAAGCCGTGGGCATCGGCGGGAAACGCTGGGCCGTGCGGATCCGGCACCGCGACGAGAAGCGCCCCCGCGACCTGCGCCACCGCGCCACCTGCACGCGCGGCGCTGGCGTGCCGCGCAGCCCAGTGGGCAATGGTCAGGCAGCCGAGGCTGTGCGCCGCCAGCAGCACGCGAGCGCCCGCCGCGCTCGCCTCGCCCACCGCAGAATCGAGCGCGCGGCACCAGGCATCGCACTCGGGATGTGTCCAGTCGGGCATCTGCACCCGCACGAAACCGGCCCGTTCGTCTTCCCAGCGCGTCTGCCAATGGCCAGGCCCGGAATTCAGATAGCCCGGCAGCACCAGCACGCGTTGTTCTTTCATCGTTATTCCCCGTCAAATACGCCGTGTCACTGCACCGTGGTAGCGCCGGGGCAGCATCGGCGCGTCTAACAAACTGTCAGGGCTTCCTCGCCCGGTTACGTCAGGTAAAATGGGCAGCACACCACCCGGGCGTGTGGATTTTCGTTGAAATCGCGCCCTCGAACGATCTTCCCCTTCTCGCATGAATATCGAACGCAAAGACGCTGACCGCAGCGACGCGCCCGCGGCATCCAACTTCATCCGCAACATCATCGACGACGACAACCGCTCGGGCAAGTGGGGCCAGCGCGTGGAAACGCGCTTTCCGCCGGAGCCGAACGGCTACCTGCACATCGGCCACGCCAAGAGCATCTGCCTGAACTTCGGCGTGGCGAAGAGCTACGGCGGCGTGTGCCACCTGCGCTTCGACGACACGAACCCGGAAAAAGAGAGCACCGAATACGTCAACTCGATCATCGACGCCGTGACGTGGCTCGGCTTCGAATGGAAGAAGGCCGACCAGGAACACCTCTATTACGCGAGCGACTACTACGACAAGCTCTACGCATTCGCCGAACTGCTGATCGAGCGCGGCAAGGCGTATGTCGACAGCCAGAGCGCGGAAGAAATGCGCGCGAGCCGCGGCTCGCTCACGGAGCCGGGCAAGCCATCGCCGTACCGCGACCGCACGCCGGAGGAAAACCTCGCGCTGTTCCGCCGCATGAAGGCGGGCGAGTTCGCCGAAGGCGAGCACGTGCTGCGCGCGAAGATCGACATGGCGTCGCCGAACATCAACATGCGCGACCCCGTGATCTACCGCATCCGCTTCGCGCATCACTACCGTACCGGCGACAAATGGTGCGTGTATCCGATGTACGACTACACGCACTGCATCTCGGACGCGCTCGAAAACATCACGCATTCGCTCTGCACGCTGGAGTTCGAAGACCACCGCCCGCTTTACGACTGGGTGCTGAACGAACTCGCGGACGCCGGCGTCTTCACGCGCCCGCTGCCGCAGCAAATCGAGTTTTCGCGCCTGAACCTGACCTACGCGATCACGAGCAAGCGCAAGCTGCTGCAGTTGGTGAACGAAGGCCACGTCGAAGGCTGGGACGACCCGCGTTTGCCCACCATCGTCGGCGTGCGCAGGCGCGGCTTCACGCCGGAGAGCATCCAGCTCTTTTGCGAGCGCATTGGCGTGACGAAGGTCGATTCGTGGATCGACATGAGCGTGTTCGAAGGCGCGCTGCGCGACGACCTCGACGAGAAGGCGCCGCGCACGACCGCCGTGCTCGACCCGCTCAAGCTCATCATCGACAACTATCCTGAAGGCCAGAGCGAAGACTGCACGGCGCCGGTGCATCCGCACCATCCGGAGCGCGGCCAGCGCACGTTCCCGATCTCGCGCGAACTGTGGATCGAGCGCGAAGATTTCACGGAAACGCCGCCGAAAGGCTACTTCCGCCTGTTCCCGGGCAACAAGGTGCGTTTGCGCTACGGCTACGTCATCGAATGCACGGGTGCGGACAAGGACGAGAACGGCAACGTCGTCGCCGTCCACTGCAACTACTTCCCGGACAGCAAGTCGGGCACCGAAGGCGCGAACAACTACAAGGTGAAGGGCAACATCCACTGGGTGAGCGCAGCGCATGCGTACCCGGCGGAAGTGCGTCTCTACGACCGCCTGTTCCGCGAGCCGCAGCCGGACGCGGGCGGACGCGACTTCCTCGAAGCGCTCAATCCGGACTCGAAGCGTGTCGCCCACGCGTACCTCGAACCGGGCGCACGCAACGCCGCCCCAGAAGACCGCTACCAGTTCGAGCGTCACGGCTACTTCGTGGCGGATCGCGTCGATTCGAAGCCGGGCCAGCCGGTGTTCAACCGCATCGTCGGCCTGCGCGACAGCTGGGCGAAGTAAGTCGGCTCGCGGGTTCACGCGCAAAAGAAAACCTGCTGCGTGAATCGCCGGCCCGCGCCACAAAGGTACGGGAAAGCCGAAGCTGATTCCGAATCAATCCCCCGTAAACATGACGTTTCGGGGGATTTTCCGTTGCGGGAATGATTTGCGGGAGTAATTTGCCGGAGACTACGCCCTGGCTTGAACGGATTGCTCGGGCTGACCGAGCAAGTGCTGGTTGCCTTGTGCCGCGCGCCAGGACACGGTTACCTGACCTTGCGATGGCGTGGCCATCGCAAGACGCTGTTGCCATTCCTCGCGAGCGGCGAGCAACGCGATGACCGACAACGCGACGAACACCACGATCAGCACCCGCGCGACCCATTTCCACATCTGGTTGACCACATTCGGCGAACTGCGCCAGGCAGCAATCAGCCAGAGGATCCACAAGCCGACGCCGACGATGGCGGGCAACCAGTATCCAGGGCTGCGTACATCGAATAAACCGTTCCTTTGACGGTTCAGTAGCAGTATCCAGATAACCTCAAGGACGATCCAAAGCGGTACACCAACCAGCCACCACACCTTCCAGAGCCTCTCCTGTCCGGCCCAAACTCGCTTGAGCGTTTCCATCGCATCTCCTTTAGTCGTGGTTCTCCTTGGCCTGAAGCTACCTGCTGAAGGCCCCCTGCTCTGCGTGCCAACGCACGCATAGTTAGTGCTCGATCCCTAACGCTAAAACCAATCCTCCGAAACAAACTTCCCGAAACGGAGTTTGCGGGAATGGGCGAATCACACTCGTTGCGGCGTCCACTAACACCTTTGCGGTACGGCCAGGCAAATCACGCAACGGCTTTTGTGTTTCCCCCGACCGCCGATGCATCGATACTCCGACACGCCGAGGCACGTTCACAGCGTGCGATGCAGCAGGACGAGCGAGAGCGTCGTCTCGAAGAGACGCGTGAGGCTGCGGCTTGCGAACTGCCCGACCTCGTCCGGCGCGATCCAGCGCCAGGCATCCATTTCGGGGATCATCACGCCGTCTTCGCGGCGCGGGAACCACGACGTGCAGACGCAATGCGAAAGATCAAGTTCATTTGTGAGCGCACGCGCGGCGAACAGGTGCAGGTCTTTGTCGCGGCGATAGACGTAACGCCCCAGATCCCTCAGCCGCGACGAATCGAGCGCGATTCCGGTTTCCTCGACCATCTCGCGCACGGCGCTCTCGGCCTCGGTCTCGCCGGGTTCGCCGTGCCCCTTCGGGATGTCCCAATGGTTCGTGCCGGTTGCATGCGCGAGCAACACACGGCCCGCGGGATCGAGCAGCACGGTGCCGCATGACACGATCTTGCCGTTCACCACGCTCAGTGCACCTTCCGGTCGAGCCACGCGGCCGCCGAGCGCGGCTGCGATACGCTCTTACCGAACCGGGTTCGGGTGGTCATCGAATCTTCTCCTTCATGAGCAATCGGATCGGAAAAAGAATAGCACGCGAGGTTTTTTTCTTGACTGCCGCCGTGCGGGAGTGCGCCTTGTTTTAGGCGAGATTCGGGAATAACCGGCTGCCGCCAACGACAGCTACATTCCTTGCGGTTTGTGCTTATGCAGACTTCAGTTTTGCGGAGATTAAATGCTCTATCGGAGTGCGAATTTTTTTCATTTATGTTTATGTCCCGATTTCGCACATGCAGATTAAACGGCGCAATGAAAAACGCGTGCGCCCTCGCCACTGCAAAGTGGGTGTCTATGAAACGTGCGTAGATGTAGAAAGAATCCGCCGAGATCACGGCGGACCAAATAGCGCGGCAGCAATGGAGGAAATACGAATCGACATGCAGTGGGCCTGAGCGGTCCACTGGTCCCCACTGGCTCGTCGCTATTCGGCTGGACGAGCTGCGCGCCGAAGAGTCAGCGGCAAGGCCGGGCAACGCGTGGCATTGACCGGCCAACGTGCCGCATCACGAGGCTCAAGCGGCTCAACAGGCGAGTACGTCGTCTATGACTCGTTGGCCCGCAATGTAGCCCGTACTCTGCACGTCAGCTACCGTCACAAACGGCTTTCGATTGTCAGACATAAGACGCATCGGTGCGACCGCCGGGCGTGCCGCCCCCATCCTGCCGATGCGCACGACGGCAACAAAGCCGCACGCGGCCAACGAAGCAACGTTACCCGATGACGCCCGCATCGGCTCAGCCTCGACGGTTACGTCAAAGCCTCTGTAGTTGTACATCTTCTTCATCCAGCCCCCACCGAAATTCCGCGCATCAGGCCCAAGAAAGCTCGCCGGGTGCAAGTTTACTGGTTAGCAAAGGCTGTGGATCGGGCTGCGACGCTTGGTATCAGGCCTGCGTCAAAGGGTTAATTCATCCCTAATTTCACGGCGCGTTTGGACGGCCGGGCTGAGGTGGCATGCCACCCTCACCTGTCCGAGGGGAAGCCCGGTGACGAGACACAAATCAGTCGAGAGGAACTACCGGGAGTCGTGAAGGAATTGGCTATGGGCGAGATCAATGCGGCCCGGGACGAACGCACCCGCAAAGGTATCGGATTTCGTTCGCCGGAAATAGAAATATTGGGGATCGTCGAAGAAATTGGATGCAGTGGTGAGCAGGACCGAAGCGGTCAAATCGCGTCCAACTTCGTTGAAGCGGGATGCGTGGGGCACTGGATTCGTTGAAGACTGCAAAAGCGTCGAGAAAACACGCTGGCCGCCCAATGGGCCTGGAAATGGTTGGTTTTTTACGAGGGCAAAATACTTCTCAAAGCATTACCGTTACATCCGGATATTGCCAGCGCAGCTTGACCGTAAGTCCAGGCACACCCTGAGCGCAGTGAACATAGCGACAGGGTGCAATCCAGGCAGTGCTCGAATTGCAGACCCATTGATTTTGGTGGGGAAATCTGGTGCGACAGGAGGGGCTCGAACCCCCGACCCTCGGCTTAGAAGGCCGATGCTCTATCCAGCTGAGCTACTGTCGCGTAAGCGCGTGCCTGGCGCGCCGCCTCCCGCATGTGCAGAAGTACGGGCGCTGGATTATACCTTGATCGACCTGCGCCGGTCGTGCCTCGGCGTGCGCGGTTTCAGACCGGTTGCTGATGCAGCATGAACCAGCCGAGGCAAATCGCGCCCGCAATGACACAGTACACGCCGAACGACGCGAGGCGTCCACGACCTTCGAAATAGCGCATCAGGAACCGCACGCTGAGCCACGCAGCGATGCCCGTGAGCACGCCGCCCACCACAGCCGTCATCAACTGGTCGCGTGCGTGAAAGAGCTTGGGCAGTTCGAGCAGGCCCGCGGCGAAGATAATCGGCGTGCCGAGCAGGAACGAAAACTCGGCGGCCTTCTCGGCCGTAAGACCCGCGGCGTTGCCCGCGATCATCGTGAGGCCGCTGCGCGAGAAACCCGGAATCAACGCGCCGATCTGCGCAAGACCGACGAGAAACGCCTGGCGGAACGTGAGCTTCTCGGGTGCGCGATGCATGCGCGCGCGCTGCAGCCGGTCGCCGAACCACAGCAGCACGCCGTTGATCATGAGCGCAGCCGCGACGATGCGCAGGTCGTGGAAGAGCGTCTCGATGCGCTTTTCCAGAACGAGGCCGACAAGACCCGCAGGAATCGTACCGATAATAAGCGCCCACATCATGTGCCCATCGTCGCTCTTGTGGCCGGCGAGCGAGCCGATAAAACCGCGGATCAACGCAACCCAGCGCTCGCGGAAATACCAGAGCAGCGCGACCGCTGTGCCGAGATGCAGCGCGACGAGAAACGGCAGCAGTTGTGGCGCATGTTTGTCGATGTGCATGCCGAAGAGCGCCGGCACGAGCAGCGTATGGCCGAGACTGCTCACGGGAAAGAGTTCGGTGACGCCCTGCAGTACGCTCAGAGACAATAGAAACCAGAGACTCACTCGCAGATCCTCGAAATGGGTAGACATGGCGCCGGACCGCAACGCTGACGGTGCGACGAAGCGCCCCGATTATGCCGGGGCAGTACCGCAGCGCCAAGTAGAGAGGCGCATTTGTCGAGAAATTTACGGCGCCGCAACAATTTCTAACGAAGCCGCGCGATGATGCCGGGGCGTGATCGCTGAATATGAATTCCGGCAAACCTGGTCAACGCGCAGGCTGGATGTCTCGCACCTTACGCGCGCATTACCGACGAGGGTTTCCACGCTTCGGAAAGCGGCGCACAATCCGCGTTCATAGCCGATTCATAGCCGGTTTATAGCCGAGTCGCGGCCCCTTTTCACGTCATCCACACGCCAGGCCATGGAATCACGCCCTCCGCAGGACATCATCGAACTCTCCAGCGGCGCTTCGACGTTGCGTTTCGCCCCGTGGGCGGGCGGCCGCCTGCTCTCATGGCATATCGACGGTCGACCGGTCATCCACTGGCCCGAGCACGCGAACTGGAGCCAGCCGGCACGCATTCGCGGCGGCAACCCGCTGCTGTTCCCGTTTCTCGGGCGCCATCGTGTCGATGGACAGATCGGGCGCTGGCGCGACGCGCAAGGCGTCGTGCGTGACTTGCCGATGCACGGTTTCGCGCGCGACCTGCCTTTTTCGACGCAAATCGACGACGACGGCCACGGCGTCCGCATGACGCTTACCGATTCAGCGGCCACGCGCGCAGGCTATCCGTTTGCGTTCCGTTTCGAAGCCGCTTACCGCCTCGTCGACGAGCGCACGCTCGAGGTGTCGCTGACGACAACCAATACTGGCTCAGCGCCGCTGCCCTGGTACGCTGGCCACCACTTTTACTTCGCGCTGCCGCATGCACAACGCGCGCAGACCACGCTGGAACTGCCGCCCACCACGCGCCGGCATCAGTTACCCGATGGCTCGATCAGCGCTGCGGAACCGGGGGAAGCGCAATACCGGCTCGATGATCCGGGCATTGTCGACCGCTTCCACATCCTCACTCCGACGCCGCCTTCTGCTCCGGTACGCATGGTTGCGCCGGCGCTCCGCCGCAGCGTCGCGATCGACCTCGACCGGCCCGACTCGCTGCCGTGGTATGCGGTGACGACGTGGACCGAGGCAGACGACTCCGACTTCTACTGCATCGAACCGTGGCTCGGTCTGCCGGATGCGATCCATAACGGCCTCGGTCTGCGCTGGCTCGCACCCGGCGCTTCGGAGACAGGCGTTCTGCGAATCAGCGTGGATGCGCTCGCCTGACGCGCGCATCGCGCCCCTTCAGGCTCTGCTCGTGGCCATCTGTCAGCCATCCTGATGCACGACCGCTTGCGCCTGAGGTTCGACGGTTTGCGCAGGGGGTAAACCCGTTAAAATCAGACGATTGCCAACGCGGAATCGCCGCACGGCAAGCTCTTGCGGGGTTCGAGGTTGACAAAAACAATGTTGGCAAAAAGGATCAGACGGGGAATCGGGCAACTCGCGTGTGCAACGCTCGTCGCGCTGGTCGCCGCGTGCGGATTGCCGCCGGTCGGGCCGGGCTTCTATCGCGTGGAGTCCGGCGACACGGTGAGCAAGATTGCCCGTGACAATCGGCAATCGGTGCAGAACATCGTGCGCTGGAACGGCCTGTCGAACCCCAACGCTATCGAAGTCGGCCAGGTCCTGCGCGTAGCGCCGCCTGCGAGCACGTCTACAGCAGCGGCACCGGCAGCGGCAGCCGCAACGGCCCCCGCGCCGCGCGCGAGCCGCTCCGCGCGGCCCGCTGCACCCGACGCCCCGCCGAGGCCAACGGCCGTTCCCGCAACATCCATTTCGCTCATCTGGCCCACGAACGGCAAAGTGATTCGCACGTTCGACGGCCGCGATTCGAAGGGAATCGACATCGTCAACGCTGCGGGCACGCCGGTGGTCGCGGCAGCGGCCGGGAGGGTCGTCTATGCGGGCAACGGCTTGCGCGGATATGGCAACCTGCTGATCGTCAAGCACAACGGCGACTACCTCACCGCGTACGCGCATAATCAGGCGCTGCTCGTCAAGGAAGGGCAAGCGGTCACGCAGGGCCAGCAGATTGCGCAGATGGGCGCCAGCGACAACGATCGCGTGATGCTCCATTTCGAACTGCGTTACCAGGGCCGATCGATCGACCCGGCACGCGAACTGCCGCCACGTTGAGTACGCCGCTACACTTCCGATAAATAAAAAAAAGCCCGGCATGGTGCCGGGCTAACGGGGGTTTGGCGCATTTCGGCAAAGGACCGGTTTACCATGCGCCGAAACGGAATCTATCAACGGCCTGACATCGCTGCAATCTTTTAATTCTCTCGAAAATGTGTCGCGGCGCACCGATTATGAAACGCGCGGACGTTTTTATGGACTTAGGCGATCAAAAGAATGCGAGCGCACATGGATAACCCATACGAAATGCAGATTACAAATACGATACAGATTACAGCAAGATCATGATTCAATTGATTTTTATATTCATCTGAGAATGCCATTAAGGTGTCCGCGGCAGGTCTTTTTCACCCGGTTGGAAGCCATTGATAGCGCCAGCTTCAAGCGCACAGTTTTTAGTGGGCAAGCGCACGTATAAAGTCATTTAGCTGGAAAGTGCACACGAGATTGAAGCACTTTCATTTGCGCCGGTTTGCTTCTGATTAAATCTGGAATATCTCAGATATTAATATTATGGTTCGTGCGGCGACGCTGCGCCAACCGCCCGCTCGCGACGACCTCCCAATCGTTTATAGTATCGGCCGCAACCGTTTTTCATTGACCATGACTACTCCCGACGCCACGCCCAGTCAGCTGTACACCAAGCTCCTCGGCGAAACAGCCAAAATCGACTGGCAAGATCTCGAACGTTTTTTCGCGCAGGGCAAGCTGCTTTCGGTGGCACGCGATCTCGATCTCGTCAGCATCGCCGAGGCCATTGCCAGCGATGACGCCGAACGCGTCACGCAATGGCTGTCGTCGGGGCTCGTCGAACGGATGCAAGCCGCCACCGCAGCCGACTACGCCGTGCGCAAGCCGGAGCTGTGGGCGGTCGTCGTCTCGCCGTGGGTCTGCGTGCAGGAACGCGGTTGAGCGGAGACGTCCCGCTCCCGACGCAGCGCGGATTGCATCGGCGTGTCCTGACGCTCGCGTTTCCCATTGTCCTCGCCAACCTTACTCAGCCGATTCTCGGCGCCGTCGACACGGCGGTAGCCGGCCATCTGGGCAGCGCGGCAGATCTCGGCGGCGTGGCGCTCGGCGGGCTGTTCTTCAACTTCGTGTTCTGGGGCTTCGGCTTCCTGCGCATGGGCACGACCGGACTCGTCGCACAGGCATTCGGCGCGGGCGACCGCATCGGCCTGCGCGCCAATGTTGTTCGCGCGTTGTTGCTGGCATTCGCGATCGGCGCTGTGATCCTGCTCGTGCAAGCGCCTTTGATCCGCTATGCACTCGCATTGATCGGCGCAAGCGGCGAGGTGCAGCGTAACGCGCAGGCGTACTGCGAGGCGCGCATCGGCGCCGCGCCGTTCGCGCTCGCAAACTATGTCGTACTGGGTTATCTGCTCGGTACGCAGCGCGTACGTCTCGCACTCGCGGCTCAGGTGTTCGTCAACGTCGCGAACGTGATTGCGGTGCTGCTGTATGTGTACGGGCTCGGCTGGGGTATTGCGGGCATCGGTGCGGCCACGGCCACCGCAGATGCGCTCGGCTTCGTGTTCGGCGCCGTCGTGCTCCGCTATCAGCTACCGCGCGGGTTACTGCGGCTGCGCCTCGATAGCGTCCTCGAACCCGCTGCGCTCGGGCGTCTCGTCGCGATCAATCGCGACATCTTTCTGCGCACGATGTGCCTGCTCGGATCCTTCGGGTGGTTCGCGCATATCGGCGCGAAGCAAGGCGACGCTATCCTCGCCGCGAACGCCCTGCTCCTGAATTTTCAGACTTTCATGGCGTACGGGCTGGATGGCTTCGCCCATGCTGCTGAGGCGCTCGTCGGCGCCGCAATCGGCGCGCGCGATCGCGACGCATTCCACCATGCGGTGAAGGTCAATCTATTCTGGTCTGTACTCGGTGCGCTCGCGTTCTCGGCGACTTACTGGGTCGCCGGAAGCTGGATCATCGAGCAACTGACCAACCAGGCCGATGTGCGAACCGCTGCGGAGCGTTTTCTGCCTTGGGCAGCACTGTCACCGCTTGTGTCGGTATGGGGTTTCTTGCTCGACGGTGTATTCATCGGCGCGACACGCACACGCGAGTTGATGCGCTCGATGGCAATATCGCTCGCCGTATTCCTCGTCACGTCGTGGACGCTGGTCGGCACATTCGGCAACCACGGCCTGTGGGCTGCCCTGCTCATCTTCATGGCCGTACGCGGCTTGACGCTCTCGCCACTGTTGCCGCGCATTGCCGACGCAATCCGTCCTGCCACTGCGCAACCGCAATAAGACGATTCACGCGCGGTTATTGAGCGGGCGGCAGGTTGTCGATCATCATCGGCGGCCGGTCGTCGGTGGGGACACCGTGATAGTCCGGAGGATCATGCGGCGGCGGTCCGCCGTGCCTGGTCGCAGTATTATCGGCGCACGCCGAAAGCAAAACGGCCACTGCGGCCGCCAGAAGAACACGAAACATCGGGTCCGATCCTTTCAAAATTATTTCGCTTTGCCGCCTTGGTACAGCACGCTATTTTTTCCGACTCGCGGCTGTCCTAAGATAGAAAAATGGCCGCAACCAAAGGAGGCTGCCATGGATGCCGAAAGTATTGCGGGCCTGATCGGACTGGCCGTCGGTCTACTGGTGCTGCTTGCACTATCGATCTACGAATCCCGAGCCTACCGCAAGGAACACGAGGGCGAAGGCATGATGCATCACTGGCTTGCTGTGCATCACGTGCTTGACCGGGTGCACCGCAAACACTGAAGCACCGTGCGCGGGTGGACGAACCGCGCAAACCGCAGCCCAACGCGACCTGCGCCGCTGGTCGCCGAGGAGCGTTTTGTCTCGCGGACCTTAAAATCGTCGCTTTTTCAGGCGTAAACGCCAAAACCCCGGCGCTCAGGGAGACACCGGGGTTTCGGATACAGCATAAGGAGCCTGACGATTACCTACTTTCACACGGGCAATCCGCACTATCATCGGCGTGGAGTCGTTTCAC
>NZ_JAMXLH010000067.1 GCF_024281035.1 Paraburkholderia sp.
ATCGTGCCGCGCCAGCGCAACGAAGCGCACAAGCTCATCGAAGAGTGCATGCTCGCGGCCAACGTCTGCGCGGCGGACTTCATGAAGCGCAACAAGCATCCGGGCCTCTACCGGGTGCACGCGGGGCCGAGCGCGGAGAAGCTCGAGAATCTGCGCACCTTCCTGCGCGGCATGGGCCTTTCGCTCGGCGGCGGCGACTCGCCGCACGCGAGCGACTACGCGGCGCTGATGGCGCACATCCGCGACCGCCCCGACGCGCAGATGCTGCAGACGATGCTGCTGCGCTCGATGCAGCAGGCTGTCTACAGCCCGGACAACATCGGTCACTTCGGTCTTGCGTATGAAGCCTATGCGCACTTCACGAGCCCGATCCGCCGCTATCCGGACCTGCTCACGCACCGCGCGATTTACGCGATCCTGCAAGGCAAAAAGTATCAGCCGCAGGCGCCTTCGGGCGTCGAGCTGAACACGGCCTTGTCGCCGCGCGCCCGCGCGCTGCAGGCCGAGGACGAGGAGAAGCGCGGCGGCCGCGGCCGCAGGAACAACGCGGCCATCTGGGAAGAACTCGGCCTGCACTGTTCCGCCAACGAGCGCCGCGCCGACGAAGCGTCGCGCGACGTCGAAGCCTGGCTCAAGTGCTACTTCATGCGCGACAAGCTCGGCGAAGAGTACGGCGGGATGGTCAGCGGCGTGACGTCGTTCGGCATTTTCGTGCAGCTCGACGCGCTCTTCATCGAGGGGCTCGTGCACGTGACGGAACTGGGCTCGGATTACTTCCAGTACGACGAAATCAAGAACGAGCTGCGCGGCGAACGCACCGGCATCCGCTACCGTCTTTCGGACCGCGTGCGCGTGCAGGTCAGCCGTGTCGATCTCGACGCGCGCAAGATCGATTTCCGTCTCGTGCGCGACATGCCGGTCAAGCCCGGCGTCAATCGTCCGGCGCCAGGCGACAAGGGCGTTGCCGAGGGTGGCCCGCGCGTGCGCGCGCTGGCGCCCAATGAGCCGCGCCGCAAGAAGGCCGCACCGGCGCCGGGCGTTGCCGTCAAGGAAGCGCGCGCCGCACGCAGCGCGGCCAAGACGGCGAAGAAGCACGCGGCAGCCAAGGCCGCAACGAAGAAGGCCGCCTCGCGCAAGAAGCGCTGAGTGTGCCGGCCGCGCGGCGCTTGCCCGAAGCGGGCGACGCCGCGCTTTCCGTGCCGCGCTGCGGCCGGAGCGATTACATTCGTCCTTGATGCTCACAAGGCTCGCGAAGCGCGCGATGTCTGTGATGCGTTGAGGACCGTTCATCAGGGGTTGTTTCAGTCATGTCACGTCTCAAGGTTCTTTACGGATTTCATGCGGTGACCGCACGCTTGCGGCACGACGCGTCGACGGTCGAGGATGTCTACTACGATCCGACGCGGCGCGACCGCCGCATGCAGGACTTCCTGCACGCCGCAAAGGATGCGGGCGTGCGCCTGATTGCAGCCGACGAAACGCGGCTCTGGGGACTCGCGCATACGGAGCGCCATCAGGGCGTCGTGGCGCGTGTGCATGACATGCCGCTCGCACAGAATCTGGCCGAACTGCTCGACGGCATCCAGGGCTCGCCGCTGTTGCTCGTGCTCGACGGTGTCACCGATCCGCACAACCTCGGCGCGTGCCTGCGCGTCGCCGATGCTGCGGGCGCACATGCGGTGATCGCACCGCGCGATCGCGCGGTGGGTCTCAACGCGACGGCTGCGAAGGTCGCGAGCGGCGCAGCGGATACCGTGCCGTACATCACCGTGACGAATCTCGCACGTGCGTTGCGTGAGTTGAAGGATGCGGGTGTGTGGGTGGTCGGCACAGCCGGTGACGCGAGCGCGAGCCTGTATCAGACGAAGCTCGATGGCCCGGTCGCGCTCGTGATGGGTGCGGAGGGCGAGGGCATGCGCCGCCTCACGCGCGAAACGTGCGACGAAGTCATGCACATACCGATGGCGGGCACGGTCGAGAGCCTGAACGTGTCGGTGGCTTCGGGCGTCTGTTTGTTCGAAGCCGTGCGCCAGCGGACGGTCGCGCGATAAGTGAACGAAAGCGAGCGAGCCGGGGCCTCTTCACATGAAGCTGTACCGCTTTACCCTGCGTGCCGCCGCGCTTGCAACGACGCTCGCGCTTGCGGCCTGCGCGGGCAGCACGATGAGCGATCGCGGCGCGTACGTGGCCGATACGCGCTATCACGCGCAGAGCGTCGACTCGCGTATCCGCTTTCTCGTGATGCATTACACCGAGCTCGACGAAGCCGATTCGCTCAAGGTGCTGACCACCGAAGCGGTCAGCGCGCATTACCTCGTGCCGGACAATCCGCGCATCGAGAACGGCAAGCCCGTGGTGTGGCAACTGGTGCCGGAATCGCAGCGCGCGTGGCATGCGGGCGCGAGCGAATGGCAGGGCGCGACTGAACTGAATGCGGCGTCGATCGGCATCGAGAACGTCAATCTCGGGCCGCGCGATACGGCTTCAGGCAGCGCTTCGGGTAGCGCTTCAGGGCGCGCTTCAGGCAGCGTCTGGCAGCCGTGGCCGCCCGCTCAGGTCGACGCGATCATCCGCCTCTCGAAAGATATCGTCGCGCGCTATGGCATCCCGCCGACGCGCGTGGTCGGTCACAGCGATATCGCACCGCAGCGCAAGACCGATCCGGGGCCGCTCTTCCCGTGGAAGCAGCTATACGATGCGGGCGTGGGCGCCTGGCCGGACGACGCGACGGTCCAGGCCGACCTCGCGGGCCGTGCGCCTGACGCGCCGGCCGACGTGCGAGCGCTGCAATTAAAGCTGGCGCGCTACGGCTATGACGTCGCTACGGACGGCGTGCTCGACGAGCGCACGCGTCGGGTGATCTCGGCGTTCCAGATGCATTTCCGCCCGAGCGACTATTCCGGCACGCCCGACGCGCAAACCGACGCCATCGCGCAGGCGCTGCTCGACAAATACATGCCCGCGCAACCAGGTGAAGCGGGCTCCACACCCTGAATGCGCGCCGCGGCACGGCGGCGGTTGCGATGGCAACTACCGCAACTGCGGCGGCTGCGACCCGCAACTTCGGTAAACTATGCGTTTTCCAGCTTTTCCGCTTTCTCCGCTATTTCCCTTTCTCCGGGCAGGTTCTCCATGACTCAAGACGAACTCAAACAACTGGTCGGCCAGGCCGCCGCCGACTACGTGAACGCGAACGTGCCGCAGGGCGCCGTGATCGGCGTCGGCACGGGCTCGACCGCGAACTGCTTCATCGACGCGCTGGCCGCAAGCAAGGACCGTTATCTCGGCGCGGTCTCCAGCTCGGTGGCGACCACGGCGCGGCTGAAGTCGCACGGTTTTCGCGTTTTCGATCTGAACGAGATCGAAACGCTGCCCGTGTATGTCGACGGCGCCGACGAAATCGACGCGCAAGGCGCCATGATCAAGGGCGGCGGCGGGGCGCTCACGCGCGAGAAAATCGTTGCGTCCGTGGCCGACGTGTTCGTGTGTATCGCCGACGCGAGCAAGCGTGTCGACGTGCTCGGCCAGTTCCCGCTGCCCATCGAAGTAGTGCCGATGGCGCGCACGGCGATCGGCCGGCGCGTGAGCGAACTGGGCGGCGTGCCGGTGCTGCGCGTGCAGAAGGACGGCTCGCCCTATATCACGGACAACGGCAACGAAATCCTCGACGTGAAGGGCCTGCAAATCAGCGACCCGTGCGGGTTCGAAGCGCTCGTCAACGCGTGGCCCGGCGTCGTGACCGTGGGCCTCTTCGCATCGCGCGGCGCCGATCTGTGCCTGCTGGGCGCAGAAACGGGCGTCGAACGTATCGACTATCCGAAGCGCTGAAACCTGCCCGAGCGGCGCGCGCGTCGCTCGTGACTGTTTGTGTTTACAGGCGACCGGCCTGGCGTGCCGCTCATTCCATCGGAACGAAGCTAAAAACAAGCAGCCAGCCAGGGCGAGACAGACGCGCGGGGTGAACCCCGCGCGGCCTCACGCTACGGTTTCCGCCTGATGAAGACGCGGCAGCAGGCGGTCGAATTCGCGCCGTACGAGCCCGTAGCATTCGCAGGCACGCGATTCGAGCCCCTCGCGGTCCAGCACACGGATGTGGCCGCGGCTGTGGTGAATCAGCCCTTCGTCGTGCAGCTTGCCGGCGGCTTCCGTGATGCCTTCGCGGCGTACGCCGAGCATATCGGCGATCAGTTGCTGCGTGACCGTGAGGTCGTTCGACGCCACCCGATCCACTTCGATGAGCAGCCAACGGCACAACTGCTTGCTGAGCGAGTGGTGGCGGTTGCAGGCTGCCGTCTGCGCGACCTGCGTGAGCAGTGCGTGCATGTAGAGCAGCATGAGCCGCCGGATGAAGTCCGAGCGTGCAAACTGCTGCTTGAGGGCTTGTGCGCTCATGCGATACGCGAAGCCCGCGCATTGCACCTGGACGCGGTTCGGCATGGTTTCGCCGCCGGTAAGCACGGGCACGCCCGTCATGCCTTCGCGCCCGACCGCGGCGATTTCGACCGAGCTGCCGTCCTCCATGGTCGAGAGCATCGAAATGATCGCGCTGGTCGGAAAATAGACGTGGTGAATGCGCTGGCCGGAATCGCACAGCAGTTGTTCGGTGCGCAGGTGGACGAGTTCCAGGTGCGGAGCCAAGGCTTGCCATTCGTGTGACGGCAGCGCCCCAAGCAGATGATTGCCGTGCAGATCGGATTGAAGGGTCAACATGATTGGTCCTCGTCGGAGGCTGCTCGCGCTGCCTCGTTGTTATCTCATTCCAGCCGACGAAGCCGTAGTTATGCGCCGTCTCCCGTACGGCTATCTGCTCGTCGTGCCAGCCCCATAACCCCGTGCGCTTCCACCTTTTCGGTCCGCGGTGTTTGCGCAAATGTGGTGATGGGTACATAGCAGGGTGTGTGCCAGATCGTCGCAACCCTCCACCGGGCGCGTCCTTGCCGGTGGCCTGTGCGAAACCGCCTTTGCGACTGCGGCATTTTGTTTCAGTTCTGCACGCTGTTTTCGCCCACCCAGGTATGGGGCAGTCGATGCTTTATGACCTCAAGCCATTGATTGTATGAAGTTATTTTTCGTGCCCAAGCCCGTGTACGAAGTTGACTCCCCGCTGAAACATGTCTCGCAAATGTTTGTCACGTTGGAATGCCTGCGGGGGGCGGATTTTCCGGTGAGATGCAGAACTGGCGCGGCACGCCCGCCTGGTGCGTCGCAACGTTCTGTCGATGAAACATGACCTGCGTCAAGCCCTGAGGCTTGACTCGCACGAACGATTCGCCTGCGAAACAGCGCACGTCAGTGTGTGCGTGCGTACAGAATCGCGCACCGGCGTTTGCTCCAATGAAAGCCCACAGACCGGGTGCGGCGACGCTTTGAACGGCGTTAAATGCACGCCCGGTCAAGGATGCCTTTTGACGGGGGAGAGCGAGCATGAACCAGAGATTGCCGCTGAGCGGCGTGATCGCCGCGGCGCAGAATGCCGAGGCCACGCTCGTCGTGCAACCGGTCGTGCTGGCGGGCGGATCGGGCACGCGCCTGTGGCCGCTGTCGCGCGAACAATGCCCGAAGCAGCTGATCGATCTGCTCGACGGCGAGTCGCTGCTCGAGGCCACCATCAGCCGGCTCGAATGTGCGTTCGCACAGACGCCCGCATGTGCCGAAGCCGTGCCGGTGCAAAAAGCCGTGCCGGTGCAAAAAGCTGTGCCGCTTGTGGTGAGCAGCGAGGAACTGCGCCTGATGACGGTCGATCGACTGGGGCGCAGCGGCATGGCCGCGCGTATTGTGCTCGAACCGGTGCCGCGCAACACCGCACCTGCGTTGACGGTGGCCGCACTCGCGGCGCGCCGTGAAAGCGAAGTTCGCGACAGCGCTGCGACCGATCGCGATCCCGTGCTCGTCGTCATGCCGGCCGATCATCTGATCGCCGATCGCAGCGCGTTTTGCCGCGCGCTCGAAGAAGCCGTCATGCACGCCGCGCGCGGCGCGATCGTGACGCTCGGCGTGCCGCCGCAGCGGGCGGAAACCGGCTACGGCTATATCTGCATGGGGCCGCTGCTCGATGCGAACGGTGCGCGAACGATCGAAAGCTTCGTCGAGAAACCCAACGCCGAACTCGCGGCCGGCTACGTCGCATCCGGTGACTACTGCTGGAACAGCGGGATCTTCGTTGTGCGCGCATCCGTGTGGCTCGCGGCCGTCGCGCGCTGCCGTCCCGCAATTGCCGCGCAGTGCGCGAGCGCATTCGAGCGCGCCACGCTCGATGCCGATGGCAACCTGCATCTCGACGTGGTGGCGCTCACGGCATGTCCGTCCGATTCGATCGACTACGCGGTGATGGAGTCGGTCGGCGCCGATGCGCAACTCGCGGGCGTGGTCGTGCCGCTCACGGCAGGCTGGTCCGATGTCGGCGCATGGGATGCGCTCTGGCAGGTTTCGGGCAAGGATGCGTGCGGCAACGTCGCGCGCGGGCGCGTGCTGTTCGAGGACGTGAGCGATACGTTCGTGCATTCGGATGGGCGGCTCGTCGCGTGCGTCGGCGTGCGCGACGTCGTGGTGGTCGAGACCGCCGATGCGGTGCTCGTCGCGGCGAAGGATCGCGTGCAGAGCGTGAAGGCCATTGTCGGGAAACTGAAAGCCCAGCACAGCGAAGAGGTGCAGCACCATCGGCGCGTGGAGCGTCCGTGGGGCTGCTACGACTCGGTCGACCGCGGCGAGCGCTTTCAGGTGAAACGTATTGTCGTGAAGCCGGGCGGAAGACTTTCGCTGCAGTTGCATCACCATCGCGCGGAGCACTGGGTCGTCGTGAGGGGAACCGCGCGCGTCACGCGCGGCGATGAAAGCTTTTTGCTATCCGAGAACGAATCCACCTATATTCCGTTGGGCGTGAAGCATCGTCTGGAGAATCCGGGCAAGACGTCGCTCGAAATCATCGAGGTTCAGTCGGGCTGCTATCTCGGCGAAGACGACATCGTGCGCTTCGACGATCAGTACGGACGTACCGGGGAACACGGCGCGCAGCAAGCGGTGCGGTGACACGGGCCGCCGCATCGCCATCGCGGCGATCGTTTCGCTTACGCCGCTTACGCCGATTATGCAGACCGGCAGCGCCAGGGTTGGATAAATAGGCATTTCATTCAATCCGGCGGCCCGTGAAGGCTGCGCACAGGCCGCGAAAAGAAAGGGCCGGGTCATAACACGATTCGGCAAAAGATGCTGTATGGACAGAATGTTTGTGACGCTCATGTCTTGTCAGGAGATATCCTGGCTGGCGCAGCATGCAATCCGAATGCAACGTAACGTTTGAGCTCGACGACGCACGAGGACCCGCGGTAACTGGCAAACAGGGGCGATTTCCGCCGAATCGGGGGAGTGTCATGGAACTGGGGAACAAGGAACGCTCGCTGGTCAGCAAGGTCATGGACGGCCTTATTGCCGGCATTGTCGAAGACCGCTATGGCGCTGTCCTGCCGCCGCAGGATGTGCTGTCCAAGGAATTCGACGTGAGCCGCACGGTGATGCGCGAGGCGCTTTCCATGCTGCTGGCGCGGCACATGCTCGATGTGCGGCCGAAGATCGGCACGCGCATCCGGCCAATGCACGACTGGCGCATGATCGACGAAGACGTCGTGAGCTGGCGTTTTCGCGCGAAGCCGGACAAGACGTTTTTACGCGACGTGATCGAGTTTCGCGCGCTGATCGAACCGGCTGCATGTGGACTCGCGGCGACGCGCGCGAGTGCCGCGGAGATCGCGGGCATTCGCGACGCGTTCGAGGCATTGAGCCAGACGAGTGCCGGCGATTCGGGCCGCCAGGCCGCCGATGCGTTGCTGCACACGCGCATTCTCGCGTCGAGCGGCAATCAGTTTTATCAGCAGATGGCGGCGATCATTCGCGGCGCGCTGTCGCTCGTGAATCCGATTCTTAACGAGCGCTCGGACGGCTGGTCGAATATCGTGCGCGCGCATGGGCGTATCGTCGATGCGATCGAGCGGCGCGAGGCGAAGGAAGCGGAGGCGGCTGCGTCGGCGATGATCGAATACACCGCCGACGAACTGATGCGCGCGCTTTCGCCCGAACCGGCCGTGCAGCGTTGAGACTGCGGTTGCGCGGCCGGCATGCTTGCGCGAGCAACGTGTAGGGCGAGCGCGTTGTGAGGCGAACGCTCAGTGCCGCGTGGGCAGGGCGAGGCGCTTCTCGAACCAGTGCTGCAGCCATTCGAGCACCTGGCACAAGACCCAGTAGATCGCCGCGGCAGCGAGGTACAGCGGCAGCGGCTGATAAGACGACGCGATGATTTCCTGTGCGCTGCGCAGCAACTCGGTCACGGTGATCACCGAGACGAGCGAGGTGTCCTTGATCAGGCTGATGAGGCTGTTCGAGAGACTGGGCACCGCAATGCGCAGCGCCTGCGGCGCGATCACGTAGCGCAGCGTCTGGCGCCGCGAAAGACCGAGGCTGTACGCCGCGAGCCACTGTCCGCGATGAATGCCGAGAATCGCGCCGCGCATGCTCTCGGACAGATACGCCGCCACGTTCGCGGACAGCGCGATCACGCCGGCTGGCGTGGGATCGAGCGCGATGCCGATGCTCGGTAATCCGTAATAGACGACGAAGATCTGCACGAGCAGCGGCGTGCCGCGCATGATGCTCACATAAACCCGTGCGATTCGCGGCAGCCCGCGGCGCGTGCTGATGCCCATCAGTGCGAGCACGACGGCCCCGACGAGGCCGAAGATCATCGAGAGCACGGCGAACTTGACGGTCAGCACTGCGCCTTGTGCGAGCACCGGCAGTGACTGGATGATGAGCGTTGTGATGGCCATGGGCGACACGGATCAGGATTGAAGGAAGCCGCGCGGGCCGTCCAAAAGCAAGGGGCGGCATCCTGCGATGCCGCCCCGCGACTTACGCGACCGTGAGGCTCATTGGGTGACCGGCTTGCTGACGTCGATGCCGAACCACTTGTCCGAGATCTTCGCGAACGTGCCATCGGCTTCGAGCTGGTTCATTGCATCGCTGATGGCCTTCGCGAACTTCGGATTGCCCTTCTTGAACGGAATCGCAGACGGGTTGCCGCTGCCGACGATCGCGCCCGTGCGCAGCGGCAATTGCGAGTTCTTCAGCAGATACGCGAGCATCAGACGGTCGTTGAGCGCCGCGTCGAGACGGTTCGCGGCGAGATCGGCCAGATATTCGGGGGCGCCCGGATAGGTCTTCACGTCGATGCCCGGCACCGACTTCGCCATGTCCATGTAGTTGGTGCCGAGGCCGACGCCGAGCCGCTTGCCCTTGAGGTCTTCGAGCGACTTGAACTGGCGCGTGTCGTCCTTGCGCTGAATGAGTTGCGCGGCGGAGTACGTGTACGCGGGCGAGAAGTCGAGCACGGCCTTGCGCTGGTCGGTGACGCCCACCTGGTTCACGATGACGTCGAATTTACCGGCCTGGAGACCTGCGATGATGCCGCTCCATTCGGTCGTGATGAACTCGGGCTTCAGGCCGAGTTTCGCGGCGACGGCCTTGGCGATATCGACGTCGTAGCCGACAAGCTGGCCGTCCGGCGCCTTCGAGTTGAAGGGCGGGAAGGTGCCTTCGAGGCCGATGCGCAGCGTGCCGCGCGCCTTCACCTGGTCGAGCAGGTCTTCGGCATGGGCGCTGGCCGAAACGAATGATGCGCCGATCAGTGCGGCCACAAAGACTTTCTTCAGCAGAGCGAGTTTCATCGTTGTCCTCTTGTTTTGCTGCAGTTTTACGACGCTGGCGTCAGCCGATGGGGCTAGCCGAAGTTGCCAGCCGCTGTTGCCAGCCGAAGTTGCCAGCACAGGCACGCGTGCCGCGTAATGCACGGAACCAGCCTGAGACTATATCGTCAGGCGCGCGCCGAGGCCAGTGCGCGCACGCATTCGCCAACGAGTGCGGGGCCGCGGTAGATAAAGCCGGTGTAGAGCTGCACGAGGGCGGCGCCCGCGTCGATCTTCGCACGCGCGTCCTCGCCCGAGAAGATGCCCCCCACACCGATGATGGGTACTTCGGTGCCGAGTTCGGCACGCAGCTTGCGGATCACCGCATTCGACGCGTCGAATACCGGACGTCCCGAAAGACCGCCTGTTTCCTGCGCGTGAGGAAGACCTTCCACGGCGCTGCGCGAAAGCGTCGTGTTGGTTGCGATCACGCCTTCGATCCTGTGGCGCAGGAGCGTATCGGCGATTTCCTTGATCTGTTCGTCGTCGAGATCCGGCGCGATCTTCAGCGCGAGCGGCACGAGCTTGCCGTGAATGTCGGCAAGCCGTTGCTGCTTGTCCTTGAGCGCGGCGAGCAGCGCGTCGAGCTCGCCCGCGCCCTGCAACTGGCGCAGGTTTTTCGTGTTCGGCGACGAGATGTTGATCGTCACGTAACTCGCGAACGGATAGACGCGTTCGAGGCAGAAGAGATAGTCGTCGGCGGCGCGCTCGATCGGCGTATCGGCGTTCTTGCCGATGTTCAGGCCGAGGATGCCGCGATAGCGCGCGGCCTGCACGTTCTTCACGAACTGCTCGACGCCGTGATTGTTGAAGCCCATGCGATTGATGATCCCGCCCGCCTGCGGCAGCCGGAAAATGCGCGGACGCGGATTGCCCGGCTGCGGCCGCGGCGTCACGGTGCCCACCTCGATGAAGCCGAAGCCGAGCGCGGCGAATCCGTCGATTGCCGCGCCTTCCTTGTCGAGCCCCGCCGCGAGACCGACCGGATTGCGGAACGTGAGACCCATCACGGTGCGCGGCGCAGCGGGCACGTGCGGTGCGACGAGCCCGGCGATGCCGGTGCGCCCGGCAGCGCCGATGGCGCGCAATGTCAGGTGGTGGGCGTCTTCGGCGTCCATGCGAAAGAGCTGGCTGCGCAGAAACGGATAGAGGGAGCTGAACACGAGAAGAGGGCGCGGGCGCTGAAAAAGTGGGAACCCGCTATTTTAGCGGTATTGCACGCACCCGTCGGTGCACGCGCGGCGCGGGCGTGATTCAGCGCACCGGACTTGCCAGATCGGGATCGAGCGTGGTCCAGGCACCGTCGAGCAGACCTTCGATGGGCCGGAAGCGAGACTTGTAGGCCATTTTCGGGCTCTCGCGGATCCAGTAGCCGAGGTACACATAGGGCAATTGCAGGCTGCGCGCCTGTTCGATCTGCCACAGGATGTTGTAGGTGCCGTAGCTCGCGTGCGGCGTGTCGGGTTCGAAGAACGTGTAGACCGACGAAAGCCCATCGCCGAGGATGTCGATCATGCTCACCATCCGCAGCTCGCCGGGCTCGTCAGGGGCGGCTTCGTTGGGCTCGCGGAATTCCACGAGGCGCGAGTTGATTCGGCTTTGCAGGAGGAACTGCTCGTACTGGTCGCGGCTGTCGCGGTCCATGCCGCCGCCCGCGTGGCGCGCGGACTGGTAGCGCATGTAGAGCATGTAATGCGCTTCGTCGTAGTGAAGCGGCGCGACGGTCGCCACGAGGCCGCCGTGATGGCGCCAGACGCGGCGCTGCGTACGGTTCGGCGCGAACAGCGCGACCGGCACGCGTACCGGCACGCAGGCGCGGCAGCCGTCGCAGTAGGGCCGGTAGGTGAAAACGCCTGAGCGCCGGAAGCCGGCCTTCACGAGTTCGGTATAGACGTCCGAGTTGATCAGATGACTTGGCGTCGCCACCTGCGAACGCGCGATGCGCCCCTCCAGATAACTGCAGGGATAGGGCGCCGTTGCATAGAATTGCAGCGCGGAAAGCGGTGAAAGCGGCAGCTCGTTGGGATGCGTCACGTTGGCAGCTCTCGTGGCAGTTCGGATCGTCGCGAAACCGCATGCGGATGGCGTGTGCGGGCGACGTGTGCTGGTTGCAGTCTAGCATCGACTCCGAACCGGCATCCGACGATTTGCGCCGGACTGTCTCGCACGTGTAACGCGTGAAATGCGTTTCATGCCGCGCCAGGCGCGGCGTTCAGACAACCGGCAGTGCGCCCGCGCCCGTCACCAGATCGGCGAGGACGCGCTTGTCGAAACGCCACGGAATGCGCGGCGCGTCGACCGTCGCCCGCACATGCGCGATGAACGCTTTGCGCGCGATTTCATGACCGCCGAGCGAGGCGAGATGCGCGGTGTTTTGCTGGCAGTCGATTAGCGCGACGCCGTGCCGGCGCAGATGCGCGACGAGTGCTGCGAGCGCGATCTTGGAGGCGTCGGTCACGGCCGCGAACATCGATTCGCCGAAAAACATCGTGCCGAGCGACACGCCATAGAGGCCGCCGACGCACTCGCCATCGCACCAGGCTTCGACGCTGTGCGCGTCGCCGATGCGGTGCAGGGTCGAATAGGCGTCGATCGCCTCCGTGGTGATCCAGGTGCCGCGCTGCCCGCGGCGCGGTGCGTTCGCGCAGGCGCGCATCACGGCGGCGAAACTGGCGTCGACGCGGATCTCCCACGCGCTGTCGCGCAGCACGCGTTTGAGCGTCTTCTTCAACGACGGCGACACCTTGAACTCGTCGGGGCGCAGGATCATGCGCGGATCGGGACTCCACCAGAGCACGGGCTGGCCGTCGGAGTACCAGGGGAAGATGCCGTGACGATAGGCTTCGACGAGACGCGAGGGCAGCAGGTCGGCGCTCGCTGCGAGCAGGCCGGGTGCGCCGCTGTCCGCACCGAGGGCGCGCTCGACGTTGGGAAACGGGTCTTCGGGCCCGAGCCAGGGAACCATCGGCGGTGCGGGGGATCAGTCGTCGCGCATGGCGCGCAGCACGTCGCCGGTATGCAGACCGTAACTGCCGGACTCGCGATCGGCGAAGAAGAAACGCAGCGTCTGCACGACTGTAGGGAACGCGAGGTCGTCCCACGGAATTTCGTGCTCTTCGAAGAACCGCACTTCGAGACTCTCTTCGCCCGCGGCGATATCGGTGTCGAGCAGGCGTGCGAGATAGAAGAGATGCACCTGATGCACGTGCGGCACGTTCAGCAGCGAAAAGAGATTCTGTATCTCGACGCGCGCGCCGGCTTCTTCGAGTGTCTCGCGCGCCGCGGCTTCGGAGGTTGTCTCGCCCATCTCCATGAAACCCGCGGGCAGCGTCCAGTAACCGTAGCGCGGCTCGATCGCGCGGCGGCACAGCAGCACCTTGTTTTCCCATACGGGAACGGTGCCGACCACATTGCGCGGATTCTGGTAATGCACGGTGCCGCAAGCCGAACAGACGAAGCGTTCGCGATTGTCGCCGGGCGGTACGAGCAGGCTGACCGCCTGACCGCAAGTCGAGCAGAATTTCATGGGCACGATAGGGGGAAGGGTGATGCGAGTGTATCACCGCGACGCTCGCGGCCGGGCGGGATCTCTGCGGCGGAAACGTTCGTGCCGTACGCCAGTGCTTTTATCTTATTTTCAAGGATGGTGTCAGGAACGTTATAAGTGCATCAACCTTGGGGGATAATTTACGCCGTTTTGGCCATACTATGTTTAGTTCCAATCCATCAGTAGAGAAGTCTGGTAAAACCTCAATGAGTTTGCTGGTTTTTAAATCGTCTTCGATAAGCCACGTTGCCAATTGCGCAATTCCGTGACCTCCCAAAGCCGCTGCTAATAACGCCTCGCCATGCCCGATTATCATTTCTCCCTGTAATGAGCGGCGTTTTACTTCGCCGGAATTGCGAGGGAAAATCCATGGACTAATGCTGCCATCCTGTTTCTCGTAAACAATATGACGATGTTTAAATAAATCATTTACTGATTCCGGAGATCCATTCCGGTGCAAATATTCTGGCGACGCGCAGAAAATCACCTTCTCACGGCCCAGGTAGCGCTGGCTCAGCGATGGATGCTGTCCGTTATCTCCTCCAATGCGAATCGCAAGATCGACATCTTCGTCAGCCAAATCAATGAATCTGTCGGAAAACGAAACGTGAAGGCGCAGATTGGGATGCCGCTCAGAAAAATCGAGGAGTGACGGTAAGGCGATTCGATGCCCGAATGAAACCGGAACGTCAACCCTTACACGGCCTACCGGCTCTTTCTTTTGAGCTGCCAACATTGCTTCCGCATCTTGAAGTTCTCCCAGAACTCTGACGCATGTTTCGTAAAAGGCTTCGCCAGCGTCAGTTAGTGACAGCTTCCTTGTCGTTCGGTTGAAAAGACGGGTTCCCAATCGCGCCTCCAAACGAGCCACACTTTTTCCGACAGCAGAGTTGGTCAAGTTCAGCCGCTCAGCAGCAGACGTAAAACTGCCTGCGTCGGCGGCAGTCACGAAAGCCTCTATACCTTTAAGTCGTTCAGATGGGACCATGATTCCAAAATTATGGAAAAAAATTCCAACAATATGGGAAATTATATCGCCAATTTAGTGAGAAATGCTAAATAAAATGATCACCTATGCCGATGTGCAGGCGAGAAAAAACTGGGAGGTGATTTCATGATCGAAACAGATGTACTCATAGTAGGTAGCGGTCCGTCAGGTGCATCGGCCGCAGCGTTGTTGAGTTCGTACTCCGTTAGCAATATTGTTGTAACGAAATATAAGTGGCTTGCAGATACGCCGCGAGCACACATTACGAGTCAGAGGACAATGGAGATTTTCGATGAGTTGGGTGTCATCGAACGTGTCATGGCTCATGCAGTTCCAAATCAGTACATTGGGAACAGCGTGATATGTCAAACTCTTGTTAGTGAAGAGATTGGCCGAATCAAGTCATGGGGTGCTGCGCCAAATAGAGTTTCGGAGTATTTGCTCAATAGCCCGTTTGAGGTATGTGATATTCCGCAAAATTACGTTGAGCCTATTCTCATAGAAAAGGCGGCTGCAAGCGGGAGTATCATAAAATTTTGTACTGAATTTATTTCTTTCGAGCAAGATCTCTCGCATGTTATTTCGACTGTCAAAGATAGAGTGTCTGGTGAAATTTATCAGATAAAATCCAGGTATCTTGTGGGCGCGGATGGAGGGCGTAGCTCCATTGCCGAAAGCGTTGGGCTTCCTTTTTCTGGAAGGATGGGCGTTGCGGGTAGTATAAATATTGTATTTAAAGCAGATCTGACGCGCTTCGTTGCGCATCGCCCTAGTGCATTATTCTGGATGCTCAATCCGGAGGCTAGAGTTGGCGGACTTTCTGTCGGCTTGCTAAGAATGGTTCGTCCCTGGAACGAGTGGCTTTGCGTTTGGAGCTATGACATATCTCGCCCGCCTCCGAAGGTTGACGAAGAAAAGGCGTTGGAGATCATTAAAAAAATTATTGGTGAAGATGTTGATGATATATCGATAAAAAATATCTCTACCTGGACAGTAAATGACGCTTATGCAAAAGAGTATTCGAAAGGCAAGGTATTCTGTGTAGGAGATGCTGTTCACCGGCATCCGCCGAATAACGGCCTTGGTTCTAATACCTCGATCCAGGATTCGTACAATCTCGCCTGGAAATTGGCCTACGTTGTAAAAGGCTGGGCTACCGAGAGGATTCTTGAAACATATTCGGAAGAGCGAGTGCCCGTCGGAAGGGAGATTGTGCGACGGGCCAATAAAAGCCTCTCGGAAACAAAAGAGCTATTGACTGTGTTCTCGGATGGTGAGGACGAAGCCGCATTGGATATAGAAGTAATTCGGGGAAATTCAGAGAGGAATAGGGATGCAAGAACCAGTCTTGCAAGAAGTGTGCTGGAAAAGAGTAACGAGTTTAATTTTATTGGGATTGAATCGAATATATCCTATAAATCAAGCCTGACGATAGCGGACGATGAAGGCCATCTTGTATCGGATGGTGACCTGGAAAACGTTAATTCAATATTTCACTCAAAAATTTCTCCTGGCGCTCGCTTTCCTCACGTTTGGCTGCTTTATAAGGGAAAGGAAGTGTCGTCGTTGAGCCTTATCGGTCGAGGGTCATTCTCACTGATAACAGGGGCCTCGGGTGAGCACTGGATTAAGGCCGCTGAAGAGTGGTCGCATCGCAAGGGAATTCCTCTTTCCTTATATCAGGTGTCAATGCGAGGCGAAATACAGGATATCTATTTCGATCTTGCCAATAGATGTGATTTTCATGAGGGCTCTGCCATATTAATCCGCCCGGATGGTTATATAGCATGGATTGGTTTGCCGGATGCCGCCGGTGGAGAGGAATTGTCAGAAGTTCTTTTTAAGATTCTCGGAAAATAAATCAATTTAGAGGTGTTTATGAAGCTTTTTGGACCGAACAGAAAGTCTATTGTCTCCGGATCAACCAAGGGTATTGGGTTTGCCATTGCCAGCGCTCTTTATGGTGCGGGAATCACCGTGATTGTAAATGGAAGGGGTGAGGATGGTGTTGGAGGTGCCATTGAAAGAATTAAATATTTGAATCCTGACTCAAATGGTCAGTTGATCGGCTTTGTTGGTGACTTAGTGGATGCGAAAGAGGTTGATAGACTATATGAGTCTCATCCCGATGCCGAGATCATTGTTAACAACATCGGGCTCTACGGGGCAGTTGATTTTGATAAGTCAACCGATAAGGATTGGTTTGATATTTTTGACGCCAATGTAATGAGTGGTGTCAGGTTGTCCAGGAAATATGCTCCAGCTCTCAGGCGGACTGGATGGGGGCGAATTGTTTTTATCAGTAGCGAGAGTGCAATCAATGTTCCGGTGGAAATGATTCACTATGGCTTCAGCAAAACCGCACAATTGGCAATTTCTCGCGGGCTCGCGGAAACATTTGCTGGAACTGGTGTAACAGTAAACTCCGTTCTTCCCGGCCCGACATTCACAGATGGGGTTCAGGAATTTGTTGCAAGCCTTGGTGGCGCAAATTTTGATGAATTCACGGAGGAATATTTTCGCTCTGTTCGCCCGACATCTATTATAAAAAGATTTTCTTCTCCCGAAGAGGTTGGTAATGTCGTGGCGTTTGTCTGTAGTGAACTTGCATCCTCCATTACGGGGGCTGCAATTAGAGTCGACGGCGGTGCAGTGAAATCCTGTTTCTAGTTTTGAGGGTGGCTGATATTATGTGCATTCTTGTCGTTGAGATCGATTATGTCGAGTGAATATATCGATGTTTCTGAAAACGTAGCTGCTGGATTGAATAAAAATGAGGGCAATGGTTTTTCGATTTTCCTTTTGGTTATTGCGGCCTTCGTTATTGTCACGACGGAATACTCGATTGTCGGGTTATTGCCGGTTTTGGCCCGTGACTTAAATATCTCTATTTCGGTGGCTGGCCAGCTGGTCACGCTGTTTGCGTTTACGGTAATGCTGTTTGGACCCGTGCTTACGGCATTACTATCGCATGTCGAACGCAAGCGGTTGTTTATAACGATTCTGCTGATTTTCGCCGGAGCCAATGCGTTGGCAGCTATTGCTCCCAACATATGGGTGCTGGCGGTAGCTCGTTTTATCCCGGGGATGGTGCTTCCGGTTTTCTGGGGGGTGGCCAGCGAAACGGCTGGGCAGCTTGCGGGGCCACAACTCGCAGGACGTGCTGTCTCGCGGGTATATCTTGGTATCTCGGCTGCCTTGCTATTTGGTATCCCAATAGGGACTTTGGCAGCCAATTCCATCGGTTGGCGCGGCACGTTTTGGGGACTGGCCGGATTATCGTTGCTGATGGCCTTGTTGATGCTAGGGTTCATGCCGACCCTGGCTCGACCGCAGCGGTTGCGCCTGGCCGAGCAGACCCGTATTCTCGCGGACACTCACTTTATAGCTAATGTGATTATGTCGGTCGTGGTGTTTACTGCGATGTTCACGGCCTACACGTACTTGGCTGACACGTTGGAGCGCATAGCTGGAGTGGCTTCGTCTCGGGTCGGTTGGTGGCTTATGGGGTTTGGTGCGATTGGTATATTCGGCAACTGGTTGGGTGGGAGACTGGTGGATCGCAATCCATTGCGGGCTACGCTGATCTTTACTTCGCTACTCGGTTTTGGCATGGCGATAAGTGTACCGGTAGCGAATTCCCTGGGTTTACTAATCGTCGCGCTAGCGATTTGGGGCGTCGCCTATACCGCACTGTTTCCGATATGCCAGGTTCGAGTAATGAAATCGGCTTCACATGCTAAAGCTTTGGCTGGAACTTTGAATGTTTCAGCCGCTAATGCGGGCACTGGACTGGGGGCGATTATCGGTGGATTGGCGATCAAGGAATGGGGGCTGGGTAGTATCGGCTACGTTGCAACGGGGATTGCGATCCTGGCTATCCTGATGGTGCCGTGGGTAGCTCGGCGGACAAATTGATCTCCGGCCGTGGATGAATGCGGCGTGATCCCGAAACTACGCGTCGTTTTATGATGCGATGCCTGTCGCGATGTCATTAACCACACCGGCACGTCGATACGTTGGGCGCAAAAAACCAAAAGGCCTACCAGCGGATGCATGGTAAGCCTTTGATTTAATCTACTTGGTTGCGGGGGTAGGATTTGAACCTACGACCTTCGGGTTATGAGCCCGACGAGCTGCCAGACTGCTCCACCCCGCGTCCGTCGAAGAAAAGATTGTAACGTAACCGCCGCAACATAGCAATACCAAATGACGAATGGCCTTCGAACGGCCCGCAGGAAGCTTGCGTCACGCGCCAGGCTAGAATGATGAACTCATTCCGTTGGCACCTGCCGACGTTCACCGGGCGGCGTTTCGGCGCCGTCGTCATTACGGTTCGTCTCCATGGATATCGCTCACGATCTGCAATCGATCGCCGCGCAGGAACAGGCGCTCGTCTTCCCCCATTTCGACGCAGGCCGTGCGTGGGCCCTCGGCTTGCATCTGCACGAACTCGCGCTTGCGCGAACGCTCGCCGTCGCCATCGACGTGCGCACGTTCGGTCAGCCGCTCTTTTTTAGCGCGCTCGATGGAACGACGCCCGACAACGTCGACTGGGTGCGCCGCAAGTCGCGTGTCGTCGAGCACTTCCGTCACAGCTCGTATGCGATCGGCCTGCGCATGCAGCAGGCAGGCACGACGCTAGCCGAGAAGCACGGCTTGCCGGTTGCCGACTTTGCACCTCATGGCGGCGCGTTTCCGCTGGCCGTCGCAGGTGCGGGCGTGATCGGCTCGGTCACGGTCTCGGGGCTGCCGCAGCGGTCCGATCATGAACTCGTCGTCGAGGCGCTGTGCGCGCTGCTCGGCGCCGATTACGCGCAGCTTGCGTTAGCGAGGGCCTGACGCAATGCCACAGAGTCCCTGGAGCTGGCTCGTCATCGCCATCATTGCCGAAGTCATTGCCACGTCCGCGCTGCGCGCATCGGACAGCTTCACGCGCATCGTGCCTTCGGCCATCGTCATCGTGGGCTACGCGCTCGCGTTCTACGGGCTTTCGGTCACGCTCAAGAGCATTCCGGTCGGCATCGTCTACGCGGTGTGGTCGGGCGTGGGCATCGTGCTCATTACGCTCGTCGCGATGGCGCTCTACCGCCAGATACCCGATCTGCCCGCAGTGCTCGGCCTCGGGCTGATCGTGGCGGGCGTCGTCGTGCTCAATCTGTTCTCGAAGATGGAAGCGCACTGAACGGGCCAGGCAGCACGCGTGGCGCGCGCTTTGGTTCCGGCTTGCCCAGCGCAGCGACGAATCACTGCGGCTTTGCTCGCGCCCGGGTATCGCACCGTTTCCCCACAGGCTGACCACGCGCGCCCGGCATGACTTGCAGCATGCCAGGCGCGCAACAGCCGCACGCACGTTCGCGACTGCGCGGCGGGCCGAGGCGTAACATGGTCGGTCATGCGCGCCGCCAACCGGTGCGGGGGTTTATTCCGACGAATTGCCCAGCGAGGCTGGTGATGGATATTCATTTTTCTTCCGACGCACCGCTCTATTACGATTCGAATCTGACTGTCGTGTTTGCGGCGCTCGTCGATGGCGCACGCGTGCCGTGCGCGATTTCAGTGGAGGCCCTCGAAGATCATTTCGGTGCGCTGACCGCGAGCCGCGATGCGTCGATCGAGGCTTTCGACGCGGGCCGCACGCGTATCGAACAGGTCGCCCGCGCCCATCTCGAACTCAGCAACGGCACGCCGGTCCTGCTCAAGAGCGGGCATTTTCCGCCCGGCCGGCTTCGCTCATAACCACGCGTGGGTGCCGAGGCGAAAGCGCCGGCACCCAACGCATTCGACGCAATGGAACTCCACGAACGCAAAGGCCGCTCGCACGCCGACCAGCGACAGGCGCTGCGCAATCGCATTCTCGACGCCGCCCGGCGCATCGTGGTGCGCGACGGCTTCGCGGCGCTTTCGATGCGCAAGATCGCCGAGGCGATCGGTTACTCGCCAGCGTCGCTCTATCTCTACTTCGAAAATCGCGACGAAATCGCGCGTGCGCTCGGCCACGAAGGCCATGCGCAACTGTTCGCACAGCTCGAACCGTGCGTGCGGATCGCCGATCCGGCCGAGCGGCTGCGCGCACTTGCCCATGCCTACGTGGCGTTCGGACGTGCGTACCCGCAGACTTATCGGGTGGTGTTCATCGACGTGCCTGGCATGGCGAACGCGCGCGAACGCGGCGAGCCGGGCGGACCAACGCCGGATCCGGCGAGCCTGTTCGCCGAGGCCCTCGATGCCGTGCACGGGGCCGCGAGCGCGGCGCTTGCCGAGGCTTTCTGGGCGACGCTGCACGGCATCGTGGCGCTATCGCTGACCCAGCCGGAGTTCCCGCACGCACCGCCCGGACAACTCGTGGATGCCGCACTCGACGCCTGGCTGCTCGTGCGTCCCGAGCTGTCCGCCGAAGCGCCGGGGCACGCCACCAGGAAAACGAACGCTGCGGCGACGTGATAGGCTCGATGCGTCGTGTGTACCCGCGCGGAGCCTTTTCATTGCGCTTTCAGTTTCTGCCATCGCCATGCCACAGGAAGCCCCGTCCGCCAGTCAGGCCGATCCGCACGTCGTCGCGCGCGTAGCGAACCGCATCGGTCTCATCGAACTCGAACGTCCCCAGGCGCTCAATGCGCTGTCTACCGGTATGGTCCGTGTCATGCTCGCCGCGCTCGAGCGCTGGCGCGACGACCCGGACGTGCTTGCCGTGGTCGTGCGCTCGCGTCATGCGCGCGCGTTCTGCGCCGGCGGCGATATCCGCTTTCTGCACGCGTCGTACCGCGCGGGCGATCAGGCCGCGCTCGACACGTTCTTCGCCGACGAATATCGCCTCAATCACGCCATCTTTGCGTATCCGAAGCCCTATATCGCTTTCATGAACGGTGTCGTGATGGGCGGCGGCATGGGTATTTCACAAGGCGCGTATCGCACCGGCGGTCTGCGCGTGGTGGGCGCGTCGACGCGCATGGCGATGCCCGAAACGCGCATCGGTCTCTTCCCTGACGTGGGCATGGGCTGGTTCCTCGTGCGCACGCCCGGTGCGATCGGCCGCTATCTCGCGGTGAGCGGCGAGACATTCGACGCCGCCAGCGCGCTTTACGCGGGTCTCGCGGATGTGTATCTCGACGAAGCCGCATGGCCCGCACTGATCGACACGCTTGAAACAGAGTCGTTTGCGACGAGCGAGGACATCGTCGCGTACCTTCGGCGCGTGGCCGCAACGGGCGCGCAGATGCGTCATGCCATCGATACCTGCGCGCTCGCCGGTTCGCGCGAGTGGATCGACCGGCATTTTTCGCAGGCGGACGTGCCGGCCATCGCGGCATTGCTCGCCGCCGCGCAGCGCGAAGCCGAGGAACCCGAGCGCGAATGGGCGGGGCAGATCCTGGAGGTGTTGCGCGAACGCTCGCCGCTTTCGATGGCGGTGTCGCTCGAAGTCGTGTCGCGTGCAGAGGGCGCGATGGCGGACGTGTTGCGTCGCGATCTCGATCTCACGCGCTCGAGTTTCGCTCGCGGCGATGCGATGGAAGGGATCCGCGCGCGCATCATCGACAAGGACAACCGCCCGCTCTGGCGGTTCGCGCGTAGCGAGGACGTACCGGCCAGCGAGGTCGAAAGCATGTTCGAGAGCCCCTGGACGGTGGCGGATCATCCGCTGCGCGATCTGCAGGAGTGAGGGAGTAGCCCGGCGCGCGCGCTGCAACGCGCGGGTGGATCAGTCCTGCGCGGCCTCGCTCATCAGCGCGCGCATGAACACGAGCGCGCCCCATCCCCACACGGCATTCGAGGCGAACCCCGTCGCGACGCGCGGCAGCATGTTGCCGCTCGGCCAGATGCCGCGCAGCGGGTCGACGACGAACAGCATCGCGGCAGTCAGCACGAGGCCGCCGAACACGAACGCCGGCACCCACGGCGCGGGCCGCGAGGGCGACACCTGCAGCAGCCACGCCATCGGCACCGCCCAGATGGCGCTCCAGATCGCGTTGACGAGAAACTCGGGCAAGCCGAGCGGAAGGAACGGTTGCGTCGAAAAACCGGATGCATCGATGACCTGTGCCGCGTGCAGCAGCGCAAGCGTCGCTTCGCGAAAGAACAACGAAGCGAGAAAGCCCGATACGAACGGCAGAATCAGTTTTTGCATTTCGAAAGACGAGAGTACGAAGCGTCGGCTCGCGGCGCGCCTCGTGGGTGCGCTTGCAAGGATGTGCGCCATTATATCGGCGCCTCGCGGCGGCGGCTTTAGCTGTGCAGGCCGTTCTTTGGCCCGCGTTGCCATGATGATCGTGGCCGGCTCTCGACGCGGTGCGGGGTGCTGGCGTGTCGTGCAATCAGGATGCCGTCGAGGCGCACGGGCGTAGCCAGAGGGAAGTGCTACGATGAACCGGCCAGTCACGAAGGAGAAAAGATCATGGAGCCGAAGGGCATCGACATGGGTGACTACGAGGAGCACTACAAGGGCTACGACATCGAGGTTGCAGTCGAGCAGGTGCTCACGGGCGTGAAGGCGCACTTTCGCGTGCTGAAGGACGATGCGGTCCTGCAGGACTGGCAACTCGTCCATATCGACCGGCTTTGGTCGACCGAACACGCTGCCGCCGAAGCGGGGTTTGAAGCGGCGCGGGCGTGGGCCGATGCCCGCGCGGCGGTGTAACGGACGCTTTTCGCGTGCTCTTCGCGTTCGAGGCGGGCGCATGAATAGAACTGCAAACCAGGTGCGATTTGCACGGTGTGATTCACAGACGCCGCCGGGATTGCGCACCAACGTCACGCTGCGTTGTTTCAGCAGCGTGACGTTGGTGCGCGTGACGTGCCTTCGCGCCGGAAATTCCTATACTTGCCCTAAGGTTGAGCACGCGCGGCGCGCGACGGTTGTGGCGCATGCCGCCGCAGCGGCATCCACGAAACGACGGTGATCAGGCAGTGCGGGTTGCTTCATGCCCGAACGAGGAGGCAGTCATGGGAGATTCCTCACCGGCCACGCCCGCAGCCGATTCCTCGCACGATTCCGGGTCTCATCCGCAGGCGCCTGGCGCGCTCGCGCTCGCAGCGCTCGGCGTGGTCTATGGCGACATCGGCACGAGCCCGCTGTACACGCTTTCCACGGTGTTCGATCCGGGCAACGGGCTTGAGCTCAATGCCTTCAATATCGTCAGCATCGTGTCGCTGATCTTCTGGTCGTTGATGGTCGTTGTCACGCTCAAGTACGTCGTGCTGATCCTGCGCGCGAACAACCATGGCGAGGGCGGCATCATGGCGCTGCTGGCGCTCGCGGCCTCGTCGGTGTCGCACCGGCCACGGCTTCGTCAGACGCTTCTTTTCGTCGGCGTGATGGGCGCGGCGCTCTTCTTCGGCGACAGCGTCATCACGCCGGCCATCTCGGTGCTGAGCGCCGTCGAGGGGCTGGAAGTCGCCGCGCCGGAACTCAAGACCTTCGTGATCCCCGTGACGCTCGCTGCGCTCATCGCGCTCTTCATCGCGCAAAAACGCGGCACAGGCGGCATCGGTGCGGTGTTCGGACCGGTGATGGTGCTCTGGTTCGTCGTGATCGCTGTGGTGGGTCTCGTCAATATCGCCGCCGCGCCGATCGTGCTGGTGTCCCTCAACCCGTTGCGCGGCCTCGCTTTCGTGATGCACCACCGCTGGCTCGCGTTCGTGGCGCTCGGCGCGGTCGTGCTGTCGCTCACGGGCGCCGAGGCGCTCTATGCCGACATGGGCCATTTCGGCAAGCGGCCGATTCGTCTTACCTGGTTCGGCCTCGTGTTTCCCGCGCTCGCGCTCAATTACCTCGGACAGGGCGCGCTGCTGCTGGCGAATCCGGGCGCCGTCCAGAATCCGTTCTACCGGCTCTTCCCGCAATGGGCGATCTTTCCGATGATCGTGCTCGCGACACTCGCGACGGTCATCGCCTCGCAGGCCGTGATTTCTGGCACGTACTCCATGGCGATGCAGGCCATGCACCTCGCGTTTTTGCCGCGCATGAACATCGTGCACACGTCCGAGCGCGAGATCGGCCAGATCTACGTTCCGGGCATCAACTGGATTCTGCTCGCCTCCGTGATTGCGGCGGTGGTCGGGTTCGGGTCGTCGACGGCGCTCGGTTCGGCGTACGGCATCGCGGTCACGGGCACGATGCTGATCACGACGTTCCTCACGTTCTTTGTCGTGCGCTACGCGTGGCACTACAACTGGGTGCTCTGCGTGTTAGCGACAGTTTTCTTCCTCGTGATCGACGCACTGTTCTTTTCGGCGAACCTGCTCAAGATCGTGCAAGGCGGCTGGTTCCCGCTCGTGATCGGCACGCTCATGTTCACCGTCATGGCGACGTGGGGCCGCGGATCGCAACTGATGATGGCCGAGGCCCGTGTGCGTGCGGGCAAGAAGCCGCTCAAGCCGTATCTCGCCGCGCTGCTCGCGAGGTCGCCCGTGCGCGTGGGCGGTACGGCCATCTTCCTCACGCCCAACCCGAACTCCGTGCCGCATGCGCTCGTCAATAATCTGCGGCACAACAGGGTGCTGCACGAGCGCATCCTGTTCGTGACGGTCGTGTCGCAGAACGTGCCCCGGGTGCCCGAAAGCGCGCGCCTGAAGGTGACGCGGCTCTGCCCGGGCGGCTATCAGGTGATCGTCAACTACGGCTTCAAGGACGATGTGAATCTGCCGCAGGCGCTCGCCGCCGGACAGGCGGCCGGGCTCGCATTCGATCCTGGCGAGACCTCGTGGTTCCTGAGCCGCGCGGTGGTGGTAGCGACGCCGGGCGCCGGCATGGCCGTGTGGCGCGAACGGCTGTTCGCGGTGATGCTGCATAACGTCGGTAATATCGCGGCGTTTTTTAAACTGCCTCCCGATCAGGTTATTGAAGTCGGGACGCAGGTCAAAATTCAGCTTTAGTGCGGGGTCGGTGCTGCGGGCGTCGGGCTGCTTGCGTGGGCGGGTGGTTACGCTGCGCGCCGATGGCTGCGGGAAATGCCCGCGCAGCACCTGCACGAATTCCAGAAAGCAAAAAGCCCAGCCGGTGAGGGCTGGGCTTTTTGTTCAAATTCTCTGGGGTGGCTGATGGGACTCGAACCCACGACAACAGGAATCACAATCCTGGACTCTACCAACTGAGCTACAGCCACCACTGCAAAATTTTCGCGATCACGCTGTAAGGACTTCAGCGGCAATCGAGAAGAAAGATTATATACACACCCTATTACGCTTGCCTAGTCCCTCAGTCAAATATTTCGGCAGACATTTCCGTGGACGCCGCGAAAGTCGCGCGTAGTTCCTGGCGCGCTTCGTCGAAGATTGCCAGATCCGCCTTCGCGAGCTTGCGGCTGTCGGACAGCACGCGCCGCCAGCCACGCGCGCCCGCAACGCCGCGATACAGCCCGAGCGCGTGGCGCGAAATCGCACCCAGATACGTTCCGCGCGCAATCTCGTGTGCGCAGTATTCGATGAGCTTCGCCTCGATGGCTTCGCGCGTGGGCGCGGGTTCGGGCGCGCCGTAGAAGCGCGCGTCGACATCGGCCAGCAGGTAAGGGTTGTGATACGCCTCGCGGCCGAGCATCACGCCGTCGACGTGCGCGAGGTGTGCCTCGACTTCGTCGAGTGTCTTGATGCCGCCGTTGATGATGATCTCGAGCTGCGGGAAATCGCGCTTGAGCTGGTACGCGTAGTCGTACTTGAGCGGCGGGATCTCGCGGTTTTCCTTCGGGCTCAGGCCCTTGAGAATCGCGTTGCGCGCGTGGACGACGAACACGTCGCAGCCCGCATTCGCGACCGTGCCGACGAAGTCGCGCACGAACGAATACGCCTCGACGCTATCCACGCCGATGCGGTGTTTCACCGTTACCGGCACCGCGACGGCGTCGCGCATCGCCTTCACGCAATCGGCCACCAGTTGAGGCTCGTTCATCAGGCACGCGCCGAATGCGCCACGCTGCACGCGCTCTGACGGGCAGCCGCAGTTCAGATTGATTTCGTCGTAGCCCCACTGTTCGCCGAGCTTTGCTGCACGTGCCAGGTCGTCCGGCTCGCTGCCGCCCAGCTGAAGCGCCACCGGCGCTTCGGCCGGCGTGAACGCGAGATGGCGCGGCACGTCGCCGTGGAGCAGGGCGCCCGTCGTCACCATCTCCGTGTACAGCCACGTGTGCCGTGAGATGAAACGGTGCATCGAGCGGCAGTGACGGTCGGTCCAGTCGAGCATCGGCGCGACGCACACGCGACGGGGACTGGCAATACGGTTGGCGGACATGGGGAGGCGGACGGCGGGCGTGGAACAACCTTGCATTCTAGCTTATGCATCCAGACGCGTTGCGCACCGCGCAAAGCAGTGCAGTGCACTTTCGGCGTGCTCGAGCAGCGGAAAAACCCTCCTGCACTTATGTATTCAGTGCGTCCATGTGTGCGTCATGAAAAGTTTTTTTTGCGGGGCGTATTAGGGTCTGTTCGTCGCTCAGCCGCGTCACGATTGGCTGACAGAATTGTTTCGGAATCTAGAATAGTAAATTCGTTTGATCGTTATTATTTTTCGATAGTAGGTGTATACACTAGGCCTCGTTGACGCAGCTCATGGGTTCAGGCCTCCCAGGTGCGGCGCCTCCCGGAAACGCAACCGAACCTGATATTGGAGTCCACCATGAAGACCAAACTGATCGCCGCGCTGCTGGTCGCAGCTTCTGCTTCTATCGCCGCTCCGGCGTTCGCCAGTGGCTATGGCCCGGCGCCGTTCTACCGTCCGGAAGTCGGTGCGCCGGCTTCGCAGCACGGCATGAGCGCCCAGACCGTTGCCGCTGAGCGTGCACAAGAAGCGAACGGCGCGGCCTACGGCGGCGTCGACAGCACGCTGTCGCAGTCGGGCAGCCACGACAAGAACGGCCCGCGTTCGACGTACTTCGGCCACTAAGCCAAGCCGGACCTGCTTCGCCGCCCGTGCTTCACAGCACGACTGTCCGGGCGGCGCATACGCCGGGTGTCCACAAGACACCCGGCGTTTCGTTTTGTCCGCGCGGCGGACGAGGTTCGAGCGTTTTGGCGGGTTAGCGGTGAGTGGCCACCCGCTTGTCGATGGCATCGCGCATCCGGTCGAACGATGCGTCGAACGCGTTGTCCTGGTGCCGGAAGCGTCCGGCAGCGATGCCGTCCATCGGCACCTCGGCGGTCAGATCTTCGGTCAGGCTGCGAATCCTCTGGGACGAGATGAAAAAGCCGTGCTCGTGGTCGCCGTCGACGCCCGCGATCATGTCGAAACCCATGTACTCATAGGCGCGCTGGTTTTCCATCGCGTGATCTCCTGTCTCGTTGTCGGGCGTGCCCGATTCTGGCACGTCTGCGGACTTCGGCATTGTGCACTGCGCGGACGCGCTGGCGCGGTCCCGGCGCACCCTGTACTAAGATGACCAGCAAAGAGCGCCCGTGCGGCGTGCTGCCCGGGTTTCCATCGGAGTTTCAGGCCGTTAGAGGCAAACCGGAGGTGAACGATGAAGAGACGTCTTGTGCTTCTTGCTGCGCTGGTCCTGCCAGGCATGCTTGCGTCGGCATCGACATTCGCGCAGCGGCCGCCCCGTCCGGGGGAGAGTTATCGCGGCGGGCCGCCGCCGGAACACCCGCCGTCCGGCGACCTGCCGCAGCAATTGCGTGAGGGCGACCGTGTCGGCTCCGAATTCCGCAACCGTCAATTCGTGGTCGACGACTGGCGGCAGCACCATCTGCAGCCGCCGCCGCGCGGCCGTCACTGGGTCGGCATCGCAGGGCGGTATTACCTCGTGCGCAATTCGAACTGGGTCGTGGAGCGCGTCGGGCCGTAACAGGCCCTCGGCGCCTCGGGTCGCCAAGCGGGTCGCCAATCGGGGCGCCAATCGGGGCGCCAATCGGGGCGCCAAACAGGTCGCCAAACAGGTCGCCATCCAGGTCGCCATCCAGGTCGCCTCGCCGCAGCGTATGTCGCGCACAGCCGGACCGGTCATGCCGGGTCCGGCTTTTTTCGCTTTATAACGACCATCCGCAGCGGCTGACGAGGCAGGCCGGTCCCCTGAAAAATCCGCTGCGACGTGGTAGTTTCGCGCTCACCCCCAACTCACGATGGAATGACGCTTCAATGGAATACCGCACTCTCGGAGACACGAACGTCCAGGTCAGCCTGATCGGCCTTGGCACCATGACGTGGGGCGAGCAGAACACGGAGCGCGATGCGCACGAGCAGATCGACTACGCGCTCGATCGCGGCGTCACGCTGATCGACGCGGCGGAGATGTACCCCGTGCCGCCGCGCGCCGAGACACAGGGTTTGACCGAGCGCTATATCGGCACGTGGCTTGCGAAGCATCCGGCAGCGCGCGAGCGCATCGTGCTGGCAACGAAGATCGCCGGGCCGGCGCGGCAGCCGCACAATCCGCGCCACATTCGCGGTGAAACGAACCAGTTCGACCGCAAGAACCTCACTGAGGCGCTCGACGGCAGCCTGAAACGCCTGCAGACCGATTACGTCGATCTTTACCAGCTGCATTGGCCGGATCGCAGCACGATGACGTTCGGCCGCAACGCGTATCCGTGGATCGACGATGCGTACACCGTGCCGATCGAGGAGACGCTTTCGGTGCTGGCCGACTTCGTGAAGGCAGGCAAGGTGCGTCACATCGGCGTGTCGAACGAGACGCCGTGGGGCGTCGCGCAATTTCTGCGGGCCGCGGAAAAACTCGGCCTGCCGCGTATCGTCAGCATCCAGAACCCATACAGCCTCGTGAACCGCACGTACGAAACCGGTCTTTCGGAGTTCACGCATCACGAAGGCGTCGGCCTGCTTGCGTATTCGCCGCTCGCGTTCGGCTGGCTCTCCGGCAAGTACGAGGGCGGGGCGAGGCCGGAAGGCGCGCGCATCACGAAGTTCGAGCGCTTCGCGCGCTACAGCAATCCGCAGGCCGTCGCGGCCACGTCGCGTTATGTGGCGCTCGCGAAGGAACATGGCGTCACGCCCGCGCAGTTCGCGCTTGCCTTCGTCAATAGCCGGCCGTTCGTGACGAGCAATCTGATCGGCGCGACGTCGATGGCGCAGTTGAAGGAGAATATCGCCAGCGTCGACGTGAAGCTCTCGCCCGAGGCGCTCGCCCAGGTCGACACGCTGCACGCGCTGCAGCCCAACCCCGCGCCGTAACCTGGTCACCACGCGGAGCACTACGCCGCGCGCCGCTGCAACGGCGGCGCGTGTATCCTTGCGGTCCCGGTTCGCGGCGTCCGTCGTGCCGGGCATGCCACGGATGTGACACGGGGCGGGTCCGGGTATGGTCAATGCGCCACCTGTGCTCCTCACCGAACTTGCCCGGGGCGCGCATCGCTTGCCGCGGCGAAAGCCGTTGGCGAATCGCGATCCATACACTACGATCCAGCTTGCGCTTCGGGGCCGCATCAAAGAAGAACCCCTGGCGCCCGCACGCATTTTTTTGGAGAATTTTCGCAATGACGACCGCACGCGACACGCAGACGACGCCCTCGTACGGCTGGCGCCTTTTTATCTTGTTGGCGATCGTCGGTCTTTTTTACGTCAAATGGTTTCCCTACTATCACCGCGCATTCACGGCTGAGGCGACGCACTCGATCGGCCACTCCATCCTGATGGGGACCGAAGCGAACGCGCCCGCACCGTCGCTTTCCGCCGCGCTCGATTACGCGTGGACGTACGGCAAGGCGATCTGGCAGGCGATGGTGCTGGGGCTGCTACTCGGCTCGGCCGTCCAGGCGCTGCTGCCGCCGCAGTGGGTTGCGCGCGTGCTCGGCCGGCACAGCTTCGGCAGCGTGGCCGCGGGCGGGCTGCTCGCCGTGCCCGGCATGATGTGCACCTGCTGCGCCGCGCCTGTCGTCGCCGGATTGCGGGCACGCCATGCTTCGGTGGGTAGCGCGATTGCATTCTGGCTCGGCAACTCGGTGCTCAATCCCGCTACGCTCGTGTTCATGGGGTTCGTGCTCGGCTGGCAGTGGAGCCTGTTGCGGCTGGTGCTCGGCGTGATGATGGTGTTCGGGCTGGGCTGGCTCGCGAACCGGCTCTCGACGAAGGAAGAAGCGCCTGCCGCCGACGATCGTCTTGCCCAGCTCACGTCCCAGCAGGCGGGCAGCGGCAACATGTTCGTGCGTTGGGCGCAGCTGTTCGCGCGCATGACGGTGCGGCTCATCCCCGAATACATCGTGCTCGTGCTGCTGCTCGGCGCGGCGCGCGCCTGGCTTTTTCCGCATATCAGCCCGGAGGTGACGAGCAGCCTCGGCTGGATCGTCGCCTTCGCCGTGGCGGGCATGCTGTTCGTGATCCCGACCGCGGGCGAGGTGCCGATCATCCAGGCGATGCTCGCGCTCGGCATCGGCGTCGGTCCCGCAGGCGCGCTGGTGATGACGCTGCCGCCCGTGAGCGTGCCGTCGCTCGCGATGCTGGCGGGCTCGTTCCGTCCGCGCGTGCTCGCGCTCGTCGCGGCGGTGGTGGTGCTGTTCGGCATCGTTGCGGGCTACGCGGCGGTCGCGCTCGGATTTTGAAGGCGTTTGCCGTCGTGGCACGCCAAAGCGATTGATCGGATTCTGTGCGATGCTCGCCGTGCCGCAACGGCGCGGCGCATCAACCAGGCATCAACCAGGCATCAAGCAGGCATCAAGCAGGCACGAATCGCGGACGCATACGCGTTCGTGTGCACAGGAGAGGGCCGCGGCCCGGAAAACAGTATGGCTCAGCAGAAGACGAACCCGAAACTCGAACAGGCGTTGACGCGCGGCGATCTCGCCATCCGGCAGGCCAACTCGGCACGTGCGACAGCCGTATTGCGGGCGCTCGGCAAGATGATCGTGGAGGCGTCGGCGACGATCGGCGTCGAGGCCGACACATTGATCCCCGAAGGCGACCGCATCTACGATCCCGCCGATGGATTGTGGCCGCAGCAATTGCTGGTGTCGCTCGACGGCCCGGTCGAGGATTCGGATCCCGAGGAAGTCCGCACCGTGTATCTTTTTGCGGACGCCGCGGTGACGACGTTCCGGGTCGAATGGCATCGCGCGGACGGCAAGCTTGGCCGGCACGAAGGCGGTCCCTTTGCGACGGTCGCATTCATCTCGGACGTGGACATTCCCTGGGGCGACGACGAAGAGTGACTCGCCGGTTGTCTTCCGCTTCGCGGGTGGCGCATTCTGCCGCCGCCCGCGCCTTCAGCGCATCATGCGCCTGCGAAACAGCACCGTTGCAATCGTGAACGGCACCGCCACGTAGAAAGCCAGCACGAACAGATGGAGCCCCGCGTGTTCGATGGGGCGCCCGAGCATCGCCGGACGAATCAGTTCGACCGCGTGCGCAAGCGGCAGCATCAGCGTGACGTGCTGCGCGGCCGCAGGCAGTTGCGTGATCGGGAAAAACACGCCGGAGAGTAGCAGCATCGGCGTGAGCACGAGCGTCTGATAGAACATGAAGAAGTCGTATGACGGCGCGAGTGCCGTCACGATCATCGCGCAGCTCGCGAACGCGAGTCCGGCCAGCGCGATCACGGGCAGCGCGAGCAGCATCGACGGAAAGTTCGCGTAGCCGAGCGCGCCCGCCACGAGCATGATCGCCGCGCCCGAGAGCATCGATTTGCTCGCGGCCCACACGATCTCGCCGAGCACGATGTCGCCGAGCGAGAGCGGCGTATGCATGATCGCTTCCCAGGTGCGCTGGACGTGCATGCGCGAGAAGCCCGAATACATCGACTCGAAGCTCGCCGACATCATCACCGACGACGACACCGTGCCCGCCGCGAGAAACGCGATGTACGAGACGCCGTCGACGTGCCCGACCATCAGTCCGAGCCCGAAACCGAGGCCGAACAGATAGATCATCGGATCGGCGAGATTGCCGAACATCGATGCGATCGCGAGCTTGCGCCAAACGAGATAGTTGCGCCGCCAGACCGCGATCCAGTGCGTTGCGCTCGACGGCAACGCCGCGCGCGGCTCGCGCTGCGGCGTGCTGGCGGGGTGCGTTGGCGGCGCCTTTTCGGTGCGTGCGTCCATGATGTCCTGTGAGTGGGGCTGCCGCGGTTAGTCCTGTCGCTGTTAATCCTGCTGCTGTTAGTCCTGCCGCTGTTAATCCTGCATCTCGCGGCCGGTCAGCCGCAGAAACACGTCTTCGAGATTGGCGGGCCGGTGCAGGTAACGCAGGTCCGCGCGATGGCGCAGCCGCTGATGAATGGGCTGCGGATCCTCGACGTAACAAAAGAGCGTCTCGCCGCTGATCTCCGTGCGCTCGGCAAAGGGCGCCAGCTCGTCGCGCAGCGCGGCCGGATCGGGTCCGTAGACCTCGACCACGTCGTAGCCGATCTCCGACTGAATCAGCGCATTCGGCGCGCCTTCCGCAATCTTGCGGCCTTCCTCGATCACGCACACGCGGTTGCAGAGCCGTTCCGCTTCCTCCATGAAATGCGTCGTAAGCAGAATCGTTTTACCGCGCGCGAGCAGCGAGCGCAGACGCTCCCAGATCAGGTGGCGCGCCTGCGGGTCGAGACCCGTGGTCGGTTCGTCCATGACGAGCACGTCGGGGTCGTTGACGAGCGCGCGGGCGAGCGTCAGGCGCCGCCGCATGCCGCCGGACAGTTCGCCGACGCGCGCATCCGCCTTGCTCTCGAGGCGCGCAAATTCGAGCAGCGGCGCAACGAGCGCGCGCGTCTCGCTAGCGGACAACCCGAAGTAGCGCCCGAACACGAGCAGGTTTTCGCGGACGGTGAAATCGGGGTCGAGGTTGTCGAACTGCGGTACGACGCCGACGCGCGTGCGGGCGTGGCGCGCCCGCGCGGGCACCGGCTCGCCGCACAGGCTGATGCGCCCGGCATCCGGCGCGACGATACCGAGCAGCATGCGCAGCGTCGTGGTTTTGCCCGCGCCGTTAGGCCCGAGGAGTCCAAAGCACTCGCCGGGGACGACGTGGAACGACAGGCCATTGACGACTGTCCTGTCTCCGTAGTGTTTGATGACCTGCTCGAATTCGATGGCGGGTGCGGGCATGGACCGTAGGAGCATGAATCGATGGAAGTAGCGCACGCGTAGTGCACGGTGAGGCGGCCTATTCTAGAACATTGCCGCGCAGGCGGCAGGCGGCGAACCGCGTTGCGGCGGGCGTGCGTGGGTGTTACCGGGTGTGCCAGGGCGGCAGTGCAGGGCGCACATGCGCGACGGGGTCGGACCTGGCGTTTTCCAGCCCTTGCATGTGCAATTGCGGCGCAGCATTATGAGATTGCACGGCGCGCGACCCGCGCGGGCCGGGGAGAAACCATCATGGCGAGCTACAAGAAAATCCTGCTTTGTTATGACGGCTCGCGCGAAGGCCGCAAGGCGCTGCGCTGCGGCGCGGATCTGGCGCTGGACCTGCAAGCTGAAACACACCTGCTGTCGGTCGTCGACATGCGATCGACGATTGCCCAGAGCGCCGGCCTTCTGACCGACGTGGCCTGCGGCCGTTTCGAAGAGACCGCGCGCGAAATTCTTCAGGAGGGCGTGGACTGGCTGACCGAGCGCGGCGTGCGCGCCCAGGGCCATTTCGCTTTCGGTCATCCGATTGACGAAATCGCGAATCTCGCCAACGAACTGCAGGTGGATCTGGTCGTGGTCGGCCATCGCTGCCGCACCGGGATTTCGCGCTGGTGGATGGGCGCAGGCAATACGCCGCTGCTCGACCGCGTGTCGTGCAGCATTCTGGTGGCGTGTTCCTCGGCGGCGGAGCAGAAGCAACAGCAAGCGGCCGCCTGAGCGATGCACTCGAGGGCTGTGTTCCACGTTGCAGTTGACGCAGTTACACAGCCATCGAGCGGGGATCAAGCAGGTATCAAGCAATGCCGTTATTGGGCAGGCTCGTTCAATTCGACCGCGCCGAGTTTCCAGGTAAACGGCCCATGACGTTGCAGGACGGCGGAGTAACGCATGCCGTTCTCGCTGCGCTGCCAGGTCACCACAAATTCATTGAGCCCGCGGTAGCCCGCTGTGGTTTGCGGGTGACCCGGCTCATTCTTCGCTGAATCCGCCGAAGCCGTTTGTGCGTTGGACTCTGCGCTTGATTCTGCGCCGGACTCTCCCGGCGGATTCCCTGGGGCGGGTGCGGGCGGCGGCTGTTCGCCGGGCTTGCCGCTGGGCGGCATCCCGTTGAGCAGCGCGGCGACGCCGTCTGGCGTCGTATAAGCATCCACGAGTGGTCCGATCAGCGCCGCGCCGATCGCGGCGCCGAACAACAGCAGCGGATTGCTGCTGTGTTGTGCTTCCACGCGCCGCTTCAGCAAGCCGCCAACCTGTTCCTTGAGGCTCACGCGCAACGCCGGATAGTCGACGTATTCGTTCAGCGTTGCGGCATCGCGCGCATCGGCGGCGGCCTTGAGCCGATGCAGCGCCAGATACGGCGAGGCGTAGCTGTAGCCCACGGTGGTCACGATGAACGCCACGGCAACCACGATGGCGACGGGCTTGATCCAGCGTTTGTTCGATAGGGATTCGGTCATCTTTGAGTTCGGATCGTCGAAGGCACACCTGATGTGGACCGCGTGCGCGCCGAAACGATCCCGAACTCTCCCGTTGCCTTTACCGTTTTTCCCTTACTTCGCGAGCGCCGCGGGCAGATCGGCCTGCTGTTCTGCGATGCAGCGGTCGATCATCCGGCACACCGCATCGACCGTACCCACCATGATGAGCCGCGAAGGCCCGTGGTACACGCGCACGGGCGCACGCCGCCCGGGCTCGGTGTGGTTCAGCGCGCTGTTGAGCGAAACGCGTGCAAATGCGGGCTGCGCGGACGGCAGCGGCGGCAGTTCAACGAGACCCGCAGCGGATCCGACTGAGGACCCGACTGAGGACCCGACTGAGGACCCAACGTCGGCCCCCGGTTCGTTGTCGCTCAGGCTGTCGAAGAGCGAGCCGGATTGCGCGGCTCCCGACATGCGCGTGTTCTTCGCCGCGCAGCTGGCAAGGCCGCGCAGATGCCGCAGACGGCCGAATTGACGAAAGGGCAGCAAACGGGCAAGGCGTTCCATAACTCCCTCCAGACAGCGTTTAGACGACAGCGTTCAGACGATCAGAATTCGGTGGGGCGAATCAGGCCGACGGCGATGCCTTCGAGCGCGAACTCCACACTGCCGGCCTCGACGAAGATGTTGTCGTAGTCGGGGTTCTCGGCGATCAGTTCGAGCCCGTTGGGCCGGCGCTTCAGGCGTTTCACCGTGACGTCGTCGCCAAGGCGCGCGACGACGATCTGGCCGTCTTTCGCTTCGCTCTTCTTCTGCACGGCGAGCAGGTCGCCGTCCAGGATGCCCGCGTCGCGCATCGACAGGCCGCGCACCTTGAGCAGGTAGTCGGGCTTGCTGGAGAAGAGTGCCGGGTCGCACGCGTAGTGCTGCGCGATGTGCTCCTGCGCGAGGATCGGGCTGCCCGCCGCGACGCGGCCGACGAGCGGCAGCGAGAGCTGCATGATGCTCGGGTGCGGCAGCGTGAACTGGTGCGGGAGGTCGTCCGGGCCGGGCAGGAGACGGATGCCGCGCGACGCGCCTGCGGCCAGTTCGATCACGCCCTTGCGTGCGAGCGCGCGCAGATGTTCCTCGGCGGAATTGGCGGAACTGAAGCCGAGTTCGGCCGCGATCTCGGCGCGCGTGGGCGGATAGCCGGTGCGCTCGATCGCGCGCCGGATCAGATCGAAAACCTGCTGCTGTCGTGCGGTGAGTTTGGTCATGGCGGCACTGTATGAATAGACAGGTGACTGTATTTTTATACAGTATCGGATCCTTTTCAAGTATTACTTGAAGTTCTCCGTTCGGCGGGTGTTTTCGCGACATTTGGGCACTGCCGGGCGGGTCGGATGACGGTGCGGCCGTGCTCGCGTGGCCGGGGAGAGGGGGCTTACCACTTTTGGGCATTAAAAAATGAAGAAACATTATTTTTAATGATTTAAGCCGGTCGTTAGACTGCCCTTCATCGTGAGCTGCAGGCATGCAAGACCCGCGCAGGTCCCACGCAAGACCCACGCAAAGAAAACACGGAGAAAAGTGGATGGGCATTCTGGACAACGGAAAAACAGGCTGGATCAAGCGACTGGCGGCGCGGCTGATCGTTGGCGCGGCGTCGATCCTCGGCATCGCGGCGCTCGTCGGCATGGCGGCGCACGCGCCCGCGGCGCATGCGGATACGTCGTTGCTGAACGTCTCCTACGATCCGACGCGCGAGTTGTACCAGCAGGTCAACGAGGCGTTCGCGAAGCAGTGGAAGGCGAAGACCGGCGAGACGCTCACGATCAGACAGTCGCACGGCGGCTCGGGCGCGCAGGCGCGCTCGGTGCTGGACGGCCTGCAAGCCGATGTCGTGACGCTCGCGCTCGCCTGGGACATCGACGCGCTCGCGAACAAGGGCGTCGTGCACGCCGACTGGCAAAAGCGCCTGCCCGACAACGCCGCGCCGTACACCTCGACCATCGTGTTTCTCGTGCGCAAGGGCAATCCGAAGCACATCAAGGATTGGGACGATCTCGTGAAGCCGGGCGTTTCGATCGTCACGCCGAATCCGAAGACCTCAGGCGGCGCGCGCTGGAATTACCTCGCGGCGTGGGCGTACGCCGCGCATCAGCCGGGCGGCAATGACCAGAAGGCCAAGGCGTTCGTCACGCAGCTCTACAGGAACGCCGGAGTGCTCGACTCGGGCTCGCGCGGGGCGACGACGAGCTTCGTGCAGCGCGGCATCGGCGACGTGCTGATCGCGTGGGAAAACGAAGCGTTCCTGTCGCTCAGGGAGTTCGGTTCCGGGAAGTTCGAGATCGTGGTGCCGTCGGCGAGCATTCTCGCGGAGCCGCCGGTGGCCGTCGTCGACAAGGTCGTGGACAAGCGCGGCACGCGCAAGGTCGCCGAGGCTTATCTGCAGTTCCTGTACAGCGAGGAAGGCCAGGAGATCGCGGCGAAGAACTTCTACCGTCCGCGCTCGGACAAGGTCCCGGCTGCGCTGACGTCGAGGTTTCCGAACCTGAAGCTCTACACCATCGACGATTCGTTCGGCGGCTGGGCGAACGCGCAGAAGGTCCATTTCGCCGATGGCGGCGTGTTCGATTCGATTTACCAGCCGCAGTGAAGCCGCTATGAAGCCGCGACGAAACCGCAGTGAAACATCGCACGGCAGGCGCGCCCGCAAGGGCGCGCTCTTCGGCGCATGGCGCCGCAGCATTCTGAAAGAGCAACAAGCATGACGACGTTACGCTTACGCAAGCCCAGCGCGTTGCCGGGCTTCGGCCTGACACTGGGCATCACGGTGGCTTATCTGAGCCTCGTGGTGCTGATTCCGCTTGCGTCCACCTTCCTCAAGACCGCGACGCTCGACTGGGCGCAGTTCGTGCGCGCCGTGGCCTCGCCGCGCGTGATCGCGTCGTACCGGCTCACGTTTTTGGCCGCGCTCGGCGCAGCGCTCATCAATGCCGTGTTCGGTCTTCTGCTCGCCTGGGTGCTCGTGCGCTACACGTTCCCTTTCAAGCGGGCCATCGACGCGCTCGTCGATCTGCCGTTCGCGCTGCCGACCTCGGTCGCCGGCATCTCGCTGGCGGCCGTTTACGCGGGCAACGGCTGGATCGGACAGTTTCTCGAACCGCTGGGGATCAAGGTCGCCTTCACGTCGCTCGGCGTGCTCGTTGCGCTCACATTCATCGGGCTGCCGTTCGTCGTGCGCACCGTGCAGCCCGTGCTCGAAGACTTCGAGCGCGAGCAGGAGGAAGCCGCCGCGTGCCTCGGCGCGTCGCGCTGGCTCACGGTGCGCCGCGTCGTGTTGCCCGCCGCATTGCCCGCGTTGCTCACCGGTTTTGCGCTTGCGTTCGCGCGCGCCCTCGGCGAGTACGGCTCGGTGATCTTCATCGCGGGCAACGTGCCGATGAAGTCCGAAATCACCTCGCTGCTCATCATCACCAAGCTCGAACAGTACGATTACGCGGGCGCGACCGCGCTGGCCGTCGTGATGCTGTGCGTCTCGTTCGTCATGCTGCTCATCATCAATTCGCTGCAGTGGTATTTGCAGCGCCGTACGAGCCGCGGCGCTTCATCATCTGCGCCGTCTGCGCCGTCTTCATCGTCTTCCGCGCCGCATGACCCGACGCAGCGCGCAGTCGCTACGGGAGGTGCGCAATGAGCACGCCTCAACGACCGCCGCGCCGCCCCGATCCGGTCACGGAAGCGCCCTGGGTGCGCTGGTTTCTCACCGGCATCGCGCTCGTCTTTCTCGCGCTCTTTCTGCTGGTGCCGCTCGTCGCGGTGTTCTCGCAGGCACTCTCGAAGGGCGTGGGCTTCTACTTCGCGTCGCTCGCCGATCCCGATGCCGTCTCGGCGATCGAACTCACGCTCATCACCGCTGCCATCGCCGTGCCGCTCAATCTCGCGTTCGGGCTGGTCGCTTCGTGGACGATCGCCAAATTCGAGTTCCGCGGCAAGGCGCTGCTCACCACGCTGATCGATCTGCCGTTTTCGGTGTCGCCCGTGATCTCGGGTCTCATCTACGTGCTGCTGTTCGGCGCACAGGGCTGGCTCGGGCCATGGCTTGCCGACCACGACGTGCAGATCATCTTCGCTGTGCCGGGCATCGTGCTCGCCACGATCTTCGTCACGTTTCCGTTCGTTGCGCGCGAGCTGATCCCGCTGATGCAGGCCCAGGGCAACGACGAGGAAGAGGCCGCGCACGTGCTGGGCGCGTCGGGCTGGCAGATGTTTCGCCGCGTCACGCTGCCGAACGTCCGCTGGGGTTTGCTCTACGGCGTGATCCTCTGCAATGCGCGAGCGATGGGCGAGTTCGGCGCGGTGTCGGTGGTGTCGGGCCACATTCGCGGGCAGACCGACACGATGCCGCTGCACGTCGAGATCCTCTACAACGAATACAACTTCGCGGCGGCTTTCGCGGTGGCCTCGCTGCTTGCGCTGCTCGCGCTCGTGACGCTCGGGCTCAAGCTGCTTGCCGAGCGTCATCTCGGCGCCGAACGCACGGACGAGAGCGCTGCGCCGGCGCTTGCCCCGGATCGCGGCGGGCGCGCGCTCACGCAGATCGCTTCCGCCACCGCCGTTCAACCGGACATATCGCGCGCTGCGCGGCCGGGTGTCGCCCGGCAGGCGCTCGAGTAGTTAGCGCATCAGTCACACCATTGCATCGGGCCGGCGAAGGCGCCTCGTAGCACGCTCGCTGGCCGAAAACGGAGAGCAGTCAATCATGGGCATCATCGTTCGCAATCTGCAAAAGCGCTTCGGCGATTTCACCGCGCTCGACAACGTCTCGCTCGACTTTCCGCCCGGCGAACTGGTCGCGCTGCTCGGGCCGTCGGGTTGCGGCAAGACCACGCTGCTGCGCGTGATCGCGGGTCTCGAATACGCGGATGCGGGCGAGGTCGTGCTGCAAGGCCAGGACGTGGGCGCGGTCGGCGCGCGCGAGCGCCAGGTGGGTTTCGTATTCCAGCATTACGCGCTGTTCCGCCACATGACGGTATTCGAGAACGTCGCCTTCGGGCTGCGTGTGAAGCCGCGCAACGAGCGGCCTTCCGAGGCCGCGATTCGCGAGAAGGTGCACGAACTCCTGAAGCTCGTTCAGCTCGACTGGCTCGCGCAGCGCTATCCGTCCGAACTCTCCGGCGGGCAGCGCCAGCACATCGCGCTGGCCCGTGCACTCGCCGTCGAGCCCAAGGTGCTGCTGCTCGACGAACCGTTCGGCGCACTCGACGCGAAAGTGCGCAAGGAACTGCGCAGCTGGCTGCGCCGCCTGCACGACGATCTGCACATCTCGACGATCTTCGTCACGCACGACCAGGAGGAAGCGCTCGAAGTGGCCGACCGCATCGTCGTGCTCAATCGTGGGCACGTCGAGCAGGTGGGCAGCCCGCAGGCCGTCTACGATCATCCGCAGACGGCCTTCGTCTACGAATTCCTCGGCGCGGCGAACCGCCTGCGCGGGCGCGTGGAGGCGCAGGGTTTCGTCGTCGACGGCGCCGCGCAGCCGATCGCCGTGCAGGCGGAATTCGTCGGCCCGGCGCTTGCCTACGTGCGCCCGCACGATCTCGTGCTGCATCCGCATGCGAGCGGGCAGCGCGACGGCATCGTCGTTGACGTGCGCCGCGTCGTGACGCTCGGCGGCTCGGTACGCGTGGAGCTGGCAAGCCATGCGGGCGGCGCGCTCGAAGCCGAACTCGATCGCGAGGCGTGGCGCGCGCTGAGCCTGAGCGTGGGCGACTACGCGACCGCCGTGCCGCGCGGCCTGCGCGTGTTTCCTGCGCGTTGAGCGGCGCAGTAAGCGGCCAACCAAGCGGCCCACTGCGCGCGTGCTTTACACGCTCACAGCGCGTTCACTTCGCGCGTATTCAACCTGATCAGACCGACCAGTCCGGGGACAAGGACATGAATTTCCAGCAGTTGCGTTTCGTACGTGAAGCCGTGCGTCAGAACATGAATCTGACCGAAGTGGCGAACGTGCTGTACACGTCGCAATCGGGCGTCTCGAAGCAGATCAAGGATCTGGAGGACGAACTCGGCGTCGATATCTTCATCCGGCGCGGCAAGCGGCTCACGGGCCTGACCGAGCCGGGCAAGGCCGTGCATCAATTGATCGAACGGATGCTGCTCGATGCCGGCAACCTGCGCCGCGTCGCGCGCCAGTTCGCCGATCAGGACAGCGGCCATCTCGTTGTCGCGACGACCCACACGCAGGCGCGCTATGCGCTGCCGAAAGTCGTGCAACAGTTCCGCGAGGTGTTTCCGAAGGTGCGGCTCGCGCTGCGCCAGGGCAATCCGCAGCAGATTGCGCAGTCGATCGTCAGCGGCGAGGCCGATATCGGTCTTTCGACCGAAGCGCTCGACCGTTATCCGGACATCGTGACGTTCCCGTGCTATTCGTGGCATCACGTCGTCGTCGTGCCGAAGTCGCATCCGCTCGTCGGGCGCGAGCACGTCACGCTCGAAGAGATCGCGGAGTATCCGCTCATCACCTACGACCAGGACTTCACGGGCCGCTCGCACATCGACCACTCGTTCGCGAAGGCGGGCGTGGTGCCCGACGTCGTGCTGACGGCCATCGACACCGACGTCATCAAGACCTATGTCGAACTCGGCATGGGCGTGGGCGTGGTGGCCGCGATGGCCTACGATCCGAAGCGCGACACCGAACTCGTCGCACTCGACACCCAGCACCTGTTCGAGGCGAGCACGACGCGCGTGGGCTTGCGTAAGGGCGCGTTCCTGCGTCAGTACGCGTACCGGATGATCGAGATGTTCGCGCCGCACCTGACCGAGCAGCATATCGCGAGCCAGTTGCGCGAAGGCGGCTGAAGCACCGGGAAGCACCGGGAAGCGCCGTGAAGCGATGTGAAGACCGGGGTGCGCGCACGCAGCGGTGGATCGCTTAAAATCGCCGCCATGAATACTCTCAATCCGATTTCCTCTTCCGCGGCGGCGCAACCGCTCCCGCGCATCGCCGTGCTCGCCACCGGCGGCACCATCGCGGGCTCCGCGCCCGACGTGGCGAACACCGCCGGTTACCAGGCCGGCGTCATCGGCGTCGCGCAGTTGCTGGCGGCCGTTCCCGGGCTCGCCGCCATCGCGCAGATCCAGGCCGAGCAGGTCGCGAGCATCGACAGCAAGGACATGGCGCTCGCGCTGTGGACGACGCTTGCGCAGCGCATCAATACGCTGCTGGCGGGCGACGATATCGATGGCGTCGTCATCACGCACGGCACCGATACGCTCGAAGAAACCGCCTGGCTGCTGCATCTCGCGGTCAAGAGTTCGAAGCCCGTCGTGATGACGGCGGCGATGCGGCCCGCGTCGGCGCTTTCGGCCGACGGCCCGCTGAATCTGCTGAACGCGGTGACGCTCGCGGCGAGCGGTGCGGCAGCGGGACAGGGCGTGCTCGTCGCGTTCAACAACCGGATTCACTGCGCGCGCGACGTGGTCAAGATCAGCACGTACGCCGTCGATGCGTTCCAGTCGCCCGAAATCGGCGCGCTCGGCTGGGTGCAGGACGGGCGGGTGGAATTCCAGCGCCGCGCGCTGCGTGCGCATACGGTCGATTCGCCGTTTACGGCGAACGGACCGTGGCCGCATGTGGAGATCGTCGCGAGTTATGCGGGCGTGTCGCGCATCGCCGTGGATGCGCTCGTCGCGGCGGGTGTACGCGGTATCGTCGTGGCCGGGACCGGCAACGGCTCGATTCATTCGACCTTGCAACAGGCGCTGGCCGAGGCGGCGGCGAAGGGCGTGGCTGTCGTGCGTGCCTCGCGCGTGGGTTCGGGGCACGTGATGCACAACGGCGCGGCGAAAGACGACGCGCTCGGCTTCATCAGCGCGGGCACGCTCAATCCGTACAAGGCGCGCGTGCTGCTGGCGCTCGCGCTTGCGCGCGGCATCACGGATCGGGCTGAGTTGCAGCGCGTGTTCGATACGTACTGATCGAAACGCATCCTTCGTCGGCGCAAAGCGGCGGGGGAAATGCGCGCCGGGCCATGCGCGCGAGTGGAAGCGGGCGGAAGCTTCGAAGCGTTGCGATCCGACGAGCGGACACCCGATGACGACGTCTGACCGACCAAGGCTTCCCCGCCGTCATCGGGTGCCGCTGCGGACCCCACAAGCCGCTCTCAGCCCAGAGCGGCCCTGATTTGCTCCACGGCGGTTGCCGCCGCCCTGGAGCGCCCCACGAGTGGCCATCGCGCCTTGCGAGACAGCCTGAATTTTCGCGTTGCCGCAGTGTGGCCGCCCGCCAGGCCACACTGCACCGCGCGCTTCACATCCACATCCACATCCACATTCGCAGCCTCGGTCGATCGCGGCTTCACGCCGCCGAAGCTTGCGCGCTGGCCGGTTCCGCGATATCGAAGTGCGCCATGATTTCCAGCGCGCGAATCATCGCCGAGTGATCCCACGCCTTGCCGCCATTGGCCGCGCAGACGCTGAAGAGTTGCTGCGCGCTCGCCGTGTGCGGCAGCGCGATGCCGAGCTTGCGCGCGCCGTCGAGGGCGAGGTTCAGGTCCTTCTGGTGCAGCTCGATGCGAAAGCCCGGGTTGAACGTGCGCTTCGTCATGCGCTCGCCGTGCACTTCGAGAATGCGTGAGGAGGCGAAGCCGCCCATCAGCGCGCGGCGCACGCGCTCGGGATCGGCGCCCGAGCGCGCGGCGAACAGCAGCGCTTCGGCCACGGCCTCGATGTTCAACGCGACGATGATCTGGTTCGCGACCTTGCAGGTCTGTCCCGCGCCGTTGTCGCCGATGAGCGAGATGTTCTTGCCCATCAGCTCGAATAGCGGTTTCGCCTTCTCGAAGGCCTGTTGCGGGCCGCCCACCATGATCGTGAGCGTCGCCTCCCGCGCACCGACTTCGCCGCCCGAGACCGGCGCGTCGAGGTAGTCGCAGCCAAGCGCGTTGATCTGCTTCGCGAACTGCTGCGTGTCGAGCGGCGAGATGGAACTCATGTCGATCACGAGCTTGCCCGCGGACAGGCCCTTTGCAACGCCGTCGTCGGCGAACAGCGCGTTTGCGACGTCAGGCGTGTCCGGCACCATCAGGATGATGATGTCCGACGCTCGCGCGACCGCCGCCGAATCGGCCGCGACCTGGGCTGTACTGCGCAGATCGTCCGGCACCGGATACTTGCCGCCGACACTCAGTGAGTGACCGCCCTTGATGAGGTTGCGCGCCATGTGCGCGCCCATGATGCCGAGCCCGATAAAGCCGATCTTTGCCATCTTGTGTTGCTCCGCTGGGTTTGTCCTGCGAGTTCGTATCGAGAGTTCGTCCGATTCGATGAAGCTGTGCGCTCACGAGCGCTCGGCGGCGCGTAGCTTTGCGCTGCGCAGCCACCCGAGGCCATCGGCGGTCGTCGTGCGCGGCTTGTATTCGCAGCCGATATGGCCGTCGTAGCCGAGCGTATCGAGCAGATCGAACAGAAACGGGTAGTTGATCTCTCCGGTGCCGGGCTCGTTGCGGCCCGGGTTGTCGGCGAGCTGGATGTGCGCGATCTTCGCGAAGTGCTTTTTGATCGTCGCCGCGAGTTCGCCTTCCATGCGTTGCATGTGATAGATGTCGTACTGCAGGAAGACGTTGTCCGAGCCTGTGTTCGCGATCACGTCGAGCGCTTCGGCCGAGCGGTTCAGCGCGAAACCCGGAATGTCGTACGAATTGCAGGGCTCGACGAGCAGGCGGATGCCCTCGCGCTTGAGCGCCGCGGCGGCGAACGTGAGGTTATCGACGATCGTGGCAAGCGCCGTGTCGCGCGAGACGTCCGCAGCCGGAATGCCGACGAGGCAGTTGAGTTGCGGCACCGTCAGGGCTCGCGCGTACTCGATCGCGCGGCCCACGCCCTCCTGGAACTCTCCCTTGCGTGCGGGCAGACACGCAATGCCGCGCTCGCCCGTTTCCCAGTTGCCGGCAGGCAGGTTGTGCAGCACGAGCTTGAGCTTGTGTGCTTCGAGGCGCTCCGCCAGTTCGCTCGCCTTGTACGGATACGGAAACAGGAATTCCACGGCGTCGAAGCCCGCGTCCGCCGCCGCAGCGAAGCGGTCGAGGAACGGTACGTCGTTGAACAGCATCGTGAGGTTCGCGGCAAATTTCGGCATGGCAGGTGTCTCGCTGGTCGGTCAGTGGTTGTATTGGTGCGCCGTCGCGCGAGGCAACGCGCGGCGGCACGCAGGAAGCTGGACGTCGACGCTTACGGGTGCTACGGCTGTTAAGTCTGTTACGGACGTTAAGGCTGGCCCGGCAGGGCGATTGCCGTTGGCGCGTGCTCGGGTGTTTCGGCGAGCGCTTCGAACTCGTTGATCGCGTCGATTTCGGTGCCCATCGAAATGTTGGTCACGCGTTCGAGGATCACCTCGACCACGACCGGCACGCCGAATTCGGCCGCCATCGATTGCGCCTGCCGCAGCGCCGGTGCGATCTTTTCGGGCTCGAACACGCGCAGCGCCTTGCAGCCGAGGCCTTCGGCCACGGCAACGTGGTCGACGCCGTAGCCGTTCACTTCCGGTGCGTTGATGTTATCGAATGCGAGCTGAACGCAGAAGTCCATGTCGAACTGACGCTGCGCCTGGCGAATCAGGCCGAGATACGAGTTGTTGACCACGACGTGCACGTAGGGCAGGTTGAACTGCGCGCCGACGGCCAGTTCTTCGATCATGAACTGAAAATCGTAGTCGCCCGAGAGCGCGACGATCGGGCGGGTGGGATCGGCCACGCGCACGCCGAGCGCAGCCGGAATCGTCCAGCCGAGCGGACCGGCCTGGCCGCAGTTGATCCAGTTGCGCGCCTTGTAGACGTGGAGGAACTGCGCGCCCGCGATCTGCGAGAGGCCGATCGTGCTCACGTAGCACGTCTCGCGCCCGAACACCTTGTTCATCTCTTCATAGACGCGCTGCGGTTTGATCGGCGTGTTGTCGAAGTGCGTCTTGCGGTGCATCGTGCGCTTGCGTTCCTGGCACTGCGCAACCCACTCGGCGCGGTCTTTGAGCTTGCCCGCGGCGCGCCATTCCTGTGCGACTTCGATGAACAGTTCGAGCGCGGCCCGTGCATCGGACACGATGCCGAGATCCGGGCCGAATACGCGGCCGATCTGCGTCGGTTCGATGTCGACGTGCACGAACTTGCGGCCCTTCGTATAGACGTCGACGCTGCCCGTGTGGCGGTTCGCCCAGCGGTTGCCGATGCCGAGCACGAAGTCGGCGGCGAGCAGGGTCGCATTGCCGTAGCGGTGCGACGTCTGCAGGCCGGCCATGCCGGCCATGAGTGGGTGATCGTCGGGGATGGCGCCCCACGACATCAGCGTCGGAATCACCGGCACGCCCACTGTTTCCGCGAATCGGACGAGCAGATCTTCGGCGGCCGCGTTGATCACGCCGCCGCCCGAAACGATCAGCGGTGCCTCGCTCGCGTTGAGCAGTTCGAGCGCGGCCTCGATCTGCTTGCGTGTCGCGCGCGGCTTGTAGACGGGCAGCGGCTCGTAGGTGTCGATATCGAATTCGATTTCGGCGAGCTGCACGTCGATCGGCAGGTCGACCAGCACCGGACCCGGACGGCCCGAGCGCATCAGATGGAACGCCTGCTGGAACACGCGCGGCACGAGTGCGGGTTCGCGCACGGTCACGGCCCACTTGGTGACCGGCTTGGCAATCGACTCGATGTCGACGGCCTGAAAATCTTCCTTGTAGAGACGCGCACGCGGCGCCTGGCCTGTGATCGCGAGGATCGGAATCGAGTCGGCCGAAGCGGAGTAGAGGCCCGTGATCATGTCGGTGCCCGCGGGGCCCGACGTGCCGATGCACACGCCGATATTGCCGGGAGCGGCTCGCGTATAGCCCTCGGCCATGTGCGAAGCGCCCTCGACGTGGCGCGCCAGCACGTGCGTGATGCCGCCGGCCTTTCTGAGCGCCGAATAGAACGGGTTGATGGCGGCGCCCGGCACGCCGAACGCAGTGTCGATCCCTTCCTTTTCGAGCACCAGCACTGCGGCGTCGACGGCTCTCATCCTGGGCATGACTGTCTCCTGAATGTCGCGAACTGCACATATGACGAAGCTGCTGAGGTGCACTTTAGGCACGCCGGAAAGGTTTGATAAGATCAGCCCAGGTCGCTTATTTCGAAACTAAAAGTATGGAATGCCGCCGGGCGGCTATTGAAACAGCAAGCGGACCCACAAGCGGGAAGGGCATTCCAGGAGACACGTCATGGATCGCTTCAAGCAGATCGAGACCTTCGTTCGCGTCGCGGAAGCCGGCAGCCTCGCGGCGGCGGCGCTGGAGGAAGGCGTTTCGCCGGTGATTCTCGGGCGTCGTATCGACGCGCTGGAGAAACGGCTCGGTGTGAAGCTCATGTATCGGTCGACGCGAAGGCTCGTCGTGAGCGAAGAGGGCGGCGCGTTTCTCGAACGCTGCCGCAGCCTGCTCGCCGAGTGGGATCAGGCGGAAAACGAAGTCACCGCCGGGCGGCGCGTGGTGAACGGGCATCTGATCGTGTCGGCGCCCGCTGCGTTCGGGCGCAAGCACGTTGCACCGCTCGCGAGCGCGTTTCTTGCCGACAAGCCCGAACTCCAGATGTCGTTCAACCTGACCGACCGCGTCGTCGATCTCGTGCGCGAGGGCTACGACCTGTCGATCCGCATCGGCGGCGCCGTCGATCCGAACTTCGTCGCCGTGAAGCTCGCGTCGAACCGGCGCGTGGTGTGCGGCACGCCTGAATATTTTCACCGGCACGGCAGGCCGAAGACGCTCGACGATCTGCACGCGCACAACTGTCTCGCGTTCAATCTGCAGGGCGGGCAGAACCGCGGCTGGAATTTCCGGCGCAACGGCAAGCTCGTGACCGTGCGCGTGGGCGGCACGCTCGACTGCAACGACGGCGAACTGCTGCACCGCTGGGTCACGGAAGGGCTCGGCCTCGGCTGGCGGTCTTCGTGGGAGATCGATGCGCAACTCGCGCGCGGCGAACTGGAGACCGTGCTCGACGAGTACGCGCTGCCCGACTACGACATCCTCGCGGTCTACCCGCAGCAGCGCTACGTACCGGCCAGGGTGCGCTATTTCATCGACTACCTCAAGGAAGCGTACGCGCGGCCCGGTTACTGGAGCGGCGAGGCGTACTGAGCCGCGTTCGCCGCTTCATGCTTTTTGTGCGCACCTTTCGCGCATTTTTCGCGCACTTTTCGCGGGCGTACGGTGCAGGCTCATCCGACCACGAGCACGCCGTTCATCGTTTCGTGCCCCGAACCACAGAAGATGTCGCAGAGAAACTGCACCGTGCCCGCGTCGCCCGCTTCCGCCGAGAGATGGACCACGATGCCCGGCGGCACGTCGGCACGCACGCCGAGTTGCGGGATCGAGAAGCCCATGAGCGCGTCCTCGGCCGTGAGTTCGAACGTCACGCGCTCGTGCGGCGCGAGGGGAATGCGGTTCGGCGTGAACACGAAACGCCGGGCGTGAACCTTGATCACGCGCGGCGCCGCGCGCGCATCGACACGCAGCAGCGCGCTCGCGCTCGCCGCAGCAAATAGCAGCCAGCGGCGGCGCGCGGGCAGCAACAGGCGCCTGGTAGCGCTCGAACCTGTGAACATGGTGGTCTCCTCGGCAGGTTTCGTTATCAGGTGAGATTGCGGATCGGCATTTCGGTCAACGCATACGCTTGCGGTGCTCCATCGACTTCGATGCTGCGCCAGCCGAGCCCCTTATAGGGCGCCGATGGATCCCACGGAACCGGCAGCCGCTGCGCCTGCGAACCGGGCGCGGGCAGCGGGAACATCAGCGAGCGCGCCGCGTGGTGCGCGATTGCGCCCGTCATCGTGTGATGCTCCTGGTGGATATGCCCGTAGAACACGGTGACGTTCTGGTGCTTCTGCAGCACGTTGATCACGGCGGCGCCGTCGCGCGTGGCCCAGTCCCATTGCGGCGCGAGATCGAAAAGCGGCCGGTGCGTGAAGACGACGATGCGGGCGTCCGGGCGCTGACGCGAGAGGTCGTCGGCGAGCCACGCGATCTGCGTGTCGCCCACGCGGGCCGCAGGATCGGACACGTTGTCGAGCACGATGAAATGCACGCCGCGATGGTCGAACGTGTAGTGCGTCTGACCGAACAGCTCGCGGTACGCCTCGCCGTTGTCGAGACTCGCGTCGTGCTCGCCTGGCATCAGATAGAGCGGCTTGACTTTCAGCGTCGCAATGATCGACTGGAATTCATGCATGCGCGTGCGGCGCACGGTGGGGTCGTCGGTCGTGTGCGTGAGGTCGCCCGTGAACACGACGAAATCGGGCTTTGCGGGCAACGCGTTGACGGCGGCGATTGCCTTCGGCAGCGTGCCTTTGGCGTCGGGGTTGACCTTCGGGCCTTCGAAGCCCCAGTGCGCATCGGAAAGCTGGACGAAGAAGAAATCTGCGTCGCGTTCCGCGGCCCAGCCGGGCAGCGCCGATGCAAATGCGACGCCGCCGCCCAGTGCGGCGAGGCGCAGGAAGTCGCGCCGTTTCAAAGTGGTGGGCATGGTCGCCTCCTCACGCGTGGATGTGCCTGTCTTACCGCGCGGACGCGCCGTGTATTCCCGCTTTATTTTTCGCTGGCGGGCGCAAACGGCGGGAATACACTGGCTGGAGCGCCGGTACTGCATGCAGGGCGGCCTGAACACGAGAAGGTGGGAGGGAGAGGCGCGGTTGGCAGGACGCGGGACACCGCAAGACGCACGAGGGGCGAGCGTGGGCGCAAGCGCGAACGAGCATGTCGAGCCAGCGGAAAGCGAGGAAGCGGCGCGCAGCAGCCGTTTCCAGGCGCTCGCGCTGCCGCATCTCGATGCGGCCTACAACCTCGCGCGCTGGCTCTCGCGCAATCCGGGCGATGCCGACGACATCGTCCAGGAGGCGTTCCTGCGGGCGTTCCGTTTCTTCGATACGTTTCGCGGCGACCTTGCGCGTCCGTGGCTGCTCGCGATCGTGCGGCGCGTCTGGTACGACGAGTGGCGACGGCGCTCGACATCGGAGGAGGTGACGCCGTTCGACGAGTTGCGCGACGACACGCCGCCCGAAGGTTGGGAAACCGCGAGCGCGGACCCGGAAACGCTCGCTATTCGCGCGGAAGACGCGCGCGTCGTGCAGGATGCGCTGCACAGGCTGCCGGTGGAGTATCGGGAAGTGCTCGTGCTGCGTGAGATGGAAGATTTGAGCTATCGCGAGATCGCGGTGATCGCCGATCTCCCGGTGGGAACCGTGATGTCGAGGCTTGCGCGCGGACGCCGTCGGCTTGCCGTGCTGCTTGCGGCTTCGCAGGGGCGTGTGCAAAGCAACGTGCAGCCCGACGTGCAGCGGGACATGCAAACTGCGCGGCCAGGCGCGAGCGGCAACGGCGCGGACGATGACGGCGGGGTGAGCCATCAGGCAAGGCGGCCATCGGTGCGGGGGAGCGTTGGCCGGTTCGCTGGCGAGTCCGCCGTCGACGGCGGACCGCAGCCGCATACAGATGGCCATCCAGGTGGCCCTACGACGGAGGCGCCCGATGAAATGTGACGAAGTGCGCCCACTGGTCGACGCGAGCGTCGACCGCGAGCTTTCCGCCGCCGACGAACGGCGCGTGCGGGAGCATTTGTCCGGCTGCGCGCAGTGCCAGCGCGACGCGCAGGCCGTACAGGCGATGTCGAAGGCGGTGAAGTCCGCGGACTACTACCGCGCACCGGCAGGGCTCGGCGCGCGCATCGTCGCAGCCTTGCCGCCGGTCGTAGCCGACCAGGGTTCTCGCGCGGGAGAGACCGTCGAACAATCCGGGCGCGTGCGTGTGCGCAAGACCGGCTGGAGTGCCTGGCCGTGGCCGCGCTTTGGTGGGTTCGGTGGGTTCGGTGGGTTCGGCGGATTCGGCTCGGGTGCCGGAGGGCAGGCGGCGGGGTTTAGCTGGCTCGCGGGCGCGCTGCTTGTGCTCTGTGCGCTCGGCTTTGCCGCGGCGCTGAACCTGCGCCGCCCGGCAACCGGCGGCGAATTCGTCAACGAGCTTGTGGCGAGCCACGTCCGCGCCCAGATTTCGGGACGCGACCTCGACGTAATCTCGACCGACAAACATACGGTCAAGCCGTGGTTCAACGGCAAGATCGACTACGCGCCGCCCGTTGAGGATCTCGCCGCCGAGGGTTTCCCGCTCGCAGGCGGACGGCTCGACTATGTGGGGCGTGAGCGTGTGGCGGTGCTCGTCTATCACTACCGCAAGCACGTGATCGATCTCTACGTCTTCCCGCCGGGCGAGGCGGGCCCGGCTGCGGCGGCAGGCCCGCCGCTGCGCATCAGCGAGGGCTACGCGCTGGCGCGCTGGCAGGCTGGCGGCATGACCTGGTGGGCCGTCACCGATGCCGGGCCGGAGGCGCTCACGGGCCTGCGCGCCGCGCTGGACGCGCGCCTCGGCGGCGCCTGAACGCGCATGCGATGCCTGAGCTGGCGCGCGGTTGACACACGGTTGGCACGCCGTTCGCGCGTAGTTGATGCGTAGTTGGCGCACGCCCGAACGGGGCAAGCCGCGCCAAGTCATTGAAAACACGTCCGAAACACGCCGCGCGCGACTGATTTCAGTTGCGCGCCGCGCGCCCTCGCGTTACAATCTTCGGCTTCTCACTTGCCGCACCGGAGAATTCAACGGGTATTCCGGAGAGTTCAATGGCGCCCGGGCGGCTTTAATCCACAAGGAGTGTGTAATGCGTCATTACGAAATCGTCTTCATCGTGCACCCCGATCAAAGCGAGCAAGTGCCCGCCATGATCGAGCGTTACAAGGGCACGATCACGTCGCACGGTGGCCAGATCCACCGCATCGAAGACTGGGGCCGTCGTCAACTGGCCTACATGATCGAGAAACTCGCGAAGGCTCACTACGTCTGCATGAACATCGAATGCGACCAGACCACGCTCGACGAACTGGAACACGCGTTCAAGTTCAACGACGCCGTTCTGCGTCACCTCATCGTCAAGATGAAGAAGGCCGAAACCGGCCCGTCGCCGATGATGAAGGAAGTGCAGCGCGAAGAAGCCAAGAAGGCGGCTGCCCAGCCGACCGACGCGCAGGCTTAAACGACACAAGCCATCAGGATTCGAGCCCAGCTGCTTAAGTTAACTTCGTAAGCCCCGTGAACAGGCTGCAACTCAAGGCGAGCGTCGTCGAACGCGAACCGGTGCGATATACCCCCGCCGGCGTTCCGATTGCAAGCTGCACGTTGCACCACCGCACCGAAGTCGTCGAGGCCGGCGTTGCCCGCCTCGTGGAACTGACGATGGATGCAGTGGCCGCCGGCGAGGCTTGCGGCAAGCTGGAAGGCTGTGAAATGGGCGTCGAGACGCTCTTCACCGGTTTTCTGGCGAAAAAGCACCGCAACGCGCGAACCCTGGTGTTTCACATCACCGAAATGCAAGGTACAGGAAAGGACTAATCATGCCCCGCCCGACTGGTAAGAAATTCGACAAGCGTCGTCAACAGCAAAACCCGCTCTTCAAGCGTAAGAAGTTCTGCCGCTTCACGGCTGCAGGCGTCGAGCAGATCGACTACAAGGATATCGATACGCTGAAGGACTTCATCGGCGAAAACGGCAAGATCACGCCGGCGCGTCTGACGGGTACCAAGGCCCACTATCAACGTCAGCTGGACACGGCTATCAAGCGCGCGCGTTTCCTCGCGCTGGTGCCGTACACCGACCAGCACAAGGCCTAACCCGACGCCGCTACAAGGAGCATCCGAATGCAGATCATTCTTCTCGAAAAAGTCGTCAACCTCGGTAATCTGGGCGACATCGTCAAGGTGAAGGACGGTTACGCACGTAACTTCCTGATCCCGAACAAGAAGGCCCGTCGCGCCACGAAGGACGCGATCGCCGAATTCGAAGTTCGCCGCGCCGAACTCGAAAAGGTCGCCGCAGAAAAGCTGGCCGCCGCTCAGGCAGAAGGCGAAAAGCTGAACGGCCTGACCGTTCAGATCGGCCAGAAGGCTGGCGTGGACGGCCGTCTGTTCGGCTCGGTCACGAACGCCGACATCGCCGTCGCGCTGACCAAGCAAGGCTTCGCAGTGGAAAAGGCGCAAGTGCGCCTGCCGGAAGGCCCGCTGAAGATGGTGGGCGACCACCCGGTGCAAGTCGGCCTGCACACCGACGTCATCGTCGACGTCACGGTGTCGGTGCTGGGCGAGCACGTCTAAGCACCCTGGGCGGCCCGGTTGGGCCGCTCGAGCGCTGTCGGTTCGAAAAAGGCAGGAGCCTCGCGGCTTCTGCCTTTTTTATTGCGCGTGACCCGTCCTGCCGTTTTGCAGGTTTGCTGCTTGTTCCAGGTGGCTGGCTTGTCCGATAATTGCCCTCCATGAACGCTCCGAACGATCCCCAACTCGAGTCGCTGAAAGTCCCTCCGCATTCGATCGAGGCCGAGCAATCGGTGCTCGGCGGCCTGTTGCTGGATAACGCCGCCTGGGACCGGATTGCCGACTTCCTCGCGCAAAGCGACTTCTACCGCTACGATCACCGCATTATCTACGAGCATGTCGGCCGCCTGATCGCGTCTTCGCGTCCGGCCGACGTGGTGACGGTCTACGAGGCGCTCACCACCTCGGGCAAGGCCGACGACGTGGGTGGTCTCGCGTACCTGAACGCACTCGCGCAGAACACGCCGAGCGCCGCAAACATCCGCCGCTATGCAGAAATCGTGCGTGACCGCGCGGTGCTGCGGCGTCTCGTTTCGGTCGCCGACGAAATTTCCTCGGACGCGTTCAATCCGCAGGGCAAGGAAGTGCGCCAGCTGCTCGACGAGGCAGAAGCGAAGGTGTTCTCGATCGCCGAGGACGGCGCGCGCGGCACGCAGGGTTTCCTCGAAATCGGGCCGCTGCTCACGCAGGTCGTGGAGCGCATCGACACGCTTTATCACACGGCCAATCCGAGCGACGTGACGGGAACGCCGACGGGTTTCGTCGACCTCGACCGCATGACCTCGGGCATGCACGGCGGCGAACTGATCATCGTGGCGGGGCGCCCGTCGATGGGTAAGACCGCATTCTCGATGAACATCGGCGAATACGTGGCTGTCGAGTACGGCCTGCCTGTGGCGGTGTTCTCGATGGAAATGCCGGGCACACAACTCATCATGCGTATGCTCGGTTCGGTCGGGCGGCTGGACCAGCACCGCATGCGCACGGGCCGCCTGACGGACGAAGACTGGCCGAAGCTCACGCACGCCGTGCAGAAAATGAGTGAAGCACAGATCTTCATCGACGAAACCGGCGCCCTGAACCCGATGGAGCTGCGCTCGCGCGCGCGGCGCCTTGCGCGCCAGTGCGGCAAGCTCGGGCTCATCATCGTCGACTATCTGCAGCTGATGAGCGGATCGTCGACCGGCGAGAACCGGGCGACGGAAATCTCCGAAATCTCGCGCTCGCTCAAGAGCCTCGCCAAGGAACTCGACGTGCCGGTGGTCGCGCTCTCCCAGCTGAACCGCGGTCTGGAACAGCGTCCGAACAAGCGCCCGGTGATGTCGGATTTGCGCGAATCGGGCGCTATCGAACAGGACGCGGACGTGATCCTGTTCATCTACCGCGACGAAGTCTATAACCCGGACAGCCCCGACAAGGGCACTGCCGAGATCATCATCGGCAAGCAGCGTAACGGCCCGATCGGCCCTGTTCGCCTCACGTTCCACGGCCAATACACGAAATTCGATAATTTTGCCGGGGCACAGAACTTCTACGGCGACTAGCAGGCGAGCAGCAGGAAACCCTCCAGAACTGATGCGCGCCGCATGCGCGCTTCTGTCGCGCGTGGCTTAACCCTGCGTTTACATGGGCAGCGAGTCGCGCGCGCGTCCGCTGACGTTACAATGTTGCCGCTGTATGACGGCTGCATTGCCGTTGGATGACAGTCATCCGAGACCAATTTCCGGGATTCAAATGTTCGGCCGATTCATGCCCACCGAGGGCAAGTTCTTTGAAATTTTCAATGCGCACGCAAAGTGCCTCGTTTCTGCAAGCCGGGAGCTGGAGCTTCTGATCGACAACCTGGCCGATGCGGAGATCCACAAACAGAACGTTCAGGCTGCCGAGAAGGCCGCCGACAAGCTGACCCACGAAGCGATCGACCTGCTTCACAAGACCTTCATCACGCCGCTCGACCGCGACGAGATCCACAAGCTGATTTCGGCGATGGACGACGCGCTCGACCTGATGGAGGACGTGGCCGTGGCCATTTCGCTCTACGACGTGCAGGCCGTGACCTCCGAGGCGAGCCAGCTTGCCCACATCTGTACGGCGACCGTCGAGCGGGTTCAGGCCGCGGTTGCGATGCTGTCCGACATGAAGCAGGCACGCGAGATCCTGCATGCGTGCGAGGACATCGACCGGCTCGAATCCGAGGCGGACGCTCTGCTGCGTTCGGCCATGTCGAAGCTCTTCCGCGAGGAAGACAACGTCAAGACCGTGATCAAGCTGAAGGCGATCTACGAGCTGCTCGAGTCGATCACCGACAAGTGCGAGGATGTGGCGAACATCATCGAAGGCATCGTGCTGGAAAACGCCTGAGCCTGACGCGATGCAATCGATACAACTCGCCATCTGGATGGTCGCGTCGCTCGTGGCCATCTCGCTCATTTTTGACTTCATGAATGGTTTTCACGACGCGGCGAACTCGATCGCCACGGTCGTGTCGACGGGCGTGCTCAAGCCGCAGCAGGCCGTGGCATTCGCCGCCATGTTCAACGTCATCGCCTATTTCATCTTCCACCTGAACGTTGCACGCACGGTGGGCAAGGGCACCATCGACCCCGGAATCGTCGATCACTACGTCGTGTTCGGCGCACTGATCGGGGCGATCGTCTGGAACGTGGTGACCTGGTACTACGGCATTCCGTCCAGCTCGTCGCACGCGCTGATCGGCGGCCTGGTGGGCTCGGCGCTCGCAAAGTCGGGCTGGCACTCGCTGAACCTCGACGGCCTCATGAAGACAGTCGCCTTCATCTTCATCTCGCCGCTGCTCGGTTTCATCCTCGGCTCGTTCTTCATGCTGCTGGTGTCGTGGCTCTATTTCCGCACGCCGCCAAGCAAGGTGGACCGGCGCTTCCGGCGTCTGCAGATACTTTCCGCGAGCCTCTACAGCCTCGGCCACGGCGGCAACGACGCGCAGAAGACCATCGGCATTATCTGGATGCTGCTGATCGCCACCGGCTACGCCTCGGCCGCCGCCGACGCGCCGCCGATCTGGGTGGTGGGCGTCTGCTATCTGTCGATGGGCCTCGGCACGCTGTTCGGCGGCTGGCGGATCGTCCGCACGATGGGGCAGAAGATCACCAAGCTCAAGCCGGTCGGCGGCTGCTGCGCGGAGACGGGCGGGGCGATTACGCTCTTCACGGCGTCGTGGCTCGGTATTCCGGTTTCGACGACGCACACCATCGCGGGCGCGATCGTCGGCGTGGGCGCGACGCAGAAGCTTTCCGCCGTGCGCTGGGGCGTGGCGGGCAATATCGTCTGGGCGTGGATTCTGACGATTCCGGCTTCGGCGGCGCTCGCCGCCGCGGGCTGGTGGATCGGCCACCGCATCATGTAACACGGTGCCCGGCGCTGCGGCAGGCGGCGCCGGGTTGTTTTATCACTCGTGCGGGCTGCTCAGATGAGCGGCGCGGAGCAGCCGTCCATCGGGATGAGCGCGCCGGTTACATAGCTGGCGCGGCGGCTCGCGAGAAAGAGCGCCACGTCCGCAATCTCCTCAGGCTTCGCGTAGCGGCCGAGCGGCACCTTGCCCTCGCTGCGCGAGAGCGCCGTCGTTTCATCGATTCCTTCTCTTTCGGCTTCCAGCCGCACCGCTTCTTGCAGCCGTTCCGTGAGCGTCGCGCCCGGGTTGATTGCGTTGATGCGGATGCCGTAGCGCGCGTGATAGTGCGCGAGCCCCACGGTGGCGAGCATGAGTGCGGCATTGGCCGCGCCGCCCGCGATGTGGATGTCGCTCGCGTACTTGCCGCCCATGCCGATGATGTTGACGATGGTTCCGGGTTCGCTCGTTGCACCGGCCTTTACGCGTTCCACCATCCGGCGCAGCACTTCCTGCTGCGGATAGATGTACGGGAAGTACTTTGCTTCCATGGTCGCCTTGAAGGCGGCGGCGTCCAGCGCTTCCGGATCGTAGCGGCGGGCCGCGCCCGCGCTGTTGATGAGGACGTCGATCGGGCCGACGGCCGTCGAGACATCTTCGACCACGTCCGCCGCGCTGTGCGGTTCGTGCAGATCGGCGCGCGTGAGATGGATGTGCAGTCCTTCGCTCGCAAGTTGCTCGCGCGCGCGGGCGAGATTCGCCGGATCGCGCGACACGATCGCGACCTTCGCCCCTTCCTTCGCGAACGCGCGTGCGCAGGCGAGCCCGATGCCCTTGCTGCCGCCCGTCACCAGTACCACCTTGTTGCCGAGTCCGAGATCCATCGCTGCCTCGCTGCGAAAAGGTATCAGAACGATAGCAGACGCAGCGGGCCGCGAAAACCGCGCCGGCATGTCGGGGGCGGGTGGGCACGCGAGGTTGTGCGCGAAATCAGAAGGCGCTGTTGGCGAAGCGCGCGATGGGATCGTCGTTCGTTTGCGTGGGCGCACGCACGGCCGGTTGTGCCGTCGAGGCGCGCATGATCCGCACGGGCGCCGTGGACGATGCAGCGGGTGTGATCGACGTCGAGCCCGCTTGCGCCGCCTGGCGCTCGGCTGCATCGGCGGCGGGCGGCGGCGGCTCGAAGGCGTCTGCGGCTGCGGCTGCGGCGATGGCGTCGGGTTGCGAGTCGGTATCGGACGCGTTGGCGCTGGCCGCTGCGGGCGTTGCACCGCCGGCCACGCGCGCCTGCATCTGCGCGGTGGCGGGCGCCGCGGGCGGCGGTTCGAACGCGTCCGCTGGCGCGGCGACTGGCGGTGCGGCCGCGTAGGCGGGCGCAACCGGCAGCGTTGTCGCAGCGGGCATCGTCCGGTTCTGATTCACGCTCGTCACGCGCATGGGCGCGGCAGCCACGGCCGGTGCGGCAGGCGCGGGCCGGGCGGGCGCGGACGCTTCCCACGTCGGCGTATCGAACGGTTGCGGCGTGGCCTTGGGCGGCGCCATGCGGCGGATGCCGTCGAAGCGCTTCGCCCAGTACGGGTTCGTCAGATAGTCGAGCCGCACCGTCCCGCCCGTCGACGGCGCATTGACGAAGCGGAGTTTGCCGACATAGATCCCGACATGCGAATGCGGCCGCCCGGTCGTATTGAAGAACACCAGATCACCGGCGGCGATTTCGTCCGGTTCGATGGACTCGCCGCGTCCGCTCATGTCGGCGGTCGTGCGCGGCAGATCGACAAAGGCCGCGCGCGCGAATACGTATTTGACGAGTCCGCTGCAATCGAAGCCGCTATCGGGTGTATTGCCGCCCCAGCGGTAGGGAATGCCGACGAGCCCCATCGCCTGGATCGAGATCTCTTCGCGGCCGACGCTGTGGTCGACGAAATTCGGGAAGCCGGGTGGCCGGGTGCGCGAGGCGTCGATGGCCTTGGGCGAGCCGCCGCTGCGCGAATATCTTTCGGGCGTGCTCGAACACGCCGCAAGAAAGACCACGATCAGTAACGGAAACCAGAGTCGGCGCATGAACGCTCGGACGGGCGAGGGCGCCCGCTGCGGGTGGTGGCGGATAATGCGCCGATGGTAGCCCGTCTGGCGCGGCGCTCGCAAGAATTCTTGATAATTTACTTGAAGTTGGTACGCCAACTGTTGCTTCGCTGGAACGCCGCGCAATAAAAAAGGGCTGTATCCGGTGATCCGGATACAGCCCTCGTGAGCAGCTTGTGCTCGATGTCGTCTGGATGTCGCCTAGAGGATGTCCGACGCGTAATCGGCCAGCCGCGAGCGTTCGCCGCGCGCAAGCGTTACGTGGCCGCTGTGCGCCCAGCCCTTGAAGCGGTCGACGACATAGGTCAGGCCCGAGCTGCCTTCAGTCAGATAAGGCGTATCGATCTGCGCGATATTGCCGAGGCAGACGATCTTCGTACCCGGACCCGCGCGCGTGACGAGCGTCTTCATCTGCTTCGGCGTGAGGTTCTGCGCTTCGTCGATGATGAGGTACTTGTCGACGAACGTGCGCCCGCGCATGAAGTTCATGCTCTTGACCTTCAGCCGCGAGCGGATCAGTTCCTGCGTGGCCGCGCGGCCCCATTCTCCGGCTGCGTCGTCGGTCTTCTGGAGCACTTCGAGGTTATCGTCGAAGGCACCCATCCACGGCTGCATCTTTTCCTCTTCCGTGCCCGGCAGGAAGCCGATGTCCTCGCCGACCGGCACCGTCGCGCGCGTCACGATGATCTCGTTGTAGCGCTTGTCGTCGAGCACCTGGGCGAGGCCCGACGCGAGCGCGACGAGCGTCTTGCCCGTACCCGCCTGCCCGAGCAGCGTGACGAAGTCGATCTCCGGATTCATCAGCAGATTGAGCGCGAAGTTCTGCTCGCGGTTGCGCGCCGTGATGCCCCACACGTTGTTCTTGTGATGGCCGTAGTCGCGCAGCGTCTGCAACAGCGCCGTCTTGCCGTTGAGTTCGCGCACGATCGCGTGGAACGCCGGTTCGCCGTTTTGCGGCTCCAGATAGACGAACTCGTTCACGAGCATCGACGCGCACTCGGGACCCGTCACGCGGTAATAGGTCGTGCCGGTCTTGGTGTCCTGCCACGACTCCATGCCCTTCGCGTGCTTCGTCCAGAAGTCCTGCTGCAGCGCGCGCACGCCCGAGTACAGCAGATCCTTGTCTTCGAGAACCTGATCGTTGAAGTAGTCTTCCGCGGGCAGGCCGAGCGCGTGCGCCTTGATGCGCATGTTGATGTCTTTCGACACCAGCACGACGAGGCGGTCCGGCCGGTCGCGCTGCAGCGCGCGCACGACGCCGAGGATCTGATTGTCGGCCTTGCCCTGCGGGAGGCCGTCGACCGGATCGATATGCGTGAGCGTGGTCTGGAAGTACAGGCGGCCGAGCGCTTCGCGGCTGCCGAGGCGCGCAAGCGAAATGCCTTCCGAGATCGGATCGGCGTTCGCCACCAGCTGGTCGAGCGTGCGGCTCACCTGGCGTGCGTTGCGCGCGACTTCGGACATGCCCTTCTTGTGGTTGTCGAGTTCCTCGAGCGTCATCATCGGCAGATAGACGTCGTGTTCCTCGAAGCGGAACAGGCAGGTCGGATCGTGCATCAGCACGTTCGTATCGAGCACGAAGAGCTTGCGCACTTCGATGCTTTCTTCCGGATGCAGGCGTTTTTTCCCGCTGGTGCGCTTACCCGTTGCGGCGCCGGCGTCGAGCTTCGCGGCGGCCGGCTTGGCGCTGCGTGCGACCGGCGCGACGGGCGCTTCGGGCTCGGCGCGCGCCTGGACGGGCTGCAGCAGCGCAGCGGCCTGCTGCTTGCGCTTTTTCGCGGGTGCGGGCGCGACGGGTTCGAGGGCGGCCAGTTCGGCGTTGCCGGTCGGCAGGGGTACCGTGCGCAGCGTCGTTGCGGCGTTCGCAGCCGGGGACATCGGCTCGGCGACGCTCGCGGGACCGAAGTCCGCGACGGCGACAGCGTCTTGTTCGCTTACAGCTTTGCGGTTGCCGCGCGCGGTGCGCGCGCGCGCCTTGTATTCCTCAGGCGGCAGCAGGTTGCCGAGCTTGCTGGGGGGGGTAGGCAAAGGCATGGTGTCCCTCGAAAAATTCGGGTCGAGTGGTCGAGTAGGGTGCGCTTTCGGGCGGTGCGGTCCGGCGCCGGGTAGGCGCCCTGTGCAGCCGCGCTGGGTGCGCGCTCAGGTCTGGAAATGCCGGTTCGCCTGGTTTTCGATCGGCTCCTTGACAAAGACGCGTGGCCGCAACGTGTTCCGGCGCGGCGGCGGAACTACAAACAAAAAAGCCGCCGCCCCGGCTAACGAGGCAAGCGGCTCGACTGCGGCAATGGCGCGGTGCCCCGGATGTGCGTTGCCGGTCATTCGACGACCGGCCGTATCTGGGACGCAACCCGGGTCACAACCTGGGTCGCGACGCGACGAAAAATGGGGTGGACAGGCACTCATTGCAGCCCAATATAACGCGCCTCAAAGCGCTTGTACAGCCTCCAGGACCTCGTCGACGTGGCCCGGAACCTTGATGCCGCGCCACTCGCGACGCAGCACGCCAGAGGCGTCGATAAGGAACGTGGAGCGCTCGATTCCACGCACTTCTTTGCCATACATTTTCTTCAATTTGATGACGTCGAAGAGCGTGCATAGCGCTTCATCGGCATCCGATACCAAGGTAAACGGCAGTTCGAGCTTGGCCCTGAAGCCCTCGTGCGATCGCACGCTGTCACGCGAGACACCGATGATCCGCGCACCCGCTTTTTCGAACTTCGGATTGAGGTCGCGAAACTGCAGTCCTTCGGTCGTGCAGCCCGGCGTGTTGTCCTTGGGATAGAAGTACAGGACCACCTTGCTGCCCTTGAGGCTCGACAGCGTGAAGTCGCCGCCGGTGGCGGGGGCGGTGAAGTCGGGAACGGGTTGGTCGACTGCGATCGGCACAGGATTCTCCGGTTGTTATTGTCGATGGTCGGACGATGCGTGCGGCGTACGCGAAGGGTGCATGCGAAGGCAGCAGATGAAAGCTGCCCGCTCGGGATGGCCTTCGCGGCGGCCACCTTCGGGGTGCGCGTGCGAACGGCGGGTTCAGTCGGGCTGGACGATCAGCTGGCCGGAACGGCCTTCGATCTCGCCCCAGGTGACAGGGTACGATGGCAGCGATTCGAGGTCCAGCGCGGCATGGTAGTCGCCCATCGTGGCAAACGTGTGGCCCTGCGCGCGCCAGCCCGCGAGCAGCTGCTCGAACACGGGCGCAAGCTTCTGGCCTTCGAGTTCCGCGTGCAGCGTGAAGACCTGGTCGTGCGGATTATGCTCGGTGAGCTTGAGCATCCACGCGGCGACCGTGTTCGCGTCGATGCCGTCGACGCCGAGCACTTCGTCGAGCGTCGGCAGCGTGGTCGGCATCTGCACGTGGTTGAGCGTGTGGCCGTCGACGACCGGCAGATACGGCGAGTGCCCGCGCCCGTCGGACGCGTAACGCATGCCCCAGGCGTCGATCTGCCGGAAGGCCGCGTCGTTCATCTGCCAGCCCGCCGCGCCGTGCGTGACAGGCGGCGCGCCGAAGACCTGCGTGAAGCGCTCGTAGCTCTTGCGCATCTCGCTCGCGGTCCAGTCGCCGTCGCGGTTGCGCACGTTGTCCTGCCAGTACACGTGATCCCACGTGTGAATGCCGCATTCGAAACCGGCTTCGTGGATCGCGCGCATATCGGCGGCCGCCTTCACGCCGATGTCCGGTCCGGGCAGCAGCACGCCGTACATCAACTGCTTCACGCCGTAATGCTCGACCACCGACGTGCGCGAGACCTTCTTCAGAAAACCCGGGCGGAAGACGCGGCGCAGCGCCCAGCCCGTGTGGTCCGGGCCGAGGGCGAAGAGGAAAGTCGCGCGCGCCTTGTAACGGTCGAAGATGCGCGCGAGATTCGGCACGCCTTCGCGCGTGCCGCGCAGCGTGTCGACGTCGATTTTCAGGACGATACGGGCCAAGTTGCCAGGTCCCCAGTTGCCGCGTGTGAACGTTACTGCTGTTCGACGAGCGCGCGGGCCTCGCCGACGTGGCCGCGGTACGCTTCGAAGATCTTGCGCAGGGCGTCGTCGAACGTCGCCTTGGGCGCCCAGGCCAGTTCCTGCTTCGTGTTGTCGATCTTCGGCACGCGGTTCTGCACGTCCTGGTAGCCCGCGCCGTAGTACGCGCCCGACGACGTTTCGACCAGCTGCACGCGCTTGGCGGACTCAGCGTATTCCGGATACTCGGCGGCGAGCGCCAGCATCTTGTGCGCGAGTTCGCGCACCGAGAAGTTGTTGGCCGGGTTGCCGATGTTGTAGATCTTGCCCGTCGCGATGCCGTTCTTGTTCTCGATGATCTTCATCAGCGCGTCGATGCCGTCGCCGATGTCGGTGAACGCGCGCTTTTGCGCACCGCCGTCCACGAGGCTGATGTTCTCGCCGCGCACGATGTGGCCGAGGAACTGCGTCACGACGCGCGACGAACCTTCCTTCGGCGTGTAGATCGTGTCGAGGCCCGGGCCGATCCAGTTGAACGGACGGAACAGCGTGAAGTTCAGGCCTTCCATGCCGTAGCCCCAGATCACGCGGTCCATGAGCTGCTTCGAGCACGCGTAGATCCAGCGCGGCTTGTTGATCGGGCCGTAGATGAGCGGCGAGGCGTCCGGATCGAACTGTTCGTCGCTGCTCATGCCGTAGACCTCGGAGGTCGACGGGAACACGAGGTGCTTGCCGTACTTCACGGCCGAACGCACGATCGGCAGGTTCGCCTCGAAGTCGAGTTCGAACACGCGCAGCGGCTGCTTCACGTACGTTGCGGGCGTGGCGATCGCGACGAGCGGCAGGATCACGTCGCACTTCTTGACGTGGTACTCGACCCACTCCTTGTTGATCGTGATGTCACCTTCGAAGAAGTGCATCCGTTCATGCTTGACGAGGTCGCCGAGGCGGTCGGTCTGCATGTCCATCCCGAACACTTCCCAGTTCGTGGTTTCGAGGATGCGCTTGGAGAGGTGGTGGCCGATGAAGCCATTCACACCCAGGATCAGGACTTTTTTCATTGACGGGATGCAGATGAGGTGAATTCGGCGAATGCGGCAGGCGTGACGACGGTTTCGTGACCGTCGCCGGACTGCCCTTCGGCATGTCCGGACAGGTGCCGCAGTTCGTGGATCGCGATGGCGCGACCGTCGCCGCAGAGGGCAAAGAGCGCATTATCGCTTACGTGGATGCCCGCGGGCAATCCGGCCAGCGCCGCAGGCGCCGCACCCGGGCGGGCGAGGCGCGCCCGGGCGATCATGAAACGCTCGCCGCCGATGTCGGTGAACGCGCCCGGATACGGCGGCGCAACGGCGCGGATCAGGTTGTAGACCTGCTGCGCGCTCTGGCTGAAATCGATGAGGCCGTCTTCCGGCTTGCGCCCGCCGAAGTAGCTGCCCTGCGCGAGATCGTTCGGCAGATGCGGCGCCTCGCCCGCGATGAGCGCGGGCAGCACGCGCCAGAGCGTCTGCTCGGCGGCGACCGTGACCTTGTCGAAGACCTGCGCGGCGGTGTCGTCGGGCAGGATCGGCACCGGCGTCTGGGCGACGATCGCGCCCGCGTCCGGCTTCGCCGCCATTTCGTGCAGCGTCGCGCCGGTTTCGGTTTCGCCGCGCAGCACGGCCCAGTTGGTCGGCACGCGGCCGCGGTATTTCGGCAGCAGCGAGCCGTGCATGTTGTACGCGCCGCGCGCGGCGAGCGCGAGCAGGTCGGCGGGCAGCATGTGCCGGTAGTAGAACGAGAAGATGAAATCCGGCCGCGCCGCCGAAACGGCCGCGCGCAGCTCGGCGCTCTTCGGGTCGGCGGGCGTGATCACGTCGACGCCGTGCTCCATCGCCACCGATTTCACACTGCCGAACCAGATGTTCTCGGTCGGGCTGTCCTCGTGGGTGACGACGAGTTCGACGTCGACGCCGCCCGCGAGCAGCACCTGCAGGCAGCGCACTCCAACGTTGTGATAGGCGAAGACGACGGCGCGCGGCTTCATTTTTGTGCTCCCTGACTGAGCGAGGCCGGTTGGACAGGCGGTGCGAGGTTCTCGCGCGGCGCTTGCGCGATGGCAGGCGCGTTGCGCTGTTCGAGAATCGTCTGCACCAGATAACGGGGACGCGCGCGCACCTGCTGATAGATGCGGCCGATGTACTCGCCGAGCAGCCCGAGCGCGAAGATGATCACGCCGAGCAGGAAGAAGGTGATGGCGAACAGCGTGAACACGCCTTGCACTTCCGCGCCGATGATGAAGCGGCGGATCAGCAGCAGGACGAACAGGCCCGCCGAGCCGAGCGAAAGGATCACGCCGATGAACGACAGCCATTGCAGCGGCACGACCGAGAAGCCGGTCACGAGGTCGAAATTCAGGCGGATCAGGCTGTAGAGCGAGTACTTCGATTCGCCCGCGAAGCGCTCTTCGTGTGCGACCTCGACTTCGACCGGGTTCTGCGCGAACGTGTACGCGAGCGCCGGAATGAACGTATTGATTTCGCCGCAGCGGTTGATCGTGTCGATGATGCGGCGGCTGTACGCGCGCAGCATGCAGCCCTGGTCGGTCATCTTGATGCGTGTGATGCGCTCGCGCAGGCGGTTCATCGCCTGCGAGGCCTTGCGGCGCCACAGGCTGTCCTGGCGCTGCTTGCGGATCGTGCCGACGTAGTCGAAACCCTCGCGCATCTTCGTGACGAGCTTGCCGATTTCCTCGGGCGGGTTCTGCAGGTCGGCGTCGAGCGTGATGACGATCTCGCCGCGCGCCTGCTCGAAGCCCGCGAGGATCGCCATGTGCTGGCCGTAGTTGCCGTTCAGCAGGATCGCGCGCGTCGTGTCGGGGCGCGCGCGGAACTGGTCGGCGAGCATGGCGGCCGAGCGGTCACGGCTGCCGTCGTTGATGAAGATGACTTCATACGACGTGCCGAGCTGGTCGAGCGCGGGGTACAGGCGCGCGAACAGCGCGCCGAGTCCCGCTTCCTCGTTGTAGACCGGAATGATGACCGAGACTTCCGGCGCTTCCGGGGTCAAGGTGCCTTGTTCCGTTTGAGTCATGAGTGCGTCTTTTCCGTTTTCATAATGCGTTCGCTCAGTGTGGCCGGGCTATGCGGCCGGGCTGTGCGGCCCGGCGTCCAGCTGCGTCCGGCTCAGCCCGCCGCGTACTGCGCGCAGATTTCGTTGACGGCGCGGCACACGCGCGCCACGTCGTCGTTCGTCATCTGCGTGAAGAGCGGCAGCGTGACCGTGGTCGCGCCGAACCGCTCGGCGTGCGGGAACATACCCGCCTTGAAACCGCGCTCGCGATAGAGCGTGAACAGGTGAATCGCCGGGTAGTGCACGCCCGAGCCGATGCCGCGCTCCTTCAGTTGCGCCATGAAGTCCGCGCGGCTGATCGTGAGCTTTTCGAGCGGCAGCGTGATCTGGAACATGTGCCAGTTGCTGTTGGCGAAGTCCGCCACCGGCAGTCCCACGCCGAGCCCGACTGCCGCGCCGCCCTCGAAACCCGCGAAGTAGGCGCGCGCGAGCGCACGCCGCTGCGCGGTGAAGCGTTCGATGTGCTTGAGCTGGCCGAGGCCCACGCGCGCCGCCACATCCGTGAGATTGTACTTGCCGCCGAGCACGTCGCAGTCCATGCCGTCGAAACCCGTGCGGGTGATGCCCTGCAGGCGGTACTTCTGGGCCAGCAAGGCTTCGGCTTCGTCGTTCAGGACGAGCGCGCCGCCTTCGATCGACGTGAGGTTCTTGTTCGGGTGGAAGCTGAACGACACGAGGTCGCCGAAGGCGCCGATGCGCTTGCCGTTCCAGGTCGAGCCGAACGCCTGCGCGGCGTCCTCGATCACGCGCAGGCCGTGCTGGCGGGCGATCGCGTAGAGCCGGTCCATGTCGACGGGCATCCCCGCGAGATAGACCGGCATGATGGCCTTCGTGCGCGGCGTAATGGCGGCTTCGAGCTTGTCGAGGTCGATATTGCGCGTGACGGGATCGATGTCGGCGAACACGGGCGTCGCGCCGACTTCGTAGACGACGTTGCTCGTGGCGACCCACGACGCCGGCGTCGTGATGACCTCGTCGCCGGCTCCGACGCCCGCGATGCGCAGACCGATCTCGAGCGTCGCGGTGCCGGAGTTGAACGTGCGCACGGGCCGGCCGCCGCAGAAGGCCGACAGCGCGGCTTCGAACGCCTGGTTCTGCGGGCCGGTCGTGATCCAGCCGGAACGCAGCACGTCGGCGACGCCCTGAATGGTTTCTTCGTCGATCTCGGGTTTGACGAACGGCAGGAATGCAACGTTGGACTGGGTCATGTGTGCTTTGCTCGTGAAGAATGGGGCGAGGCGCAAGGATGGGTCGACAACCTTACGATCCGCTTATATGGGGCGCGCAGCCCTTGGGTACAAGGGCGCCGCGCTTGCTTGTGCAGCGACGTGCGGCCGGGTGTGGCCGGGTGTGGCTTTAGCTGCGCGCGAGCACGAATACGCCGATCAGGATGATGCCGATGCCGACGAGCCGCTGTACCGACAGTACCTCGCCGAACAGATACCACGCCGCGAAGGCGTTCACGACGTACCCGAGCGACAGCATCGGGTAGGCGATCGAGACGTCGACGCGCGACAGCCCGACGATCCACACGACCACGCTCACCACATAGCAACTCAGCCCGCCGATGATCGGCAGTTGCGTCGCGAGCTTCAGGCCGACGGGGAGAATGTTCGCACGGGTGAATTCGAAGTGTCCAACCGCATTGACACCGGCTTTCAGCAACAGTTGCGCGCACGCATTCAGGCCGACGCCGGCAAGGATGCAGAAGAGGGAAATCGGATTCATCGTAGGGAACGGCTCGACATATATTGGGGATCGATGTGGGGCGGCTGTGGCCACAAGGTACACGACAGGGCACGCGGCAAGGCACGCGACGAGGCGGAATTATCGCCCATGCGCGCCTGCCGCCGGCCGGCGCTTACGGTTGGGGCGGTTTTGCGACCACCACGCGCCGCGCATCGCGGGCAATGACCTGCATCGGCAGACCCTGCGCGGCCAGTTCGGTGTAACGCTCCACCGGCATCAGCGCGAGCGCGTAGCGCTCGGTCTTCCAGCGCGCTTCCCAGTCCGCGATCGTCGGCACCCATTTCTGCGGTTCCTCGGAAATGCCGAACGCAAGCTCGTCGGTCACCTGAACCATCGTCATGGTGTGGCGCACGTAGAACGGCATCGTGTGGTCGAGCACGCCCACCGAATAGAACGGCGTATCGGGCGGCATTCTCGCGATGGCCGCGCGCACGGCCGGCGCGAGCGGCGCGCCCGAACTCAGCGTGCCGAAAACGTCGTGGCCGGTGCCGGCGATCGTCGTGAGCAAAATCCAGGCGGTGCCGAGTGCGACGGCCGGTGCGGTGGCGCCGGTCGCGGGCGTGCGCGGCGCGCGGTTCAGCCACAGGCCGATAGCCGTCACGACGAAGCCGACAGACGCCGCGGCGAACACCCACACCTGGAATTCGCGATAGAGCGCGTTCGGATTGCGGGCGTTGCCAAGGCGCGTGAGGTAGAACGAACCGAGCGCGATCGCGAGACAGAGGAACATGTAGCCCGCGAGGTGGCGGCGCCATTGCTCGCGGGTCATCAGCGGCAGGTACATGCCGATGATGAGCGCAAGCGGCGGGGCGATCGGCAGCGTGTAGGAGATCAGCTTCGAGTGCGACACGCTGAAAAACAGGAAGATAAAGACGCTCCAGACGAGCATCAGCGTGACCGGCGCGAAGCCGTTGGGCTGGCGCGGCGTGGCGCGCGCGTGGCGCAGGCTCTGCACGCTCACGGAGAGCCACGGCAGAAAACCGACCAGGATCACCGGAATGAAGTACCAGAACGCGCCGGGACGGTTCTGCTCCGGCGTGAGGTAGCGGCGGAACTGCTGGACGATGAAGAAGAAATTGAAAAACTCGGGATTGCGCTGCTGCACGAGGATGAACCACGGCGAGACGATCGCGAAGAACACGATCAGGCCGCTGGCGAGGTAGAGGCGCTTCCAGAGCGCCCAGTCGCGTGCAATCAGCGTATAGAGGACGAGCACGGCGCCCGGCAGGATCAGGCCGATCAAGCCTTTCGAGAGCACCGCGAGCGCCATCGACGCCCAGCAGACCCACATCCACAGCCGCACCTGGCCCTTCGGCAGCCCCGGTCGCTGGGCGAGCAGCAGCGCGCACAGCGTGAGCTGCATCCAGAACGACAGGGCCATGTCGAGCGTGTTGAAGTGGCCCATCAGGTTCCAGTAAGGCGCGCAGGCGAGCACGAGCGCGGCGAAGAAGCCGGTGGCGGCGTTGAAGACGCGCGCGCCGGTGAAGCCGATCAGCATCACGCCTGCGAAGCCCGTGAGGGCCGTGTAGAGGCGCGCCTGCCATTCGCCGATACCGAACCACGCGAACGTGAGCGCGTTCATCCAGGTTTGCAGCGGGGGCTTTTCGAAGTACTTGTAGTCGTTGTAGCGCGGCGTGATCCAGTCGCCGGTGACGCACATCTCGCGCGCCATTTCGGCGTAGCGGCCTTCGTCGCTCGGCAGCAGATGGCGCCAGCCTAGCGGTACGAACCAGATCACGGCGAGAGCGACGATCAGGAGCAGGATCG
>NZ_JAMXLH010000068.1 GCF_024281035.1 Paraburkholderia sp.
CGCGCCACGCCCTTATGATTGGCGCCCGGAATTGCCGTGCAAGCAATATGCAGGCGACATCAAGGCAAGCTGCAGGCGGTGCAATCAGATGACACGAAAATCGCTGCCGCTGCGCCTTGTGCTATAAAGCGGTCGTTAACGAGAGGGGCCCAGGCCGCGCGCCGGACCCCGAAGCAGACCCGAACGGCATAGCCGCGGGCGCAAACCCGGATTCACCCACACACATCCAGTCATGTCCAAAGCTCTGATCATTGCCGAGAAGCCATCCGTCGCGAACGATATCGCGCGCGCGCTGGGCGGATTCACCAAGCATGACGAGTACTACGAAAGCGACGACTACGTGCTTTCGTCGGCGGTCGGCCACCTGCTGGAGATCGCCGCGCCCGAAGAGTACGAGGTCAAGCGAGGCAAGTGGAGCTTCGCGCATCTACCGGTCATCCCGCCGCACTTCGACCTGAACCCGATCGCCAAGAGCGAGTCGCGGCTCAAGGTGCTCAACAAGCTGATGAAGCGCAAGGACGTCGACCGTCTGATCAACGCCTGCGACGCGGGGCGCGAGGGCGAGCTGATTTTCCGCCTGATCGCGCAGCACGCGAAGGCGAAGCAGCCGGTCCAGCGCCTCTGGCTCCAGTCGATGACGCCCGCCGCCATTCGCGACGGCTTCACGCACCTGCGCAGCGACTCCGATATGCAGCCGCTCGCCGATGCCGCGCGCTGCCGCTCGGAAGCCGACTGGCTCGTCGGCATCAACGGCACGCGGGCCATGACCGCGTTCAACAGCAAGGGCGGCGGCTTCTTCCTGACCACCGTCGGTCGCGTTCAGACGCCAACGTTGTCGATCGTCGTCGAACGCGAAGAGAAAATCCGCCGTTTCGTCCCGCGCGACTACTGGGAAGTGCGCGCCGAATTCGTCTGCGCCGCCGGTTTCTACGAAGGCCGCTGGTTCGACCCGAAATTCAAGCGCGATGAATTCGACCCGGAAAAGCGCGACTCGCGCCTCTGGAGCCTGCCGGCCGCCGAAACGATCGTGGCCGCCTGCCACGGCCGCGAAGGCACCGTCACCGAAGAATCGAAGCCTTCCACGCAACTCTCGCCCGCGCTCTTCGACCTGACGAGCCTGCAGCGCGAAGCCAACAGCCGCTTCGGCTTTTCGGCCAAGAACACGCTCGGCCTCGCCCAGGCGCTGTATGAAAAGCACAAGGTGCTCACCTACCCGCGTACCGATGCGCGCGCGCTGCCCGAGGACTACCTCGATACCGTCAAGCAGACGCTCGACATGCTCAAGGAGAGCAACAACTACCTGCCGCATGCCAAGCAGGTGCTCGACAAGGGCTGGGTGAAGCCGAACAAGCGCATCTTCGACAATTCGAAGATCAGCGACCACTTCGCCATCATCCCGACGCTGCAAGCGCCGAAATCGCTGTCCGAGCCGGAGCAGAAGCTCTACGACCTCGTCGTGAAGCGCTTCCTCGCCGTGTTCTTCCCGGCTGCCGAATATCGCGTCACGACCCGCATCACCGAAGTCGCAGGGCATCACTTCAAGACCGAGGGCAAGGTGCTGGTCGAGGCAGGCTGGCTGCAGGTGTATGGCCGCGACACGGGCGGCGACGACGCCAACCTCGTGCCGGTGCAGAAGAACGAGAAGGTCAAGACCGACAAGGTCGCCGCGCATCAACTGGTCACGAAGCCGCCCGCACGCTACAACGAAGCGACGCTGCTCTCGGCCATGGAAGGCGCGGGCAAGCTCGTCGAGGACGACGAACTGCGCGAGGCGATGGCCGCGAAGGGCCTGGGTACGCCGGCCACGCGCGCGGCGATCATCGAAGGTCTGCTCGGCGAAAAGTATCTCGTGCGCGAAGGGCGCGACCTGATCCCGACCGCGAAGGCCTTCCAGCTGATGACGCTTTTGCGCGGCCTCGACGTCAAGGAACTCACGGCGCCGGAACTCACGGGCGAGTGGGAATACAAGCTCTCGCAAATGGAGCGCGGCAAGCTGCAGCGCGACGCGTTCATGCAGGAAATCGCCCGCATGACGCAGACCATCGTGAAGCGCGCGAAGGAATACGACTCCGACACGATCCCGGGCGACTACGCGACGCTCGAAACGCCGTGTCCGAATTGCGGCGCTCAGGTGAAGGAAAACTATCGCCGCTTCGCCTGCACGAAGTGCGAGTTCTCGATTTCCAAGATTCCGGGCGGCCGTCAGTTCGAGATCCCCGAGGTCGAGGAACTGCTGCAGAACAAGACGATCGGCCCGCTTTCCGGCTTCCGCAGCAAGATGGGCCGTCCGTTCTCGGCGATCCTCAAGCTCTCGTTCGACGACGAAACGAAGAACTACAAGCTCGAATTCGACTTCGGCCAGGATCAGGGCGGCGAAGACGGCGAAGCGCCCGATTTCTCGGCGCAGGAAGCCGTGGGCGCGTGCCCGAAGTGCGGCGGACGCGTGTTCGAACACGGCATGAGTTACGTCTGCGAGCATTCGGTCGCGAGTCCGAAGACCTGCGACTTCCGTTCGGGCAAGGTGATCCTTCAGCAGGAAATCACACGCGAGCAGATGGCGAAGCTGCTCGCGGAGGGCCGCACGGATCTGCTGACGAACTTCAAGTCGTCGCGTACGGGCCGCAACTTCAAGGCGTTCCTCGTGAAGCAGAGCGACGGCAAGATCGGCTTCGAGTTCGAGAAGAAGGAACCCAGCGCGAAGACGGCGGCAAAGGGCGCAGCGAAGAAATCGACAGCCGCCGCCGAGGCGGCACCCGAGACGCAGGCGGCCAACGACGAAGAGCAGGACGTTGCGAAGCCCGCGCGCAAGACCGCGGCAGCGAAGTCGACGACAACGGCACGCAAGACTGCCGCGCGCAAGACGCCCACCCGCAAGACGGGCTCCTGATCGCGCGGCATGCGGCATGCAACGCCGGGCGCGCCGCACTGCCAACACAAGACAAAAGGCGCAACCTCTCACGAGGTTGCGCCTTTTTTATCGCCCGATGAGCGGAGATACCGGCTTTAAAGCGACGAAAGCGCCGAAGTACGCGTTCGCGCTGAAGAACGCACGGTTTTCGGCTCGCGCTCGCCATCGAGCAGGTCTGGCAGCGGCTCCGAACCGTCGAATGCATCCGACGACGCCGGATACTGCGCGCCGTGACGCGCCGCGGCCGACGTTGCGGACGCTGCCGCAGGATGCGCCTGCCCGTCCGTCGCCGGTTGCTCGCTGGCCTGGCCGTTCGGCGTCTGGCTGAAATGCTCGACCAGGTGATCGATGAACGTGCGCACCTTGGCCGGCAAATGGCGGCGGCTCGGGTAGGCGATGTTGATCTCGATCTGCGGCAGCCGATATTCGCTCAGGAGCCGCACGAAACGGCCGCGCGCCATGTCGCTGCCGATCAGATAGCTCGGCAGGACGGCGATGCCCATGCCGAGCAGCGCGAACTGGCGCAGCATCTCGGTGTTGTTGGCAACGATCACGTTGGTCGGGCGCACGCGGATTTCTCCTTCCGGCCCCGTAAAGACACGTTCGTCGCCCCAATATTCCGACGGCAACGACAGCGACGGGTGATCCATCAACTGCTCGGGGCGCGTGGGCGTGCCGTGCTTTTCCAGATACGCGGGCGTCGCGCAGACGGTCATGCGGCCGGTCGTGAGACGCCGCGTGACGATGCTCGCGCTGCGCATCTGCCGCGCGGCGACGATGCCGAGGTCGAAGCCCTCTTCGACGAGATCGACCTGGCGGTCGACGAGCGACACGTCGGGCACGACCTGCGGAAAGCGCTGCGTGTAGGTTTGCAGCACCGGCGCGAGATTGTGCAGTCCGAACACGACCGGCGCGACGATGCGCAACGTCCCGACGGGTTCGTGATTGCGCGCGACCACCATCTGCTCGACGTCTTCGAGTTCGTCGAGAATCTGGCGCGTGCGCTCGAGATAGACCTGACCCGATTCGGTCAGCGAGAGGCTGCGGGTCGTACGGTTAAGCAGCCGCGTGCCGAGCCGGCTTTCGAGGTCGGCGACGTGGCGCGTGACGACTGCGTTCGAGATATCCATCGCGGCGGCGGCCCGGGCAAAACTGCCAAGGTCGGCCACTTTGACGAACACTCGCATCGACTGCAGATGATCCATAAGACGACTCCTGCCCAATTACTGCTCGCTCCATCCACCTGGGCGAGCTGCGAATTCTCCTACGACTCGTGAGTTCGTGCAGAAGTTGCTCGAAAGTACGCACATTTCTTGTGGATTTCTTCGACTGTAACTAAAAATGTGTAACCAAATGGTTCATTGTTTCTTCACGCACAACAATTCCTGCACCGCGGCGAATTAGCTCCGCAAGCGCCGAACAGCTCCTGCATGGCCTGCAACAGTGCCTCCCGGCATCCTGGCGCCCCAAATACAAAGGCCGCCCGAAGGCGGCCCGGCAGTGAGTGAATGCTCACATATCAGGCGTCGAAGCGCGCCTCCAGCTTTTCGCGCGTGTGTTGCAGCGCTTCGGGCAAACCGTGGGCGAGCTTATTGAACAGCTCCGAGTGAAGATCCAGCTCGGCGCGCCAGGCATCGGCTTCGACCGAAATCACCTGGTCGAACTGGGCGGGCGTAAAGTCGAGGCCGCGCCAGTTGATGTCCTCATAGCGCGGCGAAATGCCGAACGCGTGCGTGCCGCCGCCCGCGTCGCCCTCGATGCGGCGCACCATCCACTCCAGCACCCGCATGTTCTCGCCGAAGCCCGGCCACGTGAACTTGCCGTCCGGCCCCTTGCGGAACCAGTTCACACAGAAAATGCGCGGCAAGGTCGCGCCCAGTTGCGTGAGCTTCGCCCCGACCTTGAGCCAGTGGCCGAAGTAGTCCGCCATGTTGTAGCCGCAGAACGGCAGCATCGCAAACGGATCGCGCCGCACCACGCCCTGCTGGCCCGCAGCCGCAGCCGTCGTCTCCGAGCCCATCGTCGCCGCCATGTAGACGCCTTCGGTCCAGTCGCGCGCCTCGGTCACGAGCGGCACCGTGGTCGAGCGCCGCCCGCCGAACACGAACGCGTCGATCGCGACGCCCTTCGGGTTCTCCCACTCGGAGTCGATCGACGGACACTGCGACGCCGCCGCCGTGAAACGCGCATTCGGATGCGCGGCCTTGCGGCCCGTCTCCTTCCCGATGGCAGGCGTCCAGTCGTTGCCTTGCCAGTCGATGAGGTGCGCGGGCGGCGTGTCGGTCATGCCTTCCCACCAGACGTCGCCGTCGTCGGTCAACGCGACGTTCGTGAAGATCACGTTCTCCTTGAGCGTCGCCATGGCGTTGAAGTTGGTCTTTTCGCTCGTGCCCGGCGCCACGCCGAAATAGCCCGCTTCCGGGTTGATCGCGTAAAGCCGGCCATCGGGACCGGGCTTGATCCAGGCGATATCGTCGCCGATCGTCGTGATTTCCCAGCCGTTCAGCGCCGGCGGCGGAATCAGCATCGCGAAATTGGTCTTGCCGCACGCGGACGGAAACGCCGCCGCGACGTGGTACTTGCGGCCCTCGGGCGAACGCACGCCGAGGATCAGCATGTGCTCGGCGAGCCAGCCTTCGTCGCGGCCCATCGTCGATGCGATGCGCAGCGCGAAACACTTCTTGCCGAGCAGCGCGTTGCCGCCATAGCCCGAGCCGTAGCTCCAGATCTCGCGCGTTTCGGGGAAATGGACGATGTACTTCGTGTCGTTGCACGGCCACGGCACGTCCTTCTGACCCGCCGCACCTGCCACAAGGGGCGCGCCAACCGAGTGCACGCACGGCACGAACGCGCCCTCTTCGCCCAGCACGTCGTACACGGCGCGGCCCATGCGCGTCATGATCCGCATGTTCACGACCACGTACGGGCTATCCGACAACTCCACACCGATGTGCGCGATGGGCGAGCCGAGCGGCCCCATCGAAAACGGCACGACGTACATCGTGCGGCCGCGCATCGAACCCTCGAACAGACCGTCGAGCGTCGCGTGCATTTCGGCCGGGGCGATCCAGTTGTTGGTCGGGCCGACATCTTCCTTGCGCGCCGTGCAGATGAAGGTGCGATCCTCGACGCGCGCGACATCGGACGGACTCGAGCACGCGAGATACGAGTTGGGCCGTTTCGCCGGATTGAGCTTGCGCATCGTACCGGCATCGACCATCTGCTGGCACAGGCGGTCGTACTCCTCCTGCGAGCCGTCGCACCAGACGATGCGCGCGGGCTGCGTGTGTGCCGCGATCTTCTGAACCCATTCCACCAGTTTTCGGTGGCGGACCCAGGCAGGCACCTGCAGTGCTGCCTCGGCGCTGAAATCGGTTTGATTCATCGAGCTATCTCCGTTTTTAGGGCTGTAAAAATGGATTTGGCCCTTTCGACGCTGCAAGCGAGAGGCGTAACTGCGACGAACAAAATGGCGGCAATCGATGCACCGCCGATTCGCGCAGTCGGGCAGATCGTCAAGGCCTTTTTAACCCGGGGTTCGAAACCGTCTGTAAAGCGGCTTGCATCGAAACCCGACAAGCTGTTAAAAATTGAAAATTCGCGGCAACGCAAACACCGGACTGCATCGCACCACGACAGCAACTGTGGTGCCTGCAACGACCGGGGGTAAAAACCCCCGGGAAACAAAACCGGTTATTCGCAAGCCGTCCCCGCCGCGATGGCTTTCTATTTTTATATTCATACCAGCCTGCCGCGCGCTGCATAGTGGGATAACCACCAGATGAACACCCTGTCGCCCTCAAACGGTGCGACACACAAGAACCCCGTGCCATGAAAATTGCCATCCTTGACGACTACCAGGACGCTGTCCGCAAGCTCGACTGCTTTCAACTGCTCGCCGATCATGAGGTCAAGGTTTTCAACAATACCGTGCGCGGACTCGGCCAACTGGCCAGCCGCCTTTCCGAAGTCGACGCCCTCGTACTGATCCGCGAGCGCACGCGCATTAGCTCGCAATTGCTCGACAAGCTTCCGCACCTGCGCATGATCAGCCAGACGGGTCGCGCCGGCGCGCACATCGATCTCGCGGCGTGCACCGAGCGCGGCATTGCCGTACTCGAAGGCACCGGATCTCCCGTTGCGCCCGCGGAACTCACCTGGGCGCTCATCATGGCCGCGCAGCGCCGGATTCCGCAGTACGTCGCGAACCTCAAGCAAGGCGCGTGGCAGCAGTCGGGACTGAAGACGTCGGCGATGCCGCAGAACTTCGGGCTCGGCCAGGTGCTGCGCGGACAGACGCTCGGCATCTGGAGCTACGGCAAGATCGGCCGGATCGTGGCGGGCTACGGCAAGGCATTCGGCATGCGCGTGGTCGTATGGGGCCGCGAGCATTCGATCGAAGCCGCGCGCGCCGATGGCTTCGAGATCGCCGCGAGCCGCGAAGCGCTGTTCGAAGAGAGCGACATCCTTTCGCTGCATCTGCGCCTGCACGAAGACACGCGCGGCGTCGTGAAACAGGAAGATCTGCTGCGCATGAAGCCGACGGCGCTCCTCGTCAACACGAGCCGCGCAGAACTGCTCGAAGAGAATGCGCTCCTCGGTGCGCTCTCGCACAACCGGCCAGGCATGGTGGCGATCGACGTGTTCGAGAGCGAGCCGATCCTGCAGGGCTACAGCCTGCTGCGCATGGAGAACGTGATCTGCACGCCGCATATCGGCTACGTGGAACGCGAGAGCTACGAGCTTTACTTCAGCACGGCGTTCCGCAATATCCTCGCGTTCGATGCCGGCGATATGTCGAGCGTCGCCAATCCGCAAGCGCTGCAAGGCGGTCGACGCAAGTAAGCGGCGGGTGGACGGCGCACATGCCGTCCACGTTTCAATCCACGAGTGGGCCGATTCGGTGCGAAAGCGCTAATGCGTGAATGCAGGTGAATGCGCATGATTGCGCCGCTTACGTGCGCGCCGCGGCTCCGAGCACTTCGGGCAGACGCACGAGGAAACGTTCGCCGTCGAAGCGGCCGAGGTCGTAGGCGTGCTGCATCTGACGCGGGCTCGTATAGTCCCAGCTCGAAATCGGCACCTTGGCCGATGGTTGCACGTACACACGCTGCTGCACGCCGTGCGACACGACGAACATCTGCGGACGCGGATAGAGACGCGTCACCATCACAAGCACGGTGCCGGGCGCGGCATCGAGCGCATCGACCGGTACGTTGTCGACCATCCCGCCATCGAGCACGGGCCGCCCATTGCGCCGCAGAACCGGCGTGAACGGCGGCGTGCATGACGATTGCAGTATCAGATCGGCGAGATCCTCGACGCTTTCGCATGCCTGAGCCGTGACGAACTCGGGGTGAAAGCCGAGCTTGCGGCCGAGCGTGGGGTGCAGCGTCTTACGGACGTACTTCTCGATGTTGTAGGCGATCAGCCCTGCGGCGACCGCGCTGCGCGCGCCGAGCCAGCGCGGCATGTGCGACACGCCGATGCGAATCTCCGGCGCGTTCTTGAGGTTGCTGAAATGCTCGCCGTAGATGTCGAGCAGCGCCTGGCGGTAGATGCGGTAATGCGGAAACACCGATTCGCCGCGCAGCAGGTTGCCCCAATAGGCATTGCGCGTGTTGTGGCGCAGCGCGTGTTCGTAGTAGCGCATGACCCAGTCGGCTTCGCGCGTGTAGAGCATGCACGCGGTGGCCGCGCCCGCCGAAATGCCCGCGATCACACGCGGACGGATGTTCAGCTCGGGTTGCACGACATCCCAGAAACCGGCCTGCCACCAGCAGCGGTTGCCGCCTCCGGCGAAAACTACCTGATCGAACATGCGGACTGGCTCCTTCTGCCTTCTATCGCGTGGATGCACGATCTTAGTCGAGCAGCGTGGAGGTGGAGGTGGTGTGAGCGTGCATCCGGCCGTTTTTGTTTTAGAGTTCCACTTCGTTAAATGGCGGATTGGGGCTTGTGGGCAGTATGCGTGCGGTGACGGGTGGAGACGACCGCGGTTCGGCGGCTTCTTATCGGGAGGGAGGGCCGGCTGTGGCGCGGGATTGCACCGATAACGCCCGGCTGGAGCAGTGCCCGACACCCTTCACAGGCCCCGCCGTGTGATTTTTGAGGGATTTTGCGAAAAGAGCTTGGCAAGACGGCGAAACTACTGCATAATTCCGCTTCTGTTGGGGCGTTAGCTCAGTTGGTAGAGCAGCGGACTCTTAATCCGTAGGTCGAGTGTTCGAGCCACTCACGCCCCACCAACAAATTCGAAGGGTTGCACGCGAAAGCGTCGCAACCCTTTTTCGTTTTTCCGCGTCATGTAACCGCTGTGTAACCGGATTTCGGCTGTCACAACGGCGCTACTCTAGATCGGCACCCGTGCGGCATTGGCTGCCGCAGCGCCAAGCCCACGTCGAGGTTCGGCTCAGCCATTGCCATCTGTACCATTCCACGAAAACGGTTGCGCTTGCCGACCGATACAGAAACTTGCGAAGCGCCACAACCGCTTACAGGTCAATGGATCGACGGATTGGGATAAATTTTGTGCACCAAAAACGTCGCCCGTCGCGCTCTCAGACACCCGCTTAACAAGCTGGACCGAACTATTTGTTGAAGCCGGGAATTTGTTTCGGAAGCCCGACGCGCATGAAGTAGCGCCCGAAAGCTTGGGAGAAATGTTCCAGGTAGGGGGACAAGAGCCGCCAGCGCTCGCCTGCCAGCGTTGCGCGTTTGGACAGGTAAGGGGCAGGCAGACTAAAAATCTGGCCAAAATCCACAACCAAGCAACCCCTGTTATTGGCTGGATCGCTCGGGCACGCCAGAAGATAAAGGCCTTCCTTGCGGCCCTTTCGAACTTCTTCCCATCGACCCCGGGCCTTAAACGATTCGTCCGCCGACTCAAATTCGTCCAGTGAATACGTGGGGCACAGGGCGACAAGCTCTGCTCGGCCGTTCTCGAGGTCGCAACTCTGAGTGACGATGATCAGATTCGCCTCAATGACTGGAATCGTCTCATTTGATCCATCACCGCCAGAGCCAAAGTCTTCGCCGAGTTGTGGGACCAGGCAACCTTGAATAAGGTCGCCTTGCGCCAGATCCGCTCCGTTGACACTGTCCCAAAACGGCGTAGACATCCCACTCACTCGTCGAAATTGAATTTCCGCGGCTTGAGTTTGCCAGCGTGCTTAATTGTTGCCTTCACTGCAAACACAGGCTGAGCAATAGGCGGTATGTAGGAGTCGTCTCCGCTCTGGCTTATGACCTCAAGCCGATCGTCACTGATACGCACGAGTTGCACGGCATTAAGAGTGACCGAGGTTGACACAGCGCTGGTACCGCGTGGGGTCTGATGAGGACCAAAAAGGCGTTCGCGGACGTCCTCGAAGAGGCTGCGTGCCTCAGGACCCGACGCAGATCCCGTCATCCTGATTGCCGAGCGGCGCTGTCTATGCTGCAGACGTGACCCCTTCGGCTCCCGTAAGGCGTAAGCGGTCGTCATTTGAAGAGCTTCCTGGTCTCGTTAGTAATGCAAGCTTCGAATACTTTGTTCTTAGCGTTGCGCAGTTGCTCGAATTTTTCCCACAGCTGATCGTTCTCAAACGGCATCCCAACCAACTTGTAGACGTCGATATCGAGAACCACCGATACAACCCCTGGGCGCGGGGGCGGGATGATAGTCTGATTTATTACACTTTCCGCGTCGAACTCGGGCAACGGAACATTTAGCTGCATGAAGTACGCCGAAAGCCCGCTATTGATGTCTGGTGAGAGCTGGGGGGCCGTACGCAGGTACATGCCGAAATCCTTCACGGGAAGTGGCATATCGATGCGATTGATGTAACGCAGTGCAAGCCGCGTTATACGACTGGGCTGCGCAATCGCTCGATAGATATCCCAAAGCCGCCGCGCTTCATCACGGAACACGGCCCAGTGCGGATATGGCTCCATCCGACTGAAAGCGAAACCGATGGTCCGACTTTGATATACCTGCAAACCATCGGTTGCCCGTGCCAAGTGTCCAATAGGCGTGGATGAAGCTGATGCAATCGGCACATTATCTGGGCCGATCATCAACTGGCCAGTCGCGGCTTGCAAAGCTTCGTACCGCGGGTAGCGCTCACCTTCGGCAGCACGCATCGCATCGAACGCTACGGGAGTAGCAACGGTCTCGACCTGAATGTCGAGAACGGCTTCCGTAATCGGCGCCTTTGCGTAATGCCAGTCCGCCATTTGGCGATTTTCCTTAGTTTACAACGGGGTTAGCGGCGATTCTTCGCGCGATTGTACACCGACGATATCAGATATCCAGGTTCTTCGGCCTCGCACATGCACAATATATCGGCAGCCCGCGACCAGGCTCGAGAGCCGGGTCATCTTGGTTCGACCGGGCGACGACACTCATTATTCCCACTCGGCGACGCCGTGATGACGCGAACACGTGCCCGAGTGGTGCTGGCTGAAACTGAATGTCCCATCGCCACACCTTGCGGTGGCGCCCACTGGTACAGCGCCAGTTCGCGCGTGCGCAGGCGAATGCACGACGTGTCCGTCGTGGTTTACGTAATGGCCGTGCTCTTGCAGCTGTGACTCGTCGGGGGAGGGAGGCTGGTAAGCGTTCGCGGTGCCGGCGAGCGCCAACAGGGCCACGAGACTGCCGCGTCGAATCGACGCTAATACGTGCGCGGCAACACGACCGCGACTCAAGCTGATCCCTGCCATCCCCGTCCTCGTTTTGGTTTTGGTTCTGTAGTGCCCGTTACGGGGCGCACCCAGTATAGCGAGCGTCGTGTCATCCCGGGTGGCGCTGATGGATGCGCAGATCATCCGTCACGCATTGAATGTTGTCCAAGCGCTGACCGACCGTTACTATCGGCCTCCGTCGCCGACAGAAACGACTTCGACAATTCCATTATCCAAACTATGTGAGGTCTTTCCTTATGGCAATTTGTACGGTTTGTCTAACCTTGCTGGCAAGGGAACCCAATCAGAGCACGACGGCATCCACGTACGAGTGCCAGAGATGCGGCCGCTTTACCCTGATCGGAACGGCAGTGGGCAAGGTGGGGCAGCTATCGGACCACCAGCGTGCGGTCCTAAGTCATCGCCTTCGCTGTCAACAAACGCCGGAACACCGGGGCCCGCAGATATTCGAGAGCGATCTCAACGCACTCGCGTTGAATGATCTTCTCCCTAACCCAGCTGAACAGATTGATCGTCTGGTCACCTGGGTCGGAAACAATCAGCCTACTGTATCGGAATTCATCTATACGACTACCGATGCAATGGCAGCTTGGGTTGGTACTGCAATCACATATAAAAATCCAAACTCTGGTCTCGGATGGATCTTGGCTCAGCAAGTAACAATGGCTCTGCTTGAAATTCAGCAAGATGGCCGCGGAAGCTTGGGTCTACGCCTGAAGCTGGATGGCTGGAATCGATACACGGCGAACAAACGAGCACAAACCGAAACATCAACAGCCTTCATGGCTATGCAGTTCGATCCTGCGCTAATGCGTATAGTCGAAGACCACTTCAAACCGGCAGTCGCTCGTGCAGGTTTTGAACTGAAGTTACTGACCGACAATCAGCCAGCTGGGCTCATCGATGACCAATTGCGGGTCGCACTGCGTACCGCTCGCTTCGTCGTCGCAGATCTAACGCACGCCAACAATGGCGCATATTGGGAAGCCGGCTTTGCGGAAGGACTGGGCAAGCCAGTCATCTATACCTGTCGTAAGGCGGAATGGGATGAGGTCGATGAAAGAGGACGCAAGAAGGTCCATTTTGATACCAACCATTTGGTCACCATTATTTGGTCCCCTGACGCTCTTGAAGACGCGGCAAATCGCCTGACTGCGACCATTCGCGCGACGTTGCCTGGGGAAGCTCGTCTCTCCGACTAGGCCCGTCTCAACGGGTAGAGATGATCCACGCCATTGCTGCTCCCCGTCTGCTGTAGTCTCACCTTGGACGCAACTCTCGAACATTGGCATCGCGCCGCAGACGTGGTTCCCAGTTGTTACGTTGGTGGTCGGCGTCGGCGCTTAGCGGCAACACGCAATTCACCCAGTTACGTGGCGATTGCGCCGCACGGTAGGAACGTCATATCGGCGCCTGCTGGTCGGCATGATGCCCGTCAGCCACGAGGGAGCGCCGTACGCTTCAAAGATTCGATCTGATCGCTCAGATCCGCGAACGATTGAAGAGATTCCAACAAGTTCGAGTCCACCTCGCCGTTCGATGCCAATTGTTTCGCAGCATCCCCCATCGCGGGAATGTGCATGCTAAGTTGAGCTTCCAATTGAACCGCCAGCTTCACATGCCCTTCGGTCGGTAGCTCGTGCAACGGAAAGCTTGCTAGGTGATCACGCGAACGCGTCAAGATTCTCTCAGCGTTTGCGGACTCGGTAAGAGGAAACTTCTTTGCTCGAAGACGTTCCTGGACATGAGTGCTAATAACGAGTGCGTACTCATAAATCGCGAACAGGCTCGCCGCAGCAACTCGGTCTCTCTCTGCTCGTTGCTCGCGTGCAAGCTTGCGAGCCGCTCCCCCTTGGTAGCCGGCGATAGCCCCGGCCGCCAGAATTGCCAATACTGATCCAACCGCCTGAAAGAAACTGAACCAATCGCCGCGATGCCAAGAATCCATGTTTAACACCTCTCATTATCTGTGTACCTTTTAATTCCTGCGGATTATGGGGTTGCTGTCCCACTCATAGTTCCTAACGCCTCACTGGCGCGCGCCGCGAGCTCGTAGAGAACCTCGCAAGCTGAGCTCACACGCACGAAGTAGTTCGTTCCATCGGGATTTCGCGGGTATCCACGGGGCGACGTTGACTCTTCAAGCAACCCTATATTCCGAAGCTTCAGTGCAAACGGGCCTATGTCATTGAAAAGATTCAATGGGCTCTCATCGTTTATCGCCGGAACCCGCGGCTGATACGAGATCGTTGGAGCCCTCCCCGTCCGCGTAATGGAAAGAGAGGGTTGGTAGCCGCCCTTAACTAAGATAGAGATCGGTCCACGCTGACCGATGCCGAGCTTCTGGTTATCCAACGCCTTTCTGTATTCGGAGTCGCCGTGAACGAAACCACCGATCCACGCCTGCAACGACGAAAAGTCGCGATCGTTTAGCGCTTCGGCGCCTTCAAACACCATTTCCTCAGTCTCGTCCGCGCTCCAGTTCTCGAGCACGATGCGGGCAGTCAAGAGGCCAATCACCATGGGGCCAATATCCTTGCTTGCTGAGAGCGCAACTCTGCGGTAAGCATCGAAGATCGTGCTCGTCCGTTCGTCGTCGTCCGCGATCGATTGAAGCATATCGTTCAAGTCTGCTGACGTTGTCAGCACATCTTGCTCATTGCGAACCTCGTCGAGGAAGGCAGCAAAGAATTTCTGCGCTCGATGCTCGCTCCACCGTCCAATCACGCTGTCTTTGACCATGTCAAAGAGCTTCTCTTTGGCCTTCCCCAGGGCAAAATCTGCTGCACTCGTCACGATTGCGGTCGTTGTGATTACCATGCTCGCTCCTTGATGCCGCCGGACACTATTCGTCCTGCAGCGCGTCTTCGTCGCTGTCTTCCGTCGAGCCCTCCATCCCGAACTGCTGCCGCGCGAACCCCATCGCCAAATCGATCCCAGTGCAGGTCATCGTGAGGCACACCGCGTTGGTGTTTAGCGTGCCAGCCGTCGTGCGCTGAAACATGGCAATCGGTGCCAGCGCTTGCTCGCGCATCTTGAGCAGCGTCGTCACGTTCTGGCAGATCGCCTTCACCTGCTTATAGTTGTCGTTGAACGCCCGCGCTGACTTCACGCGGCGAGAAAGGCCCTTGCCAGGTACACGCACTGCCCGCCAGCCCGCTTTCGAATGCGAGCAGATCACGGGCGTCGGCATGCACCGCCCGTTTCGCTCCCACCACTCGATCCGGATCTTGCCGGTGTGCGGCGGCTGGAGCAGATTCAGCAGTTCATCGAGTGCCGTCAGTGCACTGTCTATCTGCGCCACCTCGGCCGCGATCTTTCCGGCGATGCAGCTCGCATCCTCGGACAACGTCGACAAGTGCTCGATAGTCGGAGGGGTCCGTGTCTCAATAGGCTTAAGCATGGATCAGAGAGGTCTGTAGCGTATGCCGTATTCTCCAGCCACGCGCACATCCGGGCAATGCTGGCGCGTGGTACGTTACGAGGGGATAGCGCTCTTGAAGGGAGACCGCACGCTATGAATGTCTATTTCGACAACAACGTCCTGCATAAACTCGTGGACGCCGGCATTGATCCCGTTGCAGCGCTAGCCTGCAGCGAGTTCACCATTGCGGTGACTCCCGATCTTGCTACCGAGTACCAGCAAGGCATCCAAGGGGGCAGCGCTACGGCGGCCGAAAAGGAGTTGTGTCAACGTCTGCTCACCGCAGCAACCGAGCGCGGGATCTTCGGCTTTGCCGCTGCGGATGGATCGAGTGGCGGCTACTCCGGGTTCGATTATGGCGTCTTTGCGGATGACCGCATGATTCAGGCACTGCAATCGGTGAAGATCACGGAACGACCCGGCAAGGAAATCCCGAAGAATCGCACCGACGCCTTTCTGGTCGCATTGGCGCAGGGTGCGGTGGTCATTACGAACAACTTTAACGACAGCCACTTCAAGCGCGCGAAAGCGGCCGGCGCCCATGTCTACTCGTGGACTGAGATTATCAGCGGTCAGGCAGCGCCGTCGGACATTGCGCGACGGCTCAGCGCGCTGCTGCTCGGATCGGTCACGCCGGCTAACGCATCTGGTGCACAAGCTCAACCGGCTCGCCTAGATTGAGGGCGTCGTTAGCCACGGCCAATCCTCGGGCCACGTCGGAGCGGTCGGCGTAACTGGCACGATGCCGGAGCATCATGGTCCGCTGCTGCAAGCAGTTGACGGATAGCGAATTGCAATCAGGCTGGATCAATCCTGATGCCGCGACGCCGACAGCCTGTTGCCACACCTCGACCAAAGCTAACGGTTTTTCAGGCTGTCACCACCATGTGAAGCCCCCACCAACAGGAACCTCACACATCCCTCAACCCAAAATCAATCCGTACCATATTTCGGCGAATGCGGCCCATACAGCAGCCCACTCGGCGGCCCGGCGTGCAGCAAGCGGTAACTCGTCACCCCGGCAATATCGTGGCTCCGGTCCGTGAGCGAGTTGGCGATCTGCTTGATCGCCGCCGTCACCAGCATCCCGATCAAACCACCTCCCGAATTGTTATTCCCCTCGTTGCTGTTCGCGCTCGCCATGCCCTGCCACAGCACGGCGCCCGTCTTCAGGTCCACCAGCTTCGCAGACGCCGTAACGATAGTGGCGCTGTCGAGCACGCGGTACACCGTACCGTACTGGCTGACATTCGAGTACAACGCCGCGTCAGCGCCGAAGATTTCACGCAGTTTCGCGGGCGAGGTCGCCTGAATGTCATTTGGCGTCGTCAAGCCGTTCTCTTTGAACGTCTCGTCCATCACCGCCACCGGCACGACGTAATAGCCAGCCTCGGCGAGCGGCATGGTCATCTGCGAAAGCATGCCGTTCGTCGCGTTGACGTCCGACGTTTCGTTGGTCGGCGGCAGCACCAGGATCGAACGCGGCCGGCTGTTCTTGAATGCGGTGTAGTTGGTGTGCTTCACAGGTTGCGCGCAGGCAGCCAGCAACGCCAGCGTCGATACGGCAATCCAGAGCTTGATTGAAATGAACTTTGACATGATGGCTCGCTCAGGGCTGTTTCGGTGTCTTCATCAGGAAATCCATGTAGGTCGAGGACTCCGGGAAAAGCTCCTTTTCGGCCTCGAACTGCTGCATCGCCTGCGTGCCGTTGCCAACGCTCGCGTACAGCATGCCAAGCTGCGCATGAAATCCTGGTGGTGGTGTGTTGCCCTTGCCGCGAATCTCCTGAAGCGCCTTTTCAAGCGCATCGATCTGCTGCTGCGGTGCCTTTTCTCCCTTGAGATAGTCATACACCGCTGGCTGGTAGCCGGTCCACTGGTAAAGCGGGCGCGGGCCGTTTGCGCATCCCGAGAGAAGCATGGCTGCAGCCGTTATCGGCAAGCAGAGTCCCCGTATCGTGCGTTTGTAGTGCATCGTGATAACCCCGAATTTATTTATATGCGTGTGCGATCGAATCGCCAACAGGCCGAAGTGTTTCGGCAAACCTACTGAGCCGCTTTCAGTGCGCCCGCATCGACCTGATCGACAAGGTGGTTTACCGCTTCCTGAATAGCGAGGTCGAGTACCTTGCCGTTCAGCGTAGAGTCGTAACTCGCCGTGCTGCCAAAGCCGATGACCTCGCGGTTCGACAGGCTGAATTCGCTCGCGCCCTGGCTCGACGCGATGACTTCCGACGTCGTGATATCAACCACGTTCAGGCTCACCTTCGCGTAGGCGACCTGTTGCTTTCCGCGACCGAGAATGCCGAAAAGCTGCTGATCGCCCACTTCCTTGCGGCCGAACTCCGTCACGTCGCCGGTGATGACGTAATGCGCGCCCTTGATGGCCTGCGCCTTCTTCAGGAAGCCGGCTTCCTGGCGAATTTCGTCGAGGTTGTCGCGATCGAGGACGTTGAAGCGTCCGCTTTGCTGAAGCGCAGTGATCAGAATGGTCTTGGCCTGGCCGCCGAGGCGATCGATGCCATCGGAGAAGATTCCGCGCATATAGGCCGACCGGTTGTCGAACTTGCCCACCGCAATCCCGACCGGCTTGCCGACCGCAGGCCGCTGCGCGCTGGCGACCGGCGCTACCGGCAGCGTGCGCGACGACTCCGTCGCACATCCGGCCAGGGCCACGACAATGGCAGCGAGCACAACCCCGTATGGTTTCAGTAGAGTCATTATTTCTCCTTATGGGTGAAACAGTATTAGCTAATCTTTTGGCCGGATATCGACGTCTCATACGTCGTCTGACGCGAAGCAAACTCGCTCATCGATGCGTTTTCGTGATTGCGTGGTGGCGCATGCGAGTCGTGCATTCGATTGCACGTCAATCGGCGAGTACGTATGCATCGATACGCCCGTGCGACGGCTTCGTGATGTTTATCCGGTGCAGGCCGTTGGCCGTGCTGATGACATTCGGCGCATGCGCGCCGGATGGCGCAATCCGGGCCGATGCTGCGCCCGCGAACGCGAGCGCGGACGATGCGCCGGTTTCTTCCTGATTGGACCTGCCGTGAGCCATGGCCGTCCCGGCGACGGCCACAAACATTCCCCGCGGCTTGCTGGGCACAAGCCGGTAACACCCGTTATTCATTTTCTTGTACACCTGTGATGCCGGAAGAAACCCTGCCTGGTGCAAAGGTATTTCCAGTTCTTTTTCACATTGACGTCATGTCCTGGTGAAACGGCTGAACGTCGCATCCGTTCAAGCCGTGTGCGCCGCGAGCGAGGCTAACAAAATGCATGGAGGACAGCAATCGTTTCGAGGCTCACTTGTGGCGTATTTGACGATCCCCGATTTAATTTCCATTTGCAGTGCATAGGGGAAACTGCATCAACCCGCCGAATATGCGGTATGAATCGTGCGCGCATAGTTAATGCGGTTGTATTCGTCATCCTTCAGCGCCCTGCGGCGATCGACGCATCCAGTCCTCAAACATCGGCGAACCGGATCTGCAGCTGAAGTTTCGTGAAGTTTTTTACCTCCGTCCGTTGAATTTATATTTGCATTCCTGAGTTATTTTTCAATTGGCGTGCCCCGGACATTGTGCATCGGTTTTTACGTCGACCACGTGCGGCGAAAGGCAACGACCCGCCATGTCCGATCGTCGCTGGCACGACTCTTTCCCCGTTTCCCCATCCGGCCGCTTTCGCCCGGCCCCCAAAGCCCCACAAAATGTTCATTCGAACTTCAGTAGAATAGTGTCCGCTTCTCCACGAGCCTCCCAACCACAACCATGACCCGAGACCCCCGCCTGACCCTCAATGCGCGCCAGCAGGAACTGCTTGAATGGGTGCAGCGCGACGGCTTCGTCACCGTCGAGGATCTCGCGTCGCACTTCAACGTCACGCCGCAGACGATGCGCCGCGACGTGAACATGCTGGCCGACCTGAATCTGCTGCGCCGCTATCACGGCGGCGCGAGCCTGCCGACGAGTTCGGAAAACGTCTCGTACACCGCGCGCCAGTCGATGTTCCATGACGAAAAGCGGCGCATCGCGGCGCTCGCGGCCACGCACATCCCGGACCAGGCGTCGCTCTTCATCAACCTCGGCACGACCACCGAGGAAGTCGCGCGCGCGCTCCACCGCCATCGCGGTCTGCACGTGATCACCAATAACCTGAACGTCGCGAGCATGATGAGCGGCTACCAGGAGTGCGAGGTGATGATCACGGGCGGCGTCGTGCGTCCGTGGGACAAGGGGATCGTCGGCGAACTCACGATCGATTTCATTCGTCAGTTCAAAGTCGATTACGCGATCATCGGCACGTCGTCGATCGAGACGGACGGCACGCTGCGCGACTTCGATACGCGCGAAGTCCGCGTCGCGCAGGCGATCATCCAGCACGCGCGCACGGTCTATCTGGTCGCCGATCATTCGAAGTTCGGCCGGCCGGCGCTCGCCCGCCAGGGGCATCTGAACCAGGTCCACGCGCTCTTCACCGACAAGACGCCGCCCGCCGAAATGACCGAAACCATCACGGCGGCCGCCACCCAGGTCTACGTCGCCGACCAGCCAGCCCGGTAATCCGCCTGGCGGGCACCTTCCCTGCCCGTCGGCACGTCCGCCCGTCCGCCCGTCCGCCCGTCCGCCCGTCTGCCCGTCTGCCCGTCTGCCCGTCTGCCCGTCTGCCCGTCTGCCCGTCTGCCCGTCTGCCCGTCTGCCCGTCTGCCCGTCTGCCCGTCTGCCCGTCTGCCATCGCCGCGGCGGCGGCGGCGGCGGCGGCGGCGGCAATATCCCACACGCCTCTTCTCCGGCCTGCGCGCCGGGCGCGCCTGTTTCGTCAAGAAACGAGCTTTACTTTTTCGATTTCGCTCGCTAAAGTTCGAATTCGAAAATTTAAGGTTCGTTTAACCATTTTCAGGAACTGCGGGTGACTCGACAGAACCGGTACGATCTGCTCGTCGTCGGCGGCGGCATTAACGGCGCGGGCATTGCGCGCGACGCGGCTGGGCGCGGGCTGTCCGTGCTCCTTTGCGAGCAGGACGACCTCGCGTCGCACACGTCGTCGGCCAGCACCAAGCTGATTCACGGCGGGCTGCGCTATCTCGAGTACCGCGAGTTCGGGCTCGTGCGCAAGGCGCTGCTGGAGCGCGAGACGCTGCTGCGCGCAGCGCCGCACATCATGCGGCCGCTGCGTTTCGTGATGCCGCATATGCCGAATCTGCGCCCGGCGTGGCTGATCCGCATCGGCCTGTTCCTCTACGACCATCTCGCGAAACGCGAACTGCTGCCGGGCTCGCACGCGATCGACATGCGCCGCCACCCGGCGGGCGCGCCGCTCGCCGACTCGATCCGGCACGGTTTTGTCTACTCGGACGGCTGGGTCGACGACGCACGACTCGTCGTGCTGAACGCGCTCGATGCGAAAGAAAACGGCGCGACGATCCTCACGCATACGAAGCTCGTGTCCGCGCAGCGCCACAACGGTGAATGGCAGGCGCAACTGCAGCGCGCGGACGGTTCGACCGTCACCGTGTGCGCCCGCGCGATTGCGAACGCTGCGGGCCCGTGGGTCGGCAGCGTGCTGCATGGCGCGCTCGGCGCCGACGCGAATCACAGCGTGCGTCTCGTGAAGGGCAGCCACATCGTCACGAAGCGTCTGTTCGAACACGATCACGCGTACATTTTCCAGAATCCGGACAAGCGGATCATCTTTGCGATTCCGTACGAGCACGATTACACGCTAATCGGCACGACCGACGTCGCGTACCACGCCGATCCCGCTCATGTCGCAATCGACGGCGACGAAACGCGCTATCTGTGCGATTCGATCAACCGCTATTTCAAGCGCAAGATAACGCCCGCCGACGTGTGCTGGACCTACTCCGGCGTGCGCCCGCTGCTCGAAGAGGAAGGCGCGGACAATCCGTCCGCCGTCACGCGCGACTACCGTCTCGAGATGGATAACACCGACGCTGCGCCGCTTCTGTCTGTGTTCGGCGGCAAGATCACGACGTTTCGCAAGCTCGCGGAAGAAGCGTCCGACCTGCTGTGCCGTGCGCTGGGCTCGTCCGCCGGGGCGTGGACGGCCGGCAAGCCGCTGCCGGGCGGAGACATCGCCAACGCGAATTTCGAGTCGTTCGCCAATGCATTCGCGGCGCGCCATCCGTGGTTGCCCGCCGCGCTCGCGCGACGCTACGCGCACGCATACGGCACGCGTGCGGAACAGATGATCGGCGATGCCCAATCGCTTGCCGGACTGGGCGCGGAAATCGTCCCCGGAATCTACGAAAGAGAGCTGCGCTATCTGCGCGACGCCGAATGGGCGACGTGCGCGGAAGATGTCCTGTGGCGCCGCTCGAAGCTCGGCTTGCATGTCACACCGGGCTCGCTTGACGCAGTCACAGCCGGTCTCGACCGATGGTTCGCTACAGCACCCGCCACACCAGCGGCATCTGTCGAACATTGAGCGATTTGCAGCGCGATTTACAGCCTTACTTACAGCCTTATTAGCAGCAAAAAGCGCGTCTTTCACCGCGCCAGTCACAACGACCAATAAACCAATAGATGGAGATAAGCGACATGCCGGACCAGTACATCCTCGCGCTTGACCAGGGAACCACCAGCTCCCGGGCGATGCTGTTCGACCGCCAGGGCAATATCGTGTCGAGCGCCCAGAAGGAGTTCGAGCAGATCTATCCGCATCCGGGCTGGGTCGAGCACGATCCGCAGGAAATCTGGTCGTCGCAGGCGGGCGTCGCGGCGGAAGCCGTCACGCGCGCGGGCCTGAACGGCGCGTCGATTGCGGCGATCGGCATTACGAACCAGCGCGAAACGACGATCGTCTGGGATCGCGAAACCGGCCATCCGATCTACAACGCCATCGTCTGGCAGGACCATCGCACCGCCGATTTCTGCGACCAGTTGAAAGCGCAGGGCCTGGAAGCCATGGTGCGCGCAAAGACCGGCCTGCCGATCGATTCTTACTTCTCCGCCACGAAGATCCGCTGGATCCTCGACAACGTCGAAGGCGCGCGCGAGAAGGCACGTCAGGGCAAGCTCGCGTTCGGCACGGTCGATAGCTGGCTCGTCTGGAATTTCACGCGGCACGAGCTGCACGTGACGGATGTGACGAACGCATCGCGCACGATGCTCTTCAACATCCACACGCTCCAGTGGGACAACGAACTGCTCGAAGCGCTCGACATTCCGCGCAGCATGCTGCCCGAGGTGAAGGCGTCGTCGGAAATCTACGGCCACACGAAAACCACGGTGTTTGCGTCGAAGATTCCGCTCGCGGGCATCGCGGGCGATCAGCAGGCGGCGCTGTTCGGCCAGATGTGCACGACGTCCGGCATGGTGAAAAACACCTACGGCACCGGCTGCTTCCTGATGATGAACACGGGCGCAAAGCCGATCGAATCGAAGAACAACCTCGTGACGACGGTCGCCTGGCAGATCGGCAACGAGGTGAACTACGCGCTCGAAGGCAGCATCTTCATCGCGGGCGCGGTCGTGCAGTGGCTGCGCGACGGTCTTGGCGTGATCCGCAGCGCGCAGGAAATCGAGGCGCTCGCGGCGAGCGTGCCGCACAGCGACGGCGTGTACCTCGTGCCCGCCTTCGCCGGCCTCGGCGCGCCGCACTGGAAGGCCCACGCACGCGGCTCGCTGTTCGGCGTCACGCGCGGCACGACCTCCGCGCATCTTTCGCGCGCTGCGCTCGACTCGATCGCGTATCAATCGTCCGATGTGCTGCGGGCGATGGAGGCCGACTCGGGCATTCGCATCGGCGAGCTGCGTGTCGACGGCGGCGCAAGCGCGAACAACCTTCTGATGCAGTTCCAGGCCGATTTGCTCGGCGTCGATGTGGTGCGTCCGCAGATCACCGAGACCACGGCGCTCGGCGCCGCGTATCTCGCGGGTCTTGCCATCGGCTACTGGAGCAGCATCGGCGATCTGCAAAGCCAGTGGCAGCTCGACCGGCGCTTCTCGCGCACGAAACCGGCCGCGGAAGTCGACCAATGCCAGGCCGGCTGGCAGCGCGCCGTGCGCGCCGCGATTGCGTGGGCCGACGACTCGCACTGAGCCGCACGCCTGCCGAAGTCCCCCCCTGGTACCCCCACAATAGAACCACATGTTCCACACGGCGGTTCGCGTGCAGTGCACGCGGCTGCCGTGCGGGGCGGAGAGACAACCATGTCACCCTACATAGCGGAATTCATCGGCACGGCAATCGTCGTGCTGCTCGGCAACGGCGCAGTCGCCAACGTGCTTCTCGCCAAAACCAAAGGACGCGGTGCGGACCTCATCGTCATCGTGATGGGCTGGGCGATGGCCGTGTTCGTCGCGGTCTACGTGACGGCGTCGTTCAGCGGCGCGCACCTGAACCCGATCGTCACGATCAGTCTCGCGCTCGCCGGTAAGTTCGCATGGTCGAAGGTCGGCGGCTACATCGTGGCGCAGATGCTCGGCGGGATGGCCGGCGCGTTCCTCGTATGGCTCGCGTATCGCCAGCACTTCGCGAGCGAAGCCGACCCCGATCTCAAGCTCGCAGTGTTCTGCACGGCGCCCGCGATCCGCAACGTCACGCACAACGTGATTACCGAAGCGATCTGCACCTTCGTGCTGATTCTCGGCGTGCTGTATCTGGCCGCGCCGCAAGTCGGCCTCGGCGCACTCGACGCGTTGCCGGTCGGCCTGCTCGTGCTCGGCATCGGCATTTCGCTCGGCGGCCCGACGGGCTACGCGATGAGCCCCGCACGCGACCTGTCGCCGCGCCTCATGCATGCGCTGCTGCCGATCCCCGGCAAACGCGACAGCGACTGGCGTTACGCGTGGGTTCCGGTGATCGGACCGCTGCTCGGCGGCACGGCGGCGGCGCGTCTCTATCTGTATCTGCACGCGATGAGTTGATCGCGCAACGTTACGGCGAAGTTGCAGTGAAATAAGAAAAGCCCACGAATGAACTGCACCCCAAAAGTTGGATCCGCGTCCAACTTTTGGGGTGCAGTTCAGAACGGTTTACGTTCGTGGGCTTTTTTGTGTCGGTATTTATTTAGCTATCCAGAACAACAAATAACGACAGCATGCGGCGCGCACCAATCACGCGCCGCCAGCCGCGCCCTCACAAAAACGGCTTGCCGTCCACCTGCTCATAGACGACGTTGCCTTCGTCGTCCTCGAACCGTTCGAGGTAATTGCGCGCGCCACAAAGCGGGCAGCGAAAGAGCGGCCCCTGGCCTTCGTTCTTGATGACCACTTCGCTCTGTTCCCACGGGGTGCCGCACGACTGGTTGCGGCAGACAAAAGTTTCGGACATGCAGATTCTCCTGACGGTTACGGCCGCAAGACTACAGCATGCGCGACCTTGGCGACGAATTTCTTCGCTCGACTGTTCGCTTTTTGAGCACTTTTGCGCCGGACTGTTCCACCACGGCGCAATCCCGCCTGAACCGCATATCCCCGGCGCGCCCGCCATTGCGCCCGCCGCAAACGCGGCCCATGCGCTGTCCCAGGCGCGGGCCAGGCACGCCCCAAATGCGGCCCAAGCACGGCCCAAATGCGGCCCAGGCACGGCCCAAAGCGCGCGCGCCGATGCCGATTGCGGGCTGGCACGGTTCTGGCGTAATCGCCTCCCGGCAGATCGGCAAACCGCGCCTGGTCATATCGATACAGAGAACGTAGAGGAGCACACCCATGAATCATGCAGAGATGCAGTTCCTGAACAGGGAATTCCCTTACAAGAAACAATACGGCAATTTCATCGGCGGCAAGTGGGTCGCGCCGCTCGGCGGCGAGTACTTCGACGACATTTCGCCGATCACCGGTCATCCGTTCACGTCGATCCCGCGCTCGCGCGAAGCCGACGTCGAACTCGCGCTCGACGCCGCGCACGGCGCGAAAGAAGCGTGGGCCAAAACCTCGGCCACCGACCGTGCGAACGTCCTGATCCGCATCGCCGAGCGCATCGAGCAAAACCTGCACAAGCTCGCCGTCGCCGAAACGATCGACAACGGCAAGCCGCTGCGCGAAACGCTCGCTGCCGACATCCCGCTCGCCGCCGATCACTTCCGCTATTTCGCGGGCTGCGTGCGCGCGCAGGAAGGCGGCATCTCCGAGATCGATCACGATACGGTCGGCTATCACTTTCACGAGCCGCTCGGCGTGATCGGCCAGATCATTCCGTGGAATTTCCCGATCCTGATGGCTGCGTGGAAGCTCGCGCCCGCGCTCGCGGCCGGCAACTGCGTCGTGCTCAAGCCCGCCGAGCAAACCCCGGCGTCGATGCTCGTGCTGGTCGAGCTGATCCAGGATCTGCTGCCGCCGGGCGTGCTGAACGTCGTGAACGGCTTCGGACTCGAAGCAGGCAAGCCGCTCGCGTCGAGCCGCCGCATCGCGAAGATCGCCTTTACCGGCGAAACCACGACGGGCCGACTGATCATGCAGTACGCGAGCCAGAACATCATTCCGGTCACGCTGGAGCTGGGCGGCAAGAGCCCGAACATCTTCTTCGCCGATGTCGTCGAACACGACGACAGCTACTTCGACAAGGCGCTCGAAGGCTTCGCGATGTTCGCGCTCAATCAGGGCGAAGTGTGCACCTGCCCGTCGCGCGTGCTGATCGACGAGAAAATCTACGACCGCTTCATGGCGCGCGCGCTCAAGCGCGTCGCTGCGATCCAGCAGGGCCATCCGCTCGACACGAGGACGATGATCGGCGCACAGGCCTCGCAGGAGCAGCTCGAAAAGATCCTTTCGTACATCGATCTCGGCAAGCAGGAGGGCGCGCAGTGCCTGTTCGGCGGCGAGCGCAGCAAGCTGCCCGGCGAACTCGGCGACGGCTACTACGTGAAGCCCACGGTGTTCCGCGGCCACAACAAGATGCGCATCTTCCAGGAAGAGATCTTCGGGCCGGTCGTGTCGGTGACGACCTTCAAGACCGAAGAGGAAGCGCTCGAAATCGCCAACGACACGCTCTACGGCCTCGGCGCAGGCGTCTGGACGCGCGACGGCGCGCGCGCGTACCGCTTCGGCCGTGCCATTCAGGCCGGGCGCGTGTGGACCAACTGCTATCACGCATATCCCGCGCACGCGGCGTTCGGCGGATACAAGCAGTCCGGCATCGGGCGTGAGAATCACAAGATGATGCTCGATCACTATCAGCAGACGAAGAACCTGCTCGTCAGCTATAGCGATCAGCCGCTCGGGTTTTTCTGAGTGGGTTGGCGGTTTGGCGTGCGGCGGTGCATCCCCGATTCTTACGTCGCACGCCCTTTTTTTATCGATCAACCCACGCAAGGAGCGACCGGAAAATGGTGCTACGCGTCACGGCTACACCCGAGGCACTCGCGCTGATCGAGCGCCTCGCGAACGAACACGGGCCGCTCCTTTTTCACCAGTCCGGAGGGTGCTGCGACGGCAGCGCGCCGATGTGCTTTCCGGCCGGTGAATTCATGGTCGGCACAGCGGACGTGCAACTCGGCGAAATCGGCCGCATGCCTTTCTACATGACTGAGGCGCAATTTACGTACTGGCGGCATACGCAGCTCGTCATCGACGCCGTGCCCGGCAACGGCGGCATGTTCTCGCTCGAACGGCCCACGGGGCTGCGCTTTATCACGCGCTCGCGGCTCTTCGACGATGCGGAAAGCGCCTGGCTCGACGCCCATCCCGTGGCGCGCGTGCAAGCATGAGCCACGTCAGCGGCTTCGCTCGGGCGGCGCGGACAAAGGTGCCGAAGCAGCGGCAGCCAAGGTTGCAGCGGCGTCGGCGTGGCCGGACGCGTCTTCGCTATCGTCTTTGAGACCGATGCCGGTCATGCCGAGCGCGCGCGAGCGCGTCAGCAGATAGCACAGCTTCGCGGCAGCCGCCTCGTAGCCCAGGCCTTCGGGACGAACGTTCGAGATGCAGTTGCGTTCGGCATCGGTGCGGCCAACGCGCGGCGCGGCGGTCAGATAGAGGCCGAGGCTGTCCGGCGAACTGAGGCCGGGCCGCTCGCCAATCAGCATCACCACGCACCGCGCCCGCAGGCGTTCGCCGATCTCGTCGCCGAGTGCGACGCGCGCCTGCCGCGCGACGACGACCGGCCCCACTTGCCAGCCATCGAGCCTCGGCAGCGCAGCGTCGAGCACGGGCAGCGCATGCGCGGCAGCGGCACGCGCGGAGAGCCCGTCCGCAATCACGAAAACGACATCGGCAGGCGCGGCGGGTTTGTCGCACACTGCGTCGCACACGACGTCGTACAAAACGTGAACGCTCGCTTCGTCCAGCCGTCGGCCGAGATCGGGACGGCGCAGGTAGTGATCGCGATCGGGTGCCGCGCTGTGGACGTCGATCGACATCAGGGCGCGCGTTTTCAGCGCCGCGTGCAGTGCATCCGCGTCGAGCGGCTGATGCACGGCATCGCGCGCCTGCGCATGCGCGCGCTCGAAGGCGAGTAATGGCGCGGTCGGCAGGCCGCTGCCCGCGCGGCCCAGCGCGATGCGCGCGCTCGTAAAGCGGCGCAGCGCGTCCCACGGGTTCGCTTCGACCGGTCCGCTCACGCGTCCTCCACCCAGTTTTTTGCCGAGGCGAGCAACGGCTGCCCCGGCGACGCCCTCAACAGCGTGCCGCGCGCGTCGGCGATCTGCATCTGCACGAGCCAAGCCTCGAATTCCGGCGCGCGGCGCAGGCCGAGCACATCGCGCAGATACAGCGCATCGTGAAACGACGTGCTCTGGTAGTTGAGCATCACATCGTCGGCGCCGGGCACGCCCATGATGAAGTTCACGCCCGCGACGCCGAGCAGCGTCAACAGCGTGTCCATGTCGTTCTGGTCGGCCTGCGCATGATTCGTGTAGCAGATATCGCAGCCCATCGGCACGCCGAGCAGCTTGCCGCAGAAATGATCCTCGAGCCCCGCGCGAACGATCTGCTTGCCGTCGTACAGATACTCCGGGCCGATAAAACCCACGACGGTATTGACGAGCAACGGCCGATAGCGGCGCGCCACGGCGTAGGCGCGCGCTTCGCACGTCTGCTGGTCGACGCCGTGATGCGCATTCGCGGAGAGCGCGCTGCCCTGCCCGGTTTCGAAGTACATGACGTTGTCGCCGACCGTGCCGCGCCCGAGCGACTGCGCGGCCTCATGGGCCTCGTCGAGCAGTGCGAGCGAGACGCCGAAGCTCGCGTTCGCCGCCTGCGTGCCTGCAATCGACTGAAACACGAGATCCACGCTCGCGCCGCGTTCGATGGCGGCCAGCGTGTTCGTCACATGCGTGAGCACGCACGATTGCGTCGGCACCGCATAGCGCTCGCGAAAGTCGTCGATCATGGCGAGCAGCCGGATGATCGCGGCGAGATTGTCCGAGGCGGGATTCACGCCGATCACGGCGTCGCCGCTTCCGTACATCAGGCCGTCGAGCATCGAAGCGGCAATGCCTTTGACGTCGTCGGCTGGATGATTGGGCTGCAGGCGCGCCGAAAGATGGCCGGGCAAGCCGATCGTATTGCGAAAGCGCGTCACCACCGGCCGCTTCTTCGCCACCGCGATCAGATCCTGATTGCGCATCAGCTTCGATACGGCGGCGACCATCTCCGGCGTCAGGCCGTCTGCGACGGCCGCAAGCTCGGCAGCGCCGGTCGTGTCCGCCAGCAGCCACTCGCGAAACGCGCCCACGGTCAGCGACGCGATGGGCGCGAAGGCCAGCGGCGAATGGCTGTCGATGATGAGCCGCGTCACCTCGTCCGTTTCGTACGGAATCAGGGCTTCGTCGAGGAACGCGCGCAGCGGCAGGTCCGCCAGCGCAAGCTTTGCCGCAACGCGTTCTTCCCCGGTTTCGGCGGCGAGCCCCGCAAGCTCATCGCCGGAGCGCAGCGGACTCGCCTTCGCCAGCAGCGTGCGCAGGCCGTCGAAGCGGTAAACACGGCTCCCCAGGGTCTGGAAATGCGTGGAGGCATGGCTCATCGGGGTCGCTCCCGTGCAGGCGGACGCGCCGCCATGTAGCAACACGATAGCGCCAACGGGAAGCAGCGTCACGGGCACGGGCACGGGCACCGGCACGGGCACCGGCACGGGCACCCCCGGCGCGACGGTGCTATCGTGAATCGATGTAGCCGGGCGTCTTTTGCCGCCCGCCATCACGGAGACGCATCATGCAACGCAGCGACGTCAAGATAGTCACCCTGCAGCCGATGAACCTGCTTGCAGTCGGGCACGTTGGCCCGTACACGAAGATCGGCGATGCGTTCTTCACGCTCGCGCAGTGGCTCGGCGCGCGCCGCGTGCCGACGTCGCGGGCGAAACTCGTGGGCATTTTCTACGACGATCCCAATCAGGTCGAGCCGTCGAAACTGCGCTCCAAGGCGGCAATTCATCTGCCGGATACGTCGAACCTCACGCCCGGGTCGCCGGTCGAGAAGATGCAACTGCGCGGCGGCGCGCACGCGATGCTCTTGCATAAGGGGCCGTATGATGGCCTCGGCGCGGTCTGGACCTGGTTTTACGCCGACTGGCTGCCCAAGTCGGGCCGAAAAGCCGATGTCGACGCACCTTCTTTCGAGTTGTATCTGAATACGCCCGAGGAAGTGGCGCCAGATGAACTGCTCACGGAGCTTTATCTGCCGCTGGTTTGATCGATCCGGGCCGGTGCGATGGCCGGGTCTTTAGGGTTTTCTTGTTTACTTGTATGTAAACGTAGTAATAGTTAACAAGCCCTGGCGTTTCCTGTGGACAAGCGGGGAAAACCCCAAACAAATCAAAACCCTGCCCGCTTTATAACCGCGCTTTGCGGGCGTGAATAACGTCGCACAGCGTCGGATAACTTTTTGGCCTGCGCGACGCCTCCGCACTTATCCCCAATTCGCACACAGACATTCCATGGGGTTTTCCGCGAGTTATCCGCACGAGGTTGTGGATAGCGCAACTTGAGGGCCGCGCCTGGCCTGAACCGGAATCGCGACGTGTGCTGCCGATGAATTTTTGAAGGTGTCGGGCTTAAAGGATGGGCTTAAAAAGGACGGTTTAAAAATTGGCCATCCTGAGGATTCGTCGCCGCACATCCGCTGCGGCGTACACTGCCGACCCGTTATCAGTCAAACAAAGCGTCGCAAAGTGTGACAAAGCGCCCCAATTTCAAGTACGACGTTGTAGCCTTTGTTGGGCGAATGTTAGACTCAAGTCGCATTTTCGTGGCCCATATCGTGACTAACCGATCCCGTACACATCTGACCGCATGGCTTGGCTTGATCGCCATGTGGCTCGTCGTGTTCGCGCCGATCGTGAGTCAGTTGATCGAACAGTCCCGCTCGCACCAGGACGCTGTCGTTGCGTGCACGGAAATGAACATGGGCGACATGCACATGTCCAGCATGCAGATGGGCAACATGCACATGTGCTCCGCGGCGAGCCATGCCGCCGATGCCGGGCATCACGCTTCAAGCGCGACGACGATGGCGGCATGCGGCTACTGCGACCTGCTCGCCACCCATGCGGCCATGCCCGCACTGGCGTCGGCCGCCGAGGCGGCATACGTGCTTCTCACGTTCTCCGCAGCACCGGTCCTTTCCACACGATTCACGCCGATTGGCGCGTTCCCGAGCGGACGCCCACGCGCGCCTCCCGTCGTTTCCTGATTTCATCTGTTTGAGACAACCGCGATAAACGTGCGTCGTTGATGCAAACGATGACGCATGCGATTTCGCTCGTCCATCGATTTCAGGAACTAATATGTCTTACTTCGCACTGCGAAGCGCATGCGCTCGTCCGCGTAAAACCGCGTGGTGCGCCACGCTCGGTATGCTTCCCTTTTCGCTGCTCGCGCCGTACGCGCACGCAGACAATTCTGCGAGCGAAATGACCCTGCCGGCCGTCACCGTGAACGCGAAGAGCGATTCGTCCAGCGCCGCCGGCGTCGCCCAGCCCGCCGTCGATCCCAACCTGCCCGCGTCCGTCGAAACCGTCACGCGCGAGCAGTTCAACAACTGGAGCGTCGTCAACAGCGAAGACACGCTGAAGTACCTGCCCAATCTCGCGGTACGCAAGCGCTTCACCGGCGACGTGAACTCCATCATCGCGGTGCGCGGCACGAGCAATACGCAAAGCGCGCGCGGCCTCGTGTATGCCGACGGCCTTTTGCTCAGCAACCTGCTCGGCAATAGCTATTCCTTTCCGCCGCGCTGGTCGATGGTTTATCCCGAGGAGATCCAGCGGGTCGATGTGATCTATGGGCCGTTCTCGGCGCTGTATCCGGGCAACTCGCTCGGCGCGACGGTCCTCATTTCGACGCGCATGCCGACGAAGTTCGAAGCCAGCGCGGACGTGAAAGCGTTCACGCAGCACTTCAGCCTTTACGGGGTGAATCAGAACTTCAACGGCGCTCAGGCCACCGCGACGATCGGCGACAAGATCGGCAAGTTCTCGTACCGGCTCGGCGTCAATCACCTCGATAACACCAGCCAGCCGCTGAACTTCGCGACGACGGCGAAATCGTCGACGCCCGCGCGCCCGGGCGACAAGGTGGTCCACGGCGCGTTCTTCGACAACAACCAGAACAATGCGCCGACCGCGGTGCTCGGCGTGAGCGGCGAAGGCATCGAGCACACGGTTCAGGACCAGTTCACCCTGAAAACGCAATACGATTTCACGCCGACCGTGCAGGGCGCCTTCACGCTCGGCTACTGGCACCAGACCTACAACAGCCAGACCTCGTCGTTTCTCACCGACGAGAACGGCAATCCCGTGTACAGCGGCACGGTCAATATCGGCGGCAATCGCTACACGATCAAGGACGCCACTTTCGCGCCGAGTCGCGGCTACAACGAGAACTGGCTCTATGGTCTGTCGTTGCGCACGCATCAAGCGACCGGCTGGAACGCGGAAGCGATCGCGTCCTACTACGACGTATCCAACAGCGTCGCACGCACGGCCAACGTGGGCGGCCCGGGCAACGGCGCGGGCGTCGTGACCTTCGGCGACGGCACCGGCTGGAAGACGCTCGACCTGAAGGCGACGTGGACGCCGCCGTCACCGGCAGCCGGGTTGCTGAACCACGCGCTGAGCTTCGGCTATCACTACGACAACTATTTCGTCGACAACCAGACCTACAACACGGCGAACTGGCGCGATGGCGCAGCCGGTTCGTTCGCCAACTCGTTCAGCGGCAAAACGCAGACCCAGGCGCTGTACGCGCAGGACGCCTGGCGCTTCCTGCCGCGCTGGAAGGTCGTCTATGGCCTGCGCTACGAGGACTGGAACGCGTATAACGGCCAGCAGTCGATTGGCGCGACGGGGCTGCCGTATCCCGAATCGAACCAGCAGCACGTGTCGCCGAAGGCATCGATCTCCTTCGACGTGACCCAGGACCTCACGTTGCGGGCATCGGTCGGGCGCGCGTACCGTTTCCCGACCGTGAGTGAGCTTTTCCAGGGGACGATCAACGGCTTCACGATCGTCAACAACAACCCGAACCTTCAGCCGGAAAACGATCTGTCGAAGGAGTTGAGTGCCGAATGGGCGCACTGGAACGGTCTGTGGCGCCTGTCGTTGTTCCAGGACGACGTGAAGAACGCGATCTTCAGCCAGACCGATACGACGGTGATCCCGAACGTCACCAGTTTCCAGAACATCGGCAAGGTGCGCTCGCGCGGCGTGGAGGTGAGCTATCAAGGCCAGGACGTCGGCGTTCACGGGCTCGACCTGATCGCGAGCGTCGCCTACACGCAATCGAAGATTCTCGCCAATGCGCAGAACCCGGCCAGCGTCGGCAAATACTTCTACCGGATTCCGCTCTTCCGCGCCGATCTCGCGGCGAGTTACCACATCGATGAGCGCTCGACGGTGATGCTCGGCGTGCGTTATTCGGGCCGCCAATACAACACGCTGACCAATACCGACTCGAATCCGAACGTGTTCGGTGGCACGAGCACCTATACGGTGGCCGACGTGAAGTACACGTTCAAGCCGACCAGATCGACTCAGCTCGCCGTCGGCATCGACAACCTCTTCGATGCGCGGTACTTCGTCTATCACCCGTATCCGGGACGCACGTACTACGTCCAGGCCAGGTTCGGGATCTGATCGTGAGCAAGCCACTCTCCCTCGCATCGCCCGGCTTGCCGGTGAATGTGCGACATGACGGGCAGAAGCAACACGCGCCGCTAAAGCAACGCCCGCCGCAAAAGCAGAAGAAGCGGCACATCGTGGGCGCTGCCGTGTTCGTCGGCGCGCTGCATGTTGCCTTGCTCGGCTTCGTCATGTCGGCGCGCGAGCCGCAACGAGAGGCGGTGCCGGTGCGGGTCGTCGCGGCGGAACTCATCACGTCCGCGCCCGCCGCATCCGCGATGCCCGCGCCGGCCGTTCCGTTGCACCCGCAACCGCCCGCGCCTGCGCGGCAGACAAGCGCGCCGCAGCCTGTCGTGCGCCCGGTCGTGCATGCCGCAGCGCCCGTGGTGCACCAGCGCGTTGCCGAACCGCAGCAGCAGCCCTCGCCCGCTGCAGCACCGGCCGCACCTGCCGTAGCGCCCGCGTCGCCGGTTTCGTCCGCGCAGCAATCCGATGCTTCGCCAGCGGCGCCGCAGGCGTCCCCGGCACAGCAAGCCGCTGCGGACGGCGATCAGACGCCGCGCGCCGTGGCGCAACTCGATTGCACGATTGCGAAGCCTGCTTATCCGATGCTGTCGCGCCGCGGTGGAGAGTCGGGCACGGCGCTCGTCCAGTTGCGCGTCGACGTGAAGGGTCATGTCGATGCGGCCCATGTCGTCGCTTCAAGCGGCTACCCGAGACTCGATGCCGCCGCGCTCGACGCCGTACTGGCCAGCGCGTGCGCACCTTATAGAGAGCACGGCAAGGCCGTGCCGGCGACCGCCAAAGTGCCGGTCGTCTTCAATCTTTCCGAATAAAGGAGTTCCAAAATGCAAACGTATGGCTTGCATCATGTGTGGCAACAGGGCGACCCCGTCACGCGCGCGACCGCGCTGCTGCTCGCGTTTATGTCGATCGCAACCTGGACGGTGATTCTGCTCAAATCGATTGAATTGCGTCAGATGGCGCGGCGTGCGGCGCGCGCCGAGCAGCAGATCTGGGACGCCGACCTGAGCGGGTCCGGCGTGCCGGTCCTCGGCGAACCGGGTTCGCCGTTTCACGACGTCGCGGAAGCCGGGCGGCTCGCGCTGGCCCGTCACGAGGCCAGCCGGCATCGCCGGGGCGATCGCGCCGACGTGAGCGACTGGCTGGCCCGCTGCCTGAAGGCCGCGACCGACGATGCATCCGCATCGCTGCAGCGCGGGCTTGCACTGCTTGCGTCGATTGGCGCGATTGCGCCGTTCGTCGGCCTGTTCGGCACGGTGTGGGGCATTTATCACGCGCTCATCGCCATCGGTGCGAGCGGCGATGCGAGCCTCGACCAGGTGGCCGGTCCGATCGGCGAAACGCTCGTCATGACCGCGTTCGGCCTGTTCGTCGCGATTCCCGCCGTGGTCGGCTACAACGCGCTCACGCGCATGATGCGCGGCATCGTCGGCAAGCTGAACCGTTTCGGACACAACGTGCATACGGTGCTGCTGACCGGCCCTTCGGCGTCGGTCACGCGTCTCGATACTTCATCGGCGGAGAAGCAGGCATGATTGGCGATCACTCGAATGGCGACATGGATGGCGGGCTCGCCGCGGAAATCAACATGACGCCGCTCATCGACGTCATGCTCGTCTTGCTCGTCGTGTTCATGGTGACGCTGCCGGTCGTGCATCACGCGGCGAAGATCGCGCTGCCGCAAGCGAGCAGCCAGCGCGAAAACCTGCGTGTGCCGCACGTGGACATCATGGTCGATGCGGGCGGGCAAGTTCGCTGGGATGGCCGGGTCACGACCGAGCCGTCGCTCGAAGCCGCGCTCGAAGCGGCGGCGAAACAGCGGCCGCAGCCCGAACTTCGCATCATCGCGGACCACATGGCGCGCTACGGCGAGGTCGCCAAGCTGCTCTCGCAGGCGAGCGCGGCAGGCGTTGCCAAAGTCGGTTTCGTCACCGATCCCGTTACCTCGCATTGAGACGACCGACCATGCCGAATTTTTCACTGCGCACCCTGCTTGCAGGACTTGCATTGACCCTCGGATGCGTCGCGGCATCGGCGCATGACGCCAGCACGATGCCGGCGATGCATCATCAGGACGCTTCATCAGAGCCGCAATGTGCGAACCACGCGCTGGCATGCGCGAGCGTCGCGACGCCGTTTGTCGACGCGCACGGCAAGCTCTGGGTTGTCTGGTCGGCCGACGGCGCAGTCTCCATCGCCGCCTCCGACGACGCGGGCAAGCACTTCGGCGCACCCGTCGTGATCGGCCGGCACGGCGCGCGGCTCGATGCCGGCGTCGAGTCGCATCCGCAGATCGCCATCGACCGCAAGGGCCGTATCGTCGTGGCCTACGGCGTGTTCAAGGACGACAACTGGAACGCCGAGGTGATGGTGTCGCACTCCGACGACGGCAAGACGTTCTCGCCGCCGCGCCCGATCTCGTCGAACCCGGCGAGCCAGCGATTCCCGGTCATCGGATTCGACGCGCACGATACGCTCTTCGCCGCGTGGCTCGACAAGCGCACGGTGGCTGCTGCGCGCGAGCACGGCACGCAGCAGCCAGGCGCGGCGCTCGCTTATGCGTGGTCCGACGACGCGGGCGCGACTTTCACGGGAGAAGCGATAGCCGACGATCATACGTGCGAATGCTGCCGGATCGATCTCGGGCTCGACCGGGAGCAGCACCCGGTCGTCCTGTTTCGCAAGATCTACGGAACGAACGAACGCGATCACGCGGTGATGTCGTTCGACGCCGCGCGCAAGCCCACGGTCGCGCACCGCGTTGCGTTCGATCACTGGGCGATAGACGGCTGTCCGCATCATGGACCCGCGTTGGCCGTATCGGCTGACGGAACCTGGCATGCCGCGTGGCTTACGGCGGGCGAAGCGCGCCAGGGCCTTTTCTACGCGCGCTCGACCGACGAAGGGCAGAGTTTTTCTGCACCGCAAAGCGTGGGCGACGCGGCGCACCAGCCCGGCCGGCCGTCGCTGCTCGCGCAGGACAAGTCGGTATGGCTTGCGTGGAAGGAGTTCGACGGCCAGCACATTCTGGCGAAGGTGCGTCATTCGAGCGACGGCGGCGTGACGTGGTCCGCCGACCGCACGGTCGAAACGGCGGATGGCCAGAGCGACCGGCCGGTACTCGTCGCCGATGCAAACGCTGATGGAAAGCACGTCTACCTGTCCTGGCTCACCCGCGAGCATGGCTATCAATTGATCGCACTGGATCCATCATGAAGTTCAAGCACTCTCTGCGCACGTTGTTCGGCACGACTGCCGCCGCGTTCATGCTGGCATGTTCGTCGCCTGGCGCATTCGCAGCGCCGCCGCGCCCGTTCACGGCTCAAAGCTTTGCCGATATTCGCGCGCATCATGCGGGCAAACCGCTCATCGTTCATATCTGGGGGATGACGTGCAGCCCCTGCGTAGGCGAGTTGCCGAAGTGGGGCGAGTTCGTGCACGCGCATCGCGGCGCCGATGTCGTACTCGTACGCTTCGATCAGGCGCCGTCCGACGCGACCGAAGCGCGGCTCGCCCAGGCGGGCCTGAGCGGCGTCGAAAGCTGGGGCGTCCTGTCCGAACCAGACGAGTATCTGCGCGCCAGCGTGCAATCGAACTGGTTCGGCGACATGCCGAGAACGTTGCTCATCGCGCCGGACGGCACGGTGACGACGATTCGCGGCGTCGCAGATTCGCAAAAAGTCGCGGCATGGCTTGAGTCTGTCCAGCCTGCGTCGCAGCATGCCGGGCGTTGAATGGAGCAACGTGCGCTGACGACTGTTCGGCGCTACGTTGCCGGGCCTGCGAGAATCACACATCCCGCGCTCGAAACATCTGCCCACGGGAGGGACTTTATTGGTATATCGATCGGTGATTAAATCACTCGCACTTGCAACGCTTTGTAATGTTTGGTACGCGCGTTTAAATCAGGATTCCTGTGCAACAAGAATTGCACGCGCGCCATTTCTATCGAACGCGTAGAGGAGATGGATCGTGCAAACGGAAACGCCGGATTCTGCGATGGGCAACCACGCGCACATTGACGAGCGCGATCACGATTCCCCAGCCTTACGAGCCGCTTCCGTGAGACGAACGAGATCGCAAGCGGGCGCGCTGCCGCATGGCGACGCGTCACAGAGCGGACCGATCGCCTTTGATGAACACGGTGGATCGCAGCTTGAGCGTCCATTCGACGGTATTTCAGCCTTTACCGGCTAGCGGGCGCGATCAAAAAGGTAACGCTGTACACCACAAGACATTTCTTAAGGCGAGGCAACCATCCGGCTTGATGGGCACCTTGCGATTCTGTGCGATTCCCCTAATAAATTCGCATTCCTCAGGTATGGAGAAAATGATGGAGACAATGGCAGTCGCAACAACACTAATAAAAAAGCTGCAAACCGATCCCTTTGCGCCAGTTCAGCCAGTTCAGCCAGTTCAATCAATTCCCCTCCGAGGCAGATCGAAGCCATAGCGATACCCATCGATATGGATCGACCGGTTGTTGGCCGGAACGTTAATTGTTGGCTCGATGCTGTTGGGGCTGTCGAAAATCCTGGACGACCCAACGGCCACTGGAGCAACTGTCATCGGAGAGCACGATGAGAAAGGTCATTCCTGTTGCAGTGCTGCTGGGGGCGATGGTCCCTTTCGCGTCGGCGCAAACGAGCGTGGCGCTCTACGGCCGCATCGACGCCGGTTTCGAGTACCTGAACAACACGACGCCTTCGCCGGGCGAGTCCCGCACGCGCTGGAGAGCACAGGGCGGCAACTGGGGCACGAGCATGTTCGGCATGCGTGGCACGGAGGATCTGGGGGGCGGACTCGCTACGGTGTTCACGCTGGAAACCGCGCTGCAGGTGATGAACGGCACGTCCGGCGGCGGGCGGCTCTTTTCACGCCGCGCCTACGTCGGCCTGAAGGACGACCGGTGGGGTCAGTTGCAGGCTGGCCGCAACCTGTTCATCGACAGTGATGGCGTGTGGGAATTCGATCCGTTCGTGCAGCAGGCAGTGTCGTCGGCATCGCTCGTGCGCGGGCGCAACTGGCAGCAGACGAGCAATAACGTCGAATATCACAGCCCAGTATGGCGCGGTTTCGACGTGCAGGCGCAATACGCATTCGGCAACCAGGCGAGCGGTTTCAACTATGGGGCGGCGGGCGATTTCGGCCGCTCGAATGGCGTCATGCTGACGTACCGCTCGCCGTATTTCGACCTGCGCGGCTTCTACGACGAACTGCGCGATTCGAATGGCCAGTTCAGCAACATCTTCACTAGCTCGCGCGAATATTTCGTCGGCGGCAATCTGCGTCTTTCGCCGTTCACAATCCAGACGGCGTGGACGCACTATTCGGCACCCGATACCCCGGTGGGTCTTGCCGACATCGCGGATCACTTCTGGCTCGGCGCAACCTGGCAGGCCACGCCGCGCTGGGCGGTGACGGGCGCGGGCTACTACGTTCGCGTGCGCGGCGGCGAGGGCAGCACAACGCACGATCCGGCCGGCCACGCCACGCTCTATGCGCTCGGCACAACCTACAACCTGAGCGCACGTACATTCCTGTATGGCACCGTGGGCTACGTGCGCAACGCGAGCCGCTCGGATTTCTCGGTGTTCGCCACGCCGCGTGGTGCGACGCCGACCACCAATCCGCTTATCGGCCAGTCACAGGTCACGACGTATGTTGGCGTGATGCACAAATTCTGAAGCGGAAGCGACGCGCGCGGATCATCCGCGCGTTATCGCATGCGTGGGTTATCCCAGGCGTTGTGCAGCCGCAGAGCAGTCGCCGGGCGGGCGCTAGATAAGCCGCACGACGAGCGGCGCCGCAAGCACCGTGAAGGCGCCACCGAGAACCATTGTCAAACTCGCCATCACGCCGTTTGGAACACCACGGTCGTGTGCGCGAACAGCGCCAGCCACCTGCGCGATGGCGCCCAGCGTAGCGCCGTGCGCCTGCGCCGATTTCACCCTGAAAAGCACGAGCAACGCGTCTCCCAGCACGATCCCCGCCGTGCCGCTCGCCACCACGAACAAGGTGGTCAGATCGCGTGTCCCGGAAAGCTCATCTGAAACGGCGAAGGCAAACGGCATCGAGATCGAACGCGCCACGAGGCTATGTTCGACGATGGCAGGCAAGTCGAACATTCTCGCGAGGACCACGGCGGACACCATCGCTGTCGTTCCGGACACGATGGTGCCCACGAGCAGCACAGGCCACCAGTGCCGAATGTAGTGGCGGTGCTGGTAGACCGGAACGGCGAGCGCCAAGGTCAGCGGGCCAATCATCCAGACGAGCACATGCGTCGACTGCAGATAGGCGTCGAACGGCACGTGCAGCAGCGAAAGACCGGCGATGAGGATGGCTGGCGCGAGAATCAGCGGCGAAGTCAAAACATTGCGCCAGGCCCGATGAATGCGGAGATTCAGCGCATAGACGGCCAATGTGACGGCGATGCCCGCAATGAGCGCGATCATGCCCGGCGCCTCTGAAGTGTGCGCGTGGCAAGTTCCACCGCAAACGACGTCGCGGCGGTGCAAATCACCGTGCCGCCGACGACGATCACAACGAGTGGCCACCAGTTCGCTTCGAGCATGTCACGCTGGCGCGCGACGGCAACCACGGGCGGAATGAGGAACAGCGCGCTTTGGGAGATGAGCAGACGTGCGCCGCTCTCGACGGCGGACACGGGAACAAGCCTCACGAACAGCGCCGCGAGAACGACGACAAAGCCGGTCAGCGCTGGATTCACGGGCACGCCGAGCCACTTGCCCGCGAACGTCAAGGCGACGAATGCGGCAATCAGCCCGCCCGCCTGAAACACACTCCTGATCCCGAACGCCGGAACGGTCGCTCGCGTCTGTGTCTGGGCTGTCATGGGTTGGCTCGGCTTCAGGTCTTGAAGCGTCTATGCTATCCCCAATAATTCGCGTATTTCATGCATCTTTCGCGTCGGATCGGTACCTCTGCGTTATTCTGTTTCGTACAACGTTAATCTGATGCGAAAAATATGTCTATCGATCAATTCGACCGGAAAATCCTTGCAACGCTTCAGGTTGATGCGGCGCTTTCCATGGGCGAGTTGGGCGAGCGCGTCGGCCTCTCTCAGTCGCAGGCATGGCGGCGCGTCGAGAAACTCGAAAGAGACGGTGTGATCGTTCGCAGAGTTGCGATCCTGGACCGGGCAAAGCTTGGACTCAGTGTGCAGACGTTCACCGAGGTAAAGCTGAACAAACACAGCGAGCGCGCCGGAGAGAAATTCAGGGCGGCCGTCGAGCAATATCCCGAAGTCCTCGAAATCCACACCGTGCTGGGCGAATATGACTTTCTCCTGCGGATCGTCACGATCGACCTCAATGCGTACAGCCGCCTCCTGGCGGACCGGCTGTCGCCCCTTCCGATGGTGCAGGAAGTGCGCACCCTGATCAGTCTTTCGGGCGATGCCGGCAGCCGTCCCTTGCCGGTATTCCTTGCGCCGTAGGCTGGCCGGCACCACCGCCGGCCGCGCGCCACGGCTTGCTTCGATCGGTCAGACGGAAAACTCTTCGAATGCATTCAGGGCATGGGTGGCGTACATCATGGACGGGCCGCCGCCCATGTAGACCGCCGTCGCCAGTACGTCTTCGAGTTCCGCTCTCGTCATGCCGAGCTTGACCAGCGCCTGGACATGAAAACCGATGCAGTCGTCGCACCGGCCGGCTATGGCAATGCCGAGCGCAACGAATTCGCGCGTTTTCTTGTCCAGCGCACTATCCTTCGTACCGGCAACCGCCAGCTGGCTAAATGCGTTCATCAGGTCCGGCTGCGTTTGACGCATGGCTCGCATCTGGCTGGAGACTGCGTGCGTGATGTCTTTAAAACTGGAAGTGCCGCTCATCGTTGTTTCCCCAATTATCAAAGGTGTAAAGCCCGCGCCGAAAACGAAAACAGAGTGAACCGTCGGGCGCGACGCGATCAATTCATGCGCTTATATTATATTAAAATACATATTGTTGCATGGTAGAGCGATTGCTCCAATCGCCGCACCCAGCGATCAGCCTTGCAGCGCCGTTATTCCGGCAGTCCCGCTTTGCGTAGACCGTCCGCCAGAGTGGCGAGATTCTCCGCCCGGTGGATCGGCAACCAATCTGTGATGTTCGAGAGACGCAACTCGGGGGACAGCAGGCGCAATTGGTCCATTGCGCGCTGCGCTTCGGTCATCCGTCCGGCAAGCGCATGGCTCGACACGAGGACGGCGGCGGCCAGCAAGAAACTCGGCAACTCCCGAAACGCCTTCTCCGCCCATGACGACGCCGTATCGAACTGCCCCATGAAAAGATGCGCGGTCGCCATCCCGGCCTGCATTCTGTACAACTCCGGGTCGAGCGGGCTCAAGCGCATCGCGTGCGTAAAGCGCTCGATTGCTACGTCGGTTTCGCCGTGCCAGAGCATGAGGAATGCGCCGAGAAACCACGCTGCCGCAAGGTTCGGGTTGAGCGCGAGTGCCTTGTCCAGCAAGGTGATGCCGCCCTGGAGGTCGGCGGCAAGGTGGGCGAGTGTATGGCCGCTTCTCGTGAGCGCGACGGCATCGCCCTTGCCCAATTCCGCCGCCCTGCGCGCCAGCCGTGTGCCCTCCGCCGCCTCTTGCGGGCAATCTGTCATCCAGCCATTGACCTTGCGCCAGCAATAACACCATGCCGCCATCGCATAGGCCGACGCAAAATCCCGATCGAATTCGATGGCTTTCTGAAACAGCTGTAGCGCCTGGTCGATGGTCTCCTGGGTTCCGTGATGCAACCTGGCCATGCCGCGCAGATAGTAGTCGTAGGCGTCGAGGCTTTCGGTCGGTTTGTCCCGCGCGCGTTGAATTTCCGCCTGTTCCAGTTGCGGAACGATTGCACCGACCACGCTCTCGGCAATGTGGTCCTGCAGTTCGAAGATGTCTCCGAGCACACCCTCGAAGCGGCCGGCCCAGTGGAGCGTCCCGGTTGTCGCATCGATCAGCTGTCCTGTGATGCGCACACGCTTGTTCACGTTGCGCCAACTACCTTCCAGCACGTAACGAACGCCCAATTCGCGACCAACCTGCTTCGCGTCCACCGTGCGTGTCTTGTAGGTGAAGCTTGAGTTGCGCGAGACGACGAACAGCCAGCGGTACTGCGACAACGCCGTAATGATGTCCTCGACCACGCCGTCGACCAGATAGTCCTGCTCCTGGTCCCCGCTCAAGTTCACGAACGGCAAGACGGCAACCGATGGTTTCGCGGGGAGGACCGGCACAAGTGCGGAAGTTTGCACCGGCGCGTCAGACCCGGCGCCGCAAAGGCTGTCGCCATCCCCCGATCCTGTTTCGCGCAGGTCGGCGACAAACCGGAAGCCCTTGCGCGCGACCGTTCGAATCAGACGTTGCTCCTCGCCACTATCGCCGACAGCCTTGCGCACGACGTTGATATGGCTGGCCAGTGTCGACTCCGAAACGATCCGGCCGCCCCACACCGCGTCGATCAGATCGTCCCGGCTGACGACACGCTCGCGGTTCTGCGCCAGGTAGACCAGCAGATCGAAGACCCGCGGCGCGGTTGCCACCAGTTGTGACGCTCGCATGAGTTCGCGTCGATCCAGGTCGAGCTCGCAGTCCTCGAACACCAATCGCATTCATTGCTCCTCGCTTCATGTCCGCGCGTTTCTGGACACGCATTTCTGGGCTTGCATTTGTGGACGCGCATTTCTGGACAAATAACCAGGCCAAATCCAAGGAAAACCCAAGGGCTTGGCAATGTCTCCGCATCGCCTGACCGGCACACTGCCTACATCGATCGCAGCAGTGACCATCAACCCGGCGTCAAGGAGCGGAACATGAAAATCGTTGTTATCGGCGGTAGTGGCCTTATCGGATCGAACATTGTAAAGCGGCTACGCGTGAACGGTCATGAGGTCGTGGCGGCATCGCCGGGCACGGGCGTGAACACCGTCACCGGGCAGGGGCTGGCCGAAGCACTGAATGGCGCGCAAGCGGTGGTCGACGTGGCGAATTCGCCGTCGTTCGAAGACCGCGCGGTACTGGAATTTTTCGAAACGTCCGGCCGGAATCTGCTTGCCGCCGAAGCGGCCGCGGGCGTGGAGCATCACCTCGCGCTTTCGATCGCCGGCAGCGACCGTCTGCCTGAAAGCGGCTATTTCCGGGCCAAAGTCGCCCAGGAAAAGTTGATCGAGGCATCGAAGATTCCATACACCATCTTGCACGCGACGCAGTTTTTCGAATTCATCGGCGGCATTATCGATGCGGGTGACGACAACGGCACGATCCACCTGTCGCCCGCGCTGATTCAGCCGGTTGCATCGGATGACGTCTCTGCCTTGCTGGCCGATCTCGCGGTTGGGATGCCGACTAATGGTTACGTCGAGATAGGCGGACCCGATCGCTTCCCGCTCGACGAACTGGCGCGCAAGTTTCTTGCCGCACATGGCGACAAGCGGCCGGTGGTTGCCGATGTGCACGCGCGCTACTTCGGCAGCGAACTGGATGATTCGTCGCTCGTTGCTCACGACAACGCCCGCATCGGGCCGACACGTTTCCTGAACTGGCTGAACGGGGCGCCGGCACGCGGGTGATCCCGTCGGCCCGTGAACTACGCCAATCCACTGCTCACGCTTTTTTCACACTGAGGATCTGTCATGACCCAACGCATCGATTACCAGAAGCAATCCCCCGAGCTGTTCAAGAAGTTCGTCGAATTCAGCCTTGCTCTCAAGCATTCCGCCATCGAGGAGTCGATTCGTCATCTCGTCGATATCCGCGCGTCGCAGATCAACGGCTGCGCTTTCTGTGTGGACATGCACGTCAAGGAAGCCACGATCCATGGCGAACGGCCGTTGCGTCTGCATCATGTCGCGATCTGGCGCGAGTCGACCCTGTTCAGCCCGCGCGAGCGCGCGGCGCTGGCGTGGACCGAGGCGCTGACGCGAATTCCTGAGCAGGGCGTGCCGGACGAGATCTACGATCGGGTGCGCACGCAACTGTCCGAGAAGGAATTGTCCGATCTGACTTTCCTGGTGATGTCGATTAACGCGTGGAATCGCGTCAACGTGGGTTTCCGGGTTGCGCCGGGCACCTATGACAAGGCGTTCGGCATCGACAAATCCGGCCTGGCCTGATCAGGCGGTGACGTAGCCGCGCAACGCGCTGCGTGCTGCGTCGCCGAAATTCATTCACGGCCGCCCTTCGCGGATCGACAACGAGGAACATGTCATGACCCTTTCCAGAGCCTTCGCCATGGTGCTGCTGTTGGGCGCCGGGACCGTGAGCGCGCAGCAGGCGCCGCCCTCGACACACGTGACACAGGTGAAATCGCTGATGACCAGAGCGCTCGCGGACTATCCGGGTAAGGAAGCGGTGGTTCTCACGGTGGAGTATCCGCCGGGCGGATCGGATCCCGTGCATCGGCACAATGCGCACGGATTCATCTATGTGCTGCAGGGATCGATTGTGATGGGCGTGCGCGGCGGCAAGCCCGTCACGCTGACGCCTGGCCAGACCTTCTACGAAGGCCCTGACGACGTACACACGGTTGGACGCAACGCCAGTCGTACCGAACCCGCCAAATTTCTGGTGTTTCTGTTGAAGGAACGCGGTGAGCCTGTTTTGACGCCAGTGCCTTGAGGTCGGTTATGCGAGTCGCTCGGTCGTACTAACTCCGGTGGCCTACGCCAATAGAAAAGACCCATAAATTTCTCAACTTATGGGTCCGTTTTTCTCGGGTTAAGCGTTTATCTACACCCACCCTCAAACATCAATATTCCCCGCCCGAAGCGCATTGTTCTCGATAAACGCCCTACGCGGCTCCACATCATCGCCCATGAGCGTGGTGAAAATACCATCCGCTGCAATCGCGTCTTCGATCTGCACGCGCAACAGGCGCCGCACGGCCGGATCCATCGTCGTTTCCCAAAGCTGCCCGGGATTCATCTCGCCGAGACCTTTGTAACGCTGCTTCGAGACATTGCGCTCGGCATCGGCAATCAGCCACTTCATCGCGCTCTTGAAGTCGCTCACGGCCATGTTGCGCTCGCCGCGGCGGATGAATGCGCCCTTGCCGATCAAGCCCTTGAACGTATTGGCCGTATTCACGAGCTGCTGATAATCGGCGGTGAGCTGGAACTCCTCGTCGATCACCGACACCTTCACGTTGCCGTGATGACGACGCTCGACGCGCAGCGAACGCACTTCGCGCACCGGGTCGTACATCGCGACGACGCTTACCTCGGGCTTTTGCGCATCGTCGCGCAGTGCCGATTCGAGTGCGGTAGCCGAGCTTTGCGTCGAGGCCTCGCTCGACAGGTCGATCGCAACGCCGTCCATGATCGCTTCGAGCGCGCGTTCGTCGTAGAGGCGGCTCAGTCGATCGACCACGCCACGCGCGAGCTGGTACGAGCGCGCGAGTTCGCCGAGCGCATCGCCTGCGATCGGCGTCGCGCCTTCGTTCGGCAGCAGTTCCGAGCCTTGCAGGGCGAGCCGCAGCATGTGCGCGTTGAGGTCTGCGTCGTCCTTGAGATAGCGCTCGTCCTTTCCCGCCTTCAACTTGTAGAGCGGCGGCTGCGCGATGTACACATAGCCGCGCTCGATCATCTCCGGCATCTGGCGATAGAAGAACGTGAGCAGCAGCGTGCGGATGTGCGCGCCGTCCACGTCCGCGTCGGTCATGATGATGATGCGGTGGTAGCACAGCTTCTCGAGGTTGTAGTCGTCCTTGCCGATGCCGCAGCCGAGCGCCGTGATCAGCGTGACGATCTGCTCCGACGACAGCAGCTTGTCGTAGCGCGCCTTCTCGACGTTGAGCACCTTGCCGCGCAGCGGCAGAATCGCCTGGAACTTGCGATCGCGGCCCTGCTTCGCCGAGCCGCCTGCCGAGTCGCCCTCGACGATATAGATTTCCGACTTCGCCGGATCCTTTTCCTGGCAGTCCGCGAGCTTGCCGGGCAGCCCCACGCCGTCCAGCACGCCTTTGCGGCGCGTCATTTCGCGCGCCTTGCGCGCAGCGTCGCGCGCACGTGCAGCGTCGACGATCTTGCCGCAGATGATCTTCGCGTCGTTCGGCGTTTCGAGCAGGAATTCTTCGAGCGCCTTTGCAACGACGTCTTCAACCGGTGCGCGCACTTCCGACGAAACGAGCTTGTCCTTCGTCTGCGAGCTGAACTTCGGCTCGGGCACCTTCACGGAAAGCACGCACGAGAGACCTTCGCGCATGTCGTCGCCGGACGTTTCGACCTTGGCTTTCCGGGCGATTTCGTTATCGGCGATGTACTTGTTGATCACGCGCGTCATCGCCGCGCGCAAGCCCGTGAGGTGCGTGCCGCCATCGCGCTGCGGAATGTTGTTCGTGAAGCACAGCACGCTTTCGTTGTAGCTGTCGTTCCACTGCATCGCCACTTCCACGCCCACGCCGTCTTTCTCGCCCTGCACGTAGAAGATGGTTGGGTGCAGCACGGTCTTTTGCTTGTTGATGTACTCGACGAAGCCCTTCACGCCGCCCGCGAATGCGAAATCGTCTTCCTTGCCGGTGCGCTGGTCGGTCAGACGGATGCGCACGCCGTTGTTCAGGAACGAGAGTTCGCGGATGCGCTTCGCGAGGATGTCGTAGTGGTACTCGACGCTGCCGAAGATCGTTTCGTCCGCCATGAAGTGAACTTCGGTGCCGCGGTTTTCGGTGTCGCCGATCAATTGCATCGGCGAGGTCGGCACGCCGTCCACGTCCTCGATCATGCGGTTCTGCGCGACGCCGCGGTGGAATTCCATGAAGCGCTTCTTGCCGTCGCGGCGCACCGTGAGGCGCAGCCAGCTGGAGAGCGCGTTCACGCACGACACGCCCACGCCGTGCAGCCCGCCCGAAACCTTGTAGCTGTTCTGGTCGAACTTGCCGCCCGCGTGCAGTTCGGTCATCACGATTTCAGCCGCGCTGCGCTTCGGGTCGTGCTTGTCGTCCATCTTGACGCCCGTGGGGATGCCGCGGCCGTTGTCGCTGATGGAAATCGAGTTGTCCGCGTGAATCACGACGCGGATGTCGTTGCAGTAGCCCGCGAGCGCTTCGTCGATGGAGTTGTCGAGCACTTCGAAGACGAGGTGATGCAGACCGGTGCCGTCCGATGTGTCGCCGATATACATCCCGGGCCGCTTGCGCACGGCCTCCAGACCCTCGAGGATCTGGATCGACGAGGCGCCGTAGCTGTTGTCGGGTTGCGAGTTGTTCGTATCAGTCATGGAATTTTTCCGGTTCTGCTGTACTGCCAGCGTTACTGCTCGGGGCTTTTCGAAAAGCCATAAAAACGCCAAAGGGGCGCAGCGCCCCCTGGAGTTCTTCTTCTGTCGCGCTTTTTAAATGCGCATCGGCATCACCACGTATTTGAATTCCTCGTTCTCGGGAATCGTGATGAGCGCACTGGAGCTGGAGTCGCCGAGGCTCACTTCCAGCATGTCGATCTTCAGGTTCGCCAGGACGTCGAGCAGATACGTGACGTTGAACCCGATGTCGATGGTGTCGCCCTGGTAGGCGATTTCCAGTTCTTCCTGGGCCTCTTCCTGATCCGCGTTGGTCGACATGATCTTGAGCTGGCCCGGCTCGATGATGCAGCGCACGCCCTTGAACTTGTCGGACGTGAGAATCGCCGCGCGCTGGAGCGAGCGCTGCAGCTCTTCGCGGCCGATCTGGAAGGTGTTCTTGTGCGCCTTCGGAATGACGCGCTGGAAGTCGGGGAACTTGCCTTCCACGAGCTTCGAGACGAGTTCGACCTGGCCGAAGGTGAACTTCACCTGGGTCGAGCCGATGTCGATCTTCAGCACGTCGTCGATGTCTTCGAGCAGGCGCTGGAGTTCGAGGATCGTCTTGCGCGGGATGATGACTTCCTGGCGCGCGAACGAGCCTTCGATCTTCATCGACGAAAACGCGAGGCGGTGGCCGTCGGTCGCGACCGCCATCAACTGGTCGCCGTCCACGACGAGCAGCATGCCGTTCAGGTAGTAGCGGATGTCCTGCTGCGCCATCGCGAAGTAGACCATGCCGAGCAGCTGCCGGAAGGTCTTTTGCGGCACCGCGAGGCTCGCGCCGAAATCGGTGGTCTGGGCGACGGTGGGAAATTCGTCGGCGGCGAGCGTCTGCAGCGCGAAGCGGCTCTTGCCCGACTGCACGGTCAGCCGCTTGTCGGCGAGCGTGAGCGTGACCTGCCCGTCGGGCATCGCGCGCAGGATGTCGAGCAGCTTGCGCGCGGCGACGGTCGTGGCAACCTGGTCGTTGCCCACGCCGAAATCGGCGTGCGTGGTGATCTGAAGCTCGAGATCCGTCGAAAGGAACGAGACGTCGGAACCGTTCTTGGTGATCAGCAGATTGGCGAGGATCGGCAACGTGTGGCGGCGTTCGACAATGCCGCTCACCGTTTGCAGCGGCCTGAGGAGGTTATCGCGTTCGGTCTTGACCAGTTGCATAAAGTTCCTTCGTTGATGTGACGGCCTGCGCACCCCGTCCAGCGCCCGATCCGCGATCCGGGCGCCGGTAGCCGCCATTGCTGGCATCTTGCTGGTAGCTGCTAGCAGCCGCGGCGTGAATTCCGCCCGATCCGGCGGGCGGTTAAACCCATATTGTGCCTGAAAACAGTTCAGTTCCCTAAATTGGGGCTGATCCGCGAAATAAACAGGCTTCCCCACGCGAAACGCGCCGCCCGTGCCGTTCAGCGCGGGCTTCAGCCCTTGAGCGTCTGCTCCAGCACGTGCAGTTCGTGGTTCAACTGCGCGTCCTTGCCGCGCTCATCGGCGATCTTGCGCACCGCGTGCAGCACCGTCGTGTGGTCGCGGCCGCCGAATAGCTCGCCGATCTCCGGCAGACTCTTCTGCGTCAGCTCCTTCGCGAGGTACATGGCGATCTGCCGTGGCCGCGCGATGTTCGCCGGACGCTTCTTCGAATACATGTCGGCGACCTTGATGCTGTAGAAATCGGCGACCGTCTTCTGAATGTTTTCGACCGAAATCTGCCGGTTCTGAACCGTCAGCAGGTCTTTGAGCGCTTCCTTGGTCAGTTCGATCGAGATCTCGCGGCCATGGAACTTCGAATACGCGAGGATCTTGCGCAGTGCGCCTTCGAGCTCGCGCACGTTCGAGCGCAGGTGCTTCGCGACGAAGAACGCGACGTCCTCGTTCAGGCTCACGAACTCCGATTGCGCCTTGCGCATCAGGATCGCGACGCGCATTTCGAGCTCGGGCGGCTCGATCGCCACCGTCAGACCGGAGTCGAAGCGCGAGATCAGGCGATCGTCGATACCCGAAATCTCCTTCGGATACGTGTCGCTCGTGATGATCACCTGCGCCTTGTTCGCGACCAATGCCTCGAACGCGTAGAAGAATTCCTCTTGTGTGCGCGACTTGCCCGAGAAGAACTGGATATCGTCGATCAGCAGCAGGTCGAGCGAGTGGTAGTAGCG
>NZ_JAMXLH010000069.1 GCF_024281035.1 Paraburkholderia sp.
TTCGCGTGCTCTTCGAGCTTGCGCGCGAGATCGAGCACCGGCGGAGCATGACGCAGCACGCGCTCCACGCCCGCACGCGCGGCAGCGTAGAAGCGGCCCGACATGAGGCGCGCGAGATGGCGATTCAGCGCGCCCACCGGCGGCGAGATCGACATGTCGTTGTCGTTGAGGATCACGAGCAGCGGCACGTCGTCTTCGACGCCTGCGTTGTTCATGGCCTCGAAGGCCATGCCGGCCGTCATCGCGCCATCGCCGATCACGGCGATGCCCATGGCGTTGTCGCCCTTGAGCTTGCTCGCGACGGCCATGCCGAGCGCCGCCGAGATCGACGTGCTCGAGTGGGCGGTGCCGAACGTGTCGTACGGCGACTCATCGCGCTTCGGGAAGCCCGAGATGCCGCCGAGCTGACGCAGCGTGTGCATCTGGTCGCGGCGACCCGTCAGGATCTTGTGCGGATAGGTCTGATGGCCGACGTCCCAGACGATGCGATCGCGCGGTGTGTCGAACACGTAATGCAGCGCGATCGTCAACTCGACCGTACCGAGGTTGGACGACAGGTGGCCGCCCGTTTGCGAGACGCTGTCGAGAACGAAGGCACGCAGTTCATCGGCAAGCGGTTGCAACTGCCGGCGATCGAGGCGGCGCAAATCCGCCGGGTCGTCAATGGTTTTCAGCAAGTCGTACATCGTCGTTCCATGGTAGGAAATCGGTCGCTCCCGCACTTCTGCAGCGCATTACTCCCCTTTCATGCGCGCGGGCGGGTTAGCGTAATCAGCTCACCCGGTTGACAACCAGATCAGCCAGTTCGGCGAGGCGCTGCGCGCGTGCGCCGAACGGTTCGAGCGCCGCATGCGCGTCGCTGCGCAATTGCTGCGCGAGCGCACGCGACGCGTCCAGACCGATGATCGACACGTAGGTCGGCTTGCCGTCCTTCGCATCCTTGCCAGCGGTCTTGCCGAGCGTTGCCGAGTCGGCGGTGACGTCGAGAATGTCGTCCACCACCTGGAAAGCGAGGCCCACGGCTGCCGCGTACGCGTCGAGCGCGCGCAGCGTATCGGCGGAGGGCGTTTCGCCCGCCACCGCGCCCATGCGGACCGCCGCGCGCAGCAGCGCGCCGGTCTTCAGCCGATGCATGGTTTCGAGTTCATCGCGCGAAAGCGCGCGGCCGACGCTAGCGAGGTCGATGGCCTGACCGCCCGCCATGCCGATCGAGCCGCTCGCCAGCGCGAGTTCGCGCACGAGCGCGGCCTGGCGCGACGCCGCATCGCGCAGCCCCGGCACGTCCGACGTCAGCGTAATGAAAGCTTGCGATTGCAGCGCGTCGCCGACCAGCAGCGCGGTCGGTTCGTCGTATTTAACGTGGACCGTCGGCTTGCCGCGACGCAGATCATCGTCGTCCATGCACGGCATGTCGTCGTGCACGAGCGAGTAGACGTGGATCATCTCCAGCGCACAGGACGCCGCGTCGAGCGCTTCGGGCGTCGCGCCGGTCAGCTCGCCCGCGGCATGGCACAAAAGCGGGCGCACGCGCTTGCCGCCGCCGAGCACCGCGTAACGCATGGCGTCGTGCAAGGTCGCAGGCAGCTCGCTGGCTGCGGGCAAATAGTGTTCGAGCGCGGTTTCGACCCGGTCCAGTACGAGCCGGGTCCATTGTTCAAATGTCATAGATCGTCGTCTCCGCCCTCGGCGGAACTGCCTGTTGTATTGAGGGGCACGGGCCGAAGCGTTTCGCCGTCGAGCACGCGCACCTGTTGTTCAACCTTCTCCAGCTGCTGCTGGCAGAACTTCACCAGCACGGCGCCCCGCCGGTAGGCAGCCAGCGATTCCTCGAGGCTCAGGCTGCCGCCTTCCATACGCGCCACGAGCGTATCGAGTTCCGCCAGCGCGGCCTCGTAGCTCCCGGGCTGCATCGAACCGTCGCTGGCTTGATTGTCAGTGACGGCATCTGCCGCCGTAGCGGCACGGTCCGCCGCACTGCCCGCTGCACTGACTTTCGGTGCGGATTTAGCCATGGGTCGTCGCAGAATTGAAACAAGGCGGAGATTCTACGCCAAAAGCGTGCCGATAGCCCCGCTCGCAGACGCATAAGCCGTGGGCACCTTATATCGGATGCTGACCGAAATTAATCCCGTTGGCGAAATTACACCGTTGCTGGGGCGCAATTTTGGCAAAAATCAGTGACTTAGCTATCGCGTGGGGGTGTAAACGGGTATAATCCCCGGCTCCCTAAATCGAATCTTCGATGGTTGGGTTGTTCACTGCTTTCACGTCTTCATCGGGAGTGGGAATGTCCAATCTGAGCAATGCATTGCAGCTGCATTCCATCCACTGCCAGCTGCCAGTCACCGCTTATTTTGACGATGCGCTACTGAAGCGCGAAATCGAAACGCTTTTCCAGAAAGGTCCCCGTTATGTCGGGCACGAGCTGATGGTGCCCGAGGCGGGGAATTATTTTGCCCTGCCGAGCGAGAACGAGGGGCGCGTGCTGGTGCGCAACCAGCACGATCAGGTCGAGCTGCTCTCGAACGTGTGCCGCCACCGCCAGGCCATCATGCTGAACGGCCGCGGCACGGCCGACAATATCGTCTGCCCGCTGCACCGCTGGACCTACGATCTCAAGGGCGACCTGCTCGGCGCGCCGCACTTCGCGGACAACCCCTGCCTGAACCTGAGCAGCACGCCGCTGCAGAAGTGGAATGGCCTGCTGTTCGAAGCCGCGGGCCGCGATGTGGCGCGCGACCTCGCCCAGCTCGGCCCGGCGCAGCATCTCGACTTCACGGACTTCATGTTCGATCACGTCGAGATCCACGAGTGCAACTACAACTGGAAGACCTTCATCGAGGTCTATCTGGAGGATTACCACGTCGTCCCGTTCCACCCGGGCCTCGGCAATTTCGTGTCGTGCGACGACCTGAAATGGGAATTCGGCGAGTGGTACAGCGTGCAAACCGTGGGCGTGCACAACCGTCTCGACAAGGCCGGCAGCCCGACGTACCGCAAGTGGCACGACGAAGTCCTGCGCTATCGCAAAGGCGTGCCGCCGGAGTTCGGCGCGATCTGGATGGTCTACTACCCGAATCTGATGATCGAGTGGTATCCGCACGTGCTCGTCCTGTCGTGGCTGATTCCGCAGGGCACCCAGAAGACGATGAACATCGTCGAGTTCTATTACCCCGAGGAAATCAAGCTCTTCGAGCGCGAGTTCGTCGAGGCCGAACGCGCGGCCTATATGGAAACGGCCATCGAAGACGACGAGATCGCCGAGCGCATGGACGCCGGCCGCCGTGCGCTTCTCGAGCGCGGCGAATCGGAGGTCGGCCCGTACCAGAGCCCGATGGAAGACGGCATGCAGCACTTCCACGCGTTCTTGCGCCGCGAGCTGGGCACCATCTAGGCACCTTCGAGGCACCTTCGAGGCGCCATCCAGGCACATTCGGAATGCCTCGGCCCGGGTAATGACCGGCCGGAACGAAAGACGGGCTTCGGCCCGTCTTTTTGTTTAGACTGAAGGCATCGGGCCGGCCTTGCCGGCCGCGCATCCATCAGGAGCCGTCGTCATGCCGCACACCCATCACACCACGCTGATCTCCGCCGCCAATCTCCATGAGCGTCTGGCCGCCGCGCCCGGCAGCACACTCGTGTTCGATTGCCGCTTCGACCTCGTCAACCCCGACGTGGGCGAAACCGCCTGGGCGGCCGGTCACATTCCGGGCGCGCAGTATTTGCATCTCGACCGCGATCTGTCCGGCGCGAAGACCGGCAAGAACGGCCGCCATCCGCTGCCCGATCGTGCTGCGCTCGTGAACACGCTCGCGGCCCGGGGCCTCAATGAAGGCCAGCAGGTTGTCGCGTATGACGCGCAAGGCGGCTCTTACGCAGCGCGTCTGTGGTGGCTGCTGCGCTGGCTCGGTCACGACTCGGTCGCGGTGCTCGACGGCGGCCTGCAGGCATGGGAAGCAGCCGGCTATCCCGTGTCGACGGACGTGCCGCACGCCGTCAAAGGCAACTTCAAGGCGGGCGCGCCGCTACAGGTGACGATCGACGTGCAGGGCGTCGTGCGCAATCTTTCGACGCACGAACTCGTCGTTCTCGACGCACGCGCAGCCGACCGCTATCGCGGCGAGAACGAAACGGTCGATCCAGTCGGCGGTCATATTCCCGGCGCGCGCAACCGTTTCTTCAAGGACAACCTCACCGCCGATGGCCGTTTCAAGCCCGCGCACACGCTGCGCGAGGACTTTACGGCCGTGCTCGCGGGCAAGACGCCCGAGCATGCCGTGCTGCAATGCGGCTCAGGCGTGACGGCATGCCATAACGCACTCGCGATGGAAATCGCCGGACTGCACGGCGCGGCGCTCTACGCGGGTTCGTGGAGCGAGTGGTGCGCCGACCCGGCGCGTCCGGTCGCGACGGGGCCGAATCCCTGAGCGCGTCCAGGCCCGTTCCAACTCAGCAACCCTCCAACCTTCAAGTCGCACGGCGTCACGCGACGCCGTGCGACTTGAACCACGCGAGCATGCGCGTCCAGCCATTCTGGGCGTCAGCCCTGCGATAGCTCGCACGATAGTCGGCGAAGAACGCGTGCCCCGCGTCGGCATATACGACGAATTCCGAGCCGCGGCCGCCCTGCGGCCCTTGCGCGATTGCCCGCTTCATCTGCGCGAGCGTGTCCTGTGGAATGCTCGTGTCCTGGCCTCCATATAGGCCGAGCACCGGCACCTGCAACTCGCCCGCGAGATCGAGCGGATTCGCCGGCGCGTTCTGCGTATGCGGCCCCGCCACGCGCCCGTACCACGACACCGCCGCCTTCAGGTGCGGATTGTGCTCCGCGTAGAGCCAGGTGACGCGTCCGCCCCAGCAAAACCCGGTGATGCCCAGACGCTTCGGGTCGCCGCCATGCTGCCCGGCCCAGTCGACCGTCGCATCGAGGTCGGACATCAACTGCGCATCCGGCACCTTGCTCAAGATGTTCTGGTCGATCTGCTGGATCGTCGGATAGACCGACGCGTCGCCTTCGCGCACGAAGAGATCGGGCGCGACGGCAAGGTAGCCGAGCTTCGCGAAACGGCGGCAGATGTCGGCGATATGCTCGTGCACGCCGAAAATCTCATGCACAACGACGATCACCGGCAGATTCGTTTTGCCGCGCGGCTGCGCGCGATACGCGGGAATCAGCGTGCCGTTCGATTCGAAGCCGACTTCACCGGCATCGAGACCTTCGGCATCGGTATGGATGGTTTGCGCGGAGACCGGCAGCACGGCGGCGGCAAAGCCGCTGCCGAGTGCGGCTCCAAGCGCGGCCTTGACGAAGGTGCGCCGGTCGAACGGCACGTGCGGGACAAGGGAATCGACATCGGGCTTCAACATGCAACGCTCCTCGTTCGACGACGGCGCCGGCGGCCGTCAATGCAGCTTCACGCGCGGCAGCGTGGTGCGGCGCAGCCAGTGCGCGAACGTGTCGAGCACCATGCGCGCGTAGCCGTGCAACGCAGCAATGTGCAGACGGTACAGCGACATGTACATGAAACGCGCAAACAGCCCTTCGATCAACATGTTCCCGCCGATCAGACCGCCCATCAGATTGCCGACCGCGCTGAAGTGACCGAGCGACACCAGCGAGCCGAAGTCGCGATAGGTGAATTCCGGCAGCGGCTGTCCGTCGAGCAGGTTGCCCATCGCCCCGAGCAGGAATGCGGCCTGCTGATGCGCGGCCTGGGCGCGCGGCGGCACGTTGCGTTCGTTGCCGGGCCACGCGCAGGCGGCGCAGTCTCCGAACGCGAAGATGTTGTCGTCGATTTCGGTCTGAAGCGTGCGGCGCACGCTGAGCTGCCCGAGCCTGTTGACAGGCAGTCCGTCGAGTTGCGCCAGCACCGGCGGCGCAATGATGCCCGCGGCCCAGACCGTGAGGTCCGCGCGCACGGCCTTGCCGCTTGCCGTATGAACGACACCCGGCGCGACCTCGGTGACGCGCTCGGCAAGCAGCAGACGTACGCCGAGTTTCTGCAGCAGATCGGCGGTCGCCGACGACACGCGCTCGGATAGTGCGGGCAAAATGCGCGGCCCCGCTTCGATCAGCACGATGCCGACGTCGTGGCGCGGATCGAGCTTGTGAAGCCCATAGGCGGAGAGCACCTGCGCCGTGTTGCGCAGTTCGGCGGACAACTCCACGCCGGTTGCACCCGCACCGATGATCGCCACCTGCACGCGCGGTTCGCCGCTCACCGCAGCACCTGCGGGCGCAGGCTCCGGAGCCTGATGCTCGGCGCGCATGCACGCCGCGATGAGCCGCTTGCGAAAGCGCTCGGCCTGCGCCACGGTGTCGAGCGCGATGGAGTTTTCGGCGGCGCCCGGCACGCCGAAAAAGTGCGTGGTACTGCCGATCGCCAGCACAAGCGTGTCGTAGGCGAGTTCGCGCGGCGGCAACAGTTCGCCGCCGTCATCGTCCTTCACGGCGCCGAGCATGATGCGCCGCGCCGCACGATCGAGTCCGATCAACTCGCCCTGCTGGAATTCGAAGCCGTGCCAGCGTGCCTGCGCCGCGTATTCGAGTTCCTGGGTGAACGGGTCCATGCTGCCCGCTGCGACTTCGTGCAGCAGCGGCTTCCAGATATGCGTTGGAAAGCGGTCGACCAGCGTGACGCTCGCCCGCGGCTCGCGGCCGTTGCGCGCCTTGCAGTAACGGTCGCCCAACCGCGTCGCCAGTTCCAGTCCACCTGCGCCTCCTCCCACAACGATAAACCGATGCATAAACTCTCCGTGCGTGTCGATAATTGCGTACGCGGCACGGCGGCAAGATGCGCCGGCCAGCCGCTTAATGTCGGCTTACGGAGCGCACGGCAGCAAGCCGTGCGCCTGCGCACGCTTGCGTGCGCGGGTATTGCATGTTCGATACGGCAAATCGTTCGCGTGGATCGCGGCTTTAAAGCGCGGCTTAAAAGCGTGGATTAAAGCGAGGCTTAAAAGCGCGGCACGGCGAGCGTAATCAGTGTGCTTCTTCCCAGTTCGCGCCAACGCCCACTTCGGCGACGAGCGGCACCTTGAGCGTCGTCACCGAACACATCAGTTCGGGCAGACGTTTGCGCACCTCGGCCAGCTCGTCGTCTGGGACTTCGAGCACCAGTTCATCGTGCACCTGCATGATCATTTTCGTGCGCATGCCGGTTTCGTCGAGCCACTTCTCGACGGCGATCATCGACAGTTTGATGAGGTCTGCCGCCGTGCCCTGCATCGGCGCATTGATCGCGGCGCGCTCCGCGGCCTGGCGGCGCGGGCCATTGCCGCCGTTGATCTCGGGCAGCCACAGGCGCCGGCCGAACACGGTCTCGACATAACCGCGCGATTTCGCGTCCGTGCGCGTCTCGTCCATGTAGCGCGCGACGCCCGGATAGCGCGCGAAATAGCGGTCGATATAAAGCTTCGCCGCATCGCGCGTGATGCCGAGATTCGACGCGAGCCCGAATGCGCTCATGCCGTAAATCAGGCCGAAATTGATGACCTTGGCGATGCGGCGCTGGTCGGAACTTACTTCGATCGGCGTGACGCCGAACACCTCGGAAGCCGTCGCACGGTGAATATCGTCGCCGCGCGCGAAGGCGGCGAGCAGCGACGCGTCGCCCGAGATGTGCGCCATGATGCGCAGCTCGATCTGCGAATAGTCGGCGGAGACGATCTTGTGTCTAGGCGGCGCGATGAACGCCTCGCGGATGCGCCGCCCTTCGCCCGTGCGCACCGGAATGTTCTGCAGATTCGGATCGTTCGACGCGAGCCGCCCCGTCACCGCCACGGCCTGCGCGTAGTTCGTGTGGACGCGGCCCGTTTGCGCGTTGACCATGCGCGGCAGCTTGTCCGTATACGTGGACTTCAGCTTGGACAGCCCGCGATGTTCGAGCAGCAGCTTCGGCAGCGGATAGTCTTCGGCGAGCTTTTGCAGCACTTCTTCGTCGGTGGACGGCGCGCCGCTCGGCGTCTTCTTCACGACCGGCAATTGCAGCTTTTCGAAAAAGATCTGGCCGATCTGCTTGGGCGAGCCGAGGTTGAATTCGCCGCCCGCGAGCGCGTAGGCTTCCTGTTCGAGTTCGACGAGCCGCACCGCGATTTCTGCGCTCTGTTTATCGAGCCGTTCCGTATCGATCAGCACGCCGTTGCGCTCCATCTGGCGCAGTACGCGCGAAGTCGGCATCTCGATCTCGCGATACACGTAGTCGAGCCCCCTGCCGGCTCCCTTGTCCTGCGCAACCTGCGGATAAAGCGCGAGATGCAACTGCAGTGTGATATCGGCGTCTTCGGCCGAATACTCCGCAGCTTTATCGAGCGGCACTTCATCGAAGCCGATCTGCTGCGCACCCTTGCCCGCAACCTCTTCGTACTTGATCGTCTTGATGCCGAGATGGCGCAACGCGAGGCTGTCCATATCGTGGCTGCGGTGCGATTCGAGCACGTACGATTCGAGCATCGTGTCGTGCTCGACGCCGTTCAACGCAATGCCGTAGTTCGCGAGCACCTGCTCGTCGTACTTCATGTGCTGGCCGACTTTCTTGTACTGGCCACCTTCGAACCACGGCTTGAGTCGCGCGAGCACGTCGGCGAGCGGCAGTTGCTCGGGCATGTCCGGCCCGCGATGCGCGAGCGGCAGATACGCGGCGTGCCCCGGCTCCGTTGCGAACGACATCCCCACCAGCTTCGCGACCATCGGATCGAGCGCCGTGGTTTCCGTGTCGAAAGCGGTAAGCTCGGCCGCCTCGATTTTCTTCAGCCACGCATCGAGCCGATCCCACGTCTGAATGGTTTCGTAATGCCGCGGCACGTCGAGCATCAGCGCGGGCTGCACTTCGGCTTCTCGTGCCTCACGCTGGTTCGCATTGGCATTGGCATTCGCGCTCGCGCTCGCCGCTGCAGGTGCAGCGTCGTTCGCACGCGCTTCGCTCAATTCGCGCGTCCAGGTCTTGAAACCATGGCGCGTAAAGATGTCGAGCAATTCGTCGCGCGCTTCGGCGCGCGTTGCGAGCGAACCGCCGATCGACTCGATGTGCTGTGAAAGATCGCACTCGGTTGCCACGGTAACGAGTTGCCTCGCCATGGGCAGAAACGCAAGCGCGTCGCGCAGATAACCGCCCACGGCGCCCTTGATTTCGGCTGCGTGTTCGACGACGCCGTCGAGCGTGCCGTATTCCGTGAGCCACTTGACCGCCGTCTTCGGACCGCACTTGTTCACGCCCGGCACGTTGTCGACGGTGTCGCCGATGAGCGAAAGATAATCGACGATGCGCTCGGGCGGCACGCCGAACTTCGCAATCACGCCTTCGCGGTCGAGCGTTTCATTCGTCATCGTGTTGATGAGCGTGACGTGATCGGTCACGAGCTGCGCAAGATCCTTGTCGCCGGTCGACACGATCACTTTCATGCCGCGCTTTTCCGCTTCGCGCGCGAGCGTGCCGATCACGTCGTCGGCTTCGACGCCTTCCACCATCAGCAACGGCCAGCCGAGCGCGCGCACGGCCACGTGAATGGGCTCGATTTGCGCTGCGAGCGGCTCGGGCATGGAAGGACGGTTCGCCTTGTAGTCGGGATACCAGTCATCACGAAACGTCTTGCCCTTGGCATCGAACACGCACGCGCTATACTCTGCCGTAACCTCCTTGCGCATACGGCGCAGCATGTTGATGATTCCGTATAGCGCACCCGTCGGTTCGCCGTCAGGACCGCGCAGATCCGGCATCGCATGGTAGGCCCGATAGAGATAGCTAGAACCATCGACCAGCAGCAGGGTCTTTCCTTCCAGCTCAGTTTGTAGCTTGGTTTCCACGCGAAGTTCTTCAGGCATTATGGACAAGAGAAAAGTGATTCCGAGTCTGCGTTCACTCGCAGATCAAGAGCGCGCAACGGCCAAGAAGGCGCGCGCATCGTGGCAGATGTTCACGATTATGGCAGAGTTTATCGAGGCAACCGAGTATCTGTCCGAGATCCGTCCGGCGGTCAGCATCTACGGTTCCGCACGCCTGAAACCGGACTCGGAGTACTACCAGCTCGCGACACAAATCGCCCGAAAAGTGTCGGACGCAGGCTTCGCCGTGATCTCCGGCGGCGGCCCTGGCATCATGGAAGCGGCCAACCAGGGCGCGCATGCAGGCAAGTCGCCTTCCGTTGGCCTGAACATCGAATTGCCGCACGAGCAATCGGGCAATCAATGGCAGGACATCTCGTTGCGATTCCGCCATTTTTTCACGCGCAAAGTCACGTTCGTCAAAAACTCCGATGCGGTGATCGTGATGCCGGGCGGCTTCGGCACGCTTGACGAACTCGCCGAAGTGCTCACGCTGATTCAGACGAAGAAATCGCGGCACGTTCCGATCATTCTGGTGGGCGCGGAATTCTGGAAAGGCCTGCTTGCCTGGTTCCGCTCGGCGCTCGTGCCGATGGGCCTCATCAATCCTGAAGACATGGATTTGATGAAGGTGACCGACGATCCGGACGAAGTGCTCGAAGCGGTGCTCAAGTTTTACGAGGACACTGGAGAAGAAGGCGAAGAGAGCGAAAAAGAACGGCGTACGCGCACCGATCCCGACGAAGACCGGATGTTCTATCTTTGAGCTTGCGGTTCGCACGCGACATGGCTCAGAGCCATGCCGCGCGCGCAGCGGGGCAAGCGATCGCGTGATGGTTGTAGACGCCTGTAATTTCAGGTCACATGCGATGCCATGAAGTTGCTTTGTGACGATCCCGTTTGGCGCTATTTCGCGCTACGCTCGCTACTTGCGTCAACGATCGTCCCCGCATGAAACAGATTCCCTCCACGACTCACGCCGCCACGCTGCACACCCCCACTGTGCGTGAGTTATTCCTCGGCTTTGTCGGCCTCGGCTTCACATCGTTCGGCGGCGCGCTGCCGCTCGCACGCCGCACCATCGTCGAACAGCGCCGCTGGCTTTCCGCCGCAGAATTCACCGATCTGCTTGGCCTGTGCCAGTTCTTGCCGGGCGGCAACGTCATTAATCTGTCCGTGGCGATTGGCGTGCGATTTCACGGCTGGCGCGGCGCACTCGCCGGGCTGCTCGGGCTGATCGAGGGACCGTCGCTTGTTGTAATCGGGCTCGGCGTGGTCTACGAGCAAACGCAGAACGATCCGCGTGTGCAGCACCTTTTCGTCGGGCTTGCCGCTGCGGCCGCAGGGCTGCTCGTCGCCATGGCCGTGAAGATCCTGGTGCCGCTGCGTCACGACCCGGCTGGCGCGTGCATTGCGCTCACTGGATTCATTGCGATCGCGATACTGCGCACGCCGCTCCTGCTCACCATGCTGGTACTCACGCCGATCGGGATTGCGTTCGCCGCCCGCGCCGCGCGCCGTGCGAGCAACGCGTCATGAACGCCACACTCGTCTCGCTCGCCGCGATTTTCAGCCAGCTTTCGCTGCTTGCATTCGGAGGGGGTAACACGATCCTGCCCGAAATGCAGCGACAGGTCGTGGACGTGCACCACTGGATGCCCGCCCGCGAATTCAGCGCGCTCTTCGCACTCGCCCAGGCCGCGCCAGGCCCGAACATGATGATCGTCACGCTGGTGGGCTGGCATGTGGCGGGTTGGGCGGGCATGCTCGTGACGTCGGTGGCGAAGTTCGGCCCGTCGTCGCTTGTGACGATAGCGGTGCTGCACGCGTGGGACCGCTTCAAGGACCGGCCATGGCGGCGCATTGCGCAGCGCGGACTCGTGCCGGTGACCGCAGGCCTGGTCGCCGCGAGCGCGGTGCTCATCGCGAAAGCGTCCGATCCGGCGTGGATCGCATGGGCGATTACCGGGGTCTGCGCGGTGCTCGCGTTCCGCACGAAGATTCATCCGCTCTGGCTGCTCGCGGCGGGCAGTCTGATTGGTTTGACTGGTTTTGGGCAGTGAGCATCACGCCGCAATGTGAAGCGACGTCGTGAAGTGGAGGCTCGGGACCTGCGGGCCGTGTCAATCGGGCGGATCACGATCCGGTGCGCAACCACCAAATGACGACCGCGACCGGGAACGGCGAGGTGAATGCCTGGCTCGGTCTCCGGATCAGACTCAACAACCTCCCGCTCGGCCGAAGTGCGCGTCACGATGCTTACTGCCTCGGTGAATTCATGCTGCGGGATCTGGCGGTACGAGACCTTGAAGTGCGAGTGAAGCTTCGAGTACATCTTCGTGACGCCGCCGGCCCGCTTCGCTTTTGGCAAGCGCTCGACGAAAGCATTGATCGTCAGGCGGAGCGTTTCGGCTTGCTCGCCAGCAAGCACATCCCGTCGATTAACTGAGAACGCGATGCGTGGATTGATTGCGATGCCCTCGTTCCAGTACTGCCAGAGTACATCGTCGCATTCGTTCTAATAGCGCGTAACCGACGCACGCAACTCGGCTCGAATTTCCCAATGTGAACGCCGGCGAGCCAACTCAAAAGCTTGCGTAAGGGAATCGCCGCCATCGACAGCGCGCCTCCGGCAGAAGGCATGGTGATAATCGCCATACCCCAGCGCCTCTTATTGGCCGCCAACTTTGCGTGCTGGCTTTTTCAGTCCAGATCCATCCACTCAACAATCGGCTTCATTGGCCTGTATGGCTGGCCGTTGCGCTCGACCACATACAGTTCAGTGCCGCTAAACGGTATTGAGAAAACCCGTGGGAATGTGTCTTAACGATGAATTCGGTTAGAGTGCGATAGACTATCGGCCCTCCGGCATTTATGTGAAGGCTCCCATGAACTCCAGACTGTTATATTCGGCCGCCCTTTCGATATTCGTTGCTTGCTCGTCTGGCTGCACAACCGGCTTTCGCAATGGCCAGGCGTGCAAGCAAAAGATGATCGAAACCTATCCTACCGGCAGTCCGGAACTCTCCTATGAACTGCCACAGGCATCGATACATGGCAGAAGGGTTGTCGTTGAAGCAACTTACCAAGGGCCACTCAAAAAACCTGAAACCGGCATATTCGCCAGAAAAACAGCCGACTATCCGGCAGCAGTCGAATGCACCTTTAATGGCGAAAATATGGAAACTTTCCGTTGGCTATCGCCAAAAAAACTTGCAACGGCTTACGCCAACCCTGACGAGAAAGAATCCGACAACAAAGTGGAAGATCAGTGACTGGCGTGGCGGCTTGGTCGCCCTTTATGCGAGGGTATTGCTAAGCCTTGTATCTCAGGCTGGATAGAAAAAGTGATGCCCACGCAGCCGCAGCAAGATACGCGCAGAATGTTACTGCGAGCAGCGCGCCAATCTTCCTTTGCTCGACCCTCTCAAAAATTGCACCGATCGCGAAGGGGATGAAGATCGCGATCATCGGTAGCGCAAAACGGTTTTCGACGGCAGAGATGGAATAGACCGCGAGCCAGGTCACGACGAACGCGGCAAGCATGGCAACGGCAAACCGCGCAGCGGGAGCCTTTGGGCCGCCATCACGCACTACCGCGATCTTCAAACACCGAATTGCGCCGACGACACCCCAGAAATTGGCCGTTTGACAAGCAATAAACAACAACGGCCGATACCACGGGCGAGCGTCATAGATGTACGGAAACAGGGCATCAAAATCAAGCGCGCCGAAGATGTGAAATGCAACCGTGCGCAGGCTGGTTCGCTGTACCGGGATAGTGAAGTGCGCCTCGCGCTCACCTTCACGAAGCACTCCATCGTCCGCATCAACACGCGGCACGACTTCTCGGGACATTCGATCTATAACCCGGTGCACGGTGCAACGAAGGCCCTGCACTTCGGCGTCCCCGACCACGTTGCGGTCTGCGGGCAAAAGAACACGCCAGGCTATTGCGTGCTGAAAGACCCGGACATGTGCATATTAAGCCGTCGACTGTCCACGTGAACTACGTCATGTCGTCAGTAGCGAAGGCGCCAATCTTCGGGTTCAACCGGTCGATGCACCACGCTAGACGCTGCGTAAGCATTGGAGGTGTTGCATCGACCGGTTGAATCCGCCTCTCGTTTCGTACGTCGGGCCGCTACTGAACGGCGGAAACCTGTGCTGGGTGTTGTATGAATGCATTGGCCGGGCGCAGCAGGGCGCTCCGCCGACTCAGGGACAGCACCTCGCTCAGATGCAGCAGATGATCGGTGTCGCTGGCGCAGCGCGTAACCTCAAGGCGACCCTCACGGCGGCTGGTACGTTGACCATCACCACTGATGAGGTTGGGGTGAGGTCGGCACTCGGTGACCCTGCGCAGATGCTGGCGAACTTCAACCAGACGGTATCGAAGACTGGAGCCGGTATCGGTGGCGTGGTGGGAACCGCGCTGACCGCAAATGGTTCTGCCGACATCTATGCCGTCTACAATCCATCAACCGGCCAGCAGGGCGCATACATCAAGAATGCTAACTCGCCCCTTCCGAATTTTGATGCATCGCCGCCGGCGGGTTGGGAATCAAACGGCCTCATTTCTTTCTGGCAACTGAACGCAAGCACGTAGTTTGTCGCTGGATTCCAGAGAAATCGTCGCATCTCGTATGCACCGCACGCCGCTTTTAGCACGAACACTGTATCTGCAACTTTCACCTCCTTCTCCATTGCTGGCGCCGTTCCTCCAAATGCCACACGCGTTTTCGCGAATCTCGGAATCGCGTCAACCGCAGGGCCTAGCGGAATGACTCCCATCGTGGCTGCCGACGCTAATGGCGCTGGAACCTAGCAAGACAATGGCGTCAACGCCAACAGTGTAACCAATTACATCAATTTCAATATTGATTTAACTATCCCACAAACACTCTATTACAAAAACTCGAACGGCTCTGGCACACCGATCGATTCGGTTTTGGTAAGCTGGTACGAATTCCGAGGAAATTAAATTCAAAATATCAATGTCCAATTTTCCGGAGCCGATCAAACAGAAATAGTTTCCTATTTCTGCTGCGCACAGAATTCTAAGATCTAGCCGAACCAAGGGTAAATACCTACGTAAGATCCGCGCTTGAAAACGTATTACGATGGTGTGCCGGCAGGAACGCAGCAGTACGGTCCGGCACCGAATAGCTAGGGTATGACTTCGCCTGGTCAGCCATCATCAAATGCTCATTGATTGATCGCTGGAAATGTGTCCGGTACAATCCACAGTGTTTGTCGTGACTAAGAGGCCATGGTGGCAACTGTGACTGTTGATCAGAAGTGGATCGGCGCTAGGGGTTTGTTGGTTCTGTGGACCTGTTTTGTCCTTCTGTCATTTCTCTTTTTTAAGCATCAGCAAATATACCACTCGTCAGGTGAGGTAGATGATCGAGGGTATTTAGAGATGATGAAACAGTACGCAAGTCACGGAATACTGGTCAGCGACAAATACTCAAAAATACGACTATATGCGTATCCGGCATTTCTGGCAATTATCTATCATGTTGCTGATATATTTAGAATTGGAGTTGAATTTGCAATATTTGCAGTTCAACTTTTGATATATATTTATTCTGTATATTTGCTGAACAGAGTTATCAGCAAGAACGTATCCGAACGTGCCGGTAATGCAATCGCGATTGGTCTTGGTGTAAATATATTTATCTCCCCTTACATTGGGATTGCGCTTACCGAAAGTTTGTCTGTTTCACTTCAGATTGCAGCGATAGCGGTTCTAGCGCGGGCATACTTCGAAGTAAATAGCTTATCGCTTCGCAAGATGGCGTTGATGGGCTTGACGGCAGGCATTATCTCAGGCTTGGCACTGATGGTGAGACCTGCGAATATACTGTTTATGGCAATCGTTATAGCAGGGTGCGTCACTACGGCTTTTCATCGCCGGGAAACCGCATCCCGAACGATGGCAATATTTTTATTATTTTCAATTTTTGGTTTTTCCCTTGCGGTTGCCCCTCAATTTGTGGTGAACGTTCATCTATTTAATTCATGGACCTTCATGCCCGTATATCATCTTGGTTCACTTCAGATTGATTTCGGAGAGCAGTATCTAAAATACGGAACTCGCATTGCGAATGTCGCACGGCCAATGCCATACGTGAACCCCTGGTACCACGGCGACGGGGCAGCTTCGCTGAAATGGTACGTGCTACACCCTGCCGCCGGCATCTCAACCATTGCGATGCACATCTTTGGCGTACTCGACTTCGATTTTCTATTTGTATATATCTACGACACTGACCCCTGGTATCGCTGGCCGCTGTTTTTCCTCTCGCAAGCTGCGAATTTCTTTGGAATTTTAGGGATCGCCCGCTGCATGAGAGCGGCAATTAATCGTGGTCACAGTAGCGAACGTGATGGCGCTCGATTGATGATTGTCTTGCTTTCCGTTTTTGCCATTACTTGGTTGGCAATTTGTTCGGTTTCTGCAGTAGAGAACCGGTTCGCGTTGCCAATGGTCGCAATATTTCTTCCTTGCGCCGTCGCATCGATAAGATGGCTGGTAGGCAGCAAGCGCGTCGTCTCTGTGCTCGCAATGTTCGCCGTATATCTCGCTGTTGCTGCCTACGCTTCCACTTTTTTGTCAGGTCTTAAAGTTGTTGCCTAAAGCACATTCGCCCTGTACTTGAGCATCAGTACGTGCGTTCCCTTCCAGATCGGCGCATACGGACACGGGAGTGTCGTTCTTGAAGTACTGATACGAGACTGACAAGTTCTTGTATCCGACAGACGCGCCGACGCCCCATCTGAGGTTCCACTTCGGATTGTTGTGGACGCTGATGTTCTGAGGAGCCGCATTCGGAGACGAGACCCACCTGATCACGTCTTCGGCCCATATCGACCGATGGATATATCGACCGATGGATGTACGGACCACCCTCAACGCCGAATCGCCATCCCGCATAGTCGTAGTGCGGCTCAAGCGTGAGCATGACGCCCGTGTCGTGACCGGAACCGAGATAGTTCGCGAGCGGCAGGCACTTGCCATTGCAACCTTTTGTTATCGGGTTGTAATTCGCATCTTCGGGCGTCGCCATGGCTTGGGTATGGATCGTTCCCAACCACGCATAGTCGGCGTGCCATGAAATGCCCCAGTGATCGGCCTGACACAGGTCACCGGTGAATCCAGCCTCGACGGCCAGGGCGGTCAAGTCGAATTTGTGTTCGAAGTCGTCCTGGTACCACAGGCCATTCGCTCTATGGTGGTAGGCGGCTCCGCCGATGCCTGCCTAGATTTCGAAGAACGATTCGGCATGCACTTGCGTGGCCGCTGCGTAGCCGAGCGCAGTCGCTACGGCTGCTGCTCTCCATGGAGCTCCTGCTTTTCTGGATCCGTATCCAGATCGATAAGCGCGCCGATCTCGCGCATCGTTTCCAACACGCTGTCGATCCGCTCTTGAGGCAGTGTCACCACTGCGGACGCCATGAAAAGGTTAGCCGGCGGAATCCCCTGCAGCTTGTTCTCGTCGGCGTAGTCCCTCCACCGTCGCGCGCTTTTCAAGCCCAGGATTTGCACCATCTGCGTGCCGTAGTAGCCGAGTTTCTCCTTCCACTGCTTCATTTGCGCCACGCTGGGCGATCGGAAAAGCATGTCGAGTTAATCCAAAACGCGCGAAAGCAGAGTTTCATGATGGTTTCCTTTCGGATGGCCGCCGCGCAAATGCGCTTCCAATACCTCCCACGACAGGCGGAATCCACCTCGCCATCAAGAACAATCGCCAGCCGCCTTCGGGCTGACCGTAGATTTTTACGCTCTGACCAAAGCACAAGACACGCATGAAACTCGCCGCACTGTCTCCGAGGACGTTTTCTACCTGGGCCATGATCCGCGCACCGAATCCGCCGTCTTCCGTGCAAGCAAGCGCGAAATGAAGCACGAGGGCGGCTATGTCTGCGCGGTGTGCGGCGACGAAGTAAAGGTCGAGTCGCATCACCGATTCTTCGAATGGACCTTCAGCCATGCGATCGACTTCGTATGGTCCGCGGCGTAGCGCTCAACCAGGTCGACACGATGTGGTCGCACAAGCTGCAGCGCGTCGTGCCGATCCCGAAGAAGCACCCGATCCGGGATCTGATCCGGCTGCCCCAAGGCTTCGACCGGGATGCATTCGATCCGGCCAGGCCCGAGACGTTCGTTGATTCCGTCTACAACCAGTTGCCTCTCTGCGAACTCGATCACCGCGGCCGCCACGAAGAGAGCATCGCGTCTGGTCCGTCCAGGCATTTCTCATCAAGGGCTTTGTGTATTCGTCCGACGAACTCAGGTCACTTCACCAGGAGTAGCCATGTACACGGTACTTATCAGCGGCGGCCTGACCGTATCGGCTGCCGATCTCGTTCCCACGGTTGACTGGGCAATGGCCGCCTTACATGGCGCGCCGCCTGCCAATCTGTCGAACCTCATCGCTGGCGCAATCGTGATGGCGATTCACGCTGGCTCAACGCATGGATCGAGCGCAAGCAACCCGCCACACCCACGCAGTAACCCGCCCGGCCGCGTCCGCAGCAAACCTCCCGACCACTCTCCGGAGCGCACCACTCAAACCCCCGGAGTTATCCCAACGAAGTAGCTCATGCTGCTTGCGGCAGGTTTTGTCGCACTATCGCTCACGGCTTGCGGCGGCTCCGCCACTGTCCCCAAGCTCACCTTCCCCCAAGCCGTCTCGCTCGTCTGTATCGATGGCAATGCCGCCTTCGACATCATGAAGACGGACGGCATGTTCACCGGCGGCGCGCTCAACACGTTCGATACCCAGGTTTCGCCGGACTTCAACAAGGTGTGCGCGGCTAGCACGACCGTGACGACCGCCAATCTCCTGAATTTGACGAGCGCCATGGCGCCGGCCATCAAGGCGATCGTGAATTCATCGAGCGCATCGCAGCAGTTCAAGAGCGATGCGAATACGGCTGTCGATGTGTTTTTGCTGGCATTCAATGTGGCAGTTCCGCTTGTGCCGGATGCTACGGCTAACGCTGCATCGCCGGCATCGGCTGCCTCGGCACGTGTCGCTGCATCGAGCGCACAATGATCGACTTCGCGGCTCTGGCGTTCGCCTGTCGTCGCGCAGACGCGGCCCACATCGAGAAGGACTCCGATTGTCAGGCAGCGTTTGAAGCGTCGGCGACGTAGGGGAGGCCAGTATGCGGACAGCGACCACCAAGCGCGCCTCTCCGTCGATCTGCGCGGCCAAACGTGGCTGTCGATCAGCGGTACCCGGGCGAGTGATCTGGCGGTTGGAGATGTCCTGCGTGATGTGATGCTGGAGCCCGTCGCAATCAATGGCAACCACGTCACGCGCGGTGCAGCCGAAGGTATGGATCGCGTGTTCAGATGGGCGGCAGCGACGGCTCCGAAGGGGGCCGTTTTCCAGATCATTGTGCACAGCCTCGGCACGGTCTCGGCAACGCTCGCGCCCTGTTATCTGCCCGCAGACCAGATCGGCACCATAACCTCGCTGGCCACACCGAAGTTCATCGGCCAGTATTTCTTTGTGACGCACGCGCCCGCATTTGAGCGGCTGACGCCCATTGTGCTGGGCGAGGATCGATGGACCAGCTGGCCGTGGTTCGATCCAGAATGGCAATATCGAGCGCCGGTCGAAACGCTCTGGCTCCAAGATGATCAGGGCGCGTACCAGATCCTCAATGACGGCAACCGATGGCATGGCGGCTGGGATTATGCCGACCACGGCATCGGCCGCTATCAGGGTCGGCTCGACAAGATCGCGCAAGCCGCACCAGCAGCTGCATAGCAAGACCTCCGGCGACGCTCGTTCAGGTCGCCGCCCCCTCTCTAACCAGTCGCTCCGACTGCGCGTCTATCGACATTCAAGTTAGACGCTCGCGCTTCGTCAACACGAGAAAAGCCCGCAAATATAGATCCATTCACTGAAACGCCACCTCAGCAAAGCTGCGCAATTTACGACTATGCAGCTTGTGCAATCCATTAGTGCGCAAGATCTCCATCGCCTTCACGCCGATCTGCAGATGCTGATCGACCTGAGCGCGATAAAACGAATCGGCCATGCCGGGCAGCTTCAATTCGCCGTGCAGCGGTTTATCGGAGACGCACAACAACGTGCCGTACGGCACGCGAAAGCGAAATCCATTCGCCGCGATCGTCGCACTTTCCATGTCGAGCGCAATCGCACGGCTCTGCGAAAGACGCAGCACGGGCTCGCGGTGATCGCGCAATTCCCAGTTGCGGTTGTCGACGCTCGCCACGGTCCCCGTGCGCATCACGCGCTTCAGTTCAGGGCCGTCGAGCTGCGTGACCTGAGCCACCGCGCGCTCCAGCGCCACCTGCACTTCCGCGAGCGCGGGAATCGGCACCCACAGCGGCAGATCCGCATCGAGCACATGATCCTCGCGCACGTAGCCGTGCGCGAGCACGTAGTCGCCAAGCCGCTGCGTGTTGCGCAGCCCCGCGCAGTGGCCGAGCATGATCCAGGCGTGCGGACGCAGCACCGCGATGTGATCGGTGATCGTCTTCGCGTTCGACGGCCCCACGCCGATGTTGATCATCGTGATGCCGCTGCCATCCGCGCGCTTGAGGTGATACGCCGGCATCTGCGGCAGGCGCACGGGCGGCATGCCCTCGTGTTCCTGTTCGCCGAGATTGGCGTTGTAGGTCACCACGTCGCCGGGCTCCACGAACGACGTGTATTCGCTGCGATAGCTGCACAGATCGGCGTCGTCGGTGCGCGCCATCATCGCGCGCCCGAGCTTCACGAATTCGTCGATGTAAAACTGGTAATTCGTGTAGAGCACGTAATTCTGGCAATGCGTGGGCGACGTCGCCGTGTAGTGCTTCAGCCGATGCAGCGAAAAATCCACGCGCGGCGCCGTGAAAAGCGCAAGCGGATGCGGCTCGCCCGGTCCCGGTTCGAATGTGCCGTTGACGATGCGGTCGTCGAGCTGCGCGAGGTCGGGTGTATCGAACACGTCGCGCATGGCCACGAGGTGCTCGCGATCGAGTTCACCTTCGAGGTGGATGCCCTCGGCGAACGCAAAGTGAATGGGAATCGGCTGATCCGACACGCCCACGTCGATCGACACCCGATGGTTCTTCGTGAGCAACCGCAGTTGTTCGCGATAGTAGTCGCCGAACAGGTCCGGCCGCGTGATCGTCGTTTCGAAGATGCCCGGGCCCGCCACGAAACCGTACGAACGGCGCGAATCGACATGGGTGTTCACTTCGGTGCGAACGCGCACGAACGGATAGCAGGCGCGCACGCGGCGCTCCAGCACCTCGCCGCGGCGGTAGCGCGCGAACGCGTCGCGCAGGAACGACGTGTTCGCCTCGTAGATCGTCGAGAGCCGCGCCACCGCATCGGCAGCGTCCTCGTAAGACCCCGTCGGGAAATCGTATGCGGGCAACATGAGCGGCCGCAGATTGGTATCGTTGTTCATCGTCATTCGCCTCCAATCGGTCGAACCACCTTACCACGGAACCCGGGCATTCTTGCTGTGCCCCTCGCGGCAACGTCAAGCTGGCCGGCGCGGTACGGCGTCGGTCACCCCCGGGGTCGACCCCGCGGCCGACGCCGGAGTCGCCGTGGGTCACGGCGGCGGGATTTGCTAGAATTGAGCTATCAAACCGGAGAAACACCGATCATCATGAAGTCGCTCCTTCTCATCGCTGCTGCGACGACACTCGCGTTCAGCGGGTTCGCCACGGCCGCGCCCGCCGACGACGCGAAAACCGCCGTCGAGGCCCAGTCCGCCAACGAGCGGGCGGGTCTGCCGGATCTCGCCAAGATCAACCGGCCGGCTGCCGAGGTCACCTCGAAGGTCGACGTCAACGTTCCGCGCCGGCCGAGCTTCCACGAAGTGAGCCCGACCGGAACCGAAATCACCGAATATCGCGACAAGGGCAAGCCCGTCGAAATCAACGTGCACTCGAACTTCGGCACGCGCTACACGATGAGCGCGCCCGCCGACACGTCGCCGCAGGTGCGCCCGAACGGCACGCCCAGCACGCGGCTGCCGTCGATCAACCTGCGCTACTGATCCGCAACGCCGTCTGCGCGCGCCCAGCGCAGGCAGACGGCGCGCGTTTAGCCGCGCTGCGGATTCGCTGCGCACTCGAGCTGTGATGTCTGGCCGCGAGTTCGTGCCACGAATTTGAGCCTCAAGCGCACGGTGCGTGCTGGATGCCATGCAGCGTCGGCAGACCGGCCCGATTTCTGCAGAACGCCCGATAAAACGCCGGCCGCACCCGCGTACGCCGGCCGCCCGACCACGCAACCAACACACTTTTCGCATGGCCGTCTTCACCGCTGTCACCGAAACCCAGCTTGCCCAATGGCTGCTCGACTACGATCTCGGCGACGTGGTCGACTTCCGCGGCATCCAGTCCGGCATCGAAAACAGTAATTTCTTCCTGACGACGACGCGCGGCGAGTACGTCCTGACGATCTTCGAAAAGCTGTCCGCGGACCAGTTGCCGTTCTACCTCGACCTGATGCGCCACCTGGCGTCGCACCGCGTCCCGGTGCCCGACCCCATGCCGCGCGCCGACGGCGCCCTCTTCGGCCCGCTGCATGGCAAGCCCGCGGCAATCGTGACGAAGCTGGACGGCGCGCCCGAACTCGCGCCGGGTGTGGAGCATTGCGTCGAAGTGGGCCAGATGCTCGCGCGCATGCACCTCGCCGGGCGCGATTTCAAAGGCGATCAGCCGAATCTGCGCAGCCTGGAATGGTGGGAAGAGACCGTGCCGACGGTGCTGCCGTTCCTCGACGAAGCGCAGCGCGACCTGCTCACGAGCGAGCTTGCGCACAGCCAAGCGTTCTTCGCCTCGGCAGACTATGCGCAGATGCCGGGCGGCCCGTGCCACTGCGATCTTTTCCGCGACAACGTGCTGTTCGCGCACGCGCATCCGGCGCCGGGCCACGAAGTGCGACTCGGCGGCTTCTTCGATTTCTATTTTGCGGGCTGCGACAAGTGGCTGTTCGACGTGGCTGTCACGGTGAACGACTGGTGCGTGGATCTCGCGACGGGCCGGCTGGATCGCGCGCGCGCCGAGGCGCTGCTGCGCGCCTACCAGACGGTGCGCCCGTTCACGCCCGCCGAAATCCGCCACTGGAGCGATATGCTGCGCGCAGGTGCGTACCGCTTCTGGGTGTCGCGCCTGTATGATTTCTACCTGCCGCGCTCGGCGGAGCTGCTCAAGCCGCACGATCCCGGCCACTTCGAACGCATCCTGCGCGAGCGCCGCGCGAACGATGCCTCCGACGCCCTTCACGCAGAACAAGGCTCATGCAACTGATCGAAGTTCCCGCGAAAACGGGCTACGTCTGGTTCCGCCAGGGTATCTGGCTGTTCCGCCGCAACCCGCTCGCGTTCCTCACGCTGTTTTTCACGTATCTGCTGGGGATGACGCTCATCTCCGCCATCCCGGTGGTGGGCGGCGTGCTGCCGCTCGTCCTCGTGCCGGGCGTGGCGGTCGGCTTCATGGCGGCCTGCCGCGACACGATTGCGGGCAAGCCGTTCTTTCCGACGATTCTCGTCGACGGCTTCCGCGCCTACGGCACGACGGTGACGAAGCGCCTCTTCGCGCTCGGCGGCGTCTATGTGGTGGCGATGCTGCTCGTGCTCGCGGCGTCGGCGCTCGTGGACGGCGGCACGCTGCTGCAGTTGATGACCATCGGCGGTTCGACGGGCACCGATTCGTTCGAGAACAGCGGTGCGCCGCTCGCACTGCTCGCGTCACTGGTGATCTACGTGCCGGTGGCGATGATGTTCTGGTTCGCGCCCGTGCTGACAGCATGGCACGACGTGCCGCCCGTCAAAGCGATGTTCTTCAGCGTGGTGAGCTGCTGGCGCAACAAGGGCGCTTTCGTCGTGTACGGGGCGTTGTGGATGGCGGTGTCGATTGGCATTTCGGTGGGGCTTTCGCTGCTGCTGAGCGCACTCGGCGCGAGCGAATACGGTGTGGCCCTGCTGATGCCCGCGCTCATTGTCCTGTTGACGATGATGTATTGCTCGTTTTACGCGACCTATCGCGGCTGCTTCGGCGTACAGGAAACGGAAAACCCGGAAAACGCGTGAAAAAAAACCACATAGCCTTGCGTCTATGTGGTTTCAGCAAATCTGTTGTGGTGCTTCGCTCGCCGCGGTCCGCACGCTCGAAATCACGCGGCTACGCTTACCAGCCACGCATTGAGCGCCACACGTCACGCGCGGGACGCCGCCTCCAGTTTGCGGCGCTTGAAATACAACCTTCCGTGCACGAACAGGAATACGCCGACGTTGGTCAACATCGCCAGAACCCAGACTACACAAACCACCAATATTTGATTAAAAGACAAATCAAACGCTTTTGTCAGCTGCCCGAACGTCAATGGAACAAGCATCAAAATAAAGGCAATAATTGTATACCGGTTAATCATCTTGCAATTTCCATTAAAGTTCGACGCAAGCACTTTCAATAACGCGCGTAACAACGCGCGCCGATATTACGGCAGTATCGCGCGACCCGCAAAATGGATCTGCAGACGGCGCCGGGCATGGCGTGAACCGATATGGGGAACCACTCGACAGCCCGGCCCCTTCTGATCGGCCCCGTACTGGCACAACGGCCACAATGGCCACAACGGCCCCCACGGCCACGACGTTTTCCGCGTGTGAGCGATGTCAGGCGTCTCATTCTAGTCGCAAAAATACCGTTAGCGGATTGCCCGCCATACATTACGTGTTGCGACGAATTGCGGCATGTATCAGCGGACCGGCACAAGCTGGCAGCCGATCACGCCGTACAGCGGGCGGCGCCGCGCGCCGTCCGCATTTCCGCAGGCTATCTGCGAAACCATGCCGCAACCGGAATCAGCCGGTTGCGGCGCCTGTCGCTGCTATCGTGTGTGGTACACGCTGGAATCAGCGCTGCCCCATCCAGGCCGGATGACGCACCGTCTTCTCGCGATCGATTTCGCGCAAGCGGAACTCGAGATCGTAGATATCGATTGCTTCAGCAAGGTAGGCCTCTTCGCGCGCCTTTTGCATGGCGTCGGCAGAGTTCGTGAGGAAGAGGAAAAGACGGCTCAGCATATACATGATTCAGCCCCGTTTCGAAAAGATATTCGCTGACATTGGATGAAGTGATTATAGGGTAAACCCTAATCGCCTTCACCGGCTGTAACCGAATGTCGCATCGAGTCGGGTAGCGCCTAACCCGCACCCCTGGCCAGCTGGCCGCCAAAGGCGTCGTTGGCCGCATCGCGGCGATGATCTTTGAAGAAGCTCCAGATCATCGCGCTGGCGTCCGGGCCCGTTGCCGAATGGAAGGGCACGGTGTCGTCGCCGCCGCTCCACGCATGATCGAGATTCGCCACACGGCACAGGCGCACGACGCTCGCGCCACGGCGCGCGTAGTCCTGCACGATGTGCCCCTCGCTCGCCGCTTCGTGCGAGGCGACGCCGGGTCTGACGCCGCGCGCGTCGGCCAGGCCGTTGAGCCGGAGGAACTGCACCGTGAGCTGCTCGGCGTTGATCGGTGCGACAACGCCATCGTCCTCACCCTGCACGACGATCGCCGGCATGCCCGGGTGCGCCTCGTCGCCGAGCTGACGCTCCAGCAGCTCCACCGGATCCTGATAGAGCCCGCGCCGCATGACATCGAGCGCGCCGACGCCCGAACGCGCCTCGCCGAATGCCGGCCCCGAATGCAGCGCAACCGCCGCGAACCGCTCGGGTGCGCGCACCGCCAGCAGCGCGGCGAGCCCTGCGCCCGCCGAGAGGCCCGCGAGATAGACGCGCGAGCCGTCGAAGCTGTGTTCGTCGACGAGTGCATCGACAAGCGAAACAACCGCCGCCGCCTCCCCGCCGCCCGCCTCGTCGCGTGCGTCATACCAGTGCCAGCACTGGTGCGGGTGGACGAGTGCGGACTGCTCCGGGTAGACCACCGCGAAACCGTGCAGGTCGGCAAGCAGGTTCATGCGCGTGCCCTCGGCGAACGCCTCCATCGACTGCCTGCAGCCGTGCAGCATGACGACGAGCGGCAGTCCCGCCGCGGCATGGCCCGCCGGCAGATAGAGGCCGTACGGCAGCGCGCGCGACGCGCGCAGCGGCGTCGCCGCAACGGTGTGTTCGGCGCGGCGCCATTCGCCCGCAGCCCAGGCGGCTGCACGCGGGCCCACGCGCGACTGGCGCACAGGCCGCACCACGTACTCACGTGCCGGGTAAGCTGACGCGGCAGCCTCACTGGCTGCCTGGCTGACGGCCTCGCTCACTGCGTCGGCCACGGCGGTTTGCGCTGCATGCCGCGGCGCCTTGGCATGCAGCGCGTGCCGGCGCGCCCCGCGCGCAGCCTCAACGGCAATCCGGCTCTGGATGGCAAGCAAACGTCGCAGGCCACCGGCTAAAAGTTTCGACAGATCTTTCGTCATCATCGGCCTCCCTTGAAGGGGTCTGATGCAATCAGATAGGGTTTGATGCTGGGTCTGATGCTATGTGGCAGTTCGCCACACTGCGTTATTGTGCATCGCACAATAGCACTAAACCGCCGACGCTGCAGAGCGGCTGGAGAAAACCAGGCGCCGGGATCGTGCAGCGCACCGACAGGCCGTACGGATAAGGGTTCGGCCGTGTCCGTCATGCGCCGCTATACTGAAGATCTATGCAATGTGCGTGTCTGCCCGCCGGGCCGCCCGCGCGTTAACCGGGTATCACGCCTTTTTCAATGCACCGTCGCTGCGCCAAGTCATGCCGGATTTACCCCTTCACCTGTGGTATGCGATCACGAACCTCGGCGGCGCGGGCCTCACGCTGCCGCTCGCGGTCGCGATCGCGCTCTGGCTCGCCGCAGGCTATTCCTGGCGCATGGCTGCAAGCTGGCTGCTGCTGATCGGCGCGTCCGTCGGTCTCGTCATGGTCACCAAGATCGCCTTTCTCGGCTGGGGCGTGGGCGTACGCGATCTCGATTTCACGGGCGTCAGCGGGCACGCCATGCTGTCCACGGCCGTCTATCCGGTGGCGTTTTTCCTCATGCTGCAAGGCGCGCGCGCGCCGCTGCGGGTCGCGGGCGTGCTGATTGGCCTTGCAGTGGGCGTTGCGGTGGGATTCTCGCGCGTCGTGCTGGACGCACATTCGCCGTCCGAGGCCGTCACCGGTTGTCTGGTCGGCGCAGTGACAGCGCTCACGTTCGTTCGCTACTGGTGGGCTGCGCAGTCGGGACGTCTGTCTGCGGCGGCCGTCGCGCTGAGTCTTGTCGCACTGACGTTCGCGCTGCACGACGTGCGCGTGCCGACACACCGCTGGGTCACGAATCTCGCGCTGACCGTCTCGGGTCATGAGCGGCCCTATGTACGTGCCCGCTGGAAAGCCAACCGCGCGCCGCGCGCGCCCGCTTCGCCGGTCTCACAGACCCGCAACACGCTCTCGCTGCCCACGCATCGCAACGCCGCCTGAGGGTAGCATTCAGGGCAACCCTCAGGGCAGCACTCAGCCGCTCACTCCCAGAATTACGCTCGACGCCTTGAAGACGGCACGCGCCTGTGCGCCGGGGACAAGGCCGAGCGCATCGACACTTGCATCCGTGACGATGGCGGCGATCACCGTGCCGCCCGGCAGATCGAGCGTCACCTCGGCATTCACCGCACCGCGCCGCACCTGGCCGATCGTACCGGCCAGCTGATTGCGTGCCGAAAGCCGCATCGCCGCCACTTCCTCGCCCGCCAGCAGCACGACCGACGACGCCTTTACCAGTGCGACGGCCGCCACGCCTTCGGCGAGCCCGAGCGTCTGCGTGCTTTCGCACGTCACGACCGCCACCACCTTCTGGCCGCCCGGCAGCACGATCGACACCTCGTCGTTCACCGCGCCGCGCACAATCGTCGTCACGGTGCCGTAAAGCTGATTGCGCGCGCTCGTGCGCAGGCCAAGACGCCCGAGCAGTGCCAGGTCGCTGTCGAACGTCTGCGCGGAATCCGCGCCGCCGAGCACGCTGGCCGCAGCCGCGGCCCGTTCGATGAAACGGCGATGCTCGCGCTCGATCGCGCGCCAGGTGTCGATCAGGCGCAACGCGCGCGGCGTGAGCGTCGTCCCGCCGCCGCCCTTGCCGCCCGTCGCGCGCTCGACGAGCGGTTCGCCCGCAAGATTGTTCATGGCGTCGATGGCGTCCCAGGCGCCCTTGTAGCTCATCCCGACCGCCTTCGCGGCCCCCGTGATCGAACCGGTTGCGCCGATTGCAGCGAGGAGCGCGATGCGCGACGCACCCCCGAGCATCTGCTGTCCGGACTGTAGCCAGAGCGAGCCGCCGACACCCAGTTCGGGCGCGGCACCGGAAGTGAATTCGGAAGAAGCATTCATGGCGGCGTCGCCGGGCGAAGGTGAAATCGGGGGACCGTGCGTTCGATGATCGGGACAGCGGGCGCGGCCAGGTCAGCCGCCCTGGACTTTCGGTTTGCGCAGTTCGCGCAGCAGCCGCTCGCCTTCCTTCGCGGAGCAGCGCTTGACCGCTTCGCACCAGCCGCGTGCAAAGCCGAGCGGATACGGCTCGACATCCATCGCTTCAAGAAAGCGCAGGGCGACCGCCGCGTCGTTGCCGTCACCGAGCACGGTCTGCAGCCGCGCCAGCGTGCGCGTCGTCTCCGTGCGCGTGCGGCGTGACGTGATCGGCGCGAAAAACTCGAGCGCGTAGCGCAGATATTTCGCGTTGATGCGCGCGCGATGGCGGCTCGCTTCGTCAATCGCCGTGAGCTTCTGCATTCCGGCGAGGCGGGCGTAATAGCGGCGCACCTGTTTTGCCGCATGTTTATGCAGCGAGCGGGCATGTGCTTCGCCTTCGCCCTGGCGCTGCGCGAACGCCGCGAGCCATTGCAGCCACACGAGCGTGAGGTGCGCGTAACGCGGCGAAGCCAGCGCCGCGCGCGCACGCGCTCGTGCAGCGAGGCGCATCGCGTCGGCCTGCGCGCGCAAGGCGTCCCAGCGCGCGGCCTCGGTATCGGCAGCCGCCAGCGCGGGCAACGTCGAGTCGACGAATACGTCGCGATCGCGCGCGTCGCCCAGCATGCCCCCCAGCCACTTCAGATCGGGCATGATGCGCGTGGCCCATGCGTCGTCCTGCCAGCCCGAAAATATCCGCAGCGCCGTGCGCAACCGCCGTTGCGAAACGCGCATCTGATGGATGAACTCGGTCTTCGCCGAATCGCGCACGCCCGCGTCGTTGCCGAGCCACTGGTTCGTGATGTTGCGTGCAATCGCCACAAGCGCGCCCAGCGCCGTGTCCACACCGCCCAGATCGACCGGCTCGGCATGAACCGCATCGCCGTCGCCGACGAGACAGCCCGCGGCAACACGGTCGAGCGCATCGCTTATCCGGACGAAGGCCGGCAAGCTTGCGGGCGCCGCATCGACGAGGTCGTGCGCACAGGCGAACAATGCGTCGACGGCCGGCGCGGCGTCGGCCTCTTCGGGCCACGGCGCACGCACGCGAAGCTCGTGCAGACATTGGGTTTCGTCGGGCGGCCGGTTCGGATCGTGAAGGCCCGCATCGAGCACCAGTTCGACCGCGATGCCGTCACGCGGCCACTGCCAGCGGCAACGCTCGCCGCACAGCGCCGCCGCCGGCACGGGCTCGCCCGCTGCGGCGAGCGCGTGCCGAAACGCCTCCGGTGCGGCGTCGAGCGATGCAACCGCGAAACCGTTCGCATCGAGCGGCGCCTCGAAGACGAGTGTGCGTGCGGTAATGCCCGGCGTTGCAATCAGGCAGTTCGACACGACGACCCGATTGCCGTCGCCGCGCGTCTCGACGGCGACGCGCCAGCCTGCGCGAGCCAATGCTGCGTCGCGATCGAACGTGACTGCCGTCACGCATTCCCTTTCGGCCGATAGCGCGACAAGCTGCGGCAGCGCAGCAGCCAATTCCCTCGCGAGCACCGCTGCGGTTCGGTCACCGGGATGCCGGGTGTCGACTGACTCGTTGCAAGCTGCTGGATAAACGATATCCAGCACAATCTCGAGAACGCGAACCATGGACGCTCCAGGGACGGAAAAGCGGGCAAATCAAGGTGCCAAAACAAGGTACAAAACAGGGTACAAAAAAACATCGAAACGGCGTGGAGCCGCGCTATTGTCCCCAAAATTATACGGCGCACCGGCAAAACGACGTACGCCGGCTTGCGTCGCGCGCGTACTCATTCATCCGCCCCCGCTCATCTTGACTATTATCAATTGAGCCAGACGGCGACGATGAAAGAATGTTTAGACCATATTCCCGATCATTCGGACATTTCTAAGGAGTGGCGAGTGTTTCCTGAATTCAGAGATTTGATATCGCGCCTCAAAAACGAGGATGAGCATTTCGCACGGGCTTTCGAGCGCCACAACGAACTGGATCAGCAGATCAAGAACATGGAAGCGGGTCTCGTGCCTGCCGACGGCTTGACGATCGAGCACCTGAAAAAAGAAAAGCTCCAGCTCAAGGATTCGATCTACCAGATCCTGCGCAAAACCTCGAACGACTGAGACACGTCGTGTCGCGCGCGCATCGACCTGCGTGCGCGACGCCGTCGCGTCAGCGAAGAATCGGCGGCAGCGACTGAGGCTGAGTCGACTGCGTCTGCTGCATCGGCTGTATCGACTGCGGCATGGCCGCGGGCTGCGCCGTGGCCGCGGCAGCGGCAGGCGCCTGCACCATCAGCTTGGGACGCGGCGCCGGATGCGCCACAGCGGGCTTCGTGCGCACGTGTTTCGCCACGCTGGCGGTGGAAGCGTGTGCATGCGCGGAATGAGCCGGATTCGCGAGCGCGGCCTGCCGGGTCGAGTGTGCCGCGACGGCGTGACTTCGATGAGCGCGTTGTGCGGACGCATGCACCGCGCTGGCGTGAGATCCGCCGTGCCGTGCCGTCGTCGCTGGCTGGGCGTGTCGCGCCAAAGCATGCGCCTTAACCGCCGCGCGATGACCCGCCTTGCCGCCATGACCGCGATCGCCGTGCGCGACAGCCTGCGCACCGCTGCGCCGCGCATGCCCCGTGTGCGCGGCGTGCGCCTGCGCGCCGTGCTTCTCCGCGTGCAACGAAACGTGGCGCGCCTCCGGCGGATTCCACACCTCTTTGACCTGACCGGCGGCGACCGCCGCCGTCGATACCCACATTGCCGCAACCAACACTGCTACTGCCCGCATGCCGCACCTCCCGAACACTCGTCGCGTTTACTGCTGAATGACTGCTGAATACCGGGCGGCGATTATACCCAACCATAACTTGCAATAATCCATATATGGACTAACATTTACAAATGGTTCATATTAGGACTCAATCATGACGCACGCGTATGCCGCCTCGTCGGCCGCGCCCGCCCGACGACCACGCGCCGAACCCACGTTCACGGAAATGTCCGCCGCCGGTCTGCGCGCCTTCTTCAAGATCGCGCACGACTGGGATCTGAGCGCCGACGAGCAGATCGTGCTGCTCGGCTCACCAGGCCGCTCGACGTTCTTCAAATGGAAGCAGGCACCGGAAAGCGCACGCCTCGGCCGCGACACGCTCGAGCGTCTGTCGCTGCTGCTCGGCATCTACAAGGCGCTGCAGATCCTGCTGCCGCAACCCGCCGCCGCCGACGCCTGGGTCAAGCGGCCCAACAGCGCGCCGCCGTTCGGCGGCCGGCGCGCGCTCGACCGCATGCTGGCCGGCAATATCAGCGATCTCGTGGCCGTGCGTCAGTACCTCGATGCGATGCGAGGCGGCTGGGCGTGACGCAATCGACCTGGCAGGACCGCTGGCGCAGCACGCCGCTCGCGTGGACGCCCGCGTACCGTGTGATTCCCACACGTTTTCCCGCCGTGAACCTGTTCGACCGCGTGGCCTCGTCCGAGGATTTCGACGCGCTCTACGCGCTCGAAGCGCTGACCAACGACCGTCTGCGCACCGAAACCGGCGAACTCGATCTCGTGCCGCGCGAAGAGCGCCGCTTCGGGCCCGGTTATGGCCCGATCATGGCGGCGTTCACGCATCTGAATCCGCAGGGCAGCCGCTTTTCGGACGGCACGTATGGCGTGTTCTATTGCGCGCGCTCGCGCGCAACAGCCATCGCGGAGACGCGCTATCACTCGGCGCGCTTTCTCGCCGCAACCAGCGAGCGGCCGCTGCGCCAGCAGATGCGCCTCTACACCGTCGCAGCCGAGGGCGACATCGTCGATCTGCGCGGCGAGCCCGCACCCGATCCCGCCGTCCTCTCGCCGACCGACTATGCGGCAGGCCAGGCGCTCGGCCGCGCCGTGCGCGAGGCCGGAGCGCCCGGCATCGCGTACCCGTCGGTGCGCGATGCGGGCGGCGAATGTCTCGCCGCGCTGCGCACGTCGCTCGTGCACGCGTGCCATCACGCGGCGTATCTGGAATACAACTGGAACGGGCACACCATCGACATGGTGTTCGAATTGAACCGCATCGTTTGAAGCCTGAAGCGCGCGCTCAGGGCAACGCGAACCTCGCTGCGCCGCGCTCGCGCGCTTCAAGCGTCGAAACGGACCAGCGCCGCGGCGTCAATGCCTCGACCATCGTGAGCCGGCCTTGCGCGATGAACGCGCCGGTGTCGATGAACATCTGCGAGCCGATCTGCTGCACGTCGCGCACGGGCGTATGCCCGCAGTACGTGAGCGAGAGTGCGCGCTTCGGCGGCTTGACCATGCCGAGCACGAGTTCGCGGCCCCACAGCATCCGCTCGCGCACGGCATCGTCGATGCGGCCCGCGTCGAGGTCGTCGTCGTTGCCGAAGAATTCCGCGTGCAGCACATTGAACCGCGCATCGCCCACGCCGACCACGCGCACGAGCGGCAACTGGCGCAGCCGCTGCGCATGGCGCACGAGTTCGCCTTCGGGCAGGCCCTCGGCCCAGGTGCCGCCAATGCCGTACCAGCGGTAGCGCGGCAGGCGGCCTTCGGCGACGGCGCACATCGCATCCTCGTGATTGCCGAGCACCGGGAAGAACCACGGCTTGCCGATGAGGCCGAGCGCCTCCTCGCACTGGTCGCCGCGATCGACGAGGTCGCCCACCGAAAAGAGCCGGTCGCGCGCGGCGTCGAACTGCGCGTCGCGCAACAGATAGCGCAGCGCATCGACGCAGCCGTGCAGGTCGCCGATCACAAAATCGCGGCCTTCACGATTGCTCGCGTGGTGCTGCACGACGGGAACGGAAGCGTGTGTCATGTGATCATCATAGTCCCGCTCATAACACCCGTATGCGCGACGTCCCGCGCTTGCCGCCCACGCATGCGCCACACATCGCTGCACGCCTTTACTGCACGCCCTTACTGCACGCCCTTACTGCGCGCCCTTACTGCGCGCCCTTACTGCGCGCCTTTACTGCGCGCCTTTACTGCGCGCCCTTACTGCGGGATCGCGCGCAGCACGCCGACCTGGGCCGCCGTGATCGCCGCGCGCGGATTGCCGAACTGTTGCGTCACGTAGTTCGAAATCGCGGCGATCTGCTCGTTGGTGAGTTCGCTGCCGAAGGCGGGCATCAGCACATCCACGCTCTTCGTCGTGCGCGTGACGCCGTGCAGGATGACCATCGCCAGGTTGTCCGCATTTGCCGCGCCCGTCACGCTGTTATGGATCAGCGACGGATACGCGCCCGGCGCGCTTGCACCGACGCCCGCACCCGTCCAGTGGTGACAGCTCGCGCAGTTCGCGACGAAGAGCTGCGCCCCGTTCGCGGTCATAAGCGGTGTGCCGCGCAGCGCCGTCACATCGTTGACGGCGGGCTGGCCCCACGTGTCGCGCGAACGCGTCACGCCGCCGGAGATAGGCTGTTGCGCGCTCAGGAACGTCACGATCGAATGCGCGTCTTCTTCGGTGAGAAATTGCGTCGAGTTCTGCACGACTTCGGCCATCGGGCCTGCGGCGTTCGCGTGACCATTGGCGGCCCCGGTCAGGAGATACGCGGCAAGCGCGCCAACAGGCCAGGTGCCGATGCCGCCCATGCGGTCGGGCGTGATGTTGTACGCCTGCCAGCCCGCCTGCACCGCACCCGAAAAGCGGTCGCGCCGCTTCAAACCCTGCATGAAGTTGCGCGGCGTGTGGCACTCCTCGCAATGCGCGAGCCCCCGGACGAGATACGCACCGCGGTTGTATTCGGCGCTCCTCTTCGGGTCGGGCACGAAGCGCCCTTCGTTGAAGTTGAAAAGATTCCAGAAGATCATCAGCCAGCGCTGATTGAACGGAAAGCGCAGTTCGTTGGGCGGCGGCCTGTAGTGGACCGGCGCGACGGTGTTCAGGTACGCGCGGATCGCAAGCACGTCCCGCTCGGTCACGCGCGTGAACTCGGCGTACGGAAACGCCGGATACAGCCGCTCGCCGCTTTTACCGATGCCTTCGTGCATCGCGCGCAGGAAGTCGGTGTTGGACCACCGGCCGATGCCCGTATCCGGATCGGGCGTGATGTTCGGCGAGTAGATCTTGCCGAAGGGCGTCTGGATCGCAAGGCCGCCAGCGAGCGGGCGGCTCTTGTCGGACGTGTGGCACGCGATGCAATCGCCGAGGCGCGTCAGATATTCGCCGCGCTTCACGAGGTCGGGGGTGTCCGCAGCCCCCGCAGCGCCGGCCGCCGCCGCTGTGCCTGGCTGACCGCCCGGCGCCTTGCCGAGCGCGGCGGTCAGCGGCGCTTCGTCGATGAAGCGCGACGGCCCGTCATGCGACGCGTGCCACGCGATGTAAAGCGCGAACGCGCAGAAAACCGTGGCTGCGAGCGCGGCATGCGTGCTGCGCCTGCGGATCGTGGGCACGGGCCCAGGTCTGGGCCTCGGCAACCCGGTATGCGCGGACTGGAACGCTCGTTCGATCATCGTCATTCTCCGGTCGCTGAGCATCACAGTTCGCGCCGCAGCTTGTCGGCAAGTTTCAGCGACAGCGCGGCAAGCGTCAGCGTGCAGTTCACCGATGCCGCGCCCGGCATCACCGCACTGCTCGCGATAAACAGGTTCGCATGGTCGTGGGTGCGGCAGTCGGCGTCGACAACCGAATCGGCCGCGCTCGTCCCCATGATCGTCGTGCCCATGATGTGGTTGTTCGGCGCGAAGTTATCGTCGAATGCGATTTCGGTGCCGCCCAACAGTTCGGCGATCTGCGCATACAGCGCGTGCGTGTGCGCCGCGCTCTTTTTCACGTAGTCGTTGATCGAGTAGTAGATCTCGGGCTGCGGGATGCCGAGCGCGTCCTTGTGCTCGCCCGAAGGCAGCACGCGGTTCTGCGGCTCGGGCAGATGCTCGTGGAAGCTGTTGATCGCGAGTCTGCGCGATGCGCGCTCGCGGATCTGGCGGTCGAGTTCGGCGCCGGTCAGGCCGCTCTTGATGAGCGCCGCCGTCACCGCCATCGTGTTCACGCCGTTCGACAGATGCAGCTTTTTCGATGCGTAGTCGGAGCGGAACGCGCCGTCGCGGAAGTTCACGACCGAGGTCATTTCCATCGGGCCGCGTCCGGGCCATAACGGTTCGTTGGCGAGAAACGTGACGCCCGTGCCCGGATGATCCATCAGATTGCGCCCCACCTGATCGGAACTGTTGCCGATGCCGTGCGCAAACCGCTCGCTCGTCGACATCAGCATGAGCTTGGGCGTTTCGATGCCGTTCGCGGCGAGCACGAAGAGCTTGCCCGACACGCGCGTGCTGTTGCCGTTTGGATCCTTGTAGTGAACCGCCGTAATGAGCCCTTTGTTGTCGGCCTCGATGCGATAGACCACCGCTTGCGCGATGAGCTTCGCGCCCGCGCGCTCCGCCTTGTCGGCATGGATCACGCCGCTGTACATCGCGGCGATCGGGCAGATCGGCATGCAGTTGTTGTTGCCGCAGCAAGTGGGACGCTCATCGTAGGGTCGGCTGTTGCGCGCAACCGGTTCGGGCACGACGTGAAAACCGTTGGCGTTGAGCACGTCGGAAAAGCGCTGGTCCATGTACGAGAGCGGCAGCATGCTCATCGGATAGGGCTGCGAGCGCGGCGAGCCGAGATCGTACGGCGCGCCGGGTCCCGAGACACCCAGTTCGACCTCGGCAAGCTGATACCACGGCTCCAGCTGTTCGTAGGGATACGGCCAGTCGCGGCCCACGCCGTACAGCGTCTTCAAACGAAAGTCCGAGGGCAGCAGACGCCATGCTGCGGCAGCCCAGTGCCACGTCGTACCGCCCACGAGCCGCAGATATTGCGAGTTGTAGGGGTACTCGCCCTTCTGGATCAGGTAGTCGTTCGGTGGCGAATACTCGGGATGCGGCGCGTAGGGCACCGAGGGATACGGTGTCGCGAAGTCGGCTTTCGCGGGCGAATTACGGAAGTTCTCGACGATCTGCCAGCGCGCGAGCCGCGGGCCCGCTTCGAGCAGCAGCACCGAAGCGCCGGCCTCGGCCAACCGATGCGCGACCAGACTGCCCGCCACGCCCGAACCGACCACGACCACGTCGGCAGAATGCTGTATTGGCATCGTCGTCCTCTTTTTTCAGGCTCTCATTGTGCGGACTGCGTTTTGCGCCAGAACGCGGCGCGCGCCGCCGTGCGAGAAGCTGCGCGCGCCGCAACACCACAACGCCCGCGTCTAGCCGCCGTCGGGCTTGCGAGTCCAATAGAACGGCACGTCGCGGCAATACGATGGAATCGTCAGCACGTCGCTGACCGGATCGAACATCAGCGCCTTTTCGTAAGCCACCACCTGAACATGCGGCAATTCGCCGACTAGGCCGAGATACCACGCGCGCATGATGTCGCCGACCGTCGCCGCGAGTTCGGGCCGTTCACCCTGGAGCGCTGCCGTCACGGTATCGGACGGCACGCCGCCATGGCTCCCGATCCACGTATTGAGCGCAGTCACGTTCTGCGCGAACTGGCTGCTCGCGCCAGCAAGCGCCGCGTAGACGCGCTGCGCGAGCAGCTTGTCGAAGCTCGTGCGTCCGGTGAGGTGCTGCGAGAGGACGATAAAGGCGTCGTAGCCGCCGTCGCCGGGCTGCGCCGCGAACACGCGGTCGATGCCGAATGGCCAGCCGCCGCGGCCTGCCATCGTGAAAGCAAGTGCCGCGGCAGCAGCGCAGGCGCCGGTCACGAACTGCCGGCGGCCGGGCCGTAAGCCCGAAGGTTGAGGTGTCCCGTCCTGCGTCACATCTGTCATGGGTACTCCCGATGAGTTTCGTGGCGATACGGATGCAGCGGACGAATACGAATACTGCAGCAAATATTGCAGCTGAATGCAGTGCAATGTAGACGAGATTTGCAATCGTGTCGCGCGACGTGCGCGATGTGCACGACGTGCGCGCCTCACAGGCGAGCATGGCGGCGATGACTCGCCGCGCAAGCAATATAGCCCTTGCCGGCTTCATTAGACAAATCGCCGGGCGCGCATCCCGCATCGCATCGATTCGCGGGATGCAACGGGTAAAATTGCGCCCATTTACACACACCCGACCCGCACACCCAGGCCCGCAAAGGACATCGATACCGCATGAACCTCTATCCGCAGGTGCTTCGCAACCGCCCGCACTTGATGCTGGGTCTCGCCGCCGGCGTCGTGGCCGGCCTCCTGTCTCCCGTTTCGCTCTCGCTTTCGGCGCGCGCGCTGCTCGGCTGGGACGCCGCGGTGTGGGTCTATCTCGTGCTCATCTGGTTTCACATGGCTTTCGCAACCGACGACGACGTGCGCCATCACGCGCAGCGCGAAGACGAGAACGCGGTTGCGGTGCTGTTCGTGATCTGCGTGGCAACCGTCGCGAGCATTTTCGCCATCGTGCTGGAACTGGGCACGACCAAGGATCTCGGCACTGCATCGAAGCTGCTGCATTCGGCCATCACCGGCCTCACGCTGATCGGCGCGTGGTTCCTGATCCCGACCATCTTCACGCTGCATTACGCGCGCATCTACTACGGCTCCGACCAGAATGCGCCTGTCCTCATGTTCCCCGACGAAAACTTTCAACCCAACTACTGGGACTTTCTGTATTTCGCCTTTACGATCGCCGCTGCATCGCAGACCGCCGATATCAGCGTGCGCGGGCGCAGCGCCCGGCGCGGCGTTCTCGCGCAATCCATCCTCTCGTTCTATTTCAACGTCGCCGTACTCGGCCTGTGCGTGAACATCGTCGCAAGCATGGTCGGCGGCTGAGCGTTCGCGCATACCCATCTTCACAGCTTTCGCTGCGTCTTCAGGCATGGCCCTTGCTCGCCTCGCGAGCAAGGCGTCCGGCGTACTTCGTGGTTTGGCTCCGGCCGTCTTCTGCACTACATTGAACTAGACGCGCCGCGGCGAGCGCAGCGCGGCACGCTCCGGCACCCTCCGGGCAACGTGATCGCAGCAGGCGGCATCCACGTTGTCCGACGTATCTGGAAGACGACCGATGGAACCTCCCCACGCCTATGCGCCGCGGATCTATTTCGTCCATTCCGTCCATGTCGGGCCACTCGACGCATGGCCTGCGCTGTTCGCGCACGCCGCCTCGCTCGGCTTCGATCATGTGCTGATCGGCGCGCTGTTCGCGCCCGGCCTTTCCGGCGACGGCCGCATCGTCGCCGATCATGCGCGCCTGCATCCTGACTTCGGAACGTCACAATCGGCCGACGTTGCGCTGCGCACGCTCGCGCAAGCCGCACGCGAGCGCAACATCACGCTGCTCGCCGATCTCACGCTCGACCGCACCGCCGCCGATGGCACGCTCTACGCGGCACATCACGAGTGGTTTCATCCGTTCGAGCCCGAAGACGCGCGGCTCGACCCGCGCCACGGCCACAGCGACGCCAATGTCGCCTACGCCGACTTCGCCCGCGCAGGCGCGCCGCTCGCTGCGTGGTGGGCGCAGCGCGTGATCGAACTCGTGCAGGCCGGCATTGGCGGATTTCGCATCGACTCGCCGCATTGCACGCCGCGAGACGTACTGCGCGGCATCTTCGACACCGTGCGCCAACGCCATCCCGACACACGCTGGCTTGCCGCCACACCAGGACTCGCGCGTCCCGCCATCGCCCAGCTCGAAGGCGTGGGGTTCGACGCCGCCTTCACGTCGCTGCGCTGGTGGGACTACGCGGCGAGCTGGATGGTGGAGGAACACGACGTGCTGCGGCACGTCGGCTCGCCTGTGGCGTTTCCCGAAGCCCCGTATGGCACGCGTTACGTGCACGACCAGGAAGGCGCTGCCGATGCGCGCGCAATCGAGCGGGCATACCGGCGCATGTTGCGCGCGGCGGCGGCGCTCGGCACGGGCTGGCTCGTGCCGATGGGCTTCGAATACGGCGTGAGCGAAATCGTCGAGCATGCGGGCGGCAGCGCAGCGGACTGGGAGACAGCCAAGGCGCGCGCGCCGTTCGATCTGTCCGCCGACATCGCCCACGCGAACGCCTTGCAGCGCGAGACGTGGACCTTGCAGACCAACGGCGAGTTGCGTGCGCTGAACGGCCCCGGTGCGCCGGTCGCTGCCCTGCTGCGCGGCGACCGCGCGGACCTGCGCGACGCCGAAGATGCCGTGCTCACGCTCATCAACCCCGCGCTCGCCGCGCCCGTGCGCGTGGACATGGCGCGCCTGCTCGACGGCGTGCCCGGCGGCTTCACGCGCTTTGCACCGCTCGATGCCGAAACGTTGCGCGGCGCACGCGCCGCCGCGCCGCGCGATGCAAGCGCGGTGCCCGACACCTTCACGCTGCCCGCGGGCGCGTGCTGGATGTTGCGCGCGCTTGCGGCCCCCATCGTCGAGCTTGCGCCGCCTGAAGATGTTGCGAAGACGCGCACGAGCGGTCACAAGAGCGTGATCGAAGCGCTCAGTGCGCCGCGCATCGCCATCGAAAGCGTGACGCCTTCTGTCGATGAAGGCCGCTTCGTGGCGAAGCGCACCGTGGGCGAGCGCGTCGAAGTGCGTGCGGCGATCTTCGCCGACGGCCACGACCATATCGACGCCGCGGTTCTGTGGCGCGCCGCCGACGAAACCGCATGGCACGAGTCGCCGATGACACCCGTGCCGCCTGCGGGCACCGACCTGTGGAGCGGACACTTTCCGCTGGATCGCATCGGCCGCCACGAATTCGTCGTGATCGCATGGCGCGACGACTTTGCTTCGCTCGTCGAACACGTGCAGAAGAAACGCGCGGCAAATCAGAGCGTCGATCTGGAGATGGAGGAAGCGAGCCGTCTGCTCGCGCTATTGCTCGCGACCGCCGAAACGTCCGACGCGCCCGATGCTCACGACGCGCCAACCGCACCCAACGCAACGGGCAGCGAACCGGGCGGCGAACACGCCGCCGTAGTGGCCGCGCTCGATGCAATCGCGCGGCGCTTTGTCGGCGCGGATACGGATACGCGCTGCGCCCTGCTCGCGGCCCCGGCGACGGCGGCGGCGGTTCGCGCCGCGCATCATCGCCCGTTCCTCTCGCGCGACACGCGCGTACGCCGCGTGGATGCCGAACGCCGCGCCGCACGCTTTGCAAGCTGGTACGAAATCTTCCCGCGCTCGATGAGCGACGACGAATCGCGCCACGGCGCTTTCGACGACGTGATTGCGAAGCTGCCGCGCATTCGCGACATGGGCTTCGACGTGCTGTATTTCCCGCCGATCCATCCGATCGGCGTGACCAACCGCAAGGGGCGCAACAATGCACTCACGGCGCAGCCGGGCGACGTGGGCAGCCCGTATGCGATCGGCGCGGCGGAAGGCGGACATACGGCGATTCACCCGCAGCTCGGCACGCTCGAAGATTTCATGCGCATGCTGGCCGCCGCGCATGAGCACGGGCTCGAAATCGCACTCGATTTCGCGATTCAGTGCTCGCCCGATCACCCGTGGCTGAAGGCCCATCCGGGCTGGTTCGCCTGGCGTCCCGACGGCACGCTGCGTTTTGCCGAGAATCCGCCGAAGAAGTACCAGGATATCGTCAACCCCGACTTCTACGCGCACGATTCGAAGCCCGGCCTGTGGCTCGCGCTGCGCGACGCGATTCTGTTCTGGGTGGACGCGGGCGTGCGCATTTTCCGCGTCGACAACCCGCATACGAAGCCGCTGCCGTTCTGGGAATGGATGATCGCCGACGTGCGCGCGCGGCATCCCGACGTGATCTTTCTTTCCGAAGCCTTCACGCGGCCGCGCCTGATGTACCGGCTCGCGAAACTCGGTTTCTCGCAGTCGTACACGTATTTCACGTGGCGCGAGTCGAAGCGCGATTTCACGGATTACCTGACCGAACTCACGCAGACTGCCGTGCGCGACTTCTACCGGCCGAACTTCTTCGTCAACACGCCGGATATCTATCCGCGCCATCTGCAAACCAGCACGCGGGCGAGTTTCATGATTCGCGCGGCGCTCGCCTCGACGCTTTCCGGTTTGTGGGGCGTCTATTGCGGCTTCGAACTCTGCGAGGGGCACGCGCTGCCCAACAGCGAAGAATATCTGGACTCCGAGAAATATCAGCTTCGCGCATGGGACTGGAACCGCCACGGCAGCATCGTCGCCGAAATCACCGCGCTGAACCGCATCCGGCGCGCGAATCCGGCGCTGCAAACCCATCTCGGCGTCACGTTCCTCGACGCGCGCAACGATCAGGTCCTCTGCTTCGAGAAGGCCACGCCGGTGCGCGACAACGTCGTCGTCGTCGCGATCAGCCTCGACCCGTATGGCGAGCAGCGCGCCGACTTCGAACTCTCGTGGCACACGTTCCAGCACTGGCGGATCGACGACGGCGCGGCGCTCGCCGTCACCGACGAACTCACGGGCCAGCGCTTCGAATGGCACGGCCGCCGGCAGCACGCGCACCTCGAAGCGCACGTGCGGCCCTTCGCGATCTGGCGCATCGAGCCCTTGCGCGGACTGCCGCGCGATGAGCCGCCAGCCGAAGCCGAAGGCGCGCCCGTAGAACACGTCAAGGGCCACCCCGAACTCGATGCGGATTTCCCGCCCGGAGGCGCGACGTGAAACGCGAACGCCCCGCTCACGAGCCGTCCGCCCACGAAGCGGCACGCGAAGCCACGCACGACAGCACGGCGCTGGAAGCGCGCGAGGCGAGCACCGCGGCGCAGCGGCGCGGCAAGCCCTCGCCGCTCCCCGACGATCCGCACTGGTACAAGGATGCGGTCATCTACCAGGTGCACGTGAAGTCGTTCTACGACGGCAACAACGACGGCGTCGGCGATTTTCCGGGCCTGCTCGCCAAGCTTGACTACATCGCGGGGCTCGGCGTCACAGCGGTCTGGCTGCTGCCGTTCTATCCGTCACCGCGTCGCGACGACGGCTACGACATCGCCGACTACCGCAACGTGCACCCCGATTACGGCCAGCTCGCCGACGTGCGCCGCTTCATTCAGGAAGCGCACGCGCGCGGCCTGCGCGTGATTACCGAACTCGTCATCAATCACACTTCGGATCAGCATCCGTGGTTCCAGCGTGCGCGCCGCGCCCGGCCCGGCTCGAATCACCGCAACTACTACGTGTGGTCCGACACGGACACGAAATACGCCAACACACGCATCATCTTCATCGACTCGGAACCGTCGAACTGGGCCCACGATCCCGTCGCGGGCGCGTATTACTGGCATCGCTTCTACTCGCACCAGCCGGATCTGAACTTCGACAATCCCGCCGTGCTGCGCGAAGTGCTGCAGGTCATGCGCTTCTGGCTCGACATGGGCATCGACGGGCTGCGCCTCGACGCCGTGCCGTATCTGGTCGAACGCGAAGGCACCAACAACGAAAACCTGCCCGAGACGCATGCGATCCTCAAGCAGATTCGCGCCACCATCGACGCGCACTACCCGAACCGCATGCTGCTCGCCGAAGCGAACCAGTGGCCCGAGGACGTGCAGGAATATTTCGGCCGCGAAGACGAATGCCACATGGCGTTCCACTTCCCGCTGATGCCGCGCCTGTATATGGCGATCGCAAGCGAAGACCGCTTTCCGATCATCGACATCATGAAACAGACGCCGGATCTGCCGCCCAGTTGCCAGTGGGCGATCTTCCTGCGCAATCACGACGAACTCACGCTGGAGATGGTCACCGATTCCGAGCGCGACTATCTCTGGAACACCTATGCGAGCGACCGGCGTGCGCGCCTGAACCTCGGCATTCGCCGCCGCCTTGCGCCGCTCATGGAGCGCGACCGCCGCCGCATCGAACTCATCAATTCGCTGCTGCTTTCGATGCCGGGCACACCCGTCATCTACTACGGCGACGAACTCGGCATGGGCGACAACATTCACCTCGGCGACCGCGACGGCGTGCGCACGCCGATGCAATGGTCGTCGGACCGCAACGGCGGCTTCTCGCGCGCCGATCCCGAGCAACTGGTGCTGCCGCCGCTCATGGGCTCGCTCTACGGCTACGACGCGATCAACGTCGAAGCGCAGAACCGCGATCCGCATTCGCTGCTCAACTGGACGCGCCGCATGCTCGCCACGCGCCGCGCGAAGCAGACGTTCGGACGCGGCACGATCCGCTTTCTGCGGCCGGCAAACCGCAAGATCCTCGCGTACCTGCGCGAAATGGTGGAAAAAGCGCCGGACAAAACGCCCAGCGAAGCGCCGATCCTGTGCGTCGCGAACCTGTCGCGCGCGCCGCAGGCCGTCGAACTCGACCTCTCCGAATTCGCCGGAACGTCGCCGATCGAGATGACGGCCGATTCGGTGTTTCCGCCCATCGGGCAGTTGCCGTATCTGCTCACGTTGCCGCCCTACGGCTTCCTGTGGTTCCTGCTGTGCCCGGGCAATCAGCGCCCGGCCTGGAGCCAGCCCGCCTCCGAGCAATTGCCCGAGTTCGTGACCGTCGTGATCCGCGAAGGGCAGGTGGGCGCCACGCCCGAAAACGTGCGGTTGCTCGAATCGGAAGTGCTGCCCTCGTGGCTGTCGCGGCGGCGCTGGTTCGCGTCGAAGGACCGTGCGCTCAGGCGCGTGCGGCTCGCTGCGCTCACAACGATCCAGGGCGGCGGCTTCGCGTTTACCGAAATCGAAGCCGAGCTCTCCGATGGTTCGAGCGAGCGTTACGTCCTCCCCATCGCGATCGCCTGGGGCGCGGAGATCACGACGCCGCTGCATATCCAGCTTGCGCTTTCGCGCGTGCGGCGCGGGCGCAATATCGGCTACCTCACCGATGCATTCGCGCTGCCGTGGTTCACCTACGGCGTGCTGCGCAAGCTGCGCGAACACGCGGCAGTGCCCACCGTCCAGCAGAGCGTGATCCACTTCCGGCCCACGGAGCGCTTCGACGCCATCGACCTCGGCGAAGCACCGGAAATCCGCTGGCTCGCGGCGGAGCAGAGCAACAGCTCGCTCGTGATCGCCGAGACGCTCGTGCTCAAGCTCGTGCGCAGGCTCATGCCGGGCGTCCATCCCGAAGTGGAAATGAGCCGCTATCTGACGAAGCTCGGCTACGCGAATACGGCGCCGCTCTTCGGCGAAGTCGTGCGCGTCGATCCCGAGGGCGTTCCGCACACGCTCGCGATCCTGCAGGGCTTCATCGACAACCAGGGCAATGCGTGGGACTGGGCGCTCGACTATCTGCGGCGCACCGTCGACGAACTCGCGCTCGCCGCCGATGACGGCGCCGCCGATCAGGCCCACGAAGAAGAAGCGATACAGGGCTATTGCACGGTGATCGGCGTGATCGGCAAACGGCTCGGCGAGCTGCATGCGGCGCTCGCCACGCCGACCGAAGATTCCGCATTTGCGCCGGTTCAGGCCACGCACGACGACGTGCGCAAGTGGGTCGCCGAAACGAAAACCATGCTGACCGCCGCGCTCGACATCCTCGCGCGGCAGACATCGGGCGAGCAGCACACGCTCGACGACGACGCGCACGAACTCGCGCTCGGCCTCGTCGCGCACCGCGATGCGCTGGTCGCAGCGATCGGACACCGCGTGCCGCTCGACGCGACGGCATGGCGTATCCGTATTCATGGCGATTTCCATCTGGGCCAGGTGCTGCTCGCGCAGGGCGACGCCTATCTGATCGACTTCGAAGGCGAGCCCGCACGTCCGCTCGCGCAGCGCCGCGCGAAGACGTGCCCGCTACGCGACGTGGCGGGTCTGTTGCGCTCGCTCTCGTATGCGGGGGCCGCCGCACAGTCGTCGACCGAAAGCGCTCCCCAGCAGACCGCCGATCGCAAGCGCGCGCTATTCGAGCGTTTTCGCGTCTACGCCGCCGATGCTTTCCTCAGCCACTATCGCGCCGCCGTGGCCGACATGCCGCACGCGCTCGTGAGCGCCGCGCACGAACAGGAACTGCTCGACCTGTTCCTGATCGAGAAGGCCGCCTACGAGATCCGCTACGAAGCGGCCAACCGGCCGACGTGGCTCGCGCTGCCGGTGCGCGGACTCGCGGCCATCGCCGCCCGCGTGCTGGCCACCACGGGCGCCACGGGTGCGGCGGGCACGACCGAACCCACGGGCGCGCCCCCGGCGGGAGGCGCTCATGGCTGAACGCGCACCGAACGCGGGCCTCGCGCAACAGGACATCGACGCGCTCGTCGCCGCGCGGCATGCCGATCCGTTCGCGCTGCTCGGGCCGCACGTGGTCGACGGCGCGCCCTATGTGCGCGCGTGGCTGCCCAACGCGGCGAGCGTGCAGGTCGTGGCGCGCGACCGCGCGCACGTGATCGGCGAACTCACCCGCATTCATCCCGCGGGACTCTTTGCGGGGCCGCTGGCCGAGGTGGTGCCGTACCGGCTCGACATCGACTGGCAAGGTGTCACGCAGGAAGTCGAGGACCCCTATTCGTTCGGCCCGCAGCTCTCCGAAGACGCATTGCGCCGACTAGCAAACGGCGATCCGTATGCCGTGCTCGAATGCCTCGGCGCGCAGCCGCTCGTCTGCGACGGCGTGCCCGGCGCGCGCTTCGCCGTATGGGCGCCGAACGCACGGCGCGTCTCCGTCGTGGGCGACTTCAATGCGTGGGACGGCCGCCGCCATCCGATGCGGCTGCGTCACGAAGCGGGCGTGTGGGAACTGTTCATTCCACGCGTGGCCGCCGGTGCGCGCTACAAGTACGAGATCCTCGGCGCGCGCGGCGACGTGCTGCCGCTGAAGGCCGACCCCTGCGCCCTGCAGACCGAAAGTCCACCGTCCACGGCGTCCATCGTCGCGCCCGTCGAAGCACTCGATCACTATGCATGGCGCGACCGCGAGTGGTTGCGCACGCGCGGCGAAAAGCAGAACGCGCGCAGCGCCATCGCCGTGTACGAGGTTCACGCGCCCTCGTGGCTGCCAACCCAGGGCGAAGACGCGCCCGCCCCCAACTGGTCCGCGCTCGCCGATCGCCTGATCCCCTACGCACAGGGCATGGGCTTCACGCACATCGAGCTGATGCCGGTGGCCGAGCATCCGTTCGGCGGCTCTTGGGGCTATCAGCCGCTCGCGCAGTTCGCGCCGACCGCGCGGCTCGGTTCGCCGCTCGACTTCGCGGCCTTCGTCGACCGCGCGCACGAAGCGGGGCTCGGCGTGATCCTCGACTGGGTGCCCGCGCATTTTCCGAACGACGCGCACGGCCTGATCGATTTCGACGGCACCGCGCTCTACGAACACTCCGATCCGCGCGAGGGCTATCACCCCGACTGGAACACGATGATCTACAACCTCGGCCGCCGCGAGGTCAGCGCGTTCCTGATCGCGTCGGCGCTCGCGTGGCTGCTGCGCTATCACGTCGACGCGCTGCGCGTGGACGCCGTCGCGTCCATGCTCTACCGCGACTACTCGCGCGGCGCGGGCGAATGGGTGCCGAATGTCTACGGCGGCCGCGAGAACCTCGAAGCGATTGCCTTCCTCAAGCGCCTGAATCACGAAACGCAGTACGTGCCGCAACGCCCCGGCGTGATCACGATCGCGGAAGAGTCGACCGCCTGGCCCGGCGTCACCGCGCGCCCCGAGGACGGCGGCCTCGGCTTCCAGTTCAAATGGAACATGGGCTGGATGCACGACACGCTGCACTACATGCACGAAGACCCGATTCACCGGCGCTACCACCATCACGAGATGACCTTCGCGCTCGTCTACGCGTGGTCCGAGCATTTCGTGCTGCCGCTGTCGCACGACGAGGTGGTGCACGGCAAGGGCTCGCTGATCGGCAAGATGCCCGGCGACCGCTGGCAGCGCTTTGCGAACCTGCGTGCGTACTTCGGCTTCATGTGGGCGCATCCGGGCAAGAAGCTGCTCTTCATGGGCGGCGAGTTCGCGCAGTGGGCCGAGTTCGATCACGACGGCACGCCGCAGTGGGAACTGCTCGACGACCCGCTGCATCGCGGCGTGCAAAAGCTCGTGCGCGACCTCAACCGGCTCTATGGCGCCGAACCCGCGCTCTATGCACTCGACGCCGAGCCGGGCGGCTTCGAATGGCTCGTCGGGGACGACCACGACAACAGCGTGCTGGCATGGCGCCGTGTGGACGGCTCGGGCCGCGAGATCGTCGCCGTCTGCAACTTCACCCCGGTGCCGCGCCACGGCTACCGCATCGGCATGCCGCAGCCCGGCCAGTGGGAGGAAGTGCTGAACACCGACGCCGCCTGGTACGGCGGCTCGAACATGGGCAACGGCGGCGTCGTCTGGACGCAACCCGTGGCGAGTCACGGCAAGCCACAGTCGGCGGCGCTCGTGCTGCCGCCGCTCGGCACGCTGTACTTCCGCCTGGTCCGGTAGCGACAGCAAACACGAGCGACAGCGGTCGCTTGTAACGTCAGGATTACGATGCAACACGAAGAACAAGACGAGGAGCATCGACATGGCTAACGGCGCGCCCGAGCGCCTCCTGCCGGGCATGCCCTGGCCGCTCGGCGCATCGTGGGACGGGCTCGGCACCAATTTCGCCGTGTTTTCCGCGAACGCCTGGCGCATCGAGTTGTGTCTCTTCGATCGCACCGGGCGCAAGGAACGCATGCGCTACACGCTGCCCGAATGCACCGATGAAATCTGGCACGGCTATCTGCCAGGCGCGCATCCGGGCACCGTGTACGGCTTTCGCGCGCACGGGCCGTATCAGCCGCATCAGGGCCATCGCTTCAACCCGCACAAGCTGCTGCTCGACCCATACGCGCGGCGGCTCGTCGGCCAGTTCCGCTGGTCCGACACGCTGTTCGGCTATCGCGTCCACTCCAACCGCGCGGACCTCTCGATCGAACGTCGCGATTCGGCTCCGGCCATGCCCAAGGCGATGGTGGTCGCGGACACCTTCGACTGGACCCGCGACGTGCGCCCCAACGTGCCGTGGGGCAAGACTGTGATCTACGAAATGCATCTGCGCGGTATCTCGATCGAGCGCCACGACTTGCGCGCGCACACGCGCGGCACCTTCGCCGGACTCGCCACGCCGCACTTCATCGAGCATCTGCACAAGCTCGGCGTCACCACCGTCGAACTGCTGCCCGTGCATGCCTTCATGCACGAGCGCTTTCTGGTCGAGCGCGGCCTGCGCAACTACTGGGGCTACAACACGGCCGCGTTCTTCGCGCCGGAGCCCGCGTACCTCGGCGGCTACGACCCCGACATGATGCGCATCGCCGTGCGCCAGCTTCACGCGGCGGGTATCGAGGTGATTCTCGACGTCGTCTACAACCACACCTGCGAAGGCGGCGAAACGGGTCCCACGATTTCGTGGCGCGGGCTCGACAACGCCAGCTACTACCGCGTCGTGCCAGGCGACGAGCGCCACTTCATCAACGACACCGGCGTCGGCAACACGCTGAATCTCTCGCACCCGCGCGTGCTGCAGATGGTGACCGATTCGCTGCGCTACTGGGCCACGTCGTATCGCATCGACGGCTTTCGCTTCGACCTCGGCGTCGCGCTCGGACGCGAGGCCACCGGCTTCGATCCGAACAGCGGCTTTTTCGACGTGCTGCGCCAGGATCCGGCGCTCGCACCGTGCAAGATGATTTCCGAGCCGTGGGACGTGGGGCCGGGCGGGTATCAACTGGGCCAGCATCCGCCCGGCTTCTCCGAATGGAACGACCGCTTTCGCGACAGCGTGCGCCGCTACTGGCGCGGCGACCGCGGGCAGCGCCCCGAGCTTGCCGCGCGGCTCGCCGGGTCGGCGGATCTGTTCGACAAACGCAGACGGCGGCCGTGGGCGTCGATCAATTTCATCACGTCGCACGACGGCTACACGCTCACCGACGTGGTCTCCTACAACCGCAAACATAACGAAGCCAACGGCGAAGACAATCGCGACGGCCACAACGAGAACTGGAGCGAGAACTGGGGCATCGAAGGCCCGGCAATCGATCCGGCGATCATCGACACGCGCGCACGCGTGGCACGCTCGATGCTTGCGACGCTCTTCGTCGCACTCGGCACGCCGATGATGGTGGCGGGCGATGAAGCCTGCCGCACGCAGCGCGGCAACAACAACGCGTACTGCCAGGACAACGAACTTTCGTGGGTGGACTGGACGCTTGCCGAATCACCGCAGGGCGAAGCGATGACGGCGTTCGCCGCGCGCGCCATCGCACTGCGCCGGGATCACCCGTTGCTGCGTGAAACGCACTTTCTGTTCGGCGAGCGCGAAGTGCTGCCCGACGCGCTGCCCGACGTCCACGATATCGACTGGTTCGACGAGCACGGCGAGCGGCTTTCGACCGAAGCGTGGCAGGACCCGGAAGCGCGCGCGTTCGCACTGCGCCGCGCGGGCCCAGGCCTCGACGGCGAAATGGAAGTATTGTTGATCATGCTGAATGCCTCGCCCGGCGCGATCACGTTTTCGGCACCGATGCCGCGCATGCAGTGGGAGGTGCTGCTGGACAGCGCGCAGCCCGCCGCCGCGCCGTTCGTGCTGCCGGGCGGCACGTTCGAGGTGGCCGCACGCGCGATCGCGGTACTGTGTGCACAGCCCCTGCGCAAACCCGCACCAGCGGCCGAACCTGCGCACGACGACGCACCGCTGCCGCCCGATCCGAGGACCCCGCCCGTCCCGGGCGCCGCCGCCCCGGGACGATAGTCACAGGAATTCGCCATGCCTTCGCCCACGCCTGATCCGCATGCACGCCGCTACATGCATTGCCTGCCGTTCGGCGCGCAGTTGATCGGCGCAACGCGCGCCCAGCCGCACACGCGCTTTCGCGTCTGGGCGCCGTCGTGCAGCGCCGTGCAAATCGTGTTCGAGGCTGCGCCCGACGGCAGCACGCCCCAATCGCCCCAATCGCCCCTCTCACCGCTCGACATGACATCGGCCGGTAACGGCTGGTTCGAGGCGCAGGCGCCGTGCGGTCCCGGCACGCGCTATCGCTACCGTATCGACGGCCGGCAGGCGGTGCCCGATCCGGCCTCGCGCTACCAGCCGGAAGGCGTGCATGGTCCGAGCGCCGTGCTCGATCCGCGCGCCTACGCATGGCAGCACGCGCACTGGATGGGGCGGCCGTGGGAAGAAACGGTGATCTACGAACTGCACGTGGGGGCGCTCGGCGGCTATCGCGCCGTGACGGCGCGCCTGCCCGCGCTCGCCGAACTCGGCGTCACGGCCATCGAACTGATGCCGCTAAACGACTATTCCGGCGAGCGCGGCTGGGGTTACGACGGCGTGCTGCCCTACGCGCCGCACGCGGCCTACGGCGCGCCCGACGAACTGAAGGCGCTCGTCGACACCGCGCACGGCCTCGGCCTGCAGGTTTTCATCGACGTCGTCTACAACCACTTCGGCCCGGACGGTAACCGGCTCGGCGAATACGCGAAGCCGTTCTTCCGCGAAGGCGTGAAGACGCCGTGGGGCGAGGCGCTCGACTTCGACCGTTTCGAAGTGCGCGACTTCTTCTGCGACAACGCGCTGTACTGGCTCACCGAATATCGCTTCGACGGCCTGCGCATCGACGCCGCGCACGCCATCGGCAACACGCCCTGGCTGCGCGAGCTGTCCGATCACGTGCACGCGCGCGTCGAGACTGGCCGTCACGTCCATCTCGTGCTGGAGAACGAGCACAACGCGTCGAATCTGCTGGAGGCGCACTTCGACGCGCAATGGAACGACGACGCCCATCACGCGCTGCACGTCCTCCTGACCGGAGAAAACGAGGGCTACTATCGCGCGTTCGCCGCGCATCCGGTCCGCCAGCTCGCGCGCGTGCTCGCCGAAGGCTTCGCATATCAGGGCGAAGCGTCGCCGCTGCACGGCGGCCAGCCGCGCGGCGAACCGAGCGCGCATCTGCCGCCCACCGCATTCGTGATGTTCCTGCAGAACCACGACCAGATCGGCAACCGGGCATTCGGCGAGCGGCTGCGCACGCTGTGCGACGACGACGCATTGCGCGCCGCCACGGCGCTCTACCTGCTCACGCCGCAAATTCCGCTGCTCTTCATGGACGAGGAGTACGGCTCGACGCAACCGTTCCAGTACTTCACGGCCTACACGGGCGATCTCGCCGATGCGGTGCGCGAAGGACGCCGTCGCGAGTTCGCGGCTTTCAGCGCGTTCACCGATCCCGCGCGGCGCGAGCGCATCCCCGATCCCAACGATGCCGCGACGTTCGCGAACTCGTCGCCGCCGCTCGACACGCGCCTCGACGGCGAACGGTGCGAATGGATGCACTTCTACAAATCGGCGCTGGCCGTGCGCGCGCATCTGCTGATGCCGCGCCTGCGCCATGCGAGCGCGCTCGGCGCCACCGTGCTCGCCGATGAAGCGGGCAAGGATCTCGCCGCGCTCGTCGCGCACTGGCGTCTCGACGACGGCGCGATCCTCGCGCTCGCGCTCAATCTCGGCCACGACGACGTGCCGCTCAATCACGCGCCCGACGGCATGGTGGTGTTCGAAACGCCGCCACGCGCGCGCGATCGCATCGACAACGGCGTGCTGCCCGCGCGATCGTGCCTCGCCTGGCTGACCGGCGACGTGCCCGACTACGCGATCCATCACGACGCGCGCATCGTCCATCAAGAGGAGCCGCGTGCATGAGCACCGCGCGCCGCACGGAAACGCTCGAAAGTCTCGCGACGCAAGCGGGCTTCGAGGTGGAATGGGCCGACGCGCACGACGAGTTGCAGCGCGTGCCGGACAGTACGCTCGCGGCGCTGCTCGAATGCGCGGGCCTGCCGTGCGGCAGCGCCGCGCAACTGCGCCAGAGCGCGGCGGCGCTCAACGCCGAGCAGTCCGCACGCCGCCTGCCGCCGCTCATCACCGCCGAGTTCGACCGCGTCATTGCACTGCCCGTTTCGGCGGTGCGCGCGGGCAGCCACTACCGCATCGACCTCGAAAGCGGCGAACACATCGAGGGGCGCTTCACGGCGCCGAAAGGCGCGAGCGCGCTGCTCGCACCGCTGAGCGAACCGGGCTATCACACGCTCACGATCAACGATCGCCAACTGACGCTCGCCGTCGCGCCGCCGCATTGCCACACCGTCGCCGATGCATGGCTCGCCATGCATGACGGGCGCGCGAGCGCGCCCGCGCTCTGGGGCGTCGCGGCGCAACTGTACGGACTGCGCCGCAAGGGCGACGGCGGCATCGGCGATTACACCGCGCTCGCGACCCTGGCCGTCCATAGCGCGAAGCACGGCGCGCAGGCACTCGCCATCAGCCCCACGCATGCGATGTTCAGCGCGCTGCCGGATCATTTCAGCCCGTACGCGCCTTCATCGCGGCTCTGGCTCAATGTCGCGCATATTGATCCGGCCGCGATGTTCGGCGCGCAGGCCGCCCGCGAAGCGAGCGCCGCCGTCCACGCCGACGCCGCCTGGAACGAACTCGAAGCGCTGCCGCTCATCGACTGGAAGCACGCCGTGCCGCTCAAGCTGCAAGTGCTGCGCGCACTGTTCGAGCGCTTCGACAAGGATGAACGCGCAAGCGGCTCGCCGCGCGCGGCCGCGTTCGTTGCGTTCTGCGCGGACGGCGGCGAGTCGCTCGAAGATCACGCGCGCTTCGAAGCGCTGCACGCGGTCATGCCGAACACGCCGGACGACGCGGGTCACGGGCACGACTGGCGCACCTGGCCTGCGGGCCTGCGCGATCCGCGCAGCGCCGAAGTCGCGGCCTTTGCCGCCGAACACCGCGACGAAGTGGATTTCCACCGCTTCCTGCAATGGCTCGCCGCCGATGGCCTCACGCGTGCGCGGCAAGGCGCACGCGAAGCGGGCATGGCGATCGGCCTCATCGCCGATCTCGCCGTGGGTTGCGACGGCGCGGGCAGCCATGCGTGGTCGCAGCCGCTGGACATGCTGCCGCGCGTTTCCGTTGGCGCGCCGCCCGATCTCTTCAATCAGGCCGGTCAAAGCTGGGGCCTCACCACGTTCTCGCCGCGCGCGATGCGCAACAACGGCTTTCGCGCGTTTATCGCCATGCTGCGCGCCGCATTCGCGCACGCGGGCGGCGTGCGCATCGACCATATCCTCGGCCTGCGCCGCCTGTGGCTCGTGCCCGAAGGCGAAAGCGCGAAGCACGGCGCGTATCTGCGCTATCCGTTCGAGGATCTCCTGCGGCTCATCGCGCTCGAATCGTGGCGGCATCGCGCGATCGTGATCGGCGAAGATCTCGGCACCGTGCCGCCCGGCCTGCGCGAACGGCTCGCGTCGCACGCGCTCTACGGCATCCGCGTGCTCTGGTTCGAGCGCAAAGGCCGCGCCTTTCTCGCGCCGCGAAGCTGGGACACGCGCGGCATGGCGACGACGACCACCCACGATCTGCCGACCGTCGCGGGCTGGTGGCACGGCCTCGACATCGACTGGCGCAACCGCATCGGCCAAACGCTGCCACGCAAGGACGGGCGCGACCCGGTCGAGCTCGAACACGCCGAGCGCGCCGCCGACCGTGCCGCGCTGTGGCAGGCGCTGCAGAAAAGCGGCTACGCGCCGTGCGACGCCGCGAAAGCAGCACCGGACGGCACGTTACCGGACCGCGCGCTGCCGGACTCCGCGTTGCCGGACTCCGCATTGCCGGACTCCGCATTGCCGGACTCTGCGTTACCGGACTCCGCGCTGCCAGACCCCGCGTTGCCGGACTCCACGTTGCCCGACTCCGCACCCGTGGAAGGCGCACTCGGCTACGTCGCGTCGAGCGCGAGCCCGCTCATGATGTGTCCGCTCGAAGATCTGCTCGCGCTCGAGAATCAGCCGAATCTGCCGGGCTCGATCGACGAACACCCGAACTGGCGTCAGCGCCTGCCGCTCGGCGTCGATGCGCTCTACGCCGATCCGGCGTTCGCGGCGCGTGTCGAAACCGTCGTGCGTGCGCGCGAAGCCGCGACAGCGGCAGCGGCCACAGCAGACGCGGCGGACGATTCATCCGAACCCGGCGCGCAAGCGGCGCCGCCCACCGGGCCGACGCCATGACCATCCCACGCGCGACGATCCGCCTGCAATTGAATCGCGACTTCACGTTCGCCGACGCGCTCGCGCAGATCGACTATTTCACGGCGCTCGGCGTGAGCCATCTCTACACGTCGCCGGTCACGACGGCGCAGCCCGGATCGACGCACGGCTACGACGTCGCCGATTACGGCACGGTCAGCGCGGAACTCGGCGGCGAAGCGGGCCTGCGCAGGCTCGCCGCGAAGCTGCGCGAGCGCGGCATGGGCATCATCGTCGATATCGTGCCGAACCACATGGGCGTGGGCGGCGGACACAACGCCTGGTGGCGCGACATCCTCGAATGGGGCCGCCACAGCGCGTACGCGCGGCACTTCGACGTGGACTGGCACTCGCCCGACCCCGCGCTGCGCGGCAAGGTGCTGATGCCGTTTCTCGGCGGGCAATATGGCGAAGAACTCGCGGCGGGCCGCATCGAACTGAAGTTCGACGCGAGCGACGCGCGCTTCGTCGTCACGTATGGGCCGCATGTGTGTCCGGTCTGCCCGGCCGACTATGCGGCACTGCTGCAATTGGCGAACCACGCCGAACTCGATGCGCTCGCGGCGTCGTTCCAGGGACTGACGACGCAGCCCGACGACCAGCCGCGCGCCGCGGCCGCCCGCGATGCGCTGCGCGCCTTTGTCGACCGCAACGGCACGGACGCAATCGACGCCGTGTGTGCGGCCCACGCGGGCACGGACCCGGCCGGGCGCGACCGGCTGCACCGGCTGCTGGAGCGCCAGCACTACCGGCTCGCGTGGTGGCGCACCGCCACCGACGAAGTGAACTGGCGGCGCTTCGTCGATGTGAGCGCGCTCGCGGGCGTGCGCGTCGAGCGGCACGACGTGTTCGAGGCGGTGCACAAGCTCGTGTTCCGCCTCTACGCGGACGGCGTGATCGACGGAGTGCGCGTCGATCACATCGACGGTCTCGCCGATCCGCGCGAATACTGCGAGCGTCTGCGTCAACGGCTCGTGCCGTTGCGCGCGGCAGTGCCGTATATCGTCGTCGAGAAAGTGCTCGCGCATGGCGAAACCCTGCGCGACGACTGGCGCGTGCACGGCACGACGGGCTATGACTTCATGGATGACGTGGGCGCCCTGCTGCACGATCCGGCGGGCGCGGCACCGCTCGCGCAAACGTGGGCCGCGATAGCGGGAACGTCCGCGCCCTTCGCGCTCGTTCAGTTCGATGCGCGGCGCGAAGTGCTGGCCGCGTATCTCGCCGCCGAACTCGACCACGCGACGCGCGCGCTGCATCGCATCGCACGCGAGCAGACGGTCACGCGCGACTTCACTTACGCGAGCCTGCATCGCGCCGTTGCGCAGCTTGCGATGCACTTCCCCGTGTATCGCATCTATCCGGTGAACGGGATGCGTGGGCCGCTCGACAACGGCTACTTCGACACGGCGCTCGCCGCCGCGCGGCAGGCGTTGCCGCGCGCGAACCGCGCCGCGCTGGAGCAGATCGCTGCCTGGCTCGGCGGCCGCTCTCCCGATGCCGCTACACCCGCAGCGAACGGCAAGCCGCCACGCACGGCCAAGATCGCGCAGAACAGCGCACAGATCGCTGCGCAGAACGCGCAGAACGTGTCTAACGTGCCGCTGAGCCACGCGCTCATCGTGCAGCGCACGGCGCTCGCGCTCTTCTCGCAGCTCACCGCGCCGCTCGCGGCCAAGGCCACCGAAGACACCGCTTTCTACCGCTATGGCCGGCTGCTGTCGCGCAACGAAGTGGGCTCGGATCCCGATAATTTCTCGCGCAGCGTCGAGGACTTTCACGCCGCGAATAAACGGCGCGAGCGGCATGCGCCGTACAGCCTGCTCGCCACGGCGACGCATGATCACAAACGCGGCGAAGACCTGCGCGCACGCCTCGCCGTCTTGAGCGAATGGCCCGACGAGTGGAGCGCAACGCTGCGCACATGGTCGACGTTGAACCAGCCTCACCGCCGCAACGACACCACGGGCAATGCGGACTGGGCGCCGGGGGCCGCGGCGGAGGCGATGCTCTATCAGATGCTCGTGGGCTGCTGGCCGCCCGATCTCGATCCCGGCGACGAAGCGGGCGTGCGCGCGCTCGCCGAACGCGTGGCGCAGTGGCAGCGCAAAGCACTGCGCGAAGCCAAGCTGCGCACGAACTGGCTGTCACCCAATGAGACATACGAATCCGATTGCCAGGCATTTCTGTTCGATATCCTGGCGCCGCAGCGGCGCGACGGCTTCCTGAACGCGCTCGCCGAATTCGTGGCGCGCATCGCGCCCGCAGGCGCGCTTAACGCACTTCTGCAGACCACGCTGCGGCTCACATCGCCTGGCGTGCCCGATCTGTATCAGGGCACCGAACTGTGGGATTTCAGTCTCGTCGATCCGGACAACCGGCGGCCCGTCGATTTCGCGGCGCGTGCGGCGGCGCTCGACGGCGCGCCGCCAGCGGCGAAACTTTCGCACTGGCGCGACGCGCGGGTGAAACTTGCGATCGTCCAGCGGCTGCTGGCGCTGCGCGCGCTCGCACCGGAACTGTTGCGCGAGGGCGGCTATGTGCCGCTTGAAGTGCACGGGGCGCTGGCGCCACACGTCATCGCGTTCGCGCGCAAACGCGACGATGCCTGCGCGGTCATCGTCGGCACACGGCTGGCGGCGCGGCTGCTCGACGGGGATATGCCGCTCGTCGCGGCGCAGGATTGGCGCGATACCGCGATCGCTATACCGAAGGACTGTGCCGCGCCGCTTTGGCACGACTGGTTAAGCGATACGCAAATAAGCGCTACGAAAAGAAGCGACGCGGAAAAAACCGCGCAAGGAGAAAGCACGCTGTATCTGCGCGACGTGCTTCAGGCCATGCCAGTGGCAGTCCTGTCCAACCTCGCGCCCGTGCACTCGTGATGCGTTAGACGGCTGCGGCGGGCACGCTCAATGCGAGGGCCGCAGCGGTGCCTTCGGCGAGTGGCTGCTGCTCGAAGCGCCCGCCGTGCGCCTCGGCCACGCGTTGGCATAGCGCCAGCACCCACGCCGCGCGCCCCGCCTCCAGCGGCTCGCGTGCCTGCGCGCGCGCAAACGGCTCAAGCAGATGCGGCACGGCTTCGTCGGTCAACGCCTGCGGCGCGGCGGTCCACGTCACGTCGAACCCGGCCGCAGCGGCCGTCGCATTCACGTCGAGCGTCACGGCGGCGCCCTGCGCGCTCGCCTCCACCGCGAACATGAGCATCAGCCAGAGCGCTTGCGCGATCCGTTCGCGGTCGCCATCGAGCGTCGCGCCCGTCGGCGTGCCGCGCACGGTCAGCGTCACGGCGCGCGCATCGGCGAGCGCCACGCGCACGTCGTCCACCGCTTCGCCGATCAATGCGTCGAGCGCGAACGGTGCACGCTCGACGTGTAATTTGCGCGTTTCGGCGCGCGTCTTGTCGACCAGCGTTTCGAGCAGTTGCACCTGCTGTTCGACGCCGGTGCGAATGCCGCCCAGCGCGCGCTGGGCAGCCGCATCCACGGTCTCGATCTTGCGTTCGAGCACGTAAGCCCAGCTATGGATTGCATTGAGCGGACTGCGCAGGTCGTGCGACACGCGCGACAGCACGTGATCGCGCATGAAGAGCGCGGTTTCCGCGCACAGCCGTGCGATGCGTTCGGAACGGGAATGGGGAGTCGGCGCCATCAGTGTCCTCGTTTGCGCCCGTGGCGGGCATTAGTGGCTCGCATGCGGCGTGCCGCGCCGGTCCCGGATCGGCTTTTTTCTCGGCCTTTCATTATAAGCAGCCGCTCATGAGCAGCCTCACGACAAGGGCCGCCACACGTGCCTGTCAGCCGGGCAAACCGCCTACAATACCGGTTTTACCTTCCGAATCAGGAGTCTTACATGTCTATCGTGACCACCGCATCCGGCCTCAAGTACGAGGACGTGACCGAAGGCACCGGCGCCGAAGCGCGCGCGGGCCAGACCGTCAGCGTGCACTACACCGGCTGGCTGACGGACGGCCAGAAGTTCGATTCGAGCAAGGACCGCAATGATCCGTTCGCCTTCGTGCTGGGCGGCGGCATGGTCATCAAGGGCTGGGACGAAGGCGTGCAGGGTATGAAGGTCGGCGGCGTGCGCCGTCTGACGATTCCGCCGCAACTCGGCTACGGCGTGCGCGGCGCGGGCGGTGTGATTCCCCCGAACGCCACGCTCGTGTTCGAAGTGGAACTGCTCGGCGTTTAATACGTCGCGCGCTCGCCCTTCTCACCCTCGTCGCCGCCGTGAATCCCCACCACCACACGCCGGTCACCGCGCCTGGCGTCGCATTGCGCCGCTATAGCGCGGCCGAAGCGACCGATCTGCACGATTTTCACCAGATCGTGCTCGGGCTCGACGGTGCGATGGAGATGACCGTCGACGGCGTGGGCGAGCGCATCGACTGCAGTTCCGCCTGGCTGATTCCAGCCGGCGCGCAGCACGACTACGCGGGAATCGGCGAAAACTGCCAACTGGTGCTCGATCTGCCCGCCGCGTCGCTCGCCGTGCCCGAACGGCTCTTCAGAGCGGCACGCGCGGTGCGCATCGATCCGGCGCTCACGCAGCTCGTGCAGCAGATCGCGCAGCACGTCGTCCTGGCTGTGCCGCCGCACGTCAGCGCCGATTCCGCCGATCCCACCGATCCCGCCGATTCATACGCAAGACGATTTCACTGGGACGCGTCGGCGCGGCTGTGCGCTGCCGTCATCGCGCAAACCGGCATTGAGGGCGGCGCGGCCTTCGAAGCGGCAGCCGGTCTCGACTACGCGCGCATCGACCGCTGGCTGCGCGCACATCTCGCGGAACCGCTGCGCATTGCCGACCTGGCCGCGCATTGCGGCTTCGGCATGCGGCGCTTCCATCAGCTTTTTATCGAGGCTTTCGGCGAAACGCCGCATCGCTATCTGCAGCGGTTGCGCCTCGACACCGCCCTGACGCTGCTTGCCGATCCGCGCCGCACGCTCATCGACGTCGCGCTCGAAGTGGGCTTCGGCGACCAGAGCGCGTTCACCCATGCGTTCACGCGCCGTTTCGGCCTCGCACCGGGGCAATGGCGGGCGTTGCCGCCACGGGCGGGCGCCCGTGAGCGCCCGTGAGCGCGCTCCTCCTTACTCACCGTTACTCGTCGAATCGCCACTCCCACTGCGCCTGCGCACCCACGGCCACGCGTTTGCCCGCTCCGGCCACGATCATCGCGTTCTGGCCGAACGCAAGGCCGCCGTCCACGCGCGGGTTCGCGCGATACACCGCCAGCGTGTCGAGCGGCTCGGCGGGCCATTGCGGGTCGCGCTCGCCCGTAAGCTGGTCGATCGTCGTGATCGGACAACGCGCGCACGGCTTCGCGAAGCGCAGCACCACATCGCCGTCGATCTCCATCGTGTCGATGAAGTCCTCGTCGAACGCGCCCTCGCCGTCCACGACGATGTTCGGACGAAAGCGGCTCATCGGCACGGGCTGCGCGCCCTTCGCAACGAGCCGCGCGTTGAGATCCGCGAGCGACGCCTCGCTCGTCACGAGCAGCGGGAAGGCGTCCGGGAACCGCACCGGCACGTCCTCGTCATTCGTCCACTTGCGGCTCGCAAGACGCGTGACGTCTTGCGCGAATCGCACAAGCCGCAACGGCACGCCCACGGCCTTCGTGAACCACTGCGCCGCTTCATCGCCTTCGTCGAGCGCCTCGACCGTATCGCTCCAGACCGTCGCGCTCACGCGGCGCGCTTCGGCCGGCGCCTCGAAAGGCAGCAGCAACGAAGACGCCATGCCGTCCCTCGAAAGCCGCACGCCTTCCTCGACGAACGCGGGCACGATGCGCGCCAACGCTGCGTATTCGCGCTGCGAGACGAAGCGTCCCGTCTCGTCGACGGCCATCCAGTGGCGGTCCCACTTCAGCCCTTTGGCTTCGAGCTGCGCGTGATCGAGCGCGATAGCGCCGCATGACTTGACGGGGTAGACGAACAACGCGCGAATAACTGGCATGGCAATCGACCTCTGCGATGATGAAATGGAACTAAACCGGACGAAGCGATAAAGAAGCCGCTCAGGCCGCCGCGTCGAGCCCGCGTGCGAGATCGTTGCGGATGTCCTGCGCGTTTTCGAGCCCGACGGCAAGCCGGATCAGGCCTTCGGTGATGCCCGCCGCCTCGCGTGCTTCCGGCGCGATCCGGCCATGCGTGGTCGTCGCAGGGTGCGTGATCGTCGTGCGCGTATCGCCGAGATTGCCCGTGATCGAGCACACCTTCGTGTTGTCGATCACGCGCCAGGCGTTCGCGCGCTGCTGCTCGGGCGTGTCGCCCTTCAGCTCGAACGAGACGATCGCACCGCCCAATTTCTGCTGCCGCATGGCAAGCGCATGCTGCGGATGCGACGGGAGGCCCGGATAGAACACGCGTTTGACAGCCGGATGCGCTTCGAGCCAGCTCGCGATTTCGAGCGCGTTGGCCGACTGCTTCTCGACGCGCAAGGACAGCGTCTCCATGCCCTTGAGCAGCACCCACGCGTTGAACGCGGAGAGCGTCGGGCCCGCGCTGCGCACGAACGGGAACACCTTCTCCATGATGAATTGCCGCGAGCCCACGAGCGCGCCGCCGAGCACGCGGCCCTGGCCGTCGAGGAACTTGGTGGCCGAGTGCATCACGACATCGGCGCCGAGCTTGAGCGGCTGCTGCAGCGCCGGGCTGCAAAAACAGTTGTCGACGACGAACAGCGCGTTCGCGGCCTTCGCAATCTTGCTGATCGCTTCGATGTCGGCCACTTCGGTCAGCGGATTCGAGGGCGTTTCGAGGAAGAACATCTTCGTCTCGGGGCGCACGGCGTTCTGCCACGCGTCGAGATCGGCGGGATCGACAAACGTGGTCGTGATGCCGAACTTGCCGAAGATCTGCGAGAACATGCCGATGGTCGAACCGAAGATGCTTTGCGAGCTGACGATGTGATCGCCCGCCTGCAGCGCCGCCATCACGACCGAGAGAATCGCCGACATGCCCGACGCCGTCGCCATGCACGCCTCGCCGCCTTCGAGCGCGGCGAGCCGGTCCTGGAACATCGTCACGGTCGGGTTCGTGAAGCGCGAATACGTGTAGCTGGTTTCGGCGGTCTTGAAGCGCTCGGCGGCTTCGCCAGCGCTCGAAAAGCAGAAGCTCGACGTGAGGTAGAGCGCTTCCGAATGTTCGTTGAACTCGCTGCGCAGCGTACCCGAGCGCACGGCGAGGGTGTCGAAGTTAAAGGTATCGTCCATGTTCGTGTTGTTTCCCATTCGAAGATCCTCGGGCTGTGAGCGGCTGTTCACCCGCGCTTTTTGCCCGCGCTGTTTACCTGAATAACTGTCGCTAAACCATCGGGCGCAAAAAAGCCCGCTTTGCGTCGGCAGAAGCGGGCTTTCGGGTAGTCGGGGCAGCAGCGAGGCGTTTCGAATTCAGACTTCCGGTTCGACGCCTTTCGCTTTAGCTGTTTCGGGTTGCCCCGCGTCCGCAAGCTGAGATCAAATCGACGCAGGCGCCTATGCTAACACGCGAATGCGCACAGCACACGCGCCTGCTCTCATGCATCAGCTCGCGCGTCAATCCACCGAGAGTTGCAGATGCAGTTGCGTGCGCGTCGTGCCGCCGTCCATCGCATCGCTCGCCGCATCGCGGTCCGATTGCGCCTGCGGCGCATTACGTGCCGCTTCGATGTTGTCGAGGTACGCACTCGTGACGTCGCCGGTGATGTAATCGCCGTCGAAGCACGAAGCCTCGAAGCCCTTGATCTCCGGATTGATGTCGCGCACTGCCTGCTTGAGCGCGTCGACGTCCTGATACACGAGGTGATCCGCGCCGATGATGCGCGCCACTTCTTCATCCGTGCGGCCGTGCGCGACGAGTTCGCCGCGCGTGGGCATGTCGATGCCGTACACGTTCGGATACTTCACGGGCGGCGCCGCCGAAGCGAAGATCACCTGGGTCGCGCCCGCGTCGCGCGCCATCTGCACGATTTCGTGCGAGGTGGTGCCGCGCACGATCGAGTCGTCGACGATCAGCACGTTCTTGCCCTTGAACTCGATACCCATGGCATTGAGCTTCTGGCGCACCGACTTCTTGCGCACCGCCTGGCCCGGCATGATGAAGGTGCGGCCCACGTAGCGGTTCTTGAAGAAACCTTCGCGATATTCCACGCCGAGTTTCGCCGCCACCTGCATCGCCGCGGGACGCGACGAATCGGGAATCGGCATCACGACGTCGATCTTCACATCGGGCAGTACGCGCTGGATCTTCTCGGCGAGATAGTCGCCCATGCGCAGACGCGCGTTGTAGACCGGCACGCCGTCGAGCACGGAGTCTGGACGCGCGAGATAGACCAGTTCGAAGATGCAGGGATTGAGGCTCGGCGCCGTCGCGCATTGCTGCGCGTGGAAGTTGCCTTCGAAGTCGATGAACACCGCTTCGCCCGGCGCCACGTCGCGCACGAATTCGAAGCCGATGCCTTCGAGCGCGACCGATTCCGAGGCCACCATCCATTCCGTGCCCTCGGACGTTTCGCGCTTGCCGACGCACAGCGGGCGGATGCCGAACGGGTCGCGGAACGCGAGCAGACCGTAACCGGCGATCAGCGAAACGATCGCGTACGAGCCGCGCACGCGCCGGTGCACGCCCGAGACGGCCTTGAAGAGCGCGGTGGGATCGAGTTCGAGGCCGGAGCTGGCCGTCTGCAGCTCGTGCGCGAGCACGTTGAGCAGCACTTCGGTATCGGAATTGGTGTTGATGTGCCGGCGATCGACGCGGAACATCTCTTCCTTGAGCTGCTGCCAGTTCGTGAGGTTGCCGTTGTGCGCGAGGATGATGCCGAACGGCGCGTTCACGTAGAACGGCTGGGCCTCCTCTTCACTCGTCGCCGAACCGGCGGTCGGGTAGCGCACCTGGCCGATGCCGGTGGTGCCCGGGAGGCTACGCATGTTGCGCGTGCGGAACACGTCGCGCACCATGCCGTTGGCCTTGTGCATATGGAACCGGGTGCCGTTCGCGGTGGCAATGCCGGCCGCGTCCTGACCGCGGTGCTGCAGGAGCAGCAGCGCGTCATAGAGGAGCTGGTTGACGGGAGAGCGGGAAACTACGCCTACGATGCCGCACATGGCAGGTCCTTCAAAAAAGCGAAATCGGTAGCGGGGGACGGTCGGAGCCGGTCCTGCGCCGCGTGGGTGCAGTGCTGCCGCACCGCGCCGCCAGCGTCATGTCACGTCACGTCAGACGTGAACGTAGTGAGCGAGCGTTTTGGGCAACAGCGGCTTCAGTTCGCGCACACCCTGCTCGGCATAGCGCCGCAGCAGCGCATCGCGCCAGAAGTCCTGCTGGGGCAGCTCGGTCAGTCCGCCAAGGACGACGAGAATCAGCACCAGCACGACGCCTCGCACGAGGCCGAACATCAATCCGAGCGACCGGTCCACGCCGGACAGTCCGGTCACCTGCACCAACCGTCCCAGCAACGCGTTCACCACACCGGCTGCGAACACGACTGCGATCACGATCAGCGCGAAAGCGATCAGCCACTGCGTGACGGCGCCGCCCGGCCAGTGCGCCGGCATCCACGGCACCACGTGTTCCACGTAGCGGCACGCCACGAGAAACGCCACGATCCAGCCGATCAAACCAAAAATCTCGCCGATGAAGCCGCGCCACGCGCCGCGCAGCGCCGACACGCCAATCACCGCCATTACAGCGTAGTCGAATGCGGTGAACATCGGCCTGTTATTCCGCCGCCCCGTTCGTGCCCGCCATCAGCCCCGCGCCGCGCACCTTCGCGATTGCTTCGAGGGCCGCCGCGCGGTCCGGGAACGGCCCCGCGCGCAGCAGCGTGCGCATCGAGCCATCGGCTTGCTTGCGCTGTTCCATATATGCGGGTACACCCGCGGCTTTCAACTTCGTTACCCAGTTGCGTGCCGTCGTCTCGCTCGGGAATGCGCCGAGCTGCACCGCGAAGCGCGCTCCGGGGGGCGCGGCCGGCGTGGCCGAACCGTTCCCGCTGTTGTCGGCGCTTGCCTTGGCGGACTGGCTCGACGCATCGAGCTGCTTGCCGCGCGAGGCCGCTACCACAGTGTTTTCGGCGGCGTTCGCCGATGTATTCGTTGCCGTGGTCGCGGCCGAATTTGCCGCCGTCGTTGCGGTAGTCGCCGCGGCCTGCGCGGCGGGCTTGCTCGCGCGCTGCGTTTGCCTGGGCTGATTCTGCGCGGTTTGTGCCGCCTTGCCGGAAGGCGCCGCAGGACCAGATGCGGTAGCCGCAGCCTTTGCCGTGGCGGGCGCACTGGCCGGTGCAGCAGGGGCATTCTGCGCAGTTTGTGCCGCGGCCGGAGCTGCCGGGACAGCCGCCGATGCGCCGGACGTCGCCGCGCTCAGGCCCGATGCGGCAGGATTATCCGGCGCAACGCCCGCCTGGGTGTCCTCGGCGTCGTCGCGTTGCGCGATCCGGGAAACCGGACGGCTGGGAATATCGATCGCGATATCGTCGGTGACGGGTTTCGGATGCGAATCGAGCACCATCGGCAGGATCACGATGGCCGCCACGACCAGCGCGATTGCGCCGACGAGCCGCCGCCGCGCGCGCTGCTTTTCGGGCAAGGTGGGATCGAGGAGCATCGCTTCGGCGTCGCCGGAGACGTCCGCCCGGCGACTGCGCCGCTCGACGCGCGCGCTCTGGCCGCTCTGGCTGACATTACGCCGGCGTGAGCCGCTGCTGGAGCCATTGCTTGAGCCAGTTTCGGCGCCGCGCCGTCGCGGCGCCGAGTCGTCTTTCTTGCCGAACGAGAAAATTCCCATGTATGGCTGCTTTTGGCCTGGTATCTGCGTGGCGGCGTGCGAGATGCCGTGCGTTCAATGCTGCTGGGACTTTCGCAAAGCGATCACGCCCGCGACTGTCAAGAAACTGCCGAAGACGAGAATTCTATCATTTTCGCCTGCGCGTTTTAGCGCATCTTGAAACGCGGCGGCCGGTGTTTCATAGCGCGTCACGCTGCTGTCGGGACCGTCGACCACGCCAGCCGCGCGCAGCGTCCCTTCAAGCTCCGCCGCCGAGGCCGCGCGCGTGCCCGGCAGATCGGTGACGCACCAGTGGTCGATCTCGCCCTTGAGGTGGCGCAACACACCGGCAATGTCCTTGTCGCGCATGGCGCCGAACACGGCGTAAGTGTAGGGAAAGTAGCCCATGCCGCCGAGATTTTGCGCGAGCACAGCCGCCGCATGCGGATTGTGGCCGACGTCGAGCACCACGGCGGGCTTGCCCGGCAGCACCTGGAAACGGCCCGGCAGCTCGACGTTCGCGAGACCGAGACGGATGTCCTGCGCCGAAACGGGCACGCGATCGCGCATCGCTTCGAGCGCCGCCAGCGCCGCCGACGTGTTGATCAGCTGATTCGCGCCGCGCAGCGCGGGATACGCGAGCGCGGAACGGCGTTGCGCGCGGCCCACGTAGCTCCACTGCTGGCGCTCGCTGCCCGCCTGCCCTTCGTAGCGGAAATCGCGGCCGAAGAGCCACAGATCGGCGCCGATGGCCTTTGCATGGTCGACGAGCGTTTGCGGCGGCATCGGGTCGGCGCAAATGGCGGGCTTGCCCGCACGGAAGATGCCGGCCTTTTCGAAGCCGATCTTCTCGCGCGTATCGCCCAGGTACTGGGTGTGGTCGATGTCGATGCTGGTGACGATCGCGCAGTCGGCGTCGAGCACGTTCACGGCGTCCAGTCGGCCGCCGAGGCCCACTTCCAGGATCACGGCGTCGAGCCCGCGCGAGGCGAACAGGTGCATGATCGCGAGCGTCGTGAATTCGAAGTACGTCAGCGAAACCGGCTGCGCCAGCGACAGACGGGCCTTTTCCACCGCCTCGAAATGCTCCAGGAGGTCCGCATCGCTCGCCTCTGTGCCGTCGATGCGCGCACGCTCGTTGAACGCGAGCAGATGCGGCGACGTATGGCAGCCGACGTGATAGCCGGCCTTCAGCAGGATGGTTTCGAGAATCGCGCAGGTCGAGCCCTTTCCGTTCGTGCCGCCGACCGTGAAGATCGGGCAGGCGAACTGCAGTTGCAGCGCGTCCTTGACCTGGCGGATGCGCTCGAGGCCCATGTCGATGCCGACCGGATGTGCGGTTTCAAGGTGCGTGAGCCACGCGTCGAGGGAGGAAAAGGTGCTCATCGGAGAAGTCGTAGCCTGCGGGGTTGGCGCCCGGCGCTCGTGCCGGTCACGCTAAAAATCCGCTTAAAACAGGCATTATCGCGGAAACGACAGCGCGCCGCTTGCTTACGCATGCGGCGCGCGGGGGTATGCGGGCTGTACGGCGGCGGGTGTGCTGCGGGGGTTTGTGCTGCGGCAGTCGCTGCCGCGCGCGTGGCGTTCTCGCGCGCGCCGTATGACAACGGCACGCGCAGGAAGGCACGTGAAAGCGCGGGAAAAATCAGGCGACGGCGTCGGCGGGTTGACGCGACAGCACCGCCATCAGGCGCGCGAGTTCTTCACGCAGCTTGCGGCGGTCGACGATCATGTCGATTGCGCCCTTTTGCAGCAGGAATTCCGAACGCTGGAAGCCTTCCGGCAGCTTCTCGCGCACGGTCTGCTCGATCACGCGCGGGCCGGCGAAGCCGATCAGCGCCTTCGGTTCGGCGATCACGACATCGCCAAGGAACGCGAAGCTCGCCGACACGCCGCCCATGGTCGGATCGGTCAGCACTGAAATGAACGGCAGCTTCGCGTCTGAGAGCTTGGTCAGCATTGCCGTGGTCTTGGCCATCTGCATAAGCGACAGCAGGCTTTCCTGCATGCGCGCACCGCCCGAAGCCGTGAAGCAGATGAACGGCACTTGCTGCTCCAGCGCGTTTTGCGCGCCGCGCACGAAGCGCTCGCCGACCACCGAACCCATCGAGCCGCCCATGAACGAGAACTCGAAGCACGCCACCACGACCGGCAGCGTGTGGATCGCGCCGCCCATCACGACCATGGCGTCGGTTTCGCCGGTGTCGTCCATCGCTTCCTTGATACGGTCGGGGTACTTGCGGCTGTCCTTGAACTTGAGCGAGTCGACCGGAACGATCTCCTGGCCGATCTCGTAGCGGCCTTCCGGATCCAGCAGCCCGTCAAGGCGCTCGCGCGCGCCGATGCGCATGTGGTGATCGCACTTCGGGCAGACGTGGAGGTTCGCCTCGACGTCGTTGCGGTACAGCACCGCTTCGCACGACGGGCACTTGATCCACAGACCTTCCGGAATGCTCTTGCGGCTTTTCGGATCGGTTTGCTTGATCTTCGGCGGCAGCAGTTTGTCGAGCCAGCTCATTTATTTTCCTTCCATGACCTTCGTGATGCGCGGCGCGGGCGGACAGCGAATCCGGCAATATTTACCTGGATCTGACCCCGACCGCGCATGGCGAAAAGTGGATTTTACCGCAGGTCGTGTGCCCCGCCCTCTGCTTGCGCGTCAAGCGCCGTGCGGATGCCCGCGACAAACTGCTGGAGCGCCTGTGCAGCGTCTTGCGGCGGCGTTTGTTCGAGCAACTGCACGATACGGCTGCCGATCACGACGGCGTCGCTCACGGCGGCGACCGCGGCGGCGGTCTGCGCGTCGCGAATACCGAAGCCGACGCCAACCGGAACCGTCACGTGCGACTTGATCGCCGGGATTTTACTCGCGATGCTCGCAACGTCGAGATTCGCTGCGCCCGTCACCCCCTTGAGCGACACGTAATAGATGTAGCCGCTCGCAACGCGGCCGACGTCGGCAATGCGCTCGTCGGTCGAGGTGGGCGCGATCAGGAAGATCGGATCGATGCCCGCCGTTTTCATCTTCTGGGCGAAATCCACGCACTCTTCCGGCGGATAGTCGACGATCAGCACGCCATCGACGCCCGCTTCCTTCGCCGCGGCGGCGAACGCGTCGGCGCCCATGCGCTCGATGGGATTCGCGTAGCCCATCAGCACGACCGGCGTCTTGTCGTCGGTTTCGCGAAAGCGCTTCACGTCGGCCAGCACGCTGCGCAACGTCACGCCCTTCGCGAGCGCACGCTCCGACGACTGCTGGATCACGGGGCCGTCGGCCATCGGGTCCGAAAACGGCACGCCCAGTTCGATCACGTCCGCGCCGCCCGCAGCGAGCGCGTGCATGAATTCAACGGTGCGCGCCGGATCGGGGTCGCCGGCGGTCATGAACGGAATGAGGCCTTTCTTGCGCTGGGCAGCCAGCGCGTCGAACGTGTTCTTGATACGGGACATTTCAGGGTCCTCTGAATAAAAACTTACTGCGCGCCGCTGGCAACTGCGGCAACTTCGGCAGCGGCGGCGGCGCCTCAGGCGCGCACCGCGACGGGCTGCGCCGCCAACGCGGTCGCGGCAGCCGCCGCGCTTACGCGTTCGCGCGCGATCGCGCAGTAACTTTCGTTGATTTCATAGCCGACGAATTCGCGCTTCTGGCGTGCGCAGGCGACTGCCGTGGTGCCGCTGCCCATGAAGGGGTCCAGCACGCGGCCGCCCGGCGGGCAGCTCGCAAGCACCATGCGCTCGACGATCTCCAGGGGCTTCTGGGTCGGATGATCCACGCGCTCCGCGTGCTGCCGGTGCAGACGTGAAACCGACCAGACGTCCTTGGGGTTGTAGCCGAGCTCCAGCCACCTGCTACCTTCGAATATTTTCCGCGAACGCGCCTTCTTCGTGACGGCATCGTACGGGATGCGGACGGGATCGAGATCGAAGTAATAATTCTTCGACACCGCGAAGAAACCGATGTTGTCGTGCACCGACGTGAAACGGCGCGTCGTGCCGCCCATGCTCGGCACGCGCCGGTCCCAGACGATCTCGTTGATCATCGTGAGCTTCGACTTCAGGAAGACGAAGATTTCCGGCGCGTACTGCCAGGTGCAGAACACGTAGAGCGAGCCGCTCGGCTTGAGCTTCGGGATCGCCAGGTCGAGCCATTCGCACGTCCAGGCGAGAAAGTCCTCGCCCGAGCGCTTGTCGGAGTCGTTGCCGTAGTCCTTGCCGAGCCCGTAAGGCGGGTCGGCGACGATCAGATCGATCGAGGCGTCGGGCAGATTCGCTGCATCGGTCAGAAAATCGCGGTTCAAGAGCCGGATGCCGTCCGGCACCGTGGCGAGAGAACCCGCAGCAGCACCGGCAGTGGCAACTGCAGCGTCGACCTCGCGCGGCGGCGTGCAGGGCAGGTCTGCAAGGGCCTGTCCGGCCGCTTGCGGGGTCGCGTCGCTCACGGATGCCGGGGCTTGCGGTTCGTCGATCTCGTCGCGCATCGCGTGGGCGCTCAGAACGTGATGCCCGATCGCTCGGCGACCGTGTGCATGTCCTTGTCGCCCCGGCCCGACAGATTCACCAGCAGGATCTTGTCCTTCGGCAAAGTGGGCGCGAGCTTGGCCGCGTAGGCAAGCGCGTGGCTCGATTCGAGCGCCGGAATGATGCCTTCGATGCGGCAGCAGTCGTGGAACGCCTTGAGGGCTTCTTCATCGTCGATCGTCACGTACTGCGCGCGGCCGCTGTCCTTGAGCCACGCGTGCTCGGGGCCGACGCCCGGATAGTCGAGGCCCGCCGACACCGAATGCGTCTCGATGATCTGGCCGTTCTCGTCCTGCAGCAGATAGGTGCGGTTGCCATGCAGCACGCCCACGGTGCCGGCCGTGAGCGCGGCGGCGTGGCGGCCCGTCTCCATGCCGTCGCCAGCGGGTTCGACGCCGATCAGCTGCACCGAACTGTCGTCGATATACGGGTAAAAGATCCCCATCGCGTTCGAACCGCCGCCCACGCACGCGATCACGGCGTCGGGCTGACGGCCCGTCATCTCGGGCATCTGCACGCGGCATTCGTCGCCGATCACGCGCTGGAAGTCGCGCACCATCATCGGGTACGGATGCGGGCCCGCCACGGTGCCGATGATGTAGAAGGTGTTTTCGACGTTGGTGACCCAGTCGCGCATGGCTTCGTTGAGCGCGTCCTTGAGCGTGCGCGAGCCCGATTCCACGGGTACGACCGTCGCGCCGAGCAGCTTCATGCGGTACATGTTCGCGGCCTGGCGGCGCACGTCCTCGGCGCCCATGTAGACCACGCACTCCATGCCGAAGCGCGCCGCGATCGTGGCGGTGGCGACGCCGTGCTGACCCGCGCCCGTTTCGGCGATCACGCGCGGCTTGCCCATGCGCTTCGCGAGCAACGCCTGGCCGATCACGTTGTTCACCTTGTGCGCGCCGGTGTGGTTCAGGTCTTCGCGCTTCAGGTAGATCTGCGCGCCGCCCACCATTTCGCTCCAGCGCTGCGCGTGATAGACCGGCGACGGACGGCCGACAAAATGCTTCAACTCGCGCCGATATTCGGCGACGAAGTCGGGATCGTTCTTGTATTTCTCGTAGGCGTCGCGCAGCTCGTCGATCGCCTGCATGAGGGTCTCGGCGGCAAACACGCCGCCGTAGGGGCCGAAATGGCCGCTTTCATCCGGTAAGTTGTACATAAGTCACTCGCTCGACCTGGCACGGGCGCCCCGCGTTGCGCAGAGCCGGCCGGCCATCGGGTCAAAGGGTTTATCCCGCGTCCGCTTCGCGCACTGCGCGCACGAACGCCGCCATACGGGCGTGATCCTTCACGCCTTTTGCGCCCGGAACCTCGATGCCACTGGAGACATCGACAGCAAACGGACGCACCTGGCGAATCGCATCACCGACGTTTTGCGCGTTCAAGCCACCACTCAAAACGGCCCGACGCGCGAGCCCTGCGGGGATAAGTGACCAATCGAAGACCTTCCCGCCGCCGCCGTATCCTTCGACATGCGTGTCGAACAGAAGGCCGCTGGCTGATGAATAATTGTTCGCCGATTCTATCAAATCGGCCTCGCGAGTATCCGTCCCCACGCGCAATGCACGCAACCAGGGCAAACCGGCAACGGCGGAGAGCGTGTCGCACTGCGCGGGCGTTTCGTCGCCGTGGAACTGCAGGAGCGTGAGCGAGACGCTGCTCGCCACCTCACCGATCCACTCCGGGGTGGCGTTCACGAACAGCCCCACCACCGAGACGAACGGCGGAATGTCACGGGTGAGTTCCACCGCCTCGGCGACGCTCACCGAGCGCGGGCTGGGCGGATAGAACACGAGGCCGATCGCGTCGGCGCCAAGCGCGATGGCATGCGCAACCGACTCGGGCGTCGAAAGGCCGCACAACTTGATTCGCGTGCGGTGCGCGCTCGCACCGGCAGCTTGAGCGCTGGCGGACGTCGAGCTTGCTGCGGAAAGGTCGGCTGCTGTCATGGCGGATGAAGCGGATTGCCCTCGCGATGGTTCGGGTATGACTGTTCGATGCGCCCGGCCCCGGCGCTGCGGGTTGCTCTGCGGGTTGCCGTGCGCTTATCAGGCGGTGCTGTGCGCTTATCAGGCCGCGCCGTTCGCGCCGTCGGACCAGATCGCGCTCCACGGCACGCTGGCCGTATGCGGTCCGGGTACCTGGAACGCGTCAGGATAGCCTACCTGAGCAAGGTAGAGGCCGTCGGGCATGAAGGTCGGCGCGGCCTTCGTGCGGTCGAGCCCCGCCAGCACCTCGGCCATCCACGCCGCCGGATAGCGGCCGCGGCCCACCGCCACGAGGCAGCCCATCAGGTTGCGGACCATGTGATGCAGGAAAGCATTGGCGCGAAACCGGAAATGGATGAAATCGCCCTGCTGCCGGATGTCGATCTGGTAGAGGTGCTTGACCGGCGTCTTCGACTGGCACTCCGACGAACGGAACGCCGAAAAATCGTGCTCGCCGATCAGGTGCGCAGCGGCCTCGCGCATCGCATCGACGTAGAGCGGCGTGTGGATCCAGCCCGCGCGACCCGCCAGCATCGGCGAGCGCACCGCGTTGACGTAGAGCGCGTAGTAATACGTGCGCTCGAACGCGGAAAAACGCGCGTGAAACGCCTCCGGCATCGGCTGCGCCCACTGCACGGCGACCGTGTGCGGCAGGAACGCGTTGGTCCCGCGAACCCACGAAAACGGTGCGCGGTCGAGGTCGGTATCGAAATGGACGACCTGGCCGAGACCGTGGACGCCCGTATCGGTGCGCCCCGCCACGACCGTCTGCAGCGGCACGCATGCGAACTCGCGCAGGGCGCGCTCGAGCACGTCCTGCACGGTCTTGCCGTGCGGCTGCGACTGCCAGCCGCAAAACGCGGCGCCGTCGTACTGGATGCCTAGCGCTATTCGCATACGCATACGGTCTGCAGCGTCCCGGTCACGAGAGCGGCGCGAGCGTCGACAGCAGCGCCTGCGCGTCGGCACGGGTGTCACGGTCGTTCGACTCGATCACTTCGTTGATCAGCGCGCGCGCGCCCGCCAGATCGCCCAGCGCGATGTACTCGCGCGCGAGTTCGAGCTTGTTGCGCGCGATCCGCGCCAGTTGCTCGGGTGTGAAAACGGGCAACGGCTCGGCGGAATCGGGCGGCAGGTTGAGATCGAAGTCGAGCGTCAGTGCGCCAAAGCGCGGTGCGCCGAGGCCTGCGGTCGCGCCCGGCCCGGTCATCCCCGCCGCAATCTCCTCGAACGGGGGAAGCATTGGCGGTTCGATCAGCGGCATTGCCTGCGCCGCAGTCGCTTCGGGCGACGCCACAGGCTGCGCCACGCGCGGCGGCAGCGGCATATCGATACCGCCGAGTGCGCTGACGGCAGCGGCCGGGAATTCACCCGGCGCTTCAGCATGACTCAGGTCCTGCGGCGGTGCGAGGGGGAACTCGGGTTCCGCGAAAAATGCGGAGGGCGCCGGTTGCGGTTCCGCAGGCTGCGAAGCCGCTGCCGTCGGTTCGACGGCAGCGGACGCCGGTTCCGCGTGAACCGGCGTATCCGTGTGCTCAACCGCTTCGGCTTCGTGTGTGCCCGGTGCGTTCTCCTGCTCTGCCGTGCGTTCGAGTTCGTCCGTTTCGCCCGGCACATGCGCCGCTGTTACGTGTTCAGGAGAAAGCGCATGAGACAGCGCCGACGCGCCCGGTTCCGCCGCAGCCGCGAAGCCAGCGGCCTCACTCGCATCGGCCAGCGTTTGGTGCACGCCACGCTCGATGCCGCGCGCGCTTGCGCTACGCTCCACGCGGTCTTCGCGCAGTGCCGAGGAGCCATCGCCCGGCTGCACGGCTTCATCGTCCGGCAACGCCGCAGCCGTCAGGGCCGCGATATTCGTCGCGCGATCGAGCGCTTGCTTGCGCGGCGCCGGTGCGAGCGCGGCATCCGCGTCCGGCTCGGCGGCAGGCGTCTCGTTTGCGACCAGCGGCGTATCGAGGACGGGTGGTTCCTCGCGCGTCGGCGCGGCTTCCGCCGCCTCGTCGCCCCGTGCTTTGCGCCTGCGCGCGAACAAAACGAAAACCAGCGCGAACACGGCCACGCCAACCGCCCCTGCAACGCCGAGCATGACAGGCGACAACTCGAACTGGCTTTCGCTCGCGCCATGCCCCGCGACGCCAGCCGCGCCGTTCCCGCCAGGCGCTGCCGTCGCATGCCCCGCTGCGCCGCTCGCGGCGCCCGACGATTGGGCGTGCTTGCCGATCCCGTGCTGCTGCAATGCCATGAGCACGCGGTTCTTCAACGCGAGCAATTGCTGGAGACTCGACAGCGTCATGTTCGCCGGTGCATGCGCCTCGCCCGAAGCCGCGCTGGCCGCGGGTGCCGCCTGGACGGCCCCCGTCCACACGTGCGCGTCGCTCGGCGACGTGGCCGCCGCGGCAGGCTGGCTCGCCGCCGAGGTGCCAGACGCGCCCGAGGCAGCCGATGCGCCCGAAGCCGCGAGCGCCGCTGCCTGCGCTGCTGCGTCAACGGCTGGCGCGCTCGCACCGCTGGCAACTGCCGCCGCGCTAGCGGATGCCGACGGTGCGGAGGCCGCCGCAGCGGACGCACCCGGCGCAGTGGTCGCAGCGACGTTCGCCGCCGGAGCCGACCCAGGCGCTGCCACGACAGGCGCCACTGGAGCTACAGGCGCGACAGGTGCCGCCGGCGCTGCGGGTGCGGCAGGCGTCGAAACCACAGCAGCAGGCGCCGCTTGCGGTGCGGCGGCCACGATTTCCGGCACGGCGGGCACGTTGAGCACGGCGCCGATCTTCAGGCGGCTCGGATCGTGCTTCGCGAACGCACCCGGGTTCGCCTCGAAAAGAGCGCCGCTCACGCGCGCGATCACTTCTTTATCGTGGGACTGCGCGAGATCGGCGGCGATGCTGTGCAATGACTGCCCAGGCTTGACGGGGTACTTGCCGATCACGCGCACAGCCGGTGCGGCCGCGGAAGCGGCTTGCGCCGCCGTGCCGCCTTGTGCGCCCGCGACGCCGCTTAGCGCAAGGAATGCCGCCGCCATGGCGACGTGTGCGGCCCGCCGCGCGATGGCGACGGGAACAGAATCAAATCGAACGATCATCAGATGCCCTGGCACGCCGCTCGCGCGGCTGTCGACGAATCAGATACGAACTGCACGATAGAAAGAAAACCCGGGGCGCGCGCTCAAAACGAAAGCGCCGCGACTGGCGCGGCGCTTTTCCATCATGTCTACGCGTCATTAGCCGCGTAGTTTAATTCATTCACTTCTCGAGCAGAATGCGCAGCATGCGGCGCAGCGGCTCTGCGGCGCCCCACAGCAACTGGTCGCCGACCGTGAAGGCCGACAGATACTCGCCCCCCATCGCCAGCTTGCGCAGGCGGCCGACCGGCACCGCGAGCGTACCCGTCACCACGGCGGGCGACAGGTCGCGCATCGACGCTTCGCGCTGGTTCGGCACGACCTTGACCCAGTCGTTGGCCGAAGCGAGGATGCCGTCGATCTCGTCGAGCGGCACGTCCTTCTTCAGCTTGATCGTGAGCGCCTGCGAGTGGCAGCGCATCGCGCCGATCCGCACGCACAGGCCGTCCACGGGGATCGAGCCCGGCTCGCCCATGGCGGGCTTGCCGAGGATCTTGTTGGTTTCGGCGCCGCCCTTCCACTCTTCCCTCGACATGCCGTTGCCGAGATCCTTGTCGATCCACGGAATCAGCGAGCCCGCGAGCGGCACGCCGAAATGCGCGGTCGGCATGGCGTCGCTGTTCATGGTCGCCAGCACCTTGCGGTCGATGTCGAGAATCGCCGACGACGGGTTCGCCAGATCGTCCTTCACCGCGCCGTTGAGCGCGCCCATCTGCGCGAGCAGTTCGCGCATGTTCTGCGCGCCCGCGCCCGAAGCGGCCTGGTAGGTCATGGCCGTCATCCAGTCGACGAGGTTCTCGCGGAACAGGCCGCCGAGCGCCATCAGCATCAGGCTGACCGTGCAGTTGCCGCCGATGAAATCCTTCTGACCCTTGACGAGGGCGTCCTTGATGACGTCGAGGTTGACCGGATCGAGAACGATGACCGCATCGTCCTTCATGCGCAGCGCCGAAGCCGCGTCGATCCAGTAGCCCTTCCAGCCTGCGGCGCGCAGCTTCGGATACACGTCGTTCGTGTAGTCGCCGCCCTGGCACGTGATGATGATGTCGCACTTCTTCAGCTCGTCGACGCTGTTCGCGTCCTTGAGCTTCGTCTCGTTCCTGGCGAACGACGGAGCCGCGCCGCCTGCGTTGCTGGTGCTGAAAAACACCGGTTCGATCAGGTCGAAATCACGTTCTTCCTGCATGCGCTGCATCAGCACGCTGCCGACCATGCCGCGCCAACCTACGAGACCTACATTCATGACTTACCCTTGAAATGAACACTTCCCCGCTTCACTCGCCCGGCGTGGCCGCGCGGGGAAGATGAGCGGGCACGACGAGCGATCAACGAGTGATGATCGTTTTGGTAATCGTTTTCGTGGTAATGGCGAGCGAAATCGCACGGGCTGCCTGCGTGCCGCGGATTTTCGAAACAATCGTGATCTGGGGGATCGTCGCCATCGGGAGAGTCTACACGAAAACCGCATATTCGCGCGGTAAAACCCGCTTGTCCGGGCATTTGCGGCGAGGCGTCACATCAAGATCCGTGCGGATGCGATGCCGCATTTGACCGCACCTGACCGCACCTGACCTCGCCTGACCGCTCAAGCAAAACGGGCATGTCCGTGGACATGCCCGTGATCTGTGCCGTTACAGCGGTGCCGTTACAGCCTTTACAGCGCCGCGACCACGGCGTCGCCCATCGCCGCGGTGCCGACCTGCTGGCAGCCCGGCGTGAGGATGTCGCCCGTGCGGTAGCCTTGTTCGAGCACTTTCTTGACGGCGTTTTCGATGCGATCGGCCTGTTCGGCGCGCGCCAGCGAGTAGCGCAGCATCATGGCGGCCGAGAGAATCGTCGCGAGCGGATTCGCAATGCCCTTGCCCGCGATGTCCGGCGCGGAACCGTGCGACGGCTCGTAAAGACCCTTGTTGTTCTTGTCGAGCGAGGCCGACGGCAGCATGCCGATCGAGCCCGTGAGCATCGCGGCTTCGTCCGAGAGGATGTCGCCGAACATGTTGCCCGTCACGACCACGTCGAAGGCCTTCGGCGCCTTTACAAGCTGCATCGCCGCGTTATCGACGTACATGTGCGACAGTTCGACGTCCGGATATTCCTTCGCGACATCAATCATGATGTCCTTCCAGAACTGCGACGTTTCCAGCACATTGGCCTTGTCGACCGACGTGAGTTTCTTCTGGCGCTTTTGCGCCGCCTGGAACGCAACGTGCGCAATGCGGCGCACTTCCGGTTCCGCGTAGCGCATCGTATCGAAGCCTTCGCGCGTGCCCTTGAAGAGACCATCCGGCGCTTCGCGCGTGCCGCGCGGCTGGCCGAAGTAGATGTCGCCGTTCAGCTCGCGCACGATCAGGATGTCGAGGCCCGACACGATCTCGGGCTTAAGCGACGACGCCCCCGTCAATTGCGGATAGCAGATGGCGGGACGGAAGTTGGCGAACAGTTCCAGATGCTTGCGCAGGCCCAGAATGGCCTGCTCCGGGCGCAACGCGCGTTCGAGCGAGTCGTACTTCCAGTCGCCCACGGCGCCGAACAGGATCGCATCGGCGGCCTTCGCGAGCGCAAGCGTCGCTTCCGGCAGCGGATGGCCGCTCGCCTCGTAGCCCGCGCCGCCGACCGGCGCCGTCTCCATCTCGAACTTTTCGCCGAGCGCGTTCAGCACCTTGACGGCTTCCTTGACGATCTCGGGACCGATGCCGTCGCCCGGCAGCACTGCAATCTTCATTCTGCGATTCCTCGTTGTTTTGCGTTATGCGTCTGTTTTGCGCGAGCGCCTGCCCGAATGCGCGCCCAAAGCACGCTCAAAGCACGCGGTTGTTCAACCACGGCTGGCGCACGAGGCGCTCGGCCTCGAACTCGCGGATCTTGTCGGCGTGACGCAGCGTGAGGCCGATGTCGTCGAAGCCGTTCAACAGGCAGTAGCGGCGAAACGCGGACACTTCGAACGGGAACTCCTTCGCGCCGTCGACCGTGCGTACGACCTGCTTGTCGAGGTCGATCGTCAGCTGGAAGCCCGTGAATGCGCTGGTCTCGTTGAACAGCGTGTCCACTTGCTGCTCGGTCAGCACGATCGGCAGCAAGCCGTTCTTGAAGCAGTTGTTGTAGAAGATGTCCGCGAAGCTCGGCGCGATGATCGCGCGAAAACCGTACTGCTGGAGCGCCCACGGCGCGTGTTCGCGCGAGCTGCCGCAGCCGAAGTTCTTGCGCGCGAGCAGCACCGATGCGCCCTGGTAGCGCGGCTGGTTCAGCACGAAGTCCGGATTGAGCGGACGCTTCGAGTTGTCCTGACCCGGCTCGCCGTGGTCGAGGTAACGCCATTCGTCGAAGGCGTTCGGGCCGAAGCCGGTGCGTTGGATCGACTTGAGGAACTGCTTCGGAATGATCGCGTCCGTGTCCACGTTCTCGCGATCGAGCGGCGCCACGACGCCGGTGTGTACGATGAATTTATCCATGATCCGTGATCCAGAAGGATGCTGGGCGCGCCAGGGCGCGGACGCCGTCCGCGCTGCCAGGCCGTCGCTCACGCGGAAATTAGAGCGCGTGCTGCACTGTGCGCGCCGAATTGGTGATGTCCTCGCCGAAGCCGGCCACCGTGTTGCAGCCCGTTAATGCCAGAAGCGCACCCGCCAGCGAAATGAGCGCGGCTCGACGCCGGAAAATGCGTGCCTTCATGGCTTTAACCCAGCTTGCGAATATCGACGAAATGGCCTTCGATGGCCGCGGCCGCAGCCATCGCCGGACTCACGAGGTGCGTGCGTCCGCCCGCGCCCTGACGGCCTTCGAAATTGCGGTTCGACGTCGACGCACAGCGCTCGCCCGGCTCCAGCCGGTCGGCGTTCATGGCCAGGCACATCGAGCAGCCCGGCTCGCGCCACTCCGAGAACAGGCCGGCGCCGAAGCCCGTCCGTTCGACCCTCTTCAGCCAGTCCGACGGGATGATCTGGTCGGTGTCGACATCCGTGCGGTCGAGCGGCACAGCGCGGCCGGTGACGACGATAACGGGCTCCATCAGTCCGAGTCCTCCAGGTCCTCCGGGGTGGCGAACGTCCCGGCCACGGCGGTCGCCGCCGCCACCGCCGGCGACACCAGGTGTGTGCGGCCGCCCCGCCCCTGCCGTCCCTCGAAGTTGCGGTTGGACGTCGAGGCGCACCGCTCGCCGACGGCGAGTTTGTCCGGGTTCATGGCCAGGCACATCGAACAGCCCGGCTCGCGCCACTCGAAGCCGGCGGCCTTGAACACCTCGTCGAGACCCTCCGACTCGGCCTGCGCCTTGACGCGGTGCGAGCCCGGCACCGCCAGGGCCCGCAGCCCGCTGCGCACATGACGCCCGCGCAGCACGTCGGCGGCCGCCCGGAAGTCCTCGATGCGCGAGTTCGTGCAGCTGCCGAGGAACACGGTGTCGACGGCGACCTCCCGCATGGGTGTCCCCGCCGTCAACCCCATGTAAGACAAAGCCCGCTCCGCTGCTTCCCGGTCGCCCGCGTCCACCATTGCCGAAGGGTCCGGTACCGATCCGCTGATCGGCGTGACCTGGGCCGGGTTCGTGCCCCAGGTCACGTGCGGCGTGATCGTCGACGCGTCGATCACGACCTCCTTGTCGAACGTCGCGTCCTCGTCGGTCGGCAGCGTGCGCCAATACACCACCGCCTCGTCCCACGCCGCACCGACGGGCGCGTGGTCGCGGCCCTTCACGTAGTCGAACGTCGTCTCGTCCGGTGCGACGAGCCCCGCTCGTGCGCCCCCTTCGATGGACATGTTGCACAGCGTCATCCGGCCCTCCATCGAGAGGCCCCGGATCGCCGACCCCCGGTACTCGATCACGTGGCCGATGCCACCACCGGTCCCGATGGTCCCGATGATCGCCAATGCGACGTCCTTCGCCGTGACCCCGGGCGCCAGCTCACCCTCCACTGTCACCGCCATCGTCTTGGGTCGCACCTGCGGCAGCGTCTGCGTTGCGAGCACGTGCTCGACCTCGCTCGTACCGATGCCGAAGGCGAGCGCGCCGAAGGCGCCGTGGGTCGACGTGTGGCTGTCGCCGCACACGACCGTCCGGCCGGGCTGCGTCAGGCCGAGCTCCGGCCCGATGACGTGGACGATGCCCTGCTCCGAGGAGTCGAGGTCGTAGAGCGGCACGCCGAACTCGGCGCAGTTCTCCTGGAGCTTGCGCAGCTGCGCCTCGGCCTGCGCATCCACGACGGCGAGCTTGCGCGGCAAGGTCGGCGTCGAGTGGTCCATCGTCGCGAAGGTGCGGTCCGGGCGCCGCACCTTCAGCCCGCGGGCGCGGAGGCCGTCGAACGCCTGGGGAGAAGTCACCTCGTGGACCAGGTGCAGGTCGACGTAGAGCACGGCCGGTGCCCCGGCGTCCTCCCGGACGACGTGATCGGCCCAGACCTTCTCGAACAGCGTGGTGGGAGGCGTCACGGGCTGCCCTCCTGCACCGCGGCGGCAACCGGGTGCGGCGGAGGCATGCGGGAGGGCGACGGCTTGGTGTGGCCGAGCGTCACCAGCATCCGGTTGAGCGCCTTGAGATACGCCTTCGCGCTCGCGACGATGATGTCGGTATCGGCGCTGGTGCCGTGAAAGACGGGCGATCCGGCGACCTCGTGCTGCGCGTTCTGCGCGTCACGAT
>NZ_JAMXLH010000070.1 GCF_024281035.1 Paraburkholderia sp.
TCTTCGAAGTCGTGCGCACGATCTCGCAGGAGGGCATCACGGTGCTGCTGGTCGAGCAGAACGCGCGACTCGCGCTGCAGGCGGCGCACCGCGGTTACGTGATGGATTCGGGTCTCGTCACGATGGAGGGCGACGCGAAGCAGATGCTTGATGATCCGAAGGTGCGTGCCGCGTATCTGGGTGAATGAGTGGAGTAGTGGGTTGGCGCGTGAGCGCAGGTAATCTGGAAGATGTAAACCACACAGCTGGGAATTCAATACTGTGTTTCAGGAGACAAATATCATGATTAGCATGACTAAAATCGCAGGCGTTATTGCACTCGGTGCGGCGCTGATCGGACAGGCTCACGCCGACGACGTCAGGATTGGCGTTGCGGGTCCCTTGACGGGGCCGCTTGCGAGCCAGGGCAAGGATGTGGAGAACGGCGCGAGGCTGGCGGTCGAGCAGATCAACGCGGCGGGAATCAAGATCAAGGGCGTGCCGCTCCACCTTTCGATCGACGCCGAGGACGATATGGCGGATCCCAAGTCCGCAGTGACGATTGCGCAAAAACTCGTGGATGCCGGCGTCGTCGGTGTCGTTGGGCATTTGACCTCCGGCACGTCGGTGCCTGCCTCGAAGATTTATTCCGACGCCGGCATTCCGCAGATTTCGCCATCGGCCACGAATCCTGTGCTGACTCGTCAGGGGTTTGCGACCACGTTCCGGGTGATTGGCGACGACGCCTATGTGGGCCGCGTGATGGCGCAGTATCTGACGAAGACGGCAGGATACAAACGCATCGCCATTATCGACGACCGGTCGGCCTATGGTCAGGGACTCGCGGATATCGTTGCCGCAGAACTGAAGAAGGACGGTGCGACGGTCGTGAATCGGCAGTACGTGACGCCCAATACGATCGATTTCCGTAGCGTGCTGACCGCGGTAAAGGGCAGCGAGCCCCAGGCGATCTTCTATGGCGGCGTGGACGCCCAGGCGGGCCCGATGCGCAAGCAGATGGCCGGGTTGTCGATGAAGGTGGCGCTCTTCGGTTCGTCGATCGAAACGGACAACTTCATCAAGCTCGCCGGGCCGCCTTCCGAGGGCACGATCTCGGCTCAGGCCGGACAGCCGCTGGATAGCATGCCCGGCGGCAAGAAGTTCGTCGAGCAGTTCAAGAAATATGGCCCGGTCGTTCTCTATGCGCCGTACGCCTATGACGCTGTCTGGGCTTTCGTCCACGCCATGGAACTCGCGAATTCGACATCGCCCAAGGACTTCCTGCCGGCCATGAAGAAAGTGAACTTCGAGGGCGTGACGGGCACGATTGCCTTCGATGAAAAGGGCGACCTGCGTTCTAGCGGTGTGACGCTGTATCAGGTCAAGGACGGGCACTACGTACCGATCCAGACGACCCGTCTGTAGTGACAGGGGGGTAGTTGCGGACGCAAGGAAGACAGGAATGTCAGCGCAGGCGCAGCGTCGAACAACGCTGCGCCCGCTCGACGAGATGAACTCGCCGATACGCGTCCAAATACGTTCGTGGCTGCAATACGCATTCCTTTTCGGAATGTCTCATTACGCGATTTCGCTTGTAGATGAGTGCGTTTACAAGCATCGTTGCACCAGGTTAATCAGGGGGCGAGAATGCATAAGGTGGAAAAGCTGCCGCAAATTGACGGCGATATTGGGTGGCTCGAGACCTCGCCGGACTGTGCTGCTCGCCTTGGACCCAGGCTGAAGGGTTCGCACGAGTTTGACTATGCGGTGATCGGCGCCGGCTTCACGGGGATCTCCGTGGCGTTGCGGCTCGCCGAGATCGATCCATCGGCACGTATTGCACTGGTGGACGCACTTCGCGTGGGCGAAGGCGCTTCGGGGCGAAATGCCGGGTTTCTGATCGATCTGCCGCATAACATGGATTTCGCGAAAACCGGCGTTGAACACGCACGCTCGCTCTTTCGTTTAAACATGTTCGCCATCGAGCGTTTGCGCGCATTCAAGGAACAGTATGCGATTCCGTCCTGGACCGACGCGGGTAAGTACATGGCGGCCCACGAAGAGAGCAACCTGCCCGGCCTGAATAATTTCGCGGGCATGCTCAAGCAGGCGGGATTCGAGTACGAGACGGTTTCCGGACCGGACCTTGCGCGGCGGCTCGGAACGAACTACTACCGTTCCGCCGTTTATACGCGAGGAAACGTGCTCGTCAATCCGGCAGCACTGGTACGCGGGCTGATCAAGGCGCTCCCGCCTTCGGTATCGTTATTCGAGAACAGTCCGGTTCAAGGCATTGAATACGGGCCGCCGCACAAGCTGCACTTTGTCGGCGGGACCATTACGGCGCGCAACGTCGTGCAGGCGACCAACTCGTATTCGGAGCAGTTCGGCAAGCTCGCTTGTCGCATCGTGCCGATCTTTACCTACGCGAGCCTGACCCGACCGCTGAGCGACGAGCAGCTGCGCAGGCACTTCGACGGCGTGCGGCCATGGGGTGTGACGTCGGCGCACCTCGCGGGGACTACCGTCCGGTTCACTCACGACAACCGGATATTCATTCGCAATACGTATGATTATCTGCCCAATCTTAAGAGCACGGGAGCCGATCTCGAAGCGGCGTGGCGCAGTCATCGGTCGTCGTTCGAGGCGCGTTTCCCGTTCCTGAAAGAAATGGACTTCGACTACACGTGGGGCGGCTTGTTTGCGATCACCAAAAACCACGAACCGGTGTTTTCGAATCCGGATGAGGGCGTGTATGTGCTGAGTGGCTGCAATGGCGTGGGCGTCGTCAAGGGGACTTATCTCGGCTACTACATGGCCGACCATATTTGCGGCGTCGAGAGCGAGAACCTGCGATTCGTGCTTAAAAGCTCGCATCCGACCTGGGTTCCGCCCGATCCAGTTCGCCTCGTTGCCGCGAGAGCGCGCATTGCCTGGGAGGCAGCGCACGCCAAAGGGGATGTTTGAGCCGAGAGCGATTTTCAGCTTTTCCCGATTCCCGACTCTTTAGGCAGTGGCGGTAATTCGGGTGCAGCGGGTTCCGGCAGCCCTGGAGGCGCGCCAACAATTTTTAAATCGATCAGTAAAGGAGCGCATCCACATGATCAATCGCATTACGCCTAATAGCAGGGCTTCCCGAGCAGTCGCGTACGGCGATTTCTTTGTGACAGGTGGCCTGATCGCAGACGACATGTCTGCTGATATCGCCGGACAGACGAGGCAGGTTCTTGCCCAGATCGACGAGTTGCTTGCCGCCGCGGGGCTGACGAAAAACCATCTCACGCGCATCCAGATCTGGCTTTCCAACATCGACAATTTTGAAGGAATGAACGGCGTCTACGACAAATGGGTTGAAGGTTCGGAAAAGCCGGTTCGGGCGACAGTCGAAAGCCGGCTCGCCGACCCTGGGTACCTTATTGAGGTGCAGGCGTTCGCTTATTGCGGCTAGATCGGACTGGCACCGCGCGCGCGGTGGGATGCCCAGACGCGTTGAACTCAAGTCCGAACTTGTGTCTCGTGTCGCCAAACATGTATAGATGGCTGGCCCCCGATTCCACGTATCCGCCTGTGGCATGTGTATACGCAAAAATCGCCGAAGCCACCGGCACATGACGGCCATCCGCGGAAACAAAAAACCCCGTAAGATTTTGATCTTACGGGGTTTCTCGAACTACATCGGCTTTCGCCGGAAAATCTTCTGGTGCCCAGGAGAGGACTCGAACCTCCACAGTGTTGCCACCGCCAGGACCTGAACCTGGTGCGTCTACCAATTCCGCCACCTGGGCAAGGTGTCGTCTGCTGTACGGTGTGTCGTGCAGCAAAGAACGCAATTATAGCGTGACAAATGGATCTGTCAAGCGTTTCGTGAGACGGGCCGTATCGCCCGCCAACGTAACCGCTCGCCGCGACGATCACCGCCGCAGAACGTGCCGGAACACTCGTGCGGCGTCTGCCGCGTCTGAAGCGGGTGATAGAATGCCTCGCAGCAGGCCCGGCGGCAGGTGCGCGCGATATGGGCGTTCCGCCGGACCTCGTCATCCGCTGAAATAAAGCTGTAGCACTCGAAGACCGGGGCGCCGCCCGAGTTTCGCTGGGCGGCGCGGCAGATCCGACATCGACGCAACGAGAACAACCATCGACAAGCCCTTGAGCAAATATCCGTACCCGATTCCCAGCCGCGAAGAGATCCTCGGCGTGCTGCGGACCAGCGAATCGCCCTGCACCGCGAACGATATCGCCGAGGCGCTCGCCATCAAGCGCCAGGAGCGCGAAGGGTTCTTCAGGCGGCTCGCCGCGATGGAGCGCGACGGGCAGATCCGGCTCGACTCTCGCGGCCACTATCAGCTTGCGCATCCCTCCAGCTTCGTCGCGGGCCGCGTCCAGGGCCACCGGGACGGTTTTGGCTTTGTCGTGCGCGACGACGGCCAGGACGATCTGTTCCTGTCCCAGGGCGAGATGCAGAAAGTCATGCATAACGACCGCGTGCTCGCGCGCATCGTCGGCTACGACCGGCGCGGGCGTCCCGAGGGGCACATCGTCGAGGTCACGGATCGCGCGAATCGCCGCGTGATCGGCCGCTTGCTGAACGAAAACGGCGCGCTGATCGTTGCGCCCGAGGACAAGCGCATCGGCCACGACATCCTCGTCACGCAGAACACGAAGAAGGCGAAGGTCGGCCAGGTCGTGGTGATCGAGCTGACCGATTTTCCGAGCCGGCACTCGCAGCCGCTCGGCCGCGTGGTCGAGGTGCTCGGCGACATCGACGATCCCGGCATGGAGATCGAGATCGCCGTGCGCAAGTACGGCGTGCCGCACGAATTCAGCGACGCCGCGCTCGACGAAGCTGCAAAGCTGCCGGACGCCGTGCGCCCGGCCGATATCCGTTATCGCGTGGATCTGCGCGACGTGCCGCTCGTGACGATCGACGGCGAGGACGCGCGCGACTTCGACGACGCCGTGTATTGCGAGCCGGTTCAGGTTGGCCGCGGCGAGGGCTTCCGGCTGATCGTCGCAATCGCGGACGTCTCGCATTACGTGTTGCCCGAAAGCGGCCTCGATGTCGATGCGATCGAACGCAGCACGTCGGTGTATTTCCCGCGCCGCGTCATTCCCATGCTGCCCGAGAAGCTGTCGAACGGGCTGTGCTCGCTGAACCCGCACGTCGACCGCTGCGTGCTCGTGTGCGATCTGGTGATCACCGCGCGCGGCGAGATCAAGGCGTATCAGTTCTATCCGGGCGTGATGCACTCCGCGGCGCGCCTCACGTACACCGAAGTCGCTGCGGTGCTCAAGAACACCAAGGGACCGGAGGCGATGCGCCGCGCGTCCCTCATGCCGCAGCTGCAAAACCTCAATGGCGTGTACAAGGCGCTCTTCGCGGCGCGCCAGAAGCGCGGTGCAATCGACTTCGACACGACCGAAACGTATATCGTGTGCAACGCGCAAGGCAAGATCGAGCAGATCGTGCCGCGCCAGCGCAACGACGCGCACAAGCTGATCGAAGAGTGCATGCTCGCGGCCAACGTCTGTGCCGCGGACTTCATGAAACGCAACAAGCACGCGGGCCTGTATCGCGTGCACGCGGGCCCGAGCGCCGAGAAGCTGGAGAACCTGCGCACGTTCCTGCGCGGCATCGGCCTCACGCTCGGCGGCGGCGACACGCCGCACGCGAGCGACTACGCCGCGCTGATGGCGCACATCCGCGACCGGCCCGACGCGCAGATGCTGCAGACCATGCTGCTGCGCTCGATGCAGCAGGCCGTGTACAGCCCGGACAATATCGGTCACTTCGGTCTTGCCTACGAGGCCTACGCGCACTTCACGAGCCCGATTCGCCGCTATC
>NZ_JAMXLH010000071.1 GCF_024281035.1 Paraburkholderia sp.
ACCGCCTGCGAGTCCGTGCCCGTGCTGTTCGCGTGGAAGTACTCCGTGCCCGTCGTGTAGACGTTGCCCATCTGATCACCCAGACTGGCGATGTCGGTGGTGTTCTGCGCGACGTTCTGATTCGTCGTGTTCAACTGCGATCCGTTCACCGCATCCGTGCTCGTCGACGACAGATCACCCTGCGCCACGTTCGTGATCTTCGTGCCACCAGTCACGCCGCCATCGGTCGATATCGTGCCGCCCAGCGTCACGCTGCTGTAGTTCACCGAGCCGTCCGAATTCGTGTCGTACTTCACCGTCTGGTCGCCCAGTTGCTGCTGCGCCGCGCCCAGCGAATCGACTGCCTGGTTCGTCGCGTACATCTGTGAACCGTTCACCGCATCTGTACTCGTCGCGCCCAGTTGCCCCGCCGCTACGTTCGTGATCTGACGCTCGGCACCGGCGCTGCCTACGCTCACTACCCCGGCGGGGGCCACCCCCGCGAAGCTGTAGTTCGTACCGTTGATCGTCGTACCTGACGTGCCCACCGCCGCCGAATCTACCGTCGAGCCCTGACCCAGCGCCACGTTCGAACCCGCCACGTTCGCAGCAATGCTCGCGTCCTGCCCTAGCACCGTCGCGTTCGCGTTACTGTTGTCTGTCGACTGGTTGCCCACAACCACCGAGTTCGCACCCGTGGCCGACGCGCCGAACCCGCCCGCTGACGCATTCCCACCCGACGATACCGCCTGCGTCGATGTCACCGAGTTGTCCGACACGAACGGACCCGACTGACCGCTTTTGATGTTCGTGATGTCGGTGGTGTTCTGCGCGACGCTCTGGTTGGTCGCATACAGCTGCGAACCGTTCACCGCATCCGTACTCGTCGACGACAGATCGCCCCGCGTCACGTTCGTGATCTTCGTACCGCCGGTCACGCCGCCATCGGTCGACGTCGTGCCGCCCAGCGTCACGCTGCTGTCGTTCACCGAGCCGTCCGGGTTCGTGTCGTACTTCACCGCCTGGCCGCCAAGCGAATCGACTGCCTGATTCGTGGCATACAGTTGCGAACCGTTCACCGCATCCGTACTCGCCGCGCTCACCTCACCCGGTGCCACGTTGATGATCTGACGCCCGGCGCCTGCTGCCCCCACGCTCACGACACCGGATGCCGTGCCCGCGTAATCGTAGCTCGTGCCGTTAATCGTGCCGCTACTGACCTGTGCTGCAGCGCGATCCGCGCTGTTGTTGCCCAGCACCACCGCGTTGTCCTGCGTGGTCGTGACGTTGTTGCCCAGCACGAAGCTGTTGTCGTTGGCGATCGTGTTGTCGTTGCCGATGCTGTAGCTGCCGCTGCCGCTGACCGTGTTCGGGTCGCCGATTGCGCCCGAGTTGTTGCCGCTTACCACGTTGCCCTTGCCGACACTGATCGACGACGTGCCGATTGCCTGTGCGCCAGCGCCAATGGCAATCGATGCGTTACCGCCTGCCGTCGCAAGCGTACCCAGCGCAATCGCATCGGTATCGACTGCCGATGCATACGTGCCGATCGCCAGCGAGCCCTGGCCCGTCGCGCTCGTGTTGATACCTGACGCGAAGCTGCCCGCTCCGGATGCCACCGCCCCCCAGCCCATCGCCGTGGCGCCCAGTCCCGTTGCCTGGGAGCCGCACCCGGTCGCAAGCGAATTCATGCCGGTAGCCAGTGTGTTGGCAAGCCCGCCCGGAATCGCCACCTGGGCCGAAGAAACCAGAACGTTGCCAAGTGTCTGGGCGCCCGTCCAGGTATTGATCCCCGCGCTCTGGCCAGCCCCGACATTACTGGCTACACCGTATGAGATGGCGGTTCCCTGGCTACCGAACCCGTATAGCCCGCCGGCGTAATTCGCGCCCGTTCCGTAGATCATGCTGGCCGTGCTCGCACCCGCCGCCGGACTCAGCACGCCGCAGTCGATCGCACCCGCCATTGCAACGCCATTGAAGGATGATGAAATGGTGTTGCCGTAGTACGTATAGGAAGAAGAACCATCAATTGCCGTATTGGCGCCATTGGCATTCACATACCCTGCCAGTGCCCGTGGCATACCGGAGAGGAAAAGCAAACCCACCAGCGATACAGCCACTGCCTTTTTCAGCAATCCCTTTGTACGCCGACTGCCCTTTCCCCGCGCCTTCGCGTTCTCCGCCGTCACCACCCATGCGCCCAGACGCTCGTTCCAGATAAGCCTATATGCCCTGTTCATTCAAGCTCCTTACCAATTTATACGAAACGCGATACCCCAGACCCGGCGTCTGGATTCCAGCCGGCCGCGGCATGGTGAATTACTCGTCAGTACTGCGAATTTAAGAGAATTGATTTTTTCAAATCAAACTGGATCACTGAATCAGATCATCAAACCATTGCTGCCCGGATATTTATCCCGTCAAAGAGGCGACTCACGAACATACCGGCCTATAAGGCGGCCGATGATCGCGCTTCACGCAGATCGTCTATTTGCGCCCGCAACGTTTCCACAGAAAACGTTTGCGCGGTGAAGTCCACGAATGCGAACAGGCGCTGCGTGACCAGGGATAGCGGATCGTTCATTGTCGGGTTCATCTCGTCACCGCTATCTCTGGATCACCGCGCTGCTCGACAGCGAGCGAGTCAATTGTTCGGCCTGCCGCTCGAATGCCTTGTCTTCCAGTTGCCGCCGAGTGTGGCTTCTGGCTTGATCGAACGTCGGCACCTGCGTCAGACGCTTCGCGTCGAGCTTCACCAGCAACCACACATTGCCCATTTGCACCGGCTGCGGGGTTACGCCGCCTGCCGGCAAAGACGCGATCGCCTGCGCAAGCGGCAGTGGCAACCCCTGAGTCCGGTCCTCGGTCACCGGCAGCGGGAAACTGACCCACGGCATCGCGCCACCCACCGCCATCGTCGACGAGACGCTGTACTGGCGGGCCACCGCCGCAAAGTCCTGCCCCGACCTGAGTGCGCTCAGCACGCGTTGCGCCGCGGCCTCGCTCGTCACCGCGATCAGGCGCGGCTTGTATTCGATGGGACCGAGCGAAGCCACTGCCGCTTCGTAGGCCGACTTGACCTGCGCCTCTGTCACCCGCGGCGGGCGAATGTGATTCTGGATATACAGTTGCGTCTCGGTGTCCACCACCGCCGCGCGCGCGGCCTGCCGCACTTCCGGACGCTTGCCGTAATTTTCTTTTTCCGCCGCCTGGCGCAGCACTTCGCGCACGATCAGCTGCTGCTTCACCTCCGCGACCAACCCGGCGTCGATCCGCCGTCCCGTGCGCGCCGCCATCGCCTGAGCGGCAGCGTTCAGTTGCGCCTGCGACAGAGCTACGCCGTTGACGACCGCAAAGGCCCCTGCTGGCAGACCACCGTGCGAAGCGCGCGCAGGAGCGGTATCCGCCCCGTAGGCCGACGCGGGCCATTGCACGGCAAACACTGAAGCAAAAGCCGCGACGCAGATCACACGTATCGCCGTCATGCAGGAGCGCCGGAATTTCGATCCACTCTTCCCGCTGGAGAGAGACTGCTCTTTCTCTGTGAAGCGGCCCCATCTGTTAGTCGGCACAACGATTCTAATAAGCGTACTGTCAATCTTGTGCCTGTCATCAAGCTTGGTCATTGCGTAGAGAACCCGTTGGGAAGCTGAACAAGCCAGAACGCCGCGGCCGGTAATTCGAGTTCACGCAATGCCATTCCGGCTATATCGGACTCGAATAATCACCCCGCAAAATGACCGGAGCAAACGTTTCAGCGATTTAATGGTATTCACCGGCGGTGTGCATTGCACCTCGATTTAACGATATTTAACAATTTGAATGGCGTAAGTTGTTCGAAAGCAATAATTGCCATAAGTGCCGATCACCATTGACAACATTGGGGGTTGTAAATTGGAGTTCTCTTTTCCGACAAAATTTTGCAGGCGCAACTTCAATGGAATCATGCACGCTTTATACGATCCGCATGACCGGACACGAAGCCAGCAAAGAGCTACAGGCAGAGCCGATCAATAATCCTGAAAACCACGACCACTTTATTTGAACCTGAATAAATAATTTCGGCGACCATTTCTTTATAATTATTCGACAATCTATAATTCGACACCGATATTTATTAATAATCCCGACCACCTGAAAATAACGAATCCTGCGAATTCTGCCCATGCAAAAACGGGGTGTACCGTAAAGCAGGAAATACATCGATAAAACAAATCGCGTTCGCGTTCCCGCAAACGGAATTGGGCACACCTGCGATGATGGCGTGCCGCATGAACATTGGCGGCATGGCGTCCGCCACATTTCCTCACACAAACGCCCTGAAGCGTGTTAGGCATTTTTGTTTAGGGTTGCCAAGTGAACAAGCATGAGCATGGCGAAGACGACGAAGTGCAGACCAGCGAGAGTGTCAGGCAGACGCTCGTAGTCGTGTGCCAGCCGCCTGAAGCGGTTCAGCCATCCGAAGCTGCGCTCAACCACCCAGCGGCGCGGCAGCAGAACAAAGCCTTTCTTCGCCTCGGGCAGTCCGATACATCAGTTGGGCAGGGCCTGCGCTTGTTCATTCCGCCAGGGGACCGGGTCTGGCGGGAAGTTCCTAAAACCCTCTAATCATCCGGAAGACAAGCATAAATAATACGATGTAAAACGTTGAATTTCCAACTTGCTTACCGGGTCATTTTCCGGATCGATTGCCCGTTCGTTTGCCCCCTCATTTGCCCCCTCATTTGCCCCCTCATTTGTCCGCTCATTCATCCGCTCATTTATCAGATATCAGGCCGCCGAACCGCACCGGCTCGCGGCGCTTGTGTAGCCGATGCGTTCACCTTCGCCGTGTCGAATACGCCAATTCGTTCATCGCGTGCGGTGACGAACTGTTCTTCAGTAGCGTTGTGATCTGATGGGGTTGCGCGGTTGCGTAATTTGGACCCTCGTTGCACCCTCGTTGCAGCCTCGCCAGCGTGCCAAAAAACAGACACGCGCGAATAAATATCGAAATGAGTGCACGAAAAGCGCATGCTGGTACGCGCGATGCTGCGAAGTTGTTCAGGGAAACGAGCGTTTCCCCACTACGCTACGCAACGACGTGCCACAACCGGGCGCCCATGCGCAAAACGAGTCGAAGAAGCGAACTGGCCGCGATATCCGTCTCTGCTCGGAACATTGCGCCAAGTTCTCTCGCCATAGACTGGTTTCGAGACCGGATAACAGCCGGGCGCGACCACCGGGACAGAAGTAATGGGGGCAGCAATGAGAGTCAATAACTGGATTGTGGTGCTGGACTGCGCGTATATGGAGTACACAAGCTGGCGCGGCAAGAATGTCTACCGTCGCACCGTCGCCTATGATCGGGTCGTGTGGTGTTAAAGCGCAGCGCCCAGGATTCGCCGCCAGGTAACAGATGAATCGGGTTGAATCTTTTACTTGTTGTCTGCGAAACGTCTAAACGAACCGCGTGCGTTGCGGGTGAAAAACCCCCGCAACACATCGTGTTCAAGGCAGTTAAATAATGCGCTGAACGGCCCGGGCCGACCCTGTGATGTCCTGACCGAAGCCGGCGATCGTATTGCAGCCCGCCAACGCAAACAAACTACCCACCAGCAGCGCTATCGCCGCACAACGCCTGATCATTTGCACCTCACGCCTGATAAGAAAACGGAATCAAAGTCATTACGTCTTGTATAACGGCGCGAAGCTGCCATTTCTTGACAGGCCCATGCCAGGGCAGCCGCTGCTACGCTCGCAAGGGCATGCGCGGCGCGGCGTTTCGGTCCACGCTGCCCGCCCTTCGCATACGCTCAATCGGCCCAGGCGAACTCGGCGGTGAAGTGCCGCAAGAATTTGGGTTGCTTCACGATCGTCACGCCGCGAATGCTCGCCGCGCTCGCCTTGACTTCGGCGATCACTTCCGCCGCATAGTCGAAGTGCGATTGCGTGTACATGCGGCGCGGAAACGCCAGCCGCAGCAGCTCCATCTTGTGATAAGTCTCGCTGCCGTCGTCGAGGCGTTTGCCGAACATGACCGAACCAATCTCGACACCGCGGATTCCGCCTTCGAGATACAGCGCATTGCACAGCGCCCACGCCGGATAGTGCGCGACCGGCATCTCGGGCAGCACCGTGCGCGCGTCGATATACACGGCATGGCCGCCGGTCGGCTTCACGTAGCCGACACCCGCCGCATCGAGCTTTTCGCCGAGATACTCGGCGGTGCGCAGGCGGTAGCGCAGGTAGTCCTCGTCGAGCCCCTCTTCGAGGCCGACGGCGAGCGCTTCGAGGTCGCGTCCGGCGAGCCCGCCGTAGGTCGGGAACCCCTCCATCATGATCAGGTTGTTGCGGATCGCATCGATCCAGCAATCGTCGCGCAGCACGATAAAACCGCCGATGTTGACCATGCCGTCCTTCTTCGCGCTCATCGTCGCTCCATCGGCATAGGAGAACATCTCGGCGGCGATATCGGCAACCGGCATATTGGCGTAGCCCGGCTCGCGCATCTTGATGAACATCGCGTTCTCGGCGAAGCGGCAGATGTCGAGAACGAGCGGCTTGCCGTACTGCTTGAGCAGCTTCGAGTAAGCGCGAATGTTGGCCATCGACACAGGCTGGCCGCCGCCCGTATTGTTGGTGACAGTGAGCATGCCGAATGGGATGCGGTCCCCATCCGATTTGAGCAGCGCCTCGGCACGCGCGAGATCGATGTCGCCCTTGAACGGATGAACGAGGCTCGGCTGCAGGCCCTCGGGAATGACCAGATCGACGGCTTCGACGCCGAGGTATTCGAGGTTCGCACGCGTCGTATCGAAGTGGCAGTTGTTGGGCACGATGTCGCCGCTCTTGCAGGTCGCCGTGAACAGCACCTTCTCGGCCGCACGGCCCTGATGGGTGGGCACCACGTGCAGCATGCCGGTGATCTTGCGAATCGTTGCCTCGAGCCGGTAAAAGCTCCGCGCGCCGGCGTAGCTCTCGTCGCCCTCCATAATCGCGCCCCACTGACGTGAGGACATCGCGCCGGTGCCGGAGTCGGTCAGCCAGTCGATCAGCACGTCCTCCGCGCGCAACTTGAAGACGTTGAGCTTCGCCTCTTCGAGCAGGCGCACGCGCTCTTCACGCGCGGTCATGCGGATGGGCTCGACGCTCTTGATCCGGAAGGGTTCGATAAGGGTTTTCGGCATGGTGTCTCCCCGATGCATATTTTTGAAAGCGCCAAAAGTATGTCGAGGCGACACGGCACGGTGTCGGTTTTTCGCAACGTTTCCGAAAAATTCTCGATCGTACGCACGCAGCGCAAGGTTGATGCATCAGGGGATCGACACCGCTTGCAGCCGCCGCTGCGAGCGATCGGAGGCCATGCGATCGATGGCCCGCGCAGAAACAAGGAGGGGCGAAAAAAAACGAGCGCGGCATCGACGCGCTCGTTTTTGTGCCGTTCAGGCGATGAATGCGCAGCGTGCATTCATCGCTTTGGCCTGATTCAATCGTGCAATCGCACGCGCCTCAAACCGCTTTCGAAGGACGGCCGGTCTTGACGGTTTCAACGGCGGCAATCGCAGCGAGAAGGCGTTTCTCGGACGTCGACTCGAGCAACTGCAATCCGGCACGCAGCAGTTCGCTCTTCTTCACCGCGACGCCCGCATCGAGACACTTCTTTTTGAGGATTGCAATCTTCTCGTAGTCGGTCTTGGGCATCGTGAAACTGTCGCGCACCACCTTTTCCTTCTTTGCGCTGGCTTTTTTCGGGTTTTCTTTCTTCGCGCGAGCGGATTTGCCGTTCAGAGCCGGTTCGGCAGCCACGACCTCAGTCGTTTCCGGCTTGGCCTTGGCCTCAGGCGCTGAGGGTTTGGCCTTGGCCTCCGTTGCTTCCGGTTTGGCCTTGGCCTTCGTCTTCACGCGCGTGGTTGCGGCACCGCGCTTCCCGGATTTGGCCACGGGCTTTTCCACCGGTTTTTCTTCATGTGCTTCGGCGGATTTCGGGAAATGAAAAGCCTTTTTGGTGGGCTCACGCAGGTTTGGATTGGTCATGTTGGTCACCCGTATCACGGAGAAAACAGTATATACCGTTTTACACGTTTGTAGCTTATTTACACGCCGGACCGGGTTCGACCATGCTTTCCTTGCATGGTTGAAAGAAACGGTCGGACGTTCCGTCATGAACATGGCGTCATGATTTCCGGCCTGATTTGCATTGGAGTGCCAATCAATCAGGCCACGGAAAGCGGAAATCGCCTGCGCATCGCAGTCGGCTGAAAGACCTTAAACTACCTGGATGCACCACTACGCCGCCCTGCTGCGTGCCGTGAATGTCGGCGGCACCGGCAAACTCTCCATGGCCGAACTTCGCGCGATGTGCGAACAGCTCGGCTTTGCTAACGTTCGCACGTATATCGCAAGCGGTAACGTCGTCTTCGAAAGCGCACTTGCCGAGGCCGATATCAAGGCCGCACTCGAACGCACGCTCAAGGCCTACGCGGGAAAACCCGTTGGCGTGCTGGTCCGAACCGGCAAGGAACTCGCCGCGATTGTCGACGCCAATCCGTTCGCCTCGGCGCAGCCCGACCGAACCGTTGCGATTTTTCTCGACGCAGCACCGCCTGCGAATACGCTCGCCACGGTGAGCGGCATCAATACGGAAGAAATTGCATTGGGGAAACGCGAAATTTACGTCCATTACCCGGACGGAATTGCGCGCTCAAAACTGAAAATCCCCGCCGCCCGGACGGGAACCGCCCGTAATATGAATACCATCGCCAGGCTGGCCGAATTGACTGCCTCGCGTCTCGCATAACCGCGATCGATGCAGTGACCGGACGACACGGCGCACGCCTGATGATGCGGTCGCGCCGCAAGAGGCGAGCAGTTCAGAACTTGTGGCGAACATTGACGCTCGCGCCAACATCGCGCGAGTGGGTCAACGGAATATGCGCGCTGGCCGACACGCGCCAGTCGTCAATCATGACCGCGAGCCGGCGCGTTGGATGATTCGGGTTGTTGGTGTCCTGGTCGTCGAACCCCAGGCGGTGCCGCTTACGGCAAAGCAGACCGCGAAGGGAATCCAGCGCGGTTCGCGACGGCCTGTCGAATGCATGATTACCATCCCATAAGGATTAAAAACATCACACTTGGGGAGATGGGTTACCACGCCAGGCGACGGCAAGCAGCCGAGCCCAGGATGTGATCGTCTGCGCAACGAACTGCAGAACGATGCCTTAACGTTGCATGAGCGATGCCTGTCAGCTTGTACTTGTTATAGTCGAATCCCGCAGCGGCACCAAGCGAATCGATGCACATGCCGGTCGCGTCGCTGCCCTGTCACGCTGGACATGCACGGGTTATTGATTGCCTGTTCAATGAAAAAAATCGTGACGCCGGGCGCGCAATTTGCTCGTCAACTGGAAGCACTCGCCTGGCCGCGATGAATCTCCGCAAGCTTCAGCCTGAATGACATCGAGTCATCAACTCGGGTAAAGCGGTGATTCGCATTACGCGAAAATCATTTGCCGCCGAAAATGCCGTAGCACTCCGATATATTTATTCTGCCCTGCGAGGCACGGCACCCCGATGCGTTCCACTCACACACATTCGATACGGTTGCGGCCGTTTCTCTTCGCGCGGTACAACGCGAAGTCGCTGCGCGACAGCGTCATTTCGGCGCTCGAATCCGCGGCGGTCATCTCGGTGATGCCGATACTCACGGCGAGCAAGACCGGCTCGTTGCCGCCCATGAGCGGCTGCTCCGCGATACAGCGCTGGATGCGCTGGCCGACCGCACGTGCGGATTCGAGATTCGCCGAGCCGAGCACGATTGCGAACTCCTCACCGCCAATTCGGCCCGCGACGTCACCTGTACGCAAATGCGTGCGCAGAATATCGGCGAAGTGGCGCAGCGCACGATCGCCGACTGCGTGGCCCCAGCGATCGTTGATCGACTTGAAGTGATCGAGGTCGCACATCAGCACGGCGGCCGGCGGAACGCCCGTGCAGCGCAGTTGCGCAAGCTGTGCTTCCAGGCGCGCCATGAAGTGACGGCGATTCGAAAGACCCGTGAGGCCATCGGTCGTGGCGAATTCATGCAACTCGGCTTCGATGCGCTTGCGTTCGGTAACGTCGGTAATGAAGCCGTGCCATACCGTGACGCCGCCTGCGAGCCGCTGCGGCTTCGCATCGCCCTGCCGCCAGCGCAGCCCCTGCACCGGCAACTGCACGCGATATTCAAGGTGCCACGGCGCAAGACACGCGGCGGACTCCGCAAACGATGCGAGCCATATCTCCAGGTCGTCGGGATGAATCAGCGCGTCGATGCAGGAGGCGTCTTCCGCAACGGCTTCCGGCGTCAATTCGTAGATCTCGGTAATACCCGCGCTCGCGTACGGAACCGAGACGCGCCCGTCCGGCGTACGGCGGCACTGGAATACGAGCCCGGGCACCTCGTTGGTCAGATTGGTGATGAGGTTCACCGTTTCGCGCAGGCGCTCGGCCATTTCGCGCGTCGACGTGATATCGGTCGTCGTGCCGATCATGCGCAACGCGCGCCCTTCACTGTCGCGGCTCATTACTTTGCCGCGGCTGCAAATCCACTTGTAGCGGCCGTCCTTGCAGCGGATGCGATGCTCGACCTCGTAGATTTCGGTGCGGCCGTCGAAATGCGCCTGCATCGCGGCCTTCACGTAATCGGCGTCGTCGGGATGCAAACGCTGGTAGCTGTCCTCGATGCGGTTCGTCACCTCGTCTTCGGCATAACCGAGCATCGCCTTCCAGCCCGTCGAGTAGCGGATCTCGCCCGTCACGACATCGCGGTCCCAGACACCCGTGCCGCTGCCGCCGATCGCAAGCGTGAGCAACCGTTCGCGCGCGCGCACTGCTTCGGTTTCGGTTTCGGTTTCGGTTTCGGTTTTGGCTTCGTGGCGCTGGACTGTATCGCGTGCATGCTGCTCCACGAGCACCGATGCGAGGCGCGCGAAGTCGTCGAGACTCGCGCGTTCGGTGTCGCCCAGGTCGCGCGGCGCGTGGTCGATCAGACACAGGCTGCCGATGCGCTCGCCCGCCGCGTCGCGCAACGGCCAGGCCGCGGCGAAGCGAAACGGCAAGGCGCGCGCCGTGGATAGACAGGCGCGCCAGGCCGGGGCCGTGTTCGTGTCGGCGACGACCAGCGGCTCGCTGGCCCATGCGCCGCTCGCGTCCTGCAGTCCGCGCAGCGCCTCGCGCAACGGCGCGTCGAGTCCCGCGCCGCTCCAGCGGCCACTGGATTCCCCCGGTATCACGCAGGCCGCCGCCACACCGAAATAGCGCTCGGCCAGCCGCATTAGCGCATCAAGTTGCAGATCCGTTTCGGGAATAGTTGCGCGGACACCTTGCGGTGCGGATGGGGCAGCCTGTGCTTCGGCAGGTAGCGGCGTGGCGGACATAGCGGGTTTGGCTTGTATAGCAGGCGTGTAGTCTGGAGCGAGCGCCTAGTATATAGCGCACGTTTCATGCCGAAATGACACGCCGTGTAGTGGCTTTCCTCCACCCATACCTTGCCGCCAGCCCCTGCAAAAAGGCGGGCATTGCGCCCGACTTGCGTTGCACTGCAGGTCAATTCACCTTGCGTGCATTCAGCTGCGCATAGACATCGTGCGACACCCGCAGCAGCACATCGCGGTCAATGCCGCCCGAAAGCGCGTAACCGAAATCGCCATCGACCCAGTAGAACACATTCACCGGACCGTCCTGATACAGCTTGAACGCCGTGGTGTTCGAACTGACCTTACGGTGCGAGATGCAAAGCGTGATGCGCTCGCCCTGCGCGTTGTGATACATGAACTGGGCGATCTGCGTGCCGCCGTCGCCAGGCAACAGCCTTCCGCCCGCGAGTCTGAAGCCGCTTTGTTCGAGCATCGGCGGGTGAACATTAGTGCCGAGCCGGTTCGACAGCCACTGGACGAAGTCCTGTTCCTGCGAACGGCGGCTCATGTTGTCCGGGCGTGCGATCTCCGGCATGTAGACCACGTGCGCAAACGCCGCCTGGCGCGCGAAAAGCTCGCTGCTGTCCGCACTGACCGCGTGAATATCGCTGCCGTTCGTCGAAGCCGTCATCGCGTCCGTGCCGAAATGCACACCCCAGCCGATGCCGATGCCCATCACGAGCGCCGCCGCCATCCCCGCAAAACGCGGCCAGTTCGCGGCCTCACGCTTCCGGCGCGCTTCCGGCGCCGAACGCAGCTGCGCGGGCACAGGCTCGCTCAAGATGCGGTCATAGCGGTCGTGCAGCAGATGGTTCAGCGAAAAATAGTCGCTCACGCGCGCAGCGGATTCGGGACGGCGTGCGAGTTCGCGCTCGACATCCGCCCTGCGCGATTCCGGCAGCGCGCCGTCCACATAGGCGTGGAGTTCCTCTTCCGTAACCGGATTCATTTGATCGCTCATCGCACCACCTTCAGGTTCGCTCGCGGAACCGCACCCGCCATGAGCGCACGCAGCCGCTCACGCCCCCTCGAAAGACGCGACATGACCGTGCCGATCGGAATGTCGAGCGCCAGCGCCACATCGGCGTAACTCATTTCTTCGAGGCCCACCAGCAGCACGACCTCGCGTTGCTCGTCGGGCAGACGTTGCAGCGCATAGTCGAGATCGCGCACCTCCAGCGTGCCCAGCTGGCTCGATGGGACCGCGTATTCGGCCTCGGGGATGTTCTCGTCGTCGACGGATACATGCGTGCCGCGCGCCGAGGATTTGCGTACCTGGTTGACGAAGATGTTGTGCATGATCGTGAACAGCCAGGCGCGCAGGTCGGTGCCCGTGCGAAAGAGGCCTGCGCGGCCAAGCGCGCGCTCCAGCGTGTCCTGCACGAGGTCGTCCGCCAGCTCGCGGTTGTTGATCAACGCCCGCGCGTAGCGGCGCAGGCGCGGCACGTGTTCGATCAGTTCGTCACGGATGTTCATGTCCCGTTCTCGTTCGCTTGCTCAACATGGGTCGCGCGCACTCGAAAAAATCGAAAAAACAATAAGTGAGATTCACAACCTTTCAACCGCGTAAGGTTGGGATATTTGGCTAACACCTCGTGGAAGGCTTTATTCCCGTCTACGAACACCATCAATCGGCCGCCGCGCGCATGTAGCGGAAGGTCCGGCTGCCCCGCGCCGTTACAGGTAGGCGCAACGCGGATTATGCGGCTACGCCTGAGGCGTGTTGCCGCAGAGCCGCCGCCCGCTCCGCGTCCGGCTTTCGCGACGCTCCGGCAGCGATGCAACCTTGATTCCCGCTCTGCGCGCGCTGCGCAACGCGACAGGCCTTGCATGACCGGGCAAGTCCATTGTCGGCCAGTGCGCAAAAGCACGTCCGCGCCGGACACCTGCGCGCCCCATTTGTGAGAAACTGGCGCGTTTTCACAGATCTCCCGGCCCGGCGGCTCAACTGCGTCCGCGCCCGTCGCGAAACTTTGCGAACGGTGCGCCGTGCCCTCGCGGTATAGCCAGGTATCCGCGCGACAAGCTCACGCCGTCCAACCGGGAACCACAATGCCGGACATAACCTATACCCAGCTGCGCCCCACGGGCCGACGCGGACTTGCCACCGGCCTGTTCGTCATGATCCTGGCGGCTGGCACGCTCTATGTTGTCCAGCATCTCGTCGTAGACTTGCGCGCCGTGCGCGAAAGCTCCGCACTCCCGTTTGTCCTCCTCGCGCTTGCCCTCGTCATCGCGCTCGGCTTCGAATTCGTGAACGGATTTCACGACACCGCGAACGCCGTCGCCACCGTCATCTATACGAACTCGCTCGATCCGCATCTCGCCGTGGTCTGGTCGGGCGCGTGGAATTTTCTCGGCGTGCTCGTTTCGAGCGGCGCCGTCGCGTTCGGCATCCTGCAGCTGCTGCCCGTCGAGCTGATCCTTCAGGTGGGCAGCCATGCGGGCTTCGCGATGGTCTTCGCGCTGCTCATCGCCGCGATCATCTGGAATCTCAGCACGTGGTATTTCGGCCTGCCCTCGTCCAGCTCGCACACGCTCGTGGGCTCGATCATCGGCGTGGGCATCATGAACCAGCTGATCAACGGCCCCTCCGGCACGAGCGGCGTCGACTGGAGCCAGGCGGGCGGCGTCGGCAAGGCGCTGCTGTTCTCGCCGGTCGTCGGCTTCCTGTTTTCGGGCCTGTTGTTCATCGTGCTGAAATTCCTTGTGCGCGCACCGAAGCTCTATAGGCAGCCGCAAGGCCAGGAGCCGCCGCCGTTCTGGATCCGCGCGCTGCTCGTGGCAACCTGCACCGGCGTATCGTTCGCGCACGGTTCGAACGACGGCCAGAAAGGCATGGGCCTCATCATGCTGATCCTGATCGGCGTGGTGCCGACGGCCTATGCACTCAACAAGGCCGTCACGCCTGCCGAAACCAGCACTTTCGTTGCGGTCGCGCGCCACGCATCCGCGACGCTCGGGCGATATACGCAAGACGCGCCGCCCGAGCACCCGCGCGCGGAAGTCGAAGCGTTTGTGCGCACGCATCAGCTCAAGCCCGCCACGCTGCCCGCGCTGCGCCAGCTCACCGACACCATCGCCGACCAGGTGAGCCGCTCGGGTTCGATGGCGGCCGTGCCGCAGTCGATGGTCGATAACGTGCGCAACAACATGTACGTGGCATCCGAGGCGATTCGCCTGATGGATAAAGCCAGAACACCCGCCTTCGCCCCGGAGGATGCAGCGACACTCGGCGCATTCCGCAAACAGATGGACCACGCAACCAAGTTCATTCCCACCTGGGTGAAAGTGGCCGTGGCGATTGCGCTCGGGCTCGGCACGATGGTGGGATGGAAGCGCATCGTCGTAACGGTGGGCGAAAAGATCGGCAAGCAGCACCTCACGTATGGGCAGGGCGCGTCGGCAGAAGCGGTCGCCATGCTCACCATCGGCATGGCCGACATGTACGGTCTGCCTGTCTCCACCACGCACGTCCTCGCCTCGGGCGTGGCCGGCACGATGGCCGCCAGCGGCTCCGGGCTCCAGTGGGCCACGGTGCGCAATCTGATCCTGGCCTGGGTGCTCACGCTGCCTGCGTCGATTGCGTTGTCAGCGGCCCTTTACTGGGTGTTCAGGCAGGTATTCTGAATCGCCGGGCCGGCGGGCGAGATCGTCCGCCATCCGCGCGCACAATGCGCCGACCGCGCTCGCGACAGGCACGCGCCACCCGATCGGTGCGGCCACATCGAAACCGAAGCGCAGCGCCGTCTGCGACGCGCCCGCCGGGCGCGCCCAGCACCGAAACGTCACGATATGCCGATGCGTACGCGCGGCGGCCCGCCGCCTGCGCGGCGACAGTCGCATGACTGCGCGAAGTTCGAGCGCGGAATCGTCCGGCGCGATTTCGCACGACTCGATCGACCACGCCACGCCGCTGCGTTCCTGACTGCGCAACGCAGCGAGCACGCGCTGCCATAACTGATCGGGCGGCAGCGGCACGATCCGTTCTTGCCCGGCGTGCTGCGCCCGATGCAGCGTGTAGAGCGCCCAGCCATTGCCGTAGACGAGCACCGCACCGCCCATCACGAGCGCCCATTGCAGCAGGCTCGCGAGCCACCGTACTTCGTTGTGGAGCGCAAACGGCGCGAACAGCATTGCGACGAGCTTGTGCGCGAGCAGATAGAGCGCGAAGAACACCGCGACAATCGCGCCGAAACTGAACAGCCAGACATAGCGCGGATCGTTGAGATGCACCCGCACGGCGCCATGTTGCTGCGGTGCGCCATCGATTGGATGCGCCGCATCCGCGATCACCTGATCGCGCAATTGCGCGGCCTGCACACGCCCACGGGCAGCCTGATCGTGCAGGCTCACGAGTTCCGTGAGCAAAGCATCGCGTTCGGCCTTCATGCGCAGCAGTTCGTCGAGGCCGCGTGCCTTTTCCATGTGCAGCGCACCCAGCTCTGCCCGCACGCGCTCACGTTGCGTCTGCAACTGCTGCAATGCAGCGTGCAGCGATTCGATCTGCTCGCGGCCCGCCGCCGCATGGCTCGACGGCGCTTCGTGATGCTCCGACCAGTAACGATCGAGCACCTCGCGCGCGTGCTTCATGTTCTTGAATTGCTCGTTGGCCCAGTGCTGCTGCGCGGGCGTCGAATGCCGCCACTTGTCGGGATGGAGAATCTGCGCGAGTTGCCGGTATTTACGCGTGATTTCGGCCGCAGACGCCCCCGGCTCCAGGTCGAGCCGATAGTAGAGCCGGTCATAATCGACCGGATGGCCTGGATCGCGATTCGCCATGGCCGCCGTCTTTCTTCAGTTGAATTGCCGTACGCTGAGGTTGAAGCAAATGCTTCAGTCACGGTAATCCACGTATCCGGGCGGCGCAAGGCTGCTTTATGCCTGTAAACCCCGGCCTGTAAACCCCGGCGTGCGAACCCCGGTGCGTGAAAACCGGCGCGCAACCAGGCCATTCACGACCGCGTTATTTTGCGCAGCCATCTGCTCGAAAACCGCGACGCCGTGCTGCAACTCGTGTCTGCGGAACACGCGGCGAAATTGCGGCGCCAATAGTGATCGAATACCGGCCGCAAAAGCCCGATATGTGCAAAATGCAAGCGAGGCTCAAGTCACCCTTCACCGGGCTGCGTGCGCATCGCCATATCGTAAACGCGGTATATACCAGCCTCCGCATGCGGGAAAATTGCGGATACACTCAAGTTTCCCAAACCCACTCCAAACCATCCCATGATCGCAGAATGGATTCTCGAACAGACGACCGACGCCCTCATTTACGCCGGTCGTGATGGAAAGATCGTCCGCTGGAACGCGGCAGCGAGCCACATGTTCGGCTTCAGCAAGGAAGAAGCGCTCGGCGCCAGTCTAGATCTCATCATTCCCGAACATCTGCGCGCACCGCACTGGAAGGGCTTCGATGCCGCCGTCGCGAGCGGCGTCACGCGGCTCGGCGGCCGTCCGACGCTCACGCGTGCGGCTCACAAGAATGGACAGAAGCTTTACGTGGAAATGTCCTTCGCAATCGTCAAGGACGACGACGCTCAGGTCATCGGTTCGGTGGCCATGGCGCGTGACGTGACCGAACGCGTGGAACGCGAACGCGCCGCGCGCGCGGCCGCACAAACGCAGGCGCAATAAGGTTGAACTGCCGACGTGCAGACAACGCGCGGCCGCACACCGTCATGGCTCCATGATTGAATCAACCGCCCACGTTGGCGGTCGATGAGCTTCGGGGAACCGAAGCCATGCTCGCGCGGTAGCGCGAGTCGTAGGGGGAGTCATCATGTTTCGGCAAGCCGGTGCGTTGCTCTGCATCGCCTGCGCGTGGTCGGCCGGCGCGGGCGCGTTCGCTCAATCCATTCACATCGAGTCGGGCAGCTACGGCGCCAACTGCGGCGCGCGCGAGGGCAATGTCACGCGCGATCTCGCTGCGCGCTGCAATACGCTCGTCACCTGCCGCTTTGCGATCTCGTCGGCAGCGAATGGTACAAACGCGGGTACAAGCGTGGGTACAAGCGCGGGCACAAACGCGGTTACAAACCAGCACAACTGCCCGGCCGATCTGGTCGCCGAATGGTCCTGCGGGCAAGGCATATTTCATCGTGCAATGGTCCGCAACGCATCGAGACACAACGGCACGCTCGTACTGACCTGCGTGCCGTCCACCGGCGCGGGCAAATGACCGGCACACTATGCCGCGCGCATTCGCCACAGACCGCGGGCCGCCAGCGTATATCACCCTGTGATAATCTTTTCGCTTCCGCGAATATCACCCTGTGACAATTTTTTTCGCTCAATCTCTGCAATGGATGGCCGATGAAAACATCCACGCACGAACTGACCAAATTGAATTTTGAGCAGCTCTCGGCGTTCCGGTATCAGATGAGACGCTTCGAGCGCTTCTCCGAACAGGCTGCCCAAGGCGAAGGCATCACGCCGCTTCAATATTTGCTGCTACTGCACATCAAGGGTTACCCGGGCCGCGAATGGGCGACGATCGGCGAGCTCGCCGAACGGCTCCAGGCACAGCATCACGGCGTGGTCGCATTGGTCTCGCGCTGCGAGGCGCTGCAACTGGTCGCGCGCAAGGTGAGCGACAAGGACCGGCGGCAAGTCGAAGTTCATTTGCTCGACGCGGGTGAACAAATTCTCGTTCGTCTCGCAGAAATGCACCGCGCCGAATTGCGCACACTCGAAGGCACATTCACGATTCCACAAATCGAGAAGTGAATGTCGCGCGCCCGCATCGCGCCGCATCGATAAAGATGTCGATCCGATTGCAGGATTAGACGGAAAGCCACAGGAAATTCACGTGCATGCCGCTGCCGCGCTCACCTGCGGGGGACGCATTCGGCGACGGCGCAAGCGCACCGCTCGTCAACCGTTCGCCGGGCCACGTCGCAAGCGTGAACGGCACACTGAACTGCGGATCGAACGGCGGCAGCAGGGCGACAACCGGCGGCGGGATGGGAACTTCGGTGCGATAGCGATCGGGGCCTTGTAGCGCGCGCAGGGTCCATTGAGTGCGTCGAACGCCAGGTTGAGTGCACGACGCACCGCAGCATTGAACACCGGCACCCTGCGTCGAGCACGCGTCTTGCGCATCGGCCTGCACGCAAGGCACTGCAAACAGGGCAACGGCAAACGCCGAAGCTGTCACCATCGCCATGACATCCGGATGGCTCGACACGCACCCTGAATTCACTGCGTCTCCTTTCCCGGGCCGGAACGCTCGCGTCATGACGTCCCGTGCGAAAGTGTCTTCCGGCATGGCGGCGCACGGCAGCGAGCGGACCACGCCGCCCATGCCGCGCCGCGCTGTCCTGCAGCGCTACAGTCCCCAGATGATGTCCGCGTGCACCGTGTCGGCCGCTCTCATCATGGTGATAAGGGGCCATGCACGCTGAGAGAGTTCGTTCGCGGCTGTGCGATTGCGACCGCGCGAATATTGCAGGGCGGATTCATGGCGTTCAGCGTCTGCAATTTCCGACTCCATGCGTTCTAGCGCATGATGTAGTTCGTCATGCAGAATAACGCCGCGCGTATCGAGCCGCCTGCCCATGAGTCCCAGCAGATATTGCGCGAGATCCCTGAGCATCACCACGTCAGGTGCGGCACGCGATTGAAACGTCACCAGCATAGTTGTTCTCCCCGGGCGCATAGCGTTTTTTCGCTGCCCGCCAACGGTGAAAAAGCCGGGGCCCAAGGTGGAACGGTCAAGCAGGTCGGCGCAGGTGCACATCCCTCGGGAATGCGCGCCATCCGTGCCAATCATGTCTGTATTCTGCGGCGAACCGCGTCGGATCTGGACGCCGCCCACCGTGGGCTTGCTTTTATTTTACGTCATGTTGTGATACGTTCAAGCCTATGCGCTACGAGCCTCATTGCAAATGCAATGCCTGATTTGCACAAGCGTTGCATAAACGGTGTATTAGCGCTGCGTTTCATGTGTGCGTCTTCCGCGCGTGTTGCGGTGGCGGGCTGGGAAGTTCGTCACACGCGGGTTCCGCCATCGTCACAAGATCGGTTCTTCAATCTTGCGGTGTTTGCGGCAGTGCGGCGAACCTGTCGCCCCGAAGCCGTCACGCGCAGGAGTCAAAATCTGGCGTGTGCACGTATAGTTCATATGTGAACATGACCTGATTCAGTACCGGTAGTCCGCGTATATTGGTGATCTGCATGCTGTCCTATTGTTTCGACACACGACACATGATTGCTTTTATTTCGACGATTTGTTCATTCCAGCCGAACCAACTATCGGATGAACAGCCGGGTAAACAGCAGGGTGAACAGCCTGGTCAACCGCCGAACCACCAAAGTTACGCGCGCCGCAAATTCCCTATGGCTTAGCCAATACTTCAACCTGAATAGTGCGATTCGGAGGGGACAGCATGAGCTGGCCGAAACGTCGCCGACTGGCGCGAACCCGCGCAAAAAGGCAGTGCAGCACGAATAGCACACGTAGCCAGCCTGATCGTATGGCAGTGTTGGATACGAATAGATGCGCAATGCGCTAGATTCTGATTTGAAGACCGGTACATCGCCAACGCGATATATCCGGGCGTGCGTATCGACAACGGGGGAATGCTCGCCCTTCGTGTTTCATTCACAGCCTTTACTTATTTCAGGTCTTCCCATTTAATAAGTACCTGCTTGAACGCGTAGCTCGAACGCGAAACCTGGAGATGCCATGAGTCATTTTCTGGATCGTCTGCGTTACTTCACTACGGCGCGCCCCCAATTTGCCGACGGCCACGGCGCCGTCACAGATGAAGACCGGCAATGGGAAGACGCATACCGCACGCGCTGGCAGCACGACAAAATTGTCCGTTCGACACACGGCGTCAATTGCACCGGTTCGTGCTCCTGGAAGATCTACGTGAAAGGCGGCATCGTCACGTGGGAAACGCAGCAGACGGACTATCCGCGCACGCGCCCCGACATGCCCAATCACGAGCCGCGCGGCTGCTCGCGCGGCGCGTCGTATTCGTGGTACCTCTACAGCGCGAATCGCCTCAAATATCCGCTCATGCGCAGCGCGCTCGTCAAGCTGTGGCGCGAGAAGCGCCGCACGCTCGATCCGGTAGCCGCGTGGCAAGCCATCGTCGACGACGATGAGGCGCGTAAAAGTTATCAAACGCGTCGCGGCCTTGGCGGGTTCGTGCGCGCCAATTGGGACGAGGCGCTCGAAATCATTGCCGCCGCGAATGTGCATACCATCAAGCGCCACGGCCCCGATCGCGTGATCGGCTTCTCGCCGATTCCCGCCATGTCGATGGTCTCGTATGCGGCGGGCTCGCGTTATCTCTCGCTCATCGGCGGCGTGTGCCTCTCGTTCTACGACTGGTATTGCGATCTGCCGCCCGCCTCGCCGCAAACGTGGGGCGAGCAGACCGACGTGCCCGAATCCGCCGACTGGTACAACTCAGCCTTCATCATCATGTGGGGGTCGAACGTGCCGCAAACGCGCACGCCCGACGCCCACTTCCTCGTCGAGTCGCGTTACCGCGGCACGAAGATCGTTTCCGTTTTCCCCGATTACGCCGAAGGCGCGAAATTCGGCGATATCTGGCTGCATCCGAAGCAAGGCACCGACGCGGCGCTCGCGCTGGCGATGGGACACGTGATCCTCAAGGAATTCCATCTCGCGGGCAAGAGCGCGTATTTCGCCGATTACTGCCGGCGCTTCACCGATATGCCGTGCCTCGTCACGCTCGTCGAACGCGATGGCCGGTATGTGCCCGACCGCTATCTGCGTGCGAGCGATTTCAGCGACGCGCTCGGCCAGGCGAACAATCCCGAATGGAAAACCGTAGCAATCGACTCGACAACGAACGCGTTCGTCGTGCCGGTCGGCTCGGTCGGTTTTCGCTGGGGCCAGCAGGAAGGCGGCGACCGCGGCAAGTGGAACCTGCGCGAAGAGACTTCCGAGGGCAACGCGTTCACACCGGCGCTGTCGCTCGTATCGGGTCATGACGATGTCGTCGACGTCGGCTTCCCCTACTTCGGCAATGTCGTGCATCCGCACTTCCCGCACACGGGACACGACTCGGTCCTGACGCGGCGCATCGGCGTGCGGCGCGTCGCGACACGCGAGGGCGAGCGCCTCGTCGCCACGGTCTACGACCTCTTCGTCGCGAACTATGGACTCGATCAGGGTCTGGGCGGCAAGGACGTCGCCAGGAGCTACGACGACGATGTGCCCTATACGCCCGCCTGGCAGGAAGCGATCACCGGCGTCAAGCGCGACGACGTCATCAACGTCGCACGGCAGTTCGCGGAAAACGCGGACAAGACCGAAGGGCGCTCGATGGTGATCATCGGCGCGGGCATCAATCACTGGTTCCACATGGATATGGCGTATCGCGCCATCATCAACATGCTCGTGATGTGCGGCTGCATCGGCAAGTCCGGCGGCGGCTGGTCGCATTACGTCGGCCAGGAGAAACTGCGGCCGCAAACAGGCTGGACCGCGCTCGCCTTCGCACTCGACTGGAACCGGCCGCCGCGCCACATGAACGGCACGTCGTTCTTCTACGCGCACACCGACCAGTGGCGCTACGATCCGATGAATCCCACCGATCTGCTCTCGCCGCTCGCCGATAAATCGGCGTACCACGGCCTGCCGATCGACTACAACGTGCGGGCCGAACGCATGGGCTGGCTGCCCTCGGCGCCGCAACTCATGAGCAATCCGCTCGATCTCGGCCGCTCGCTCGACGACCCGTCGAAGGCCGGCGCGGAAGTCGCGCGCCGCCTCAAGGACGGCAGTCTCCAGCTCGCCTGCGAAGACCCCGACAATCCGGTTGCTTTCCCGCGCAACATGTTCGTGTGGCGCTCGAATCTGCTCGGCTCATCGGGCAAGGGGCACGAGTATTTCCTGAAGCACCTGCTCGGCACGACGAACGGCGTGCAAGGCGAAGAAGTGACGAAACACGGGCTGCCGCGCCCCGATGAAATCACGTGGCACGAGGAAGCACCGCGCGGCAAGCTCGATCTGCTCGTCACGCTGGACTTCCGCATGTCGACGACATGCATGTATTCGGACATCGTGCTGCCCACGGCCACGTGGTACGAGAAGGACGACATGAACACGTCCGACATGCACCCGTTCATTCACCCGCTCTCGGCAGCCGTCGACCCGGCGTGGCAATCGCGCAGCGACTGGGAAATCTTCAAGGCCATCGCGAAGCGCTTCTCCGAAATGAGCAAGGGCCATCTCGGCGTCGAGCGCGACGTGGTGCTCGCGCCGATTGCGCACGATGCGCCCGGCGAGCTTGCGCAGCCGTTCGAGGTGAAGGACTGGAAGCGCGGCGAGTGCGAGCCGGTTCCGGGCAAGACGATGCCGTCCGTGATCACGATCGAGCGCCATTACCCCGAGACGTATCACCGTTTCACCTCGCTCGGCCCGCTGATGGACCAGCTCGGCAACGGCGGCAAGGGCATCAACTGGAACACGCAGTCGGAAGTCGACCATCTCGGCGACCTGAACTATCGTGCAGAGGCACCCGAAGCGGGCGACGCGCAGGGACGGCCGCGCATCGACACGGCTATCGACGCCGCCGAAGTCATTCTCTCGCTCGCACCGGAAACCAATGGCGCGGTCGCGATGAAGGCATGGCAGGCGCTTTCGTCCTTCACCGGCATCGACCACACGCATCTGGCCGAAGCGCGCGCCGACGAGAAAATCCGCTTTCGCGACATCCAGGCCCAGCCGCGCAAGATCATTTCGTCGCCGACGTGGAGCGGAATCGAATCGGAACACGTTTCGTACAACGCGGGTTACACGAACGTTCACGAACTGATTCCATGGCGCACGCTGAGCGGGCGGCAGCAGCTTTACCAGGATCACGCGTGGATGCGTGCATTCGGCGAGGAGTTGTGCGTCTACAAACCTCCGATCGACACCGGCAGCTACGAGAAGCTGTCCGGCGTGCGTTCGAACGGCAATCCGGAGATCGTGCTCAACTTCATTACGCCGCACCAGAAGTGGGGCATTCACAGCACGTACACCGACAATCTGCTGATGCTCACGCTCTCGCGCGGCGGGCCGATTGTCTGGATCTCGGAGAAGGACGCCGCGCAAATCGGCGTGGCCGATAACGACTGGATCGAGTGCTACAACGCGAACGGCGCGCTGTGCGCGCGCGCCGTGGTGAGCCAGCGCATTCCGCGCGGCATGGTGCTGATGTACCACGCCCAGGAAAAGATCGTGAACACGCCGGGCTCGGAGATCACCGGCACACGCGGCGGCATTCACAACTCGGTTACGCGCGTTGCGATCAAACCGACGCACATGATCGGCGGTTACGCACAGCTCTCATACGGTTTCAATTACTACGGCACAGTAGGCTCGAATCGCGACGAATTCCTCATCGTGCGCAAGATGAAGCGCGTCGACTGGCTCGACGAGGAAACGCCGGTCGACGCCATGCCGCAAGCACTTCGCCAGGGAGAGACCTCATGAAAGTCCGTGCACAGATTGCAATGGTGCTGAACCTCGACAAGTGCATCGGCTGCCACACGTGCTCCGTGACCTGCAAGAACGTCTGGACGAGCCGCGAGGGCATGGAATACGCGTGGTTCAACAACGTCGAGACGAAGCCCGGTATCGGCTATCCGAAGGATTGGGAAAACCAGGACCGCTGGCAAGGCGGCTGGGTGCGCAAACCGGGCGGCGATATCGAGCCGCGTCAGGGCAGCAAGTGGCGGCTGCTCGCAAAGATTTTTGCCAATCCGCATCTGCCCGAAATCGACGACTACTACGAGCCGTTCACCTTCGACTACGCCCATCTGCAGGAAGCGGGCCACACGAATGCGATGCCGGTCGCACGGCCGCGCTCGCTCGTGAGCGGCGAGCGCATGGAAAAGATCGAGTGGGGGCCGAACTGGGAAGAAATTCTCGGCGGCGAGTTCGAGAAACGCTCGAAGGACTATAACTTCGAGAACGTGCAAAAAGAGATCTACGGCGAGTTCGAAAACACCTTCATGATGTATCTGCCGCGGCTGTGCGAGCACTGCCTCAATCCCGCGTGCGTCGCTTCCTGCCCGTCCGGCTCGATCTACAAGCGCGAGGAAGACGGCATCGTGCTCATCGACCAGGACAAGTGCCGCGGCTGGCGCATGTGCGTCTCCGGCTGCCCGTACAAGAAGATCTATTTCAACTGGAAGAGCGGCAAGGCCGAGAAGTGCATCTTCTGCTATCCGCGTATCGAGGTGGGCCAGCCCACAGTGTGTTCCGAAACGTGTGTGGGGCGGATCCGCTACCTCGGCGTGCTGCTCTACGATGCCGACCGCATTCACGAAGCGGCAAGCGTCGAAAAAGAAACCGATCTCTACCAGGCGCAACTCGACGTGTTTCTCGATCCGTTCGATCCGGCCGTGATCGAACAGGCCACGCGCGACGGCGTTCCGCAGGCGTGGCTCGAAGGCGCGCGGCGCTCGCCGGTCTACAAGATGGCGGTTGACTGGAAGATCGCATTCCCGCTGCATCCAGAGTACCGCACGCTGCCGATGGTCTGGTACGTGCCGCCGCTCTCGCCGATCAACGCGGCGGCCAACAGCGGCGAACTCGGCATGAACGGCTGGCTGCCCGATGTCCACTCGCTGCGCATTCCGCTGCGCTATCTCGCGAACCTGCTGACCGCCGGCGACGAAAAACCCGTGCAGGTCGCGCTGGAGCGGCTGCTGGCCATGCGCGCATTCATGCGTGCGCGCCAGGTCGACCGCGTGGACGCACCGCAGGTGCTCGATCAGGTCGGGTTGTCGCTCGCGCAGGTCGAGGACATGTACCGCTATCTCGCGATCGCCAATTACGAGGACCGCTTCGTGATTCCGTCGACGCACCGTGAATACGCGGAAGATGCGTTCGATCTGCGCTCGTCGTGCGGCTTCACCTTCGGCAACGGCTGCTCGGACGGGCGCACCGAAGCCAGTCTCTTCGCACCGAAGACCGGGCGTCGCCAGATCCCGATCAAGGAGATCTGAGATGTTTGCAAGCCGTCCTCAACCCATGACCTACCGCCTGATCGCGACGCTCCTGGAGTACCCGGAGCCCGCGCTCATCGAAGCGCTCGACGAAGTCCGCGCGATGGTGCGCGACGAGCGCGCGTTCGGAGCCGAGGTGCGCGAGAAGCTGATACGCTTCATCGACTATCTCGGCTCACGCGAGTTGCTCGTGCTCCAGGAGAATTACGTCGCGCTGTTCGATCGCGGCCGCTCCACGTCGCTGCATCTGTTCGAACACGTGCACGGCGAATCGCGCGATCGCGGCCAGGCGATGATCGATCTGCTACAGATGTACGAGAAGCACGGCATGCTGCTGCGCCCCGGCCAGTTGCCCGATTATTTGCCCGTGTTCCTCGAATATCTGTCGATTCTCGATGCAGGCGAAGCGCACAAGCTGCTCGGCGAAACGGCGGAGATCCTGCAGTCGATCACGGCCGGGTTGAGCCGTCGCAACAGCCACTACGCTTATGTCATCGGTGCGCTGCTGCCGTTCGCGGGATTGGGCAAGACCGAGCTGCCCGAATTCGCGCACGACGACGACGCCGGCGCGCCGCACGACAAAGACGGGCTGCGCGCGCTCGACGCCGCGTGGGCCGACGAACCTGTGCAGTTCATGGGCGCCGGCCAGCCGGCCACCGCGCCCGTGGAATTTCACCCGCGGCGCACCACGCGCTGAATAACCCACCTTGCGCCAACCGCGCGCGCAGCGAGGAACAGTCATGGGCCAATATCTGCATCAGTTCCTGTTCGGCATCTATCCGTACATCTGCCTTGCGGTGCTGCTATTCGGCTCGCTTGCGCGCTTCGACCGCGAACAGTACACGTGGAAAAGCGACACGTCGCAGCTGCTGCGACGCGGCGCGTTGCGCATCGGCAGCAATCTCTTCCACTGGGGCGTGCTCGTCGTGGTGCTCGGGCACTTCGTCGGCTTTCTCGCGCCGCACTGGCTCACTGCGCCGTTCATGTCGGCGACGGTCCACCAGTTGCTCGCGATGGTCGCCGGCGGCATCGCCGGATCGTTTGCGATCGTCGGTCTCACGATCCTGATCTTCCGGCGCCTCGGCGACACACGCATTCGCCATAACAGCAAGGCCTCGGATATCGTCATCGTGTTAATGTTGTGGGCGCAGCTTGCGCTCGGCCTCGGGACCGTCGTGCTTTCCTCGCATCACATGGACGGCGCGATGTTCGAACAGCTCACCGATTACGTGAAGGGTGTCGTCACGTTCCGGCCGAATATTGCCGGTCTGCTCGACGGCGTGCCGCTCGTCTACCAGACGCACATCGCACTTGGCTTCACGATCTTCCTCGTCTCGCCCTTCACGCGCATGGTTCATATCTGGAGCGGCATCGCGTCGGTCGCGTATCTGATCCGGCCGTACCAGCTCGTGCGCAAGCGCTAAACACTTCAATCAGGAATCAAGGAACTTATCGATGGACGCAGCACCGCAGTCAGGCGCGGGCGAATTGCCCGCGCGCGTCAACGACGTGGAAATCAGCGCCGCGACAATCGACGCCGAAAGCAGCAACTATACGAATGCGCCCGATCCGGCGCTTGCGGCACGTCGTGCACTGGTGGTTCAGGAACTGCTGCGGCAGCGTGCCGCGGCGCTTGAATTGATCGCGCCCGACGGCACGCTCGACGACGACACGCTCGAAACGCTGCTTGGGCGCGAATTGCGCGTCCCCGAAGCCACGCGCGAGGACTGCGCGCGCTATTTCGAGCAGAACCCAGCACGTTTCGTACGCAACGAACTCGTATTTGCAAGCCACATTCTCTTCGCCGTGACTGAACGCGTGCCGGTTACGTTTCTGCGCCAGAAAGCCGAAGAAACCCTGCACCAGCTGCTGCACGCTCCCGACACGTTCGAGGCCGTTGCCCGCGAACTTTCCAACTGTCCGTCCTCGGGCGTCGGCGGCAGTCTCGGCCAGCTTGCGCGCGGCGACACGGTGCCCGAATTCGAGGCGGCACTGTTCGATTGCACCGACGTCGGCATTCTGCCGCATGTCGTGCGCACGCGCTTCGGCTTTCATCTCGTGCGCGTCGACCGCCGCGTGCCGGGCGTGCCCGTCTCGTTCGACGACGCAGCCGACGATATCGCGCGCTATCTGAGCGAGCGCGTGCGCAACAAGGCCATCCAGCAATACGTATCGATTCTTGCTTCTGAAGCTTCACTCGAGAATGCCGCGCTTGAAGCGGCAACCAGCCCACTCGTTCAATGAAGAACGTCAGGGCCTGTTCATATGAATAACAGGCCCTGGTTGGAGGCAACATGAATCTGCCCAGCGAATCCGCCCGCCGGGGTCCGGCTGCCCCAGCCAGCGTCGGCATTCAGGCGTGGTCGGTCCTGCTTGTCAGCACGCTCGCATTTCTTGTTTGCTTCGTCGTGTGGATGATGTTCGGCGTGCTCGGCGTGCGGCTGCGCGACGAGCTGGGCCTGAACAGCACCGAATTCGGCCTGCTCACGGCAACGCCCGTGCTGACCGGCGCAGTCATGCGGTTGCCGCTCGGCGCCTGGACCGACCGCTTCGGCGGCCGCATCGTCATGACCAGCCTGCTCGTGGTCTGCGCAATCCCGGTGTATATCGTCAGTTACGCCAGCCAGCTCTGGCAGTTCCTGCTCATCGGGCTCTTTCTCGGTTGCGTCGGCGCGTCGTTCGCGGTGGGCACACCTTACGTCGCGCGTTTCTTTCCGCCTGAACGGCGCGGTTTCGCGATGGGTTTTTTCGGCGCGGGCACGGTCGGCGCGGCGGTCAACCTGTTCGTCACGCCCTCGCTGGAGGCAGCCTTCGGGTGGCGCTTCGTACCGCGCGTCTATGCCGTCGCGCTGCTCGTAACCGCGGTGATTTTCTGGCTGGGTTCCGCGCGCGATCCGGGCGCGGGTGCCTCAAAGGGTTCGTGGACCGAGTCGTTCAAGGTGCTGCGCGACCCCCGCGTATGGCGGCTGTGCCAGTACTACTCGATCACCTTCGGCGGCTTCACCGCGCTTTCGCTGTGGATTCCGCAATACCTCAAGGCCGAGTACGGCATGACGCTGGTGGTCGCGGCCGCATTCGCGGCGGGATTCTCGCTGCCGGGCTCGATCCTGCGCGCCGTGGGCGGCCTGCTCGCCGACAAGCTCGGCGCACACAATGTGACGTGGTGGGGCCTGTGGGTCGCATGGATCTGCCTCTTCATCCTCTCGTACCCGCCCACCGATCTCGTGATTCACACGATCAGCGGCGACGTCACGCTGCACATCTACGTTCCCATCGCGGGCTTCGTCATGCTGGCATTCCTGCTCGGCAGCGTGTTCGCGTTCGGCATGGCGTCCACGTTCAAATACGTCGCCGATGATTTTCCGACCAACATGGGCGTCGTGACGGGTATCGTCGGGCTCGCGGGCGGGCTTGGCGGCTTCCTGCTGCCGATCATGTTCGGCGCGCTGCTGGATATCTTCAAGGTCCGCTCGAGCTGCTTCATGCTGCTTTACGGCGTCGTGTGGGTGTCGCTGATCTTGATGTACCTGTCCGAGGTCCGGCGTACGCCGGTGCTCGAACAACCGCAGCACTGAGCAGCGGCCGCTGCACGTACCGGCGCAAATGCAGCGGCACGCGTAGCGGCAGATGTAGCAGTTGAGCGGCTTTGAAGGTGCGCGGCGCTCACCAGGCCGCGACTTCTTTCCTGTTTTCTTTCCTGCTTCCGGCGAGATGCGCCGCGATGGCATGCTTGACCAGCGGCAGATTTTCGCCGACGTGCAGCATGAAATTCCTGGCCAGCTTCGCCGGAAGGTTTTCCCGGTTATAAAGCGTGGTCACGACGTCCGTCATCAGATACAGCGGACGCGTGCTCCGGCGGTGCCGGTTCTCGTAGCGCTTCAACACGGCATCGTCGGCGAAATCCTTGCCTGCGCCGTGCGCGGACAAAATCGCGTTCGCCAGCGACTCGATACTCGACACACCGAAATTGAAGCCATGCGCCGTTACCGGATGCATGCCCACCGCCGCGTCGCCCACCGTCGCGAAACGCTTTGCCACGAACTGTCTCGGATACACCGCGACCAGCGGATAAGCGTGGCGCGTCGACACGAGCTTCATACCGCCGAGGCGATGCTCAAACCGGCGCTCGATTTCCGTGTTGAATGCGTGCGCATCGACTTGCTGGAGCCGGTCTATCTCGCGGCCCGGCAAGGTCACCACGACGGAAGACCGGAAAGCACCGCTCTCAGGGTCCGGATTCATCGGCAGCAGCGCGAGCGTCTGGCCATAGCCGAACCACTCCCACGCGGTGTGATCGTGCGGCTTCTCGTGCGTCATGTTGCAGACCAGCATCGACTTGCCGAAATCGCGCATGTCGGCCCCAATGCCCATCATTCTTCTCGTCAGCGAGAACCGGCTATCGGCAGCGATAAGCAGACGCGCCGAGAGTTTCTTTCCGCTAGCAAGGCTCGCCTCAATCGCTTCGCGGCCGTTCTCGATCCCGACAACCTCTTCGTTGGTCAGGAAGTCGATCCGATTGCTGGCGCGCCCTTCTTCCACCACATCGAAGGCGGCCTTGCGGATCAGCTGATTCGCGACCAGCCAGCCCAGTTCCTGATGGTCGCTCAGCTCATGCCCGATCTGAAGCGCACGCGACGAAGAACCGTTGAATACCTTTGCGTTGACCAGACGCGACTTCGCGACGTCTTCGATTCGGTCCCACAGTCCCCAGCGCTTCATGAGCGCCACCGTGTTGTGCGTCAGCGCAATTTCGCGCCCGTCGAATGCGGGCTCGCTCAGCGCGTCCAGCCCCTGCTTCTCCACGAGCGTGATCCGCAGTCCGGCTCCCGACAACGCGTGGGCAAGGCACAGTCCGACTGGACCTGCGCCGACAATCACAATGTCCGCATTCACAATGACTTCCTGATTTGCTTGATCCGACTTGTTTAATCCGATTTACATAAAGCAGCCAGGACAGGCTCGGAGCCGCTCTGGGCTTCAGCGTTGTTGTCGTCGGCGGGAATCTCGATGCCCCAGTCGCCATGCAAATACCAATCGTCGCCAAGCAGTTCGATCGGATGCTGAGTTCGGCTTTGTCCGTTGCCGCAGCGCATATCTTCAGCCGGACAGTAGTGGTCGCAACCCCAGCACAATCTTTCAGGATGACTGGGGATCAGCGGAAACTTCTTGGCCATCTTCGAACTCCTTCGGAACGCAGGCGACATGCCCGGGCAAACGGCGGCCTGCGCCGGAAATGCCGTGTTTGAAAGTATCGGGAAGTAGATCGAGATAGCTTTTTCGCAGCCGGACACGCGGGCCATGACCGCATCATGCCGGATATAAAGCCGTCACGCGAATTCGCGGAAATTGGCCCACTCTCATCCGGGGAATGCCTTGACATGAAAGAGCGCACCGCAGCGCAACGGTTTGAGCCCAACGACAACGCACTGGATGCTAATTCACCTGCAGCAAGCTGTGTTTTGGCAGCGACTGAGTTTGCGCAACAATAATTGATTTAAATCAAATGCAGCCGTCAGCCACGAAGCGCGGCGACGGCTGCTAGCGGGGGGTTAAAGCGGCGGTGTTAAGGCGGTGGTGTTAAAACGCGGCGTTAAAACATCGCGCCGCGGCTTTCAGAAAATGGCAGGAAGCGCGCTATTCGTCCGCGGCAGCATTTCGCGTGGCGGCACCCGCACCGGCATTGCCCTCGCGCTCTTTCGCATAGAGCGCAATCTGCACGCGGCTCGTCATCTTCAGCTTGCGCAAAATATTGCGCACGTGAATTTTCACCGTGCTTTCGGCCAGATCGAGCGTGCGCGCGATTTCCTTGTTGCTGGCGCCGCGCGCCAGTTCGCGCACGATCTCCTCTTCGCGCGCGGTCAGCGCTTCGCTCGTATCGCCCGCGCGCGGCACGGGTGCCTGAGCCGGTCTGCGCATCTGCTCAAGGAGCTTCGCCGTCATGTGCTCGGTAATCACGGGGTGGCCGGCCGCCGCCCTGCGAATCGCGTCGGCCAGCGTATCGGCCTCGATGTCCTTCAACAGATAACCACACGCGCCGGCGCGCATGGCAGCGGTCAGGTCGTCCGCATCCTCGGAGACCGTCAGCATGACGAACGCCGTGCCAGGCAGGTCCTGCGCGAGCAACTGCAGCGTTTCGATTCCCGAGAGCCCCGGCATGTTCAGATCGAGCAGCACCACATCCGGCGTGTGCTGCTTTGCCCGCTTGATCCCTTCTACGCCATCGGCCGCCTCGTCCACCACCTCGAAATCGGGCTGGCGCTGCAACAGCGCCTTCACGCCCGAACGAAAAAGCGTGTGATCGTCAATGAGCAGAATGCGTATCGTCATGTGAGCGTAAGTTCAAAGGTCATGCACGTCACGCAGCCATGCGAGCCTGGGCGCCGAGAATCAGTTCCACGCGCGCGCCGTGGCCCGGGCTGCCGTCGAGATGCAGCGCCGCCGCAAGGCGCTTGGCACGCTCGCGCATGATGTGGAAACCCACGTGCGCTTCACCGGCCGAATCGAGCTCGGCCGGCTCGTAGCCAATACCGTCGTCCTCGACAAGCAGCTGGAAATCGCGTCCGTTGACCACCGTAACGTGCACCGACTGCGCCTCGGCATGCTTGCGCACGTTCGAAAGCGCTTCCTGCAGGATGAACAACACCTGCAACTGCTGATCGGACGGCAGCGGCGGACCGCCTTCGTCGCGATAGTCCAGCGTCACCTCGGCTTCCGACTGCCGCCGAAAGCGCGCGACCGTATCTTCGACTGCGGGCCTCAATGCCCCCGGCCCGATCCGCGTGCGGAAGTTTAGCAGCAGCTCTCGCACGTCTTGATAGCTTTCCTCAACTCCGCCCGAAAGAAGCGGCACGAGTTCCCGGATTTCATCAAGATTGCCCGCGCGCCCGGCCTCGCCGAGCAATTGCACCTGCATCTTCAGATAACTCAGACCCTGAGCAATGCTGTCGTGCAGGCCCTGCGCGACAAGATTACGCTCTTCGGATACGGCAAGCTGCCGCGCCAGCGCAACCAGACGGCGGTTTTTGAGCGCGACGCCGAGATGCCGCCCGAGCGTGCGCAGCAACTGGATTTCGGACGCCGGAATTTGCCGGGGCCGCTTGAAGTGCAGCGAGAACGTGCCGAGCGTCTCGTCCTGCGAAACAATGGCGAACGCCGCAACCGTGACAAAACCGGCCTGCACGCAGCGTTTCACGAGTTCGCGATCGTCGCCCGTCATGATGCGCAAATCGCCGATAACCGGTTCATCGGTAAAAGAAGCCACGCCGCAGATGCAATTGTGCGCGGACATGCACCGCTCGGCATTCGCCAGTTCCTCCGTCAATCCCTCGGCCGCGAGCAGATGCAGGTTGTTGTCCTCGGCCGATATCACGCGCACCGTACCGCCGTCGGCATTGAATTCGCGCATCAGGCGCGTGAGGAAGTCGTGGCACAGCACCTCGGCCGTTTCGGGCGAATTCAGGCATGCCGCCATTTCATAGAGCAGCGCCAATTCACGATTTTGCGCGGCAAGCTGCGCCGTCTTCGCCTCCACGCGCGCCTCGAGTTCGAGGTACAGCGCCTGCAGCTCCGCGACCATCCGGTTGAAGCCGTTCGCAAGCTGTCCGAACTCGTCCTCGGTGTTGACCGGCAGCCGCGTGTCGAACTCCCGCGCCTCGATGCGCGAAAGCCCATCCTGCAGCCGCTGCACCGGCACGACGAACCACAGATAAAGCATATAGACGATGGCCGCGGTTCCGACGCACGACAGCGCGGCGAGCGCAAGCTGCGACATGCGCAGCCACGCTGTTTTGCGCGAATTTTCGTGCTCGATCAGGCTGACGAGCCGGTTGGCTTCGGCAACGAAACCTGGCAGCAGCGCGATATAGGCACCGGGCTCGCGCATGGCCAGATCGCGTTCGTGCAGCGCGGCGGGCCTCAGTTCGTCTTGCCATGCGGCTGCCACGCGCACGAACTGCGCGTGGATCACCTTGTCGTTGGGCAGGAAGAGCGGACGTGCCGGGTCGCCGCCGCGCAACCGTCTGAGCGTGGCGTCCATCTGGTGAATCTGGTCATCGAGCTGGGAGGCCTGTCCCAGGCGCGTCTCCCACAACGCGATGGCCACCGCGTTCGCGCGCATGCGCAGGCTGCCCGCATCGTTGATTGCGGCGCCCGCGCCTTCGAGCTGCCACGACAGCCAAAGCGTGCCGCTGATCATCGAGAGCACGAGCGTGAGCGCCACCGCCGAGAGGACGATGATGCGGGTCGAAAGTCGCTGGCGAAACGGCGCACGCGGCGCAGCGTTGCGAGAGTTTGACGACACGGCGGTGGACTGGGGCATGGCGGAATGGATCGGTGTGCGGCTCAGGCTGCATTATCCGCCGAAGCGTCGGTAACGGCGTACTCCGCCGCGCTCTCGCCGATGAATGCGGCAATGCGCGCCACATCGTCGAGTGCGAAGACCGGCAAATGCGTGTCGAGCACGAGGTCGGACGCAATCGCGACGATGCGCGGATCGTGCGGGTAAAGCGCTTCATAGCCACTGCCGCAGCCGCTGCCGCCGCGCACGACTTCGAGCCGCGGCAGATCCACGCGCGTGTAGCCTTCGACCAGCGTGAGATCGGCCGGTCCGAGCCGCGCCAACAGCGCGTCGAACGACGGTTCCGGTCCATCGTGCAGAATCGCCCACGACGTGGGCGACACAATCAGCACCTCGCCTGCGCCCGCCGAGCGAAAGCGCGCGCTGTCCTTGCGCGGCGGTTCGAGTTCGAGCCTGTGGTGGCTGTGCTTGATCACGTTGACGACGAGCCCGCGCGACCGGTAATGGGCGAGCAGCGCCTCGATCAAGGTTGTCTTGCCCTGCCCCGAACGGCCTGCAATGCCAAAGAGACGTGCCATGGCACCCACACTCCTGAAAAAAAAAACCGGGCGATCGCGCGAGGCGGATCACCCGGGTAAATTACGGCCCCGGTACTGCAGGCCGTCGATGGTGATTAACGGCTACGCACGAGCTGCCATGCGCGCGAGAGATAACCGACTGAAGCAAAACCGCTCCACACGTGCACGAGACGCGTGAACGGGAAGATCACGAAGAGCGACATGCCCATGAACAGGTGAACGCGGAAGATGAGCGGCGCTTCGCTCACATAGCTTGCCGCGTCGCCGCGGAACGTGACGATGTGCTGGGCCCACGTCATGAGCCGCACCATCATCGTACCGTCCATGTGGCTGGCCGATTCGGCGATCGTCGAAAGACCGAGCAGCAGCGTCACGAGAATCCACAGCAGCAGCACCTTGTCCGCGGTGCGCGTGACAGCCGACACGCGTTCATTCGACAGACGACGATGCAGCAGGATCGCGAGCCCGGCGAGACACATCGAGCCCATCACGCCGCCCGCGACCATCGCGACCATCTGCTTGGCGCTGTGCGGCACACCGAGGGTATCCCACACGACAACCGGCGTCAGCAGACCGAACATGTGGCCGAAGAAGAGCCCCAGAATGCCGACGTGAAAGAGGATGTTGCCGAGCCGCAGTTGTCCCCGGTAGAGGAGCTGCGAGCTGTCCGTCTTCCACGTGTACTGCTCGCGCTCGAAGCGTGCGAGCGAGCCGAACAGAAAGATCGCGAGCGCAATGTACGGATAAATGCCGAACAGGAACTGGTTGAACGTATTCATTGCATTTCCTTTGCACGGGCCGTTGCATTAAGCCGCTCGGCACGCGGATGAAAATGGACAGGCTGCACCTCGCTGCGCATGATGAGCGGCTCGACGCCATCCTCGCCGACGCCGAACACTTCCAGCGCTTCGTCCATGTCGCGCACCGGCGCGACGGTGAGCGGTTCGGGCGCAACCACGGACATCTCGCACAGCACGGTGAAGATGCTCGCGTAGGCACTGCCGGAGTCCAACAGGTGCTTGCCGATGGCAGCGAGCACATGAACCGCTTCGCCGAGCAGCGCCGACGCATCGTCAGCATCGATGAGGCCGAGCACTTCGAGAAAGAGCGGCACGTAATCGGGCAGCTCGTTGGTCGAAATTTCGAGGCCGAAGCGCCGATACTCCGCGAGCAGATCGACCATCGCCTGGCCGCGGTCGCGGCTCTCTCCGTGCACGTGCTCGAACAGATGCAGCGAGTGACGCGGATTGCGGTCGAACGTCGCGACGTATTCCTCCTGGGACTCGATTAGCGAACGGCCGCGCAGCTCGCCGACGAGCGGCGCCAACTCGCGCGCCGCGTCCGGATGCGCGACGAGCGCCGCGTCGATTTCGTCGAGGGCATCGAGCAGCGCCTGCTGCGGATAATCGAGCAGCGCCGCAAGAACGGGATAGATCGACATCGTGTGGCTCTCCCCTTACGTGCTCGGCGTCAATTTGCGGCGCGACTTCGGCATGTCCGCAAATACCACGCTGCCTTGCGTCTTCGAGCCGAACAGCGACCCTTCCGTCACGCCGCCCGAACAGCCGTTGCCGAACGAGAAACCGCAGCTTCCCTTCTCGTTGAAGCTGTCCTCGACCATCTCCTTGTGCGACGACGGCACGACAAAACGGTCCTCGTAATTCGCGAGCGCCATGATGCGGTACATGTCTTCGACCTGCGCGGCCGTGAGCCCCGCCGCCGTGAGCAGCGCGGGATCTTCGACACCGTCGACGGCCTGCCCGCGCTTGTACGCGCGCATCGCGAGCATGCGGCGCAGCGCGGCGACCACCGGCGCTTCGTCGCCCGCGGTCAGCAGATTCGCGAGATAGCGCATCGGAATGCGCAGGCTCTCGACGTCGGGGATCATGCCGTCGCTGCCGATGTGGCCCGCGTCGGCCGCCGACTGGATCGGCGAGAGCGGCGGCACGTACCAGACCATCGGCAGCGTGCGGTACTCGGGGTGCAGCGGGAACGCGATCTTCCACTCGCAGGCCATCTTGTAGACCGGCGAGCGCACGGCGGCGTCGAGCCAGCTTTGCGCGATGCCCTGGCGGCGCGCTTCGGCCTGAACCTCAGGATCGTGCGGATCGAGGAACACGTCGAGTTGCGCCTGGTAGAGATCGGTTTCTTTCTCGACGCTTGCCGCTTCGCTGATGCGGTCCGCGTCGTAGAGCAGCACGCCCAGATAGCGGATGCGGCCCACGCAGGTTTCCGCGCACACCGTCGGCTGACCGGCTTCGATGCGCGGATAGCAGAAGACGCACTTTTCGGCCTTGCCGGTCTTCCAGTTGAAGTACATCTTCTTGTACGGGCAACCGGACACGCACATGCGCCAGCCGCGGCACTTGTCCTGGTCGACGAGCACGATGCCGTCGTCTTCGCGCTTGTACACCGAGCCGGACGGGCACGATGCGACGCACGCCGGATTCAGGCAGTGCTCGCACAGGCGCGGCAGGTACATCATGAAGGTGTTTTCGAAGGTCGAATACATCTCCTTCTGCACGTTCTCGAAGAGCGCATCGCGCCCGCGCGATTCGAACTCGCCGCCGAGGTCGTCTTCCCAGTTCGGACCCCAGTGGATCTTGTCCATCTTCTTGCCGGTAATCACCGAGACGGGACGTGCCGTGGGCGGCGTCTGCGAAAGCGGTGCTTTTTGCAGATGCTCGTAGTCGAACGTGAACGGCTCGTAGTAGTCGTCGATGGCCGGCAGATTCGGGTTCGCGAACAGGTTCGCGAGCACCTTGAGCTTCGTCCCCTGGCGAGGCTCGATGCTGCCGTCTTCATTGCGCTTCCAGCCGCCGTTCCACTTCTTCTGGTTTTCCCACTCTTTCGGATAACCGATGCCGGGTTTCGTCTCGACGTTGTTGAACCATGCGTATTCGACGCCGTCACGCGACGTCCACACATTCTTGCAGGTCACCGAGCACGTATGGCACCCGATGCACTTGTCCAGGTTCAGGACCATCGCCACCTGGGCGCGGATCTTCATGATGCTGCTCCTTCGACGAGCGGCCCTTCGAGCCACTCCACCTTGTTCATTTTGCGCACGATCACGTATTCATCGCGATTGCTGCCGACGGTGCCGTAGTAGTTGAAGCCGTATGCAAGCTGTGCATAGCCGCCGATCATGTGCGTGGGCTTGAGCACCGTGCGCGTCACGGAGTTGTGAATGCCGCCGCGCATGCCGCTCGTCTGAGCGCCCGGCACGTTCACGATCTTCTCCTGGGCGTGATACATGAGGCACATGCCGCGCGGCACGCGCTGGCTCACCACCACGCGCGCAGTCAGCGTCCCGTTCACGTTGAACACTTCGACCCAGTCGTTGTCCTTGATCCCGGCTTCCTTCGCTTCGGATTCCGAGACCCAGACGTGCGGGCCGCCGCGCGACAGCGTGAGCATGCGGATGTTGTCCGTGTACGTCGAGTGGATGCCCCACTTCTGGTGCGGCGTGATCCAGTTCAGCACGAGTTCGTGTTCGCCGTTCGGCTTCGCACCGAGCATCGGCCCAACGGTCTTCGTGTTGATGGCCGGCTTGTAGCTGCACGAGCCCTCGCCAAAGTCGAGCATCCAGCGGTGGTCCTGATAGAACTGCTGCCGCCCGGTCAGCGTGCGCCAGGGAATCAGCTCATGCACGTTCGTGTAGCCCGCGTTGTAGCTGACTTCCTCGGATTCGAGGCCCGACCACGTCGGCGCCGAGATGATCTTGCGCGGCTGCGCCTGCACGTCGCGGAAGCGGATCTTGTCGTGCTCGCGGCCTTCGGCCAGGTGCGTATGATCGCGGCCCGTAATCTTCGAGAGCGCATCCCACGCCTTCACCGCCACATGACCGTTGGTCTCCGGTGCGAAGGTGAGGATCATCTCAGCCGCATCGATCGCGGTTTCGAGGCGCGGACGGCCCTGGGTCACACCCTCATGGCGCGACGTGCCCGTGAGATTCGCGAGCTCGCCCACTTCGTGCGCGGTGTTCCAGTTGATGCCCTTGCCGCCGTTGCCGAGCTTGTCGAGCAGCGGCCCGACCGAGGTGAACTTGTTGTAGATCTCGCGATAGTCGCGCTCCACCAGCGTCATCGCAGGCGCGGTCTTGCCGGGGATCAGGTCGCATTCGCCATGACGCCAGTCCTTCGGCTCGAACGCCTGGCCGAGTTCGCCCGGGGTGTCGTGCATGAGCGGCGTGCAGACGAGGTCGGTACGCGTGCCGAGATGCGCGCCGCCGATCTCCGAGAACTTCTTCGCGATGGTCTTGTAGATTTCCCAGTCGCTCTTGCTCTCCCACAACGGCTGCACCGCCTCCGAAAGCGGATGGATGAACGGGTGCATGTCGGACGTGTTCAGATCGTCCTTCTCGTAGAACGTCGCCGACGGCAGCACGATGTCGCCATAGAGGCAGGTCGTGCTCATGCGGAAGTCGAGCACCGCGAGCAGGTCGAGCTTGCCCTCGGCGGCCTCGCGCACCTTCACTTCCGATGGCTTGATGGCATCCGCTTCGTCGCCGAAGAGCGCGTTCTGCGTACCGAGCAGGTACTTGAGGAAATACTCGTGGCCCTTGCCCGAGCTGCCGAGAATGTTCGAGCGCCACACGAACATGTTGCGCGGGAAATTAACGGGATTGTCGGGGTCGTCGCACGAGAAATCGAGCGCGCCGGACTTCAGTTTCTCGACCGTGTAGTCGATCGGTTCGCGGCCTTCGCGCTTCGCCGCGTCGACGAGGTCGAGCGGATTCGTGCCAAGCTGCGGCGCCGAGGGCAGCCAGCCCATCCGCTCGGACTTCGCATTGAGGTCGAGCATGCTGAGGCCCTTGTAGCGCTTGTGATCGGCGCCCGGGCTGAGAATCTCGTCGAGGCCGACCTTTTCGTGACGCCACTGGCTCGTGTGGTTGTAGAAGAACGACGTGCCGTTCATCTGGCGCGGCGGACGCGACCAGTCGAGCGCGAACGCAAGCGGCGCCCAGCCGAACTGCGGACGCAGCTTCTCCTGGCCGACGTAGTGCGCCCAGCCGCCGCCGCTTTGGCCGATACAGCCGCACATCATCAGCAGATTGATGATGCTGCGGTAGATCATGTCGTTGTGATACCAGTGGTTCAGCGCCGCACCGAGAATCACCATGCTCTTGCCGTGCGTGCGATCCGCGTTGTCCGCGAATTCGCGCGCCACCTGGATCACAAGCTTGCGCGGCACCGTCGTGTGCTTTTCCTGCCATGCGGGCGTGCAGGGCACGTCGTCGTCATACGACGCGGCGACGTTCGGGCCGCCGAGGCCCTGGTCGACGCCGTAGTTCGCCATCTGCAGGTCGTAGACGGTGGCGACGAGCACGCTCGTGCCGTCCGCCAGCGCGACGCGTTTGGCCGGCACGCGCCGTGCGAGCAGCGCGCCGTGTTCCCCGCCGAAATACGGGAAGCTCACTTCGACGACTTCATCGTGCGCCGCGATGAGCGACAGGCACGGATCGATTTCGCGACCGCTGCCGCCGTCCTTGAGTTCGAGATTCCAGCGGCCGACCTTCGCGCCGTCGTTGTGTTCCGACTCGCCCCAGCGGAAGCCGACCGAACCGTTCGGCGCGACGATGTTGCCGCTCGTCGCATCGATCGCGAGCGTCTTCCACTGCGGGTTATTCGCTTCGTCCAGGCCGCCCGCGAGCTGCGACGCGCGCAGGAACTGGTCCGGCACGATCGCGCCGTCGCGCTCGGAGAGCGTGACGAGCAGCGGCATGTCGGTGTACTGCTTCAGGTAGTCGCGGAAGTACGCGGACTTGCCGCTCGCGTGGAATTCCTTGAGCACGACGTGGCCCATCGCCATCGCGAGCGCCGCGTCGGTGCCCTGCTTCGGCGCGAGCCAGATGTCGCCGAACTTGACCATCTCGCCGAAGTCCGATGACACCGCAACCGTCTTGGTGCCCTTGTAGCGGACCTCGGTGTAGAAGTGGGCGTCGGGCGTGCGCGTTTGCGGCACATTCGAGCCCCACACCATCAGATAGGTGGAGTTGTACCAGTCCGCGGATTCGGGCACGTCGGTCTGCTCGCCCCACACCTGCGGCGAGGACGGCGGCAAATCGCAGTACCAGTCGTAGAACGACAGGCACGCTCCGCCGATCAGGCTCAGGTAGCGCGCGCCAGCCGCATAGGAAACCATCGACATCGCCGGAATCGGCGAGAAGCCGACCACGCGGTCCGGGCCGTACTTGCCGATCGTGTAGGCGTTTGCGGCCGCAATGATTTCGGCCGCCGTGTCCCAGTCGGCGCGCACGAAGCCGCCGAGCCCGCGCACGCGCTTGTAGCGCGCAGCCTTCTCGGGATTCTCGACGATCGATGCCCACGCCTCGACCGGGCCGAGCGTGCGGCGCGCTTCGTGCCACAGGTCCATCAGGCGCCCGCGGATCATCGGGTGCTTCACGCGTTGCGCCGAATAGACGTACCAGCTATAGGAGGCGCCGCGCGGGCAGCCGCGCGGCTCGTGATTGGGCAGGTCGGCGCGCGTGCGGGGGTAATCGGTCTGCTGGGTTTCCCACGTGATCAGACCGTTCTTCACGTAGACCTTCCACGAACACGATCCGGTGCAGTTGACCCCGTGCGTCGATCGAACGATCTTGTCGTGTTGCCAACGGCTGCGATAGCCGTCTTCCCACTTGCGGTCCTCGTCGACGACCGCGCCATGACCGTTTGAGAACGTCGCCTTGACACGCGACATGAACTTCAGACGGTCCAGAAAGTAACTCATCTTGTTCTCCGAAACTAAAGCTGCGCCCAGTGAGCTGTCTGCGACCGCGTGGACTCAGCGAATTCGTGCTGCATGAGTATGACGAGCGCGCGCGTGCCCGCCTATTCGCCAGCAGGAGCAGCCCGCAAACGAATTAGGACTAGCCCGACCGGCCCGAACTACGCCTGAAGGACTAGTCCACCCATGCGCGCACGGCTTCCCGTGCGAATCAGAATCAGCAGGGCATCGGCGCGTTGCGGCGCGCGTAGAAGAACCACGTGACCGCGGCGCACACGACATAGAAGCCGATGAAGCACAGCAGGGCCGTGACCGGCGAGCCCGTGACGTCGATCGACGTACCGAAGCTCTTCGGGATGAAGAAGCCGCCGTAGGCGCCCATCGCACCGGCAAAGCCGAGCACCGCAGCCGATTCCTTGCCGGCCTCGGCGAGCGCGCGCTGTTGCGCATCGGGACCCTTGCCCTTCGCGGCGCGCTGCTGCTGCGTGAGGAAGATCACCGGGATCATGCGGAAGGTGGAGCCGTTACCGATGCCGGTCAGCGCGAACAGCACGATGAACATGGCGAGGAAGCCGCCGAAGTTGCCGGCCGAGCCCGCCGACGGCAGGAAGGCGATCACGCCTGCCACGGCCGCGATCATCGCGATGAACGTGAGGAGCGTGACGCGCGCGCCGCCGAGGCGGTCCGAGATCCAGCCGCCGAGCGGACGCGTCATGGCGCCTGCGAGCGGCCCGAGGAACGCATAGGCGGTCGGGTTGATCGCGGGGAATTCCGCCTTCGTGAGCAGCGCAAGACCCGCCGAGAAACCGATGAACGAGCCGAACGTGCCGACATAGAGGAAGCACATCAGCCAGTTGTGGCTGCGGCGGAAGATGACGGCCTGTTCGCTGAACGATGCCTTTGCGTCGGCGATGTCGTTCATGCCGTACCACGCGGCAACCGCTGCCACGATGATGAGCGGAACCCAGACGAAGCCTGCGTTTTGCAGCCAGATCGAGTGTTCGACGCCCTTCGCAACGTAGGTTTGACCGCCGCCGAGAATGCCGCTGAACGCTGCGGTGGAGATGACGATCGGCGTGACGAACTGGACCATCGACACCCCGAGGTTGCCGATGCCCGCGTTCATGCCGGTGGCGAAGCCCTTGCGCTTCTTCGGGAAGAAGAAGCTGATGTTGGCCATCGACGAGCTGAAGTTCGCGCCGCCGAAGCCGCACAGGAGGGCGAGCACGAGCAGCATTTCATACGACGTCGACGGGTCGCGCAGCGCGAAGCCCATGCCGAGCGCGGGAATCAGCAGGCTGGCCGTCGAAATGGCGGTGAAGCGCCGTCCGCCGAAAATCGGCACGAGGAACGAATAGAAAATGCGCAGCGTCGCGCCCGAAAGCGCGGGAAGCGCCGTGAGCCAGAAGAGCTGGTTCTTGGTGAAGTGGAAGCCGCCCTTGTCGAGATTCACGACGGCGACGCTCCACAGCGACCAGACGACGAACGCCAGCATCAGCGCGGGGATGGAGATCCAGAGATTGCGGTTGGCCACCTGCTCGCCACTCGCCTTCCAGAAACCGGCATTCTCCGGCTCCCACTGCGTTAACAGATATTTGGACATGGTGTTTGCTCAATCAAAAAAGCGCGCCGCAAGTGCGACGCGCGTGGGAATCAGTCGGCCAGCGCTTCGTGTGCGTGTACCGCGCCTGTTGCGGGTGCTGTTTGTGCCGCTTGTGCCTCGTGTGCGCGCGCCTCTTTTTGCAGGGCTGCGCGCTCTTCTGCGGCACGCGCCGTGGCGAGCGCTTCGGGGCGGAACGAGAAGTGCATGAACAACAGGCTGACCGCCGTCGCGCCGAACATCAGCATGAAACAGGTGGTGCGCACACCAGTCAGATCGACGAGCAGGCCGAACAGGATCGGCAGCACGAAGCCGCCCAGGCCGCCAGCCAGGCCGACGACGCCGGACACCGCGCCGATGTTGTCCGTATAGCTGTCGCCGATGAACTTGAAGACCGACGCCTTGCCCACGGCCATCGCCACGCCGACGATGAACATGATCACGGTGTAGAACACCGGGCCGAGACCGATATGGAATGCAACCGGACCCTTCGCGCTGTGGATCACCAGGTCGGTCGACGGGTAGCTCAGCACGAAGAAACCGGCAAGCGCGACCCACATGACGGCCCACGTCGTGCGATAGGCGCCGAAGCGGTCGGAGAGCCAGCCGCCCATCGCGCGCAGCACGCCGCCCGGCAGCGAGAAGCAGGCCGCGAGAAACGCCGCTGCCTCGATGCCGAAGCCGTACTGGTTCACGTAGTACTGCGGCATCCAGAGCGAGAGGCCGACGTAGCCGCCGAACACGACGGAGTAGTACTGCGCGTAGCGCAAAACGCGCGGATCGCCGAGCACCTTGAGCTGATTCCCGGCCCGCGTCCCGCCGACGACGCGATGCGCCGGATTGCTCGACGAAAGCAGAAGAAAGCCGAACGCCGTGACGAGCATCGCGATGGCGTAGACCTTCGGCACGATCGTCCACGTACCGGCTGCGACAATCAGTACCGGTGCAACGAACTTGTTGAGTGCGGCGCCGGAATTGCCCGCGCCGAAGATACCCATCGCGAGGCCCTGGCGCGACTTCGGAAACCAGCGTGCGACGTAGGGCGTGCCGACCGAGAACGAGGCGCCCGCGAAGCCGACGAACAGGCCGAGCACGAGGAACTGCCAGAATTGCGTCGCATACGAAACGAGCCAGATCGGCACGACGGTTGCGAGCATGATCAGGAAGAACACGATCCGGCCGCCGAAGCGGTCGGTCCAGATGCCGAGCGGCACGCGTGCGAGCGAACCGGTCAACACGGGCATGGCGGCAACGAGGCCGAATTCCGCGTCGGTGAGATGAAGCTGCTTTTTAAGCGGAATACCGAGAATCGCAAACATCATCCAGACTGCAAAGCAGATGGTGAAAGCGAAAGTACTCGATCCAAGCACGCGCCATGCGGCACTCTGGTTATTGCTGTTATTGCCGGGGATATTCTGCGTGATCATTTTTAGGCTTGCTCACGGATTTAACTGTAAGCCAGCTTACGCAGTATTCGGCGCTATTCCATTACCCTTGTGGATCGTGTGACAAACGGACACTACTCCGTTCTGATTACTCCTCCACCCCCCATCCGGATTAGTACGGGCGGGCGTTTGAGGGTTTTTTCACGCGTCTCGAAACTTTGACGCGCCGTGCAGCCCTTTTCTGATAATCGTTGTGCGGGCAAATAGTGCGGGCAGTGCGGCGAAATGAACGGCATCAGCGTATCCGCCACACCGATTCTGATTAATCGGTATTATTACTCACATTGTGATCTATTTGTGTTGCGCACTGGCGACAGTGCTGCACGCGATATCAAGATCACGAACCCGATCGGGCGCACCGCCTCGATCCCGATCTTGAAGCGGCGATGTTCGCCATGCCCGCAAGCGGGGCCTGCAAACATGTCTCGTCACGAAGAGCACATGGAGCACCATGGAAAATGAAGCAGGCGGTCTCGCGAACAGGCGCGGCGATACGCCGCGGGAGAGCAGAATGCCGGACCCAGGCGAGCGTTGCGTGGAATTGCCACATCTGCGCTACGGCTGCATCGCATATAAGATTCATATAAAATCCATCTATTTGCTGGAGAGCAAGCATGGCCCTCATCCGAATTGACGAACAGCCGCGCGAAAAACCGCGCGAACAGCCACGCGTCGCTCCGCCAGCGCCGCCCGCTCCGCGCGGTTTCGCACTGTGGGCGCTGGGCTTCCGCCCGTTCTATCTGGGCGGCGCACTCTTTGGCACCGCCGCCGTCCTCGCGTGGCTGGCCGAACTCGACGGCTTTCCGATGGCCGCACTGCACGCGTATCTGCCGGGCTCGCTGTGGCACGTCCACGAGATGATCTTCGGGTTCGCCTCGGCAATCGTGGTGGGCTTCCTGCTGACCGCCGTGCGGGCATGGACATCTGTTACGCCCGCCGCGGGCAAATCGCTCATTGCGCTGTGCGTGTTGTGGCTCGCGGGCCGCGTCGCGGTGGCGTGCGCGCCGGCCGCCGTCGCCATGACCGTCGACATCGCGTTCCTGCCGGTCAGTGCGATCGTTCTACTGCGCGTGCTCGTGCATGGGCAGAACAAACACAACATCTTCCTGCCCGCCGCGCTCGCGCTGCTGGCAACCACGAATTTCGCCTTCCACTTTTCGGCGGCGAGCGGACACATGGACTGGGCGCTGCGTAGCGCCTACATGGCGGTCGGCCTGCTCGTGCTGTTCGTGACGATCATCGGCGGGCGCGTGATTCCGACTTTCACCACGAACGCCATTCCCGGCCAGACGATCAAGAAGTGGCGCTTCGTCGAAGCCAGCATCATGCCGCTGACCTTGCTGCCGTTCGTGCTCGACGGTTTCGGCGTGTCCGGCCCCGTGCTCGCGGCTGCCGCCGCTGCCGCCGCCGTCGTCCAGGCCATGCGCGTGATCGGCTGGCGCGTCTGGCACGTCGGCAATCGTCCGATCCTCGCGATCCTTCACATCGCCTACTCGTGGATTGCCGTCGGCTTCCTGATGCTCGCTCTGGCGGCATTGGGCGTCGTCTCGCACTCGCTCGCGATCCACGCGTTCACGGTAGGCGCAGTCAGCGGCGCGATCATGGCCATGATCACGCGTACGGCGCGCGGCCATACCGGCCGGCCGCTCGTGGCAGGCGCCGTCGAGAAACTCTGCTACGCGCTGCTCGTGCTCGCCGCACTCTTTCGCGCGCTGGTTCCCGCGCTCGCTCCGCAATTGACGTTCGTCGCGATCAACGTGTCGGCGGTGTGCTGGTTCGTCGCGTTCGGCGCTTATTTCGTGCGCTACGCGCCCTGGCTCGTGAGGGCGCGCATCGACGGCAAGGAAGGCTAACGCGCAGCGTCCCGTGACGGGCCGGGATGTTTCCGGCCTCGGAACACGCCGATATCCGCAGTAACCATCGCAGTAACTCTCCAAGCCAGCGCGAAGCGGGTGCACCATGCACCCGCTTCGCGCGCGCCACTTGCCGTGGCAACGGCTCCTCGTTTTCCGCACCGATCGCGCGCGCAGTTCAAGCGCCGTTTCACACGGCTGCGTGCGCGCGACAACGCTCGCTGACAAGCACGCCAGCCTCGCGCCAGTTTCACCGCGCTCCGTTACATCGCGTCACAGAATCGGGTCGTTGTAACGCGCCATAACCTTTCAAATCACTGACGTTTCGAAATCCGCGCCCGGGTTGGTTAGACTTCGAGTCTGAGCCTTCTCTGCGTAGCCCGTCCGGCTGCGCAGCGACGACATAACAACCATGAGAATGCGTATGCAGCGATCCGAAAGCTCCCGGCATGCCGTCGACGCGATATGGCCACCGCGTTCAACGCACCACACGGAATCCGCGCTTCGGATGCCCGCCGCTCCCGCGTCCGAACAGGCACGCCGTCTTTCAGTGACCGCTTACCGATGGAGGCAAGCGTGAGCACCGCGCCAACCCCGCAGTCGCAACCGCAGTCGCAACCGGAATCGCAAAAGCCATCGCAGCCATCGGAGCAGCCGCCGGGCCCGCCACCGACGCAACCACCGGCGCAACCGCCCGCGCAGCCGCCGCGCAAACGGCGCGGCCCGCTCGTGATCGCCCTCATCGTCATCATCCTGATTGCGCTCGTCGTCGTGCATCTGCTGCGCGGCAAGAAGCCCGCAGCCGGGCCGACCGTACAGGTCGTCACCGTGGCCACCGTCGCACTCGGCCCGATGCCCGTGACGCTCAACGCACTCGGCACGATTACGCCCATCGCCACCGTCACGGTCCTGCCGCAACTGAGCGGCTTCTTGACCGCCGTGGGCTATCACGAAGGCCAGGACGTCGAGAAAGGCCAGTTCATCGCGCAGATCGATCAGCGCCAGTACGAGATCAGCAAACAGCAGGCCGAGGCGCAACTCGCGAAAGACCAGGCCGCGCTCGCCCAGGCCCGTGCCGACTTGCAGCGCTTTACGCTGCTGCACGAGCGCCAGTCCATCGCCGAGCAGACGTTCTTCAACCAGCAGTTCGTCGTCCAGCAAGCCGAGGCCGCCGTGAAAGCCGACCTCGCGAGCATCGCGCAGTTCAACCTGGACATCGAGTATTGCCACATCACGGCGCCGGTGGCCGGACGTGTCGGTTTGCGGCTCGTCGATCCGGGCAACTTCGTGACCGCGTCGAGCCAGCCCGGCATCGTCGTGATCACGCAGATGAAGCCCACCACCGTCCAGTTCGCTGTGCCGCAGAATGCGCTGGGCGGCGTGCTGCAGCGCGTCAACGCGGGGGCGAAGCTGCCGGTCACGATCTTCAGCAGCGACAACACGCGGCGGATCGCCACCGGCGAGCTGTTCGCGATCAACAACCAGATGGCGACGGCCACCGGCACGGTCACGCTGCGCGCGAGCCTGCCCAATAACGACGAAGCGCTCTTCCCCAACGAATTCGTGAACGTGACGCTGCTGGTCGACACGCTGCAAAACGCCGTGCTCGTGCCCACGCCCGCCGTGCAGACCGGCGCGCCCGGCGATTACGTCTATCTCGTGAACGCCAACGACACCGTCTCGGTCCACAAAGTCACGCTCGGGCCGAGCGACGGCAAGCACACGGTGGTCGTCGCGGGCCTCGCGGCTGGCGAGCGCGTGGTGACCGACGGCCTCGACCGCCTCGCGGACGGCGCGAAGATCAAGCCTTCGACCGGGCACCCCGCAGCGACCGGCGGCGCACACGAGGCGAGCGGCGCGCACGCGAGCAGCGCAGCGTCGCCCGCATCACCGGCGTCGCCGGCGTCGTAAGCCTCTGATCCGGCGCCGATGAATATTTCCCGCCTGTTTATCCTCCGGCCGGTCGCGACATCGCTCCTGATGATCGCGATGGTGCTCATCGGCCTCGTTGCGATGAAGTTCTTGCCGGTTTCGTCGCTGCCCTCGGTCGATTACCCGACGATCCAGGTGCAGACCTTCTATCCCGGTGCGAGCCCTTCGGTGATGGCCACCACCGTCACCGCGCCGCTCGAAGTTCAGCTAGGCGAGATTCCTGGCCTGCAGCAGATGGTCTCGTACAGTTCGGAAGGCGCCTCGATCATCACGCTGCAGTTCGACCTCGCGCTGAATCTCGACGTCGCCGAACAGAACGTCCAGCAGGCCATCAACTCGGCCAACAGCTTCCTGCCGAGCGGCCTGCCCGCACCGCCGACCTACGCGAAGGTCAATCCCGCGGATCAGCCGATTCTCACGCTCGCGGTCACGTCGAAGTCGATGTCGCTCACGCAGTTGCAGGACGCGGCCAACAACCGCCTCGCGACAAAGATTTCCGAAGTGCCCGGCGTGGGTCTCGTCACCACCGCAGGCGGCAACGTGCCCGCCGTGCGCGTGGAGGCCGACCCGCAGAAGCTCGCCGCCTACGGCCTCAATCTCGACGATCTGCGCACGCTGCTCGCCAACGTGAACGTGAGCAACCCGAAGGGCAACTTCGACGGCCCCGAGCTCAACTACACGATCAATTCGAACGACCAGATTTCCGCGCCGCAGGATTACGAAAATACGGTCATCGCCTACCAGAACGGCTCGCCCGTGTTCATGCGCGACGTCGCGCGCGTGACGAGCGCGGCGCAGGACATCGAGCGCGGCGCCTGGTACAACCACGCGCCCGCCATCGTGCTGAACGTGCAGCGCCAGCCGGGCGCGAACGTGATCGCCACGGTCAACCAGATCATGAAGCAGTTGCCGCAGCTCGAATCGACGCTGCCCGCGGGCATGCAGGTGACCGTGGTCTCGAACAGCGTCGGCGTGATCCGCGCATCGGTGGCCGACGCGGCGTTCGAACTCGTGCTCGCCGTCGTGCTGGTGGTCGCGGTGATCTTCGTGTTCCTGCGCAACGTGCCCGCCACGATCATTCCGAGCATTTCGGTGCCGGTCTCGCTGATCGGCACGCTCGCGCTGATGTACGAGCTGAACTACTCCATCGACAACCTCTCGCTGATGGCGCTCATCATCGCGACCGGTTTCGTGGTGGACGATTCGATCGTGATGATCGAGAACATCGTGCGCTACCTCGAAGAGGGCAAACGGCCCTTGCAGGCGGCGCTCGAAGGTGCGGGACAGATCGGCTTCACCATTCTCTCGCTGACCATTTCGCTGATCGCCGTACTGATTCCGCTGCTGTTCATGGGCGAAATCGTGGGCCGCCTGTTCCGCGAATTTGCCATTACTCTAGCCGTTACCATCCTGGTTTCGGCGGTGGTCTCGCTGACCCTGACTCCCATGATGTGCGCCAAGCTGCTGCGCCATCAGAAAAAGGAGGAGGCCACCTGGTTTTATCGCAAATCGGAAGACGTGTTTAACGCCGTCATCCGGTTTTACGGCCGCACCCTGCAGTTTGTCCTGCGTTTCCGGACCATCACCCTGCTGGTCACCGCTGCCACTCTGGTGGGCACCATTCTTCTGTACATCTACGTTCCCAAAGGGTTCTTCCCGGTGCAGGACACCGGGGTGATCCTGGGGGTTTCTGAAGCGCCGCAGAGCATCTCTTTCCAGGCCATGGGTGAGCGGCAACGAGCTTTGGCTGACGCCATTCTCGAGGATCCCGCGGTAGAGAGTCTTTCCTCGTTCATCGGCATCGACGGCACCGACACCACCCTCAACAGCGGCCGCATCCAGATCAATTTGAAGCCGCTCAAGGAACGCAAGCTCAGCGCCTCCGACGTCATCCGTCGCTTGCAGCCGAGGCTCGACAAAATTGACGGCATCACGCTGTTCATGCAGCCGGTGCAGGACCTGACCGTGGAAGACCGCGTCAGCCGCACCCAGTTTCAGTACAGCCTGGAAGATGTGGATCCCAAAGAACTGGCGGTGTGGGTGCCGCGCTTCATGGAGCGTCTGAAGAAGCTTCCGGAACTCCGCGACGTCGCGAGCGACCAGTTGAATGGCGGCCTGCTGGTGCATCTGACCATCGATCGCGACTCCGCATCACGGCTGGGCGTGCTGCCGGCGGACGTCGACAACACGCTGTACGACGCTTTCGGCCAGCGCCAGGTCTCCACCATCTATACCCAGCTGAACCAGTATCACGTGGTGCTCGAGGCGGATCCCAAGTTTCAGCAGACTCCCGACGCGCTCAAGGACATCTACGTGCGCTCTTCGAACGGCACGCAAGTCCCGCTGAGTACGTTCACTACCGTCTCGACCGCGCCGAGCGCTCTGGCCCTGAACCATCAGGGGCAGTTCCCGGTGGTCACTGTGTCCTTCAATCTGGCCCCCAATGCTTCGCTCGGCGATGCCGTGGACGCCATCAACAGGGTGAAAGGGGAGCTGGGCATGCCGCCAAGCGTCCGGGCCACCTTCCAGGGCACCGCCGCGGCTTTCTTGAAGTCCATCGCCAACGAACCCATTCTGATCCTGGCCGCCCTGATCACC
>NZ_JAMXLH010000072.1 GCF_024281035.1 Paraburkholderia sp.
GGGCGACAACGTGTCGATCACGGTGAAGCTGATCGCCCCGATCGCCATGGAAGAAGGTCTGCGCTTCGCAATCCGCGAAGGTGGCCGTACCGTCGGCGCCGGTGTCGTTGCCAAGATCATCGAGTAAAATCGCTGGTTTGCTGTAACAGCAGTAGAAGTTGAAGTGGATGTATCCGGGATCGGGCCACGGCTCTCCGCCCGTCGACGGGAATTGGTGCTTGAAGCGCCGGCTCCCGTCGCATGGCCCGCTCCTTTGCTCTTTATCTAGTCTGGCGGCGCAAGTCCGCCTCGCTCTTTTCAAGGAATCGTCATGCAGAACCAGAAAATCCGTATTCGCCTGAAGGCTTTCGACTATCGCCTGATCGACCAGTCGGCTGCCGAGATCGTCGACACGGCGAAGCGGACCGGTGCAATCGTCCGCGGCCCGGTGCCGCTGCCGACGCGCATCCAGCGTTTCGACATCCTGCGTTCGCCGCACGTGAACAAGTCGTCGCGCGACCAGCTCGAAATCCGTACCCACCTCCGCCTGATGGACATCGTCGACCCGACGGACAAGACCGTCGACGCGCTGATGAAGCTCGATCTGCCGGCTGGTGTGGACGTCGAAATCAAGCTGCAGTAAGGGTCTCAGGCGCTGCCCGGATCGCCGGGCGGCGCTAAGTCTTTGATTGCTTGCGGAAAACGAGAGAGGGCGTTATACTTGACGTCTTTTCGCGCATTTGCGCAAAAAGCTGGTGTGTCCCTTTCACGTGGTTTTGCATGAAATAACGTGCAAAAGCGCGTGAAATGGCGGCGAACAAGCACCGGCACTTTGTAAATTAGCCCCGACCAATCGCAGTCGGGAATGGAGAAAACGATGAGCCTTGGACTCGTAGGTCGCAAGGTTGGCATGACCCGTATCTTCACGGCCGATGGGGACTCGATTCCCGTTACCGTGCTGGACGTGTCCGACAACCGCGTGACGCAGATCAAGACTGTTGAAACCGACGGCTACACGGCCGTTCAGGTTGCGTTCGGTACGCGCCGTGCATCGCGCGTGACGAAGCCGCTCGCAGGTCATCTCGCCAAAGCCGGCGTTCAAGCCGGTGAAATCCTCAAGGAATTCCAGATCGACGCCGCCAAGGCTGCCGAGCTGTCCGCTGGCGGCGTGATCGGTGTGGATCTCTTCGCAGAAGGCCAGAAGGTCGACGTGCAGGGCGTGTCGATCGGTAAGGGCTACGCCGGTACCATCAAGCGTTACAACTTCGCCTCGGGCCGTGCTTCGCACGGTAACTCGCGCTCGCACAATGTGCCGGGCTCGATCGGTATGGCGCAGGATCCGGGCCGTGTGTTCCCGGGCAAGCGCATGACCGGTCACATGGGTGACGAAACCGTAACGGTGCAAAACCTCGAAATCGCACGTATCGACGCAGAGCGCAAGCTGCTGCTCGTGAAGGGTGCCGTTCCGGGCGCCAAGGGCGGCAAGGTTTTCGTGACGCCGGCGGTCAAGGCCCGCGTGAAGAAAGGAGCGCAATAATGGAACTGAAGCTCCTGAATGCCAATGGTCAGGAAGGTGCTGCGGTCAACGCGTCGGACGTCGTGTTCGGCCGTGACTACAACGAAGCCCTGATCCACCAGATCGTCGTCGCCTACCAGGCGAACGCACGTAGCGGCGACCGCGCTCAGAAGGATCGCGAGCAGGTCAAGCACACCACCAAGAAGCCGTGGCGCCAGAAGGGTACGGGCCGTGCTCGTGCCGGTATGTCGTCGAGCCCGTTGTGGCGCGGCGGTGGTCGCATTTTCCCGAATTCGCCGGAAGAAAACTTCTCGCACAAGGTCAACAAGAAGATGCATCGCGCAGGTCTCTGCTCGATCTTCTCGCAGCTGGCCCGCGAAGGCCGCATCTCGGTCGTCGAGGACCTCTCCCTCGAAGCGCCGAAGACGAAGCTGCTGGCCGAAAAGTTCAAGGCCATGGGTCTCCAATCCGTGCTGGTCATTACCGACACGGTCGACGAGAACCTGTATCTCGCGTCGCGCAACCTGCCCCACGTGGCAGTCGTTGAGCCGCGTTACGCCGACCCGCTCTCGCTGATCTACTTCAAGAAGATTCTGATCACGAAGGCTGCGGTCGCCCAGATCGAGGAGTTGCTGTCATGAGCGAGATTCGCAAGAACGATCATCGTTTGATGCAGGTCCTGCTCGCGCCGGTGATCTCCGAAAAGGCGACGCTGGTGGCTGAGAAAAACGAACAGGTAGTGTTCGAAGTCGCGCCGGACGCGACCAAGCAGGAAGTCAAGGCTGCTGTCGAGCTGATGTTCAAGGTGGAAGTCGATTCCGTCAACGTGCTGGTCCAGAAGGGCAAAAACAAGCGTTTTGGCCGCTTCCTGGGTCGCCGCAAGGACGTGAAGAAGGCCTACGTCTGCCTGAAGCCCGGCCAGGAAATCAACTTTGAAGCGGAGGCCAAGTAATCATGGCAATCGTGAAAGTTAAGCCGACTTCGCCGGGTCGCCGCGCGATGGTGAAGATCGTCAACAAGGATCTTCACACGGGTGCACCGTACGCGCCGCTGCTCGAGAAGCAATTCTCGAAGGCCGGCCGTAACAACAACGGTCACGTGACGACGCGTCACCAGGGTGGCGGTCACAAGCATCACTACCGCGTGATCGATTTCCGTCGCAACAAGGACGGCATTCCGGCAAAGATCGAACGTCTCGAGTACGACCCGAACCGTAGCGCGAACATCGCGCTGGTTCTGTACGCAGACGGCGAGCGCCGCTACATCATCGCTCCGAAGGGTGCGACGGTTGGCCAGCAACTGATGTCGGGTTCGGAAGCTCCGATCCGCGCAGGCAACACGCTGCCGATCCGCAACATCCCGGTCGGTACGACGATCCACTGCATCGAGATGCTGCCGGGCAAGGGCGCGCAAATGGCGCGTTCGGCTGGCACGTCCGCCATGCTGCTCGCACGCGAAGGCGTGTACGCGCAGGTTCGTCTGCGTTCGGGCGAAATCCGCCGCGTGCACGTCGAGTGCCGCGCGACGATCGGTGAAGTCGGCAACGAAGAGCACAGCCTGCGCCAGATCGGCAAGGCTGGCGCGAACCGCTGGCGCGGTATCCGCCCGACGGTGCGCGGCGTTGCAATGAACCCGGTCGATCACCCGCACGGTGGTGGTGAAGGCCGCACGGCTGCAGGTCGCGATCCGGTGAGCCCGTGGGGCACGCCGACGAAGGGCTATCGCACCCGCAGCAACAAGCGCACGACGAGCATGATCGTCCAGCGCCGTCACAAGCGTTAAGGAGTAGGCAATGGCACGTTCTATCAAGAAAGGTCCGTTCTGCGACGCCCATTTGCTGAAGAAGGTTGAGGCGGCTGCAGCTACACGCGACAAGAAACCGATCAAGACCTGGTCGCGTCGTTCGACGATCCTGCCGGACTTCATCGGCCTGACGATCGCCGTTCACAACGGCCGTCAACACGTTCCCGTGTATGTCACGGAAAACATGGTCGGCCACAAGCTTGGCGAGTTCGCACTGACCCGGACGTTCAAGGGTCACGCGGCCGACAAGAAGGCCAAGAAATAAGGGGCAATCAAGATGGAAGTGAAGGCAATTCATCGCGGTGCCCGCATCTCGGCGCAGAAAACGCGCCTTGTGGCTGACCAGATCCGCGGTCTGCCGGTCGACAAGGCACTGAACGTTCTGACGTTCTCGCCGAAGAAAGCGGCTGGCATCGTGAAAAAGGTTGTGCTCTCGGCGATCGCCAATGCTGAGCACAACGAAGGCGCCGATATCGACGAGCTGCGCATCAAGAGCATCTATGTCGACAAGGCTGCTTCGCTGAAGCGTTTCACCGCACGCGCAAAGGGTCGCGGTAACCGCATCGAGAAGCAATCCTGTCACATCACTGTGACGGTCGGGAATTAAGGAGCCATACGATGGGACAGAAAATTCATCCGACTGGCTTCCGTTTGGCCGTCAGCCGCAATTGGGCGTCGCGCTGGTACGCGAACAACAACAATTTCGCGGCGATGTTGAAGGAAGACATCGGTGTTCGTGAATACCTGAAGAAGAAGCTGAAGAACGCTTCGGTGGGCCGTGTTGTGATCGAGCGTCCGGCAAAGAACGCGCGTATCACGATTTACAGCTCGCGTCCGGGTGTGGTGATCGGCAAGAAGGGCGAGGACATCGAACTCCTCAAGGCCGAACTGCAAAAGCGCATGGGCGTGCCCGTTCACGTCAACATCGAAGAAATCCGCAAGCCGGAAACCGATGCGCAACTGATCGCCGATTCGATCACGCAACAGCTCGAGCGCCGGATCATGTTCCGCCGCGCGATGAAGCGCGCGATGCAGAACGCGATGCGTCTGGGTGCCCAGGGCATCAAGATCATGAGCGCCGGCCGTCTGAACGGTATCGAAATCGCACGTACCGAGTGGTACCGCGAAGGTCGCGTGCCGCTTCATACGCTGCGTGCCGATATCGACTACGCAACTTCGGAAGCGAAGACGACGTACGGCATCATCGGCGTGAAGGTTTGGGTCTACAAGGGCGACACGCTCGGCCGCAACGACGCACCGGTGGTGGAAGAAGTCGCCGAAGAAAAGCGTCCGCGCCGCAACGCGCGCCCGGGCGATCGTCGCCCGCGTCGTGATGGTGAAGGCGCACCGGGCGCCCGTCGTGGCGCACCGCGCCGTGGCGCGGCTGGCGGTGACGGCAAGAGTGGAGAATAACGATGCTGCAACCGAAACGCAGGAAGTATCGCAAAGAGCAGAAGGGTCGTAACACCGGCGTCGCAACGCGCGGCAACGCAGTTTCGTTCGGTGACTACGGTCTGAAGGCTATCGGTCGCGGCCGCCTGACCGCGCGTCAAATTGAAGCGGCGCGTCGTGCAATGACGCGTCACATCAAGCGCGGCGGCCGCATCTGGATCCGCATTTTCCCGGACAAGCCGATCTCGCAAAAGCCGGCTGAAGTACGTATGGGTAACGGTAAGGGTAACCCGGAGTACTACGTCGCCGAGATCCAACCGGGCAAGATGCTGTACGAAATGGATGGTGTGACCGAGGAACTGGCCCGTGAAGCCTTCCGTCTGGCTGCAGCGAAGCTGCCGCTGAAGACGGTCTTCATGGTTCGCCAGCTCGGCTCCTAAGGAGTGAATGATGAAGGCTTCTGAACTTCACCAGAAAGACAAGGCCGCGCTCAACCAGGAGCTGTCGGACCTCTTGAAGGCGCAATTCGGCCTGCGCATGCAACTCGCGACCCAGCAGCTCACGAACACGAGCCAGCTGAAGAAGGTTCGTCGCGACATCGCACGTGTGCGGACCGTCCTGACTGAGAAGGCGAACCAGAAATGAACGATAGCGTGAAAACCTCGCTTAAGCGGACGCTGGTCGGCAAGGTCGTCAGCAACAAGATGGACAAGACGGTCACCGTTCTGGTCGAGCGCCGCGTTAAGCACCCGATCTACGGCAAGTACGTCGTGCAGTCGAAGAAGTACCACGCACACGACGAGTCGAACACGTACAACGAGGGTGACCTCGTCGAAATCCAGGAAACCCGTCCGCTGTCGAAGACGAAGGCCTGGACCGTGTCGAAGCTGGTCGAAGCTGCTCGCATCATCTAAGGGAGCAATCCCCTGGAAGCGCCTCATCCGGGGCTTCATGCCCCGGCCTGATGCGCGGTAGTAGAAGTTGTTGAAATCGCTACAGATTTCGCTTGCAAGTCCAAGATTGTCTCGATACAATCTTGGACTTCCCTCTTTATGGGTTTGCTGTTGGCAAAGCAGCAGGCGAAAGTAGGTGGGAATCTGTAAAACGCGGGTGCGGGCGCCAGTCCGGATCTGCAAGATTCACCGGAATGCGATGGCCGGTTTCGTTTGCCGTCGCTGCTGTTCTTACCCAAGCAGCTGAGCGGTCGTTCTAGTGGCGGCGCGGCTGACGGGACCAAGACTGACCGGGTGTGCCATGGTGGTGCAGCCGGATTAAGTTGGGAAAGATAAACCATGATCCAGACCGAATCTCGGCTTGAAGTGGCCGACAACACGGGTGCGCGTGAAGTCATGTGCATCAAGGTGCTCGGCGGCTCGAAGCGTCGTTATGCCAGCATTGGCGACATCATCAAGGTGACCGTCAAGGAAGCAACGCCGCGCGGGCGCGTGAAGAAGGGCGAAATCTACAACGCTGTTGTGGTTCGTACCGCCAAGGGCGTGCGCCGTCAGGACGGCTCGCTGATCAAGTTCGATGGCAACGCCGCCGTGCTTTTGAACACCAAGCTTGAGCCGATCGGCACCCGCATTTTCGGGCCGGTCACGCGTGAGCTGCGTAGCGAGCGATTCATGAAGATCGTTTCGCTTGCGCCGGAAGTGCTGTAAGGAGTCGCGATGAACAAGATTCGCAAGGGTGACGAAGTCATCGTCATCACCGGCAAGGACAAGGGCAAGCGCGGTGTCGTGCTGGCCGTTGGTGAAGAGCGCGTGATCGTCGAAGGCCTCAACATCGCTAAGAAGCATGTGAAGCCGAACCCCATGAAGGGTACGACTGGTGGCGTGGAAGCCAAGGCGATGCCGCTGCACATTTCGAACGTCGCACTCGTCGACGCGAATGGCAAGGCTTCGCGTGTCGGCATCAAGGTCGAAGGGGACAAGAAGGTTCGGTTCCTGAAGACGACCGGTGCTGTCCTGAGCGCCTGACGCTGCGGAGTAAAAAATGGCACGTTTGCAAGAATTTTATAAAGAGAAGGTCGTTCCGGGCCTGATCGAGAAGTTCGGTTACAAGTCGATCATGGAAGTGCCGCGCCTCACCAAGATCACCCTGAACATGGGTGTCGGTGAAGCCGTTGCTGACAAGAAGGTCCTCGATCACGCTGTTGGCGATCTCACGAAGATCGCTGGCCAGAAGCCCGTCGTGACGAAGTCGCGCAAGGCAATCGCCGGTTTCAAGATCCGCGAAAGCTATCCGATCGGCACGATGGTCACGCTGCGTGGCCAGGCCATGTACGAATTCCTCGATCGTTTCGTGACGGTTGCGCTGCCCCGCGTGCGCGACTTCCGTGGCGTGTCGGGCAAGGCGTTCGACGGCCGCGGCAACTACAACATCGGTGTGAAAGAGCAGATCATTTTCCCCGAAATCGACTACGACAAGATCGACGCGCTGCGTGGGCTGAACATCAGCATCACGACGACTGCGAAGACCGACGAAGAAGCAAAGGCACTGCTCGCCGGCTTCAAGTTCCCGTTCAGAAACTGAGGTTACCGTGGCTAAACTGGCACTGATCGAACGTGAAAAGAAGCGCGCCCGTCTGGCGGCGAAGTATGCACCGAAGCGCGCAGCGCTGAAGGCAGTCATCGACGACCAAAGCAAGTCGGACGAAGAGCGTTACGCAGCTCGCCTCGAACTGCAACAACTGCCGCGCAACTCGAGCCTGACCCGCAAGCGTAATCGCTGCGCGCTGACGGGCCGTCCGCGTGGCACGTTCCGCAAATTTGGTCTCGCACGCAACAAGATTCGTGAAATCGCGTTCCGTGGTGAGATCCCTGGCGTCACCAAGGCGAGCTGGTAATAGGAGAAACATAAATGAGCATGAGTGATCCTATCGCCGATATGCTGACTCGCATCCGCAATGCGCAGATGGTCGAGAAGGTTTCGGTGCAAATGCCCTCGTCGAAAGTCAAGATTGCGATCGCGCAGGTCCTGAAGGACGAAGGTTATATCGACGACTTCGCAGTGAAGAGCGAAGGCGCAAAGTCGGAATTGAACATCGCGTTGAAGTACTACGCCGGCCGTCCGGTCATCGAGCGCCTTGAGCGCGTCTCGAAGCCTGGTCTGCGCGTGTACCGCGGCCGCAACGACATCCCGCAGGTCATGAACGGCCTCGGCGTTGCGATCGTGTCGACGCCGAAGGGTGTGATGACGGACCGCAAGGCTCGCGCCACTGGCGTGGGCGGCGAAGTCATCTGCTACGTCGCTTAACGCCGAAGGAGAAGAAACATGTCTCGAGTAGGTAAGAGCCCGATCGCGCTGCAAGGCGCAGAGGCGACGCTCAGCGACGAGAAGATTACCGTCAAGGGCCCGCTGGGTACGATTTCGCAGGCTGCGAACAGCCTCGTCAAGGTGGTGAACGACAACGGCACGTTGAAGTTCGAGCCGACCGACGAAAGCCGCGAAGCCAATGCGATGTCGGGCACGATGCGCGCGATCGTCGCGAACATGGTGCAAGGCGTGACGAAGGGTTTCGAGCGCAAGCTGACGCTGGTTGGCGTCGGTTACCGCGCTCAGGCGCAAGGCGACAAGCTGAACCTGTCGCTGGGTTTCTCGCACCCGGTGGTGCATCAGATGCCCGAAGGCGTGAAGGCCGAAACCCCGTCGCAAACGGAAATCGTGATCAAGGGGATCGACAAGCAGAAAGTCGGCCAAACCGCTGCCGAAGTGCGCGGTTATCGCCCGCCTGAGCCCTATAAGGGCAAGGGTGTGCGTTACGCCGACGAGGTTGTGATCCTCAAAGAAACGAAGAAGAAGTAAGGGTGCGCAATCATGGATAAGACTCAATCTCGCCTGCGCCGCGCTCGTCAGACGCGTCTCAAGATCGCTGAGCTGCAGGTCGCGCGTCTGGCCGTGCATCGCACGAACACGCACATCTATGCGCAAGTGTTCTCGCCGTGCGGCACCAAGGTGCTCGCCAGCGCGTCGACGCTCGAAGCCGAAGTGCGTGCGCAACTGGCTGACCAATCGGGCAAGGGCGGCAACGTCGCCGCTGCCACGCTGATCGGCAAGCGTATCGCAGAAAAGGCCAAGGCCGCCGGCATCGAATCCGTCGCCTTTGACCGCTCAGGTTTCCGCTACCACGGCCGCGTCAAGGCGCTGGCTGAGGCTGCGCGCGAAGCCGGGCTCAAGTTCTAAGGAAGGAATTCGTCATGGCAAAGATGCAAGCGAAAGTTCAGGCTGACGAGCGCGACGACGGCCTTCGCGAAAAAATGATTTCGGTCAATCGCGTGACCAAGGTCGTGAAGGGTGGCCGTATTCTCGGCTTCGCCGCACTGACCGTGGTTGGCGATGGTGATGGCCGCGTCGGTATGGGCAAGGGCAAGGCGAAGGAGGTGCCGGTCGCTGTCCAGAAGGCAATGGAGCAGGCTCGCCGCAACATGTTCAAGGTGCCCCTGAAGAACGGCACCCTGCAACACGAAGTGCACGGCAAGCACGGCGCCTCGGTGGTCCTCCTCGCTCCGGCGAAGGGCGGTACCGGCGTGATCGCCGGCGGCCCGATGCGCGCAGTGTTCGACGTGATGGGCGTGCAGAACGTCGTGGCGAAGAGCCACGGTTCGACGAACCCGTACAACCTCGTCCGTGCGACGCTGGACGGCCTGCGCAAGCAGTCGACCCCGGCAGACATCGCGGCGAAGCGCGGCAAGTCCGTCGAAGAAATTCTGGGCTAAGGGTGGGCACCATGTCTGAAAAAACTGTCAAGGTTCAGCTCGTCAAGAGCCTGATTGGGACCCGCGAATCGCACCGCGCCACCGTGCGCGGCCTCGGCCTGCGCCGCCTGAACTCGGTTTCCGAGCTGCAGGACACGCCGGCCGTGCGCGGCATGATCAACAAGGTCTCGTACCTCGTTAAGGTCATCGGCTAAGCGGTCGACCAAAGTCTCCAGGAGTTGAAAATGGAATTGAATAACCTGAAGCCGGCAGAAGGCGCGAAGCACGCAAAGCGTCGCGTCGGTCGCGGCATCGGCTCCGGCCTCGGCAAGACCGCTGGCCGTGGTCACAAGGGTCAGAAATCGCGTTCGGGCGGTTTCCACAAGGTTGGCTTCGAAGGCGGTCAAATGCCGCTGCAGCGTCGTCTGCCGAAGCGTGGCTTCACGTCGCTCACGAAGGAATTCGTGGGTGAAGTGCGCCTCTCCGACCTGGAAACGCTGCCGGTCGACGAAATCGATCTGTTGGCGCTGAAGCAGGCTGGCCTCGTGGGCGAACTGACCCGCAGCGCGAAGATCATCGCCACCGGCGAGATCAAGCGCAAGGTCGTCGTGAAGGGTCTGGGTGCGACGAAGGGTGCGCGTGCTGCGATCGAAGCAGCGGGCGGCTCTTTTGCCGAGTGATTGTGAGTGGTGCGTGCGGGCTTGCCCGCCGTCACTAGCATCTGCATCGGAGAAGCTACTTGGCTAACAGCCCGAGTCTCGCAAAAACCGGTCGCAGCGCACCGAAGTTCGGCGACCTGCGTCGGCGTGCAGTGTTCCTGCTGCTGGCGCTGGTCGTTTATCGCATCGGCGCGCATATTCCGGTTCCGGGCATCGACCCGGAGCAGCTGGCGAAGCTCTTCCAGAGCCAGTCGGGCGGCATCCTTGGCATGTTCAACATGTTCTCGGGTGGCGCACTGCAGCGGTTCACGATTTTCGCGCTGGGTGTGATGCCGTATATCTCGGCGTCGATCATCCTGCAGCTGATGGCGATCGTCTCGCCGCAGCTGGAAGCGCTGAAGAAGGAAGGGCAGGCTGGACAACGCAAGATCACGCAGTACACGCGGATCTTCACGGTGGTACTGGCGACGTTCCAGGCATTCGGTATCGCGATTGCACTGGAAAACCAGCCGGGGCTCGTGATCGATCCGGGCATGGTGTTCCGCTTGACGACGGTCGTTACGCTCGTGACCGGCACGATGTTCCTGATGTGGCTCGGTGAGCAGATCACGGAACGCGGCCTTGGCAACGGCATCTCGATCATCATCTTCGGCGGCATCGCAGCGGGCTTCCCGAATGCGGTGAGCGGGCTGTTCTCGCTGGTCCAGACCGGTTCGATGGGGCCGTTCTCCGCGATCCTGGTCGTCGTGCTGATTGCTGCGGTGACTTACCTGGTGGTGTTCATCGAACGCGGCCAGCGCAAGATCCTCGTGAACTATGCGAAGCGTCAGGTCGGCAACAAGATTTACGGCGGGCAGTCGTCCCACCTGCCGCTGAAGTTGAACATGTCGGGCGTGATTCCGCCGATCTTCGCATCGTCGATCATCCTGTTCCCGGCAACCATTCTGAACTGGTTCAGTTCGGGGTCGCGATCCAGCTGGTTCGCAGACACGCTGCACAACGTGGCCGAAGCCCTCAAGCCCGGTCAACCCGTGTACGTGTTGCTGTACGCGTTGGCGATCGTGTTCTTCTGCTTCTTCTACACCGCACTGGTGTTCAACAGCAGGGAAACGGCTGACAACCTGAAGAAGAGTGGCGCGTTCGTGCCGGGTATCCGCCCTGGCGACCAGACGGCACGCTATATCGACCGCATCCTCACGCGTCTGACGCTGGCCGGTGCGCTCTATATCGTGTTCGTTTGTCTGCTGCCGGAATTCCTGGTGCTTCGCTGGAACGTGCCGTTTTATTTTGGTGGAACGTCGCTGCTGATCATTGTCGTCGTCACAATGGACTTCATGGCGCAGGTGCAGTCGTACGTGATGTCGCAACAATATGAATCGCTGCTCAAGAAGGCAAACTTCAAGGGCGGCGGCGTCCCGATGCGTTGAAAGGACCTATGGCCAAAGACGATGTAATCCAGATGCAGGGTGAGGTTATCGAAAACCTCCCCAACGCGACCTTCCGGGTGAAGCTGGAGAACGGCCATGTCGTGCTGGGTCATATTTCCGGAAAGATGCGGATGCACTACATCCGCATTCTTCCGGGCGACAAGGTGACGGTTGAATTGACGCCTTACGATCTGTCGCGTGCGCGGATCGTGTTCCGGGCGAAGTGATTTAGAAAAAGGGTAATATCATGAAAGTGATGGCATCGGTAAAGCGCATTTGCCGCAACTGCAAAATCATCAAGCGCAACGGCGTCGTTCGCGTGATCTGCAGTTCGGACCCGCGCCACAAGCAGCGTCAAGGCTGATCAGCGCGCTTGCGCTTTTTGTTTGAGGAAAAACAATGGCTCGTATCGCAGGGGTTAACATCCCGAACCACCAGCACACCGAAATCGGCCTGACCGCAATTTTCGGTATCGGCCGCACGCGTTCGCGCAACATCTGCGTGTCCGCCGGTGTGCCGTTTGACAAGAAGGTCAAGGACCTGAACGACGCGGATCTGGAAAAGCTGCGTGAGGAAGTGGGCAAGTTTGTCGTCGAAGGCGATCTGCGCCGTGAAGTGACGATGAACATCAAGCGCCTGATGGACCTCGGCTGCTACCGCGGCGTGCGCCATCGCAAGGGCCTGCCCCTGCGTGGCCAGCGTACGCGTACCAATGCGCGCACGCGCAAGGGTCCGCGCCGCGCAGCACAGTCGCTGAAGAAGTAAGCGGATCTGATAGTTACAGGAAAACGTAATGGCTAAGGCTTCGAACAACACCGCGGCGCAACGCGTTCGCAAGAAGGTTAAGAAGAACGTCGCCGAGGGCGTAGTTCACGTTCACGCGTCGTTCAACAACACCATCATCACGATCACCGACCGTCAAGGCAACGCACTTGCCTGGGCAACCTCGGGCGGTCAGGGCTTCAAGGGTTCGCGCAAGTCGACCCCGTTCGCAGCTCAGGTCGCAGCCGAATCGGCTGGCCGCGTGGCGATGGAATACGGCGTGAAGAACCTCGAAGTGCGTATCAAGGGCCCCGGCCCGGGCCGCGAATCGGCGGTGCGCGCGCTGCATGGTCTTGGCATCAAGATCACCGCGATCTCCGACGTGACGCCGGTTCCGCACAACGGCTGCCGTCCGCCGAAGCGCCGCCGCATCTAAGGCGTCGCTTTTGCCTTGCGCCTGTGACGCCGGCAACGGCGCCCGCAGGCGCTTGGCGTTATTGAATTGACTAAGCCCACCGTTCGGTTCAAAGAACCGGACTAGCGCGAAGGCGGGGTTTTCCCACCAGCCCTCGCGTGATCAATTATCGAAGGAAAGTAACGTGGCACGTTATATCGGCCCGAAGGCCAAGCTGTCCCGCCGTGAAGGCACCGACCTGTTCCTGAAGAGCGCCCGCCGCTCGCTCGCCGACAAGTGCAAGCTCGACAGCAAGCCGGGTCAGCACGGCCGCACCTCGGGTGCGCGCACGTCGGACTACGGCACGCAGCTGCGCGAAAAGCAAAAAGTGAAGCGCATCTACGGCGTGCTCGAGCGCCAGTTCCGCCGCTACTTCGCGGAAGCCGACCGCCGCAAGGGCAACACCGGCGAAAACCTGCTGCAACTGCTCGAATCGCGTTTCGACAACGTCGTCTACCGCATGGGCTTCGCGTCGACGCGCGCTGAAGCGCGTCAGCTCGTGAGCCACAAGGCGCTCACGCTGAACGGCGTCGTCGCGAACGTTCCGTCGATGCAAGTGAAGGCAGGCGACGTCGTTGCCGTGCGCGAAAAGTCGAAGAAGCAGGCTCGTATCGTCGAAGCTCTGTCGCTGGCTGAGCAAGGCGGCATGGCGAGCTGGGTCGCAGTCGACGCGAAGAAGTTCGAAGGTACGTTCAAGAGCGTGCCGGAGCGCAGCGACATCGCTGGCGACATCAATGAAAGCCTGATCGTCGAATTGTATTCGCGTTAATCGGATTGACAGCCGGGGTTGCCTCTTTGCTTTATGCGAGAGGTGTCCTCGGCTGTTCATTTTCAGGTTGTTGCCATTCTCAGCCTTATCGGTGTAACGAGCCGAGGGTATTGAAAAGGAAAACCTATGCAAACCAGTTTGTTGAAACCCAAGATCATCGCTGTGGAATCGCTCGGCGAGAACCACGCGAAAGTGGTCATGGAGCCGTTCGAACGCGGTTATGGCCACACCTTGGGTAACGCGCTTCGGCGCGTGCTGCTGTCGTCGATGGTGGGCTACGCGCCGACCGAAGTGACGATCGCAGGCGTCGTGCACGAATACTCGACGCTCGACGGTGTGCAAGAGGATGTGGTCAACCTGCTGTTGAACCTGAAGGGCGTGGTGTTCAAGCTGCATAACCGTGACGAAGTGACGGTTACGCTGCGCAAGGAATCGGAAGGCGTCGTGACGGCGGGCGACATCGAACTGTCGCACGACTGCGAAGTCATCAACCCGGATCACGTGATCGCGCGTCTGACGAAGGGCGGCAAGCTCGACGTCCAGATCAAGGTCGAAAAGGGCCGTGGCTATGTCCCGGGCAACGTGCGCCGTTATGGCGACGAATCGGCCAAGATCATCGGCCGCATCGTGCTCGACGCTTCGTTCTCGCCGGTTCGCCGCGTGAGCTACGCCGTGGAAAGCGCGCGTGTCGAACAGCGTACCGACCTCGACAAGCTCGTGATGAACATCGAAACCAACGGCGTGATCTCGCCTGAGGAAGCGATCCGCCAGTCGGCGCGCATCCTCGTGGATCAGCTGTCGGTGTTCGCTGCCCTGGAAGGCACGGAAACGGCTGCGGAAGCACCGTCGCGCGCACCGCAGATCGACCCGATCCTGCTGCGTCCGGTCGATGACCTCGAACTCACGGTTCGCTCGGCGAACTGCCTGAAGGCCGAGAACATCTACTACATCGGCGACCTGATCCAGCGCACCGAGAACGAGCTGCTCAAGACCCCGAACCTGGGTCGCAAGTCGCTCAACGAGATCAAGGAAGTGCTCGCTTCGCGCGGTCTCACGCTCGGCATGAAGCTCGAAAACTGGCCGCCGGCCGGGTTGGACAAGTAAGTAATGTGGCACGGACGCGGATTTTCCTTTAGAATCCGCGTCTTGCCTTTTTAACGTACCGGCCCGTGCCTCACTTGATGTCGAGGCGATAGAAGAGCTGGGCAAAAACTCTGTTCCAAGGAAACTGAAATGCGTCACCGTCATGGTCTGCGGAAACTGAACCGCACGAGCAGCCACCGTCTGGCAATGCTTCGTAACATGTCCAACTCGCTGATCGAGCACGAAGTCATCAAGACGACGCTGCCGAAGGCGAAGGAACTCCGTAAAGTTGTCGAGCCCCTCATCACGCTCGGCAAGAAGCCGTCGCTCGCAAACCGCCGTCTGGCATTCAACCGTCTGCGCGATCGTGACTCGGTCGCGAAGCTGTTCGACGTGCTCGGCCCGCGTTTCGAGAACCGCCCGGGCGGCTACCTGCGCATCCTGAAGTTCGGCTTCCGCGTCGGCGATAACGCACCGATGGCGCTGGTCGAACTGCTCGACCGTCCGGAAGTCGCAGAAGACGAGAACGTGCAAGAAGCGGAATAAGCTTCCTGCGGCGTTCGAGCCGTATGCAAAAAAGCCAGGCGTTGCCTGGCTTTTTTGTTTTGGACGGGGAATAAACGCGCGCAGCGGCTGTTTGCCGATTGTTTGCCCCCCGGAGAGCGCGACTTGTCGCACCAGCCACTAACGGAACGGGTGTGGCCCCGGTGGTACGATAACGATCTGCGTACGCCTCGCGCCGGATTTTGCCGTGACCCTCAATGTGACCCTGATGCTGACCACGGTGCCTGACGCCGCGACCGCCGACCGGCTGGCCGCGCAGGCGCTCGATCAGCGTCTGGCGGCATGCGTCACGCGTCTTGGCGCAGTTCAATCGCAGTATCACTGGCAGGGCAAAGTCGAGTCCGCCGACGAAATCCAGTTGCTCTTCAAGACAAGCGTCGCCCGCGCGGCCGAGCTCGAAGAGTTCATCCAGGCACAGCACCCGTATGACACGCCCGAGATCCTTGCGTGGCAGGTCACGGCGTCGAACGCTTACGGGCAGTGGATCAATGCCGAAACTCAGCGTCCCATTCATGTTTAACCGCTTCGAACGGCGCCTGCGCGCCGGGTTCTCCTTCCTCGTCGCGCTACTCTCGCTTATTGCGTTTGCGCCGCTCGCCCATGCTGACGGCGACCTACTCGAGCCCGATCAGGCGTTCGGTTTCAGCGCTTCCGAGCAGCCTGGCGGAGTCGACCTTCACTTCAAGGTCGCCGATGGCTACTACCTGTATCGCGAGCACTTCGTGTTCGCGACGCGCGGCGGCACGGCTACGCTCGGCACGCCCGAAATGCCCGCGGGCCACATCAAGTTCGACCCGACCTTCCAGAAGAATCTGGAAATTTATCGGGGGCAACTGACGATCCGCGTGCCGGTGAAGGACGCGAGCGGGCCGTTCGATCTCGCCGTGACGTCGCAAGGCTGCGCCGACGCAGGCATCTGCTATCCGCCCGCCGTGCATGTCTTCCACGTGAGTGGTGCGGCGCTGCAACCGGCCGGACCGGGGGCGGCGGCCAATGCCGCGCAGCCCGCCGCGGACTCACCGGCGGCACAAGGCAACGCAGCAGACAACGATGAACCGTGGTACGTGCGCGCGACCAGCGCCGATTACGCGCAGTCGCTGCTCCAGGGCGGCGGCTTCTTCGCCGTGGTGGGCCTGTATTTCCTCGCCGGGATGGTGATGAGCCTCCTGCCGTGCTCGTATCCGATGATCCCGATCCTCTCGGCGATCATCGTCGGCGAAGGGGCGCGCGTGACGCGCGCGCGCGGCTTCGCGCTTTCGTTTACCTATGTGCTCGGCATGGCGCTCGTCTATACGGTGCTGGGCGTCGTCGCGGCGATGGTCGGTCAGGCGCTGGGCGCGTGGCTGCAAAACCCGTGGGTGCTCGGCGCGTTCGCTGTGCTGCTCACCGCATTCGCGCTCACGCTGATCGCCGGGTACGACATTGCCTTGCCGCAGCGCTGGCAGGACGGCGCATCGCGCGCCTCGCAGGGGCGCTCGGGCGGCAAGTTCGCCGCTGTCGCCGCGATGGGCGCGCTCTCCGCGCTCGTCGTGGGTGCGTGCATGACCGCGCCGCTCTTCGCCGTGCTCGCGTTCATTGCCCATACGGGCAACGCCGTGCTCGGCGGCGCTGCGCTTTTCGCCATGGGCATCGGCCTTGGTGTGCCGCTCATGATCATCGGCTTCGGCGCGGGTACGCTGCTGCCGCGTGCGGGCAGCTGGATGGACGGCGTGAAGGTGTTCTTCGGCGTGGTGCTGCTTGCGGCTGCGCTGTGGATCGTGTGGCCGGTGCTCGGCGCGACCACGAAGATGCTGCTCGCCGCACTCTGGCTGCTGCTTGCCGCCGCGGCGCTCGGGCTGTTCACGCCGAATGCCGGGAGCGCGACTGTCTGGCGCCGTCTCGGACGCGGCGTCGGCGCGGCGTTTGCGATCTGGGCGGCGACGTTGCTGGTCGGCCTCGCGGCGGGTTCGACGGATCCGCTGCGCCCGCTCGGCGTACTCGCCATGCGCGCGGGTGGCGCGAGCGCCACGGCGTCCACGGCGGCTGGCGCACCGGATGCGGACGCGTTGCCGTTCGCCCGTGTGGCCTCGCCCGCGCAGCTCGATGCCGCGCTCGGGTCGGCAGGCAAGCCGTCGATGCTCGATTTCTACGCCGACTGGTGCGTGAGCTGCAAGGAGTTGGAGAAGTTCACGTTCAGCGACCCGCACGTCGCGGCGCGTCTGAAGCAACTCGGCCTGATGCGCGCGGACGTGACGGCGAACAACAAGGACGATCAGGCGCTGCTCAAGCGCTTTGGCCTGTTCGGGCCGCCGGGCATCATCTTCTTCGATGCGAAGGGACACGAAGTGTTGCGCGTCGTGGGTTACGAGCCTGCGGACCGGTTCCTCGCGCGACTGGATCAGGTGGCCGCGCGGGTCACGCCGCCTGCGCCGCAGTCGTAAAACACGCGGCGAGCGGATACGAAAAAGGCACGTCGAATCGACGTGCCTTTTTTACTGCAGCGGCGCTCCGGTGAACCGGGGCGCCGCGCGGCTTACTTCTGCTCGCGCAACAGACGCGCGGCGTCGAGTGCGAAGTACGTGAGAATGCCGTCCGCGCCCGCGCGCTTGAACGCGAGCAGCGACTCCATCATCACTTTGTCGTGATCGAGCCAGCCGTTCTGCGCAGCGGCCTTGAGCATCGCGTATTCACCGCTCACCTGGTACACATAGGTTGGGAAGCGGAACTCGTCCTTCACGCGGCGCACGATGTCGAGGTACGGCATGCCAGGCTTGACCATCACCATGTCGGCGCCTTCCTCGATGTCGAGGCGCACTTCGCGCAGCGCTTCGTCCGAGTTCGACGGGTCCATCTGGTAGGTCATCTTGTTGCCCTTGCCCAGATTCGACGCCGAGCCCACCGCATCGCGGAACGGTCCATAGAACGCCGAAGCATATTTGGCCGAGTAGGCCATGATCTTCGTGTGGATGTGGTTCTCGCTCTCGAGCATCTCGCGGATCGCGCCGATGCGACCATCCATCATGTCCGAAGGCGCGACGATGTCGACACCCGCTTCGGCCTGCGTGCGCGCCTGCGCGACGAGAATCTCGACGGTCTCGTCGTTAATGACATAACCGTTCTCATCGAGCACGCCATCTTGACCATGGCTCGTGTACGGGTCGAGCGCGACGTCGCAGAGCACGCCCAGATCGGGGAAGCGCTTCTTGAGCTCGCGCACGGCGTGCGGGATCACGCCGTCGGGGTTGGTGGCTTCGATGCCGTCGGGCGTTTTCAGCGCCGGATCGACGGCGGGGAAGAGCGAGAGCACCGGGATGCCCAGCTCGACGCACTGCTCGGCGACGCCCATCAGCAGATCGATCGACACGCGTTCGACGCCGGGCATCGACGGCACGGCTTCGCGCACGTTGGTGCCCGCGACGACGAACACGGGATAGATCAGGTCATTGGTGGTGAGAAGGTTTTCGCGCATCAGGCGGCGCGAGAAGTCGTCGCGGCGCATGCGGCGCGGACGATGATGCGGATAGAAGCTCATGTCGGCGGAGATATCCTGAAACGGAATGCGCTATGGAGCGCAGGAAACTTTTCAGGACAATGGTATATCATACCGATCGAGCGAGGCGCCTAGCGCCAGACTCCCCGCTTCTCCTCCCTGAGCGGGTGCCTGTCGTTTTTCGATAAGGCTGTTTAACCCGCCGGCACTTGCGGCGGGTTTTTTTATGTGCGGCCGAAATAGATGGCGGGCGGGCGCCCAAGGATGCGCGAGCGGCCTTGCGCATCCCGTCATGTGGGTTTGCGCGCGCTCGCGGTTAGAAATTACGGCGCGGGCGAGGCCGCTTCGGTGATGCCGGAGTCGGCCTGGGGCACGATCCACTCTTCGA
>NZ_JAMXLH010000073.1 GCF_024281035.1 Paraburkholderia sp.
CAACGACGAGACCAACGACGAGACCAACGACGAGACCAACGACGAGACCAACGACGAGACCAACGACGAGACCAACGACGAGACCAACGACGAGACCAACGACGAGACCAACGACGAGACCAACAGCGCCGACGTCGTCCAGGTTCCGACCCTGAGCGACGAGCAGACGGCCGCCGTCGAAGCGATCGTCGCCGCGCGCGGCTTCGCGCCGTTTCTGCTGTACGGCGTGACGGGCAGCGGCAAGACCGAGGTCTATCTGCGCGCACTGGCTTCTCTGCTCGAACGCGAGCCCGATGCCCAGGCGCTCGTCCTTGTCCCCGAAATCAATCTGACGCCGCAGTTCGAGGCGGCGTTTCGCACGCGCTTCGCGGCCACGCTCGCCGACGATGCGATCGTCACGCTCCACAGCGGTCTGGCCGAAGGCGAGCGCGCGCGCAACTGGCTCGCGGCCCACGTGGGCCGCGCGCGCATCGTGCTCGGCACGCGGCTGGCCGTCCTCGCTTCGCTGCCGCGTCTCGCGATGCTCGTGGTCGACGAGGAGCACGATCCTGCCTACAAGCAGCAGGAAGGGCTGCGCTATTCGGCGCGCGATCTTGCCGTGTGGCGGGCCAAGCAGCTCGACGTGCCGGTGGTGCTCGGGTCGGCGACGCCGTCGCTCGAAAGCTGGTGGCAGGCCGAACAGGGCCGCTACACGCGCCTCACGCTCTCGCGGCGTGCCGTGGCCGACGCCGTGTTGCCCGCCATCCGGCTGATCGATCTCGAAGACGAGCGCAGGCGCGGCCGTGCGTCGTTCGAGGGATTGTCGGGGCCGCTGGTCGCGGCCATGAAGGCACGGCTTGAGCGCGGCGAGCAAAGTCTCGTATTCCTGAACCGGCGCGGTTACGCGCCGGTGCTCTCGTGCGACGCCTGCGGCTGGGTCGCGGGCTGTCCCCGCTGCAGCGCCTACGTCGTGCTGCATAAGCCCGAGCGGGCGCTGCGCTGCCACCACTGCGGCTGGGAATCGCGCATCCCGCGCTCATGTCCCGATTGCGGCAATGTCGATATCGCGCCGATGGGGCGCGGCACGCAGCGCATCGAGGAGGCGCTCGCGAGCGCGGTGCCGGATGCGCGCGTGTTGCGCATCGACGCCGACAGCACGCGCCGCAAGGGCAGTGCACAGGCGCTTTTCTCGGATGTTCACGCGGGCGACGTCGATATCCTGGTCGGCACGCAGATGATCGCGAAGGGCCACGATTTCCAGCGCGTGTCGCTCGTCGGCGTGCTCAACGCCGATAACGCGCTCTTCTCGCACGACTTCCGTGCGAGCGAGCGGCTCTTCGCGCAACTGATGCAGGTGAGCGGGCGCGCGGGCCGCAGCGGTCTGCCGGGCGAAGTGATGGTGCAGACGCGCTATCCGCGGCACGCGCTCTATCACGCGCTCGCGCGGCACGACTACGTGGGATTCGCGAATGCGCAGCTCGCGGAGCGCCGCGACGCGCATCTGCCGCCGTTCGTCTATCAGGCGCTGCTGCGCGCCGAAGGCCGCACGCTGGAGGCTGCGCTCGCGTTCCTCGGCGAGGCCGCGCAGGCGCTTGCCGCGATCCCGGCTGCGGAGCGGGTGACCGTCTACGACGCCGTGCCGCTCACGATCGTGAAAGTGATGAACGTCCATCGCGCGCAACTGCTCGTGGAGAGCCAGTCACGCGCCGCGCTACAGGCGACGTTGCGCGCATGGCAGCCGATGCTGCGCACCTTGCGCGGCGTGCTGCGCTGGAACCTCGAAGTCGATCCGCTCGATATCTAGGCACGCGCGCAACGGCGGATCATGCGCCGCTCATTTGCCGCTTATTCGCCGCTCATTCGCCCCTCACTCCATCGCGCGCCGGGTTGCCTTGCGCCGCGCGACGGGCGCCGACGCGCCGCGAATGAACAGCAACGCGCACAGCGCGCACATGCCCCAGATTCCGATCACCACCATGATCTTCTCCATCGTCTCCACCGTGCCCTTTTTTCTGGCCGTCTGTTGTCCCGCATCACCGTTATAACGGCGCAAGACCGGATTCGCTGAGGGTTATCAAAATAAGTTGTGCCCAGGGAAAATACCGAGCGCAACCGGTTGCCCCGTGGGCGGGGCATCCGCCGCAAACTCCTGAGGTATAAGGGTTTTCAGGGGTGCAACCTTAGTCATAGAGTGGTTGCACCTTTTAAATTGGAGGCGTACGATTCGCCAACTTTTTAGTCTTTCGCCGGCGCGGTTTGCCCGGCAAACGAAGGAAACATGGCCAGCACCACTCTTGGCGTCAAAGTCGACGACGTTCTCCGCTCACGGCTGAAAGATGCCGCCACGCGCCTCGAGCGCACGCCGCACTGGCTTATCAAGCAGGCGATCTTCGCTTACCTCGAAAGAATCGAGCACGGCCAGTTGCCCGCCGAACTCGCCGGCCACGCAGGCGTGGCCGATGTGTCCGACGGCGCCGGTTCCGATGCCGATGACGAAGGCGTCTCGCATCCGTTCCTCGAATTCGCGCAGAACGTGCAGCCGCAATCGGTGCTGCGCGCGGCGATCACGGCTGCGTACCGCCGTCCCGAGCCGGAGTGCGTGCCGTTCCTGATCGGCGAAGCGCGCCTGCCCGCGAACCTCACGGGCGACGTGTCGAAGCTCGCCACGCGCCTCGTCGAGACGCTGCGCGCCAAGCGCACCGGCGGCGGCGTGGAGGGCCTGATTCACGAGTTCGCGCTGTCGAGCCAGGAAGGCGTGGCGCTGATGTGCCTTGCCGAAGCGCTGCTGCGCATTCCCGACCGCGCCACGCGCGACGCGCTGATTCGCGACAAGATCAGCAAGGGCGACTGGAAATCCCACGTCGGCCATGCGCCGTCCCTGTTCGTCAACGCGGCGACGTGGGGCCTCATGATCACCGGCAAGCTCGTCACGACGAACAGCGAGGCGGGACTTTCGTCGGCGCTGACGCGTTTGATCGGCAAGGGCGGCGAGCCGCTGATCCGCAAGGGCGTCGACATGTCGATGCGCCTGATGGGCGAGCAGTTCGTCACGGGCGAGAATATCTCGGATGCGCTCGCGAACAGCCGCAAGTTCGAAGCGCGCGGCTTCCGCTACTCGTACGACATGCTCGGCGAAGCGGCGACGACCGAAGCCGACGCCCAGCGCTACTACGCCTCGTACGAGCAGGCGATTCACGCGATCGGCAAGGCCGCTGGCGGCCGCGGCATCTACGAAGGCCCGGGCATCTCGATCAAGCTGTCGGCGCTGCATGCGCGCTATTCGCGCGCGCAACAGGAGCGCACGATGGGCGAGCTGCTGCCGCGCGTGCGCGCGCTCGCCGTGCTGGCGCGCCGCTACGACATCGGCCTGAACATCGACGCCGAAGAAGCCGACCGGCTCGAAATCTCGCTCGATCTGCTCGAAGCGCTGTGCTTCGATCCGGAACTGCAGGGCTGGAACGGCATCGGCTTCGTGGTGCAGGCGTACCAGAAGCGCTGCCCGTTCGTGATCGACTACATCGTCGATCTCGCTCGCCGCAGCCGTCACCGCATCATGGTGCGCCTCGTGAAGGGCGCGTACTGGGACAGCGAAATCAAGCGCGCCCAGATCGACGGCCTCGAAGGCTATCCGGTGTACACGCGCAAGGTCTACACCGATGTCTCGTATCTCGCGTGCGCGAAGAAGCTGCTCGGCGCGCCCGATGCGGTGTATCCGCAGTTCGCGACGCACAACGCCTACACGCTCGCGGCGATCTATCACCTCGCGGGCCAGAACTACTATCCCGGCCAGTACGAGTTCCAGTGCCTGCACGGCATGGGCGAGCCGCTCTACGAAGAAGTCACGGGTCCGCTCTCGGCGGGCAAGCTCAACCGTCCGTGCCGCGTCTACGCGCCGGTCGGCACGCATGAGACGCTGCTCGCGTATCTCGTGCGTCGTCTGCTCGAAAACGGCGCGAACACGTCGTTCGTGAACCGCATCGCGGACGAAACCGTGCCGGTCGCAGAACTCGTCACGAACCCCGTCGACGATGCCGCGAAGGTCGTGCCGGCCGGTGCGCCGCACACGAAGATCCCGCTGCCGCGCGATCTCTACGGCAACGAGCGCCGCAACTCGATGGGCCTCGATCTCTCGAACGAGCATCGTCTCGCATCGCTCTCGTCGGCACTGCTCGCGAGCGCGCACCATCCGTGGCGCGCCGCGCCGATGCTGGAAGGCGGCGAGTCGGCGAGCGGTTCAGGCGTGGCGCGCGACGTGCGCAATCCGGCCGATCACCGCGACCTCGTCGGCACCGTTGTGGAGGCAACGTCCGAAGACGTGAGCGCCGCGCTCGCACATGCCGTGGCCGCCGCGCCGATCTGGCAGGCGACGCCCATCGAAGCGCGCGCCGACTGTCTCGCGCGTGCCGCCGACCTGCTCGAAGCGCAGATGCACACGCTGATGGGCCTGATCGTGCGCGAAGCGGGCAAGTCGCTGCCGAACGCCATTGCCGAAATCCGCGAAGCGACCGACTTCCTGCGCTACTACTCGACGCAGATCCGCCAGGAATTCTCGAACGACACGCATCGTCCGCTCGGCCCGGTCGTGTGTATCAGCCCGTGGAACTTCCCGCTCGCGATCTTCATGGGCCAGGTGGCCGCCGCGCTCGCAGCCGGCAACACGGTGCTTGCGAAGCCCGCCGAACAGACGCCGCTGATCGCAGCCCAGGCCGTGCGTATCCTGCGCGAAGCCGGTGTTCCGGCTGGCGCCGTGCAACTGCTGCCGGGCGATGGCGAAACCGTGGGCGCGGCGCTTGTCGCCGATGCGCGCACGCGCGCCGTGATGTTCACCGGCTCGACCGAAGTCGCGCGCCTCATCAACAAGACGCTTTCGGAACGCCTCGATTCCGACGGCCGTCCGATTCCGCTGATCGCCGAAACCGGCGGCCAGAACGCGATGATCGTCGATTCGTCGGCGCTCGCGGAACAGGTCGTCGCGGACGTGCTGCAATCGGCGTTCGACTCGGCAGGCCAGCGCTGCTCGGCACTGCGCGTGCTCTGCCTGCAGGACGACGTGGCGGAGCGCACGCTCGAAATGCTCTCGGGCGCCATGAAGGAACTGGCGATCGGCAATCCCGACCGGCTCTCGACCGATGTCGGCCCCGTCATCGACGCCGAAGCGAAGCGCGGCATCGACGCGCACGTCGCCGCGCTGCGCGAGAAGGGCCGCAACGTCACGCAACTGCCGGTGCCGGAAGGCTGCGCCGCAGGCACGTTCGTGCCGCCGACGCTCATCGAACTCGACAGCATCGACGAACTGAAGCGCGAAGTGTTCGGCCCGGTGCTGCACGTGATCCGCTATCGCCGCAGCCAGCTCGACAAGTTGCTCGAACAGATTCGCGCGACCGGCTACGGCCTCACGCTCGGCATCCATACGCGTATCGACGAGACCATCGCGCATGTGGTGAGCAACGCGCATGTGGGCAACATCTACGTGAACCGCAACGTGATCGGCGCGGTGGTCGGGGTGCAGCCGTTCGGCGGCGAAGGGCTGTCGGGCACGGGTCCGAAGGCGGGGGGCGCACTGTATCTGTCGCGCCTGCTCGCGAAGCGTCCGGCCGGTCTGCCGGCGTCGCTTTCGCAGGCGCTCGTGGTCGATGTCCCGCAAAGCGAAAACGGCGAACCGGTGCACTCGACGCATACCGCACTCACGTCGCTGCGCGACTGGCTGATCGCCGAGCGCGAACCGGCGCTGGCCGCACGCTGCGACGGCTACCTCGAATACGTGCTGGCGGGCGCAACCGCCGTGCTGCCGGGGCCGACGGGCGAGCGCAACACCTACACTCTTTCGGCGCGCGGCACGGTGCTGTGCGTGCCGTCGACGGCGACCGGCGCGCGTGCGCAATTTGCCGCAGCACTCGCGACGGGCAACCGCGCGCTCTTCTCGGGCGCGGCGGGCGAAGCGCTCGTGAGCGCACTGCCGGCGAAGTTGAAGGCGCAGGCCGCCGTGCACAAGGGCAAGGACGGAGGCAGTGATGCGAAGTACGACGCGGTGCTCTTCGAAGGCGACAGCGACGAGCTGCTCGCGCTCGTGAAGGAAGTGGCAAAGCGTGCAGGACCGATCGTGTCGGTGCAGGGCGTTGCAGCCCATGCACTCGCGAACGGCGACGAAGATTACGCCCTGGAACGTCTCCTGACCGAGCGTTCTGTGAGCGTGAACACAGCCGCGGCGGGCGGCAATGCAAATTTGATGACGATCGGTTAAGCAGCCGCCATACTGACGGTCGTCTCAATGACAAGGAAGCGGCACGGCGCACGCCGAAGCCGCTCCGTTCCATACCTGGTAGCAAGGAGAAGATATGCAGCACACCATGAAGCAGCTGGCAGGCGCAACGATTGTTGCCGCCATGTCGCTGGCCGGGACGGCGCACGCGCAAGTCGAAGAGGTGAAGATCGGTTTCGCTGGTCCGATGACCGGTGCGCAGGCCCACTACGGCACGGATTTCAAGAACGGCATCACGCTTGCTGTCGAGGAAGAGAACGCAACCAAGCCGGTGATCGGCGGCAAGCAGATTCACTTCGTGCTCGACGCGGCTGACGACCAGGCCGACCCGCGCACGGGCACGACCGTCGCGCAGAAGCTCGTGGACGACGGCATCAAGGGCATGCTCGGCCACTTCAACTCGGGCACGACGATCCCGGCTTCGCGCATCTACGCGAACGCGGGCATCCCGCAGATCGCGATGGCGACCGCGCCGGAGTACACGCAGCAAGGCTTCAAGACGACCTTCCGCATGATGACCTCCGACACGCAGCAGGGTTCGGTGGCAGGCGCGTTCGCCGTCAAGTCGCTCGGCATGAAGAAGATCGCCGTGGTTGACGACCGCACGGCCTACGGCCAGGGCCTGGCAGACCAGTTCGCGAAGGCAGCGAAGGGCGCAGGCGGCACGATCATCGACCGCGAGTACACGAACGACAAGGCCGTGGACTTCAAGTCGATCCTGACCAGGCTGAAGTCACAGAATCCCGACCTGATCTATTTCGGCGGCGCGGATTCGCAAGCGGCCCCGATGGTCAAGCAGATGAAGTCGCTTGGCATCAAGGCTCCGCTGATGGGCGGCGAAATGGTTCATACGCCGACCTTCCTGCAGCTCGCAGGCGACGCGGCGAACGGCACGGTGGCATCGCTCGCGGGCCTGCCGCTGGACGAAATGCCGGGCGGCAAGGGCTACGTGGAGAAGTACAAGAAGCGCTTCGGTGAAGACGTCCAGACGTACTCGCCGTATGCATTCGACGGCGCGATGGCGATGTTCGCAGCGATGAAGGCGGCGAACTCGACGGATCCGGCGAAGTACCTGCCGTACCTCGCGAAGACGAGCATGCCGGCTGTGACGACGAAGGAACTCGCGTACGACGCGCACGGCGACCTGAAGAACGGCGGCATTACGCTGTACAAGGTTGTCGACGGCAAGTGGACGACGCTGCAAAGCGTGGGCGGCAAGTAAAGCCCATTTGCCTCGCGGCGTGAGCGGCAGCCGGAATATCGGGTGCCGCGCGCCGCGGCCGATGTAGTGCCGCAAGTGAAAGCCCCGCAGGGAGAATTCCCTGCGGGGCTTTTCGTTGTGCGACTGTGTTGCCGGTCAAGCCGTGCGGAGTTCTTTAAAGGGCGGCTTTTAGATCGGCAAGCGTCACCAGTAGTGTCATGGGATCAAGTTGTGATCGCTCGAATCCCATTCGCTCGTAGAACGTCTGTGCTTTCTCCGAGAGGGCGTGTACCAGCATCCCCCGGATGCCGATCGTGTCGGCGGCCTGGATCACGCGAAGGCAAGCATCCCGAACCAGAGCGCGGCCGATGCCTCGGCCATGCAACGATTGGTCGACGGCCAGCCGTCCCAGAACGACTACGGGAATCGGGTCTGGCATGTTACGGCGAAAGCGGCCGGGAGCCGCGTCTACCGTGACAGCACTCGATGCCAGAGCATAGTAAGCGAGCACCCGCTGCCCTTCGGCGGCGACGAATGTCCGCGATGCGCCTGTACCCTGGTTCTTCAACGCCCGGCGTTTCAACCATTGATCCAGGCTTTCTACTCCCGAACTGAACAAGTCCAGTTCGTGATGTGACGCGAGTGGCTCGGGCGCTCCAATCATCGATCCGTATCCCACGGCGCCGGCGTCTGGAGCATTTTGCGTAAGCGCTCATTCGGCTGCGGAGGCATGTCGAGACGCGCCAGAAAGGCCGCGTAGGCGTCCGGCGAACTCGTGATGATGGTCTGATCGAGTAGCGCCTCTTCCGCGGCATTGCGCGCGGCTTCCAGCACGAAATCGGTGCGGTTTTTTCCCCGTAGTTTCGCGGCCCTGTCGATCAGGCTTCGCTCTTCAGGCTTGATGCGAATGTTCAGAGTTTCCCGCTTGGCGGGCAATGCATTCTGCGCCGTCATGGAAGCGATCCTCCAATGCATTAGATCACTTGCACTCTAGCATGGTGCACTGACGTTGTCATTACGAATTGACCGCGGTGCAATTCTGATATGGCCTACGGCTATCGCGACAGCGCCGACCTGTTCCTCAAGATCAGCGCTGCCTTGACGTTGCGGGAAGCATCCACGCGGGATTGCACCGTGTCCGTTTTCGCTTACGCGCCCTTCTTGAGCGCCGCTTCGCGAATCTGCGTGAGCGTCATGGCGGGCGTGCTCGCGTCCTTCGGGATGCGGATCTCGATGAGCGCGGGCCGTCCCGCGTCAAGCGCGCGTTCCAGCGCGGGCAGGAACGCCGACGTGGACTCGACAACTTCGCCGTGCGCGCCGAACGCGTGCGCGAAGGCCGCGAAATCCGGGTTCGTGAGCTGCGTGCCGTGAACGCGCCCCGGATAGTGCCGCTCCTGATGCATGCGGATCGTCCCGTAGTGCCCGTTGTTCACGACGATGAACACCACGTTGAGCCCGTACTGCATCGCCGTGGCGATTTCCGGCGCCGACATCATGAAGCACCCGTCGCCCGCGAGCGCGACCACGGTGCGCGACGGATAAAGCGACTTCGCGGCAATCGCGGCGGGCACGCCGTAGCCCATCGCGCCGCTGGTGGGCGCGAGCTGCGAGCGGAAGTGACGGTACGCGAAATGCCGGTGCAGCCACGTTGCGTAGTTGCCTGCGCCGTTCGTGACGATGGCGTCGTTGGGCAGGCGCGCGCGCAGTTGCTGGATTATTTCGCCCATCTGAACATCGCCGGGCATCGGGCGCGGCTCGCGCCATGCCAGATACGCGCGGTGCGCGTCCTCGGCGCAACCCTCCCATGCACATGTGGCGGGCGCGTCGAGCGCCGCGAGCATCGATGCGATTTCGGGCAGACCCGACACGATTGGCAGATCGGCCGCATAGACGCGCCCGAGTTCTTCCGCGCCCTGGTGGACGTGGATCAGCGTCTGCTTCGTCTTCGGAATGTCGAGGAGCGCGTAGCCGCCCGTGGTCGCTTCGCCAAGGCGCGGTCCGAGCGCGAGCAGCACGTCGGCCTCGCGGATGCGCTGCGCCAGCGCCGGATTTATGCCGAGGCCCACGTCGCCCGCATAGTTCCGGTGATCGTTGTCGAGCGTGTCCTGGAAGCGGAACGCGAGTCCGATGGGCAAGCGCCAGTTCTCGACGAAGCGCTGCAGATCCGCGCAGGCGGCGCTCGTCCAGCCGTGGCCGCCCGCGATCACGAATGGCTTTTTCGCGTTCGCGAGCAGCGTGCGCAACTGCTCGATCTGCGCGGCCGAAGGCGAGGCCTGCACGCGCTGCGCGGCGGGCGCGACGGGCTGCGCGTCGGCGGCGGGAAAGACATCGCTCAGCATGTCCTCGGGCAGCGCGAGCACGACCGGCCCGGGGCGTCCCGAAGTCGCGATATGGAATGCGTGGCTCAGATATTCGGGCACGCGGCGCGCGTCGTCGATCTGCGCGACCCACTTCGCCATCTGGCCGAACATGCGCCGGTAGTCGACTTCCTGAAACGCTTCGCGGTCCATCTGCTCGCGTGCGACCTGGCCGATCAGCAGGATCATCGGCGACGAATCCTGGAACGCCGTGTGCACGCCGATCGACGCGTGCGTCGCGCCCGGCCCGCGCGTGACGAATGCGATGCCCGGCTTGCCGGTGAGCTTGCCCGCAGCTTCGGCCATGTTCGCGGCCGAAGCTTCGTGGCGGCACACGATGGTCTCGATGCGGTCCGTGACGTCGTACAGTGCGTCGAGCACCGCGAGGTAGCTCTCGCCCGGTACGCAGAACACGCGTGTCACGCCGTTCGCGGCAAGCGCATCGACGAGGAGGTGCGCGCCCGTGGTCGTCGGCGCGCTCGTGCGGCTGGCGCAGTCGTGCGGCGGTGTAGTCGCGGTCATGTCTGTGTGTCTCCTGTTGTATGTATTAGAGGAAAGGACGACGCGCGCGACCTGGCAAAGGACGACGCGCGCAGCGCGTCAGCACTCGACGATATTCACCGCGAGGCCGCCGCGCGAGGTTTCCTTGTACTTCGTCTTCATGTCGGCGCCGGTCTCGCGCATCGTCTTGATGACCGAATCGAGCGAGACATAGTGCGCGCCGTCGCCGCGCAGCGCCATGCGCGCCGCGTTCACGGCCTTCACGGACGCCATCGCGTTGCGCTCGATGCAGGGAATCTGCACCATGCCGCCGACGGGATCGCAGGTGAGGCCGAGGTTGTGCTCCATGCCGATCTCGGCGGCGTTCTCGACTTGCTGCGGCGTGCCGCCGAGCACGGCGGCGAGCGCACCCGCGGCCATCGAGCACGCGACGCCCACTTCGCCCTGGCAACCCACTTCAGCGCCGGAAAGCGACGCGTTGAGCTTGTAGAGAATGCCGATGGCCGCGGCGGTGAGCAGGAAGTCGATCACGCCCTGCTCGGTTGCACCCGGCGTGAAGCGCACGTAGTAGTGCAGCACGGCCGGGATGATGCCCGCGGCGCCGTTGGTCGGCGCCGTGACGACGCGCCCGCCCGCGGCGTTTTCTTCGTTCACGGCGATCGCGTAGACGTTGATCCAGTCGATCATCGAGAGCGGGTCTTGCAGCGCGCGCTCGGGGTTGCCGGTGAGTGCGCGATAGAGCTGCGGCGCGCGGCGCTTCACGTTGAACGGGCCCGGCAGCGTGCCTTCGGCCGCCGGATTGCCGACGCCGATGCCGCGCGAGACGCACGACTGCATCACGCCCCAGATGCGCAGCAGGCCGCTGCGGATTTCTTCGTCGGTATGCCAGACGCGCTCGTTTTCGAGCATCAGTTGCGCGATGCTGTTGCCGGTCGAGGCGCACAGCGCGAGCAGCTCGTTGCCCGTGCGAAACGGCCGCGGCAGTTGCGCTGCGGCGGCCAGCACCTTCGTGTTTGCCGCACCGGCCGTCACGACGAAACCGCCGCCCACGGACAAATAGGTGCTTTCGCGCAGCGTTGCGCCGTCGGCATCGTACGCGCGCAGCTTCATGCCGTTCGGATGCTCGGGCAGCGCCTGACGATAGAACGCGATGTGCTCCTTCTGCACGAACGGGATCGTGTGATGACCGGCCAGTGCGAGGCTGCGCGATGCGCGCACGGCTTCGAGCCGTTCGGCAATGGTGTCGGGGTTCACCGTGTCGGGCGCGTCGCCCATCAGCCCGAGCATGACGCCGCGGTCGGTGCCGTGGCCCTTGCCGGTCGCGCCGAGCGAGCCGTACAGCTCGCATTTCACCGATGCCGTGGCGGCGAGCAGACCGTCACGCTCAAGTCCTTCGACGAACATCAGCGCCGCCCGCATGGGGCCGACCGTGTGCGAACTGGACGGTCCGATGCCGATTTTGAAGAGATCGAAAACGCTGACTGCCATGTCTAGTACTCCTGCTTGCTAAAAACTGCTGTCTCGTTTAATAACCGCGCGCCTGGTCATACATTTGACTGCGCGCTGGTCGGTACTTGTACGCCGCATGGCCCGTGCCGCCTGGCGCCCCTGGCGCTCCTAGCGCGCGGGCAGCGGCAGGCACACGGCGAGCCAGGCGGGGGGCTTCGGCGCGAGCCGGAGCGCGATCGGCGTAAAGCGGCCGTTCAGCCGGGCCGCCAGGTGGAACAATTCGGCGGCGTTCTTCGGGTCCCACGGGCCGGAGAAGCCGGGCAGGCCGGCTTCGCGCCGCCGCGCGTCGAAGGCCACCGTCGAGTGCACGAACTCCTCGTGCGTTTTCTCGCCCGTCGCGTAGGGCGCGAGCCAGTCGAGCGCCCGCGTGAGCGTCGCGCCGTTCGCCGCCCGCTCGTTGAGCCAGTTGCGGTTGTGGCGGCGCGCGGCGAGCGCGGCTGTCACGAGCGGCTGCAGGTCGTACGCGACGTAGTGCAGCGCGTCGCGCTCGGCGAAATCGCGCGTCGAGCCGTCGGGCGCGATGTTGTCGCCGATGTGTTCCACGAAGAGCCGCTGCGCTGTCGCAATCATCTTCCGGTTGTCGAGCGTGAACGCGATCATCGCTATCAGTTTGACCCGGTGGCTCTGCCAGTTGTTCGCGAAATTGCCCTTGAGCGGGCGCGGCTGCGCGTCCACCTGTGCGATGTAGCCGTTTGCGAAGCGGTTCAGGAACGCCATGGTCGCGTTGCGCGTTTTGACGGGCAGCGCGCTCGCGGTCATGTCGTAGGCGAGGATCAGGCTTTCGAAGCGCGTTTCGTCGATCGGATTGAAACTCGGCCGATAGGTGGCGACCCAGGCAGTGAGAAAGCGGTCGACGAGCTTCAGAAAGCGATCGTCGCTCGTCGCGCGCCATGCGAGCGCGGCGTCGCGCATGAGATCGAGCTCGTTCGCTGCCTCGACGCTCTGGTCGTAGATGCCCTCGTGCGGCAGGGTGCCTTCGGTGTGCAGGGTGGCGACCGGGTGCGGCATGTCGTTCACACGCGCCGCGACCTGTGCGACGAGCGTCTTCACGCCGGGGTCCGCGTTGGTGCGCTCGCTCGTTTGCAGCGCGGGTGCTGCGCAGAAATTCATCGCCGCGTGTGCCGCGGGCGCCGAGGCGAACCAGGCGCAGGCCGCAGCCAGCGCACAGGCGAGTTTCGCGCCGTTGCGCATCCGCCGGGTCGACGCCCGGGTTGAGACCGTTCGCACCTTCCGCGCCATGCGGGACTCCCTGATTCAAGCCTGACAGGTGTGTGATGGTAACGGTTTGTGGCGGCAAATGTGAGTGCGACGCCAGCCAGGCGCGCCGGTAACCGGCGGCGCGCCTGGCGGCATCAGTCGCGCTTTACGCCTGCTGTGCCTCTGCGGCCTGCGCGTCGTCGTACTCGCTGACGGGCACGCACGAGCAGAACAGGTTGCGGTCGCCGTAGGCATTGTCGGCGCGGCCAACCGGCGGCCAGTACTTCTGCGCCACCAGCGAGCGCACGGGATACGCGGCCTGTTCGCGCGAGTACGCGTGCTTCCAGTCGTCGGCGACCACCACGGCCGCCGTGTGCGGCGCGTGCTTCAGCGGATTGTCTTCCTTGTCGGCGCGGCCTTCTTCCACGGCGCGGATTTCCTCGCGGATCGCGATCATCGCGGCGATGAAGCGGTCGAGTTCCTCCTTCGATTCCGATTCGGTCGGCTCGACCATCAGCGTGCCCGGCACCGGGAAGCTCATCGTGGGCGCGTGGAAGCCGTAGTCCATCAGGCGCTTGGCGACGTCGTCGACGCTGATGCCGCTCGCATCCTTGATGGGACGCAGATCGAGGATGCACTCGTGCGCGACGAGTCCGCCCGGGCCGCTGTAGAGCACCGGGAAGTGCGGCGCGAGTTGCTTCGCGACGTAGTTCGCGTTGAGGATCGCGGCCTCGGTGGCGGCCGTGAGGTTGGCCGCGCCCATCATCGCGATGTACATCCACGAGATCGGCAGGATCGAAGCCGAGCCGTAAGGCGCCGCGCTCACTGCGCCGATGCCGTGATCGTCGCGCTTGTAGCCGCTCGAAAGCTGGTTCGGCAGGAACTTCGCGAGATGCGCGCCGACCGCGACCGGGCCGACGCCCGGTCCGCCGCCGCCGTGCGGGATGCAGAAGGTCTTGTGCAGGTTCAGGTGCGAAACGTCGCCGCCGAACTGGCCGGGCGCTGCGAGGCCGACCATCGCGTTCATGTTCGCGCCGTCCACATAGACCTGGCCGCCGTGCGTGTGCACGATCTGGCAGACTTCGCGCACGTTCTGTTCGAACACGCCGTGCGTCGAGGGATACGTGATCATGATCGCCGCGAGATTCGCGGCGTGCTGTTCGGCCTTCGCCTTCAGATCGGCGATGTCGATGTTGCCTTGCGCGTCGCAGGCGACGACGACGACCTGCATGCCTGCCATCTGCGCCGACGCCGGATTCGTGCCGTGCGCCGATGCCGGAATCAGGCAGACGTTGCGATGTCCTTCGCCGCGCGAGGCGTGATACGCGTGGATGATGAGCAGGCCCGAGTACTCGCCTTGCGAGCCCGCGTTCGGCTGCAGCGAGACGGCGGCGTAGCCGGTTGCGGCCACGAGCATCTGTTCGAGCTGATCGATCATCTCGCGATAGCCGACCGTCTGCTCGGCGGGTGCGAACGGGTGAATGCGGCCGAACTCGGGCCACGTGACCGGCAGCATTTCCGAGGTGGCGTTGAGCTTCATCGTGCACGAGCCGAGCGGGATCATCGAACGGTCGAGCGCGAGATCCTTGTCGGAGAGGCTGCGCAGGTAGCGCAGCATTTCCGTTTCCGAATGGTGGCGGTTGAACACCGGATGCGCGAGATACGCGCCTTCGCGCACGAGCGAGGCCGGGAACGATGCCGCGACTTGCTTCGAGATTTCGGCGTCGAGCGCATCGACCGACGGCGCGGCGTCCGCGAACGCGGCTTGCGCGAACACGGCGAGCAGATCGGCGAGATCGGCGCGCGTCGTCGTTTCGTCGACGGACACACCCACGCGCGTTGCGCCGACGTGGCGCAGGTTCATGCCGCGCGCGAGTGCTGCGTCGATGAGCGCCTGGGTGCGCGGGCCCGATTCGAACGTGAGCGTGTCGAAGAAGGTTTCGTTGACGAGCGTGTAACCGAGCTGCTTCGCGCCGGCCGCGAGGATCGCCGCGACGCGGTTCACGCGCTGCGCGATCGTCTTCAGGCCGTGCGGGCCGTGATAGACCGCGTACATGCTCGCCATGATCGCGAGCAGCGCCTGCGCCGTGCAAACGTTCGACGTGGCTTTCTCGCGGCGGATGTGCTGTTCGCGCGTTTGCAGCGCGAGGCGCAATGCGGGGTTGCCTTGCGCGTCGACGGTCACGCCGACGAGACGGCCCGGCATCTGGCGCTTGAATTCGTCGCGCACGGCCATATAGGCGGCGTGCGGGCCGCCGAAGCCCATCGGCACGCCGAAGCGCTGCGCGTTGCCGATGGCCACGTCCGCGCCCCAGACGCCGGGCGGCGTGAGGATCGTGAGCGCGAGCAGGTCGGCGGCGGCGATCACCGCGCCGCCCGCGGCGTGCACGGCCTGGGCGAGTTCGCGGTAGTCGCGCACGTCGCCGTTCACGCCCGGATACTGCAGCAGCACGCCGAACGCACCGGCTTGCGGAGCTTCTTTCGCCGGGCCGACCTTGACTTCGAGGCCGATCGGCTTTGCGCGCGTCTTCACGACTTCGATGGTTTGCGGCAGCACGTCGTCGGCGACGAAGAAGATCTTCGACTTCGACTTGCTGGTGCGCTGCACGAGCGTCATCGCTTCGGCGGCGGCGGTGGCTTCGTCGAGGAGCGACGCGTTGGAGATCGCGAGACCGGTGAGGTCGGTGATCATCTGCTGGAAGTTCAGGAGCGCTTCGAGGCGGCCCTGCGAGATTTCCGGCTGATATGGCGTGTACGCGGTGTACCACGCCGGGTTTTCGAGCACGTTGCGCAGGATGACGGCCGGCGTGTGCGCGTCGTAGTAGCCCTGCCCGATGTACGAGCGGAACACCTGGTTCTTGTCCGCGAGCGCGCGCAGGCCCGTGAGGGCTTCGGCTTCGGTGCGCGGCGCGGCGAACGGGCCGAGCGGCAGCGCTTCCTTGCGGCGGATCGCGGCCGGAATCACAGCTTCGATCAGTGCGGCGCGCGAGGCGAAGCCGAGCGTGTCGAGCATCGCCTGCTGGTCGGCCGCGTCGGGGCTGATGTGGCGCCCGGCGAAGGCGTCGTGCGATTCAAGCGCAGCGAGCGTGAGGGAAGTGTTCATCAGATGATCCGGGTGTTCGAGCTTCATGGTTTTTTCCTGTCGATGGCAGTTGGCGCTTCAGCGCCTTACTGCCATCCCACGCAGAGCGGTCGATCGCAGTTAGGGCTTCAGCGCTTGTTGCCATCCCACGCAGAGCGGTCGATCGCAGTTAGTGCTTCAGCGCTTGCTGCCATCCCGCGCAGAGCGGGGCGCGGCGGCCGCGCATGGGCTGCCGCGCCGTAAGCGGTGGGGGTTAAGCGCCGATGGCCTTTTCGTAGCCGGCGGCGTCGAGCAGCTTGTCGAGCGAAGCGCCCGCGGCCGGCTTGATCTTGAAGAGCCACGATTCGTAGGGCGTGCCGTTCACGACGTCGGGCGTGTCGACGAGCGCGCTGTTCGATTCGACGATCTCGCCTGCGACCGGCGCGTAGATGTCCGAGGCGGCCTTGACCGACTCGATCACCGCGACGGCGTCGCCCGCGCCGACCGTGCGGCCTGCTTCGGGCAGTTCCAGGAACACGATGTCGCCGAGCGCTTCCTGGGCGTGGTCGGTGATGCCGACGGTCAACGTGCCGTCGGCTTCCGTGCGGACCCATTCGTGCGATTCGGTGTATTTCAGATCGGCCGGGATGCTCATTGAATGCTCCAGTGCGTGGTTCGCGGTATGGGTTTGCTAATGCTTGAAAAGAGGGGGCGTGCGCGGCGCAAAAGCGCGCCGGTCAGGCGACGAGCACCTTGCCGTTGCGCACGAACGGAAGTTTTACCACGGTCGCGGAAAGCGCCTTGTCGCGGATCTGCACCTGCACGACGTCGCCCGGCTGCACGCCTGCTTGCGCACTCTTGGGCACACGCGCGAAGGCGATCGATTCCTGCATCGTCGGCGAGAAAGTGCCGCTCGTGATTTCGCCTTCGCCAAACGGCGTGAGCACCTTCTGGTGCGCGCGCAGCACGCCGCCCGCCTTGCCGTTTTCACGCTGCAGGATGAGGCCGACGAACGCCATGCGCGAACCGTTGGCTTCGAGCGCGGCGCGGCCGACGAAATCGCGCGGCTCCTTCATGTCGACGGTCCAGGCGAGGCCCGCGTCGAGCGGCGAGACGTTGTCGTCCATGTCCTGGCCGTAGAGGTTCATGCCGGCTTCGAGGCGCAGCGTGTCGCGCGCGCCGAGGCCGCAGGGCTTCACGCCCTGGCGCTGCAAGGCGTCCCAGAACTCGCACACGGCGGCGACCGGCAGCACGACTTCGAAGCCGTCTTCGCCGGTGTAACCCGTGCGCGCGATCATCAATTCGCCGAACGGCGTGACGTCGATCTTCGCGGCGTTGAAGGGCTTGAGCGTTTCGGTGGAGCTGCGCGCGGAGGGCGCAACCTGCCAGACCTTGTCGCGGGCGTTCGGGCCCTGCACGGCGACGATCGCCAGATCGCGGCGCGGCGTGATGGTGAGGCCGAAGCCGCCTTCGGCGTTCAGCTTCTGGAACCAGGCGATGTCTTTCTCGGCGGTGCCCGCGTTGACGACGGTGCGGAACTGGTCGTCGGCGAAGTAATAGACGATCAGGTCGTCGATCACGCCGCCTTGCGGGTTCAGCATGCACGAGTAGAGCGCGCGGCCCGGCGTCGTGAGCTTCGCGACGTTGTTGGCGATGGCGTGGGAGAAGAATTCGCGCGCCTTCGGGCCCGCGAAATCGACGACGCACATGTGCGAAACGTCGAACATGCCGGCGTCGGTGCGCACGGCGTGATGCTCGTCGATCTGCGAGCCGTAGTTGACGGGCATATCCCAGCCGCCGAAATCGACCATACGGGCGTTAAGCGCGCGGTGCGTGGCGTTGAGCGGAGTGTGTTTCAGTTCGGTCATGGGGCGATCTCGTCACGGTCGAAAACGAAAAAGGCCATGCATGAATCGCCGCAGGCCCTGTGCCTGTGGACGCTTCGTGCATGGCCCCTCTGTCCTCGGTACCTGAGAGATTGCGCCGTTCGCTGCGCATGGCAGCGCTTCGCGGCGCGCGCCCCTTCGGTGGGCAGCCTGAACGCGGCTGAGCCGCCGTTCTACTGTCGCTCTCCAGAGTGCGGACGTTCACGCGTTTCCATTCGCTGCGCGCGAAAAACGCGCAAGCGGATGGATCAGCGGTCCGGCGCGCACGGTCCTTTTGCCTGAGAGTTTGTGGGTTGCCCCTTCGGCGGCGCTGGCGGCGCTTGTCTGCTTCGTTTGCTTGCATATCAAGCGGCTGCCAGCGCGCTCTCCCGGCGCGCGCAGCGATTGTGCGCGACGCGCACGGGGCGTGTCAATGCGGAAAATTCCCCGCGCGAGGGGGACTGATGGGCGCGCATGCCTGGATGCTGCGTGTCGCAGGGAAGGTGCGGCGAAGGCCTGCAAGCGGCAGCGCGCGGGAGGCGCTGTGTCACGCGCCCGGGGCGGACACCGGGCGCGTCTGGGACGCTTGGGACGCCAAGGACGCCAAGGACGCCTGGGACGAGCGTCGCGGAAATTATTCGCCGATCGCGCGCGCGGCCGTGTCGAGTTCCTCGTTGAGCACGCGCTCTTCGTCGGGCGAGATGCCGCCGCCGTGCTGGGTCGCCATGTCGTGCGCTTCGCGGCGGATTTCTTCAAGGCGGCGATGGACCGCGGCGCCCTGCGGCTGCGGGTAGTAGCCCTCGTTCACGCGCGTGTCGAGGCGGCGGCCCAGGTTGTCGATGCGGCCGTCCACCTGATGCAGCCGGTCGACGGAGAGCGCGTGCGGCGCCGGACCTGCGGGGCGCTGCTGCGGCCCGGTGATGACGCACGCGGCGAGCGTCGAGACGAGCGTGCTGGCGGCGAGCGCGCGGGCGATGCGGGACATGCAAGACTCCTTTCTGGTCGTTGTCGCGCCTGGAGCGCGATTTGAGGCGTTGTCCCTGCAACCAACGTTTCATGCACCCCGCGCGATGACGGCGCGCGCACGCGCACGTGTCACGGCTGGTGCGCCCCTTTCATCGGCTTCGGCGCTGTGCACGCTGTCCGACGAGGGGAAATTCGGGCGCTGCGCGCCCGAATCGCAGGACATGTGCCCAGTCAGTCCGCGCGCACGAACGGAAGCGTGCGGCCCTCGGCGGTGCTTTGCATCGCCAGTTCGATGACCGTCATCACGTCGATGGCGTCCTGCGGGCTCACCGGAAACGGCACACCGTCGCGGATCGCCGCGGCCAGCGCGCGATAAAGACCCGTGTAGTCGCCGTCGACCGTGGGCAGCGCGCGTTCGCTCTCGCTGCCGCCCGAGGGGGCATCCAGCAGGACGTGCAGCCGTCCCGCCTCGTTGCCCGCGCCGAACCCCGCCTCGCCCGGGCGCAGGCCGGCCTTCAGCTGGTCCTCCTGCGTGTCGAGGCCGTTCTTCAGATAGCCGCCGCGCGTGCCGTTGATCACGAAGCGCGGCGAGAACGCGGCGAGCGCGCTCGCGTGCAGCACCGCGTCGTGATTCGCGTAGCCGAGCACGAGATGCACGTAGTCGGGTGCCGTCGCGTCATCGCGGCGCGTGCGCACGAATGCGGCGACCGTTTCGGGCGCGCCGAAGAGCGCGAGCGCCTGGTCGACCAGATGCGGCCCGAGGTCGTAGAGCAGGCCGCCGCCGCGCGCGGCATCCTCGCGCCAGCGCTGGCGCACCTGTGGGCGAAAGCGGTCGAAATGCGATTCGAAGTGCGTCACGCGGCCCAGTTCGCCGCTTGTCAGGAGCGCGCGCACGGTGAGGAAATCCCCGTCCCAGCGGCGGTTGTGAAAGGGTGCGAACACCAGACCGCGCGCCGATGCAAGCGCGGCGAGCGTGCGCGCCTCGGCGGCGCTCAGCGTGACCGGCTTGTCGACGAGGACGTGCTTGCCGCGCTCCAGCGTGCGGCGTGCGAGGTCGAAGTGGGTATCGTTGGGCGTCGCGATCACGACGCATTCGATGTCGTCGAGCGCGAGCAGTGCGTCGAGATCGGGGACGATGGCGGCGTCCGGAAAGTCGGCGCGCGCGCGATCGGGCTGGCCGGTGGCGATCGCGGAAAGTACCGTGGCCGCGCAGTGCGCGATTACGGGTGCGTGGAAGGTCTGGCCGGCGAAGCCATAGCCCATCAGGCCGATTTTCAGCGGTGAAGTCATGCGGTGACTCCTGCAAGGTGGGCGCGGCGCGAGCCGCAGCCGTGGTGGGCGGGTGGGCGTTATTGTGGCACGCGGCGGGTGGTGGACGGCGGGCTCTCGGTGGCGGATCACGTCCGGCCGCGCATTGCGGGCGGGGTCATATCGACGGGGCGCGGCGCGCCCGTGCGCCGCTCGCCACGGCCGCCACCAGCGCGCCGCGATCCCTCCGGCCGACCGGCTCGCCGTGTTAACATCCCACCCGCGATCGCACACCGCGCGGTGGTCTTGCCTTGCGCTGCGCTCGCGCCTTGCGTTCGCCGCGCGGGACGTTGTCCACGCGCTGCGTGCCCGAGCCCGCGCAAGCGGAGCGCTCGCCGCCATCGCGCACGGCAGGTTCGCCGCACGCGCCCTGTCTGATCCACCTGATCCACCCGTTTTTCCAATCCAGCAACGATGTCCGCAGGCCTGAATCCCGCCCAAAGCGAAGCGGTGCGCTATCTCGACGGTCCCTGTCTCGTGCTCGCCGGCGCGGGCAGCGGCAAGACGCGCGTGATCACGCAGAAGATCGCGCACCTCATCGAAGTCAAAGGCTTCGAGCCGCGCCATATCGCGGCCGTCACGTTCACCAACAAGGCCGCCGCCGAAATGCGCGAGCGCGTGGGCAAACTGCTCGAGGGCAAGACGCTGACGACGCCCGGCAAGGAAGGCCGCAAGGTGCCGGTGAACCAGCTCACCGTCTGCACGTTCCACTCGCTCGGCGTGCAGATCCTGCGCCAGGAAGCCGAGCATCTGGGTCTCAAGCCCCAGTTCTCGATCATGGATTCGGACGACTGCTTCGCCATGATCCAGGAGCAGGTCGGCTCGACGGACAAGGGCTTCATCCGCAAGATCCAGTCGATCATCTCGCTCTGGAAGAACGGCCTCGTGATGCCTGAAGAGGCGCTCGCCACGGCGTCGAACGAGGACGAGCACCAGGCGGCCATCGTCTACCGCAATTACGTGGCGACGCTGCATGCGTACCAGGCCGTCGACTTCGACGACCTGATCCGCCTGCCGAGCGAACTCTTCGCGCGGAACGAACCGGTGCGCGAGCGCTGGCAGAACAAGCTGCGCTACCTGCTGATCGACGAGTACCAGGACACCAACGCCTGCCAGTACGAACTACTCAAGCTGCTGGCGGGCCCGCGCGCGGCGTTCACGGCCGTGGGCGACGACGACCAGGCCATCTACGGCTGGCGCGGCGCGACGCTCGAAAACCTCGCACAGCTCGGCCGCGACTTCCCGAAGCTGCACGTGGTCAAGCTGGAGCAGAACTATCGCTCGACGGTGCGCATTCTCACGGCGGCGAACAACGTCATCGCGAACAACCCGAAACTGTTCGAGAAGAAGCTCTGGTCCGAGCACGGCATGGGCGACACGATCACGGTCACGCCGTGCAACGACGAAGAACACGAGGCCGAATCGGTGGTGTTCAGGCTCTCGGCGCACAAGTTCGAGCGGCGCGCGCAGTTTCGCGATTACGCGATCCTGTATCGCGGCAACTTCCAGGCGCGCATCTTCGAACAGGTGCTGCGGCGCGAGCGCATTCCGTACGTGCTTTCGGGCGGGCAATCGTTCTTCGACAAAGCCGAAATCAAGGACCTCTGCGCGTACCTGCGCCTGATCGCGAACCCCGACGACGATCCCGCGTTCATCCGCGCAATCACGACGCCGCGACGCGGCGTGGGCAACACGACGCTCGAAGCGCTCGGCTCGTTCGCGGGCCAGGCGAAGGTGTCGCTGTTCGAGGCGGTGTACATGGGCGGCATCGAGGCGCGGCTTTCGGCCCGCCAGGTCGAGCCGATGCGCGTGTTCTGCGACTTCATGCAGCGTCTTGCCGAGCGCGCGGAGAAGGAACCCGCGACGGTCGTGCTCGACGACCTCATGGAAGCGATCCACTACGAAGCCTATTTGTACGACACCTTCGACGAGCGCCAGGCTCAGTCGAAGTGGCAGAACGTGCTCGAATTCCTCGAATGGCTCAAGCGCAAGGGCACGAAACCGGAGCCCGAACCCGGCGACGATGCCGAAGCCACGGGCTACGACAATGCCGACGGCCTCGCCGATACCGGCAAGAACCTGCTGGGCCTGATCCAGACGGTGGCGCTGATGTCGATGCTCGAAGGCAAGGAAGAGGACCCGGATGCGGTGCGGCTTTCGACCGTGCACGCGTCGAAAGGGCTCGAATACCCGCACGTGTTTCTGGTCGGCGTGGAAGAGGGGATCATGCCCCATCGCGGCGGCGCCGACGACGAACCGATCGACGACGCGCGCATCGAGGAAGAGCGGCGGCTGATGTACGTCGCGATCACGCGCGCGCAGCGCAGCCTGCATCTGAACTGGTGCAAGAAGCGCAAGCGCGCGAGAGAAACTGTGGTGTGCGAGGCGTCGCGCTTCATCCCCGAAATGGGACTGGACGACGCGCCGCCGCCCACACCGGAAGAAGCGCCGATGTCGCCGAAGGACCGGCTTGCGAGCTTGAAGGCGCTGCTGCAAAAGGGTTGAAGAACTTGCACGACGGCGCGGCGGCGCGCCACTTCGGGCTTCGGACGTTTTGACGTGAAAAGGGCTGCATCGTGAGACGCAGCCCTTTGTTTTTATCGATGCGGCTGAACTGTGAGCGTGGGCTTACTTCGCAGCGCTCACCATGTAATCGACGGCGGCCTTCACTTCGGCGTCCGAGGCGCCGGAGCCGCCCCGCGCCGGCATCTGCCCCTTGCCGTTCAGCGCGTAGTTGTAGATCGTGTCCATCGGATCTTTCAGGCGCGGCGCCCAGTCCGCCTTGCTGCCGAACTTCGGCGCACCCAGCAGACCCGCCGCGTGACACGCCTGGCAAACCTTCTGATAGAGCACCTTGCCGGCCTGTGCGGTGTCGGCGCTTGCGGTCGCGATTGATGGGGCAGTTGAGGTCGCGCCCGCCGCGGGGGCTGTTGCCGTCTGCGCAATGCTGGCGGGCGTAGCCACGGCCGCAGCGGCGCCCGGTGCGCTTCCTGCTGCTGCCGCCGCCGCGCCTGGCGCCGCTTCTGCCGCGTTGGCGGCATTGGCCGCGGGCTTCGGCGGATCGGGGAAGTTCGCGCCGCCGTGGTTCGCCATGTAGGCCACCGCGAGGCCGATTTCGTAGTCGCTGTAGTCGTCGGGACTGGTGCCGCCGCGCGGCGGCATCGCGCCCTTGCCGGAGAGCGCGGTGTGCCAGAGCGTGTCATAGCCTTGCGCGATGCGCGGCGCCCAGTCTCCCGAGTTGCCGAACTTCGGCGCACCCGCTACGCCGGTCGCGTGACATGCCGAACAGACAGCCTGAAAGACCTGCTCGCCGGTCTTGTAGACGTGCGGCGCGTTGGCATCGCGAATGGTGACCTGCGCGATGGGCGCGATGCGCTGGGCGACTGCGTCGGGGGCGAGTTCATCGGTGCCCGCGCCGGTGCGCGTCGTGTTGTCGACGTAGTAGGCGAGCAGGATGATGATGGTGATAGGAACGGCAAACGCCGCGATGACAGCCGCGATCAGCTGGCCGGGTGTTTTGATCGGGGTTCCGTTGGGTGCTTCGCTCATGTTTGTCTCGTCTCCCATTGGGATGGTGGTGAGCGTGACAGCAGGACGGCAACAGCCTTGCGATGGATCAAACAGGAAAAATTATAGACGCATGGGTCCGCATCAGGTGCATGCGCACGGTGGCTGTGTAGCGGGCGTTTACCCGGAGGTGTGGTGCGTTTTGTGCGGTTTTGATTTTTTGATCGGACCCTGTGAGATTGAGGGTGGTTTTTTGGGCGTATTCGCCGGTGCGGTGGTTTGCTGCGGCGCTTCGCTCACCCCGCCGGCCGCGCGCGGTGGACGGTTTCACCGAAACCGGGTATCCTTGCCGTCTCTTCGCAGCGCTGCTATCCCCGTATTCTTCGGTCTGGTGGCAGCGCTTTTGCACAAATGCGCCCGTAGCTCAATGGATAGAGTACTGCCCTCCGAAGGCAGGGGTTGCTGGTTCGATCCCAGCCGGGCGCGCCAAGATTCAAGACCTCAACGCACCTTCCCGCCTCGCCGGAGCATCCGAGCGAGACATGAAATGTCTCTGGATTGTCTCCAAGCCAGCACCGTGCTGACGAGCAAGACGGGCCAATCATAACAGCCCCGGCAGGTGCAGCATCGGTCCAGCGTGATGCTCAAGCCGTAGCAGCACGCCCATTCGTTGTCGAATTCGATTTGCCGCAGACCACGACAGCGCAGATGCTCACTACGTGGTCGAGTTCGCCCTCAGCCTCGAACACGTCTGAATTCATGCGGGCAATACTTGATACAGTAGCGGCTTTCCGACGATTCTAGTGTTCTGGCACCAATAGACAAATGGCGAAATCACAAAAACCGGACGTCATTGAACGTATCTACGACACCTTGTGGGATCCTGCGGCGCAGCGCTTGATTCGAACTATCGTGACGAACGAAGACGTCGTCGCGGCGATTACTTGGTGTAACGAAAACAAGGGGACGCACCTTTCGTCGAGGAATCCTGCGAACTTCATTAAGGACGTCATTCGGGGTATGGGTGCCTCGAACATGTGGCCCGACAAGCTGAAAGGGCTTCGTATCGGCGGGAGGCAAGTCACAGGCGATGGAAATGTGTTTGAGTTCGTGCCGTACGAGGAGGGGCAAGACGAGCCGTTTCCGAATCGATTTGGGTACCACGAGGGCGTCTGGTCTCACCGGGTTCAGAGCATCTCTATGCCGTTGGCCAGCAAGGAGCTGGGGCGTGACGATGAGACGTACCTAATTCAAGTGGCGGTGAAGCTGGCAGTGGTGGAGACGCACTTCGCGTTGCGCTCGCCTATCGATGTTGTAGAGCTAACCCACCTGCAAATCGGCATCAAGCTTCGGCTTTGCGAGGTGGATGCGCTATTTGCGGCGACCTACCGCGACGAAAACGGCGAACTGCAGCGCATGGTTATTACCGCCGAGGCCAAAAAGAAGAATCAACGGATTCTTGAGGAACAGATAGTGCAGCAAGTGAAGGCTGCATTCAACGAGACGGCAGTGGGCCTCGTTGTGCCCATCGCAATGACCTCCACCCCTGCCGGGATCTACGTCGCCGAGTTCAAGGGCGTCCGACGCGGCGAGCTTGAGGACTTCACCGCGTTGGAGTTGGAGCAAGAGGCGTTATACGAGCTCTGTCCGAGGGTCAAGGGTATCTAGCTGAGCTTCCTCAGGTTGTTGGGCTCCGGACGGCACTGGCCGATCATCCCATTGCCTGCGTTTGGGTGCCCCTTTCTTGTCGCGCTTACCGATGGGGGTGGAGATGCCGAAGTGCGATGAGGCTTCACCCATGTCCATGCGAAGAAGCGCTTCATCTCCAAGATCGACAGCGACCTCAGGCACGGCAGGCTGCGCTGCCAGCGCGAGCATGATTTGGGCTGCGACTGCACGAGCTAGTGGTGGGGGGACAGCGTTCCCGATTTGACGGGCACCGTGCCATTTGGTCTGGTGGAGACGAAACCAATCTGGGAAACCATGCAAGCGTGCCATTTCCCTAACCGTGACGCAGCGAGCGTACTTATAGTGGATGGGGCGCGGTGATGTGAATGCACCTCTAGCGCTGTCTGTTCCGGCGCGCAGCGTGTTGCTGACGCCGGAAGTCGACAACTTGAAGAAGCGAGAAATCGGTTCAACCGCACCCTGTTCCGTTTCGCTGAATCTGCGGCGGGAGATCTCCGTATGGTCCGTTCGCATGCTGCTCGTCAACAAGGTCGAGTCGAATGATCGTTTGTAGGAAAAGTCCCAATGCGCTCTAACACTGCCATGTAGCGACTTGGCGTAAGCACTCGCCTTACCCCACTTCACCTTCACAGCATCTGTGTCCAGCAACTCGTCATAGGCTTCCGCGTCCGGAATGTCGTTGAGCGCGTCGTAGCAGGACGGACCCTCAGGCAGTCCTGCTCTATCTTTGTCAGTTCCAGCAGGGCGGAAGATCGGTGCGGGGTAGGCGGGCAGTTCGCTACCCTTCTTGCAACCCATCAAGATCAGGCGTTCGCGGAACTGAGGTGCGCCGAAATGGGCGGCGTTCAGGATCTTCCAAGGCAAACGGATCTCATAGCCGATAGAAGAGAATGCATCGATCAACTCTTGCAGGAACTGCGCGTGTTTGCCGACGGTGATGCCCTTAACGTTCTCGAAAACGAACGCTTTAGCGTCTAGTTCATGCACCAAGCGAACGAAGTGGCGAACGAGTGCGTTGCGGGGATCGTCTAGTGCCCGCTGCCCTATCATCGAGAAACCCTGACACGGCGCGCCGCCGAAGACGACGTCTATCTTGCGCTTTCCGATGCCAGCAGCCTTTCGGATCTGCGCCCCTGAAAGCTTTTCGACACTTTGGGGAATCACTGCACAGTGGGGAAAGTTGAACTTGTGAACCGCTGCGTGGATAGGATCGATCTCCACTGCAGCCACGACGTCGAAGCCAGCTTGTTCAAACCCAAGGGACAGTCCGCCCGCACCGGCAAACAAGTCGATACCAATTGGTCGGCTCATCGTCAATTCTCTCTTGTTCTGTCAACGTCAAATTGCTAGACGCGAATCGTACCGGAATGTTCTTGGCGTGTCGATCGAATTTTTGATGTGGGACCTAGGAAGGCAGTGAGGGTCAATTCGACTGCCGACATGTCTCGAAGCTCGCACTGCCAGAGGGTCAACACTTTCCACCCAGCCGCAGTTAGCGCCGCGACATTACTTGCATCCCTGTCTCGATTGGCTTGTATTTTCGGCCCCCAATAATCTAGCGAGGATTTGGGGAGCGCTCCCTTCTTGCACGAATGCCCGTGCCAGTAGCAGCCGTGAATGAAGATGATCTTCTTTCGGCTGGCGAACACAATGTCGGGAGTGCCGGGTAGTCCGTGAGCGTGAAGCCGGTAGCGATAACCGAGCCGATGTAGAAGTCTTCGCACCTGCAATTCTGGTCCCGTGTTTCGGGAGCCGACGGCTCGCATTATCTTGCTTCGCTGATCTGGGGTTCGGGTGTCCACCATTTGATAGAACGCACTTCCGTTGGTCGGCTGTTGGCGCGCCCCGCTTAGACGTGGCGCACTATTAGCAGCGTGTTGTCCCTGAACACCAGTTTTCGGGCTACCCGCTTCGCTTCGTCTAGTTCGTAGGCGACGTCCCATCCATCAAGTTGCCGGATGGCGAGCAGATCGGGTCTGCACTGGCCTAGCGCGACACCTTTCGCCGCAAGTTCGGCTTGGAGATCGGTTCTCTCTATCCAATCGCGACTTACGATCTTCTCTTCCTCGGTCCAATCGAGGAAGTTCGCTTTGATGTCCTTGGCGACTGTGTAGGCCAATCCGAGAAGCGTGAACGGAAACATTTGTGCCTCGTACGGTTACCCGGCTCGCTTGGCGAGTTTATCGCTGACGCGACGTTATTTGCTTGGGCCGAAATTTGTTCCAGATTTCCACGTGGGGCTACAGCGTGGCGCGCTTCGCTGAAGTCCCCCATCGGGCCCTCCCGAGCCGTACGGTCTGTCCCACCCGGATGGAACCAGCGAGCCTTATCGAAGCGCTCAGGCACGACGCGTAGCGCAGGGCGTCGCGCACCTTTCCCGGCAGAGTCTTGCGGCACAAGGCTAAGTTAAGGAAATCGCTGGCATGTAACCTTTGGTGCGCACGAGAGCATGGTCGGTCCATTGGTCGCTGTCCGCAAGGTGTACGTTACGGACACCCATGACTTAGTGTGCCTAGGGGTGTCCGAAAGATAATGTTGATGTATTACGGACTGTCCGATACTATGCATGGTGTTACGGACATTTTGGGGGGCGAGTATGAGCAGCAAGAGCAACATCGCGTATTTCCGGGTATCGAGCCGCGACCAGAGCACAGACGCGCAGCGGCATGCCATGGCGAAGGGTGGCCTCACGTTCGACAAGGAGTTCTCGGACGAAGGCGTGTCCGGGGCTGTTCCGGCGCGTGAGCGTCCGGGCTTCGCGAAGCTGATGGAGTACGTTCGCGACGGCGACACGGTGCACGTGTACGCGGTGGATCGGCTCGGGCGCGATGCCATTGACGTGCAGACGACGGTGCGCGAGCTGCTGCGCAAGGGCGTGGCCGTGGAGGTGCTCGGGCTGGGCCGGATCGCGCAGGGTGTGGGCGAGCTGATCCTCGCGGTACTGGCTCAGGTAGCCGACATGGAACGAAACCGGATTGCGGAGCGGACTGCGGCGGGTCGGGAAAAGGCGCGAGAGGCGGGCGTGCACATGGGCCGTCCCGCGAGCATCGAGGGCGAGCGTGCCGCAGAGGCGTTGCGGATGCTGGCCGACACGGGGAACGTGACGCGGACGGCGGAGCACTTCGGGATCAGCAGGCAGGCCCTACTGCGGCTGAGGGACAGTGACAGCAAGCATGCGGTGACGGCACGGAGCGTAGCGGCAAAGATTGGCCTCGGTCCTCATTCTGCCGGGGAGGCTGCATCCGGTGGTGCAGCACGGATTGCGGCTGACATCGGCATCGGGCATCCCTCTGCGGGCGAGTACGCGAGCTGACGACGGTGTGTCGGGAGGGGGGGGGCACGGGCCAGTGCGGAGCGATCCGGCTGGCCCGTCGTCATTGAATTGTGTGGAAGTGTTGCGCGAACCCTTCATTGTCCTTTCGCGTGTTTGGCGATCTGTGTAGCATTCCAGAACTGCTCCTGCGCTGCCGGTCGTTGGCGTAGTCAGTCCTGAAAACGGTCTGGCCCGTGCTGCCGCTCGCGGTTGTCCTGTGATGACTCTCGTGCCTGCGCTCGGGTGCGCCACCCACGCGGGGCGAAGTTTCGGGTCGTGTCCTGCAAGCTGCCCGATTATGGGGTGGTATCCATGTTTCGGTATCCACTTCCCTGTCTATCTTCCTAATAAAGATGAGGGGAAAGGTATCCATTCTCTTCAAGAACAACTGTGCGACAAGGCTTTCAGGGTGAAGCGATTCAGCCCGGTATCCATCATTCGAGACACCTTCTAATTCGGGGCGCAGTGAAATGATACTGAGCGACGAGGATTTGAAGGCCGTTATCGCTGCCGAGCAGTTAGCCGAGCGCAGAGAGAAGAAGCGGGAGAGGCTCGGGAAGGCCCGTTCGATGCTTCCACAGCTTGTGGCCCAAGTGAAAGAGGCAGAAGCGAACCTTCGGCGGGATTTTGAGCAACGGCACGAGGTCGAGGTCGGTAGGGACAATAAGACCGGTGCGTACTACATCGTATCGTTCGAGGGTTCTTGGAAGGTGCCTGAGGAACTGGTGAAACTGCTGTTGCTAGACGAGAGCCTGTGGAACATTCCGCGCCGCCAGCAGCACGAACGCATGGTGCCCCGAGTGTTGAAGGCATTGAACGCCGATGCTGCCGAGACGGTGCCAGAGAAAGTTTGGGGCAGGCCACTGAAGGAGTACCAGCTAGAGCCGATCCGCAAGCGACTGATTGCGCAGGGCTATCACCCGACCGAGCAACACAAGACGGTCGCTCACTTCCTGAGGCTGCTGAAAGCCGGTAAGGCGCAACAGCCCGCTTCGGAAGCAGCCACGTCCGCAGGCGAAGGCGAGAACCGCGTGACGTTCTCCAGCAAGAAGGCGATGTACTTCCGGGGACGATCCTACTCATTGCAGTGGCGGGGCAACAGTGCTCGTGTAAAGCACGACGGTGAATTGGTTGGTGTGCTAACCCTGCTGGCCGGTACGGGGAACGACATGCGGACCATCATAGACATAAGCGATAACGCCGAAGCCCAGTATCAGGCGAAGGAAGCGGCCCGCTTGCAAGCGGAAAGGGAGGAAGCCGAGATTGGCGCCCTGTTTGAAGAGGTGCCTGAACCTCCTTCGAGCCGTGCAAAGAATGCAGGGAAGCTGCGTGCAGCAACGGTCGGGGAGGATGAAGAGTGACGACAGGAGGCCACGGGTACGGGAGAACACGCGATCAACGATTCTCGCGTTATCAGCGGCAGCCACGCGGTGACAAGCTCGACAAGCGGCAGCGGCAAATCTGCAAGGCTGATTCTACGTATGCCGCTGCGTTGCAAAAGCGCGTCTCTGATCCCGCCCGCTGGGCGGCGTTCGTTGCGGGCCAATCATGGTACGGCTCGGACAGCCTTTGCAAGCGTTGCGGCTCGAACAGGCGGCGCGTGTACAACCGGGAGTGCTGGACCTGCCGGACGAACAGCCGTGCCGAGAACTGGCAGCGAATCCTTGCGGGACAGCAGCCGATTGCAACTCGCTCTAGGGACGGACATCTTGCGATCCTTGACGCGAAGAGGCGAGAGCGGCGCGGCGAGTTCGAGGAGCACATCGTGGGCGAGTGGCAGGCGCGGATGTATCCGACGGGGCGTCTCGCGGTATCGTGTCCTGCTGCGGTAGTCCAGGGACCGGCAGCGAGCGGCGCGACGCTTGCGCCGTTGCCCGCCAGTCCCTACCTCGCTGTCGCCCCATTCGGCACGTCGCCACACGCTCTGGCGTTCGACTGCCCTGACTTGAACAAGGCCGATCCCCGGCTGTTGCATGGGCTGGTGGACAGGAACCCGGATCTTCTGACGCTGCTGCAATGGGCGTCGTGGGCGTAGACCACACGGGGCTTAGTCGAGTCGGATAGATCAACGTGGACCGCGTGAAGCGTGCCACAGCGCATGAGATCATGGGCTCGCGCTTCAGCGGCCACGGCACGGCAACAGCCATCTAGCCTGTCCGATGTTCGATGAATCTCGTTTGGCGGGGCCGTATGGAAGTATGCTTGACGAGCCCCACTTCGCCTGTCGGTCAGGTGACAACGTCGTCGCTAACTGCGAGTGGTATCCGGCGGTGGGGCAGGCACTCTATCCTGCGTGGAACTGAGGCGATCTAGTTTCCTTGCCAGATCAGTCGCTCGTAGGTGCGTGTACCGCTTCAGCATCGCCGTCGTTTGGTGCCCGGTGATCGACATGACCTCCGAGTCCGACAGACCCATCTCGAAGAACCGCGTAGTGGCTTCATGCCGTGTATCGTGGAAGCGGAAGTCCGCGAGGCCAGCGCGCCGCCGCGCACGGTCAAAGGCGAGCTTAACGGCATTGCGAGTCACGCCAGGGAAGATCGGACCAGTCCGGTCGCCGGGGATCGACTCTAGGACAGTGCATGCTTGGGTTGATAGCGGTACGCCGCGAGTTCGGGTCGTCTTGGTCGCCGCTGCGTCGAGTACCAAGGTTCGCTGGTCGAGATCGACATTCTCCCAGTGGAGTGACCTTACCTCGCCCTGACGCATACCCGTAAGCAGGGCAAGTTCCACGAGCGGCGCGAGCCAGCGCACACGCGCTGCGCGGCAGGCATCTAGCAGGGTGGTCTGCTCCTCAGGTGACAAGCGACGGCTGCGCGCCGGAGCCGATGTCGGACGGCGTACCATCGACGCTGGGTTCTCCGGTAGGGCCACGGACCAGTCTTTCCTTGCAACTTCGAGCACATGGTGCAGCAGGTTCAGTTCCCGGTTCACGGTCGAGCCGCTCACGGCCACTAGGCGCCTGTCGCGCCATGCTGCGATGACTGCAGGAGTGAGCGTCGCAAGCGAGTATCGGGCCACTGGATCGCGAGCCATTGCCCGAAGGCGCAGAGCCTCTACATCGGCTCCCTTCTTGGTGGGCGTAACCTCGGCGGCGTAACGGTCGAGAGCCTGCTGAAGGAGCATCTCGCGGGCCGTGGAGGTGTCCACAAAGACGCCTCTGCTGATCGCTGCCTCCTGCTCGGTGATCCACCTCTGAGCATCTGCACGAGTGGTGAAGGTTCTAGACTGAGGCGGGTATCCCCTCCGCCGGATTTTGGCTTGGTAGGTGCCAGCGGCCCGCTTCTGGATCGTGCCCATGAGTGTCTCCCGGTTGTCTCCAGAGACACCGCCGTAGCTCACGATAGAGTAGAGGAGCGGCCCGCAAGGGTTGCGACGCGCCCTCCGAAGGCAGGGGTTGCTGGTTCGATCCCAGCCGGGCGCGCCATCCGCATTTCTGTAGTCATCTCATGAAATCCTGAAAAGGCACGCTGGATAAGGCGTTGCGGGATTTTTGCGTCCGGGGAAAGCCGGTGGAATCCGACCGAAGCCGGCGTTTGCATATCCCAAATTTCGTACCCAAAATGGTCGTATCTGGATTTTGCCAATTTGGGTACGAGATCATGGGGCAACTTACTGATTTAAAAGTAAAAAGCGCGAAGCACTGCGCGAAGGATTACTTGCTGCCGGATGGCGATGGGCTGTACCTGCATGTGCGGCCGACTCGCAAGGTCTGGTTCTATCGCTACACGCGCGACGGGAAAAGCATCAAGCTGTCGTTTGGCCGTTATCCGATCGTGTCGCTGGCAGCGGCGCGCAGGAAAGCGCGAGAGGTAATGGAACTGCGGGCGGACGGGATCGACCCGCAGAGAGCGCGACGTGAGAAACGGGAGCAAGAGCAGGCGACTCGGCTCAACACGTTCGAATTGGTGGCGCGAGAGTGGCACAAGGTATCGGGGAAGGATCGCCAATGGTCCACCGGTTACGCTGAAAAAATCATCCGCTACCTGGAGCTGCACGTGTTTCCCTGGATAGGACGACTTCCGGTCGAGGACATCAAGCCGACCGAAGTCGTACGTTGCCTGCACCGCATCAAAGAGCGCGGCAATCTTGAAACCGCGATGCGGGTGCGCGAGACGATTCAGCATGTGTATCAGTACGCGGTCGATACCGGTGTTCTGGAACCAGCCAAGAATTTTGTGAATGGCCGTACAGGCGGACTCCCGGCAGTCCGCAGCCGTCATTACCCAGCTATCACTGATCCGCAGCAGCTTGGGCAACTGCTGCGCGATATCCGGGCCTACAACGGCCATGTAATTACCCGTGCGGCATTGCAGCTTGCTCCGTTGCTGTTCCAGCGACCTGGTCAGCTGCGTTTCGCCCACTGGGAAGATATCGACCTAGACGGCGCTGTCTGGATCTGTCCACCGGAAAAAATGAAGATGCGGGAGTGGAAGAAGCGAGATAGCCGCACGCCTGCGCATGTGGTACCGCTTCCGTCACAGGCCATGGAGATCCTGAGAGATTTGCATCCGCTAACCGGGCCGAAGGGGCCGATTTTTCGTAGCGTAGCCAAACGATCCGAGGCGACACGTTACATAAGCGAGAACACGGTCAATAGCGCGCTACGTACGCTGGGCTACGACACTAAAGAGCAGATCACCGGCCATGGTTTCCGTGCGACGGCTCGTACGTTGATCCGGGAATATCTTGGATGGGACAGGGAGGTGATCGAGCGTCATCTCGCCCACGCATCGAGCGAGGAGCTGGGTGATAGCTATGATCGCGCAACATTTCTTGAACAGCGCCGCGAGATGGTTCAGGACTGGGCCGATTTTCTCGATGAACTAGCGGCGGGGAACGTTCCGAAGCCTGCTAGGACGCTGCGCTTGGTGAGCAAGACTGCGTGAGGCGCTGCCTTCTAGAGATTTTCGGTGTCTGGGCTGATTGGAAATCCAAACGTACCTCGTATCGGTGTGATGCTCGGTTTGTTCATTTCCTCGCTCTCTCGCAGTCGCGGAGTGGCGTGCGATTGAGCATTACGTACCGGACTAGCCCGTCCTGAGTTTTTTCTCGAAGAGTGAGCATTTCCCGTCCGCGTAGATCCGCCCGATACCTGCGAATACTTTTTTTCTTCTGCGACCACGCGCATGGCGTATTTCAGTGTGCCGACACTCATTCTGACTCACGCTTCGGAGATCACGTCGGCGATTTCCTCGAAGGTATATCCCTTCTTTTGTGCTGAGAGAATGTGTGCTTGGATGGACTTCACCATATCGCGCGTACTCAGGCGACGTTCGTTTTCGGGCTTTTCTGGCAATGCTGCCAGGTTCTGTGCGGCCGTATCCCGTTGCGTTCGAGTAAAGCTCTTTGCATTCGGCATGACCCCTCCCTTCGATCATCGTCAGCACATGTTGCAAAGCTGGACGCAGCTCGTCAACACGTGTTTCTAGTGCGAAGAATTGTTATGAAACGTGTCGGACGCGCACGGACAACGCCGGAATTTCGCTTTATTTTTGGCGTGTCGCGAGCATGCGACACATATCAAAACGCAAGGAATTTGACCGGCGCATTCAAGATATGCGCGATCGAGCGCGTAAGTGAACTTCGCAGACCTCATGTATCGACCTCGATCAAGCGGCGCATCCAGTCCACGCCCGATTCGCACTTGTCTTGGATGCCTTCGGACATCATTTGACCGGACGGGGTGAGGTCAACGCATTCGGTACGCAAAATTTCCGACTGAGTCAGGCAATCTCGCGAACTTGACACGGGTATCTCGCAAACTCGCTTGGCCGATCTCACGAAATTTTTTCGGCTGGCACAGGTGACCTCGTGAACTGGGCATGGATACCTCGCAAACTCACTTGGTCAACCTCATGGAAAAGCTTCGACGACGCCTTGTGAAAGCGACATAAAAACAAGGGATGGCAGGATAGGCTTGCGCCGGTTTTGGGCGCCATGCGACTTTGACTTGGGTATTGGGACCCTATCGGCCTGCTGCTGGCCGAACCATTCGTCGCAGCCAGGACGGTATCAAGGTGCATCGGGCGGCTATGGCAACGGCTTCAAATCCAGTTCTCGCAGAAAAGCGTTGTGCTTGTCCTTCGCAGCCGCAATCGCTTTTTCAATCTCCACCAGCTCTTGGTGAGTCTCATCCAGAACAATCTCCGTCTCGTTCACCGCCGTACTGATATAGCGCGAGATGTTCAGGTTGAAATCGTTCTTTTCGATCTCGGCCATCTCCACCTTGCGTGAGTAGCGCACCTCCTCCTCGCGGAACTGGTAGGTTTTGATGATCTTGGCGATGTGCTCGGGCTTGAGCTGGTTCTGGCGTTTGCCTTTCTCGAAGTGCTCCGGCCCGCTTGCGTTAATGAACAGGACATCGTCCGGCTTCTTGCACTTCTTCAACACCAGGATGCAGACGGGTATGCCGGTGGAATAGAACAGATTGGCGGGCAGGCCGATTACCGTGTCGATGTGCCCATCCTTCAGCAGTTTGGTGCGAATGCGTTCTTCCGCCCCGCCTCGGAACAGCACGCCGTGCGGCAGGATGATGGCCATCACGCCTTCGTCTTTGAGGTAGTGGAAGCCGTGCAGCAGGAATGCGAAGTCGGCAGCGGACTTGGGTGCGAGGCCGTGGCTCTTGAAGCGCACGTCATCGGCCAGCGCGTCGGTCGGTTCCCAGCGGTAGCTGAAGGGCGGGTTGGCAACGATGGCGTCAAAGCTGGGCTTCTTGGCCGGGTTCTGCTCCCGCATCATGTCCCACTCGTTAAGCAGGGTATCCCCGTGAAAGATCTCAAACTCAGTGTCTTTCACCCCGTGCAACAGCATGTTCATGCGTGCGAGGTTGTAGGTCGTGATGTTCTTTTCCTGGCCGAAGATTTTGCCGATGGTGCCGTTCGCCTTGGCCACTTTCTTGCGCACGTTGAGCAACAGCGAGCCAGAGCCACAGGCAAAGTCCAGCACGCTTTCTAGCCGCTTCTTAGTCCCGGTTTTCGGTTCCTGACTGTCCAGCGTGACGATGGTGGAGAGGATGTCGGAAATCTGCTGCGGGGTATAGAACTCGCCTGCCTTCTTGCCGGACCCTGCGGCAAACTGGCCTATCAGGTATTCATAGGCATCGCCCAGCGCGTCGATGTCGGTGGAGAACTCCGCCAGTCCTTCGGCTATCTTCTGGATGATGGCGCAGAGCTTGGTGTTCCGGTCGGGGTAGGTTTTGCCAAGCTTCGGGGAACTCAGATCGATCTCGGAGAACAGACCCTGAAAGGTGCTCTCGAAGGATTCCGTCTCGATGTACTTGAAGCCCTCTTGCAGTGTGTTGAGCAGCTCTGCGTCTTGGGTGCGGGCCAGGTTGGCAATGCTGTTCCAGAGATGCGCAGGCTGAATGACGTAATGCACCTTGCGGCGCATCTGCTTCTCGAACGCCGGGATGTCGTCAACGTTGTCCACATACCAGAGCGCCAGCGGTACCTTGCGGATGTCGCTTTCCACATCAGGGTAGTCCCGCCCCAACTCCTTCTTCGCCGCCGTTTCGTAATTGTCCGAGAGGTAGCGCAGAAAAAGGAAGGACAGCATGTAGTCGCGGAAGTCGTCCGCATCCATGGCACCGCGCAGTTGGTCAGCGATGCTCCAGAGGGTCTGGTTGAGTTGCTTTTGTTTGAATTCGTTCATGGGGTCGTGACAGGTGCGGCGGCGGTTGCTGTAGGTGCTGCGGCCGGTGTCGGGGTTGGCGCCGTCTCAAGAATGTCAGGCAGGTCAAATTGGAACTTGGTGGTGAAGTCGTCCAGAATGCGCCGGAACAGCTCTTTGTTGTCCTCCCCCATTTCGGTCGGTTCGTGGATGGCGTATTTGCCATGACTGAGGAGGTTCAGCGCGCGATTGTAGAGTGCACGGTCTTCCTCGATGCTCAGCGCCTTAAGGCAGAAGGAGATGTCAACGTGGCCGAAGAACGACGCCGTTTTTTCCATGATGCTGCGCAGGGCGTTGAAATGGAAGGTGTATAGCTTGCCGGTGCTGGGGGCAGCGGCAAGCTGGAGCTCAGCGAGTGACGCGACGTGATGGAAAAAGGGCGTGTCTTCGGTGGCCCGCAGGGTATATGCGCCGTCTCCGTTCGGGCGGTGCAGAAAGTAGCGCTTGTGGGTCACCCTCGGCTCGCCCTCTTTCGCTTTGCCAATCTCGTTGCACATCACGTTGAAGAAAAGGGCGTGATGGGACGAGAAAACAACCTTGATGGGGGCCGGAGCGCCGTTCTGGTCTTTGCGGTTCACGGCACGCCGTAGGAGTTGGGCGAGGTCGCAGGCAACGGCGATGGCGTTGTTGTCGTCCAGCGAGGAGATGGGGTCGTCGATGTAGAGATATTTGTTCGACTGATAGGAGACGTGTCCATCGAGCATCCGCTCGCAAATAGCCATGAAGAGACACCAGATGAAGATGTTCTGCTCGCCACGGGAGATCTTGATATTTTCGGCCTCGCCTTTGCGGAAAGAGACCTTCCATGTCTCGTAGTCAATGTCAAAATCGAAGTCCGCGTAGCGGTCGAGGTAGCCCGCAATCGTTTCGTCCAGCGCGAGGTCTTTCAGGCCATTGAAGAAGGTGGAGCGGTGGTTGAGCTGCAGTTGCCGAACGGCATCACCGTCGAAATCGTTCTCCCAGGTGAACAAGTCTTCGGTATAGGCATTGAAGTAGAGGGTGTCGGGGGTGCCGTTATTCTTGCGCTTTCCCTCGTCCTTGAACTCCATCGACAGCCGCGTTTTGCCTGTGCGGTTGTAGGCATAGAGCAGGATGAGTTCAATCCCGGTGAGGTCAGACCGCAGCTTTCTCGCGAGTGTGCTGAGGTTGGCGTACTTATTGATCTTCGACTTGGTGCTCATGCGTCAACCTCTCCCGGGGACGGGAAAAGCTGCTGCATCAGCCCTTTCTTGTGAGTCTTGAAGGCTTCGAGTTTTTGGGCTTCGGCGGAGATCCATGCGTCGAGGCTGCTCAGACACGAGGCGATGCGTAGCTGTTCCTCTGGCTTCGGAATGGAGAACTCGTATTTCAACAGTTGGCTTCCGTTGATTGAGTTAATCGTGGCACCAAGATCTCCCGCGACTTGCCTCTGGTATCTGTCTGACTGGAAAAGCTGAAAGACGAAGTCTGGCATTTGGGCGCGGAAAACTGTCATGAATGCGCCGTGGGTGCATAACGGCATTCCTTCTGGGATGAGGGCACATTTGCCAATCAGCGCTTTTGAGCCGTTTCGGACGCAAATCAGTATGTCGTTGGGCTGCGATAGATTCGCCCCTTTGATGGATGCGTCCACATAGACGCAGTCATCGAGCGCAATTTCGCCTTGTTGAACGTTCGATGAACGCAGCACCAAAAGACCAGATTCACGCACATCATCAGGGCTATACGTCAGTCCGGAAACAAGAACCCCCAATTGCCCCAACCGCGTTTCCTCCCATTCCCCAGCGTTTCGGAATTCGGGGAAGCGGAGGCGGGGTTGGGTTTCCCCTTCGCGGGGGAAAAGCTGCTGTATCAGCCCTTTTTTTTGGGTCTTGAGCGCGTCCACTTTCCGCGCTTGTGCGGCGATCAGCTCATCTACCGAACTCAAGCACTCAGCGATTTTTTGTTGCTCGGCGACAGATGTCTTGCCCGTCGGGACGGGGACAGGCAGCGCCATCAAATCGTTGTCGTTGATGCTCAACGAGCCATGAGCCCTAGCTCCTACCTGAATGAATTTGCGCAGCCAGCGCCCGTGTAGGTTGCCCGAGAATTGATAATTTAGAAACCGTACATCTGGCGAATCTCCGTTGATGCGAAAGCAAGTGAATATGCTGTTCGGAACCGCTGCCAGCTCAGTGCCCGGGTACAAGGTGAGAAAACCCTCGGGATACTCTTTGGTGGAGCTCTTGTTGTAGGCAAATTCGTTTGGTTTCAAGAGCAAGTAATTTTTGTATGAATCACCCGCAATCACGCGACCAAACTTTTCTTCTTGGCTTACAAGCCCCACGCCCGATGTGATGCTCATCGGCACGCAAATGTTGTCGCCAGCTTTTTCTGTACGAATCGTCGCAACCGCCCCGAGCATTTGCGTCGTCCAATCGCCAGCGCTTTTAAATTCAGGAAACCGCAGCTTCGGCACCGGCACAGGCTTCGCCTCTTCCTTTTCCGTAGCGATTTTGTTCTTACTGCTCATACGCACTGAGTCCTGAAATGTCGCGGCCACCGGCGCGTTTAGTGAGGAGGGGGTGGAGGTCTTCCATCAGGGCGAGTTCGGCCTGAGTTCGAGCCTTCCAGCCGAGGTCGAGCGGGGTCATGAGGTCGCTGAGTTGCTCGCCATCGAAGATCATGCGGTCGAGGATGCCGTCCACGAAGCTTTGAAGGGCGGCGGTGGGGAGGCCGTGCTTGGCGGCGATGTTGGCGAGTTCCTTGGCGCTTTTCTCGGCCTTGAAGCGGGTATAGCCGTCGCGGATGGCGGCCTCAGAGAGGCCCTCACCCGCCTGGAGAGTCGCGATGTATTCGGCGATGTCGTCGCGCTCGCTCATGAATTTGGCATCGGCGCTGACGAGTCCGATGAGTTCCTCGCGGGTCATCTTGGCCTTGCTGGGCCCCTTGGCGGAGAACTTGGCGATGAGGCCCATGATGTAGTCGTAGTCGATGACGGCGGAAGCGAAGAGGACAAACTCGAAGTCGAGCTGGTCCACGGGGCCATCGGTGCCGGGGCCATCACCTTCCTTGGCAACTTTGCCCTGCTGCGCTCTGAGCTCTTTGGCAGTTTGCAGATACTGGCCTTTGAAGCCGCGCAGGTTTTCATCGGGCAGCACCTGCTCGATGGCGGCTTTGTTGTCTTCGCTGAGGTCGGTGTATTGGTCCAGCTGTGTTTTGAGTCGCTGGACTTCCTTGAAATGACTGATGAAGGCGGCGCGGGCCTCGTCGCCCTTCAGGTTGGCTACGGCGGATGGCGTGCAGGCAAGGCCCTGGGACGTCATGAAGTCGTCCAACTTCTGCACTGCGGTCTCCAGCTTCTGGATGACCACAGGCGCCTTATCCACGAGCCAGATTTCCCGCGCCTGCTCGCCGATCTTCTCGCCGGAGAAGAGGGCGATGGCGGCATCGACGGAATCCTGCTGCTGGCGAAAGTCGAGGATGTTGCCGTAGGGCTTGGTGCTGTTGAGCACGCGATTGGTGCGGGAGAAGGCCTGGATCAAGCCATGGTGCTTGAGGTTCTTGTCCACATAGAGCGTGTTCAGGAACTTGGAATCGAAACCGGTGAGCAGCATGTCCACCACGATGGTGACGTCGATCTTCTGCGCGGCCGGATAGTCGGCATTGGGCCACTGCTGGTCCTTGATGCGCTTCTGCACATCCTGGTAGTAGAGGTCGAACTCGCTTAAGCGGTGGTTGGAACCGTAGCGGGCGTTGTAGTCGGCGAGGACGGCCTTGAGCGCAGCTTTCTTGCCCTCGGGATCTTCTTCGTTGTCCACCTGTTCCTGCGGCAGGTCTTCCTGGATCTGCTTGACGTCTGGGTCGCCCTCGGCAGGCGGGGAGAAGACGCAGGCAATGTTCAGCGGCTTGAAATCGGGATCGGTGGCCTGCTTGTCCGCCTGCATGGTCTTGAACAGAGCGTGGTATTCGATGGCGTCGTTGATGGACTCGGTGGCGAGGATAGCGTTGAAGCGGCGCCCGCCGGTGGCTGCATTGTGCTTGGCAAGAATGGCCTCGATGACGGCCTTCTTGGCAATGGCTTCGCCGGGCTTTGGTGGGTTCTTACCCTCGGGCTTGAAGTAGTCGACGTGGAAGCGCAGGACGTTGCCATCCTCGATGGCATGGGTGATGGTGTAGGCGTGGAGCTGCTTGTGGAAGAGCTCCTCGGTGGTCCGATACGAGGCCACCTCACCGTCGATTTTTATGCGACTGGCGTTGCCATTGGGCCCACCAAATATCGGCGTGCCGGTGAAACCGAAGAGCTGCGCCTTCGGGAAAAATGCTTTGATGGCCTTGTGATTGTCGCCAAACTGCGAACGGTGACATTCGTCGAAGATGAAGACAATGCGCTTGTCCTGCAGTGCTTCGAGCTGTTCTTTGTAGGTGGCTTGGCCGTTTTTGCTGCGCTGCTTATTGCGCTTGCTGTTTTCGTCCAGCGCGAGGCCGAGCTTCTGAATGGTGGTGACGATGACCTTGTCGGCGTAGTCCTCTGAAAGCAGGCGGCGCACGAGGGCGGCGGTGTTGGTGTTTTCTTCGACGCAGCCTTCCTGAAATTTGTTGAATTCTTCCCGCGTCTGGCGGTCGAGGTCTTTTCGGTCCACGACGAACACACACTTGTGAATGTGGTCGTTTTCCTTCAACAGGGTAGAGGCCTTGAAGGACGTGAGCGTCTTGCCGCTGCCAGTGGTGTGCCAGATGTAGCCGTTGCCGTTGTCTTCGTCGATGCACTTGACGATGTGTTGCACGGCATAGACCTGGTACGGCCGCATGATCATAAGCTTTTGCTCACCCGCAAGCAGCACCATGTAGCGGCTGATGGTGCGGCCGAGGTCGCACTTTCTCAGGAAGTGCTCGGCGAACTCGTCGAGTTGGGTAATCTTGCGGTTGTCCTCTCCTGCAAACTCATAGATGGGCAGAAAGCGCTCGTCGGCATTGAAGGCGAAGTGGCGGACGTTGTTGTTGGCGAAGTAGTAGGTGCGGTCGCGGTTGCTGACGATGAACAGCTGCATGAAGCAGAGCAGCGTCTTGGTGTAGCCGTTGCCCGGGTCGTGCTTGTATTCGACGATCTGCTCCATGGCCCTGCGTGGATTCACGCCCAGGGTTTTCAGCTCGATCTGCACACAGGGCACGCCGTTGATGAGGATGAGAACGTCGTAGCGGTGGTGGCTGTTGTCGGTGTTGATGCGGAGCTGGTGAACGACCTCGAAGTGGTTTTTGCACCAGTCCTTGATGTTCACCAGCGTGTAGTTCAACGGCGTGCCGTCGTCGCGGGTGAAGGCATTGATGCCGCGCAGGGTCTTGGCAGCAGTGTAGACATCCGGGGTAACTATTTCATCCAGGAGCCTAGCGAACTCGGCTTCGGTCAGCTTGACGCGGTTGAGGGCCTCGAACTTCTCCCGGAAGTTCCTTTCCAGCGCGGCGCGATCGCGAATGTCGTCGCGGTATTCGTACTTCAAGTTCTGAAGCTTGCCAAGGAAGCCGTATTCGATGTGCTCTTCTTTGACGACGGGGCTCGGTGCTCCGGACGGCAGATCGTAGGTGAACTTGGATGAAGGCATGGGGGAGGAGCGTGCGTTGGCTATGAATCGGAAGGCAATGCGGGTGGCGGGTCGCTATGTTTTGTGTCCGTTGGGATGTACTACAGCCACTTATAAGCTCGCCAGTGTGAGGTCCAACGTTCCACTCATGTGCCGTGGGAGGCCTTGATGCGCGGGCTCTGGTCGAGCGCCGACTTCGCAAATCCGCACTCGGTAGCGATTTCCTTGCGCGATCACGCCCCACGGCTCGTCATCGAACGAAAGACTTAGCTCGGCCCCAGTCCAGGAACGTTTCGAGGTTCTGCTCTGCCAGCTGCTTACGGCTTGCCGTTATCAGCCCTCTATTCTAGCCGAGGCAACCTTTCGCCTGCCGGGCGCTTCTCGTCCTGCTGTCGGTTCACGTCGGGCAACGGAGAGTTCAAGTAACCTTGCATTCGCTCAACGCCTTCCCGTCTCGTGCCGGTGCTGGCGTAGGGTATCTGTAATTGACGTAATTGCCCAAACCAGTAGAGACGCTGAAGAAACATCGCGGCGAATCAAAGAATTATTTAATTCGCATAAAAGCGAACACCGGCGACACGGGGATCGAAATGGTAGGGAAAGAGCACAAGCGGAGAAAAGAACGGTTGACGATTTATAGAATCGTCGGGGATGGGATACGCGACGAACTGATCGTCAAAGCAGACATGGCTAGGGAGCCGATTCCACTCAAAATCGCGCACGGACAGGCGACTCTTTATGTGAAAACGTTGCCGCCTCCGGCACCGCTCGGTTGGACAGCGTTTCTGTTGGACGGTCAGGACGTCACGCCCGGCCTCTTCGTCGGAAATCGATCTGAAGGCGCTGTTCTCATCGTGCGCGATCTTGGAGAAACATTCGCGCTCTCGTTCGGCATGGGGTATCACCTTGTCAACCAAGACTATGTTGAGCGGGATTTTGGCCTGCGCGTCACACTGAACTCGGTGGATCCGGACAAGCTGCGAAGCCTTGACAAGGCAAGCTACGAGGACAATTGGCTCAATACCCGAAACCAGAGCCCGCGCGACGTAGACATCTTCGAGCTCAGGGCCGATTGGGAAATGGACATGGTGCACGCAGTTACGGGCGCCTCCGCCGTCCCTCTCTTCGGCGACCAAGTGACGGGGCGCGATGCTCTGTCTATCGCTCCAGCGGCGAAGCTCGACGACTTGCACAATATTTTGGACGAGGCACTTAAGCGGCGCGGCAGCCCGCTGCCCGAGCGGTTCGCATGGATCGACAATGTCCACCGCGTCAAAGACCGCGCGCTGATTCAAATTTTAGACGATCTGCTCGACGAAACCCTGAAAAACAATCCTCAAGATCCGCGGGTTTGGATGGGCGAACCCGAAATTGTCGATTGGGAGCGTCAAGCGGGGTATTCGTTTGACCGGCGAGCGTCATCTCCGATCCATTCGACGTTGCAACTGGGCGAACTGGCCCAGCACGTCCTCGACCGCAAAGAGACATTCTGCCTAGCCGCGCTGAAAACGAACAGTGTCCATGTGCGCGATGCCAATGGGATGTGTATAAATTCTTGGCCTGCACACCGATGCCTTTACGCGGAACTGGACCTGTATGGAGAAATCTACATTCTGCGCAATGGCGACTGGCATGTGGTCGATGATGACTTCATGAAAAAAGTCGATCGCGCCCTCGGAAAAATCGAGGTCGACATCACGCCGCTGCCGATTTATAACCACGCCAACGAAGGTGACTACAACGCCACGGTCGTTACCGGAGTCGCCGGAATCGAGTTGATGGACAAGAGGAACATTGCGGTCGGCGGTCCGTTTGACAAGATCGAATTCTGTGACCTAGTTCGAAACGGCAGTGACCTCATTCACGTCAAGTACTATCGCAGCTCCGCGACGCTGAGCCATCTCTTCGCGCAAGGTTTGGTTTCCGGGGAAGCGTTCGTGAAGCACGAAGAATTTCGAAGAAAACTCAACGACAAACTTCCCAAAAGCATCAAACTACCGGACGTCGTGGCCATTCCCAATTCCCGCAAATATCGCATCGTCTACGCGATTGCAACCAGCAAGAATTTGCCAGCCGATCTGCCATTTTTCTCAAAAATCTCCCTTAAAAATGCCGCTCTCTCCCTGCAAACATTGGGTTACAAGGTCGCCATCGCGAAAATCGAAGTCGATCCACTTCTGCTAAAAACAAAATCTTTTCGTGCGTCAAGCCGCCGAAAGCCACCAGCAAAAAAGACCACCGGCGCCACATGATTGTGCCGCGCACACTTGGAGCAATAGCTATCCGCCCAATAATTCTCGATACGCGCATTGGTGTAAACGCGCGAGCGGAACTCCAGTGGATCAGATTTAGCTGCGCGCCAACATGTGAGCGAATACACGCGATGGAGATGGCGCGCAACGACCGCTTCGCTACTTGGGGTTTTTGGCGTGCGGAAAGACCCGGGCATTGAGACAAGGACATTTGTCGGCCCGGCTAACATTGGCAAGGTAATCCTACAAACTCAAATGACAATACGATCGGCACTCTGGAAAGTAGGAGCACAACCCGAACCACTTCATGAATCGATCCTACCGAGCGAAAAGCTGCTCGAAGACATGATCGTTGCTGCTCCGAACCTATTGTCGGACGAGTGGATGCTCATTGGACGTCAGGAGGATACGGGGTTCGGCGGTCGAATCGATCTTCTCGCTGTCGCTCCCGATGGTACGTTGGTGCTGATCGAGATCAAACGTGATCGAACGCCCCGTGAAGTCGTGGCGCAAGCGCTTGACTACGCGAGCTGGGTTCAAACGCTCGACTTCGATGCCATCGTGGCGATATTTGGACGGTACGCGCCTGGGAAAAACCTGCCGGAAGAATTTCGGACGCGCTTCGGTATCGAGCTGGATGAGGATGGACTGAACGAAAATCACCAGATCGTGGTGGTGGCCGGTTCTCTGGATGCGAGTTCCGAGCGTATCGTCTCGTACCTGAGCGAGCGCAACGTAGCCATCAACGTCTTGTGTTTTCAGGTTTTTAAAATCGACGACGAGCAGATCATCAGCCGCACATGGCTGCAGGACCCCGCTGTCTCTCAGGTCGTTGCCTCTGCCGCCGGACCCAGCTCTCAGCCTTGGAACGGCGAGTTCTACCACTCCTATGGCGTGAGCGAAACGCGTTCCTGGGAAGACGCTGTCCAATATGGCTTTATTTGTGGTGGGGGCGGCCCGTGGTACAGCGGAACGCTGCGGCAGCTCAACGCAGGGGATCGCGTGTGGGTCAATGTTCCTCGAACTGGGTATGTGGGCGTTGGCCGTGTTTCCGGGCATGCGCAGCCAGCAAGCGAGTTCAAGGTCACAACGCCCGACGGGGAGAGGCCCGTTCTCGACGCAGCCAAGCGTGGCACCTACCACGCTGAGTTTGTCGATAACCCGGACAGTTGCGAGTATTTCGTGCCGGTGCAATGGTTGCAGACCGTTCCGCTGAATCAGGCAGTTCAGGAGGTTGGCCTATTTGGTAACCAGAATACGGTTTGTAAGCCGACGTCACTGAAGTGGCGCAACACGATTGAGCGCCTCAAAGAGCGGTTCCCGAAGTACAAAAATAACAACAGTGGCTAAGGGAGGCGGTAGCCGAGCGTGGCGCAACAAGCGGCGCTCGGAGAGATCAGCTGAGAGGTCTGAATCGGTTCAGGTGCGCAACGCAACGCGGCACCCGGGCTGGGGCGACCGACGATGTACGAGGCGCCGTATATGTCCAGCTTTGCTCAACGCTGTACAGTAGGATCCACAGTTCGAGAGGGTGTTGAAGGTTGCTTGCGTGGGGGGCATTTTCATTTTCTTGAACTTGGTATCCATTGCTGAGCGGGCAGTTGATGGATTAGTTTGGTAGTCCTCCGCTCCTGTCATAATTTGTTGCAAAAAACTGCGGCGATAAGGCCATTACCTCCCAGGCAGTACCCGTAAGACGGTAGGCACCTCTAATGCCTTATCTAACGCGCCTCTCCCCGCTTTTTTCGATCCCAGCCGGGCGCCAATCTGATACGTCACTGGGCACCTCTGTGGCGTCGTCCTCTTTACCAGTCCAGTGCGAGATTGCCGACGCTAACTGGGCTCTGTTCCCTCTCAGACGACATTCCTTCGAGCGAACCGTTATGTCTGTGAGCAACGCCCGCATAAACTGTCGAGTTCGTGGATTTTCGGGGGCCGATAGCGCATGTCGTGCAACTCGAAGGAATCGTTCGCTTTGTGCCCGGCCAAATTTTCGGAACGGTATGTTCTGGCCATTCAATAGTTGAGCGATGGACTTCACCCCGACCGCTCTGCCATCGCTACCCCCCTCGCTGTACAGGTTGAGGCAGTATAATGGCCTCAATTTTGTACAAAATTCAAGCTGCAGGAGTGCACTATGCCGATCTCAGCCAGCGATGTGATTTCGCTATCTCAAGCCAGGGCCAATCTGTCCGAGCTGGCCGATCAGGTCAGGGCAGGCGCCGAGAAAATTGTCACGAAAAACGGGGAGAGCTACGTTGCCATCATCGATGCGCAGCGGCTGGATTACTACCACCGGTTGGAGCGGGAGCGCATCCACTTGCTGCTGATCGCAGATGCCAGCAAGGGCTTGGCCGACGTGTCTGCCGGCAAGGTGAAGGATGCCCGTAGCACCCTCGCCACCCTAAAGCGGCGCCGCACCAGAACAGCCGACTAATGGGTCAATACTCGCCGTGACAGCCCCGCACTCCGTCAAACTCACAGCTAACTTCGAGCGCAATCTCGATGAAATCGAAGCGTTCCTGCAGGAAACCGAAGCCCCGGTGGCCTTCGATGCGCTACTGGACGAACTGACGCTTACCGTGATCCCCAACCTGGAGCAATTCTCCGGCATGGGTCGTTCCTTCATGGATCGCTCCGCTGGCTCCGTTGAAACGAGCAACGGCATTACCCGCCTGACCGAACAACTGAACGCCATTGCCGACGGCAGCGAATTGCGGGAATACCTGATGTCGCACTATCTGCTGCTGTATGCCCAGATCAAAGACACGGCGTACCTACTATCGATCCGCCACTACCGACAGCTTTCGTTCGATCTGGCAAATCACTGGGTATTGTGAATAAATGATTTGTCTGCTGGTGTTGGCGTAGCCGTGCGCGCATATCCCACCGATTCGCTTCCGTTATAGAGTTCTTCGCATTGCCTCCCGTGCACTACTCACCAAGGCACAAACGCCGGGCCACCCAGCTTCGCCCGCCTCAGAAAAACAAAGCGCCGGACATTGCGTACCGGCGCGATTACAACAAGGATACGTTTTCGGACGTATCTACGACTGTTCAAAAACAGTCTTGGGATGCTCGCTGGCCCTTAACCGAAGCCACGAGCGGCTTGCAGATAGATTGGTCAGAGTCCGTATTATTCAGCGGCAGCCCTCCAAGGTTAATTTCAGGCAAACACGTCTTCCCGTAGCATCGTAGACGCACGCGGCGGCTAGCCCAACTCGATATCTACTTCCTAACCGCTCACTGACAATTTAAGGCCTTTTCGCGTGGGCGAAACCGGACAAGTTGTCGCGCGGCACGTCGTCGTCATGGCGAACTTTGGGCCTGAATTCGAGTCCTCTCATCGGCACCCAAATCCGCACATTCAAAGCCGGTGGCGCTTCTGATACAGAAGCCCCAACCGCACCGCGCAGCGCCGGGCGAATCATCAGATACGCGGGTCCTTACAAGGGTTTTGCACTGGAAATTCTTTGCTTAAAGCGGTCGATAAGGCAAAGAAGGCAGATGCACCGTGCCGGGTCTGCGCTGTTCTCCGAGGCCTGGCGATTTTCGCAGTTACACGCGCATACGTATTGACGCCGATTACCGCGCGCACGCACGCGGCCGCAAATGAGCGCTCTCATGGGAAGAGGGCGCCCGGCCTTCGGTCACGTCGTTGAATGCGGATGCACAAACGTAGTTTCACGCAAACACTCTGGTTACCGCTGGTGATCAGCCTGATCGCCTTGCTGGTTGCTTCGGTTTCCGCTGCGTGGCTCAAGCGTTCGACGAGCATCGACGAGCGCAAGCACGATCTCGTCGATATCGCCCATGTCGGCCTCGCGATCGTGTGCGAGTACGCCACGCTGGTCGAACAGGCTGCCGCCGCGGCGCACTCGCTTACCGAACGGGCAAAGCGCCTGCAATCGGTAATGGGCATGTTTCAGGTCGGCGCCGTCGCGCAATCAGATGCCGGAATAAGCACCATAGTCTGTCGCACATTGCGGATTTGAATCGTGCGACGAGGGATCATGATGGCGGCGTGCCAATTTCCCCAGCCGGACGGCCATTTCGTCCGAAATGCGACGCGTGAACACAAACGATCTCTCGGGACTCGATGTCGAAGTGACCGACCTTTCACCTGAGGACGCGGAGCGGCTCCATCGGCAGGTTCGCGATCAACTCCCTGATTTCCCCGAAGCACACAACAATCACGGCGCCATGCTGCAGCGCCTCGGTCGTCTGCAAGAGGCCGAGGATGCGTTTCGGCAGGCGCTCGCGCTGCGCTCCGATTATCTCGAGGCGCGCTACAACCTCGCGCTCACATTGCAGGCGGCGAATCGTCTGCACGAGGCCGAAGCCGAATACCAGCAAGCGCTGACGATTCAACCCGCGCACGCCGAGTCGCATCACAATCTCGGCAACGTGATGAAGTCGCTCGGGCGCCTGCACGAGGCCGAGATTGCGTATCGGCGGGCGATCGAAATTCGTCCGCACTATCCGCTTGCGCTGAATAATCTCGCGAGCGTATTGAAGCTGCGCGAGCGTTATATCGAGGCCGAACTCGCGTGTCGTTGCGCGCTCACGATTCAGCCGCGGTATCCCGAAGCGCTCAACACGCACGGCACGATCCTCGAAAAGCTCGGGCGTTTTCCCGAAGCCGAAACGGCCTATCGCCATGCGATCGCCATTCGCCCGGATTTCGCCGAAAGCCATTACAACCTCGGGATCGTGTTGCACGCGCTGGAGCGTCTCGATGACGCGGAAGCGAGCTATCGCGAGGCGCTTGCGCTGCGCCCGGAGAGCGTCGAAATACTGAACAATCTCGGCGGCGTGCTACAGGCTCGCGGGTTGCCCGCGCAGGCCGCGGAGCTTTACCGCAGGGCGTTGGCGCTGCGCCCGGAACTGAGCGTGACGCATTACAACCTCGGGACGGTGCTCAAGAGCCTCGATTGTCTCGCCGAAGCCGAAGTCGAATATCGTGCGGCGCTTGCGCTCGATCCGCGTTATGCCGATGCGCGTTTCGGGCTCGCGACGCTACTGCTGAGCTTTGGGCGGTACGAAGAAGCGTGGGTGGAATACGAGGCGCGTTACGAACAGGAGCGTTTCGTTCATCGCAGGAGCGAGGTGGTGCTCCAGCCCTGTCCGCGTTGGCGCGGCGAGTCGTTGCAAGGCCGCTCGCTGCTGGTCTGGCAGGAGGATGGGCTCGGCGATATGGTGCAGTTCGGCCGTTATCTGACGCGTTTGAAGGCGCTCGGGGTTTCGCGTTTGACGGTGGCGTGTTTGCCGCCGTTGCATCGATTACTGCGTGCCGTGGATGGCGTGGATGAGGTCGTCGTTCATGCAGATGCTCAGGCGCATGTGGCCAGGTTCGATTGCTGGATCAGCCTGATGAGCGTGCCGTTGCGTTTGGGCATGGTCGAGCATGCGCAAGACGAGGCGCTTTCGCCGGCGGTGTATTTGCAGCCCGATCCTGTTCTGGTCGAGCGCTGGCGTGCGAGGCTCGATGCGTTGCCGCCCGGGTTGCGCGTGGGTCTCGTGTGGAAGGGCAATCCGAAGCATCACAATGATGCGCATCGGTCATTGCCTTCGCTCGCGGTGCTTGAACCGCTGTGGCAGGTGCCCGGTGTTCAGTTCATCAGTTTGCAGAAAGGGCAGGGTGAGGACGAGGCCGCCATGCCGCCCGAGGGGCAGCCGCTGCTGCATCTGGGTTCCGAGGTGGTCGACCTGGCCGATAGTGCCGCTATCGTTGCGCAGCTCGATCTGGTGATCTGCGTGGATACCGCGATTGCTCATATCGCGGGATCCGTTGGCACGCCGTGCTGGGTGCTGCTGCCCGCGCAGGATATCGACTGGCGATGGATGCATCAGCGGGAGGACTCGCCGTGGTATCCCGCAGTGCGGTTATTCAGGCAGCGGGCGCAGGGGCAGTGGGCGGAGGTGCTGGAGCAGGTTCGGGTGGTGTTGGGCGGGAGGATGCCGAGGCCTTGCGATTGCGCGTGCGCAAGTCGATTGGAACCGTGACTGTAACGCGGCGCCGCGCGGGGCGCAGATGATCGCAGCGGGATTCTCCACTGAGTGCATGTCAATGTCTGAGCGCACAGTCACGATACACACGTTACAGCCTGGGGGCTCCGGCAGTTATCCCCGTTTCCGGCATTGCCGCTTTCGCAGCGGGATTTCTGTCCTCTATCTCCGAACCTACTCGCTACCCGATCCAGTCGTGCAAGGATGATGACGATGGATTCCATCGTGTAACGTCATTCAATAACGAGGTATGACGTCAGCGGGTTGGACGGGTCGCGTCGCAATGCGTATTTGGACAGTCCCAGCACCTCTCGCACGGCTAACGTCTCTCCCGGGAATTCCGGGCAATTCAATTCATCAAATGCCAGAACTGTTCCTTTGGTGACGTGCGGCAAAATGGCTTCCAGGCAGTCCCTGGTCGGCTTGTAAAGGTCAAAATCAAAATACGCCATGGCTACTACCGTTTCCGGATGGCTGGCCAGATAAGCCGAGATCGTTTCGGTGGCGTCGCCTTTGACAAGTTCGTGCTTGGTCTTTTGCGGGATGGGCGCATTTTGCTCATGAAAATTCAGAATGGCTTCAAGGCGGTCTTCCCATCCGGCGGTCACGGCATAGTCTCCGGCCTTGACCATGCCGCCATCCTGATCGGCGACTCCAGGGAACCCCTCAAACGTATCAAAGCCAATCAGCTTTCGGTTGTAATTGAAAGGTTCATGGATTCCGCGCAGCGCGGAGAACAAGGCCATGTTTTGGCCCCACCGGACGCCGAATTCCATAATGACACCATGCACAGGAACGATCAGCTGATACAGCTTTTGCATGAAGTTGATGCGGGCCAACGTCTGGCGCGTCAGAAACAAGCCCAGGTTGTCGAGCAATTCTGAATCCGGCAAAGGCGCCGCACGCAGGCTTTCCGCCAAAGCAATCTTTCTGGAAATCTCTGTCTGGGTCGATCCCGCAAGGGTATTAATGGCTTGATGCGTTTTCATCGTTCGACACTATCCGAATTGTTTTCACTAAGGCCAACTTTGCCGACATGTTCGATGTGAGCGTAATCGGCACGTCCTTTCTTAAAGCGGCGGGTATCAGTCCACCATAGCCCAGCAAAGCGCCGTTCCCATGTGTGCATCCACCCGTATTTTCTTTCCTAGCATACCTTCGTAATGCCGCGGGGCAAGCCCGGCGCCGGGACGGACGACGCGCAAATTTTCCGTAGTAAAGACATCGCCCGCTTTCATGTCCTTCGCGACATACAACGAACGGCGATGCTCGAGCGATTTCATTTCAGCAGCCGTAGGTCCGTAAGTCACCTGTCCCAGGGCAAGCCATGCACGGCGCGTTTCGCTAACCAGGTTCTCCAGTTCCTCGGGTTCGAGCGAAAAGGCACTATCGACGCCGCCGTCTGCGCGGCGCAAAGTAAAGTGCTTTTCGATGACCGTGGCACCCAGGGCCACGGCCGCCACCGAAACGCCCACGCCCATGGTGTGATCCGACAAGCCCACCTGACATCCCAGCAATTCCCGCATGTGAGGGATGGTCCGTATATTGGTATTTTCAGGCGACGCAGGATAAGTGCTGGTGCACTTGAGCAGCACCAGGTCTTTGCAGCCCGCCTCGCGAGCGGTCTGCACGGCCTCGTCCAGTTCCCCCAGCGTAGCCATGCCCGTCGACATGATGATGGGCTTTCCGGTGCTCGCGGCCTTGCGGATCAAGGGGAGGTGATTATTCTCGAATGAAGCAATCTTGAACGCGGGGACTCCGAGCTGATCCAGAAAATCCACGGCGGTTTCGTCGAACGGGGAACTGAAGCAAATCAACCCGTGTGATCTGGCGCGTTCCATGATGGGCGCGTGCCACTCCCAAGGCGTATACGCCTTGCTGTACAGGTCATACAGATTGCTGCCGTTCCACAGGCTCTTTTCGTCGGAGATGTTGAATTCGCCACGCCGGACATTGAGCGTGATCGTATCTGCCGTGTAGGTTTGCAGCTTGATGGCATGCGCGCCGGCGCGTGCAGCGGCGTCCACCAGTTCAAATGCCCGCTCCAGAGACTGGTTATGGTTGCCGGACATTTCGGCGATGATGAACGGCGGGTGTTCCGCGCCGATCGGGCAGTCTGCAATGCGAATCGTTGAATTCATGATGATGCGCGCCTCAAGATTTTCAATCAACGCCAGTCGATATCCGGCAATACGTCGGGAAGCAGACTGAGATCGTCAATGGTGTGTTGTGCATCGAAACCCGGTTTGGCCAGCACATTGGCGTGCCCGCCCGTTTTTACCCGGATCGTCCTTACCCCGATCGGATTAAGCCCGACAAAATCCTTGGCGGGATTGTCTCCAACATAGATCAGGTCGGTCCAGTCACACCGCTCCCTTTCGAGAATTCTCTGGAAACACAACGTGGACGGTTTTTCGTGCTGGATGCCGTAGCGATGGGTCAGAAGAACCTTGGCACACTGGTTCTCCAGGTGCAAAGCCTTGACCTTGTTGTATTGGACGACCTTGTGTCCATCCGTTACGAGGTACGGCTTGCTCCCCAGTCTGGCGAGTATCGACCGCGCTTGCGGATAAAGCGAGATCGCCGGCATATGATGCCGGTATACCTGTATGCATCGGAGCACAGCCTTGCGACTGGCTACGCCGTTTTCTGCCAGCCATTGATTGAAGACGGCCCCTCTGCCCTTTTCGCTCAGAATCGCGTTCATCCTTCCAAGCGACAACTGGTCATCCCAGCCGTACTGTTGCTGCATCCAGCTAGCCACAGCCCTGAACCCGCTGTCTACGAACGATTTCTCCGGGTAAAGCGTGTCATCCAGATCAAAGATCAGAATCGGCGACATATAAATCCTGGGCGACACGAACTTGCCGGAAGCTCCCCGGTCGGCGATGAAATGGCCAATCGCCAAGATCGGCACCGGCGATCTCCAGCAAAGACCAATGCAGGCCGTCCAGCCCCGCAGCCATTCCTGCCGTCGATGCGCCACCGAATCTGGGATTGCATTCGATCACTTGCAGACCACCGGCTTCATCAAGGAACGCCTGCATTACCACCGGCCCCGAAAGTTTCAAGGATTCCAGAATCATGCGGGCCGATGCCTCGATAACCGCGTCGGAAAAAACCGTGGTGACGCGAGATTCGCCATTGACGACCTGATCCCTCTGCCGCAAAACCAGACCCTTAACCTTGTGCGTCCGATCCAGCCAGGCATCGATGCTGATTTCTATGCCGTGCACCATTGGCTGAAAAATGGGCGCTTCCAGTTCCGTGGCGTGACGCCTCGCTTCTTCCCTGGTCAAATTCAACCCCAGTGAACGTGATCCCGCGCCATATCGTTCTTTGACGACCAGGGTATCCGCCGTGAGCTCGTCGAGATTATCCGTGGCCGGAATGAATGAGAAACCGCGCTGTTGGCCGTAATGCGCAAAGGCCAGCTTGTCCAGACACAGCGCGATCGAATCGGGCGGAGAAACGACCACCTGTATCCCGGCTTGGGCAAGCTCATCTTTATGTTGTGCCCAAAAGAGCAACTCTCCATCCCGGGTAGGCAACACACAATTAATGTTGCGATTGCGCAGTTCTTCCATGATCTGCGCAAAATTTTCTTTCCGGGTAGGCGGCATTTGCCAGAACGCGTTCGCCACATAGGCTGAAACTGCCCTTGGGTCGAGATCGCCGGCCACGACCTCTCCATCTGGGCCAAATTGGCGCACTGCCGCTTGCATGGCGCGAATCAGAGGAACCTTGGCGGCCGCGCTGCTGATCAACACCTTGAATCGAAGGTGCGGCGATGATGTCCGGCCTGATTGATTGCGCTCATACTCGATGATTTCAGGAATCGCCTTCTCAATGTCGTATTCCGGATGCCAGCCGATGAGGCTCGTATATTTCGAAATATCGGCTTGAGAGGCCTCGTACGGAATATCGGACTCCTCCATGTTTGCCTGCATTTCCGGAAAATACTTCCGAAACACATTCACCACGTCGGAAACGCCCCGGGCCTTGCCCGTTCCCAGGTTGATGATGCCGGACGCCGTGGGATGCCCGGCCAGCCGGATCAGTCCTTCGGCTGTATCGGCGGCATAGATATAGTCGAACCGCCCCTCCGGGCGATATACCGTAATAGGCTTGCCCTGAAGCAGATCTCTGGCCCAGCGGGAAATCACATCCCGCGAATTCCGGCCGTATCCACGGTAGATGCGGGCGCACACCGTCGAAAGGCGGTCACCGCAAAACGTATCGATGAAGCGCAGTTCGATTTCGTGCGCGAACTTTGCCATGCCGGTCAGATTGCGAGGATAGACCGGGTCGGTTTCCTTGAGCGAGATTGCGTGATCTTTCGGCGAATCGAACTGGTACAGTTCGGGCGCATAGATCAGGTAGCTCGAAGCGAACACCACTTTTTTCAGGTCCACCGCATTTCTTGCGAGGCTCATCAAGTGATGGCTCAACTGGACGTTGTGGAGGAAGTTCTCTTCCCAAAACCCGTAGGATTCTTCCGATCGTTCGAACGTTGCAGCCAGATGAATGAATATTTCGGGGGCAAAGGTGTCCCATTCAATTTGCGTCATGCAATTGAGATCGCCCATCCGATACTGCACCTGGGCGGGAAATCCCTCGGGACGCGGCTTCAAATCAGCGGCCAGCACAATGGCGCCCCGGGCAACTAGCCGGGGGATCATCTCCCGGCCAATTACACCGGCCGCACCGCTAACGAATACTCGCTTACCTTTCATATGACCTCAAATATCCATGTACAAGTGCATCGACCGGTTTTTCATCGATAATGACGTGCTGCCTCATCGTTCCTTCGCACTGGAACCCAGATGCTTCAAGCACGGCTATATGCCTGGATCTGGTGGCGTAGGTTTCGGTAAATAACCGGTTTAAACCAAGATCATCGAACGCCAGGCTTTTGACAAGCTGTAGAAATAGCGCAAAATCCCCGCGATAAATCGCATCATCCCCTGCGCGTGCCGGATCCACCAAAAAGGACACTTCCGCCCTGCGGTGTTCCCACGCAATGTGCACCAATCCGCCGTAGCCGATAAGCTTGCCGTCATTAAGGTAGCCTACCAATAAGTTATCCGGCTGAGGCAGCGCCATCGTTGGCCAGATTTGCCGCTCATAGTACGACTTCTGACTTTCTGCCGTGATAGGTTGCTTCTGGCGCAGAACATCAATTTGCGCATTGCGCCATAGTCGGATCGCTTCAATGTCGCCATCCTGGACAGGCCTGATTTCTCTCCCGTCGTCCCGGAAACTCTGACTCGAAAGACAAGCGTAGCGCCTCATATCCGGCCTCGAGTAAAAAACGCAACGATCTGCCGTCCCATTCCCACCTTCGCCATCGCTTCATAATATGCAATGACGTCATCGATCGGTTTCCTGGCCAGCAGATTATCAAGCTGGATGCGTGCACGATTCGCGCCGGGGCCGTTTTCCCTGTTCATCACATAATTTGCGTTCGGATGCAGAAGAAACCAATCGATCGGAAATTCGCCAAGCACATTGCGGCAGGAATATCCGGCCGATACCCCAACGGCCCGGAGGCTATCCGCATCGAAATACGAGAGATGATCGGGTGTGGCGATCCAGAATTTTCTGTCGATATGTCCACGTTCCAGGCAGAAATTCTGTAAATCGGAGAAGTCGTTCGGAACTGTGACAACGAGTACCCCATCTGTCGATAACAGATCACGTAACTGCGTCATCAGCTCGACAGGCTCAAGGACATGCTCCAGAACATTACTGAGAAAAACCGCGTCATATCGGCGGCCGCTCTCAACACGTGCGGATAGCAGATCGAATACATCTCCCGTCTCCAGCCAGGGCAGGCATGATGGATTCATTTTCTGGATACCGGCCGCACTGAAGTCCAACCCCTCGATCCGCCAGTTCTTGTCCAGAAAATACTGCATGGCGAACCCTTCGCCGCATCCCACGTCGAGCATGAGGCCCTGCGACGCGCCACGAATCCTCTCAACAACACGAGCGTATCTGGCGACCTTGCAGCTGAAGTAATCCAGCTCTTCCTGATCGTAGGCCGCGCGATAATTTCCCTGATTCGTCTGGTAATACTTCAGCGCGTAATAGTCTCGAAGCTCTTTTCTGGAAGGCTTTTCGGCAATTTCGTAAAAGCCAAGCGGGTGCCTGCGCAGTAGAGCGTTCATTACCCGAATCTCCGTTGATGCTTGAGCTCGGCCATCAGCCAGTCCTCCTCGTTATCGATATCCTGAACCTGCGATTCAGGAACGACGACGGATCCTGTATTTTGTCCCAGCAACGTGCCGTCACGCGCCAGTGCCGCTGGACGAAACCAGTAGAACTGACCCACGTCGTGATAGGCCGCTGGCAGGTCCTGAGAACGGGTCTGAACGTACTCCGGCCAATTCATCGCTACTTTTCCGCCAGGTTCACGTTGCAGCGATCTCAAGATCGGGTAGCTAAACGACGTGACCGGCATGACCACATCGAAATTTTCTTCGAACAGAATCTGTCGCGATTGACGTAATAATTCAATGGTGACGAAAGGTGCAGCGGCATACAGGCAGCAGGCGAGGTCGAATTTCTGCCCGAGATCACCGTAACTTCTCAGGACCTCGGTTAATACATCGGCAGTCGTTGCTACGTCGCTTGCCGCTTCTGCGGATCGCATGAAGGGAACACTTGCGCCCATATTGACCGCAAGCTCGGCTATTTCCGGTCCATCCGTGCTGACCATCACCTCATCGAACAGGCCCGAATCGAGCGCAGCCTGAAGCGGCCACGCCATCATGGGCCGCTCTCGAAACAGGCGGGTGTTCTTTCCCGGGATGCGTTTGCTACCGGATCGCGCAAGGACGATGGCAATCGATTTCATCGTGCTGAAAGGCGAAGTTTTGAGGCTCAAAGGAATTGCCGTATCGAACTTGCAGTGCCGCATTGCGGCACTGCAAGCGCACGACAGGATGGCTTTAGTTGAATGTCCGGACGCGTGCGGTATCCGGTACCTTTTCTATCAGCAAATAATATTGAAGCGTGCAATATTCCAGAAGCTCTTCGCGCGTGACGTTTTTGAGCGTCAGACGGGTGAGATCTATGGTGAACGGTCCTGTTTGCGTCTGATTCTGCGGCCAGAACGACCTCAATCGGCCGTCGAGTGAATTGGACGTCTGAACGATCCGGTATCCCGTTTCCTCGCAAAACTTCACCATTTCATTGCGGGTGAAGAAGCGGATATGCGTGATGTCGAGTAGCCCGGCATCCGCGTACGACCAGTTGCCCTTGCCGAGCTCATCCATAATCGCGAGGTTGCGGATGTTGGGAATGCTGAGCACCAGCTGGCCCGTCGGCGACATGTATTCGCGCAGCTTGACCATCACGTCCCACGGGTTGTACATGTGCTCGAGCACGTCGGCCAGCAGTACCGCGTCGAGCGAACCGCGCGCGATGCCTTCCTTTTCCAGATCGAAGTCTTCGAAGCGTCCAACCATCACGTGGTCGAGTTTCTCGCTTGCGAGCTTCGCCGCCTCCCGATTCATCTCGATGCCAAAGGCACGGCTCCCCGGGAACCGCTGCTTGACCAGCTCAGCGTTGCTGCCGGTTGCACAGCCGACGTCGAGAATCACGGACGGCGTGTTCGTAAACATGTTGGCGAGGTCCGCACGACCGGTCGTGTGGTACAGCCCGCGCGCAGAGGTCGATTCGACGTCAAGGAATTCTTGCCACACATAACGCTTTGCGCGCGGTGTCAGGCCGGCAGCCATCCGGGCCATGAGTTCGGCGACACACGTAGCCGCCGTACCATTTTCCGTTGCGTTGTAGTGCTTGACGCGCGCTGCCGCCGCATTGACCGCAGCGGCGCGCACCGATTCGTTCGTCAACAGCAGTTGTATCGCGCCCGCGAGATTCTCCGCCTCGACCTCGGTGACGCCTGTTTCAGCTTCGAACGATGGCCCCATCACCATGCCCGTCGCAGTCAGCAAGTTGATGACGGGAGTACGCGCCAGCATCCCCTCCACCAGATAGTTCGAATCGGTTGCGATAAGCAGGTCGCTACCTGCGGCAAGCGCCTGGGTGTCGTCCATGCAGTAAACGTAACCGGAATCCGCCGCGCCCAAACCACGAAGAATTTGCCGATAACGCTGCTCGCCAAACGCGCCATTCGACGGCCGGTCCTTGACGATTGCATTGAATTGCAGGCCGCCGGCGCGCAACGCTTCACAACTGGCTATAAAAACGGCAAGCGTATCGTCGTAGACGTTTTCGTTACCTTGAGCACTGAAATGCGACGACCACGTCGTGCCAAACACAATCAGCGGTACACCGCTCCTGATTGGGTATTTGTTGTCGAGATATTGCCGACAGGCAGGCTTTCGGTTTCGAAGCTCCGCGTAGCAGTCCCATGCAGGGTTGCCCGTCACGACGAAACGTTCTGCCGGATAGCCTTGATCAAGATAGCCTTCCATCCCGCGTTGGCCGAACACAGCGAGTTTGTCGGCGATGACCTGGTCATGTACCGTGTACGGATCCACGAGTGCGATGGCGTGCGCGACGTGCAACGTCGGAATGCCGTGTGTTTTGGCCCAACTGGTCGCGATCTTGCCGCCGTTCGTCACGTCTTCACTCGTAACGAGCAAGCCAATTTCGTAGCGTTTAGCCGCCTCGGCCAGGCAAGACAGGAGGCGAACCGTTTCGGGCAATTCTGTCGCCACCGTATCGGCGATGACCGCAGTCATCTGACTCAGCGCCTGGTTTTCGCTCGCGAGCGTGCCCAGATACGTGGCGAACCGGGTGTTCAGTTGCGATGTCTCCGCCACGGAATCCGCGTCGCGGGCGGGGTCGAGCATACCCGGCAGACCGACGACCGTGCTGCCGGTAGCTTCGATCAGACTGCGTATCTGCGGCGTGGGCTCTTCCGGAATGATCACGACCACCGGCTCGTGCATCAACAGAAACTGGCGCAACGCTTCAAATTGCGTGCCCCACAGCAGACTGAGAATGGCCTTCTGCATCATTGCCGGCCTCCGTTGAAAATACCGAAATACTTTTCCAAAAGCGCCTTGACCAGGTTGTATTCTGTTCCGACCGTTACATCGACGCCGTCTTTGACGCGGAATGACGCACCGGTTGCCCAATCGCGCGCGATCTGGGTGGCCTGCCGATCGAGATGCGCGTATTGCATCCACCCTTCGAATTGTTCGCACACGTCTTGCGGGAGGACGCCGCGGAAATCGAACTGCGGCAGACGGGTTTTCAGGGTCTTGTACAGGAGGTAAAAGAAATGCCGGCTACGTAGCGGCTGCAGCAATCGCTCGAATTCGGCTTTATATTGCTCACGCGAAAGAGGCAGCCACGGCAGCAGCGCATCGAAGTCGAGCTGGTCGAGCGCCGCGTCGCGAGCGGCAACGTTTGCCGCGTACCGCGCGTTGGCTTCCCGGTCAGGGCAGTTTTCCAGCACGACGAACATACGGCCCGACATGCGAGGGGTGAGATGTTTGACCAGATTTTCCTCGATGAACACACCGAGATCAAACAGCCCCTTATCGTAGGCGAACCACGACAGCGCGCGTCTGTAGCTCTGCTTTCCATCGAGCGCCGGATACGAAAGCCAGTTCACGTTGCCGCCGCCCAGAAAGGCGCCGTAGGGTACTGCGGCGACGATTCGAAATCCGGCCTTGTCAGCAAAGTCGACGAGGTCGGCGAGCCTGAGGCGCGACACGTAATTGATGAAATTGGTGCTGCCATCGGTCTGCTTGAGTGCATCGGGCCATCTGGCGCTATCGCTGCCATAAGATGCGAGCACATTGTCGGCGGAGTGAATGTCGAATATCAGGCGTCCGCCCGGGCGAACCGCGCGTTTCCATTCAAGCAACGACTCTCGCCAATTCGGAAAGTGAACGAGTACGTTAAGCGAAACGGCGCAATCGAATGTTTGGTCGCCAACCGGTAGTGACGACACGTCGCCGACCTTCAGCGTGATGGGCGCGTTGCCCGCCAAACGGCGGGTTTCGTCAAGCATCGCCTGTGAACTGTCGATGCCGGTCAAGCGATAGCCATCGGCGAGCAGCGGCAACGCAGCGCGCCCGGTGCCAATGCCGATATCGATAATTTCCGGTCCGCACGCGAATTTGCGGATCGTACTGATCTCGATCGTGTTTTTGAGTGCGTTGGTCGAGTCGTGCTGGGTCATGCGGCCCGAGTACCAGCTGACCATGTTCGGATCTTGCCACGCGTCTGTCTTCCAGCGAATGAGCTCCGACTGTTGAAGCTCGGAACTGGGCGTTGTCAGCCTTTGGTTCATTTCAGAAGGATCCTGGAAAGCGGGGCGCCCCGCCTGAGTGATTGCTGGATAGGTATCCAAAGTTCGGTACCGGGATTTGCTGGCGAACAGCGCGCCGGAGCGTTTGCGGCACGTCTCATCTCAGTGCAGCCTTCAGGGTGTCGGCCACCCGGACCTGCTCGTCGTCGGAAAGTGCCGCGTACATCGGCAGACTGATTGCTTCGCGGTAGTACTGTTCGGATTCGGGAAATTGCCCCGGCTGGAAACCCAGTCGACGGTAATAGGGCTGCAAATGCACGGGGATATAGTGCAGATTTACGCCGATGCCGGCCTGTCGCATGCGTTCGAATACGTCGCGATGCGTGAAGCGTATCGCGTCAAGCTTTAGCCGGACAACGTACAGGTGCCAGGCCGACTCATCGAGTGCGTCATATTCCGGCAGGACGAGCGGCAATCCTTCGAGCAGCACGGCGTAGCGTGCCGCAAGCGCCCGGCGACGCGTGAGAAAAGTATCGAGACGATCGAGTTGCGACAAACCGAGGGCGGCCTGCAGGTCCGTCATCCGGTAGTTGTAGCCCAGCTCGGTCATTTCGTAGTACCACGGGCCATCGCATTCGCGCTCCATTCGCGAGACGTCGCGCGTGATGCCATGACTGCGCAGGCTCCGCAGCCGCTCATGGAGCGTTGCATCGTTCGTGAGCACGGCACCGCCTTCACCCGTCGTGACGATCTTGACCGGATGAAAGCTGAAGACGGTCATATGCGCATGGTCGCCGCAACCAACAGGGCGACCGCAATATCGTGCGCCAACGGCATGCGACGCGTCCTCGATAATGAGGAAATCAAATCGATTCGCCAAACGCTTGATCGCCTGCATATCGGCGCTACGACCGGCAAACGCAACGGGAATGACGACCTTCGGCAACCGTCCGCTTCGTTCTGCCTCGACGAGCTTGCGTTCGAGAGCGTTCGCGTCAAGGCACCAGGTGTTGCGATCGATGTCCACGAAATCGACGTCGGCACCGCAATAGCGCGCACAGTTCGCCGACGCGACGAACGTGTTGGGCGTCGTCCAGAGCACATCGCCGGGGCCCAGGCCGGCGGCAGTGCACGCAATGTGCAACGCCGATGTCGCGTTGGACACGGCCACGGCGTACTTCGCGTCGCAACGCGCGGCGAGCGCGGCTTCGAAGGCGGGAACAGCGGGACCTTGCGTAAGCCAATCGGAATGCAGCACGCGCGTGACGGCGGCGATGTCCGACTCGTCGATTGACTGGCGACCGTATGGAATCGATGTGCTCATGCGATTTGCCGGTCGAGTGCCCGCAATTCTCCGATGCTCAGGAAGTGGTTATTGTTGTCGGAGGTGTAGTTGAATCCTTCGCTCACCAGCTTGCCCGATTCGTGCAGGCCATTCACTGCGTAATCGCCTTTCACAATGAAGCGGATCGACGGCGTGATCACGTAGTGGTCGTCAAATGCGATCGTATTCAGGCTATCGTCGCGCGTGATCATCATCTCGTGCAGCTTTTCGCCGGGCCGAATGCCGATGATGCGTTGCGAAAATTCCGGCGCCATCGCGCGAGCGAGATCGGTGATCCGCACAGACGGAATCTTCGGGACGAACAGTTCACCGCCTTGCATGCGCTGAAAGCTCTTCATCACGAAATCGACACCCTGGTCGAGCGTGATCCAGAAGCGGGTCATGCGCTCGTCGGTGATCGGCAACTCTCCAGCGCCTTCAGCGATCAGCTTGCGGAAATACGGTACGACGGAACCGCGCGAGCCGACTACGTTGCCATAGCGAACGATCGAGAAGCGCGTCGGGTGTTTTCCAACGAGATTATTCGCGGCAACGAACAGTTTGTCCGAAAGAAGCTTCGTCGCGCCATACAGATTGATCGGGCTCGCCGCTTTGTCCGTCGATAGTGCGACCACTTTCTCGACGCCGTTCTCGATCGCCGCGTTGATGATGTTCTCGGCGCCGTTGACGTTGGTCCGGATACATTCAGTAGGATTGTATTCAGCGGCCGGCACTTGTTTCAGTGCTGCTGCGTGCACGACGTAATCGACATCGCACATCGCCTGCTTCAGGCGTCCGGCGTCTCGTACGTCGCCAAGGAAATAGCGCATGCAAGGTTCGGCATACACCTGCTGCATTTCGTATTGTTTGAGTTCGTCGCGCGAAAATACGATGACGCGCGCAGGCCGCCATTTCGCGAGCAGCGTCTTGATGAACTTCTGGCCGAACGAACCCGTTCCACCCGTAATTAATATCGATTTATTGTCGAACATCGCCCTATCCTTCCCATCGAGATCGCATACCGCTGGTGCGGGCAGTCCTTTCCCTTATCCCGTTTAGTGAGCCAGGCGAAAGAGGCATTCCGTGCGAACGGAGTGGCCGGCGAGCAGTGCGCTCGTCAGTCAGCGAACCATACTAACGGATGAGAAGTAGCGCCTTACCGTAGATCTAGGGGCGTTTTGCCCTTCAAATCACGGAACTGGTCGAAAGGCGCCGCGGCGACCACAGGAGGGTGCGGCGGGCATGTTCGGCACGGCAGGCCAACCTCTGTTTGCATTCCGTAATCCGGTTGCGACGACCGTTGATCTGCTGTGCCAATCCGGCCAATGTCCGACTTCCGTTGACCACCGCCGGCGTCACTTATCCCGCCTTCGGAACGCGTGTGCCTGTCTCCGCCTTATATCGTTGCAGTAGTCGTTCCCGCGCATTGAAAAACTGGTCGTAGTAAATTCGCGAGCCGGTTCTGATCGCCGCAAATTTCAGCGCGTCGAGCACCACCATTTCCTCACGGTATTTCCCGTCCAGCAGCCCGTTATCGGCGAGCAGCACGGTCGAATCGTAATTTCTGACTTTCCAGCGGTCTGGCTCGGTGCTCAGGATGATCGACACGATGCGTTCGATTACGAACACCTTGGCAGGCGTCGGCAACACGTAACTACGGTCGCTGTTCAGTTGCGCGGCAAGCTCGGTGCCGCCCGCTTCCGCAACTTCGAAAATGCGCTCGCACAGCGTGAGCCAGTGCTGCCAGAAGCTTGGCTTGGCAACGAAATAATTGCAGTACACCGTTCCGGCTGCGCTCATGACGAGGCCGTTCATGAGCGCTGCGCAATCCCGGTGCGGCGCGATCAGCTTTAGCACGCCTGCGAGCGTCGCTGCGATGCCCGGATGCCAGTATTCGGCCTGCTCGAACACGTTTTTAAAGAACGCGATGTTGCTGAAGTACGGCGAAAACGTGACGACGTCCACGTCGTCGGGCGTGTCGGCCAGAAACTGCGCGACCTGTGCGGAGGTCAAGCCGGTCTTTTCCGCAAATTTCGGCGAAAAGAAACCGTAGTGCGCATGCGGATCTAACGTGTTTTCCAGCAAAAAGCGGCGGATCGGCCAGTATTCATACCAGTCGGGGCGCTGTCCGGTGTTGTCGAGCGGAATGAAACCCGGGTCGAGCCTCGCACGCGATCCGGGCGAGTAGAAAATCTGATGGATGTAATGTTTCATCGAAGTCCCGACGTCTGATTGGGCGTGGCGAGTGCTTCGATGCGCTTGAGTACGCCTCGCTGCTGTTCGAGGAATTTACGGTAATACACCTGATTACCCGTATGAATGGCGGCGAGCTTGAGCGCGTCGAGTTCGATCAGTTCGTTTCGGCAGGCACTGGCAACGTTCGCGTCCGGCATGGACATCGAATCGTAAGGCCGGACCTTCCAGGCGGCGGGGTCGAGGCTCAGGAGCAATGACGCGATGCGCTCGATAACCAGTGTGCGCGCGAGCGTGGGCGCCGCGCCCTGCACGGGTGCGTTCAGCAACCGGGCAAGCGCGCTGTCACTGGCTTGCGCGGCTGCGAAGATCGCCTCGCACACGCTCAGCCAGCTTTGCCAGAAACGCGGTTTGGCGACGAAATAATTGCCGTACACCGTTTCGACGGAACTCGTGACGAGGTTGCCCAGCACCGTTTTGCCGTCGGCACCCGGCGCGATGGATTCAATTACGCCCTCGAACACCGATGCGATACCAGGGGCGCCATATTCCGCCTGCTCGAACATGTTCCTGAATAGCGCGGCGCGACTGAAGCCCGGCGAAAACGTCACGACGTCCACATCGTCCGGTGTGGAAGCCAGAAACTGATGGACCTGATTCGCCGTGAGCGACGTTTTCTCGTGGAAGTCCGCCGGGAAAAAGCCATAGCGTGCCGCCGGGTCGAGCGTGTTTTCGCTCAGGAAACGGCGGATTGGCCAGTATTCGGGCCAGTCGGTCGATGTGGGCCGCTGCTCCGTGTTGTCGAGCGCGATGAAACCCGGATCGAGCGCCGCGCGCGTTTCGGGCGATCGATAAATCTGATAGACGAAATTCTTCATCGCAACGTTCGTTTGCAATCCGGACGGTTTAAGGAGGGATGCGCCCGATACGTCGAACGACTGCGGCGGCTGTCCTGTGCACCAGCGTCGCCACATCGTGCGCAACGCTTCGCTGACGCCGCGTGCGAGTGCCTCGGCCTGAAACATCGGTGAGGCGGCGCAGCGCGCGCGCATGCCCGCGCGCAGTTCGGCCAGCGCGGGCAGATCTGCGGCGAGCGCCGCGCCGCGCCGCGAGAAATCCTGCGCATCGCTGGCGACGAAGTGCTGGAGGTTTGCGTGCGCCATCACCGTTGCGCCGCTGCGGCCCGGCACCGTCCGGCCCGGCCAGGTCAAGGTGGGGACGCCCATCCAGAGCGATTGCAGCGCGGTCGTCAGGCCGCCGAACGGAAACGTGTCGAGCGCGATATCGACTTCGTGGTGCAATTGCAGATAGCTGGCGACCGACGTGCGCGGATGGAAATCGAGCCGCTCGCGCGCAATGCCGTCTTGTGCGAACCACGCGGCCAGTTGCGCATCGACACCGCCGTTCACGGGTAACGCCGCGATTTTCAGACGGGCCGCCGGCACGGCATGCAGTAGTTGCGCCCACAGCGAAATCACGTTGCGCTGCAGCTTGTTGATGCGGTTGAAGCTGCCGAAGGTCACATAGCCGTTGCGCAGCGCCGGAAGTGCATTCAGCGGCGGTGCTTCCTGTTCCGGCTGAAACGGCGCCACGGCAGGCAGGCAGACGATTTTCTCGCTGAACTGGCTTTCGAATTGCGCGGGCGGTGCCCAGAAGCGATCGGCGAGAAAGTAGTCGATTGCGGCGAGTCCGGTCGTGCCCGGATAGCCGATCCAGCTTGCCTGCACGGGAGCGGGTTTGCGGGCAAGCGCCGGGAGCCGGTTATAGCCGGTATGGCCGGACAGGTCGATCAGGATGTCGATTCCGTCGGCTTCGACCTGTTGCGCAAAGGCCGCGTCGTCCAGATCGCGGATTTCGCGCCATTCGGCAAAATGGCCGCGCAGCCGCGCCGTGACCGCGTCCGGCTGCGCGGTATTCGAATACGCATAAAGGCGCAGGCCCGGGTCGCGCGCGAGGTGCGGCAAGACGGGTTCGAGGAAGCTGGCGACGGCGTGCCGGCGCAGATCGGCAGAAACGAAGCCGATGCGCAGCACGCGCTCCGGTTCGCGCACATTGGCGTGGCGCGGCCAGTGCGGCTTGAGCGGTGTTTCGAACGTCTGCGCGAAACCGCGATGCGCGTTGAACAATGCTTCCGGATCGACGTTGCTGCTGTGCGTGAGGCAGAGCAGCAGATTGCTCCAGGTCCCGGCGCCGTCTGGCGCGCAGTCGAGCGAGCGCAGGAATTGCCGGGCGGCTTCCTCGATGCGCCCGAGGCGCTGGTAGAGCGAGCCGAGCGAGTTCCACGCGAGCGCCGACTGAGGCGCGAGTTGCACGGCGCGCAGCAGGTACGGCTCGGCTTCGCCCGCGCGTTCGGCGGCCATCAGGATGATGCCCAGCAGGCGCGTGCCTTCCGCGTGAGCGGGCGCGATGTCGAGCAGCGTGCGGCAGAGGCGTTCCGCGCCCGCGTGATTGCCCTGGGCTTCGAGCAGCGCGGCATAGACTTGCAGCACGTCCGGGTCGCCGGGAATCAGTTCGTGCGCGCGCCGCAAATACGGTTCGCACGTCTGATGCTGGCCGCGCCGATACAGCGTGAGCGCGCGTATTTTCCAGCCGAGCGGGTGGGCGGGGAATTGCTCGATCAGCGCGCGCCCTGCGGCGTCGGCCTCGTCGAGACGGCCCGCATCGAATAGCGCGACGGCCGATTCGCCTTGCTCGCGGGTCGGGAGCAGCGCGCTCATGAGGCCGGGTTTTGCGTCGTCACGTCGAACGTTTGCGCGGGCAACCCGGCGCACCACCGCTGCCACATCGTGCGCAGCGCACGGCTCACGCTTTGCGCGACGACGTCCGGCTGGAACATCGGCGAGGCGAGGCAGCGCTCGCGCGCCGTGGCGCGCAGTTCGGCGAGCGCGGGGATGTCGTTGGCCAGTTCGACGCCGCGCCGCACGAAGTCCTGTTTGTCGCAGGCCACGAAGCGATCGAGACGCGCATGGCCCATCACTGTCGCGCCGCTGCGTCCCGGCACGGTTTCGCCCGCGAGCGTCAGCGTCGGCACGCCCATCCACAACGACTGGAGTGCCGTGGTCAGGCCGCCGTACGGAATCGAATCGAAACAGATGTCCACCGCGTAATGCTGTTGCAGGAACACCTGAAGGGAACCGCGTGAGCGGAAGTCGATTCGCTCGCGTGCGATGCCCTCCTCGTCGAACCAGGCAAGCAGTTGTTTCGAGCCGGTTTCGTCACTCGGCATTGCACCGATCTGCATGCGGGCAGCCGGTATCGCACGCAGCAACTGCGCCCACAGGGCGATCGTGTGGCGCCGCAGTTTTTCGAGCCGGTTGAAGCTGCCGAACGTCACATAGCCATTCGACAACGCAGGCAGTGTGTTGATCGGGGGTGCAATCGTCGAGGCATAGAAGGGCGCGACGGCGGGCAGGTAAGCGATCTTTTCGGTGAAACGCGCGCGGAACGCTTCGTTCGGCACCCAGAAGCGGTCGCCGATAAAGTAATCGACGGCGCTTAATCCCGTGGTGCCGGGGTAGCCGATCCAGCACGCCGCCAGCGGCGCGGGTTTGCGTGCGAATACGAGGAGCCGGTTCTCGGCGGTGTGTCCGCCGAGGTCGATCAGGATGTCGATGCGATCGGCGCGAATCTGCCGGACGACGTCCTCGTCGGGTACGCGGGTGATCGTGTGCCAATGCGCGAAATGCTCGCGCAGTTTGGCGGTCACCTGATCGCTGCCCGGGGTATTGGAGTAGGCGTAAAGCTCAAGACCCGGATCCTTCGCGAGACCCGGCAGCACCGGCAGCAAAAAATTCGCGACTGCATGGGCGCGCAGATCGGCCGAGACGATGCCGATACGCAGCCTGCGCCCGGGCTCGCGGGTATTGGGGTGCTCGGGCCATTGCGCCCGGAACTTCGATTCGAAGTGCTCGCCGAAGCGTCGATGCTCGGCGAACAATTGATCCGCGCTCACGGTTTCGTCGTGCGCCAGCGTAAACATCAGGTTGCCCCAGGCGTCGCCATTGTCCGGCGTGTGCTGGAGCGCAAGCCGGAATTGGTCGGCGGCGGCGTCGAGGCGTCCTTGCCTGACGTAGAGCGCACCCTGCGCGACGGCGAGGTTCGTCGGGTCGACCCCGAGTTGGCGCGCGCGCGCGAAGCTTCGCTCGGATTCGTCGAGACGGCCCAGCGAAAACAGGACCACGCCCTGCAGCCGGGCGCCTTCGGCATGATCGGGGTGGAATTCCACCAGTTTCTCGCAGACTGCCAGCGCTTCGCTATGCCGGGCCGCTGCTTCCAGCGTGGCCACGTAGGCATGCAGAACATCGGCGTCCTGGGGGTTCAACGCATAGGCTTCGCCTAAACATTGCCGTGCCTCGTCGAGTTTTCCCACTGAAAACAGCGCGACGCCAAGGACCTTCATTCCCAGCGCGTGGCCCGGAAATTGTTTAAGGAAGGCGCGCGCATTTTTTTCCGCCACATCGAAGTGCCGGTCGTTGTACGGCGTGGCAAGCGATTCGATCTGTTTGCGCGTGGGATCCGGCTGCTTGCGCGTGGCGCGCGCGGGTTCGGCCTTTGGCTCCGGTTGTGGTTCTGTGCTCTCCTGGGGGGCGGCCTGGACCGTGTAGTTCTCCGCGGACGTGAGCTGGCCCATCAGGTTGATCAGCTGATCCACCACGGGCCCCTGCAACCCGTGGCGCTGGCCGATCTCCAGGGCCACCCAGGCGGCCTTCAGCCGCTTCGCGTGAATCAGCGCATCGATATAGTTCGCCCAGTACTGGCCGTTATTCGGGTTGATGCCGAGCGCCGTTTCGAGGCGCGGCAGCGCCTCGAGCGGACGGCCGAGCGCAAGCAGGGCCATGGCGATCCCGTGGTTCGCATCCGGATAGTGCGGATACACCGCCAGTACGGTTTCGAATTGCCGGATCGCTTCGTCATGCTGCCCGGCACGGCTTGCCGCTCCTGCCGCGAACATCGCTTCGGCCGCCGCATGGTGCGTTGCCAGTTGAGGATCGGGCGGCAGCAGCAACGCCGCCTGGCGCAGCAGGTCGCGCGAGCCCGGCAGATCGCCGCGGCGCAGACGGTCGTAGGCGAGCGTTTTCCACCCATAGCCCTCGTTGGGCAGGATTTGCGTCATCTGGCGCGCAATCGCACAGGCGTCGTCGTGCTGTTCGATCGACGTGAGCTTGTCGATCGTGGCGACGAAGTCGCGCACGAGCGCGGCGCGCTGATCGGCGGGGAGCGTGGCGGCGAGAGACGAGATGTCGGCGTTAGCCGATTCAGCTGGGGCAAGCGGCGTGGCGGTCATGGCAGGGCGGACAGGGAAACATGTCCGGCCAGTGTAGCCGCGCGCCGGGCGTGGCAATTGGCCAAGCAAGCGCCGGAATGTCGGGCAATTCGGACCGTGGCGGCGGCCGCCGCGGCGTGCCGCCGGGAGCCCGAAAGAGCAGGCTTAGAGCGAGGCTGCGCGCTGATAGGCGGCGGCGCCTGAAGCGTTGCTCATCGCCGCGCGGAACTCGGAGGAAAGCGCCGAGCGAGCCGTCTCGGCCCGCTGGTTGATGGCGACCGTCAGGGTCCGGATCCGCTCGATGGCGGCCCGGGCCTCCGGCGTTTTCGGCTCGCTCAGCGACATCAGAAGCGGATTGCGCTCGCGCGCGAGGCGCGCGGCGCAGTCCCAGTCGTCCATCTGCGCCGCGTGCTCCATCTGAAGCGTCAGATCGAGCACGCGCTTGAGCAGGTCGGGTGCGTTCATGCGATGGCCAGTCCGTCTTACGAGCTCTTGTTCAGCGTGCCCGTGTTGTTGGCGCCGCCGAACAATTGCGTCAGGTACTGCGTCTCGTTGTTGGTCGTCGACATGATGGTGTTCAGCATCGTGAACTGGTCCTGATACATCGACGTGAGCTGCGCAATGTACGTCTGCAGCTTGGTCGTCTGTGTCGTGACGCTCTTCAGATCGTTGCTCAGTGCGGTTTCGCGCAGGGAGATGGCGCCGCCCGTCTGCGTGAACGTCTTGAGCTTCGAATAGAGCTGCTGGCCGATGCCGTTCGTCGAATTGAACACCGCCGCGACTTTCGACGAATTGTTCTGCAGCGCATTGCCGAGCGTTGTCGAATTCAGTGACAGCGTGCCGTTCGAGTTCAGCGTGACGCCGAGGTCCGCGAGCGTGGCGGTCACTCCCGAGCCCTTGATGCGCCCGCCGATGATCGTGCCGAAGCTCGAGGTGATCGCGTTGATCATCGAGTCGCCGAGCATCGTGCCGGACCCGGTCGGGTTGGTCGCGTCGAACTGGGTCAGCGAGCTGATCGTGCTGACCACGGTGTTGTAGCTGGACACGAACGTGCTGATCTCATTGGCCATCGTCGTCGTGTCTTGCGCGACGGTCAGCGTCTGGTTCGTGCCCACCGCGGCCGACGAGAGGCTCAGCGTAACGCCCGACAGCGCGTTGACGGTGTTCAGCGCGCTCGTGATCTGCGTGCCGTTGATCGTGAGCTGGGCGCTTTGCGCGGCTGACGTCTGGGTCCAGCCGGCGCCGCTGAGCGCGATGATCGACGATGCTCCGACGGCCGTGCCGGTGGTCGGTGCGGCCGTCGAGGCGGGCAATGCCTTGGCGATTGCCGCGACCATCGCGTCCGTCGAGGGGTTCGCCTTGACCGTCACCGGCGAGGCGGAGCTGCCGCCCGGCTGGGTGACCACGAGGTGCTGCTGTCCGCTGCTGTCCGTGACGACGCTGGCGTTCACGTTCGCGCCAGAACCCGCCGTGTTGATTTCAGACGCGATGTTCGCCAGCGTGTCGCCTGCCTTGGGCGTGACCGAAAACGAGCTGCTGCCGACGCTGATGGTCAGGCTGGAGCCGTCGCCGCTCGCCGTCGGCGCACCGGCAATACCGGCTGACGCATAGGTGCCGCCCTGGATGGTCTGCACGCCGCCGAGCTTGGCAAGTGCGCTGGTGGGGGAGTCCGCGTTGACCGATACGTTGACCGTGTTGGCCTCGCCGGTCAGCGTCGAACTCAGCACAAGGTGCGAGCCGTCCGAGCCGGTCACGATCGAAGCCGAAATGCCCGGGTTGCTGCTCGACGAATTGATGGCCGACACGATCTGGCTCAGGCTCTGGCTGCCGGAGCCGATCTTGAGCGTCATCGACTGCGCGCCGACCGAAATCGTCATCGAGCCGGTGCCCATCGCCGCTGTGCTGGCGGTCGGAATCGCGGCCGAGGTGAGGCTCTGCGTCTGGGCGATCTGCCCGACATAGACGGAATACCCGCTGGCCGACGCACCGGAACCGGCGGTCGCGGTGATGCCGGTGCCGCTTGCGCTAGCCGTGAATGCGTTCATCAGCCCGCCGCTCTGAAGCGGCGCAAGCGCGGCCTGCAGTCCCGCCAGCGAGGCGGAGAGCTGGCCAATATTGGAGATTGCGGCGTTGTCCATCGCCGCCTCGATTTGCAGCGACGCCTGCTGGCCGGCCACCTTCGAATTGACGAGCGCGGTGACCATGGTTTGCGGATCGAGCGTAGAGTTGCCGGTCGAGCCGCTGATCAGCGATTGCCCGGCCTGTTGCAGCGCCTGCTGCGCGGCGGCCGATGCAGCCTGTGCGGCGGCCTGCGCAGACGCCACGGTTGGGGTTTGGCTCGAGTTTCCGGAAATGGTCGACACAGCATACTCCTCGTCTGGCGCCGACCGGCGTGCGGTCCGGGCCAAAAATTCGGGATCGGGTGCGCGCGAACTGGCGAATTCTGCACGCGTCCAGGGATAAAGCGAAACATAAAGCGAAACGGACAAGCGCTGGGAGAACCCGGCCGCTTGTCCGTGCTCGCCCCTGTGGACAGGGGCGAGAAGAGCTTACTGCATGCGGCCTTACTGGAGCAGCTTGAGGATCTGCTGCGGCTGCGAGTTCGCCTGGGCCAGCACCGAGATGCCGGCTTGCTGCAGAACCTGTGCCTTGCTCATGTTCGCCGATTCAGCCGCGAAGTCCGCGTCCTGGATCGTCGACTGGGCGCTCGACATGTTCGTCGAAGCAGCTTGCTGAGCCGTTGCGAGGCCCGTGAAGCGGGTCTGGACCGAGCCGAGCGTAGCGAGCTGGTTGGCGATCGTGGCCAGTGCGTTGTTGACGACTTCGAGACCGAGGTTCGCGCCTGCAACCGTGCTGACGTTGATGTTCGCCACGCTGGTCGGTGCGTTGTTCTGGTTGATCTGGCCAAGGGTCGAGACCACGCCCGACTTGTCGGCGGTTGCCGTCGTCGAGTTGCCGCCCGTCGAACCCACCTTGCCGTCGAACGTGTTTTCCACGCCCGTGGCGGAGACGAGGCTCATGTTGCTTGCGCCAGCATTGCTGAACATGCCCTGAACCGCGTTGTTCGAGATCTGGTTGCCGTTCTGATCAAGGAACAGCATGCCCTTGTTGCCGTCGGACTCGACGGTGATCGACGTGATCACGCCTGCGGTGCCCGGGGTCGTTTCGTCCTTGCCCGTCGACGGATCGATGTTGAGGCCCGAAATCGTGCCGAACACCGTACCCGTCAGAGCCGTGGCGCCAGCGGTGTTGAATGCGCCGTCGATCGACTTGATCGCATTGCTCGCCAGCAGGCCGCTCGTCGCATTCGAATTCAGTTCGATCGACGTGACACCGCCGGTCGTCACCGTCGAGAACAGCGTGCCCGACGTGCCCGATGCCAGAACCTGGTTGTTCTGGTCGGTGTAGATGAAGCCGCCTGCGCCGTTCGACATCACGTTGATCGACGTGATCGCGCCCGGGGTACCCGACGTGTTCGACGAGCCGTCCGAGTTCAGGTTCAGGTTCGTGAGCTGGCCGAGCGTGTTGCCGGACTGGACATAGCCGCCGCCGATGTTGGCAGCCGAGAGGCTTTGGCTCAGGTCGAGCGAAACGGTCTGACCGACGTTCACGCCAACTTGCACGTGCAGCACGCCAGCCGTGCCGTTCAGCAGGTTCAGGCCGTTGAACGTGGTTTGCGAAGCGATACGGTTCACTTCAGCGATTTGCTGCGAAACCGTCTTCTGGTACGACGCCATGTTGGCAGCCGTGTTATCCGGTCCCAGTGCATCGTCGGCAGCCTGGTAGATCGACTGCAGTGCGTTCTGGATCTGCATCAGCGCCGAACCGGCCGTCTGGACCATCGAAACCGCGTTGTTCGCGTTCGCAACGCCCTGGTTCAGGCCGTTGATCGACGTTTGCAGCGTGCTGGCAATAGCGATACCTGCGGGATCGTCAGCTGCGCTGTTGATGCGCTTGCCGGACGACAGGCGCGTGATCGCTTCCTTGAGCGCGCTGCCGGTGTTCGTCACGTTGTTTTGCGCAATCAGCGACGATACGTTGGTATTGATCGAGAGCATTTAATTCTCCGTTGAGGCTTTAGTCTGTGAACTTAGGCCACGTTGCAATCGGCGGAAGCACACTTCATTGCTGGCCGCCTCAGTGAAGGTTGACGGCGCAGGTAAACAAAACTTGAGGCCCGGATGCAAACATTGGTGTGACGATAGTGTTACGCACGCTCGAAGCGCCGGCGCCTGCAACCCGCCCGGAGCCGGCGTATGCTCGATATTCCGGGCCTGCCGGCGGCCCTGACACTTATGCGGAGACATCGTTCATGGAACAGCGCAGGATCGGCACTTCCACCTTGCAGGTCGCACCGCTCATGTTCGGCGGCAACGTGTTCGGCTGGACCGCCGATGAGGCAACCTCGTTTTCGATTCTCGACGCCTTCACGGACGCAGGCCTGAACTTCATCGACACCGCAGACGTCTACTCGGCCTGGGTGCCCGGCAACCGGGGCGGCGAGTCGGAGACGATCATCGGCAAATGGCTCGCCAAAAGCAGCAAGCGCGAGAAGGTGGTGATCGCAACCAAAGTGGCGAAGTCCGCGCAGCGCCCGGGCCTGTCGGCGTCCAACATCGCGGCGGCCGTGGAGGACTCGTTGCGGCGCTTGCAAACGGATTACATCGACGTCTATTTCTCGCACGAGGACGACCAGAAGGTGCCGCTCGAAGAGACCCTGGGTGCGTATCAGCGACTGATCGACACGGGCAAGGTGCGCGTGATCGGCGCGTCGAACTATAGCGGCGCGCGTATCGAGGAGGCGCTGGCCGTCGCGCACAAGAGCGGGTTGCCCGCCTATCAGATTATTCAGCCTGAATACAATTTGTACGACCGTGCGCACTACGAAGCCGACCTCGAACCGGTCGCGCTCGCGCAGCAGCTGGCGGTCGTGCCCTATTACAGCCTCGCAAGCGGCTTCCTGTCGGGCAAATACCGTTCGCGTGAAGATCTCGCCAAGAGCGTGCGCGGCTCGCGCGTCGAGAAATATCTGGACCACCGCGGCATCCGGATTCTGGCGGCGCTTGACCACATCGCCCAGCGGCACGGCGCGACGCTGGCGGCCGTGGCGCTCGCGTGGCTGATCGCGCGGCCCAGTATTACGGCGCCGATTGCGAGCGCGACCTCGCTCGAACAACTGGAAAGCCTCGCCGCGGCGGTGCGCCTGAAGCTCGATCCCGCCGATATTCAGGCGCTCAACGACGCGAGCGCATAGGTGGGCGATTTTCTAAGTGCCTGATCCAAATGGGGAAAAAGAGCGGGGCGATGCGCAATCCTGTGCGAATCCTGATTTTTCAGGTACAATCCCCGGCTCGATGGAATATTTACCCAAATTTTTTATTCGTCGCGCCTTTAGGGGGTGATTCTTGCTGCGACGAAACAGGTGGGGGAGCGCCCGTAGTATTAGTAGCTTCGGAAGTGGCTCCTCACCGGCATGAGGTGGATGCAGTCAGACGCATGAGGCCCATGCCATTCGTGCAAGACCAACCCAATTCAGTAATTTAAAGGTATAGAAATGACGACGATTCTCCTGAAAGAAAACGAGCCGTTCGAAGTTGCGATCCGCCGCTTTCGCCGTGCAATCGAAAAGAACGGCCTGATCGCCGAGCTGCGTGAGCGCCAGTCGTACGAAAAGCCGACGGCTGTTCGTAAGCGCAAGAAGGCAGCAGCAGTCAAGCGCCTGCACAAGCGCCTGCGCAGCCAGCAGCTGCCGAAGAAGCTCCACTAAGCTTTTTCGCGTTTCAAGCGTCCCGCCGACGGCGGCGCATGCTTCGTTAGAAGCTGCGCCGCCGTTTGCATTTGGGGCGGCGGTTCGTGAACGGGTTTGTTTTCCGGTTCGGGCTCGGTGTGGCCGGGGTGGTCGCGAGGGCCACTACGAGAGCACGATCAGGCGTTGCGCGCGGCGCGGCGCGGCTTGCCCTGCGCCGCGCAGTTCGCACGGCAGATGCAGTTGCGCTCGTGGTCGTTGACCATGCCCACCGCCTGCATGAACGCATAGCAGATCGTCGTGCCGACGAATTTGCAGCCGTATTTCTTGAGCGCCTTGCTGAGTGCGTCCGAGATATCGGTGGAGGCCGGCGCGTCGCGATACGAGGGCCAGTCGTTCTGGATCGGCGTGTCATCCACGAACGACCAGATGAATTTCGCAAGCGACCCGTGCTCGGCCTGAATCTGCAACACCGCCCGCGCATTGAGGATGGCTGCCTCGATCTTGGCGCGATTGCGCACGATGGACGCGTCCTGCATGAGCGTTTCGACGTGCTTCGGCGTGAAGCGCGCGACTTTCTGGATGTCGAACCGCGCGAATGCATGCCGGTATCCCTCGCGCTTGTTCAGGATCGTCGACCACGAAAGACCCGCTTGTGCACCTTCCAGCACGAGCATCTCGTATAGATGCTGGTCGTCGCGCGACGGCACGCCCCACTCGGTGTCGTGGTAGTGGGCCATCGCTTCGGTCGTCGCCCAGTTGCAGCGCTGCGCTGCTCCGGTCACGTCGCTTACGTCGGTCACGTCGATCTCTCCTCGCCGCCAGTTCGTTCAGTTCACGCCAGCATAGCGGATCGCGACTGCCGGGCCACCCTGGTCATCCGGCCAATTGTGCGAACGCCACGGACCCGTTAGTCTCTGCGGCACGGCTCATCACCCAACTGAGCCCAACAGACTCCAACAGACGCGGCACTCATCATCATGCAGACATACACCTGGCTGATCGGCGTGGACGGCGGCGGCACCGGCACGCGCGTGGTGCTTGGCGACGCGAATGGCGTGGAACTCGCGCGCGCCGCCGCGGGCCCTTCGGGCCTCGGGCTTGGCATCGCGCGCGCGTGGGAATCCATCGAGTCGGGTTGCCGTGCCGCGTTCGCC
>NZ_JAMXLH010000074.1 GCF_024281035.1 Paraburkholderia sp.
AACACCGTGTCGTACGAGTGGGACAAGCTGATCACGAAGAACCTCGCGTTCAGTATCGCCAGCGACTACGTGAGCCAGAACTCTCCCGACGGCTCCGCGAAGGGCTGGGACAACCTCACATTCGGCGCGAAGTACCTCGCCTACGCGAATGCGCGGCATGAGTTCATGGCGTCAGTCGGGCTCCTCGCAACCGTTGGTGGCACGGGCTCGAAGGCGATCGGGGCTTCGTATTCGACGTTCACCCCGACCGTCTACCTCGGCAAGGGCTTCGGAGACTTGCCGAACTCTCTCGCCTATCTGCGCCCGCTCGCGATTACCGGCACGATCGGCCCGAACATCACGACGGCCTCTTCCGACAACGGACCGAACTCGGTCGGCTGGGGCGTGACGGTGCAGTACAGCATTCCCTACCTGCAAAACCAGGTGAAGGATCTGGGCCTGCCGCAGCCATTTGCGAATCTGGTGCCGGTGGTCGAGTTCCCGATGAGCACCTGCACGGCGGGCGACTGTGCCGGCCAGACGACGGGCACGATCAACCCCGGCGTGCTCTGGCTTAACCGCTATGGCCAATTCGGCATCGAAGCGCAGATTCCGGTGAACCGTGCGACGGGCACCCATGTGGGCGTGATCGTCCAGGCGCACCTGTACTTCGACGACATGTTCCCGAATTCGCTCGGCAAACCCCTCTTCTAAGCGCAGGACACAACAAATGAAACTGCAAACCACCGCACGCGCCGCCACTGCCGCGCTCCTGATCGCCGCCTGCCAGCTTGCCCACGCGCACGCGTATCCGACTCACGAGGCCCCCGCCGCGGGCGCAACCGTCACGACGGCGCAAAAGGACGTGGCGATCGACTTCGACGACGCACTCGAACCCGCATTCAGCTCGATCACCGTGACGGACGCGCAAGGCAAGGCCGTCACGAGCGGCAAGGCCGTGGTCGATGCGTCGAACAAGAAACACATGTCCGTGGGCTTGAATCCGCTGACGCCGGGCGTCTATAACGTCGCATGGGCGGCCGTCGCCGCGGATGGGCACCGCACGCAAGGACACTTCGCGTTCACGGTGAAGTAACGACGCAAGGGCCGTCGCGCCATCACAGGTGTTCTGCGTGGGCCGATCGCTCGATCGGCATGCAGGTGAGCGCGCGGCCCGTCGGCTCGATATGGCGCTGCGCGAGCGTTTGGGGCGCTGGCGCTTCGATCACGCGCGGGTATCGAAGCCCGCGGAAGCCCGCGCCCAGATTCACGAGTGCATCGACGCCGCTCGGCGCCTCATGCAGCTTTTCGTCGATGAAGCGCTTGCGGCACAGTTTGCCGCGTCACAGCCCCGGATAACGCCGCTCGGCCCACGCCGCCATCTTGCGCGTCGCACCGGCGCCCACGTTGCCGATCACGCTCCGCGCGAGGGGCGGCCGCAGCGCGACGGCCAGCGCATCGGAGACGATGCGCTCACGCGGCGCAAGATTCTGTTCGAGCGCCGCCATCGCCATGGGGACCACGCCGGTCCGGGCGGCTTTGCCGGTCATGGCGGCTCGCTTTAATCAGGTATCCATATGATCCGGTTGATGACTGCGCCCCTGCACGCGGATCGCCGAATCGAACAGCGCCTCGGCACGCGCGAGTTCGTCGAGCGCACGCTCCAGACGGGACTGTGCGGCCCCGTGGGCCATCACCGATGCTTCTGCGACTTGCCCACCGCGAACGGCACGAAAGGCCAGATCGACGTTGCGGCTCGCCTCAACGAAGCGCCGCGCGGCCTCGGCTTCTTGTGAACGTGTGATGATCGCCATGGAAAAGTTCCATCGTTAATTGCGTCCAGTCCGCGATGCGCGCAACGCTGCGGCTGTGTGGACGTGCGCCGCCGTGCCGGACCGGTGCCACGGTATCCGCGGGCGGCATATCGAAGAGATCGCGCGTGACGCCGCGCGCCTGCTGCGCGGCGGACTGGCTGCGCAGACGTTGCGTGAGATCGGCGTACGCCTCGAAGTCGCCATCGCGCACGGCCTGGTGTATCGCGGCAAGCTCGCGTGCCTTCACGAGCGTGGGCTGCGTGAGCCGCACGGCATACGGTGCTTCGAGTTCAACCGCCAGTGCGATCGGGTAGCTCTTGCCGGCTAGCTCGCCAACAGGCTCCACGCGATCCACCACGACAGCAGCCTGCGAAGCGCACGGCACCTTGCCCGTGCTCACGGTGCGCAGGCGCTCGGGATGCACCTTCAGGCTGCTGCCGATGCTGAGTTCCGTGGGCGACGCGCACACCAGCGCGTAATGCTGCTCGCGCGCGCGGCCGGAAGGCCAGGTCGTGCGGCTCGCGACAAACACATGCGGCGGCAACTGCCGCACCTGCCCGCTCACATCGACCCAGGCGTTCCACACCAGCACGTCTTCACGCTTGCGCTCCGGCGCGCGCGCACGGCTGGCCGCAGGCGAGAACAGCGCAAGCAGCGAGCCGGTGCGCAGCGCCGCAATCTGCGCGCTATTGCCAAGCGACTGGCCGATGCCCCACAGGAAACGCCCGCCGCCCAGACGCCGCTCCCACTCCTTGCGAACAATGAGCGTAGCGAGATCTTCGCCGGATTCCGCCCCGATTCGGGACCAGCAAAACGCGGGCGGTAGGTGTTTCAGTGCCATCGACTTCCTCGGAGTGCTTCTATCTGTTCATTTCGACAGATAATTCAATAAACGTTACTGTATAGATATAATGCATGACATGGAAGCCCCGGACACACATTTTCCCGTGCATGAGCTATTGACGCAGCTGACGGCGGATACCCGCTCCTCCAGCGAAATAGCGCGGCTTTCCGGCGTCAGCCAGCCCACCGTGTCGAGACTTCGGCTCTCGAACGGTCGACGGCTCCGCCGGAGCGCGTCATTCAATAAGCTATGCAGTTTCTACGGCGTGAAGTCACCGTCCGCCGCAAGGCGTGCCGTTGCCTATAACGAACTGCTGCGCAACGCGATCGTCGAGGCGTGGGACGGCTCGGAAGAGCATGGCCGCGCGTTGCTCGTCGTGATCGAGGGACTGAAGGAGATGAGCGGACGCCCGCGATGAGCGTCGTACGCCCGAAGATGGGTGCTGTGGGCACGCGGTGGGCACGCGTTGAACGGACAGGTCGCCTGCTGCACATGGGCGCACCACGCAAAGGTAACGCGCTATGGGAGCCACACACGCTGCGCAGCACCTGGCTGGTGCGTAAATCCTGCGGGAAGGGCGTATTGCGGCCGATGAAGCCCTGCACAGCGCGCCGCGAAAGGGCCGGCAGGAGCGCAATCTCCCAAATCCCGTTACCTTAGGCACGCGCGACTCACTTCACGTGAGCGCAGGGTCGATGCCAATCCTGTCCGGGAGCAACGATGACAACCTCTCCATCCGGAAACGTTGCAGTGCGGCTGCGCGGCCGATGCCTGTGCGGCGCGGTTCATTACGTCGTGGACGACGCGTTCGTCTATGCGCTCAATTGCCACTGCTCGAAATGCCGGCGAGCCACGGGGTCTGCGTTCAAGCCCTTTGGCGGCATCGAGCGCCAGAAGCTGGCCGTCACGCAAGGCGCCGAACACCTGCTGACGTTCGGCGATGCGCATGCCTGCCACGACGTCCACTGTGGGCAATGCGGGTCGCTGCTGTTCTCCGTCGTGCGTGAAAGCGCCTGGGTTCATGTGACGCTGGGCACGCTGGTCGACAGCCCGGCGATCCGCCCGAGCGCGCACATTTTTGTCGGCTCGAAAGCGCCCTGGTACGAGATCACCGATTCCTTGCCGCAGTTCGACGAACTGCCTTAACCCTCGCTTAGCCTTCTTGCCGCTGCGGCGATCGACCATTCTCACGCGCACCGTGTGCACGCCACCGGAATTTGTTCTGGCGCAACGCAACGTTACGCAGACGAATGAGCGAATCCGGCTCAAGCCAGCCAGTTCCACGCGGTCCGAAGTGCCGTTTCCGGGTTGACGTGAGCTGCGCGAATATCGGCCGCGAGACTGCGCGTAACGCGATCTGGCCGGATAGTTATGGCTCCGCCGCAATGCCCTGAGGGGTTTCCGAGGGACCGATCGCGCTGGCGCGCGGCGCACGCTTCGTATGACGCATTCGATCAGCGACACTCGCCGGCATCGCAAGCGCCGCATCCAGCACGTCACACATGACGAACACGCAGCGCTTTACTGCACGACGCGCCAGGAACCGGCGGTCAACCAGTCCGCGGACAAACGCGTTCATCATATGTTCGCCATTCGCTATTGAGCGACGGAAGGCAACCTTATGCGGGAAGGTTTTGAAGGCAGGTCACCATGCCGCGCCGTATTCCCGGAATAAGCCGCAGCGCAAATTGGTTCGACGATTTAGACTCGCCACTCCAATTAATTGCGTTATTCGAGTCGGAAATCGCTCGTGGTGCGACGCCATTCAGCAGGCGTTGTGATTTGACCCTGTCACGGCACGCAACTGTGCATTACTGACGACGATTCAGGTTGCCTCGCATGGCGTAACGCACTACCATACGCGATCTTTCTGCATTGCACGAATATTCAGGCTGCCATTCGTACGCGCTAATCGCGCGCGCGTCTGGCACGCGCGTTTGGCGCTCCCTCGGCGGAACGGCATTCGCCCCCGCCCATTTCCCCTGCAAGTTCGTCATCGCCAGAACTTCACAACGCTGGCGCGTGACTCTTTTGCCCTTGTCAGGCCCCGCTTCAAGGAGAACGTATTGACAAGCCATGACCGGGACGACGTGCTGACCGCGTCTGCCCGCCCTGCCCGCCGCGGATCGAAAGACAAGACCGGCGATACGACTCAACTGGACGCCGGCTCGCAACTCGAAAAACGTCAGCATCAAATGCGGGCGCTGATCAAGCTCGGCCGCGAACGCGGCTACCTCACGCACGCCGACATCAACGACCATCTGCCCGACAACTTCGCGCAGACGGCCGCACTCGAAACGATCGTTGCCACGTTCAACGACATGGGCGTGCAGGTCTACGAGCAGGCGCCGGACGCCGACACGCTGCTGCTGAACGAAGAAACCCGCGCCGACGCCCAGATCGACGACGAAGCAGACGAGGAAGTCGAAGTCGCGCTCTCGACCGTCGATTCGGAATTCGGCCGCACGACCGACCCGGTGCGCATGTACATGCGCGAAATGGGCTCCAGCGAACTGCTGACGCGCGCCGGCGAAATCGAAGTCGCGAAGCGCATCGAAGATGGTCTCCAGGAGATGATCCAGGCGATCGCGGCGTGCCCGTCGATCGTCGCGACGATTCTGGCTGACGCCGATCGCGTCGCCGGCGACGAAATGCGCATTGACGAACTGGTCGATGGCATCGGCAGCGACGAGCCGCCGCAGGAAGCTGCGATGGCCGACGCCGAGGACAGCGACGAGATCGAGGCGCAAGCCGACGACGCCGACGAAAGCGGCAGCGACGATGAAGACGACAGTGACTCGAGCGATGCGAGCAAGGCCAACGAAGCGCAACTCGAACTGCTGAAGGCGAACAGCCTCGCGATCTTCGCGCGCGTGCGTGCGCTCTTCGAGCAGATGGCATGCACGAGCGATTCAGACGCGCGCGCCTCGGCCGCCGAAATGGCGATTTGTGAAGAAATCCAGCGCGAACTCGCGCCGATCCGCTTCACGGCCCGCACGATCGACCGCCTGTGCACGCTGCTCCACGGACAGGTCGCGCAGATCCGCGCGATCGAGCGCAACGTGCTGACGATCGTCGTCGACCGCTGCGGCATGCCGCGCGAGGCGTTCGTCGAACAGTTCCCGGGCAATGAAACCGATTTCGACTGGGCTGTCCGCACGGCTGCAAAGTCGAGCAAGTACGGCGCCGCGATGACGCGCAGCCTGCCGGCCATTCAAGCCGAACAGACGAAGCTCGCCGAAATCGAAGCGAGTGCATCGCTCTCACTGCAGCAGATCAAGGCGATCAATCGCCGTATGACGGTTGCCGAATCGAAGATGCGTCAGGCAAAGGGCGAGATGGTGAAAGCCAACCTGCGCCTTGTGATCTCGATTGCAAAGAAGTATGTGAACCGCGGGATGCAGTTCCTCGACTTGATCCAGGAAGGCAACATCGGCCTCATGAAGGCCGTGGACAAGTTCGAATATCGCCGTGGCTGGAAGTTCTCGACGTACGCGACGTGGTGGGTGCGTCAGGCCGTGACGCGTGCGCTCGCTGACCAGGCGCGCACGATCCGCGTGCCGGTGCACATGATCGAAACGATCAACAAGCTGAACCGCATTTCGCGCGAGATCCTGCAGCAAACGGGCATGGAAGCGCATCCGGCGGATCTCGCCGCGCGCATGGGCATGACCGAGGAGAAGGTGCGCGGCATCCTCAAGATCGCGAAGCAGCCGGTTTCGCTGGAAAGCCCGGTGGGCGACGACGGCGACGCAACGCTCGGCGACATGATCGAGGACGCAGCGTCGAGCTCGCCGGCCGATGCTGCGATTCACGCAAACATGCGTGCCGCCATCGACGAGGCGCTCAAGGCGCTCTCGCCGCGCGAGGCGAAGGTGCTGCGCATGCGTTACGGCATCGACACGACGTCGGATCACACGCTGGAAGAAGTGGGCAAGCAGTTCGACGTGACGCGCGAGCGTATTCGTCAGATCGAAAGCAAGGCGATGCGCAAGCTGATGCATCCGAGCCGCGCCGACAAGCTCCGGCCTTTCCTCGATCGTTGAGTTGCACGAAGATTCAGGCCGCTGGTTTTTTGCCGCGGTCTGAAGCTTGAATATGAAAAAGCCGTCCTTCGGGACGGCTTTTTCATGTGCGCTGCTTCATGTGCGCTGCTTCATGTGCGCCGCTTCATGTGCGCTGCTTCATGTGCGCTGCTTCATGTGCGCTGCTTCATGTGCGCTGCTTCGTGTGTGTTGCTTCGTGTGCCCTGCGGCTTTAACTGTCCACTTTGACCGCTGCGGAGCAGCCTCGTCTGCTCCGGGCACAGGCGTAAACGCCAAAACCCCGGCGCTCAGGGAGACACCGGGGTTTCGGATACAGCATAAGGAGCCTGACGATTACCTACTTTCACACGGGCAATCCGCACTATCATCGGCGTGGAGTCGTTTCAC
>NZ_JAMXLH010000075.1 GCF_024281035.1 Paraburkholderia sp.
GTCTCGTCGTTGGTCTCGTCGTTGGTCTCGTCGTTGGTCTCGTCGTTGGTCTCGTCGTTGGACTCTGCGGCGCCGGGCGCCGAGCCGAACTCGACGCGCTCATATTCGACCCAGCCCGCCTCACGCCAGCTTTCCAGGGTGGGAACCGCTTTCGGGTGAAGCGCTCGGGCGTCGGCGAGGTCGAGCGCGCCTGTTTCCGCGAGCGCCTGGGCGAGCCTGCGCAGCGCCTGCGCGCGCGCGGGCAGGGCTTCGGGCAGCGCCGCGCGCCCCGCGGGCAGCAGACGGTAGCGCTCCTCGGGCGCGAGCAGGCGGTCCCAGCGCGACGGATCGCGCAGCGCCTGCGGCAGCGCGGGCAGCGCCACTTCGCCCAAACCACGCTGATAGTACTCGGCGGCAAAGGCGGCGAGCGAAAGCCACTGCGGGTTGAGCGGCGGGCACGCCGCACATACGGCGCTCACGTCGCGGAGCTTGTCGGCCGGAACGTCGCTGTTAGCGCTCACTTCGCAAACGAGACCGACGACGTCGCGCCGGCCAAACGGCACGCGCACGAGCATGCCGGGCGTCGGGGCAGGCGCGCTGGCCGGGTAGCGGTAGTCGTAAAGCGCAGATAGCGGATGATCGAGCGCCACGCGCACGAACCCGGCCGTCAAGGGTTTCTCCTGGTTCGCGTCTGTGCGCCAGCACACCCATCGTCCGACTTAAAGTAAAACTTTATATTCCGCGCTAAGTTTTGGATTCCGCAGAACAAACGTGGCCCTGTCCTCGTGCCTGTGGATAACTTTGTTAAGAACTTTCTGGCGGGCAGCTTCAAGCGCCGTTGCATGGCCATCCTGTGGGACAGCGCACAAAACGCCACGGAGCGCCGAAAGCCTTGTCTGTCAAGGGTCCGATTCATCGTTCGCGAACCACGATGTGCTGCCGCGGCAATTTTTCCCTCTTGCGCGGCGCAACGAGGAAAGTGTGAATAAGTCAAGTCTTGACATTACCGGAAGGGCCTGTGGATGGGCGCTCCTGCGCACCCGCTCCACAGGCCCAGTGAATCCGGCCTGGCGCACTGCAACAAAACTGCCGTCAAACCCGATGTCGAATCCGGCGTCGAATCCGTCCTCAAGCGCTAGCGAGAATCGACCGGCTATGGCTATGGACTTCGTCGACCAGTTCCGCGACGCTTTCAGGCGGCGTGAACTGCGAGATGCCGTGGCCCAGGTTGAATACGTGCCCCGGATGCGCACCGAAATTGTCGAGCACCGCACGCGCTTCGGCACGAATCGCCGCGGGCGAAGCGAACAGCACGTTCGGATCCAGATTGCCCTGCAACGCCACACGGTCGCCCACGCGCTCGCGTGCACGCCCGATGTTCACCGTCCAGTCGAGGCCGACCGCATCCACGCCCGTCGAAGCGATCTCGTCGAGCCAGAGGCCGCCGCCCTTCGTGAACGTGATGACCGGCACGCGCCGGCCGTCGTGCTCGCGCTTGAGCCCCGCGACGACCTGCTCGATGTAACGCAGCGAGAAACGCTGATAGGCGCCGTCCGCCAGCACGCCGCCCCAGGTATCGAAAATCATGACGGCTTGCGCGCCCGCTTCGATCTGCGCGTTCAGATACGCGGCGACGGTCTTCGCGTTGACGTCGAGAATGCGCTCCATCAGATCCGGGCGCGCGTACAGCATCGACTTCACCGTGCGGAAGTCGTCCGAGCCGCCACCTTCGACCATGTAGCACGCGAGCGTCCACGGGCTGCCCGAAAAGCCGATCAGCGGCACGCGCTGACGGCCCTGCGCGTCCGTGAGCGCACGGCGGATTTCAGTGACGGCGTCGGTGACGTAGCCCAGCGTCTCGCCGATATCCGGCACGGCGAGCTTCGCGACGTCGGCTTCGGTGCGCACCGGATGGGCGAACTTCGGGCCCTCGCCCGCCTGGAACGAGAGGCCGAGGCCCATCGCATCGGGAATCGTGAGGATGTCCGAGAACAGGATGGCGGCGTCGAGCGGATAGCGGTCGATCGGCTGCAGCGTCACTTCGGTTGCGTAATCCGGGTTTTTCGCGAGGCCGAGGAAGCTGCCCGCACGGGTGCGCGTGGCGTTGTATTCCGGCAGATAACGGCCTGCCTGGCGCATCAGCCAGATCGGCGTGTATTCGGTGGGCTGACGCAGCAGCGCGCGCAAAAATGTATCGTTCAGAAGTGTATTAGCCACGAGCGGATGCGCCGAAAAGCGCTTCAGAGTTTTCAGGATCAGTGGGGCATTTTACCGGATGCGCGTGCCGCTCCACCGGCGTTCATGAATGGCATAACGACGCTTCTACCAACGGATAAACCGCGGCTTAACTGTCTTCCGGAGGCGGGCTATCATCAACCGCCTTTCGGAATGCGTATATCGAAGCATCTGCAATCGGGGGAAGACACCATGAAGAAAGCGGCCATCTGTCGCGTCATCGCACTCGCCGCCGTACATGCCATCGCCGTGACTGCCGCCGTGCTCGCGCTCGCACAACCCGCGTTCGCGCAGAGCGCCGCCGCACCGTCGCGGCTCGATGAAGTGATCGCGCGCGGCACGCTGCGCGCCTGCACGACCGGCGACTACAAACCCTATTCGTTCTATCGCCCCGACGGCACGTTCGAAGGCATCGATATCGACATGACCGGGTCGCTCGCGAAATCGCTCGGCGTGAAGGCGGAATTCGTGAAGACGACGTGGTCGAATCTGATGACCGACTTCCTCGCGAAATGCGACGTGGCCGTGGGCGGCGTATCGACGTTGCTCGAACGCCAGAAGCGCGCGTTCTTCACCGACGCATATCAGGTGGACGGCAAGACGCCGATCGTACGTTGCGCCGATGTCGGCAGATTTCAGACCGTTGCGCAGATCGACCAGCCTTCGACGCGCGTGATCGTGAATCCGGGCGGCACGAACGAACGTTTTGCACGGCAGTTTTTTCCGCACGCGAATCTCACCGTGTACCCGGACAACGTGACGATCTTCAGACAGATCCTCGAAGGCAAGGCGGACGTGATGGTCACCGATGCGTCAGAGACGCTGCTTCAGCAAAAGCTGAATCCGGGCCTGTGCTCCGTGCATCCGGACACGCCGTTTCAGTACGGCGAAAAGGCGTGGATGGTGCCGCGCGGCGACGTCGTATTCCAGCAATATGTCGATCAGTGGCTGCATCTGCTCAAGGCGAGCGGCGAATACCAGGCGATTTCGGATAAGTGGCTTAAGTGAGCCGGCGCACAAAATCGCGCGGCGTTCATTACAGGCGCCGCGCGCACTCATTCAGGCAAGGAATGAAACCGGTTGAAACTGCGCATGGCCGAATAGAACGCACACGGCATGTATTCTTTAACCGACGAATAGCCTGCAATATCGGCACTGTGGGCGTTCACGCATGCGCCCGGCATTACCCGGTTCGATCGCTCATCAGACTAATTTCCCGGCAATAAATGCACCGATAACCGCAGCGATAAAAATATCGGTAAAAATGACTTTTCAGATGGCTTCGCGAAAGCAAAAAATCCCGCAAAGCCTTATCTGGCGGGCGTTACAACCTGAAACACTTTGTTACCGCGAACGTTCATTAATTCGACCACAATGCCCTCAACGGTTTCAACACGGATGTGGTCCGGTGTCGGTATGAGCGGACATGAACCACCAGCCGGTCGGCATGATGCCGAAGCCCTTTGAAGGGGGCATCCTTGTTGGAGCCGTAACCGGCGTGTTCTGCACGATCTAACGTCGGCTCCTCGTTTGGTCTCCTCGCGCTAACCCCGTAGCGTGTGGTTTTTAGCGGGCTCCAGGCCCGCTTTTTTTTCGCCTGTACGTTTCAGGTTTTGGCGATATTCCGGAATGTTTCAGGATTTCCGATCCGATTCCTTCCCATCTGCTTCGTAATTTCGCCTTCCTTCGTTTTCCAAAACATCCTTTCAAACAGCCCGCGAAGCATTCGCACGTCGCACGCGGGCTGCCGTAATCACGCTGTCTTCTGCGCTTCGATCTTCAGTTCGTCGATCATGCGTGCCCGCATCACGAACTTTTGCACCTTGCCCGTGACGGTCATTGGCAGCTCGTCGACAAAGCGGATGTACTTCGGAATCTTGTAGTGCGCAATCTGCCCCTGGCAGAACGCCTGAATCTCTTCCGCGCTCGACTGCTCGCCCGGGCGCAGCACGATCCACGCGCACACCTCTTCGCCGTATTTCGGATCGGGTACGCCGAACACCTGCACGCTCTGCACCTTCGGATGCCGGAACAGGAATTCCTCGATTTCGCGCGGGTAGATGTTTTCGCCGCCGCGAATCAGCATGTCCTTGAGGCGGCCGACGATATTGCAGTAGCCGTCGGCGTCGATCGTCGCGAGATCGCCGGTGTGCATCCAGCCGTCCACGACCGCTTCCGCCGTTTTCGCCTCGTCGCCCCAGTAGCCGAGCATCACCGAGTAGCCCTTCGTGCACAGTTCGCCGGTTGCGCCGACCGGCACGACGTCGCCGCGTTCATCGACGATCTTCACCTCCAGATGCGGCTGAATACGCCCGACCGTGGTCGTGCGCTTGTCGAGCGGATCGATGGTCGAACTCTGGAACGATACGGGGCTCGTCTCCGTCATGCCGTACGCGATGGTGATTTCGGCGAGATGCATCTTCGAGACCACGCGCTTCATCGTCTCGATCGGACACGGCGAGCCCGCCATGATGCCGGTGCGCAGGCGCGAGAGATCGAAGCGCGCGAAGTCGGGATGATCGAGTTCGGCGATGAACATCGTCGGCACGCCGTGCAGCGCGGTGCAACCCTCATCCGCGACCGCTTCGAGTGTCGCGCGCGGGTCGAACGCCTCGCCCGGAAACACCATGGCCGCGCCCACCGACACGCACGCGAGCACCGCGAGCACCATGCCGAAGCAGTGATATAGCGGCACGGGGATGCAAAGCGAGTCCGCTTCGGTCAGCTTCATCGCCATCGCGATGAAGCGCCCGTTATTGACGACGTTGCGGTGCGTGAGCGTCGCGCCCTTCGGGTTGCCGGTCGTGCCGCTGGTGAACTGAATGTTGATTGGGTCGCCTGCCTGAAGCGTCGCGTCGATCGCATCCAGTTCCGCCTTGCCCGTCTTGTCGATACGCGCGAGCCGCGCGCGGCCCGACTCGACCAGTTCGCTGAAATTCAGCATACCGGGCGTGTCCGTGTCGCACATGCGGATCACGGCGCGCAGATCCGGCAGGCGCGCGGCATGCAGATCGCCTGGCGTGGCGCTCGCCAGTTCGGGCGCGAGCGTTTGCAGCATGTCGAGATATTGCGAGGTCTTGAAGCGCTCGGCCGCGACAATCGCCTTGCAGCCGACCTTGTTCAGCGCATATTCGAGTTCGGCGAGACGGTAGGCGGGATTGATGTTGACCAGCACGGCGCCGATGCGCGCCGTCGCGAACTGCGTGAGCAGCCACTCGACACGGTTCGGCGACCAGATGCCGACGCGGTCGCCCGGGCCGACCCCGAGCGCGAGAAAACCGGCGGCAACCACGTCGACTTCTGCGGCAAACTCGCGCCAGTTCCAGTCGATCCCCTGCTCGCGGAACACCACCGCCGCACGCTCCGGGAAGCGTTGTGCGGTTTCCTGCAGGAATGCGCCGATGGTCGCTTCGCTCAGTGGCGTGTCGGCCGTGCCGCGCACGTAAGAAAGCCCGTCCTTCGGCACGATGAGCGCTTCGCGCGCGGCTGCTGCGTCGACTGCCATGGTGACTGCCTCCCTCGGGCGTCCTTCTCCCGATTGAACAGGGTTGAAAAATCATTTTGCCACCGTCGAAAAGCGCGGCAGCATCAAGTTTTACCCGTGGTGCATGGGCTGCGGTTGCGCGCTGAATCGGCGCCCGCTCGAGACACAAAGACTCGATTTCGCATCACGCTTCCGTTAACGTCAAGTGGTTTGCGCGATTTTTTTGGGGATCGTCGGCCGGCGAGGCATCGCGCCGAGAATGAGTAAAAGACGGAGAAAAACGGAGGCAAAAAAAATGGGCTCCCTGAGGAGCCCATTTCCCTTCGCGTACCGCGGCGCGCGAGCGCCGCATACGCACCAGATCAATGCTGGTTCATCTTGCGCAGGCGCTGGATCGCAGCGAGTTGCGCGACCGCGTAGGCGAGTTCCGCCTGCGCCGTTGCGTACTCGATGTTCGAACCGGCGTTCTGCAGCGCCTCTTCGGCGCGCTTGCGCGCTTCGGCGGCCTTCGCTTCGTCGAGGTCCTTGCCGCGAATCGCGGTGTCGGCGAGCACCGTCACGGCGCCCGGCTGTACTTCGAGAATGCCGCCAGCCACGAACACGAACTCTTCATCGCCGTCTTCGCCGACGATGCGCACGGCACCCGGACGAATCCGCGTGATGAGCGGCGTGTGACCCGGCAGGATGCCCAGCTCGCCCGCCTCGCCCGGAAGCGCGACGAACTTCGCCTGGCCCGCGAAGATGCTCTCTTCGGCGCTGACGACGTCTACCTTGATGGTTGCTGCCATTTGTGTCGACTCCTGTGTCGTTGCGGCGGCACGGCGCTTCGAAACGAAGCGCCGCGCCTCTTTGCCAGCGACTCAACCTTTACTGGATCTTCTTGGCCTTTTCGAAGGCTTCGTCGATCGAGCCGACCATGTAGAACGCCTGCTCCGGCAGGTGATCGCACTCGCCGTCGACGATCATCTTGAAGCCACGGATCGTTTCCTTCAGCGGCACGTACTTGCCCGGCGAACCCGTGAACACTTCAGCGACGTGGAACGGCTGCGACAGGAAACGCTGGATCTTACGCGCACGAGCAACGCTCAGCTTGTCTTCCGGCGACAGTTCGTCCATGCCCAGAATCGCGATAATGTCGCGCAGTTCCTTGTAGCGCTGCAGCGTTTGCTGAACGCTACGCGTGATCGTGTAGTGCTCTTCGCCGATCACGTTCGGGTCGATCTGGCGCGAGGTCGAGTCGAGCGGGTCGACTGCCGGGTAGATACCCAGCGAGGCGATGTCACGCGACAGCACGACGGTTGCGTCAAGGTGGCCGAAGGTCGTAGCCGGCGACGGGTCGGTCAAGTCGTCCGCAGGAACGTACACGGCCTGAACCGACGTGATCGAGCCGGTCTTGGTCGACGTGATGCGCTCTTGCAGCTTGCCCATTTCTTCAGCCAGCGTCGGCTGATAGCCCACGGCCGACGGCATACGGCCGAGCAGTGCGGACACTTCGGTACCGGCCAGCGTGAAACGGTAGATGTTGTCGACGAAGAACAGCACGTCGAGGCCTTCGTCACGGAAGTGCTCGGCCATCGTCAGGCCGGTCAGCGCGACGCGCAGACGGTTGCCCGGCGGCTCGTTCATCTGGCCGTACACCAGCGCGACCTTGTCGAGAACGTTCGAGTCCTTCATTTCGTGGTAGAAGTCGTTGCCCTCACGGGTACGCTCGCCCACGCCCGCGAACACGGAGAAACCGCCGTGCTCCTTCGCGATGTTGTTGATCAGCTCCATCATGTTGACGGTCTTGCCGACGCCGGCGCCACCGAACAGACCCACCTTGCCGCCCTTGGCGAACGGGCAGATCAGGTCGATAACCTTGATGCCGGTTTCGAGCAGTTCCGTCGACGGCGACAGTTCGTCGAACGCCGGAGCCTTCTGGTGGATCGAGCGCTTCGTTTCGCTGACGATCGGTCCGGCTTCGTCGATCGGACGGCCGAGCACGTCCATGATGCGGCCGAGGGTCGGCTTGCCGACCGGCACGCTGATCGGCTTGCCCGTGTTCTGGACCATCAGGCCGCGACGCAGACCGTCCGACGCGCCCAGACAGATGGTGCGCACGACGCCGTCGCCCAGCTGCTGCTGCACTTCGAGCGTCAGCTCCGACCCTTCGAGGATCAGCGCGTCGTAGATCTTCGGCATGGTCTCACGCGGGAATTCCACGTCGATCACCGCGCCGATGCACTGTACGATCTTGCCTTCTACCAAAGCAGTTGTACTCATCGATTTTCCTTTAGATACCTGAATTCTTCATTCGCCCACCGATGCACGGCGGCGCGGTTTCGCGTTCGGCGCTTGCACCCTGCGCCCGGTCAGACCGCTGCTGCACCGCCGACGATTTCCGAAAGTTCCTTCGTAATCGCGGCCTGGCGGCTCTTGTTGTACGAGAGCTGCAGTTCGTTGATGACCGTCTTCGCGTTGTCCGACGCCGCCTTCATCGCGACCATCCGTGCCGACTGCTCCGAAGCCATGTTCTCGGCGACGGCCTGATAGACCAGCGCTTCGACATAGCGGACCAGCAGTTCGTCCACGACGGTCTGCGCATCCGGCTCGTAGATGTAATCCCACGCGGACTTCGGCGTCGTGCCGTCGTCATTGCCCTCGAGGCGCTCGTTCGACAGCGGCAGCAGCTGCTCGATCACCGGCTCCTGCTTCATCGTGTTGATGAAGCGCGTGTACGCGAGGTACACGGCGGAGATCTTGCCTTCCGAGTACTGGTCGAGCTGCACCTTCACCGCGCCGATCAGCCTCTCGAGATGCGGCGTGTCGCCGAGCTGCACGACGTTCGAGACAACCTTCGCACGCAGACGGTTCAGGAAGCCGAGACCCTTGCTGCCGATTGCGGTCGCTTCGACCGACTTGCCGGCGGCTTCCAGGTCCTTGAACTTCTGCAGCGTCGCGCGCAGCACGTTGGTGTTCATGCCGCCGCACAGACCCTTGTCGGTCGTGACGAGAATCAGGCCGGCCACCTTCGCATCGGCGTTTTCCGTCATGAACGGATGACGATACTCGGGGTTCGCACGGCTCATGTGCGCAGCGATGTCGCGGACCTTGTCGGCATACGGGCGGGCCGAGCGCATGCGCTCCTGGGCACGGCGCATCTTCGATGCCGCGACCATTTCCATCGCCTTGGTGATCTTGCGCGTGTTTTGCACGCTCTTGATCTTGCCGCGAATTTCCTTCATTCCAGCCATTGCTTGCTCCTGAATCGAAGCGACGCGGATGTCACGACAACCCGTGCAACCCGCTTCGCTTCAATGTCCGTTTATCGTTGGATGATTCCCGGACGGATCAATATGCGCCGGACTTCTTGAAGTCCTTCAGAGCCGCGTGAAGCGCGTTCTCGTCGTCCTTCGACAGGTCCTTGGTGTCCTCGATACGCTTCACGAGGTCCGCATGGCTCGTCTTCAGGTATTCGCGCAGACCCTTCTCGAACGACAGGACGTCCTTCACGTCGAGGTCGTCGAGGTAACCGTTGTTCGCTGCGAAGAGCGAAACAGCCAGTTCCCACACCTGCAGCGGCTGATATTGCGGCTGCTTGAGCAGTTCGGTCACGCGGCGGCCGCGCTCGAGCTGCTTGCGGGTCGCTTCGTCGAGGTCCGATGCGAACTGTGCGAACGCTGCCAGTTCACGGTACTGTGCGAGGTCGGTACGGATACCGCCCGACAGCTTCTTCACGATCTTGGTCTGTGCCGCGCCACCCACACGCGACACCGACACGCCGGCGTTAATGGCCGGACGGATACCCGCGTTGAAGAGGTCGGTTTCCAGGAAGATCTGGCCGTCGGTAATCGAGATCACGTTCGTCGGCACGAATGCCGTCACGTCGCCCGCTTGCGTTTCGATGACCGGCAGTGCCGTCAGCGAGCCGCTCTTGCCCTTCACTTCGCCGTTCGTGAACTTCTCGACGTACTCTTCCGAGACGCGAGCAGCACGCTCGAGCAGACGCGAGTGCAGATAGAACACGTCGCCCGGATACGCTTCGCGGCCCGGCGGACGGCGCAGCAGCAGCGAGATCTGACGATAGGCCCAGGCTTGCTTGGTCAAGTCGTCATAAATGATCAGCGCGTCCTGGCCGCGATCGCGGAAGTATTCGCCCATCGTGCAGCCGGCGTACGGTGCCAGGTACTGCATGGCGGCCGATTCCGAAGCCGAGGCGGCGACGACGATGGTGTACTCCATCGCGCCCGTTTCTTCGAGCTTGCGCACCACGTTCTGGATCGACGAAGCCTTCTGGCCGATCGCGACGTAGATACAGATGAGATCCTTGCCCTTCTGGTTGATGATCGCGTCGACGGCCACCGCGGTCTTGCCGCACTGACGGTCGCCGATGATCAGCTCGCGCTGGCCGCGGCCGATCGGCACCATCGAGTCGATCGACTTCAGACCGGTTTGCACCGGCTGCGACACCGACTTACGCCAGATCACGCCCGGGGCGATCTTTTCGATTGCGTCCGTCAGCTTGGCGTTGATCGGGCCCTTGCCGTCGATCGGGTTGCCGAGCGCGTCGACCACGCGGCCGACCAGTTCCGGGCCGACCGGAACTTCGAGAATGCGGCCCGTCGTCTTGACGATGTCGCCTTCCGAGATGTGCTCGTATTCACCCAGAATCACCGCGCCGACCGAGTCGCGCTCGAGGTTCAGCGCGAGGCCGAAGGTGTTGCCCGGGAATTCGAGCATTTCGCCCTGCATCACGTCCGACAGGCCGTGGATACGCACGATACCGTCGGTCACGGAGATCACGGTGCCCTGGTTGCGAACGTCTGCGCTCGCTTCAAGGCCCTGGATCCGGCTCTTGATCAGCTCGCTGATCTCAGAGGGATTGAGTTGCATTATTCGCTCCTGATGTTCAATTCTGTTGCGTGCCAGCCGCAGCGCCGAAGGCGCTCAAGCGGTCAAAGCCACCTGCATGCTGGCGAGCCGCGCGCGGACCGAGGTATCGAGCACTTCGTCGCCGACCGTGACGCGCACGCCGCCGATCAACGTATTGTCGACTTCGACGGTGGGCTTCAGCTTGCGTTTGAACTTGTGTTCGAGGCTGGCGACGAGGTCGTTCAACTGGGCGCCTTCGAGCGGGAACGCGCTGACGATCAGCGCATCGGCTGCGCCTTCTTTTGCGTTCTTGAGCGCTTCGAATTGCTCGGCGACTTCCGGCAGCAGTTCGAGGCGACGGTTCGCGACCAGCATCTGCACGAGGTTTTTGGCCTCGGCGCTGCTCTTCAGCGGCGACTGCACCGCCGACAGCAGCAGGTCGACGACCTGTGCGTGGCTCACTTTCGGGCTCGAGGCGATCGACAGCACGTCGGGCAAGGCCGCAACCTGCGCCAGCTCCGCGACGAGCGTGGACCAGGCGGCGACGTCACCAGCTTCGGCCACGCCAAACAGCGCTTCTGCGTACGGGCGGGCGATGGTTGCAAGTTCGGCCATGATCAGAGCTCGGCTTTCAGTTGATTCAGCAGTTCGGCGTGGGCCGACTGGTCGACTTCGCGCTTCAGGATCTGCTCGGCGCCCTGGACAGCGAGTGCGGCGACTTGCGCGCGCAGTGCTTCACGCGCCTTGACGACTTGCTGGTCAGCGTCGGCTTTCGCCTGGGCGACGATACGCGCCGCTTCCGCGTGGGCCTGAGCCTTGATTTCTTCAGCGACGGTCTGCGCGCGCTTTTCGGCGTCGGCGATACGGTGCTGACCCTCATTGCGGGCCTGCGCCAGTTCTTCACCGACGCGCTTGTGCGCAGCTTCGAGTTCCGTCTTGCCCTTTTCGGCGGCTGCGAGGCCGTCGGCGATCTTCTTCGAGCGCTCGTCGAGGGCGTTGATCAACGGCGGCCACACGAACTTCATCGTGAACCACGCGAGGATCAGGAACACGACCATTTGCGCAAACAGGGTTGCGTTGAGATTCACGGTGTTTCCTTAATCGTTGCTATTCCGGGGAATTGAAACGGCAAGGCGCTCATCGGTTGTGAAACTCGATCAGCGCCTCGTCACCCGTTCCGCTATGCGCCCGCTCTATGGTTATAGGTCAGGCGCAACCTTCCAGGGAACTTAGCCCGCGAGCTTCGAGAGCAGCGGGTTAGCGAACGCGAACAGCATTGCAACACCCACGCCAATCAGGAACGCCGCGTCGATCAGACCGGCCAGCAGGAACATCTTCGTTTGCAGCGGGTTCATCAGCTCAGGCTGACGCGCGCAGGCTTCGATGTACTTGCCACCCATCAGGCCGATACCGATACAGGCGCCAATAGCACCCAGGCCAATGATGATGCCGATACCGATGGCCGTGAAACCCTGGATGTTGGCGATGAAAGCTTGCATGATCACTCCTTTATGAGATTTTCTGGAACTGGGATTTAAAACTGCAATTCTTGAGTCCGACAACCCGCCTTAGTGGGTGTCGTGTGCCTGGCCGATGTACACCAGCGTCAGCATCATGAAAATGAACGCCTGCAGCAGAACGATCAGGATGTGGAAGACCGCCCACACGCTGCCGGCAATCACATGGCCGATGAAGCCAAGCACCGTCGTGTCCGCGCCGAAGCTCCACAGACTGCCCAGCAGGGCGATCAGCAGGAACAGCAGTTCGCCTGCATACATGTTGCCGAACAACCGCAGGGCGAGCGAAACCGTCTTTGCGACGAACTCGATGATGTTGAGTGCGAGGTTCGGGATCCACAGCAGCGGATGCGCGCCGAACGGAGCGGAGAGCAGCTCGTGCACGAAGCCGCCTGCGCCCTTGATCTTGAGGTTGTAATAGATCATCAGTGCGAACACGCCGAGCGCGATGCCGAACGTGCCGTTAAGGTCGGCGGTCGGGACGATGCGCTGGTGCGGGAGCACTTCCGAGAGGCCGAGCCAGCCGATCACGCGGGTCGGGAGGTCGACGGGGATGAAGTCGAGCGAGTTCATCAGCGCGACCCAGACGAACACGGTCAGCGCGAGCGGTGCGATGAAGGCGCGGTTGCCGTGGACGATGGCCTTCGACTGGTCTTCGACCATTTCGACCAGCATCTCGATGGCGCACTGGAAGCGGCCGGGGACGCCCGACGTTGCCTTGCGTGCGGCGAGGCGCAGCAGGAAGATGGTGGCGAGACCGCAGAGAATCGACCAGAACAGCGTGTCGATATTCAGGATGTGAAAATCGACGATCGACGTCTGATGCGAGGTGGAAAAGTTCTGCAAGTGGTGCGCAATGTACTCGGACGGATCCAGAGCGCGCGTTCCTTCGCTAGCTGCCATATCGTTAAAGACACCCAAATTGTCGAAAATCGTTTCCGGCCATTCCCGCCGCCGTACCTCTTCGCGGGAATGCGCCGCCGCGGATCGCATCGAACCCGCACGTCAGCTGTTCACTTGCCGCTTCGTTCAACCGGCGCCCGCAGTGCGGCGCCGCAGTTTGAACGACAGTTAGCGACAGGTCAGCGCCATGCAAGCGCGATCCAGTAAGTCTTGAGTGCGATCAGGTAAGTAACGAGCAGCGGAATCCACCGCACTTCGTGATACCAGACCGCGATAGCAACGAACATCGCAATCGTCGCCCCCATCTTGAATGCTTCGCCGAGCATCCAGTTCATCACGGTGCCGACGCCGCCGAGATGCTTCAGGCGCGCTGCGAACAGCGCACCCGGCAACCAGCAGATCGCTCCCCCCAGGAACGCTGACAACGCAGCTGCGCCGGGCGGCTTGTAGAACAGCCACCACGCCAGCGTTGCGACCAGGGACAAAACCATTTGCGCTGCCACGACACGAAACGGCGTGACGCGCGATGGGCGGCGAACCTGCGGGCCAAAGAGCTTCTCGGCTTCGACCCGGGTAAGCGGAACGATGTCGTTGTTATCTTGCTGCTGATCGGCGTCCCACAACGCGTTGTGATCTTCGTGCATGGCAGTGAGCCGGGACGCACCCTGTTCGCTGCCGGAAGGTCCGACCCCGCGTTGCGGTTCATCGGACCCTTCATGCGCCTTGGGCGCTTCGCCTGGTCTCTGACCCACCATCGCAGTTATTCCGCGCAGTTATCCTGGATATTCGCGACACTCACCCCATTCACCCTTAAGCACGCACTGATACAACGCACTTACAGGTCGCCAACCAAATAAATCCGGGCGATTGTAAGCGATAGTTGCAGGCAATTCAAGACTTTACGATGTTCGGAAACGCCCGTGAAATGGGGCTTCACGATACGAAAAACAGGCTCTTGAACAAGGCTGCGGGCGCATCTGTAAGGAGTGACAAATACCCTTTCGCGGGCACAAAAACAGCGTGGACATTTCGCCTGCCAGGCCGACCCCGGCGGGCGAAATCAGAGAAAGTGCAAAGGCAGCGCGCCAAGCAGAACGGCTATTAGCCAGAACGGCAACGATATGATATGGAACGGCAGCCATAAGCCCCGCTCATTAGAAAGACGCACGGCGATAAGATTTGCGAGCGAGCCGATCGCCACGCCAAAGCCCCCTACGCTCACGCCAAAGGCAACCGCACGCCAGTCATGGGTGAAGCCCGCAAGCACGATCGCTGCCGGGACGTTGCTGATGACCTGCGAAAGCACCGCCCCTGCGACATAGGACCGCAAGGGCGTCTGTAGCGACAATCCGCCCATAAGGTCGTGAATCCAGGGCAATGCGGCCGCGCTGCGCAAGACGATAAACATCAGCACGAAAATCAGCAGCAGCAGCCAGTCGATCTTCAGTACGATGCGTGTGCGCCAGATCAAGAAACCTGCGGCTACGCCCGCAAGCGCAATCCCTGCGCGATGTGCATCCGCGAGCAATACGAACGCCACGAAGAGCAGCGCTGCGACCAGCGCAAGCGCGCGGTCGACCGGATGGGGAGCCATATCGGTCGAGAGATCGAGCGGGCGCGGCTTGAAAAGGCATGTGGCCAGCACGACCAGCATCGTCATCAATAGTGCGCAAAGCGGCGCAAGCTCCGCGACGAAGCGGCCAAACGCAACCCCGCTTAGTTGCCAGAGAAACAGGTTCTGCGGATTGCCGAGCGGCGTCAGCACCGATCCGGCATTTACGGCCAGCGCCACCACAATCACGAGCCGCTTGAGCGGTAGCGGTGTGAGCCTGTGCAGCGACAGCACCAGCGGCACGACGACGAAGAGTGCCACATCGTTCGTCACGAACATCGAGAGCGCGGCGGCCAGCGCAATCAGCGACAGCGCAAGCGAGCGCTCCGAATGAATGTGACGCACGAGGCGATGCGCGAGCCACGTCAGCAGTCCTGAGCATTCGATTGCTTTCGTCAGAATCAGCAGGCCCGCGAGCGTCATTACGGTCTGCCAGTCGACGAGCGCGGGCAGCGAAGTCCATGCTCGCGGTGCGAAAGTCTGAAGCAATACGAGTGCTGCGGCGAGGATGGCCAGCACCGGCTCGCCGGCCACGAATCTGAGGAGCGTGCGCAGGCGAGCCTGCGTGGCTGCTTGAATCTGCTGCATAGAGAAGTTGGGCTGCGCGCGCGGCAACGCCGCGTCAGACAGCCGTTTCGCCGCGCAGGCGCAGGAGAATGCCGTCGAGTGCGTCGAGATCGCCGAAATCGACGGTCAGTTGCCCGCGCCCGCGACGACCCAACTTGATCTTCACCGTCGCGGCCAGCAGATCAGACAGTTCTTCTTCGAGACGCCGCGTGTCGCGGCCGCCATCGTGCGCCACCTTCGCCTTTACCGTCGGCGCGGCCTTCGTCGTGGCCGACACCAGCCGCTCGGTCTCGCGCACCGACATGCGCTTGTTGACCACCTGATTGGCCAGCTGGATCTGCGTGGCGGAATCGACGGCCAGCAGCGCGCGCGCATGGCCCATATCGAGGTCGCCGGCGAGCAGCATGGTTTGCACCGGCGCGGCGAGATTCAGGAGACGCAGCAGGTTCGACACCGCACTGCGCGAGCGGCCAACCGATTCCGCGGCCTGCTCGTGCGTGAAATGGAATTCGTCGAGCAAGCGCTGAATGCCCTGCGCCTCTTCGAGCGGATTGAGATCCTCACGCTGGATGTTCTCGATCAGCGCCATGGCGGCGGCGGCCTGGTCGGGCACGTCCTTCACCAGAACCGGCACCTCGATCAATCCTGCGAGGTGCGCCGCGCGAAAACGCCGCTCGCCCGCGATGATCTCGTAGCGGTCCGTGTCGATTGGCCGGACGAGGATCGGCTGCATGAGCCCCTGTGCGCGGATGCTCGCGGCCAGTTCCTGCAGCGCGCCCTCGTCCATGCGTGTACGCGGCTGGTACTTGCCCGCCTGCATCTTCGCGAGCGGCAGCGTGTTCGGCGCGCTGTCGATCTTCACCGCTTCGGTAATGTCGGCGCTGCCGCCCAGCAGGGCTTCCAGCCCGCGGCCCAGCCCTTTTTTCCGTGCTACTGCGTTCATCGTGATTCCTTAGTCTCCAGTGGACGCGGCGAGCATCAGAGTGCGCGCACCCGTTCGATCATTTCGGCGCCAAACTGCACGTACGCCTGCGCGCCGCGTGACGCGCGATCGAACACCACGCCCGGTAGTCCGTAGCTGGGCGCCTCTGCGAGGCGCACGTTACGCGGAATCACCGCGTCGAAAACCTTGTCGCCGAAATGCTCTTTCAGCTGATCCGATACCTGCTGCTGAAGCGTGATGCGCGGGTCGAACATCACGCGCAGCAAGCCGAGCACCTTCAGGTCGCGATTCATGTTCGCGTGAACCTGCTTGATCGTGTTGACCAGATCGGAGAGCCCTTCGAGGGCGAAGTACTCGCACTGCATCGGGATCACCACGCCGTGCGCGGCGCACAGGCCGTTGAGCGTCAGCAGCGACAGCGCGGGCGGGCAATCGATCAGCACGAAGTCGTAGTCGGCGTCGACTTCCGCGAGTGCGTTTTTTAAACGACGCTCGCGTTGCGCCACCGAAACCAGCTCCACTTCGGCGCCGGCCAGCTCCCGATTCGCGGGAAGCACGTCGTAGCCCACCGCCTCAGGGCGCGTGCGCGCGTCCGGCACGGTCACGCCGTCCACCAGCACTTCGTATACCGTGTTCTCGCATGCGGCCTTGTCGATGCCGCTGCCCATCGTGGCGTTGCCCTGCGGGTCGAGATCGATGAGAAGGACACGCTGTCCCTGCGATGCGAGGCTCGCGGCGAGATTGACCGTTGTCGTCGTCTTGCCGACGCCGCCCTTCTGGTTCGCAACGCAGAAGATTTTTGCCATCTTTGGGGTGTCCCTTTTGCTGCCGTAAAGAGTTTGCTTACGTTATCACGCGCGTACCGCGCGTCGACCTGGCCGTTGGTTCAATTGACGCCCGGCGCAGGCGGAGAATCATGCTGCTGCCGGCTCGACCGACACTTCGATCAGGTGCCGCTCTGCATCGAGCATCGGCACCGCGAGCCGGATGGTCTGAAGCACCTGCGCACCGTCCGGCAAGCGCTCGATCTCGCCTTCCGGACGTACACCCTTCATCGCCCAGATTGCGCCGCCGTCAGCGACCAGATGCCGGGCCAGTGTAACGAAATCGACGAGTTCCGCGAATGCCCGCGAGACGATCAAATCGAATTTTTTCGGGATTTCGATTCCTGGGCGCAGCGACTCGACCCGCCCCGTCACCACCGAGAGATTCGCGAGACCCAGTTCGGCCTTCGCCTGTGACTGGAACGCGCTCTTCTTGTGCACGATGTCGTTGAGCGTCACCTGCCAGTTGGGCCGCACAATGGCGAGCACGATGCCCGGCAGTCCGCCACCGGAGCCGACGTCCAGCACCGCCAGGCCGTCACGCACCGGAAGATGCGGCAGGATCGAGAGCGAATCGAGGATGTGCTGGATCATCATCTGGCGCGGGTCGCGGATCGCGGTCAGGTTATAGACCGCGTTCCACTTCGCAAGCAGCGTGACGTAATCGAGCAGCTGCGCGCTCTGCCGATCGCTGAGTTCGACGGCAAGCGCCTGTGCGCCCTCCTCCAGCAATTGCGCCAGGGCCGCGCGATCTGCAATGCCGGGTTGCCGTGCGCGCCCCGTCATTGGGCCACCGGCGTGTTGTCGGTGCCGGAATCCGCTGGATCCTGGCGCCGACGGCCGAGGCCGCGCTTCAGGTGAACCATCAGCAGCGAGATCGCGGCGGGCGTGATGCCCGAAATACGCGACGCCTGACCGATGGTTTCCGGGCGATGCTGATTGAGCTTCTGGCGAGCCTCGAACGACAGACCACGCACCTCGGCGTAATCAATGCCCTCCGGCAACCGCGTATTCTCATGGGCGCCGTTACGCTCGATTTCGTCCGCCTGACGGTCGATGTAGCCCTGATATTTGATGCCGATCTCGATCTGCTCCTTGATCTGCGCGAGCAGGATTTCGTCGTCGGCCAGCGGAGCGTCGGGTCCGCACGTACCCTCGCGCAAACCACACACGCCGTCGTAGCTGACGCCCGGGCGGCGCAGCAGATCAGCAAGGTTGTATTCGCGGTCGATCGGCTTGCCGAGCAGTGCCGTTGCTTCATCGGCAGACAGCGTTTTTGGATTCACCCATGTCGACTTCAAGCGCTCTGTTTCACGTGAAACAGCATCGCGCTTGCGGCAGAACGCATCCCAGCGGGCGTCGTCCACGACGCCCAGTTCGCGGCCAATCTCGGTCAGGCGCATGTCTGCGTTGTCTTCGCGCAGGCTCAGGCGGTACTCTGCACGGCTCGTGAACATACGGTACGGCTCGGACACGCCGCGCGTCACCAGATCGTCGACCAGCACACCCAGATAGGCCTCGTCGCGGCGCGGGCACCATGCGTCTCTGCCCTGTACTTGCAGGCCAGCGTTAATCCCCGCCAGCACGCCCTGTGCAGCAGCTTCTTCGTAGCCGGTCGTTCCGTTAATCTGGCCCGCAAAGAACAGGCCATTGATCGACTTCGTCTCCAGCGACGACTTCAACCCGCGCGGGTCGAAATAGTCGTACTCGATGGCATAGCCCGGACGCAGGATATGCGCGTGCTCCAGGCCGCGCATCGAGTGAACAAGCTCCAGCTGGACGTCGAACGGCAGACTTGTCGAGATCCCGTTCGGGTAGAACTCGTTGGTCGTCAGCCCTTCCGGCTCGAGGAAAATCTGGTGCGATTCCTTCGACGCGAAGCGGTGGATCTTGTCCTCGATTGACGGGCAGTAGCGCGGACCCACGCCTTCGATCACGCCCGTGTACATCGGTGAGCGGTCGAGCCCGCCACGGATGATGTCGTGCGTGCGTGAATTCGTATGTGTGACCCAGCACGGAATCTGGCGCGGATGCTGCTCGGCGCGGCCAAGGAACGAAAACACCGGCACCGGATCCAGATCGCCCGGCTGCTCTTCGAGCACCGAAAAATCAATAGTGCGACCATCGATACGCGGGGGAGTACCGGTCTTCAGGCGCCCTTGAGGAAGCTTCAGTTCCTTCAGGCGCGCAGACAGCGTCACCGCAGCCGGGTCGCCGGCCCGCCCGCCCGTGTAATTATTCAGGCCAACGTGGATCTTGCCGTCGAGGAATGTTCCCGCCGTCAGCACGACCGCGCGACTGCGGAAACGAATGCCGACTTGCGTCACCGCACCCACCACGCGGTCGCCTTCAACCATCAGATCCTCGACAGCCTGCTGGAACAACCAGAGATTCGGCTGATTTTCCAGGCGGCGGCGGATCGCGGCTTTGTACAGAATACGGTCGGCTTGGGCGCGGGTTGCCCGCACAGCCGGGCCCTTTGAGGAGTTGAGGATGCGGAACTGGATGCCGCCCTCGTCCGTGGCAGCAGCCATGGCGCCGCCAAGAGCATCGACCTCCTTGACCAGATGACCTTTGCCGATACCGCCGATGGACGGATTACAGCTCATCTGACCGAGCGTTTCGATGTTGTGCGTGAGCAGAAGCGTCTTGACGCCCATGCGGGCGGCAGCAAGCGCGGCCTCGGTACCGGCGTGACCGCCGCCGACAACGATTACGTCAAACTCTGTGGGATAAAGCATAGCCGGACCTCACGCACGGCGAACCGCGTGAGCCTTCTCAGAAAAGTGTGGGATGCGCGAATTATAACGGTTTCGAGATTTGGTCCGTTCACGCCCGAATTTCGTTCCATGCGTGAGCGAAAAAATCTGGCTGTTTCACGTGAAACACCTAGCTTCGTGAACAACATATAGAGCACGTAGATGCGGTTTTTCGGTCGGATTTCTCCATCCGATTGAGACAGGCTTCGGTCGTTTGTGGAATTTGCGCTAGTTCTTTGGTTTCGTTCTCGAGCGTCGTGTCGCCGGTTTCCCGCACGTAGCCATGATCAGGAATCTGCCGCACCGTGCACCTGCTCTGCTCGATGAGCAGCCATCCCCCGCTTCTGACGCCACGCGCGGACGATGCGCGAAAGCATTTTCACGACGAGCATTCGTCGCTCGTCGCCCGAAATATTGGCTCTCGCGTGTCATCGCACCGATCGAGGATGCAGCACTCCCCTACCCGCCAGTGCCGACACGTAACGGACGTCACCTTGCTCCACCGATAGCGCACCACTCATCGCCAGGTTGTGCGACGCCCTCGCATGATCGCGTCGCGCACCATCCACTCACTTGTGCCGTTCGGTCGATCATCAAGACAATTGGCGCCGCCTCAACCTTCATCACCACGCGATCAAGTGCATCGATCCGGCCGCTGCTAATCGTGACGCTCAAAACGTCCAACGCGTCATAAGTCGATCCCAGTCATTTCACGCCGCCAAAGAGCGCTTCCCGCGCGGCGGGGTTCGGTTGCACGTCCTCTGCAAATCCCATGCGATCCGTGCAGCGAACACCATCGCAACCAGCCACTCCGCCCGATTCATCACAAAGCCCTTGCGATGTTCAACTACCCGCGCGCTCATGCTCCGTCCTGATCCCATGCGTTCCGCGCATCGAACGCCATCGCAACCAGCCGCTCCACCCGATTCATCACAAAGCCCTTGCGATGTTTAACTACCCGCGCGCTCAAGCTGCGGCCTTCAGCGTGCACAGAGACACGGTCAGTTGCTCATTTCCGATTTCGCAGCCGGATTCCGTTTCGCCGAGCACTGCGCCAAACACTTACGCGATACCACCACCACTGTGATCACCAGATATTCGACACCGTGATTCAGACCGAACGGCATTGCAGTTTCAGCATGCAAGCGCGCGTCCTGTGCCCTTATTAAGCGAGCCGAGAATAAAGACTCAGCAGGCAGCACGTCGATCCAGCTCAGGTCTATCTGTGGCGGCAACGCGGCGCGCACGCCGCGCGAGACGAACACGCCTTTCGGAATGAAAATCGTCCGTCGGACGGAAAACGCCAGCGAGACTAACGCGCAGGTCGAATCTATCGTGGCGCCACCTTGCGCGAGAATCGCGGCAATCGATCATTCCATGCACGCATCTTCCCGAAACCAGGCGGCGCAGAAAAAATGGAAGCGCTACACGCATCGAAAAAACGGAGAGACAGGATCGACGACGACGTACGGCGTACCGGATGCTGCCGGTGACAAGAACAGCGTGAGTGCGCTGCATCGCATGACGCTGAATCGTCCGTACAGACGGTCGTCGATAGCGTTGTGGTCGGCCGCCGCCATGTTGGTGATAGCCACACGAGACAAGCAGATCATTGATGTTCGCAAGCACAACACCTCTGCGCCCCACTGCCCTGTTTTCAACACCGCGGGAATCGCGCGTGCTACAACAACAAAGCCGCGCACTACACCTGCCCACCGTAGACCCACCTGTACGCGCACTTGCAGCCCAGGCCGCTCAAATGACGCGATTCCAGTCAGCGTCCACGTCGGGCAGCTTCAGCCCCGCGCGAATCGCGTGCTACAACAACAAAGTCGCGCACTACGCCTGCCCGCCGCAGACCCACCTGTACGCGCACATACAGCCCAAACCGCTCAAATGACGTGATTCCAGCCAGCGACCACGTCGAACAGCACAAGCGAATTCGGCACGCCGAATTCGCTCAGCACATTAACCAGACAATTTGATCGACGCAGAAAGATGAATCCAGCAGAACGGCTGTTGCGCCTGCAAGCGCATCCCACCGGATAACGGGCGTGCAGACAGCGGGCTTCAACTGCGCCACACGCTGACTTTCACGCTAAAAAGAGGAATGGATTTGCGCGCATGAGAAACGCGACGCGCGACAAAGAAAAAAGCAGAGGAAAGCTACACGGCAGAAAAACCGGCGGCTAAAATGAAAAGCGCTGTTGGACTCCCGTCCAACAGCGCTTCCTTTTCCGGGCACTTTGTGCCTCAGTTGTCTCCTCGTCCTCCACCTGCAAATTCGGTGCATCAGAACTAGCTCAAACTTTAATCGTCAGCTCCTTGCGCGGCAACTAGCATTTACCCTAGTCGTGCAGCGCGGCACCGAATTGGCGCGCTCCGGGCGCAATCGCTCACGCGACGAAAGCACCGGCGTATCACAACGCAAACGCAGGACACACACAGCGCAAACACAGCGGAAACCGCACGCACAGCAAAACAAACGCGCAAACTCACGCTCGCAAGATCCTTGCACGCGCAACAATCTCGCCGACGATGCCGCGCCGGAACGCCAGCACGCACGCGATGAAAATAAGGCCCGTAACGATCGTCGCAGACTCGCCAAGTGAATTAAACCAGCCAACGCCCGTGACGGACGCCAGCGCCGTGCCGATATCGCCCAGCCGATCCTCGAGCGAAACAATCAACGCCGCGCCGACAATGGGCCCGAAAACCGTGCCCATGCCGCCGACGAGCGTCATCAGGATCACGAGTCCGGACAGCGTCCAGTATGCGTCGCCAAGCGTCTCGAAGCCGAGCACGAGCACCTTGAGCGAACCGGCGAGCCCCGCAAGCCCCGCCGAGAGCACGAAGGCGAGCAGCTTGAAGCGGTCGGTGTCGTAGCCGAGCGAAATCGCGCGCGGCTCGTTCTCCTTGATAGCACCCAGCACCTGCCCGAACGGCGAATGCACGATGCGCACGATCAGCAAGAACGCGAGCACCATCACGACAAGCACGACGTAATAGAGCACGAGATCCGATGCGAGCGGCAGCACCCCGAACAGATTGCCCCGCGGCACGCCCTGCAAGCCGTCCTCGCCGTGCGTGAAGGGCGCCTGCAAGTAGATGAAATAGACCATCTGCGCGAGCGCGAGCGTCACCATCGAGAAGTAGATGCCCTGTCGACGAATCGCGAACAAACCGGTCACGACGCCGATCAGTGTTGCCGCCGCCGTGCCGGCCAGCACGCCAAGCTCGGGCGTGAAGTTCAGCGACTGCATCGTATAGCCGGTCAGATAGCCCGCGGTCGCGAGGAACATCGCGTGACCGAACGAGAGCAATCCCGTGTAGCCGATCAACAGATTGAACGCCGCGGCGAACAGCGCGAAACACAGCACCTTCATCACGAAGAGCGGATACGCACCCGCAAACGGCGCGGCGATCAGGCCGATCAGCAGCAGTCCATAAAGCGCTTTTCTTTGCATCACCGTTCCTTGCCGAAGAGGCCTGCCGGGCGAATCAGCAGGACGATCGCCATGATCACGAACACCACCGTTGCCGACGCCTCGGGCCAGAACACGCGCGTGAAGCCCTCGATCACGCCGAGCAGCAGGCCAGTGAGAATAGAACCCATGATCGATCCCATCCCGCCGATCACGACCACGGCGAACACGGTGATGATCATCGGCTGGCCCATGAGCGGCGACACCTGAATCACGGGCGCGGCCAGCACGCCCGCGAATGCCGCCAGCGCGACGCCAAAGCCATAGGTGAGCGTGATCAAGAGCGGCACGTTGATGCCGAACGCCTCGACGAGCTTGGGATTTTCCGTGCCCGCGCGCAAATAGGCGCCAAGCCGCGTCTTCTCGATGATGAACCAGGTCGCGAAGCACACGGCAAGCGAAGCGACGACCACCCACGCGCGATAGTTCGGCAAATACATGAAGCCGAGATTGGTTGCGCCAGAGAGCAGTTCCGGCACGTCATAAGGTTGGCCGGACGAGCCGTAGATCGCGCGGAACACGCCTTCCACGACAAGCGTGATGCCGAACGTCAGCAGGAGTCCGTACAGATGATCGAGCCGGTAAAGCCAGCGCAGCATCGTACGCTCGATCACGATGCCGAACGCGCCCACCACCAGCGGTGCGACCACGAGCATCGCCCAGTACGGCAGATCGAAATACGCAAGGCCCATCCATGTGAGCATCGCGCCCAGCATGAACAACGCGCCGTGGGCAAAGTTGATCACGTTGAGCATGCCGAAGATCACCGCGAGGCCGAGACTCAGGATCGCGTAGAACGACCCGTTCACGAGCCCGAGCAACAACTGGCTCAGCATTGCCGGCAGCGGAATGCCAAAGATCGTCATGAAAGCCGCCATTAACGGTTGTGCGCACTCATGACGCCGCGCGGCGCACTACAGGCGCCGCGCGGCGTCATGCCAGAGCGCGGATGCGCTTACTTCCAGAGCGCGCAGGTGCTGTCCTTCTTCAACGTATAGGCCTGATCGCCCGGGATCGTCGCGACGATCTTGTAGAGATCCCACGGGCCCTTCGACTCCGACGGCTTCTTGACCTGGGCGAGATACATGTCATGAATCAGCACGCCGTCCTGGCGGATATAGCCGCCCTGCGTGTAGAAGTCGTTGATCTTGGTGCTCTTCAGCTTCGCCATGACCTTGTCCGGGTCGGTCGTACCCGCCGCCTGCACCGCCTTCAGGTAATTCATGGTGAACGAATAGTCGGCTGCCTGAAGCTCCGACGGCATCTTCTTCGTCTGGTCGAAATAGCGCTGCGCCCACTTGCGCGACGCATCGGTCTGGTCCCAGTACCAGCCGGTCGTCAGCACGAGGCCCTGCGTCGTGTCGAGCCCGAGGCTCTTCACGTCAGGCAGGAACATCAGCAGCGCGGCGGTCTTCATCGTCTTGTCGATGCCGAATTCCTTCGCGGCCTTGATCGCGTTGACCGTGTCGCCGCCCGCGTTCGCAAGGCCGAGAATCTGCGCCTTCGACGACTGCGCCTGCAGCAGGAACGACGAGAAGTCCGATGCCGAAAGCGGATGGCGCACCTCGCCGACCACCTGGCCGCCGTTCTCCTTGACGACGTCGGCCGTATTCTTTTCGAGCGACTTGCCGAACGCGTAGTCGGCGGTCAGGAAGAACCAGGACTTGCCGCCCTGCTTGACCACGGCAAGGCCGGTGCCCTTTGCGAGCGCAACCGTGTCGTAACCGTAGTGAATCGTGTACGGCGTGCACTGCTTGTTCGTGAGATCGTCCGTGCCCGCGCCGGTGTTGACGTACACCACCTTCTTTTTCTCTTTCGCGACGTCGTTCATCGCGAGCGCCGCCGCCGAGTTCGTACCGCCGAACAGCAGCGTGATGCCGTCACGGTCGATCCACTCGCGCGCCTTCGACGCTGCAATGTCCGCCTTGTTCTGGTGGTCTGCGTACACGAGGTCGATCGGTTTGCCGAGTACCTTGCCGCCGAAGTCGGCAATCGCCATCTTGATCGCCGTGAGCCCCCCCGGGCCGTCGTCGTCCGCGTAGAGTCCCGACATGTCGGTGATGAAGCCGATCTTCACCGTATCGCCAGCGGCCTGCGCGTTGCCTGCGCCAAGCGTCATCGAAGCCGCTGCGGCGGCGACCAGGCCCGCGAGCCGCGCGAACGTCGTTTTCCTCATTGCAGTCTCCTTCTTTGGTTGCATAGTCATAGTTATCGAAGCGACAAGCTGAATCAAAACAGCGAATCAAAACATCGAATCGATACATCAAGGCAGCAAATCACGGCAAGACGTCTCGCGTGCGGCACCTCGCGCCGCGCGCAATCCGAAACCCGGAACGCTAGACGCCTAGCAGATCGTGCAGCACGGGCATCTTGCCCTCGAGCTCGGCAACGCCGAAGTGCTCGACGATATGGCCGTGCTCCATCACGTAGAACCGGTCGGCCAGCGGCGCGGCAAAGCGAAAGTTCTGTTCGACCATCACGACCGTGTAGCCGCGCGCCTTGAGCGTGACGATCATGCGCGCCAGCGTCTGCACGATCACGGGTGCGAGGCCTTCGGAGATCTCGTCGAGCAGCAGCAGGTTCGCGCCCGTGCGCAGGATGCGCGCGACGGCCAGCATCTGTTGCTCGCCGCCGGAAAGGCGCGTGCCCTGGCTGTGACGGCGCTCCGCGAGATTCGGGAACATCGAGTAGATCTCGTCGAGCGACATGCCGTTCGAGCCCGCGTTCACGAGCGGCGGCAGCAGCAGGTTCTCCTCGCACGAGAGGCTCGAGAAAATGCCGCGCTCTTCCGGGCAATAACCGACGCCGCAATGCGCGATGCGATAGGTGGGCATATGGATCGTCTCGCGCCCGCCGATACGGATCGACCCCGTGCGGCGCCCCGTGAGGCCCATGATCGCGCGCAGCGTGGTCGTGCGCCCGGCCCCGTTGCGCCCGAGCAGCGTGACGACTTCGCCGCGCGCCACGGAGAGATCCACGCCGTGCAGGATGTGCGATTCGCCGTACCAGGTTTGCAGCCCCGAGATCGCGAGTGCGGGCTCGTCCTCCACGGCGGCAGCGTCGACGTTTTCGTTTTCCGTCACCGTGCTCATGCGTGGGCTCCGATGAGGGTCGCGTCCGCGCTGCCCATATAGGCTTCGGCCACGAGCGGATTCTTCGACACTTCGGCATAGCTGCCTTCCGCCAGCACTTCGCCGCGTTGCAGGACGGTGATCGTGTCGGAGATGCCCGCAATCACGTTCATGTTGTGCTCGACCATCAGGATCGTGCGCCCGCTCGCAACCTTCTTGATGAGTGCCGTCACGCGGTCGACGTCTTCGTGACCCATGCCCTGCGTGGGCTCGTCGAGCAGCATCAATTCAGGCTCCATCGCGAGCGTCGTGGCGATTTCGAGCGCGCGCTTGCGCCCGTAAGCGAGTTCGACGGTCGGCACGGCGGCGAAGTCGGTCAGGCCGACCTGCGTGAGCAGATCCATTGCGCGATCATCGAGTTCGGCGAGCGTGCGCTCGCTTTTCCAGAAGTGATAAGCGGTGCCAAGCGAGCGCTGCAATCCGATGCGCACATTCTGCAGCGCCGTGAGGTGCGGAAACACCGCGGAAATCTGAAACGACCGGATAATGCCGCGCCGCGCGATCTGCGCGGGCCGCTCATGCGTGATGTCGACACCGTTGAATACGATGCGCCCCGCGCTCGGCTCGAGAAATTTGGTGAGCAGATTAAAGCAGGTGGTCTTGCCTGCGCCGTTGGGTCCGATCAGCGCGTGGATCGTGCCGCGGCACACGCGCAGATTCACGCCGTTCACGGCCGTAAAGCCCTTGAACTGCTTGGTCAGTCCGCGCGTCTCCAGAATCGTGTCGCTGAGAATCATGTCCCCTTCCACGCATAGTAAAGGCGCGGCGCGCTGTCCGCGCTCTGCCCGCTCCCGCGCATTGTCGCGCCAATGATGCACCGCAATCATTGGGATTTGCACTTATGGGGCAAACACTTCATCCCGCGTCGCGCTCAATGTGCTCCGCGCCCTTCGCGCCCGTTTCACACGTCCTTCTTCGCACGACCGCATTCACACTTCCGTCATATGCGCGGCGGAACCGGCGCGTGCGTTCGCGCCCTCGTGACGATCGGCGAGCAGCATGGCCGCCGCGCGCTCGGCGATCATCAGCGTCGGCGAATTCGTGTTGCCCGATGTGATGAACGGCATGATCGATGCATCGGCCACGCGCAAGCCCGTCACGCCGCGCACGCGCAGGCGCGAATCGACGACCGCGTCGGCATCGTCGGCGCGGCCCATGCGGCAGGTGCCCACCGGATGAAAGATCGTCGTGCCGACATTACCCGCCGCTTCGACCAGTTGTTCTTCGGTCTGGAACGCCACGCCCGGCAAAATTTCCCGCGGCTTGTAGCGCGCGAGCGCGGGCGACGCCGCGATGCGGCGCGTGAGGCGCAACGCATTGGCGGCTACGTGCCGGTCGTAATCGGTAGAAAGGTAATTCGGCGCGATCGCAGGCGCGGTGGAAGGATCGGCGGAAACGATGTGGATGCTGCCGCGCGACGTGGGCCGCAAATTGCAGACCGATGCAGTGAACGCATTGAAGCGGTGCAGCGGCTCGCCGAAGCGGTCGAGCGAAAGCGGCTGCACGTGATATTCGAGGTCGGGGCGCGTGAGCGCGGGGTCGTCGGGATCGGACCTGGCGAACGCACCGAGCTGCGACGGCGACATCGACATCGGCCCGCTTTGAAACAGCGCGTATTGCAGGCCGATTTTCAGCTTGCCCCACCAGTGCGCCGACGCCGTGTTGAGCGTGCGCACACCGTCTACGCGATACGCCATGCGCAGTTGCAAATGGTCCTGCAGATTCTCGCCCACGCCGGGCAGATCCTGCACGACGTCGATGCCGAGCGGCGCGAGCCGTCGCATATCGCCGATGCCGGAGAGTTCGAGCAATTGCGGCGAATTCACGGCGCCCGCACTCAGAATCACTTCGCCGCGCGAGCGCGCGACGCAAGCGACATCGCCGCAGCGATATTCGACGCCAACGCACCTGCGTCCTTCGAAGATCACGCGCTCGGTGAGCGCGCCCGTTACAACAGTGATATTCGGACGCTTCATCGCGGCGCGCAAAAACGCCTTCGACGCATTCCAGCGCACGCCGCGTTTCTGGTTCACGTCGAAATAGCCAACGCCGCTGTTGTCGCCGCGATTGAAATCGTCCGTGGCGGCAATACCCTGCTCCTGCGCCGCGTGCGCGAACGATTCGAGAATCTTCCACTTGAGCCGCTGTTTCTCGACGCGCCATTCTCCGCCCGCGCCGTGAAATTCGGTCGCGCCGCCGTGATAGTCCTCGCTCTTGCGAAACACCGGCAGCACCGATTCCCACGACCAGCCTGCATCGCCGGATGCGCGCGCCCACGCGTCGTAATCCTCACGCTGGCCGCGCATGTAGATCATGCCGTTGATCGACGACGATCCGCCCAATACGCGCCCGCGCGGATAGGAGAGCGCGCGCCCGTTCAGGCCCGCTTCGGCAACGGTTTTATAGAGCCAGTCGGTGCGCGGATTGCCGATGCAGTAGAGATATCCGACCGGAATGTGAATCCAGTGGTAGTCGTCCTTGCCGCCCGCTTCGAGCAACAGCACGGAGACGTTGGGATCGGCGCTCAGACGGTTGGCGAGCACGCAACCCGCGGTGCCGGCGCCGACGATTACATAATCGAATTCGCCTTCGAGGCGACGCGAGGACGACGATGCGCGCGGTGCTTCGCTCGTTGCTGGCATTTTTGTCTCCCATCCGGTCCGACGCAGGCGGGCCGCCGTGCGGACCTGCTGCGTTACATGCCGATTGTATTTTTTCAGGCGGCGGTACGCGCCGCCGCCTGTTCACTGCAAGCGTTGCGCGGGCGCTTACTTCGCGACGGGCATCGTGAATTCCGCGCCCTTGGCGATGCTGTCCGGCCAGCGCTGCATGATGCTCTTGTAGCGCGTGTAAAAACGCACGCCTTCTTCGCCGTAAGCATGATGGTCGCCGAACAGCGAGCGCTTCCAGCCGCCGAACGAATGCCACGCCATCGGCACCGGAATCGGCACGTTGATCCCCACCATGCCGACCTTGATCTGGCGCGAGAACGCGCGCGCGATGCCGCCATCCGACGTGAAGAGCGCAACGCCATTGGCAAACTCATGCGCGTTGATGAGTTCGACGGCGCTCGCGAAGTCGGGCACGCGCACCACGGCGAGCACCGGACCGAAGATCTCGTCCTTGTAGATCGTCATGTCGGTCTTCACGTTGTCGAACAGCGTGCCGCCGAGGAAGAAACCGTCGTCCTGTCCTTCGGGCGCATGCGCGCGGCCGTCGACCACGAGCTTCGCTCCCGCCTTCACGCCCGCATCGATATAGCCCTTCACTTTCTCGCGGTGCGCCGCCGTCACGAGCGGCCCCATCTCCGAAGCGCTGTCCATGCCGTTGCCGATCTTGAGCGCCTTCACGCGCGGCGTCAGACGCTCGATCAGTTCGTCGGCGACATGGCCCACGGCCACCGCCACCGAAATCGCCATGCAGCGCTCGCCCGCCGAACCATAAGCCGCGCCGATCAGCGCGTCGACGGCCTGGTCGAGATTGGCGTCGGGCATCACGACAAGGTGATTCTTCGCGCCGCCCAGCGCCTGCACGCGCTTGCCGTGCTTTGCGCCTTCGGTATAGATGTACTCGGCGATCGGCGTCGAGCCGACGAACGAAAGCGCCGCAACATCCGGGTGCGCGAGCAACGAATCCACGGCCACCTTGTCGCCGTGGACGACGTTGAACACGCCATCGGGCAAGCCCGCTTCCTTGAGCAGTTCGGCAAGGCGAAGCGACGCCGAGGGATCGCGCTCCGAAGGCTTCAGCACGAACGTGTTGCCGCACGCGAGCGCGACCGGGAACATCCAGCACGGCACCATCATCGGAAAGTTGAACGGCGTGACGCCGGCCACGACGCCCAGCGGCTGACGCAGGTTCCAGTTGTCGATGCCGCCGCCGATCTGGTCGGTGAAGTCGGTCTTCAGCAGATTCGGAATACCGCACGCGAATTCGACGACCTCGATGCCGCGCATGACTTCGCCCTTCGCATCCGAGAACACCTTGCCGTGCTCGCGCGTAATCAATTCGGCGAGTTCGTCGTGGTGCTGGTCGAGCAGATCCTTGAACTTGAACAGGACGCGCGCGCGCTTGACGGGCGCCATCTCGCTCCACGCCGGGAATGCGGCGTGGGCTGCGGCAACAGCCGCGTTCACGTCGGCCACGCTCGCGAGCGGCACGCGCGCGCTCACTTTGCCGAGCGCGGGATTGAAAACGTCGGCATAACGCTCGCTTTGGGTGTCGAGCGGCTTGCCGCCGATGAAATGCGTCAGCGTGCGAACGCCGGTTTCGTTCAGATGTGTCTCGCCCATGGATGCCTCGTTTGTTGGAAGAATGTGCGGTGTTATGTATGGTGTTCGCGCGCCGCCGGCATGCGACCACACGCCTCACCGTCTGGATAGTCAGAAGCCTAATCGGCAATCCGTGCAGCGATCCAATGATTAATGCTCAACAGCGATATAAGGCGCGCTAATATCAGGATATGGACCTGACCTTGCTTCGCGCGTTCGTCACGGTCGCACGCGAGGGCAATCTCACGCGCGCGGCCACGCACCTGCATCTGACCCAGCCGGCCGTGAGCCTGCAGATCAAGCACTTGCAGGAAGCGCTCGGCGTGACGCTCTTCACGCGCACCGCCCACGGCCTCGCACTCACGCGCGACGGCCAGGCGCTGCTGCCGCACGCCGAGCGCGCGCTCGCCGCCGCGGGCGACGTCCAGCGCGCCGCTGCTGCACTGCGTCACGAAGTGCGCGGCAAGCTGCGCATCGGCACGATCCTCGACCCGGCGTTTCTGCGCCTCGGCGGGTTTCTTCGGCAACTCGTCGAAACCTGGCCGCAGATCGAAACCGCGCTGCGCCACGGCATGTCGGGCTGGGTGATCGACCAGGTGCGCTCGCGCGAACTCGATGTCGGCTACTACATCGGCCAGCCCGGCCCGGACGCCGAAACCTTCCACGCCATTACGCTCACGCGCTTCCAGTACCGCGTGCTCGCGCCCGCAGGCTGGAAAGACCGCGTGAAAGGCGCACGCGACTGGCGCGCGCTCGCCGCCTTGCCGTGGATCTGGACGCCGCCCGCCTCCGCGCACAATCGCCTGCTCACGCGCCTTTTCGAGGCGGTCGACGCAAAACCCGTGAAAGTCGCGGAAGTCGATCAGGAGCCGTCGATGCTCGACCTCGTGAAATCGGGCGTCGGGCTCACGCTCGCGCGCGATTCCATCGCCATTGCGGAGGCGCACGCGCACGCGCTGACGATCGTCGAAGGCGTGACGGTGCCCACCGAACTCACTTTCATCACGCTCGCGTCGCGCCGCAACGAGCCCGCCATCGCCGCGGCGCTCAAGGCCATCGAAACGCAGTGGGCGATATGAGCCGCGCTCATGAGGGCGCCGCTGCATTCGACTAACACGCGACCGGCACGAAGACATCGGCGGTGTAACGGCGTCGTCACGCAAGGTTTGTTAGATTCGATGTTCGCCCGCGCCGATCACCCATCGATCAACAGGCGATAACCAATCGAAGCCGGACGATTCGGTTCGGCACGGTGCGCTTCGTGCCCCGCTCATCGTTACCTCGTTCCACAGGAGCCCTGCATGGCCCGCAACATCGAAATCAAAGCCCGCGCCCGCGACTTCGACGCGCTGCGCACGCGTGCCGCCCAGCTTGCGTCCGACGCGCCGCTGATCTTTCGCCAACAGGACTTTTTCTACGACGTGCCCCGCGGCCGGCTGAAGCTGCGTCAGTTCGACGACGGCACGCCGCCCGAGCTGATTTTTTATCAGCGCGACGACCGCGACGGCCCGAAAGTCTCGTACTACACGCGCAGCCCGGTCACGAACGCCGAAGCGATGCACGCGCTGCTCGCCACGGCGCTGACGACGCGCGGGATCGTCTCGAAGGAGCGCCATGTGTATCTGGTGGGCCGTACGCGCATCCATCTGGACCGCGTGGACGGCCTGGGCGATTTCGTCGAACTGGAAGTGGTGCTAGCGCCCGATGACGACGAGCAAGACGGCGAAGCCGAGGCGCACGCGATGTTCGCAAAGCTCGGCGTCGAAGCAGGCGATCTTGTGGCGCGTGCCTACGTCGATCTGCTCAATGCACCGGTATCCGCGTGAAATGCAGGCCTGATGCGTTGCGTCAGGCCGCGGAATAAAGACGTGGAATAAAGGGTGCGGAGTCAGGGCGCGGACGCGCCCGGCTCCAGATGCCCGAGCGGCAGCGGCCCGTTGCGCTTGAACGTGGTGAGCACGATATTCGAGCGTACGCTGTCGACGCCGGGCACGTGCATCAGTTTCTTCATCACGAACGACGACAGCGCGTTCAGATCCGGCGCCACGATGCGCAGTAAATAATCGGCGTCGCCCACCACCGCATGGCATTCCAGCACCTCCGGCAGCGCGTCAATCTGCTGCCGGAACTGCTCCATCACCGAATCCCCGTGATGTTTCAGCTTCAGGCTCGTGAACGCCGTGACGCCGAGACCGAGCTTTTCGGGCCGCAGCACGACGCGAAAGCCGTCGATCACGCCCGTTGCCTCCAGCCGCTGCAACCGCCTGCCGATCTGCGACGGCGAGAGCGGCACCCGCTCCGCGAGCTGCTGGTGCGTCGCACGGCCAAAACGCTGCAGCACGTCGAGCAGCGCGAGATCAAAGTGATCGAGTTCCAGCATGACGAAATTACGCACGAATCCGGTTATTAATGCGCGATTATTGCATGACACACCATCGCCGAGCCCCATTCCTGCGGCGCCGGGCAGTGCGACCTTGCCGTCTCGCGGGAGCGCTCGCACCCTGCCGATATCCGTGAAAAAATAGTCGATCTACCGCCATTCGTCCGCGCGCCACCCGCGCGCGCGGGTTTCGCGCGGTGTCCGGTGCTCGCACAGCGCAAAACGCCGAGCGGGCGCCCATTCCATGACAGGTGCAGACATGATCAACCGCCTCACATCAGAAGAGCGCGCCACCCAGCTCGCCGATCTCCACGGCTGGCAGTCCGTCGCGGGCCGCGACGCCATTGCGCGCACCTTCCGTTTCGCCGATTTCAACGAAGCGTTCGGCTTTATGACGCGCGTCGCAATCAAGGCGCAGGAGATGAATCACCATCCGGAATGGTTCAATGTTTATAGCCGCGTCGAAATTACGCTTTCGACGCATGAAGCCGACGGCCTTACTGCGCGCGATATCGCGCTCGCACGCTTTATCGACTCGATTGCGCCGGGTCCACTCAGTGTGTGAGCATGCGCAGACTGAAAGCTGAATGCAGGGTGAGAAGTTCCCAAACCTTCAAGGTTGAAGGCCATTCTTGAGGGATACGTAAGATTCCCAGGCGGCTCGGGCAATGGGGTCCAAACGTTCCGCCGACATGGTGTTCTGACGCTGTACAATCATCAGCGCATACGGCTTGGAAAGCGCGCTAGCTTCCTTGCACAACGAGAGTTCGTCGCCACGCGAGGGCGAGCGGTTGCGCCAGAAGTTGATCGCGGCTTCGAGTTCGGTAATCGAAATATCGGACATGTTGATCGTGACTCGCGCAATCGTTGCACGCGGCGCCGCTAGCTGTCGTGCAGGTTACCTGCATCGAGCGGCGCTTCACGAACTGCGTGCCTCAAACGCTAAACCCATTTGTACTTGAGCGAATCCCATGCGACTCCTTCTGATCGAAGACGACCGCCCCATCGCACGCGGTATCCAGTCCAGCCTCGAGCAAGCCGGCTTCACGGTGGACATGGTCCACGACGGCATCTTCGCCGAGCAGGCCCTCACGCAGAATCGCCATGAACTCGTGATCCTCGACCTCGGTCTGCCCGGCATCGACGGCATGACGCTGCTCGCGCGCTTCCGCCAGAGCAACCGGCACACGCCCGTCATTATCCTCACCGCACGCGACGAGCTGAATGACCGCGTCCAGGGCCTGAATTCGGGCGCCGACGACTACATGCTCAAACCGTTCGAACCCGCGGAACTCGAAGCGCGCATTCGCGCGGTGATGCGCCGCAGCGGTCCGCACGGCGACGTGCCGCGCCCCGAAGTTTCGCTTGGCGGCGTGCGTCTCTCGGGCGTCGATCGCCGCATCTTCAACGAAGACAAACCGCTCGAACTCTCGCCGCGCGAATTCGCCGTGCTCGAAATGCTGCTGCTGCGTCACGGCCGCGTCGTCAGCAAGGCCCAGCTTCAGGACCATCTTACGCACTTCGGCGGCGACCTCGGCGATACAGCGATCGAAGTCTACGTGCACCGCGTGCGCAAGAAGCTCGAAAACTGCCGTGTCGAGATCGTCACGGTGCGCGGCTTCGGCTACCTGCTGCAGGAAATCCGCCAGGCCGCCTGAGGCCCAGCCTCGCGCCATGGCCCTTTCCAGGCCCCTTGCACGTCGCGAGGGGCAGAAGAAGAGGCCTGCGAGGCTCCCACCAGGCGGCGCCCTCCAGTACGCCGCCTCGTTCCCGCTTGCGCTTTGCGTCTGGCCTCGCGCCAGGCGCGAAGCCGTAGCGTGCGCCGCGCAATCTGCAGATCTCCTGATCGTCGCGCGGAGATGCACCGCTCAAAGCATCCGCATAGCCTCCGGGCGGCCCCCAATAGTCCCACCAGGCCCTACTCTGCCGCAGGCGCGTCCACCCGCGTAAAATGGGTCCG
>NZ_JAMXLH010000076.1 GCF_024281035.1 Paraburkholderia sp.
CCGACGCCGCGCCGATCTCGGTGCTGCGCATCACACGGCTCGCGCTGGAGTGGCAAGAGACGAAGTTCGCGAACGGCGAGACGCGTCACTGGCACGACAATACGTTCACGAGCGGCACCTGGGCCGACCTCGATCAGTCGATCGTCGCGATCCTGGGCGCGGCGCACGAGCCCTGGCTCGCGCCGACCGCCATCATGGCTGCCCTGCGTTCCTGCGATGCAGACGCACCGGTGAGCGAGCGGGTCGTGCTGTGGCGCCTCCACGAACTCGCGGCTGCCGGTGAACTGGGCCTGCGCGACGACATGTCCGCCGCGTGCGCACTGACCCAGCCACCGGCGTCGATGGCCGCCGCGCACGTGCCTGCGCCCCCCTCTCTTCCCCGCTGACACCATGGCCCGCACCCGAGCGCCCGACCACGAAGCGCAACGCGAGCAGATTCTCGACCTCGCCGCCGCGAAGTTCGCGCAGACGAGCTATCCGAGCACGTCCATGTCCGATCTCGCGGCCGCGAGCGGCACGTCGAAGGCCCGGCTCTACCACTATTACGAGAGCAAGGAAGCGATCCTCTTCGATCTGCTCGACCGCTATACGAAGCGGCTGATGCTGATCATCGCGGAGGTGGAAGGCGCGAGCCAGCGGCGGGGCCTCGACGAACGCGAGACGTTTGCCGAGCTGATTCGCGCGTTCCTTGCCGAATACGAGACGTCGCACAGCCGCCACGTCGCGCTGCTCAACGACGTGAAGTACCTCGTGGACGCACAGCGCGAGATCATCCTGAACCGCCAGCGCGACGTGGTCGCCGCGTTCGCGCGCCAGCTCGCGCGCGCCTACCCCGGGCGCGTCAGCACCGACAACCAGACGGCGCTGACCATGATGGTGTTCGGCATGATCAACTGGACGTTCACGTGGCTCAAACCGGGGGGCCGGATGGGCTACGGCGACTTCGCCGAACAGGTGATCGGCGTGATCGATCACGGGATGCAAACCGCATGAAACCGGTGCTGAGCACGGGCTTGAGCCAGTTTTTTGCTGCAATGCAGCATGACGTTTCAGTGACAGCGCGAGCATCCAGGATTTCCCTTCAAAAGAATTAAATCCGTGAAATCAATGGACTGCGACAATTCGTCTGTGAATTAGTATCAACATTCGGGTCGGAAATCGGGGTTTTCCCTAGATCGACCCCAGGGTTTCCGCTAGAATCTGTTTTTGCGGCGCATCATGCGCGCGCATACCAAGGAGAACCCGCCCATGAACACGATTTCGACGCACGCGAACGAGCCGATCCTGCCGTCCGGCCATACGCTGTCGTCCGGTCATTCGACTGTCATGGTGCGCGTCCTCACCTCGGCCGACCGCGAGCGCCTGCTCGGCCACTTCCTCGCACTCGCCACCGACGACCGCCTGCTGCGCTTCGGCCAGGCCGCACCGGACCACGTGATCGAGAAGTACGTCGGGTCGATGGACTTCACGCGCGACACCGTGTTCGGCGTGTTCAACGGTCAACTGGAACTGGTCGGCGTCGGCCACCTCGCCTATCTGCCGGCGGACGGCAATGGCCGCACCGCGGAGTTCGGCGTCTCCGTGCTCGAAAGCGTGCGCGGCGAGGGCATCGGTTCGAAGCTGTTCGAGCGCGCGGCGATCCGCAGCCGCAACACCCACGTAACGACGCTCTACATGCATTGCCTGTCGCGCAATTCGAAGATGATGCACATCGCCAGGAAGTCGGGCATGAAGATCGAATATGCCTACGGCGAAGCCGATGCGTATCTGTCGCTGGAACCGGCCGACCAGAGCAGCATCATTTCGGAAATGCTCCAGGAGCAAGCCGCGGCGTTCGACTACGCGATCAAGCGTCAGGCTCGCCAGGCTTCGAAGCTGATCGAAGCGATCCTGCCGCAAACCATCGCGGCCTAAGCGCCCCTCCATTAGCGAAAAAAGCGGCTTCGGCCGCTTTTTTTACGCCAGTCCGGTTTGTGGCAAACGCAGTGCCACCCGCGCTCAGAGGATCGGCAGAGCGGTCGTTTCCTTGATCGCCTCCAGCGAGAAACTCGTCTTCACGTCGATCACCGACGGATGGTGCAGCAACTGCTCCTGCACGAAGCGGGAGAAGTGCGCCATATCCTCCACCTGCACGCGCAGCAGGTAGTCCATGTCGCCCGTCATCGCGTGGCACGCCACGACTTCCGGCCACGCCTGCACCGCCGCGCGGAACAGCTCGGCGTGCGTCGCGCCGGTGCGGCCCACGAGTCCCTCACGCGTCACAGCCGGGCCGCCCCGCTTTTCAAGCCGCACGTTCACGTAGGCCAGCAAATCGAGCCCCAGCTTCTGCGGATCGAGCAGCGCCACGTAACCGCGAATCACGCCGCTTTCCTCCAGCCGGCGGATGCGGCGCAAGCACGGGCTCGGCGACAGGTTCACGCGCTCCGCGATGTCCTGATTCGAGAGCCGCCCATTCTCCTGAAGGATCGCGAGAATCCGGCGGTCGATTGCGTCCAGTTCGATGTTCGCCATGTTCTGTCTTCTATGGGTTATTTGATGGCAGTTTATAGCGCAATCTCTAACCCATCCGGTCAAGTTCGCAAGTTTTCACCCGAATCGCGCCGCTAGCATTGGACCAGAACAAGTGCTCAAGCGCTAACTCTGGCCGACCGCTGTGCTTGGGACCAGAGTAAGCACTGAAGCGCTAACTCTGGTCGGCGCTTTGCGTGAGACCGGAGTAAGTGCTGAAGCACTAACTCCGGTCGACACAGGAGACAAACATGCAGATTTCCACCTGGGACAACCCCGTCGGCACCGACGGATTCGAGTTCATCGAATACACCGCACCCGATCCGAAAGCGCTCGGCAAGCTGTTCGAGCAAATGGGCTTCACCGCCATCGCGCGTCATCGCCACAAGAACGTCACGCTGTATCGTCAGGGCGGCATCAACTTCATCGTCAACGCCGAACCCGATTCGTTCGCCCAGCGCTTCGCCCGCCTGCATGGTCCGTCGATCTGCGCCATCGCCTTTCGGGTGCGCGACGCCGCGAAGGCTTACGCGCACGCGCTCGAATGCGGCGCCTGGGGCTTCGACAACAAAACCGGCCCGATGGAGCTGAATATCCCCGCGATCAAGGGCGTGGGCGACTCGCTGATCTATTTCGTCGACCGCTGGCGCGGCAAGAACGGCGCCGCCCCGGGCAGCATCGGCGATATCGACATCTACGATGTCGACTTCGAACCGATCCCCCGCGCCAACCAGCATCCGGCCGGCCACGGCCTCACCTATATCGACCACCTGACGCACAACGTTCACCGCGGCCGCATGAACGAGTGGGCCGAGTTCTACGAACGCCTGTTCAACTTCCGCGAAGTCCGCTACTTCGACATCGAAGGCAAGGTGACGGGCGTGAAGTCGAAGGCCATGACCTCGCCGTGCGGCAAGATCCGCATTCCGATCAACGAAGAAGGGTCGGAAACGCCGGGCCAGATCCAGGAATACCTCGAGGCCTATCACGGCGAAGGCATCCAGCACATCGCGCTCGGCACCGGCGATATCTACCGGACCGTCGACGGCGTGCGCGCAGCGAATATCGCGCTGCTCGACACCATCGACACCTATTACGAACTCGTGGACCGCCGCATCCCGAACCACGGCGAGCCGCTCGCGGAACTGAAAAAGCGCAAGATCCTGATCGACGGCGCACCCGGCGATCTGCTGCTGCAGATCTTCACCGCCAACCAGATCGGCCCCATTTTCTTCGAGATCATTCAGCGCAAGGGCAATCAGGGCTTCGGCGAGGGCAATTTCAAGGCACTGTTCGAGTCGATCGAGCTCGACCAGATTCGTCGCGGCGTCGTGCACGACAAGACTTGACTGCGGACATAACGGCGGACTTAACTGCGGAATTAACTGCGGCCAACACACAAGCAAAAAGGGCGAAGATCTGCCGATCTTCGCCCTTTTTGTCTTTCTGGAACCAGCCGCCGCACACCCGGCGGCAGGCTCTCGTGGGTGGGACGCCGCGCGGATCAGCGCAGCGTCATGAATAAGTCGCGGAAAGCGTCAGGATTTCCGGCCGGCGATCATCGCGGTCATTGCCGTCGTGACCCTGACATCGGCCTGCGCACACTGTGCGGGACGGGTCGTTGCACCGGCGCCGCTTTGGCTGCGCGCGTTCGCCAGCAGCGGCGTGTTCATCGCGAAGAAAGCGGCCGAGACCGTCAGGAAGGTCTGGATGTGTCGGTTGTTCATGCTGTACTCCTTTTTGAGGCTGCCTGTGGCGTCTGTTGCGCCTGTTGCGGTCGTACCCCATTGACTGCCTGGGGCGCTGCGCGAAATGCACAGGTGATTCCGTTAGACAGAAATATCAAGACCAGTTCTGTCAGAGTGCAGGTTTTACACGCTGTTACGCGACGCGGCATTCCGATACAGCCATTGTTACAACACCTGGGCGGCGCCTCGAAGGCGCATGAATCACACGAAATCGCCGTGGCACAAGGGTTTCAGCCGATTTCCGGCGCCAGCGGCGGGTTTGCCCCAGTGCTACCATCGGCAAAAACACGCCAATATGGCGCGCCAGCGTCAAAACATTCACAAGATGTCGAGGCACTGAGTTCTGGCGATCCCAAAACGATGGTGGATGGAGGAGTACACATAATGAATGCCCCGCTCGACGCTGGTCAGCGCGCTTCGCTCGAAGCCGCGCTCGCTTCCGTCACGCTCGACGACAAATACACGCTCGATCGCGGCCGCGCGTACATGAGCGGCATCCAGGCGCTGGTCCGCCTGCCGATGCTGCAACAGGAACGCGACAAAGCAGCAGGTCTCAATACGGCGGGGTTCATCTCCGGCTATCGCGGCTCACCGCTCGGCGGTCTCGACCAGTCGCTCTGGAAAGCCAAACAGCACCTCGCCGGTCACGGAATCGTCTTCCAGCCCGGCGTCAACGAAGACCTCGCCGCCACCGCCGTCTGGGGGTCGCAGCAGGTCAATCTGTACCCGTCGGCGAAATACGACGGCGTATTTTCGATGTGGTACGGCAAGGGCCCCGGCGTCGACCGCTGCGGCGACGTGTTCAAGCACGGCAATTCGGCGGGTTCCTCGCGTCACGGCGGCGTCCTCGTGCTCGCGGGCGACGACCACGCCGCGAAGTCGTCGACGCTCGCGCACCAGTCCGAGCACATCTTCAAGGCCTGCGGCCTGCCGGTGCTGTTCCCGTCGAACGTCCAGGAATACCTCGACTTCGGCCTGCACGGCTGGGCCATGAGCCGCTATTCCGGCCTCTGGGTCGCCATGAAGTGCGTGACCGACGTGGTCGAATCGTCGGCTTCGGTCGAGATCGACCCGCATCGCACCAACATCATCCTGCCGGGCGACTTCGCCCTGCCCGAAGGCGGGCTCAACATCCGCTGGCCCGATCCGCCGCTCGTCCAGGAAGCGCGTCTGCTCGACTACAAGTGGTATGCGGCCCTCGCCTACGTCCGCGCGAACAAGCTCGACCGCGTCGAAATCGATTCGCCGCATGCGCGCTTCGGCATCATGACCGGCGGCAAAGCCTATCTCGACGTGCGCCAGGCGCTGACCGATCTCGGTCTCGACGACGAAACCTGCTCGCGCATCGGCGTGCGGCTCTACAAGGTCGGTTGCGTATGGCCGCTCGAAGCGCAAGGCGCCCAGGCGTTCGCGCGCGGCCTCGAAGAGATTCTCGTGGTCGAGGAAAAGCGTCAGATCCTCGAATACGCGATCAAGGAAGAGCTGTACAACTGGCCCGACGCCCAGCGTCCGCGCGTGTACGGCAAGTTCGACGAGAAGGACGGCGCCGGCGGCGAATGGTCGGTGCCGATGGGCAACTGGCTCCTGCCCGCGCACTACGAACTCTCGCCCGCGATCATCGCGAAGGCTATTGCCACGCGCCTCGACAAGTTCGATCTGCCCTCCGACGTGCGCGCGCGCATTGCCTCACGCATCGCCGTGATCGAGGCGAAAGAAAGGGCGCTCGCGAAGCCGCGCGTACAGGCCGAGCGCAAGCCGTGGTTCTGCTCGGGCTGCCCGCACAACACGTCGACGAACGTGCCGGAAGGCTCGCGCGCGATGGCCGGCATCGGCTGCCACTACATGACCACCTGGATGGACCGCAGCACCAGCACCTTCAGCCAGATGGGCGGCGAAGGCGTGGCATGGGTCGGCCAGGCGCCGTTCACGAACGACAAGCACGTGTTCGCGAACCTCGGCGACGGCACGTATTTCCACTCGGGTCTGCTCGCGATTCGCGCGGCCATCGCGTCGAAGGCGAACATCACCTACAAGATCCTCTACAACGACGCAGTCGCGATGACGGGCGGCCAGCCCGTGGACGGCGTGCTCACCGTGCCGCAGATCACGCACCAGCTCGCCTCGGAAGGCGCCGCGAAGATCGTGATCGTCACCGACGAGCCCGAGAAGTACGAAGGCGTGACCTCGCTCGCGCCGGGCGTCACGATCCATCACCGCGACCAGCTCGACACGATCCAGCGCGAACTGCGCGAGATTGCCGGCACGACGATTCTGATCTACGACCAGACCTGCGCCACTGAAAAGCGTCGCCGCCGCAAGCGCGGCACGTATCCGGATCCGGCGAAGCGCGTCGTGATCAACGAGGCTGTCTGCGAAGGCTGCGGCGACTGCTCGGTGCAGTCGAACTGCCTGTCGGTCGAGCCGGTCGATACCGAGTACGGCACGAAGCGTCAGATCAATCAGTCGAGCTGCAACAAGGACTATTCCTGCGTGAAGGGCTTCTGCCCGAGCTTCGTGACCGTCGTCGGCGGACAGCTTCGCAAGCCGGGCGCGAGCAGCGTCGCGAACGACGCGATGGCGGCCGTGCCGACGCCCGATATCCCCGCGCTCGCGCGGCCCTATGGCGTGCTCGTGACGGGCGTGGGCGGCACCGGCGTCGTCACGATCGGCGCGCTGCTCGGCATGGCCGCGCACCTGGAGAGCAAGGGCGTGACCGTGCTCGACGTGACCGGCCTCGCGCAAAAGGGCGGCGCGGTGATGAGCCACGTGCAGATCGCGAACCGGCCCGACGACATCCACGCGACCCGCATCGCCATGGGCGAGGCGAAGCTCGTGATCGGCTGCGACGCCATCGTGACCGCCAGCGACGACTGCGTCTCGCGCATGCAGGTCGGCCAGACCAGCGTCGTGCTCAACAGCGCGCCGACGCCGACCGCGGAGTTCATCAAGAACCCGAAGTGGCAGTTCCCGGGCACGAACACCGAAGCCGATGTGCGCGCCGCGGCAGGCACGGACAACGTCGTCGCCATCGACGCGAATCGCTACGCGGTCGCGCTGCTCGGCGACGCGATCTACACGAACCCGTTCGTGCTCGGCTACGCGTGGCAGCGCGGCTGGCTGCCGCTCGGGCATGCGTCGCTCACGCGCGCGATCGAGCTGAACGGCGTGCAGGTGGAGAAGAACCTCGCGGCGTTCGAGTGGGGCCGCCGCACGGCGCACGACCGCGCCGCCGTCGACGCGCTCGTGAAGCAACCCGCGGCGCAGCAGGCGATGGACGGCACGGGCGCGAAGATCGTCTCGCTGCACACGCCGAAGGCGCTCGACGCACTGATCGAGAAGCGCGCGCAGTATCTCGCCGCCTACCAGAACGACGCCTACGCAACGCGTTATCGCGCGCTGGTCGCGGACGTGCGCGCGGCGGAAGGCAAGCTCGACCGGGCAGATGGCCAGTTCGCGCTGACCGAAGCCGTCGCGAAGAACCTGCACAAGCTGATGGCGTACAAGGACGAGTACGAAGTCGCGCGCCTGTATACCGATCCCGCGTTCATCGAGAAGCTGAAGGCGAGCTTCGAAGGCGACTGGAAGCTCAACTTCCACCTCGCGCCGCCGTCCTTCGCGAAGCACGACGACAAGGGCCATCTGCTGAAGAAGCAGTACGGCCCGCGCATGCTCACCGCGATGCGCGTGCTCGCGAAGCTGAAGTTCCTGCGCGGCACGGCGCTCGATCCGTTCGGCCGCACCGAGGAACGGCGTCACGAACGCGCGCTGATCGGCGAGTACGAAGCGCTCGTACGCGAATTGATCAAGGGCGTCGACAGCGGCAATCTCGCGCTCGCGGAAGAACTGGCGAATCTTCCGGACGGCATTCGCGGCTACGGCCACGTGAAGGAGAACAACCTGAAAGCCGTGCGCGCGAAGTGGGCGGCGCTGCTCGACAAGTGGCGCTCGCCGCAGGGCGGCGCGGCGCGTCATGCTGCGTGATGGGTTGACGTCGGCTTAGAACGCTGACGTTGCCGTAAAAACAAAGGGCGCTCCGTGAAAACGGAGCGCCCTTTTCATTGAGCGCATCGAACGGCTGCGCTCAATCCACCATCAGTCCAGCTCGTTTGCGCTTAGCGTGCCGCTGCCTTGCGCACCGCCGCGTTCGCCGAAGCGACCGCCGTCATATTGATGATGCGTCGCACGGTCGCCGCCGGCGTCAGGATATGCACCGGCTTCGACGCGCCGAGCAGGAACGGTCCCACCGTCACGCCTTCGCCGCCGATCACCTTCAGCAGGTTATAGACGATGTTCGCGGCTTCCACGTTCGGCATGATGAGCAGGTTCGCTTCGCCCGCGAGCGTCGTGCCGGGGAACGCCTGCTTGCGGATCACCTCCGAAAGCGCTGCGTCGCCGTGCATTTCGCCGTCCACTTCGAGTTGCGGCGCACGCTGCGCCAGCAACTCGCGCGCCGCCTGCATGCGCTGCGACGTGGACGAGCGCACGCTGCCGAAGTTCGAGCTGGAGAGAAGCGCGACCTTCGGCGTGATGCCGAACTTCTCGATCTCGCGCGCCGCGAGAATCGTCATGTCGGCGAGTTGCTCGGCGCTCGGCACTTCGTTCACGTAGGTGTCGCTGATGAAGAGGTTGCGGCCCGGCAGCATCAGCAGATTCATCGCCGCGTAGTTCCCGGCGCCATCAGCCTTGCCGAGCACCTGCTCGACGAAATTCAGGTGGAAGTCGAAGCTGTTCACGAGGCCGCAGATCATGCCGTCCGCGTCGCCCAGATGCACGAGGATCGCGCCGATCAGCGTGTTGAACTTGCGCACCGCCGCCTTCGCGACTTCGGGCGTGACGCCCCGGCGCGCACCGATCTGGTGGTACGCCTGCCAGCTCTTCTGGAAGCGCGGATCGTCTTCCGGATCGACGATCTCGAAGTCGGTGCCCGCGCGCAGCTTCGAGCCCATCTTCTTCAGGCGCATTTCCACCACGGACGGGCGGCCCACGATGATCGGCTTCGCGATCTTTTCATTGAGCACGAACTGCGCGGCGCGCAGCACGCGCTCGTCTTCGCCCTCGGCGAACACGATACGCGCCTGGCTCGCCTTCGCAGCCGCGAACACCGGGCGCATCACCATGCCCGAGCGGTAGACCGTCGCGCCAAGCTGCTCGCGGTAGGCGTCCATGTCGGCGATCGGGCGCGTCGCGACGCCCGATTCCATTGCCGCCTGCGCAACCGCCGGGGCGATCTTGATGATGAGGCGCGGATCGAACGGCTTCGGAATCAGGTATTCCGGGCCGAATTCGAGCGTGTGGCCTTCATACGCCTTCGCCACTTCGTCGCCCTGATCGGTTTCTTCGGCGAGTTCGGCGATCGCGCGCACGCACGCGAGCTTCATCTCTTCCGTAATCGTCGTCGCGCCGACGTCGAGCGCGCCGCGGAAGATGAACGGGAAGCACAGCACGTTGTTGACCTGGTTCGGATAGTCCGAACGGCCCGTCGCGATGATCGCATCCGGGCGCACGGCTTTCGCCTCTTCCGGGCGGATTTCCGGGTCCGGGTTCGCCAGCGCGAGGATCAGCGGCTTGACGCCCATGTCCTTCACCATCTCGGGCTTGAGCACGCCCGCGCTCGAGCAGCCGAGGAACACGTCGGCTTGCTTGATCGCGTCGGCGAGCGTGCGCGCCTGCGTGTTGGCCGCGTAGCGCTGCTTCGACGGATCGAGATTGCCGCGGCCTTCGTAGATCACGCCCTTCGAGTCGGCGACGAGGATGTTCTCCTTCTTCAGGCCGAGCTTCACGAGCAGGTCGAGGCAGGCGATCGCTGCGGCGCCCGCGCCGGAACACACGAACTTCACGCTGCCGAGATCCTTGCCGACGACCTTCAGGCCGTTGAGGATCGCCGCGGAGGCGATGATCGCCGTGCCGTGCTGGTCGTCGTGGAAGACGGGGATCTTCATGCGCTCGCGCAGCTTCTGCTCGATGTAGAAGCACTCGGGCGCCTTGATGTCTTCGAGGTTGATGCCGCCGAGCGTCGGCTCGAGCATGGCGATCGCTTCGACGAGCTTGTCCGGATCCGATTCGCTGAGCTCGATGTCGAAGACGTCGATGCCCGCGAATTTCTTGAAGAGACAGCCCTTGCCTTCCATCACCGGCTTCGCGGCGAGCGGGCCGATGTTGCCGAGGCCGAGCACGGCGGTGCCGTTCGTCACGACGCCGACGAGGTTGCCGCGCGACGTGTACTTCTGCGCGTCGAGCGGTTCGTCGTAGATCGCCATGCACGCGGCGGCAACGCCGGGCGAATACGCGAGCGAGAGGTCGAGCTGGTTCGACAGCGGCTTGGTCGGGGTGACCGAAATCTTGCCGGGTTTCGGATTCTGGTGGTACGCGAGCGCGCTTTGCTTCAGTTGTTCATCCATTTTCAGGCCTGCCTGGACGTGAGCGACGTGAATCGTCTTGTGGTCGTGAATTCGTCGCTTCGCTCGACGCGCTCAAAGGGTCGACAGCGCAGCCCCGTGCGCAGGACATGCGGCGACGGGAAACCCCGGTGCGGAGAACGAAACGGCGAGTGCTAATTGGCGGGGGCGATTAGTGTACACCCGAGGCAACGCGCGTGAATCAGTGCGTGAGTCCGCGCATGAGTCCGCGTGTGTATCCGCGCGTGAATCCAGTTCATCGAGCGCTCCCCGCCGTACGCGCGGCTCGTCGCCGTATCTCAAGTCGGGTAAAATACGCGGCTACGCGCGCAAGAAAAGCCGTCCGGACCGTGCGGGCCGCACCAAAACGAACCCCCGAAGAACCTCGGGCAACGTCAGGCAGCCAACGCCATCCGGGCCGCGCATCGCGGGTTCCGGTGTGCAACGCATCCGGATTCGCCGTGCCAGCGCCACAGGGCCAGCCCCCCAGGGCCTCGCGCCCGCCCTCCCCGCTTTCATATCCAAGGATTCGCCCATGACAGGCTACGATCGCCAGACGATCTCGGACACGACCGCCAAAATGCTGCTCGAAGTGAAGGCCGTGCACTTCAACGCCGAAAAGCCCTTCATCTTCACTTCCGGCTGGGCGAGCCCGGTCTACATCGACTGCCGCAAGCTGATCTCGTACCCGCGCGTGCGCCGTGGCCTGATGGAAATGGCCGAAGCGACCATCCTGCGCGACGTCGGCTACGAGCAGATCGACGCCGTCGCGGGCGGCGAAACCGCGGGCATTCCGTTCGCCGCATGGCTCTCGGACCGTCTGATGGTGCCCATGCAGTACGTGCGCAAGAAGCCGAAGGGCTTTGGCCGCAACGCGCAGATCGAGGGGCTGCTCACCGAAGGCCAGCGCGTGCTGCTCGTCGAAGACCTGACCACCGACAGCCGCAGCAAGATCAACTTCATCAACGCGCTGCGCACGGCAGGCGCGACGGTGAACCACTGCTTCGTGCTGTTCCACTACAACATCTTCAAGGAAAGCGTGTCGGTGCTGAAAGACATCGACGTCGACCTGCACGCGCTTGCAACGTGGTGGGATGTGCTGCGCGTCGCGAAGGAATCGGGCTACTTCGAAACGAAGACGCTCGACGAAGTCGAGAAATTCCTGCATGCACCGGCCGAATGGTCGGCAGCGCACGGCGGCGCGACGGCGGCACCGCAGTAAGCAGCACAGCTGGCGCGGCGGCTTCACGTCGCACCGCGGCAAAACGAAAAACCCACTGTCTTGCAGGACAGTGGGTTTTTTTGTGCACTTCCTGTCGCGACCAGGCACTGCCAGGCGCCCCCGCGCGCACCCGCCGATAACGATTTCCGCCCACGCGCCATACTCTGCAAAGCGAGACGGCACTTCGGGAAAGCGCTCTACCGAAGCGGTCCCGATCTGGAACACAATTCGAAACGTCACCTCGGCGGATCGTGGGCGGCATTCGATGAACACACGGGAGAACGGGTCAATGGATCGCGCCCACGCCAGCACGCCACTTTCACGCTGCCTTCGGCTCGTACTCGGTTGCGCGCCGCTCGCACTCGTCGCTCATGTGGATAGTGCGGCTCAGGCAGGCGAGGCGTTCTCGGTTTCGAGCACGACGATGCATGATGGCGGGCGTGTCGCCACAGCGCAGGTCTTCAACAAGGGCGGCTGCGACGGCGGCAACCGCTCGCCGCAGCTGACGTGGCACAACGCCCCGGCCGGTACGCGCAGCTTCGCCATCACGATGTTCGATCCCGACGCGCCCGGCCCCGGCTGGTGGCACTGGGCCGTCGCGGACATACCGGCGCGCGTGACGGCGCTGCCGGAGAACGCGAGCGCGTCGGGCGAACTGAAGACGCTCGGCGCCGTCGAGGCGCGCAACGACTTCGATGCCGACGGTTACGGCGGCCCCTGTCCGCCGCCGGGCAAACCGCATCGCTACGTGATCACGGTGTACGCGCTCGGCATCGACCGGCTCGGCGTTCCGCAAGGCCGCCCCGCCGCCCTGTTCGATCACGAAATCTCGGGGTCCAGGCTCGGCAGCGCGCAGCTCACGGTTACGTACGGACGCTGAAGGACGCTTAAGGACGCTTAGGGCCACCGAATAGGGGACGTGCGCGACCCGCGTTCCTCCACGAACGAAACACCACTTCCAACGCCGGTCGATTCGGCTCAGACCCCTTCACCATCCACGCAACGTTGCGTCACACGGCCAGCGCTTTCTAATTCGGGGCCGCATAAAGATTTTCCCTGGCTAGCCGAAATGCATATGCCGTCTTGATCCAGATCAAGACGGCATATGCAGCGCTACCGCTCCCGTTACGTGGAACACCACCGGCATGCCGCGTCACTGCGGCAAGTCGGGGTTGGGCGATGCATTCCGGGGGAGCCGGTGCGCGCCGGCCTCTCACCGTCCCGCTAAACGACATATGCAAGAGGTTTTCGTTGGGTAAATTCTTTTCGACGGTCAGGGCCAGGATCATTCTCGTGCTCGCGACCAGCATGGCGATTACGCTGATCGTCGGCGGCTTCGGTCTGCGCGGCATCTCGGTCTTGCGCAGCGCGTTACACAACACCTACACCGCCATCGTCATCCCGACCGGCTATCTGAGCGCGACCCAGACCGATACGCTCAATTCGCGTCTTGCGCTCTGGCGCATGGTCGCGCAGAAGGACAAGTCTTCCATCGCGAAGGCTCGCGACTTTTCGGCGCAGACGGAAAAGGACTGGAAGGACTACTACCCGAATGGTGTGACGGGCCATGAAGAGCGCGTGCTGGCAGACAAGATCGACGGCCAGCTCACGCAGTACCGCGCAGCGGTCGACAAGGAACTGTCGCTCATCGAGCAGGGCGACTTCGACGGCGCGCTCGCGTGGCAGGTGAGCAACGTTCTGCCGATCGGCGACAGCGTGACGGCACTGCTCAAGCAGGACGTGCAGCTTGACGCCGATGTGGCGAAACAGACCGATAGCGACGGTACGGCCGAGGCCGCGCGGTTGAAGTGGATTTCCATCGCACTGCTGTTCGCCGGTATCGCGATGTCGATCGGTGCGGCGCTCTATCTGATCCGTGCCATCACGCGCCCGTTGAACAAGACGGTGAGTATCGCCAGCGAGATCGCGCAGGGCCGGCTCGACGCCGGGATCGTCGTGGACGCGACGGGCGAATTCGGGCAATTGCTCGACGCCATGAAGACGATGAGCCGGCAACTGGCCGCCACCATCCGGGGGATTCGCGACAGCAGCGAGTCGGTGACGGTTGCATCCGGGCAGATCGCGGCGGGCAACCAGGATCTCTCGGCGCGCACGGAAGAGCAGGCGGCATCGCTCGAACAGACGGCCGCGAGCATGACGCAACTCACCGAAACCGTGAAGCAGAACGCCGATAACGCACGCCAGGCCAACTCGCTCGCAGCCAACGCACGCGCGCTGACCGATGCGGGAAGCACGGCGGTGGGCACGATGGTGGCGACGATGCAGGCGATTCGCACGGACTCCGCCAGGATCGCCGAGATCACCGGGATGATCGAGGGCATCGCCTTCCAGACGAATATCCTCGCGCTGAATGCTGCCGTCGAAGCCGCGCGCGCCGGGGAACAGGGCCGCGGATTTGCCGTGGTGGCCGGTGAGGTGCGCACGCTGGCGCAACGCGCGTCGGCAGCGGCCAAGGAAATCAAGGTGCTGATCGAAGCGTCCTCGGGCAAGGTGCAGCAAGGCGCCGAGCAGGCGGGCGACGTCGGCGCGACGATGGACAAAGTGATCCAGGCGATTAGCCAGGTGTCCGATATCGTCGGCGAGATCTCGGCGGCCTCCGACGAGCAGAGCAAGGGCATCCTGCAGGTCCATCAGGCAATCAACCAGATCGACGAGGTGACCCAGCAGAACGCCGCGCTGGTGGAAGAGGCGGCGGCGGCGGCCCAGTCGCTGCAGGAGCAGGCCACGAAGATGAAATCCGACGTGACGTTCTTCCGGCTCGGAGACGAGTCGTCGCACCAGCGGCCCACACGGGCGCAACCGGCGCAGAAGCGGACGGCCGCGCAACCCAATCGACCGATGCGGCCGATGCGGCCGGCGACGGCAACGATGGCAACGGCGGCGGCGGCCGGTCTTCGTGCACCGGCTACAGGCGCCGTGGCGGACAGCCGCGCCGACGACTGGGAGACTTTCTAGGCGCCGTGATTCGTCGTCATCGCGAAGTCGGGCAGATGCGACGGGTATCCGTCCGCTTCCAGACCCGAGGCGAACAACGAACTCGGCGAGCCGCATGTTTCAAAGGGGTCGGTACGCACCGTACCTTCCCCGAAAATCCGTGGCGCACCATTTTTTTCCGGCACGGCCCGCACCTCGATACGCATCAAGTCTTAAAATACCGTTCCGGCGCCCGACGGGCCAGCACCCGTTGCGCGAGCGCCCCGAACCACCCGCGTTCAGAGAGACTGCAATGAGCACGAAAGTTTTTGTCGACGGACAGGAAGGCACGACCGGCCTGAAGATTTTCGAGTACCTGTCAGCGCGCGCCGACGTCGAGATCCTGCGTATCGACGAAGCGAAGCGCAAGGATGTCGAGGAACGTCGCCGTCTCATCAACGCTTCGGACGTGACGTTCCTCTGCCTGCCCGATGCCGCCTCGCGCGAATCGGCTTCGCTGGTCGAAAACGGCCGCACCGTGCTGATCGACGCGAGCACCGCATTTCGCACGAGCGCCGACTGGGCCTACGGCCTGCCCGAACTCACGCGCCAGCAGCGCGAGCGCGTGCGCAACGCGAAGCGCATCGCCGTGCCGGGCTGCCACGCTTCGGCGTTCGTGCTCGCCATGCGCCCGCTCGTCGAGGCCGGTCTTGTCGGCGCCGACTTCGCAGCCCACGCGTACTCGCTGACCGGGTACAGCGGCGGCGGCAAGAAAATGATCGCGGAGTACGAAGCAGGCGGCAACGCGAAGCTGATGAGCCCGCGTCCTTATGCGCTCGGCCTCACGCACAAGCACCTGCCGGAGATGGCCGCGCACGGCGGCCTGAAGCTCACGCCAGTGTTCACGCCCGTCGTCGGCCCGTTCTACAAAGGTCTTGCCGTCACGACCTTCTTCTCGCCGCAGCAGCTCACGCGCCGCGCGAAGCCGCAGGACATTCAGGCGCTGTTCGCCGAGTACTACGCGGGCGAGGCATTCGTGCGCGTGGCGCCGTACAACGCCGACGAGAACCTCGATAACGGCGCCTTCGATGTCCAGGCGAACAACGACACGAATCGCGTCGATCTGTTCGTGTTCGGCAACGACGAGCAGTTCGTGACCGTCGCGCGCCTCGACAATCTGGGCAAGGGTGCGTCGGGCGCGGCGATCCAGTGCATGAACCTCGCCATCGGCGCGGCGGAAAACACCGGACTCAAAGGCTGATTTAACGCACGCGTACCGGCATCGGCAGCACAACGCAAAACCGGCTCTGCAAAGAGCCGGTTTTTTTATGTGCGCTCAATTGCGCGGCGACGGTGGCGCGAATGCGGGACGAAAGCTGCACAAACGCCGCACGATGGCGGCAAAAAGCGCGCAGAAAAAAAAAGCCCGCCAAGTCGGCGGGCTTAATCCATATCAGAGGAGACATGGAGGAGACGAAATCAGTATAGCCATATTCGTGGTGCAACGCAACATGTAAAGTAGCACGGACCCCAATGTTGTAATTTAACAACATCGAGCCTACTGGCCGATCATCGAGAGAATAAACATCAGTTGATCGAGCCCCACCGGGCGCACCAGATGAACATCGAAGCCCGCCGCCAGCGCTTCGTCGCGGTGGCGCGAGTCGCCCCAGCCGGTCAGCGCAATGAGCAGCCGCATGCGCGTGCCGCTCGCCTGCCGCAATCGGTGGACGATGGTTGCCGGATCCTCCGCCTGCAACGACAACCCGATGATCGCGACATCCGGCGCAAAGCGCGCAGCCGCTTCGACCGCATCGTCGAGCGTGCGCGCCACGGCAATCGCATAACCGAGGTCCGTGAGCAACGTGCCGAGCCCCGTTAGCGACTTCTCGTCGGTATCGGCGATCAGAATGCGCGTTTCCACCCGCCGTCTCCTGCCATTGTGGTTGTCATTCGGCCACTGCCCAGCACGATTCCTTCCGGCACGCCGCAAGGCCCGCTCCAGCGCACCTCGCAATGTGGTCCGACGCGACGGCTGCCATTGTCCTCGTCTGCTTTAACCCGCATTGTGCGACACCGAGCGCTCGTATGAAGATTGCGCCGCGTCTGCTCCGTTGGCAACCCGTGCCCGGGCGGGCGGGCGAATCGAATCGAATCGACCAGACGAGTCGGCCAAATGAAGCGATCCCATCCAGGAGACACACCGCACCATCAAGCTTCACGCGGCGTCTGCCCGGCGCGCCGCGCAGCAACCTCGCCGAGCACCGCGAAATCGCGCTCGCCGTCGCCGTGCGCGATGGCGTCGAGCAGGCTGTCGCGCACGACGCTCGCCACCGGCATCGGCGCCGACACTTCATCTGCCGCCGCCAGCGCAAGCCGCACGTCCTTGAGACCGAGCCGCGCCTTGAAGAGCGCGGGTTCGTAACGCCGTTCCGCGATCATCGCACCGTAGCCCGCGTACACGGGGCCGGGAAACGGCCCGCCTGCCACCACGTCGAGAAAGTCGCGCATCGCAACGCCGTGCCCGGACAGCAGCGCCGACGCCTCGCCGAGCGTCTCCACCGCCGACGCCAGCATGAAATTCGCCGCCAGCTTCATCACGTTCGCCTGCTGCGGCCGCGCGCCGATACGCCAGGTTTTCTGCCCGATCACGTCGAATAGCGGCTGCACGCGGTCGATCGCTTCGGCGGCGCCCGCCGCGACGATCGTCAGTTTCGCGGCCCGCGCGGCGTCCGGGCGGCCCAGCACGGGCGCGGCCACATATTGCAGGCCGCGCTCGGCATGCGCGCGCGCAAGCTCTCCGGCGAGCGCAACCGAAATCGTCGCCATGTTCACATGGACGAAGCCGCGCGGCGCCTGGTCGAGCAACGCGGCGTCGACCACGTCGCGCAGCGCCGCGTCGTCGGCGAGCATCGAAATGACGGCATCACCCGCGAAGGCGGCAGCGGGCGTGGCGACCACCTGCGCTCCGGCTGCGGCGAGCGGCTGCGTGCGCTCCGGCGTCCGGTTCCACACGCGCACCCGATGCCCCGCCTTCAGCAGATTGGCGGCAATCGCGCCCCCCATTTCGCCGAGGCCGATAAAACCGATGTCCATCTCAAGCTCCTTCATGGTGAGAACCGGCAGTAGAGCACAGCCACGCGCGCACTGCAGTCAAACGCGCGCCGGCGGCCCCCGTCCGGTGCCATACTGGCCGCATGGTTACCGCCACTTTCCGCTTCTACGAGGAGCTGAACGACTTCCTCGCGCGGCCGCTGCGCCGCCGTGCATTCAGTTGCGCGTGCGCGCGCAATGCCACCGCGAAGCACATGATCGAAGCGCTCGGCGTGCCGCACACCGAAGTCGAACTGATCCTCGTGAACGGCGAATCGGTCGGGTTCGAGCATCCGCTCGCGGACGGCGACCGCGTCGCCGTCTATCCGAAGTTCGAAGCGCTCGACATCCGCCCGCTGCTGCGCGTGCGCGCCGCGCCGCTGCGCGAGTTGCGCTTCGTCGCCGATGCGCATCTCGGCGGCCTCGCGCAACTGCTGCGGCTCGCAGGCTTCGATACGCTCTACGACAACAATTTCCCCGACCCGGAAATCGAAGCGCTCGCCGCCGCCGAGCACCGCGTGGTGCTCACGCGCGATCGCGAACTGCTCAAGCGCCGCACCATTACGCACGGCTGCTACGTGCGCGCGCTGAAGCCGAGCGCGCAACTCTACGAGATCTTCGAGCGGCTCGACCTGGCCGCCAGCGCACGGCCCTTCCGGCTCTGCCTGACGTGCAACGCGCCGCTGCGTCCGATCGAACGCGGCGAAGCGCGTGCACGCGTGCCGGAGGGCGTTTTCGAGCGTCAGACGCGCTTTGTCACCTGCGATGTCTGCCAGCGCGTGTTCTGGGAAGGCTCACACTGGCAGCGCATGCGCGCGCTGATGGACCACGTCACACGCACTGCGCCGCATATTCGAACGCAGACGCAGACATGAAGCGAAACATCTCGGCGATGGACGCCCCCGGTCGAATGCGTACAATGCGCGCCACTGCCCAACATCGGAGCCAACAGCATGGCCATGAAGAAAACCGACCTTGAGAAGAACAAGGCACTCAAACTGATGCAAGCGACGAACCAGGCCGGGCCCGAGCGCTTCGGCAAGGGGTCGACCGCGACGCTGGATCGCCGCGAGCGCCGCAAGCTCGACCAGGCGCAGGGGCTCGTGCCGTTCGCCTGCAAGCTCAACGCCGACCTGGTCGCGCAGTTGAAGTCGCGTGCCGAGCAGCATCCCGGCGGTCTGAACGGTCTACTGACCGAATTGCTCGAGCAGGGCCTCGCGCACGACGCGTCGTAACACGCGCGGCCAGCGCGCCGCGCACACGAAAAAGCCAGAGCACGCTCTGGCTTTTTTTTCGCTTCCGCCTTTTCGGCTCCGGCACGCGAAACGCTGCAAAAGACGCATCTGGCAGCGGATGGCGCGGGTCGTCCGCAAATGGTGCGGATCTTGTATCGATACTCCTGACAGACAACCGCCTTTCAATTCGGATACGATCGAGGTCTGCGCGCACCACGCAGGCGTTCCATACGAACGCCACCACCTTGAAAACGGTGCCGCGACAGTCCTCGAACAAAGAGAAATCCGCTTGAAATCCGCCTCCCGCCAACACCTGCGCGCCAATCTGATGATGCTCGCGGCCGCCATGATCTGGGGCTCGGCCTTCGTCGCCCAGCGATTGAGCCTCGACGCCATCGGTCCGTTCCTCTTCACGGGTTTGCGTTTCCTGCTTGGCGCCGCCGTCGTCTCGACGTTCGTGTTCGTCCTGCGCCGGCCCGCGCGCCGCGCCGCGGACGTCGCGCCGCCGCGCCTCTTCGACGCCGCCCTGCTGCGCGCGGGCGTCCTGCTCGGCCTGTTGCTCGCCGTTGCGATTTCGCTGCAGCAGATCGGCCTTCGCTACACGTTGATCGCCAATGCGGGCTTCATCAGCTCGCTCTACGTGGTCATCGTGCCCCTGATCGGCGTATTGCTGCGTCATCGCACGGGTCCAGGCACGTGGCTCGGCGCCGTGCTGGCCGCAGTCGGGCTCTATCTGCTGAGCATCAACGAGCATTTTTCGATCATGTACGGCGACTGGTACCAGCTCGCCTGTGCGATCGTGATCTCGATCCAGGTGATGCTCGTGGGCCGCTACGCGCCGCGCCACGATCCGCTTGCCCTGTCCATCGTGCAGTTCGTCACGTGCGGGGTGACCTGTCTCGCGATCGGCCTCGCGCGCGAGCCGCTGCAGCTCGCGAGCCTCGTGCGCGCCGCGCCCACGATCCTGTACGGCGGCGGGCTGTCGGTGGGCGTCGCCTACACGATTCAGGTGGTCGCCCAACGCCACGCGGCGCCCGCGCACGCCGCCGTGATCTTCAGCATGGAAGGCGTGTTCGCCGCGCTGGCCGGTTGGGCCGTGCTCGGCGAAACGATGACGGCGCGCGCGCTCACGGGCTGCGCGTTGATGCTCGCAGGCCTGCTCGCGTGCCAGTTGCTTCCCGCAGGACGCATGCTCACCGAACCGGAGTCGCAGCGGCAACCGGCCGAACCGGCCTGATTTCGCGAAGTTTCTCTAAACGAGCGCGCATTCGCGTGCTTGCGCCGGTGACCCCACGGCGTTAGCCGCCGGTCATCATCCGGGTGACTGTATCGGCGAGGTTATGCAGGCCGACCGTCGCCGCTTTGGCCTCCACGACACCGAAGCATTCGGTGCGCTTCGGCGCCGGATCGACGACGAAATTGCGGCTGTGCTTCCCAAGGCGTTCCGGCGGCAGCAGCCGCTCGGGCGGAATCACCTCGAACGCCGTGCCGATGGCGATGAACAGATCGTCCGCCGTCATCGACTGCTGAACGCGCCAGAGCGTCTCGTATTCGGGCGCTGCCTCGTTGAAGAACACCACGCCGGGCTTCACGCTGTCCGCCTGGCCGCACGACGGACACGCCGCCTGCGGATCGAGCGCCTCGCCGGTCATCGGAAAGCGGTAGTCGCAGTCGGTGCACAGGAGCGAAACCATGTCGCCGTGCAGGTGCGTGACCTGACGCGCGCCGGCCTGCTCCAGCAGATCGTCGATGTTCTGCGTGATCAGATGCACGCGCTGCGTGCCCCACGTCTCCTGCCATTGCGCCAGCAGCCGGTGGGCGTCGTTGGGGCGCGCGTCCGCGCATTCGGCGAGGCGCCGGTTGTAGAAGCGGAACACGGCCGGCCGGTTGCGACGCCAGGTCAGGTAGTTGCACACCTCGTCCATATTCTCGTGCGTCCAGATGCCATCGCCCGTGCGAAACGTCGAGATGCCGCTTTCCGCCGAGAGGCCCGCCCCCGAAAACACGTACATGTGGGGCTTTCGCCGTTGTTGCAGTTCGACCAATTTCGTCTCCTGGTGGGATCGGCGCCATTATGACGCCGCGCCGCGCGTCGGACAGCACGGCACGCAGCGCTTTTGACTGCGCGTGCCAATGCACTTTGCGGGGACGGTTCGAAGGAGATCGGCTAAAGCTCGCACAGGGCCACGCCTGGCACGCTTTAACGCAAGAAAAGCGGGGAAGAAAAGCGGGACAGAAAATCGGGAAAGACAGCCGATCGGACGATCAGCAAAAAGCAGGGGAAAAAAGGATCGGGCGCAACGCAATGTCACCGCTCCGGGGAAAAAGCAGCAACAGCTCGTATTAACGCGAGCCAGATTTGTCCGATACGCGCTGTCGCGGCCCAGGGGAAAACAGCGACAGCGCGTATCGACGCAAACCGGACTCGGGCGCCCGATCAAAGTGGAGAACCGGAAGCAGCCCGGCGCGGATATCGTCAGCTCCACGCCCGGCTGCCTTGCTTACCGGCGTCTTTCCCGCTCACATGGTGGGTCGGGGAAGTTCGCGAAACACAGCAAAAGCCTGGCTGATGCGGTCGCCGCCCGCGACGAAGCCGCACAGCTTGCCGGCCGCATCGAACGCTCGGGCGAGCATGCCGCTCGCATTCCATTCGGACTGCCACGACAGACCTTCGCCGTTCGTGCGGCCAGCCAGTTGCAGCGGATAGACCGGGGTCTTCACGCGCACCATCATGTGCGGCAGCACGAGCGGCGTCGGCTTGCCGAGCAGCGTAGCCGCGAGTGCGGTCGCGCCGAGCAAGGCGGGCTGCAGGAAAGGCATGAGCTTGCCCTGCTTTTCCGCGCCGTCGCCGAGCGCGTAGATATCGGGCACGCTGGTGCGCAGGTGGTCGTCGACGACAATACCGCGCCCGATTTCGATCCCCGCCGCGCGGGCGAGCGACACTTCCGGCGCGAGTCCGACCGCGGCGAGGACGAGGTCATGCCGGCTCGTCGTGCCGTCGGTCAGGCTGACGTCGAAACCGTCGTCGGCCGCCGCGATGGCCTGCACGCCGCGACCCAGTTGCAGCCGCACACCCGCGGTCTTCAGCGCTTCGATCAGCGGCTGGCTCAAGGCAGCGGGCAGCAGCGCGGAGAGCGGGCTCGCCGCGTTGTCGACGAGCGTCACCTCACGGCCGGTCGTGGCGATGTCCATGGCGAGTTCCGTGCCGATCAGGCCCGCGCCCAGCACGAACACGCTGCGCGCCGTCGCCAGTTGCGGCTCCAGCTTCGCGAATTCGTCGAGGCTGTTGAGCGTGTACATCAGATCCGATCCGGCAAATCCTGGCCGCACCGCGCGCGCGCCGGTGGCGAGCACGAGCTGCTCGTAGGCGCTCTCGCCCTCCGACGTCACCAGGACCTGGCGCGCCGTGTCGATGGACTCGACCCGGCACCGCGCCTGCAGCGTGACGTTCAGTTCGGCGGCGAACGCCTCGCCCGAGCGCGACGGCAAGCCGGTAGCCGTGGTGGCGCGGCTCGCCACGTGGCTCAGGTCCGGCTTGTTGTATTCGTGGCCGTGGTCGGCGGTGATGATGCGTACCGGCACCTCGGCGTCGTGCTTGCGAATGTTGCGAACGAGTTGCTGGGCAGCAAAGCCGCTGCCGACGATCGTAATTGCGCGTTTCATGCTGCAGCCTTCTCCAGAACGGGTTCAAACACGGCTTTACCGATACCGCAGCCGGGGCAGAGGAACGTATCGGGCACATCCTCCCAGGGCGTGCCGGGCGCGACCAGTTGATCGGGCTCGCCCAGCGCGGGGTCGTAGATCCACTGGCACACGGTGCACACCATGCAGCCGCCGCAGGACGAAGCAGCAGCGCCGGTGGTGGCGGGGGCCGCGGGGGCCGCAGGGGCAGCGGCGGCGGCGGCTGCAACTGCGGCGGCTTCGACCTTGCTGCCGTTGGCGTCGTTTGCCGCAACGGCCGTTTCCCGGCGACGGGCCGGCTCGATCGGATGCAGCGCCCACTGGCGGGCGATCTGGCGGCCATGCTCACGGCACAGTTCGATCGTCGCGGCATCCGGGCGCCACTTGGCCTTCAGCGAAAGCGCGATGTCGAAACCGGCGTCCATGAGACGGGTCTGGATGCGATCGACCGCGCCGCCCGACCACCCGAAGCTGCCGAACGCGGAAGCCTTCTTGCCGCGAAAACGCAGCCCGGTGATCTCCTCGAGCATGCCGGCGACCTTGGGCATCATGACGTTGTTCATCGTCGAGGAACCGACCAGCACGCCCTTCGAACGGAACACGTTCGAGAGGATTTCGTTCTTGTCGTGGCGGGCGACGTTGAAAATCTTCACGGCGACCGTGGGGTCGGTTTCGTGGATGCCCTGGGCAATGGCGTCGGCCATCATCCGCGTGTTGTTCGACATCGAGTCGTAGAACAGCGTGATGCGGTCTTCCTGGTAGTTGTTCGCCCATTCGAGGTACTTCAGGATGATCTGCGTGGGGTTGTCGCGCCAGACCACGCCGTGCGAGGTGGCCACCATGTCGACCGGCAGGCCGAACCCGAGCACTTCATTGATCTTGGCGGTTACGAGCGCGCTGAACGGCGTGAGGATGTTCGCGTAGTAGCGCAGGCACTGCTCCATCAGTTCGCCCTGGTCGACCTCGTCGTTGAACAGGTGCTCGTCGCAGTAGTGCTGGCCGAAGGCGTCGTTGCTGAACAGCACGGCGTCGCCGGTGAGGTAGGTCATCATGCTGTCGGGCCAGTGCAGCATCGGCGTTTCGATGAAGACGAGCTGCTTGCCGTTGCCGATGTCGAGCTTGTCGCCCGTGCGCACGGTGTGGAAATTCCACTCCGGGTGGTGATGGTGGCCGACGATCGAATCGAGCGCGTTGTTCGTGCAGTAGATCGGCGTGCCCGGAATCAGCGCCATCAGGTCGGCCAGCGCGCCCGCGTGGTCTTCCTCGGCGTGGTTGATGATCACGTAGTCGATCGTGCCGAGGTCGACCTCGGCTGCCAGATCGCGGATGTATTCGCGGCTGAACCGGTGATCCACCGTGTCGATGAGAACCGTCTTTTCCTCACGAATCAGATAGCTGTTGTAGCTGCTGCCCCGCAGCGTCCCATATTCGGTGCCGTGGAAGCTGCGGACTTCCCAATCGCGCTGGCCGACCCAATGGACGTTGTTTTTGAGCAGAATGGACATGGAATTTCCTTAAGTGGGTGAACGGTTGCGGGGAACATCTACTGCAAACTGCGTGCCAGCCCGTCACCCACTGATAAACATACAACTTTTATCCATCAATTGTTCAAAAGACAATTCTCCGGTATTGTTTCGCCGACAAATCCATCGTCAATTCGACAATCATGCTCAGCGCCGACACTCTCACCCGCATCGCACTCGATCTTCAGCGGGGCAATTCGCACCGCGAGCGCTTCGAGCAGCTGATCCAGAGCGTGCGGCAGCTCTTTCGTTCCGACGCCTCCGCGCTGCTTCGCTACAACCGCGGCACTTTCATTCCGCTTGCCATCGACGGCCTGTCGCCCGACGTCATGGGGCGGCGCTTTCTCGTGAGCGAGCACCCGCGCCTGGAAGCGATTGCGCGCGCGGGCGACGTCGTGCGCTTTCCGCCGGACAGCGACCTGCCCGACCCGTACGACAGCCTGATTGCCCGGCTGGACCATCTGCATGTGCATGCCTGCATGGGCATTCCGCTGCTCAGCGAAGAGGTGCTGATCGGCGCGCTGACCATCGACGGCCTGAATCCCTCGCAGTTCGACGGCTTCGACGATCAGGATCTCGGCGTGATCGGGGCGCTCGCCTCGGCGGCGCTCGCCAACGCGCTGCTGCTCGAACAGATGGCGAGCGATCCGCACGGCACCGCCAATCCCCCGGTGCGCCAGATTGCCGCAGCGACGGGCGAAGGCGAGATGATCGGCACCTCCGCCGCCATGCAGCAGTTGCGCAGCGAGATCGGCGTGGTGGCAGGAACGGATCTGAACGTGCTGATCCTCGGTGAGACCGGCACGGGAAAGGAATTGATTGCGCGGGCCGTTCACGCCGGTTCGGCGCGGCGCGCGAGCCCGCTCGTTTATCTGAATTGCGCGGCGCTGCCCGAGAGCGTCGCCGAGAGCGAGCTGTTCGGTCACGTGAAGGGCGCCTTCACCGGCGCCATCCACAATCGCACCGGCAAGTTCGAGCTGGCTCACCAGGGCACGCTGTTTCTCGACGAGATCGGCGAACTGCCGCTGTCGTTGCAGGCCAAGCTGCTGCGGGTGCTGCAATACGGCGACCTGCAGCGTATCGGCGACGACAGCCAGCGCAAGGTCGACGTCCGCGTGATCGCCGCGACCAACAAGGACCTCAAGGCCGAAACCGTCACCGGGCAGTTCCGCCCCGATCTTTATCACCGCCTGAGCGTCTTTCCGCTACACGCGCCGTCGCTGCGCGAGCATTGCGAGGACATTCCGCTCCTGACCGGTTTCTTCCTCGAACGCTGGCGCGGCACGATGGGTCTGAATACGCTGTCCATCGACCAGGACACGCTGGATGCGCTGGCGGCGCGTCCGTGGCACGGCAACGTGCGCGAACTCGAACACGTGCTGCGCCGTGCGGCGGTGCTTGCGCGTGCCGAGCAGGGGGAAAAGGCCGTGATCCACGAGCATCACATCTGCCCGGGCGATCGCCAGCCTGTCGCGGGGCACACGCCGTTGGCGGCGCAGCCCGAGAACCTGCGCGAGATGAGTCTGAAGGACGCCACCGACGCGTTTCAGCGCTCGATGATCAGCAAGGCAGTCGACGACTGTGACGGCAACTGGGCCGGGGCCGCGCGAAGGCTCGCGCTCAACCCGGGCAACCTGCATCGACTGGCGCTGCGGCTCGGGTTGAAGTAGTGCGGCCGGGCAAACCGCCCCGCCGCCCCACCCTCACTCCACCGTGACCGATTTCGCGAGATTACGCGGCTTATCGACATCCGTACCACGCACACAGGCCGTGTGATACGCGAGCAGTTGCAGCGGCACGACGTGCAGGATCGGCGAAAGCAGCCCGTAGTGCTCCGGCATGCGAATGACGTGAATGCCGTCGCCGCTCGTGATGTGCGTATCGGCATCGGCGAACACATAAAGCCGGCCGCCGCGCGCGCGCACTTCCTGCATGTTCGACTTGAGCTTTTCGAGCAGCGCGTCGTTCGGCGCGACCGTCACGACCGGCATCGCCTCGGTCACGAGCGCCAGCGGGCCGTGCTTCAGTTCACCGGCCGGATAGGCTTCCGCGTGGATGTACGAGATTTCCTTGAGCTTGAGCGCGCCTTCGAGCGCGATCGGATAGTGCAGCCCGCGGCCGAGGAAAAGCGCATTCTCCTTGCGCGCGAACTCCTCCGACCACGCGATGATCTGCGGCTCCAGCGCCAGCACGCCGTTGAGCGCGGCAGGCAGGTGGCGCAGCAGCTTCACGTATTGCGCTTCCTGCTCGGCGCTCACGTGGCCGCGCAGCTTGCCCAGCGTCGCCGCAAGAATGAAGAGGCCGACCAGCTGCGTCGTGAACGCCTTCGTCGACGCCACACCGATCTCGCGGCCCGCGTGCGTGAGGAACTTCAGTTCGGTGAGCTGGACCATCGCACTCGTCGCGACGTTGCACACCGCGAGCGTGTGCGTCATGCCGAGCGACTGCGCATGCTTGAGCGCCGCGAGCGTATCCGCCGTTTCGCCCGACTGCGAAATCGTGACGACGAGCGCGCGCGGATTCGGCACCGACTCGCGATAGCGGTATTCGCTCGCGATCTCGACGTCGGTGCGGATCTTCGCCACCGATTCGAGCCAGTACTTCGCCGTGAGGCCCGCGTAGTAGCTCGTGCCGCACGCGAGAATCAGGATGCTGTCGATGTCCCCGAACACTGCGCGCGCGTTGTCGCCGAAGAGACCCGGCTCGAGCGCGTCCCCGGAGGGAATCGTGTCGCTGATCGCGCGCGGCTGCTCGAAGATTTCCTTCTGCATGTAGTGACGATACGGGCCGAGATCGACGGTGCCGCCGTAGGCCTGCACTTCGCGCGCTTCGCGCTGGACTTCGTGGCCGCTGTGATCGGCGATGCGCACACGTTCGAGCGTCAATTCGCAGACGTCGCCTTCTTCCAGGAAGATCATGTGGCTCGCGCTGCCCGCGACGGCGAGCGCATCCGAGGCGAGGAAGTTCTCGCCGTTGCCGAGGCCAACCACGAGCGGCGAGCCCGCGCGCGCGCCCACGACCGTGTGCGGCTGATCCTTGTGAACGACGGCGATCGCATACGCGCCGCTCAGTTGCTGGACGGCTTCGCGCACGGCGGCGAACAGGTCGCCGCGATAGAGGCTGTGCACGAGGTGCGCGATGACTTCCGTATCGGTCTGCGAAACGAATTCGTAGCCCTTCGCGCGCAGGGCCTCGCGCAGCGATTCGTAGTTTTCGATAATGCCGTTGTGAACGATGGCAAGCGCATCGTGCGAGAAGAGCGGATGCGCGTTGCTCACGGTCGGCGCGCCGTGCGTCGCCCAGCGCGTGTGCGAGATGCCGGTCACGCCTTCGAAGTGCGCCTCGCGCACCTGCTCGTCGAGTTCGGCCACGCGCGAGACGCTGCGCACGCGCTCGGCGCCCGCGCTCGTGACGACGGCGACGCCGCACGAATCGTAACCGCGATATTCGAGTCGCCGCAGTCCTTCGATCAGGACGGGCACGATATTACGAAGCGCCACCGCGCCAACAATGCCGCACATAGCTTTCGATCCTTTGCAATAAAAAGTCCGGGGGCTGCGTTATTTCTTTTTCTTGACCGGTCGCACGTAGCCGGACTTCGAGACCTGCGATTTTTCGTTGAGCACGAGCATGTCGTCGGCGACGTCCTTCCACACCGTCGTGCCCGCCGCGATCGTGACGCCGCGGCCCACGCGCACCGGCGCGACCAGTTGCGTATCCGAGCCGACGAACACGTTGTCCCCGATCACCGTGCGGTGCTTGTTGGCGCCGTCGTAGTTGCAGGTGATGGTGCCCGCGCCGATGTTTACGCCCGCGCCGACATCGGCGTCGCCGACGTAGCTCAGGTGATTCGCCTTCGAACCGTGACCGATGTTCGCGTTCTTGATCTCGACGAAATTGCCGACGTGGACCTCGTCAGCAAGCTGCGTTCCCGGGCGCAGACGCGCGTACGGTCCGAGCACGGCCTGCGCGCCGACGCGCGCGTTCTCGATGTGCGTGTAGGCGTCGACGCGCGTGCCCGCGCCGATCTCGGCCTGGCGGATCACGCAGTTCGGGCCGATGGCGACGTTGTCCGCCAGCGTCACGTCGCCCTCGAACACGCAGTTCACGTCGATAAATACGTCGCGCCCGCAGGTGAGCGTGCCGCGCACGTCGATGCGCGCGGGGTCCGCGAGCGTCACGCCCGCGACGAGCAGCGACTCCGCGACGTTACGCTGATAGACGCGCTCGAGTTCGGCGAGCTGCTGCTTGCTGTTGACGCCGAGCGTTTCCGCTTCGTCGTCGGGCTGCGCCGTGACGACCGGATGGCCCGCGGCGATGGCGTGCTCGACCACGTCGGTGAGATAGAACTCGCCCTGCGCGTTGTCGTTCTTCAGCGCGGCGAGCCAGCCCGCGAGCGGCGCGCTCGGCGTGACGACGATGCCCGTGTTGATCTCGTCGATCCGGCGCTCCGCCTCGCTCGCGTCTTTCTGCTCGACGATGCGCACCACCTTGCCCGCCGCGTCGCGCACGATGCGCCCGTATCCGGTCGGGTCGTCGAGCGTGACGGTCAGGATGCCGTAACCGCCCTTCTCCCCCGCCACGCGCGCGGCGTCGGTGAGACGCTTGAGCGTCGAGGCGCGCGTGAGCGGTACGTCGCCGTAAAGCACGAGCGTCGGCACGCTCGTATCGAGCAACGGCAGCGCCTGCGCGAGTGCGTGGCCCGTGCCGCGCTGCTCGTGCTGCACGGCGAACTGGACGTCGGGCGCGGCGACCGCTTCGCGCACCGCATCGGCGCCGTGGCCGATCACGACGACGAGCCGGGTCGGTTCGAGCGTGCGGGCGGTATCGAGAACGTGCGAGAGAAGCGGCCGGCCGGCCAGCGGATGCAGCACTTTGGGCAGCGCCGAATGCATGCGCTTGCCCATGCCTGCCGCGAGAATCACGATGTTCATTGCATCGGTGAAGGGGAATTTGAAGCCGCCGATTCTAGCATGCAGGCCTACCCGCAAGAGGCGCGCTCACAGGGCCGGATGAGCGTATCCGGCCCCGCGGGCATCAAACGTGGAATCAAACGCAAAATCAAACGCAGAATCAGAGATCGTCGAGCTTCGCGAACGAAATCGGCGTGCCAACTGCTGCCAGCGACGGCGTGTCGGCCGAGCACGGATCGTCGTCGAAGGCGATGTCGCCGAGCGGGTCGACCACGCCCGTCGTGCGCAGGTCCTTGAAGCTGAACAGCGACGCATCCATCAGGTGCGACGGCACGACATTGCCGAGCGCGTTGAACATGTTTTCGACGCGGCCCGGGAAGCGCTTGTCCCACTCGCGGATCAGCGCCTTCATTTCGGCGCGCTTGAGGTTGGGCTGGCTGCCGCAGAGGTTGCACGGAATCAGCGGGAATTCGCGCAGTTCCGCGAATTTCTCCAGATCCGTTTCCTTCACGTACGCGAGCGGCCGGATCACGATGTTCTTGCCGTCGTCGGACTGCAGCTTGGGCGGCATGCCCTTCAGCTTGCCGCCGTAGAACAGGTTCAGCAGCAGCGTCTGGAGAATGTCGTCGCGATGGTGGCCGAGTGCGATCTTGGTCGCGCCCAGTTCGCCCGCCACGCGGTACAGAATGCCGCGGCGCAGCCGCGAGCACAGCGAGCACGTCGTCTTGCCCTCGGGCACGAGGCGCTTGACGATGCCGTAGGTGTCCTGGTTCTCGATGTGGAACGGCACGCCGACTTTGGTCAGGTACTCGGGCAGCACATGCTCGGGAAAGCCGGGCTGCTTCTGGTCGAGGTTCACGGCCACGATCTCGAAGTCGATCGGCGCGCGCTCGCGCAGGCGCATGAGAATGTCGAGCAGCGCGTAGCTGTCCTTGCCGCCCGAGAGGCACACCATCACCTTGTCGCCGTTCTCGATCATGTTGTAGTCGCCGATTGCCTGGCCGACCTGACGCATGAGCCGCTTGAAGAGCTTGTTGTTCTCGTAGGCGTCCTTCTGCTCGCGGCGCGTCATCGCGGGGCGGCCGCTGCCTTGCGCACCTTGCCCATCAGGTGCGGTCACGGGTGCGGCGGCGCTGCCGTCCTGCGTGGCGTGCGCATCGACGGGAAGGGTTTGGGGGGCGTTCATGAATCAGTCCTCTTTGATGCGAAAGACTTCGACGCCCACCGCGTCGCAGTCCGGATAAACGTCGGGCTTCTCGGTCGAGAGGCGCACGGCGCGCACGAGCGGGTGCGCGAGCAGCGCGGTCGCAAGATCGTCGCAGAGCGTTTCCTGCAGATGGATATGGCCCTGGCTCACGCGCGCGGCCACGGTCGCGCGCATGTAGTCATAGTCGACCACTTCGCGCAACTTGTCCTCGTGCGGCGTGGTCTGCGCGAGCGGCACGAAGAGATCGACGTTGATCACGACGCGCTGTTCGCCGCGTTTTTCGAAGTCGTGCACGCCGATGTTGATGTTGACTTCGTAGTTGCGCAAAAAGAGCCGGCGGCAATCGGCGAGCCGGGGGTGCAGCAAGACGGCGGACATAGTCGTTCCAGTCGATAAAAAAGCGTGCCTTCGCGGCACGCGCGCGGACGCAGGGCGCCCGGCGGTTCATACGGTATTCCTTCGTGCGCACGCGCAATGTTTCGCGCTGCGTCATGTTCCGGCGGATCGTTTTACGTGCCGCCGCTCACGCTCCCGTCAAATACATCACGTCGCGCGGCAGCGGCACGAGGTGCTGTCCGCCGTCGACCACGAGCGTTGTTCCGGTTACGCCCGATGCGCCCGCGAGATACAGCGCGGCCTCGACCAGATCGGCCGGCCGCGACGCGCGGCCGAGCGGCGTCAGCTTGTGCGCGGCCACGAAGCCTTCCGGCGTCTGGTCGGCCGACTGCAGCGTGAGACCCGGCGCAAGCCCGACCACGCGCACCTTCGGCGCGAGCGCCTGGGCGAGCGCGACGGTGGCGTTCGCGAGCGCGGCCTTCGTCAGCGTGTACGAGAGGTAATCCGGGTTCATGTTGTACAGCTTCTGGTCCAGCACGTTGATCACGCAGGTGCGCTGCGACTCGTCGGCCACGGCGGCATCGGGTGTCGCCTCGTACAGCGTGCGCGCCAGCACGAGCGGCGCGCCCACGTTGATCGCCATGAGGTTGAGCAGCTTCTCGTAGCCGATGTCGCGCGCCGTGTCTTCATCGAAGGACGACGCGTTGTTCAGCACGCACGCGGGCCGCCCGAGCGCCGCCGTGCAGGCGGGCACGAGCCGCGCGACGTCGGCCTCGCTCGCGAGGTCGGCGTGCAGCGCCACCGCGCGCCGCCCGAGCGCCTCGATCTGCGCGACGAGTTCGTCAGCCGCGTCCCCTGAGCCGCCGAAATGCACCGCCACGTCCCAGCCGCGCGCCGCAAAGCCCAGCGACAGCTCGCGCCCGATCCGGCGCGCGCCGCCCGTGACCAGCACCACGCGCGACAAAGCGCCCGCGGACGAACCGGGGCCAAAATCGGGGCCGGGTGTACCTGACGGGCCGGAGGGTCGGGATAAGCCGGAGGCCTCGGCGGAACCGCTAGACGGGCGGGAACCGGTAGGTGCGCTCATTTACAGTGAAGCCTGCAGAGACAGACAAATTTATAACAATCAAAAGGTTGCATTCCCACTGTCCCCTGGCGGGACGCCTCACGCTCGCGCGGCCGTCCGGAACGCCGCAACACAAGGTGCTATCTGCGGTCGGCGAACACGGACAGCACAGCATTGTAGTCCTGGCCACCGCAGAACACGCCGAGGATATAGACGGTTGCATCGATCACAGCGAACGCAATAATCGCGCTCCCGCGATAATGGGTGATCCGCAAGCCCGGTCGGACGTCGTCGCGCGGCACGCCCCGCTGCGGAAACGATCTCAGGCTCTCGCAATACTCTACGATCGAGTCGATATAGGTAGCAGCAACTTGCGGGGAGCCCTGGCCGGCAATGTAGTCCTCAAGCGCTTCAAGCTGCTGCACGGCCTCGGGAGCAAATTCGACATTGAACGCCGTCATCAAGCCTTCGGCGTGCGCGTCTGACGTTTGGCGGCAAGACGCTCGCGAACTTGCCCGGTAGTCAGCGCCCGCGACGGATCAGCCTTCAATGCTTCGTATGCCGGTGCGACTGTGTTCAGGAGCCACGATTCGACGGCCCGGTCGCGAGCGGCAAGCGTTCGCAATCCATCCCTGATTACTTCGCTGTCGGATGCGTATTCACCGCTCTCGACCTTGGCGCGCACCAGCGCCGCCAACTCGGCGGGCAGCGTAATGCTGAACTGTTGGGTCGTTCGCATGTGAGGCCTCTCTAGATTTCGATAGGATTTAATCCTGCATGATACGCGCAACGCGGTGGGCAGACGCACGATGAGGCGGGCCGCAGAAAGCCAGAAGCGGAGGCGAAATCAAGGCGGCAACGGCCAAATGACTTTGAAAATCCGGTGACTTTGAAAATCCGGTCGAAAGTCGGCAACCCTCCTCTATCCCCGAAAATCACGAAAGAGCCATTTACAATGGCGGGATGAATCCGAAAGCTCACGAACCCGATAGTTTACCTGTTCCCGAACCGGCCGCGCTCGCGCAGTCCGAGGCACTTGCCGCAAGCTTGCGCGCCGAGATCGCCGCGGCGGGCGGCTGGCTGCCATTCGAGCGCTATATGGAGCGCGCGCTCTACGCGCCGGGACTGGGCTACTACAGCGGCGGCGCACGCAAGTTCGGCCTGTTCGCCGCCGACGGCAGCGACTTCGTGACCGCGCCCGAACTCTCGCCCCTCTTCGCTTCGACACTCGCGCGCGCGCTCGCCGAAGCGCTCGCGGCGAGCGGCACGCGCGCGCTGATGGAGTTCGGCGCGGGCACGGGCAAGCTCGCGGCGGGCATCCTGCTCGCGCTCGACGCACTCGGCGTCGCGTTCGATTCATATGCCATCGTCGATCTTTCGGGCGAATTGCGCGCGCGCCAGCGCGAAACCCTCGAAGCGAGTGCGCCGCATCTCGTGGCCCGCGTGACGTGGCTCGACGCCCTGCCCGCGCAGTTCGAGGGCGTGGTGATCGGCAATGAAGTGCTCGACGCGATGCCGGTGCGGCTTTTTGCCCGCAAGGACGCCGTGTGGCACGAGCGCGGCGTGGCAGTGAACGCGCAGGGCGCGTTCGTGTTCTCGGATCGGCCGGCGGTAAGCGGCGGCAGCGAAGGCTGCGGATGCAGTGAACCCGGCGCACACTGGCCCGAAGGCGTGCTCGCCGGCATCGAGGGCCGCGACGACTACGTGGCCGAAACGCACGACGCGGCGCTCGCGTTCACGCGCACCGTCTGTACGATGCTCGTGCGCGGCGCCGCGTTCTTCATCGACTACGGGTTCCCGAACCGCGAGTTCTATCATCCGCAGCGCGTCCAGGGCACGCTGATGTGCCACTACCGTCATCGCGCGCATGACGATCCGTTTCTCTATCCGGGCTTGCAGGACATCACGGCGCACGTCGAATTCACGGGCATCGCGCAAGCCGGCATCGACGCGGGCGCGGATCTGCTCGGCTACACCTCGCAGGCGCGCTTTCTGATGAACGCGGGCATTACGGACGTGCTTTCGGAAATCGATCCGGGCGATGTCGCGCGCTTCCTGCCCGCCGCGAATGCGGTGCAAAAACTCGTCTCCGAATCGGAGATGGGCGAGCTCTTCAAGGTGATCGCGTTCTCGCGCGGCATCGACGGAACACTCGCCGCATTCGCACGCGGCGATCGCAGCCACACACTCTAGACGCCATGATCCGCTGGTTCCTCACCACGTTCATCGCCGTGGCGATCCTCTCGGGTGCGCAGCCGTGGCTGCGCAAGCTCGGCATCGGCAGACTGCCCGGCGACGTCACGCTGCGCCTCTTCGGCCGCGAATACCCGCTGCCGTTCATGTCGACGCTCGTGCTTTCGCTGTTGCTTTCGCTGCTCGTGCGCGCGCTCTGAGCGACGTGCGCTGCGGGCGCAAGCCACCCGCAGCGCCCAGACCGCGCTCACACCTTTACCAGCGCGTCCTCCACGGCCTTCACGCGCGCGCCGTGCACCGCTTCCTTGATCTTCTCCGCACCGCCATCGCAATCGCGCGCGATCGCGCCTGCGTCGACGCCACGCGCCGCCGCCAGCGCCGCACGCAGCCGTTCGACCTGCGGATAGGGCGCCTGCTCCCAGCCGAGCCGCCCGTGCAGATCCGCTTCGCAGGCCTGTAGCGCCTCGGCGAAGCGCGCGGGCTTGCGCAGCGCGTCGCTGCGTTCGAGCAGGCGCACGAGCGCGGCTCCGCCCATCTCCGTCACGCGATGCACGTTGCTGTGCTCGCGTGCGACCAGCACGGCCAGATCGCGGCATTCGTTGGGTACGCGCAAACGCTCGCACAACGGCTTCAATAGATCCACGCTGCGGCCTTCGTGGCCGATGTGGCGCGGCAGCAGGTCCGCGGGCGTGGTCGCCTTGCCGAGATCGTGCGTGAGCGCGGCGAAGCGCACCGGCAGCGTGTAGCCCTGTGCAGCCGCGTGGTCGATCACCATCATCACGTGCACGCCGGTATCGATTTCGGGGTGATAGTCCGCGCGCTGCGGCACGCCAAAGAGGCTTTCGACTTCCGGCAGCACGCGCGCGAGCGCACCGCATTCGCGCAGCACCGCGAACATGCGCGACGGCTTGTTCTCCATGAGTCCGCGCGCCACTTCCTGCCATACGCGCTCGGGCACGAGCGCATCGACTTCGCCCGCTTCGACCATGCGCCGCATCAGCGTCATCGTTGCGGGGGCAACGGTAAAGTCGGCAAAGCGCGCCGCGAAGCGTGCGATGCGCAAAATGCGCACGGGGTCTTCGAGAAACGCGTCGCTCACATGCCGGAACACGCGCGCCTTGAGATCGCCCGCACCATCGAACGGATCGACCACCTCGGCGCCCATGACATCGCCCGGGAGCACTTCGCGCGCCATCGCGTTGATCGTGAGGTCGCGCCGCGCGAGATCTTCTTCGAGCGTCACGTCGGGCGCGTAGAAGAACTGGAAGCCGTGGTAGCCCGCGGCGGTCTTGCGCTCGGTGCGCGCAAGCGCGTATTCCTCGTGCGTGTGCGGATGCAGAAACACCGGAAAGTCCTTGCCCACCGGACGATATCCCTGCGCCGCCATCTGCTCGGGCGTGGCGCCCACCACCACATAGTCGCGGTCGCGCACGGGCAGCCCGAGCATTTCGTCGCGGATCGCACCGCCTACAACGTAGATTTTCATGCGTCGAGTTCGTCGTCGGCCACAATGTGCGTTTCGTTGCGCGCTGCCGCAATCCACGCGGCAACGGCGGGCAGCGCCGTGACGCGCCGCGCGTACGCGCCCGCTTCCGGCGAGAGCTTCGGCTGAAAGCTGTTGAAGCGCATCACGACCGGCGCGTACATCGCGTCGGCAATGCTGAATTCGCCGAACAGGAACGGCCCGCCGCTGGCGGCGAGGCACTCGCGCCAGATCGCGTCGATGCGCGCGATATCGCTGAGCACGTCCGGCGCCGTGCCCACGCCGGGGCGCGTCAGGCGGATATTCATCGGCATGGCGTTGCGCAGCGCGAAGAAACCCGAATGCATTTCGGCGCTCACGCTGCGCGCGCGGGCGCGCGCGTTCGCGTCGCGCGGCCACAGCGCATGCTTCGGGAAACGCTCGGCGAGCGTCTCCGCAATCGCGAGCGAATCCCACACGGGGAAGCCGTCGTCGGGCATGAGGCACGGCACCTTGCCCGAGGCCGAGTACTGCAGGATCGCAGCCTTCGTGCCCGGCTCGTCGAGTTCGATCAGCACTTCGTCAAACGGAATGCCGAAATGCGTGAGCAGCAACCACGGACGCATCGACCACGACGAATAGTTCTTGTCTCCAATAGCGAGTTTCATCACGACCATCAGGTTAAGAGTGGAAGGAAGCGCAGGCTAGCTCGTGTGGAACACCTTGGGCCGCGAGCGCTGCGCCGCGTCGCCCAGATACAGCGGCGCCATCGTTTCGAGGCTCGCGGGCTCGATGCCGAGTTCCGGTGCAAGCGGCCCGGAGAGCACGCTGTCGACTTTCATCGAATCGAGATTGTCGCGCGTGAGCACCGGCACGCCGGGCGCCATTTCGAACGAGAACGCCTGCAACCGCGCAAGCGTGTTGGGCAGCCGCACGATGCGCGCATGCCGTCCAACTATTTCACCGCAATACGCGAGCAACTGTTCGAGCGTATAGACGCTCGGCCCGCCGAGTTCGTAAGTGTGCCCGCTTGCGGCGTCGAGATCGAGCACATTGACGATCGCCGCCGATACGTCGGCGAGATAGACCGGCTGGAATTTCGCGTCGGGCATCGCGAGCGGAATCACCGGAAAGAGCTTTTGCAGGAACACGAAGCGGTTGAGGAACGTGTCGCCGGGGCCGAACACCACCGACGGCCGGAAGATCGTCGTGGCGAGCGACGCCGATGCGTGCACGGCCTTTTCGCCATCGCCCTTCGAGCGCAGGTACATGCTCGGCCCGCGTGGATCGGCGCCAATCGCGCTCACATGAATGAGCCGGTGGACGCCCTTGCCTTCGCACGCGGCGACGATCTTCGTCGGCAGGTCGACGTGCAGCCGGGCGAAACCCGGGCCGTAAGGATCGCCGCGCCCGCCGTCGAGCGTGCCGACGAGATTGATGACGGCATCGGCGTTTTCGACGAAGCTCGCGAGCGCAACGGGATCGAACACATCGGTTTCGATCACATCGATGGGAAGCAGGGTGAGATGGCGGGCGTTGGTGCGTCGTCGGGTCGCGATGCGCACGTCCTTGCCCGCCTCGACGAGCGCGTTGACGAGATGGCTGCCGATGAACCCCGAACCGCCGATAACCGCGATGGCTTGATGTCGCATCTCCGACCTCCCTTGTGCAAGCGGCACGAGAAATCGAGAACCGGATTCGCCCGGCCGGCGCGCGCAAAGCGGGGGGCGGCGCGCGCCGTCGTGAGCCGCCGGCGCCCTGGCAGGCGCGGCGGCGCTGCGCTTAAGGTGCGATATAGCCGAGACGCGCCTTCAGCGATTGCGGGCGGCCCTCGAACAGCGCCGCGTAGTAGACCGTGTTCGACAACACATTTTTCACGTAGTCGCGGGTTTCCGGGAACGGAATGGTTTCCGCGAAGATAGCGCCCTCGACAGGCTGCTGCAACGACTGCCGCCACGCGCGGGGGCGGCCCGGTCCGGCGTTGTAGCCCGCGGTGGCGAGCACGGCGGAACCGTCGAACTGATTGTAGATCATCGACAAATAGTTGGTGCCGAGCAGAATATTCGTGTCGATGTTGTCGAGTTGCGCGCGCGAAAGCGGACCGAGGCCGATCTTTCTCGCAACCATCTGCGCCGTGGCCGGCATGATCTGCATGAGACCGCTCGCCCCGACGCCCGAGCGCGCGTTCAGGATGAAGCGCGACTCCTGGCGGATGAGCCCGTAGGCCCATTCGACATCGAGACCGTTCGACTGCGCGTCGCGCTCGACGATGTCGCGAAACGGCGAGAGAAAGCGCAGCGAGAAGTCATGTTCGGATTTCGTGCGGTCCGCCGTGTTGACGGTGCGGTCGAGCAGATCGATACGACGCGCGTATTCGGCGACCGCGAGCAGTTGGCGATCCGTCATGCCGCGCAGCGGCCAGTTCCATTCGCGATTGCCTTCGAAGCGCAGATTCATCGCATAGAAACGCTGCGCGAGCGCGAAGCCCGGCGTCCGCCCGGCCCGGGCGATTTCGTCGTCGGTGACGGTGACTTTCGGCGGAATCGTGATCTTCTGGCCGAGTTCTTCGAGCGCGAGCTGGCCGTAGAAGTTATAGCCCTGCGAAATCTGCATGAACTCCTGGTTGGCCTGCGCCACGTCGGCATTCTGGCCGCTCTGCTTGAGCGCGCGCGCGTGCCAGTAGACCCACGCGGGCTGCGCGCGCAGCGCGGCGGGCATCTGCTCGATCGACCAGCGCACCATGGTCCAGTCGCCGCCGAGCAGCGCCGCGCGCGTGCGCCATTCGTAGGCGGCATTCGAAAGCGGCGCGTTCGCCGAGAGGCGATACCAGTCGAGCGCGCCCGGCAGGCGCTTGAGCGTGGCCTGATAGCCGATCGTGCCCCAACCGATGGCGCGCTCGGGCGACGACATCGAAGGCGCGACGGCGGCCCAGGTCGCGGCGGCCATGGCCGGATCGTTGCGCGCCATCACGGTGACGGCGAGGAGCGCCAACTGGTGCGACTGCGGATCGGCGCTCACGCCGCGTGCGAGCGTGAGCGGCGGCGCGCTCGTCGCCTGCGCGGCGGCGGCCGGGTCGGGCTGCTGCGCGAGGCCGCCGAACAGCCGGTCGCCCGTGGTGGTCTGGTTCTGTTCGTAGGCGAGGCGGATCTGCTGCCACACGTCGTCGCTCGTGAACTGGCCTTTGATGGCCAGCGCCGTTACGAGGTCGACGCAACCGTCGCCGTAATAACGCGGCTCGGTGAGCAGTGCGCGCGCATCGTTCGCGACGTTCTCGCCGTGCGCCGCGCGCGATTCGAGCGCGTAGCACTTCACCTGCGTGTCGTCGTTGAGGACGAAGCGCGGATACTGCTGATCGAAGTTCGCCCAGTCGTGGCGCGCGCCGAGCACGAGCAGATAGTCGTTGCGCAGACGGTCGGCAATCGCCTCGCCATCGTGGCGCTGCAGGAACGAGAGCACGGGCGCGTCCGGCGCGTCGATGCGCGCGTGGCCCTGCGAGTCGAACAACTGCGGCTTGATCTGGAAGTACTCCACATACGACTGTGCCGGATAGTCCGGAATCATTGCCGCCAGTTGCGCGGCGCGCGCGGGATCGTTGTTGCGCGCCGCTTCGCGAAGCTGAATGAACGTCTGGTCGTCGGGAGAAAGTTGAGCGCCCTGGGAAACGGCGACGGGCCGCACGGCGGACGCCGTGCTGCAGGCGACGAGTGCCGCAGCGGCCAGCGCGAAACCGGCCGCGCGATATACTCGGATAATGCGTTTGGACATCATTGTTTCTGGAGCACGAGGTGGACCCAAGGATAGCATGCAACCCTCGCCCGGAATCCAAAAAGACCTACCGTACGCGACTCCTCGCAACACGTCTGGAAGCCGCATCTGACGGGGCTCTGAACGCCGCACTCGAAACCCGGCTCGCGGCACTCGTCGAACACCTCGCGCCACGATCGATCGGCTTTTACTGGCCGTTGCGCGGCGAGTTCGATGCGCGCGCCTGGATCGCGTCCTGGCTCGCAGCCGATCCATCGCGGCGCGCCTCGCTGCCCGCGATTCGCGAACGTCATGCGCCGCTCGCCTTTCACCTCTGGACACCCGATGCGCCGATGCGCGAAGGCCATCACGGCATTCCCGAACCGGCCTCGCAGGTGAGCGCAACGCCCGATCTGCTGCTCGTGCCCTGCGTGGGCTTCGATGCCGACGGTTATCGACTCGGTTATGGCGGCGGCTATTACGACCGCACGCTGGCCGAGTGGCCCGGCGATGGGCTGCCCGTCACGGTCGGGATTGCGTACGAAGCATGCCGCATCGAGACCGGCCTGCTCGAACGCGAAGCGCACGACCTGCCGCTCGACGCCGTCGTCACCGATGTCCACACGCACCTCACCGCCCGCATCAAAGCCCGCATCAAGTCCCGCATCAAGTCCTGTTGATGACCGGTTGATGGCCGGTTTATGGCCCGGTGACTGCGCATTGACTGCGGGCCGACGTCGCACGCGGGCGCACTCGTTGCGCCAGACACGAGCCACGCTCACACCAAGCCGACACTTTGCGTGCGCGAAGGGCACAATCCGGGTACGACCCGTCCCTTTGCAACGCCATGTCGAATCTTGCTCCACGCATCTTTGCGCTCGGCGACGAAGCACTCGTCTGCGAAGTGCCGCCGCCCGCCACGCTCGAAGTCCAGCGCCGGGTCTGGGCCGTCGCCGCGCTGGCACGCGCCTGGGCGCCCGTGCGCGAAGTCGTGCCCGGCATGAACAACCTGACGATCACGTTCGATCCGCTCGCCGCGGACACCGCCGCGCTCGCACGCGCGCTCGAAACGGCCTGGTGCGACGCCGATATCGCGCCGCGCGCGGGCCGCGATATCGAAATCCCGGTCGCATACGGCGGCGACAACGGCCCCGACCTCAAAACCGTTGCGCATTACACGGGCCTCAATGCCGCCGAGGTCGCCGCGCGCCACGCCGCCGGCATCTACACCGTGTTCTTTCTCGGCTTCCAGCCGGGCTTCGCCTATCTCGGCGGACTCGACGCCGCGCTCCACACGCCCCGCCGCCGCGAGCCGCGCCTCGCCGTACCGGCCGGATCGGTCGGCATCGGCGGCGAGCAGACGGGCATCTATCCCGCGAAATCGCCGGGCGGCTGGCAACTGATCGGCCGCACCGCGCTGACGCTCTTCGACCCCGCGCGCAACCCGCCCACGCTGCTGCTGCCCGGCGACCGCGTGCACTTCACCGTCGCGGAGCTGTGCACATGATCGAAGTCCTGCGCGCGGGCGCGCTCACCACGGTCCAGGATCCCGGCCGGCACGGCTACCGGCACCTCGGCGTCGCGACGGCCGGCGCGCTCGATGCGCTCGCGCTCGAAGTCGGCAACCGCCTCGTCGGCAACCGTCCCGATGCGGCGGGCATCGAAGTGACGCTCGGCCCCGTCGTGCTGCGCTTCGCGCGCGCAACGCGCATCGCCGTTACGGGCGCCGATTACGGCGCAACGCTCGGTACGAACGCAGGTACAAGCGCGGGCACAAACGTGGACACGAGCGCGGTGTGGCCCTGGTGGAGCCTGCCCGTCGCGGCGGGCGAAGAACTCGTGCTGAACAACGCGCAACGCGGCATGCGCGCGTATGTATGCGTTGCGGGCGGCATCGACGTCCTGCCGATCCTCGGCTCGCGCAGCACCGATCTCACGGCGGGCTTCGGCGGGCTCGCGGGCCGCGCGCTCAAGGACGGCGACCGCCTCGCCACGGGCGCAAGCGCCGCGCCCGGGCCCGAGCGCGTGTCGCTATCGCCGGATGCACCGCCATTCGGCGTGAAATCCCCCTCGTTGTGCGACTTCGGCTACGTGCACGAGCCGCACCGCCAGCGTGGCCGCCGCACGAACGCAAACGCAGACGCATGGACCGTGGTGCGGGTGCGCGTGCTGCGCGGCCCGGAATACGACAGCTTCACGCCCGAAGCGCAGGACGCATTCTGGTCCGAGGAATGGCGCGTCACGCCGAACAGCAACCGCATGGGCTACCGGCTGTCGGGCACGGCGCTCGCGCGCGAAAGCGGCGCGGACCTGCTCTCGCACGCGGTGCTGCCGGGCACGGTCCAGGTGCCGCCCAACGGTCAGCCGATCGTCCTGATGAGCGACGCGCAGACCACGGGCGGCTATCCGAAGATCGGCTCGGTGATCCGCGCCGATTTGTGGAAGCTCGCGCAGGTGCGTCTGATGGGCGGCGTGTGCTTCGTGCCGACCACGCCCGCACTCGCGCGCAAGGCGCTCGAAGACGAGCTGGCGTATTTGCGGCAGATCGACGCCGCAATCGCCATGCACGACGAGCATTACGCGCGGCGCTGCGGGATGGCACAACCGGCACAACGCGCGCAACGGGCGTAGCGCGCGTGATAATCAGCAGCGAATCAACTGCAAATCAGCAGCGAAAAGGAAAAAAGCGGCAGGCAGTACGGAGAAACACACCATGATCACCATCGACCTGAACGCCGATCTTGGCGAAGGCTGCGGCTCGGACGAGGCGCTGCTCGACCTCGTCAGCTCCGCGAACATCGCGTGCGGCTGGCACGCGGGCAGCGCCCACGCGATGCGCGAATGCGTGCGCTGGGCCGTCGAAAAAGGCGTGTCGATCGGCGCCCATCCGGGTTTCAACGACCCGGAGAACTTCGGCCGCAAGGAGATGGATCTCCCGGTCACCGAGCTTTATGCGGGCGTGCTCTACCAGTTGGGCGCGCTATCCGCGATTGCGCAGGCCGAGGGCGGGCGCATCGCACACGTGAAGCCGCACGGCGCGCTCTACAACCAGGCGGCGCACGATGCGCGGATCGCGGACACGATCGTTTCCGCCGTGCACGACTTCGATCCTACGGTCGCCGTGTTCGCGCTCGCGGGCAGCGCGCTTGCGGCAGCGGCGCGCGCGGCCGGGCTCGTCGCCGTGGAAGAAGTGTTCGCCGACCGCGGCTATCGCGCGGACGGCTCGCTCGTGCCGCGCGGCGAGCCGGGCGCCCTCCTCGACGACGAAGACGCCGTGCTGGCGCGCACGCTCGCGATGATCCTCGAACAGCGCGTGCAGGCAGTCGACGGAACGTGGGTGCCGCTCAATGCGCAAACCGTCTGCCTGCACGGCGACGGGCCGCATGCGCTGGCGTTCGCGCGGCGCATCCGCGCGGCGCTGGCCGACGCGGGCATCGGCGTGCGCGCCGCGGGACCGGCCAGGGACTGAGCAGGCGCGGCGGCGGATTGAAGCGCGTGAAAGCACATGAAGGCGGCGAAACGCGCCGCTCAACCTGATTCAAACTGACTCAAGTTGATTCAGTCCGACTCAGCCCGATTAGCCCGATTAGCCCGATTCAGCCCAACTCAGCCCAACTCAGCCCAACTCAGCCCGGCTCGACCGTGAAGCCGCGCTGGCGCAGCAACGCCAGTACGCCCTTGCGTCCGCCGAGGTGCAGCGCGCCGATTGCGACGAACACCGGCTTGTTGGGCGCCGCGATCTGCAGCATGCGCGAGACGAAGCGCCGGTTGCGCTCGTAGACGATGCGGTTGTCGACCGAATCCGAAATGCGCTTGTCGTGCGCGAGCTTCTCCGAACGCGCGATCTCCCACGCGGCAATCGCATCCGCATCGCCGAGGCGCCACAGGTGCAGCAGCGTGTTCACGTCGGCGACGTTCTGCGCCGGGGTCTGCGCGAGATCCTGCGCCAGCATCTCACGCTGCTGCGCGAGTGAGAGGTTCGTGAACGAGCGCATCTGCTCCTGAAGCGTCTCGAGCCCGACGACGCGCCGCCCCTTCAGCTTCAGGAACACGTTCTGCAACTGCGCCTCGGTGCCGTACTCGGTTTGCAGGCCCGCGCTCAGCGAATCGTAGGTTTCCACGAGGAGCGAGGCGAGCCACGGCCGCATCCGGCGGATGCCGGCGAGCGCCTCGGGATTGCCGCGCAGGCGCCCTTCAAGCTTCTGCCACAGCGGCTCGGGAAGGAGCCCCGGCAGGCAGGGCCGTGCGCACACGCCGTACTTCGAGACGTCGTCCTGCGAGACGAGCAGATCGTCGGGCGAGAGTTCGAGCGCGAGCGTCGGCGACGCGTTGAGCGCCGCGAGGATCGGCTGACGAAAGGGCTGGTTCGGGGGATAGTCGACGGGGTCGCCCACGTGCAGCGTCCCGAGCAGGTAGAGGGTGACCGTGCCGCGCGTGGCGACGTAGAACGGCATGCGCGCGGGCCGCCCGCGCACGGGGCCGCCGGCGGTCGTGCCCGAGGCGTAGCTCGGCACGGCGGGCGGCGAGTGAAAGCCCGGCAGGCCCGACCCGCCCGGCATCGAGACGGACGGACGGGCACCAGGCGTATTGGCTGCGGATTCCGCCGCGAGCGCGGCGGGGATGAAGCCGCGCGATTGCGACGCGGCATGCACCCCGCCCACCTGAAACGCATCGCCTGCAGCAAACGCGAGCCGCAGCGGCCGGTCGAGCGACGGCCCGAAGGCGATGGCCAGTGCGAGCAATGCGCCAGTGGCGGCACGCATGGCATCACGCAATGTGAAAACGGCGCGACGGCCGCTTTCACCCCAGCGGCGCGTAAAACGACGCGCCGCCGTCGCTTCAGGCATCCTTTTCCCCTACCTCCTCTGCACGATGGCAGGATACCTGACGCCCATCAACTTCGCGAAGTACCGGAACCTCTTTACGACACCGCTCGATCGCATACGGGCAGCGCTGGTGGAACGTGCAGCCCGACGGCGGGTTCAGCGGCGACGGCAGTTCGCCTTCGAGCTTGATCTTCACGCGGCGGTCCGCCTCGAAGATCGCGGGCGTCGCCGACAGCAGCGAGCGCGTGTACGGATGGCGCGGCCGCTCGATCACGGTCTTCTTGTCGCCCAGTTCGGCCACCCCGCCGAGATACATGACCATCACGTCGTCGGCAACGTGCTCCACCACCGAGAGGTTATGCGAGATAAAGATGTAGCTCGTGCGGAACTGATCCTGCAGGTCCATGAAGAGGTTCAGGATCTGCGCCTGGATCGACACGTCGAGCGCCGAGACCGGTTCGTCGGCCACGACGATCTGCGGATCGAGGATCATCGCGCGGGCGATCGCCACACGCTGGCGCTGCCCGCCCGAGAACATGTGCGGATAGCGCTTCGCGTGCTCGGGCCGCAGGCCGACGATGCGCATCATGTGCGCGATGCGGTCCGCGCGCTCGGCGGCCGTGAGCTGCGTGTTGATCGCGAGCGGCTCGCCCAGCGTCTGCTCGACCGTCTTGCGCGGATTGAGCGAGGCGAACGGGTTCTGGAACACCATCTGCACGCGGCGGCGCAGCTCGGCGATCTTCTCCCGGTTCGCATGCGCGACGTCCTCGCCGTCGATGACGAGACGGCCCGCCGTGGGCGGCTCGATCATCGTGAGCTGACGCGCGAGCGTGGACTTGCCGCAGCCCGATTCGCCGACCACCGCCAGCGTGCGGCCGCGCACGAGCGAGAACGACACGCCGTTGAGCGCCTTCACGGTTGCCGTGCCGAACATGCCGCGCTTGACGGTGTAGTGCTTCTTCAGATCCTCGGCGACGAGGACGCGGTCTTCATCGCCGTGCGGCGCGTGTTGCGGGACTGCGTTCATTGCGCGCCTCCGTGAGTCGGGTTCGCCGTTTGATTGCGCATATCGCGCAGATTGAGCGGCTTGATGCAGCGGACCTGCGTAATACCGCCGGCACCGAGCCCCGGCACCGGTTCGAGCGCGGGTCGCGCCTTCTTGCAGTCGTCCACCACGTACTTGCAGCGCGGCGCGAAGAGGCAGCCGCCCGGACGGTCGTCGCGTCCCGGCACCATGCCCGGCAGCGCGGCGAGGCGCACGGCGCCTTTGTTGTGCTCCGGAATCGCGGCGAGCAGCGCCTCGGTGTACGGATGATGCGGCTTCGCGAAGATCTCGGGAACGGCGTTCGTCTCGATGATCTCGCCCGCGTACATCACGGCCACGCGCTGCGCGACTTCGGACACCACGGCCAGATCGTGCGAGATCAGCACGAGCGCCATGCCGCGCTCCTTTTGCAGGCGCACGAGCAGTTCCATGATCTGCGCCTGGATCGTGACGTCGAGCGCCGTGGTGGGCTCGTCGGCGATCAGGAGCTTCGGGTTGCACGCGACGGCCATCGCGATCATCACGCGCTGGTTCATGCCGCCCGACATCTGGTGCGGGAAGTTGTCGATGCGGTTCTTCGCGTCGGGAATGCCCACCTGGTCGAGCAGTTCGAGCGCGCGCGCGTTGAGCGCCGCGCCGCGCAGGCCCTCGTGCAGCTTGAGCACTTCCTTGATCTGGTAGCCGACGGTGTAGCTCGGGTTCAGGCTCGTGAGCGCGTCCTGGAACACCATCGCGATGTCCTTGCCGACGATGCGGCGGCGCTCCTTGCCCGTCGCATTGAGCAGGTCGCGGCCGTCGAACGTGATCGAATCGGCGCTCACCTTGCCGGGCGCGTCGATGAGGCCCATCAGCGCCATCATCGTCACGCTCTTGCCGGAGCCGGATTCGCCCACGATGCCGAGCACCTCGCCCGGCGCGACCGAGAGATTCACGCGGTCCACGGCGGGCAGGCCGTTGAAGTTCACCGCCAGGTTGCGGATGGTCAGCAGGTCTTTCTTTTGCGTGTTCATGTCAGGCCATCCGTTTCAGCTTGGGATCGAGCGCGTCGCGCAGCCCGTCGCCGAGCAGGTTGATCGCGAGCACCGAAATCAGGATGGAAAGGCCCGGCATCGTGACGATCCACCAGGCGCTGTCGATATAGTCGCGCGCCGAGGCGAGCATCGCGCCCCACTCGGCGGCGGGCGGCTGCACACCGAGGCCGAGGAAGCCGAGCGCGGCGGCGTCGAGAATCGCCGACGAAAAGCCGAGCGTGGCCTGCACGATGAGCGGCGCCGTGCAGTTGGGCAGCACCTGCGAGAACATCAGGCGCGCCGTGCCGGCACCGGCCACGCGCGACGCCGTCACGTACTCCTTGTGCAGTTCGCCGAGCGCCGAGCCGCGCGTGAGACGCACGTAACCCGGCAGCGCGACGATCGCGATGGCGAACATCGTGTTCGTGAGACCCGGGCCGATGATCGCGACCACGGCCACGGCGAGCAGCAGCGAGGGCAGCGCGAGCAGCACGTCCATCAGACGCATGATCGGCGTATCGGCCCACTTCTCGAAGAACGCGGCGACGAGGCCGAGCACGATGCCCGGAATCAGCGCGAGCACCACCGAGACGCAGCCGATCCACAGCGACAGCCGTGCGCCGTACATCAGGCGCGAGAGGATGTCACGGCCCGCTTCGTCGGTGCCGAGCACGAACTTCCAGTTGCCGCCGTCGAGCCAGGCGGGCGGAATCTTCACGTAGTCGCGGTACTGCTCGATCGGGCTGTGCGGCGCGATCAGCGGCGCGAAGATCGCGACGAAGATCAGCACGAGCACGATGACCCCGGCGGAGACGGCGCCCTTGTTGTGCGAGAAATTCGCCCAGAATTCGCGCAGCATGAGCGTGCGGCCCGAGGGCGGCGTGACCGCTTGCGGGGCGGCGTTCTGAATGTCAGCCATCACGCCTCCAGATTGCGTTGAGTGTATTGCGGGAAACGGTTCATGGCGGGCTTACCTCGTGTGACGGATGCGCGGATTCAGTACGCCGTACAGCAGGTCGACGACCAGATTCACGACGATCACGAGTGTCGCGATCATGAGGATGCCGCCCTGCACCACCGGATAGTCGCGGCGGCTGATCGCATCGATCAGCCACTTGCCGACGCCGGGCCAGGAAAACAGCGTTTCGGTCAGCACCGCGCCCGCGAGCAGCGTGCCGACCTGCAGGCCGATCACGGTGACGACGGGAATCAGCGCGTTGCGCAGCGCATGCACGACGATCACGCGCAGGGGCGAAAGGCCCTTCGCGCGCGCGGTGCGGATATAGTCCTCGCGCAGCACTTCGAGCATCGACGAGCGCGTCATGCGCGCGACCACGGCGAGCGGAATCGTGCCGAGCACGATGGCGGGCAGGATCAGGTGGCTCACGGCGGAGCGGAACGAGCCTTCGTCGGTGCCCGGCAGCAGCGAGTCGATCAGCATGAAGCCGGTCACGTGCGGGATGTCGAATTCGACGGCGATGCGGCCCGACACGGGCGTCCAGCCGAGATACGACGAGAACACCATGATGAGGATGAGCCCCCACCAGAAGATCGGCATCGAATAGCCGGTCAGTGCGGTGCCCATCACGCCGTGGTCGACGAGACGTCCGCGCTTGAGCGCCGCGATCACGCCCGCGGGCAGGCCGATGGCGAGCGCGAAGACCAGTGCGCACAACGAGAGTTCGACGGTGGCCGGAAAGCGCGCAAGAAACTCGCCCATCACGCTCGTGTTGGTGATGATCGAGGTGCCGAGATTGCCCTTCAGCGCGTGACCGACGTAGTGGAGATACTGCGTCGGCAGCGGTTCGTCGAGGCCGAGGCGATGCATCGCGTCGGCGTGCATCTGCGGATCGACGCCGCGCTCGCCCATCATCACTTCGATGGGGTCGCCCGGAATCAGGTGGATAAGCGCAAACGCGAGGATGGTGATGCCGATGAATGTGGGTATCACCATGCCGATACGGCGCAGTACGAAGCGGAACATGGTTTGTTCCCCCGAAAGCTTGAAAATGAAATGCAACCGGCGACGGAGGCTTGTGACCCCGGTCGCCGGACCCGATTCGGCCAGTTTTCCAAATCCGGTCCTGACCGGACAAAAGCCCGGTCAGGACGCGGCGCAACATTACTGCATGCTGACGCCGTCGAAGCGCGCATAGCCGAGCGGCTCGATGCGCATGTCGATCACCTTCTTGCTGACCGGCTGATAGACGGTCGAGTGGGCGATCGGCGAGAACGGCAGTTGCTTTGCGAAGATCTGCTGCGCCTGCTCGTAAAGCTTGGTGCGCGCCGCCTGATCGGACGTCGTGCGGCCCTTCTGGATCAGCTCGTCGAACGGCTTGTAGCACCACTTGCCGAAGTTGTTGCCGTTCACGGCCTCGCAGCCGAGCAGCGTGCCGAGCCAGTTGTCGGGGTCGCCGTTGTCGCCCGTCCAGCCGATCAGCATCGTGTCGTCTTCGCCCGCGTGTGCGCGCTTGATGTACTCGCCCCACTCATACGTGACGATCTTCGCCTTCACGCCGATCTTCGCCCAGTCGGCCTGGATCATCTCGGCCATCAGACGCGCGTTCGGGTTGTACGCGCGCTGCACCGGCATGGCCCAGAGCGTGATCTCGAGACCGTTGGCCACACCCGCCTTCGTGAGCAGCGCCTTGGCCTTGGCCGGATCGTATGCGTTCGCCGGCAGGTTCTTGTAGTAGGACCATTGCGTCGGCGGCATCGGGTTCGTCGCGAGCTGGCCCGCGCCCTGGTACACCGAGTCGATGATGGCTTTCTTGTTGATCGCCATGTCGAGCGCGTGACGCACGTCGGCGTTGTCGAGCGGCTTGTGCTCGACGTTGTACGACAGGTAGCCGAGGTTGAAGCCCGGCTGCGACGGCATCGCGATGTTCGGCTCGGCCTTCAGCGGGGCGATGTCGGCGGGACGCGGATAGCTCATCACCTGGCACTCGTCGCGCTTGAGCTTTTGCACGCGCACGCTCGCATCCGGCGTGATCGAGAAGATCAGCTTCGAGAGCTTCACTGCGCCCGGCTTCCAGTAGTCAGGATTGCCGTCGAAGCGGATCGTCGCATCCTTCGTGTAGCTCTTGAAGATGAACGGGCCCGTGCCGACCGGATACTGGTTCAGGTCGGCGGCCTTGCCGGCCTTCATCAGCTTGTCGGCGTATTCAGCCGAAAGAATCGACGCGAATTCCATCGCCATGTTCTGGATGAACGGCGCGTTCGGCTCGTTCAGCGTGAACTTGACGGTGTACGGATCGACCTTCTCGACCTTGGCGATCAGCTTGTCGAGGCCCATGTCCGTGAAGTACGGGAACGACACCGGATACGCCTTGCGGAACGGCTGGTTCGGATCGAGCATGCGATCGAACGTGAAGACGACGTCGTCGGCGTTGAATTCGCGCGACGGCTTGAAGAACGCCGTGGTCTGGAACTTCACGCCATGACGCAGATGGAACGTGTAGGTCTTGCCGTCGGCGGAAACATCCCACGATTGCGCGAGGCCCGGTTCGACCTTCGTGCTGCCGCGCTCGAATTCGACGAGGCGGTTGTAGACGGTGAAGGTGTCCGCGGTGAAGTCGGTGCCGGTCGTATATTGCGCCGGATCGAAGCCTGCGGGGCTGCCTTCCGAACAGTAAACCAGCGTCTTGTTCGGGATGCCCGCGGCGTGCGCTACGGTGGCGCCCGCAATCGATGCCGCTGCGAGCGCGGCGAGCGACGTGAGCCGCGCAGCTCGCAACAGGTTGTTTCCTTTCATATTTCCTCCAGTTCGGTGCCGGACTCTGCCGGCGTAGCGCGATCTTACAAGACCTGTAGCACCCGTCACAACAGATAACGGGGTCCGGTGGACCATGGAAAACGCCGGGTTGACAGACCGGTTGCACCTCGAACGTGACGCCGGGTTACCCGGCTGGCGCGGGTTGCGCCTGTTGCGCGAAGCGAACTTCACTGTTTCGATATATTGAACCGTCACGCGCGCCACCGCCCTGGCTCGCCAATATTTCTCGTGTAATTTCGCGTGCGCTCATCCGCTGTCATGAATGACGGCTGCGGGGGTGGCTGCGGGGGTGGCTGCGGGGGTGGCTACGGGGGCGGCTGTGGCTCAATGCCACGCCGTGGCGCGACTCGCGGCCCGTGCGCACGGGCGGAGAAATGAGAACGGCCCGCTTCGCCGCCCGCGAATCAAACATGAAACGCGGGGACGAGCGGGCCGTGCAGGCCATGCAGGCCATGCAGGTTGGATACTCGCGGCTGGAGCCTTACAGAAACCTCAGAGCCCGAGCCGCTCGCAGATCGACTTCGTCGCTGCAGCGCCGTTGAGCGTGTAGAAGTGCAGTCCGGGCGCGCCGGCATCGGTGAGACGGCGGCACAGATCCGTCACGACGTCGAGGCCGAACGCGCGGATCGCCTCGCGGTCGTCGCCGAAGCTCTCAAGGCGTTTCGCGACCCAGCGCGGCACTTCGGCCCCGCACATTTCGGAAAAGCGCATGAGCTGCGAGTAGTTCGTGATCGGCATGATGCCGGGCACGATCGGCACGTCCACGCCCAGCTTGCGGACATCGTCGACGAAGCGGAAGTACGCGTCCGCATTGAAGAAGTACTGAGTGATCGCCGAGTTCGCACCCGCCTTCACCTTGCGCGCGAACGCTTCGATGTCGTGACGCGGCGAGCGCGCCTGCGGGTGATATTCGGGATACGCGGCCACTTCGATGTGGAACGTGTCGCCGGTTTCCTGGCGGATGAACGCAACGAGTTCCGACGCATAGCGCAGCTCGCCCACTTCGCCCATGCCCGAGGGCAGGTCGCCGCGCAGCGCGACGATGTGGCGGATGCCGTGCGAGCGGTACTGCTCGAGGATTTCACGCAGCTTCTCTTTGGACGAGCCGATGCACGAGAGGTGCGGCGCGGCTTCGATGCCGTCCTTCGCAATCTCGATGACGGTGTCGAGCGTGCCTTGTTGAGTCGAGCCGCCCGCGCCGAACGTCACCGAGACGAATTTCGGCTTGAGCGTCGCAAGCTGCGCGCGGGTGGCGTGCAACTTTTCGACGCCGTCCTGCGTCTTCGGCGGGAAAAATTCGAATGAAAGTTCGATCGGTTTCATGATGGGATGGCCGCGGCCCGGTTAGCCGAGCGAGCGGTTGCCGAAAATCAGGGCAGACAGCAACCATGACACGATGCTGTACAGGATCGAGCCAAAGAACGCCGACCAGAAGCCCGACACCTCGAAGCCCTTCAGCAGCGTCGCCGCGAGCCAGAAGCACAGCGCGTTCACGACGAGGATGAAGAGCCCGAGCGTGAGAATCGTCACGGGCAGCGTGAGCAGGATCAGCACCGGCCGCAGGATGGTGTTGATGAGCCCGAGCACGACGGCGACGATCAGCGCGGTGCCGAAACTGCGGATGTGAATCGACGGAACGAGCCAGGTGATGATCAGGAGTGCAAGCGCGTTGATCAGCCAGGTCAGCAGCACGGTCATGAGAGCTCCTTGTTCTTGATGTGTCGGCCGGAGTTGGCGCTTTAGCGCTTACTCCGGCCCCACGCACAGCGAGTCGGCCCGGAGTCGGCGCTTCAGCGCTTACTCCGGCCGATAACTAACAACTACTTAGTAACGGTAGTGGTTCGGCTTGAACGGACCGCTCTTGTCGACGCCGATGTACGATGCCTGCGCGTCGGACAGCACGGTCAGGTTCGCACCGATGCGCGCGAGGTGCAGACGCGCAACCTTCTCGTCCAGATGCTTCGGCAGCACGTACACCTTGTTCTCGTACTTCGCGCCCTGCGTGAACAGTTCGATCTGTGCGAGCGTCTGGTTCGTGAACGAGTTCGACATCACGAACGACGGGTGGCCCGTCGCGCAGCCGAGGTTCACGAGGCGGCCTTCGGCCAGCAGGATCACGCGCTTGCCGTCCGGGAAGATGATGTGGTCGACCTGCGGCTTGATGTTGTCCCACTGATACTGGCGCGTCGACGCCACGTCGATTTCCGAGTCGAAGTGGCCGATGTTGCAGACGATCGCATTGTGGCGCATCGCCTTCATGTGGTCGTGGCCGATCACGTGGTAGTTGCCGGTGGCCGTCACGAAGATGTCGGCCTTGTCGGCGGCGTATTCCATCGTCACGACGCGGTAGCCTTCCATCGCCGCCTGCAGCGCGCAGATCGGATCGATTTCGGTGACCCACACCGTCGCGCCGAGGCCGCGCAGCGACTGCGCGCAGCCCTTGCCCACGTCGCCGTAGCCCGCGACCACGGCGATCTTGCCCGCGATCATCACGTCGGTGGCGCGCTTGATGCCGTCCACGAGCGACTCGCGGCAGCCATACAGGTTGTCGAACTTCGACTTCGTGACCGAGTCGTTCACGTTGATCGCCGGGAACGGCAGACGGCCATCCTTCTCCATCTGGTACAGGCGGTGCACGCCGGTCGTCGTTTCCTCAGTCACGCCCTGGATGTGCGCGAGGCGCTTCGAGTACCACGAAGGATCGCTGTCGAGGTGCTGCGCGATCGACTTGTAGAGCGCGACTTCTTCTTCGTTCGTCGGCTTGGCGATGACCGAGCGGTCCTTTTCGGCCTTCGAGCCGAGGATCAGCAGCAGCGTTGCGTCGCCGCCGTCGTCGAGGATCATGTTGGCGAACTCGCCGTTCGGCCATTCGAAAATGCGGTGCGAGAACTCCCAGTATTCGTCGAGCGATTCGCCCTTGAACGCGAACACCGGAGTGCCGCCCTGCGCGATGGCGGCGGCGGCGTGGTCCTGCGTCGAGAAGATGTTGCACGAGGCCCAGCGGACGTCGGCGCCGAGCGCCTTGAGCGTTTCGATCAGCACGCCCGTCTGGATCGTCATGTGGAGCGAGCCCGCAACGCGTGCGCCCTTGAGCGGCTGCTGCGCCTTGTACTCGTCGCGGATCTGGACGAGGCCGGGCATTTCGGTCTCGGCGATGTCGAGTTCCTTGCGGCCCCAGCCGGCAAGCGACATATCGGCGACGACGAAATCTTTGGCTTGAGCTTGCGGAATTGCGGCGTTCATCACGCCCTCCTTTCTAAAAGTGACTAGAAATAGACGTGAGCGCCGTTTCGATGCGGTTGCTTGACGATGAAACAACCGGATTGAGCGCCTCCGAGCCTGGCGGGCCGCATTCGTAATGCACAGCCGCGTCGCAACGCTCCTCGGAGACGAGGCGTGATTGTAGCAAATCGGCATGGCGCCGTCGGAACTACCGCGTCGGGCGAACGCGCGCAGCGACAGCACTGGCAGAAATGGCGGATCTGGCGGCGGATGTGGCGGATGTAGCGGACCTGGCAGATGCGCCGAGAACGGCGCCGCGGGCGACGTGGGTGATGTGGCGGACCCGGCAGATGCGCCGAGAACGGCGCCGCGGGCGACGTGGGTGATGTGGGTGATGTGGGCGCCGCGCGCATCGCTGCGCGCGGGCACGGGAGAGTTCAGGTGTAGCTGGCGATCTCGCCGGCCACCGCGGCGGCGCGCGGATTCACGGCTTCGCTCACGTTGAGCGCGCGCAATTGCTTCACGGCAGCGAGCGCATTGTCGAGGAACTGGCGCGAGCACTGGACGACCGCCGCGCTATCACCCGGATCGGGCGTCTGCAGGCCGGCCTGGATGCGGAAGAAACGCTCGGCGTGGATGTTGTAGTGATAGTGCATGCGCACGCGCTTCGCATCTTCGAGCCGGCGCTGGCCAAAAGTCTCGCGCAGCGCCCACGAGAGCGCGCCGTCCTCGCCGCCGTACTGGCGGAAGAAGTCGTCGATCGGAAAACCGCCCAGCGCGAGAAATGCGCTGCGGCGGATCACGAGACTGCTCGGCACCGTGTTGCTGAGCGTCGCGGCATGCATGGGGAAGTCGGGATGCGCGAGCACCGATTCGGGAAAGCCGGCGAACTCGACGTCGAGCCGGATCGCGGCTTCCTGCGGATGCTGGTCGAGCCATGCGCCCGCATCGGCGAGCGCGCCGGGCATGTATTCGTCGTCGGCGTCGAGAAAGGCGAGCACCGCCGCAGTCGCGTGCAGCGCACCCCAATTACGCGCGCGAGCCGCGCCGCTGTTCATCGGCATCTGCAACAGATGCACGCGCGTGTCGTGGCGGGCATAGCCGAACACGATTTCCGCCGATGCGTCGGTCGAGCCGTCGTCGACGACGAGGATCTGCACGGCTTCGCGTTGCGCGATGCAGCTGTCGAGGGCGCGCGCGAGCGTTGGCGCGCTGTTGTAGCACGGAACGATGATTGAGATGGGCAGCATGGGTAACGTCGCTGTCAAGCCGCAACGAGCGCGGCAACGCTGTCCATAATAGACCGGCTGCGATCCGGGAAATCTGGAAATGGTGCGGCGCGCAGCCGCTAAAAGCGCAACCGCGCCGAAGAGTCGCATGGTTGCGCTGCGGTCGACCTGGGGTTGCACCGCGATTGCACCACATTCGCACCGGCGATAAAAAAGCCAGCCCCAAGGCTGGCTTCCAGACTTCCGACGATCCAGGAACGACCATCAGTCCGGCATGAATTCCTCATCGAGGACCTGCTCCATCGACCACGGACAGATTTCGGGGAACACATCCAGACCGGTTTCGCTGACCGCCTGCGCCAGCGCCCTGGCCCACACGACACGCATCCAGTCCGCATCAGCCAGCCTGGGCTTGAGGCTGGGCGCCTCATCCAGCAGGTAGGCCACGTCCAGCCGTTGCGCCTTGATGGTCCTTTGCCAGCTCGCGCCTCGCCGCTCGGACTGGAACTGCCACTTGAGCAGATGTGCCAGCAGTACGGCCATGCGGCTGGTCAGTTCCCGCTGTTCGCTCTTGCCCACGTCCTCGATCTCCTCTGCCAGATGCTCAATGTCCAGCGCCGAGAACTTGCCCTCACGCAACAACGCCGCCTGTTCGTTGGCCCAGGCCACCACGTCCTTCTCGTAGCTCGTTCCCATTTTCCGGCCCTCCAGACCGATCACATCTGCCGCCATTGTACCGGCCTATGGAACGGGTACTTCTCCTGCCTTCGTGCCGTCACCGCCAGCTTTTCAGCGCCGTTCAGCACCGGACGGCGTGTGTGGGATTCAGACCGGCAAAAAGCCGAGCACCGGCGCGAGCAGCACCATCACGACACCCGCGATCATCATCGTGAGGCTTGCCACCACGCCTTCCTCGCTGCCGAGTTCGCGCGCCTTCGCGGTGCCCACGCCGTGGGCCGCCGCGCCGAACAGCGCGCCGCGCGCAAGACGCGTGCGCAGCGGCACGAGCGCGAGCACCAGCTCGCCGAACAGCATCCCGCACACGCCGGTCGCGATCACGAACAGCGCCGTGAGATCGCGCGGCGCGTGGATCTTGTCGGAAACGGCCAGGGCGAACGGCGTCGAAACCGAGCGCGTCATCAGGCTGCGCTGCAGTTCGGGCGACAGGTGCAGGAGCTTCGCGAGCGCGAGCGATCCGCCCACGGCGACGACGATGCCCACGCCGACGCCCGCCGCGAGCGAGATCCAGTGGCGCTTGAGCAGTTCGCGATACTCGTAGATCGGCACCGCGAACGCGACGGTCGCCGGACCGAGCAGCCACATGAGCCAGCGCGTGTCTTCGAAATAGACCGGATACGGAATATGCAGCGCGAGCACGATCGCGCCGAGCACGACCGGCACGGCGACGAGCGGCGTGAGCCACGGCGAGCGCACACGCGCGTAAAGCGCCTTCGACGCGAAATAGAGCACGACAGTCAGGATCAGGCAGCCCGCGGCAATCAGCCGGGAGGCATCGTCGGCGAACAAGGAGGCAATAAACGTGTTCATGACGCGATCATCCTGTAAAGCAATCAATCAGAGCAGCTTGGCGAACCGCCGGTTCAGGCGTGGTGCGCGTGACGCGTGAGGTGGCGCGTCTGCAGCACACGGCGCAGCGCGAGCCGGCGCTCGAAACGCGCAGCCTGTTCGACGGCGAACGCCACGGAAACCATCACCATCAGCGTTCCGCCGACCACGACAAGCGCAAGACGCCAGCCGTCCGCGCGGAACAGCCCGCCGTACTGCACCGCCGCCACGGCGGCCGGAATGAAGAACAGCAGCATGTCGGAGAGCAGCCAGTCGGCGCCCGCCTTGACCCAGCGCGGCGCAACGCCGCCGCAGAACAGCAGCGCGAGGAGCGCGACGAGGCCGACCACGCCGCCCGGCACGGGCAGGTGCGTCGCCCGCGCGAAGTCGTCCGCGGCGAACCAGACTCCGGCGATCAGGGCCGACTGCACGGCGATCAAGCCGATGCGCGCCACTGCGCCCACTTGCCGCGAGGCTTTCGTCGTTGAGCGTTGAGTGGTCATGGCAAACCCTGGGTGACATTGGAAAGAACCCAGTATAGGTTGCGTCGCAGCATAAATATAATGACTTAGAATTATCCAGATCATTCCAAACTGGAATCAGAACCATGGAGCTACGTGCGCTTCGCTATTTCATCGAGGTGGTGCGGCAACAGAGTTTCACCGCCGCCGCCGAGCAGATGCACGTCACGCAGCCGACCATCAGCAAGATGGTGAAAGCGCTCGAAGACGAGATCGGCACGCCGCTTTTGCTGCGCGATACGCGCCAGATGGTGCTCACCGACGCGGGCCGCATCGTCTGGCAGCGCGGCCAGGACGTGCTCGCCGCGCATGCGCAGTTACAGGCCGAAATCGACGATCTGGAGACGCTCGGCCGCGGCGAGCTGACGATTGGCGTGCCGCCGATGGGCGGCTCGCTCTTCACCCCTGCCATCGCGGCATTCCGCGAGCGCTACCCGAGGATCGAGCTGAAGCTCTTCGAGCAGGGCTCGCGCGCAATCGAAGCCGCGCTGATTTCCGGCGAACTCGAACTGGGCGGCGTGCTGCAGCCGGTCGATCCGGCGACCATCGACGTACTGCCGATCTCGCATGAAGTGCTGTGGCTCGTCGCGCAGAAGGGTTCGCGGTGGGACGGCGCGGCGAGCGTGCCGTTGGCCGAACTCGCCGACGAGCCGTTCGTGTTCTACGGCGAGAGCCTGGCCCTGAACGACGTCGTGCAGCATGCGTGCCGCGAAGCGGGCTTCGTGCCGCAGATCGTGGGGCGCAGCGGACATTGGGATCTGATGGCGGCGCTCGTGCTCGCGGGCGTCGGGATCGCGTTGCTGCCCGCCCCGTACTGCCGCAGGCTCGACGCCGCGCGCTTCACGTGCCTGCCTGTGAGCGAGCCCGAAATCACCTGGGATATGGCGATTGGCTGGAAGCGCAACGCGTACCTGTCACACGCGGCGCGCGCGTGGCTCGCGGTGGCGAAGGAGACGTTCGGCAAGCCCTCGTCGTTTCTCGACGATTTCGTGCTGCCGCCCGGGCTGGGCGAATGACGCGCGCGCGGCTGCCGAAAAAGCGCAGCCGCTGCCAGGTCGCTACTCAGACCACCGCGCTCGCTCTGGCCGTTTCACCCTTGCGGCGCGTTTGCGCGATGAAGTCCGCAGCGCGCTCGCCGATCATCACGGTCGGCGCGTTCGTGTTGCCGCCGATCAGCGTCGGCATCACCGAGGCATCGACAATGCGCAATCCGCGCACGCCGCGTACGCGCAACTGCGTATCGACGACCGACCGCGCGTCGCCGCCCATGCGGCAGGTCGCAACCGGGTGATAGATCGTGTCGGCGTGCGCGGCAATCGTCGCGCGCAGTTCGGCGTCCGTCTGCCCAGGGTGCGTGTAGAGTTCGCGCCCGCCAAGCTCCGCCAGCGGCGCCGCATCGAGAATGGGCCGCACAAGCCGCACGCCCGCAACGAGCGCATCCATGTCGCGCGCATCGGAGAGAAAGCCCGGATCGATCACGGGCGCGACGCGCGCGTCGGCGCTTGCGAGCGTGACCGTGCCGCGACTCGCCGGACGCAGCACGCATACATGCAGCGAATAGCCGTGGCCCCAGTGCATGCGGCGGCTGTGATCGTCGACCAGCCCGGTGCAAAAGTGCAATTGCAGGTTGGGCCGGTCCAGACCGGGGCGGCTCTTCAGAAAGCCGCCCGCCTCCGCGACGTTCGACGTGAACATGCCGCGCCGCGAACCGAAGTAACGCGCGAGCGCGGGCGCCATCTTCGCGAAGCCGCGCAGCGAATAACCGAACGCATCGGTCGTTTTCACGCGCAGGTTGTAGGTGTAGTCGATGTGGTCGATCAGATTGCGGCCCACCTCGGGCGCGTCGTAACGAACCTGCAGGCCATGCGCGCGCAGTTGTTCGGCCGGGCCGATGCCCGAGCACATCAGCAACTGCGGCGTGTTGAACGCGCCCGCCGCGAGGATCACTTCGCCGCGCGCGCGCAGTTCCTCGACCCGGCCGCCGCGCGCGACGTTCACGCCGGTCGTGCGCTCGCCGTCGAAGGTCACGCGCAGCACGGTCGCATCGGCAATCAGATGCAGGTTCGGGCGCTCGCGCCCATACAGGTACGCCCGCGCCACGCTGCAACGCTCGCCGCCGCGCTGCGTCACCTGATAGAAGCCGACGCCTTCCTGATCGGGTCCGTTGAAGTCGTTGTTTACGCGAAAGCCCGCTTCGAGCGCGGCCCGCACGAAGCGCTCCGCCACCGGGTTACGGACGCGCAGATCCGTGACGCCGAGCGGCCCGCCCGCGCCGTGCCAGGCGTTCGCGCCGCGCGTGTTGTCCTCGGCGCGCAGGAAGTACGGCAGCACGTCGCTAAAGGCCCAGCCCGTGCAGCCGAGCTTCGCCCATTCGTCGTAGTCGAGCGGATGGCCGCGCGTGTAGATCATCGCGTTGATGGCGCTCGATCCGCCAAAGCCGCGTCCGCGCGGCTGGTAGCCGCGCCGGCCTCCCAGCCCCGGCTGCGGCACGGTCTCGTAGCCGTAGTTGTTCTTCATCGCACGCGGCACGAGCCCGGCGACGCCCATCGGCATGTTGACGAGCAGATTGCGTTCGGTGTGCGGACCGGCTTCGATCAGCGCGATCGTCGCTTCAGGACAGCGCAAGGCGAGCCGCCCGGCCAGCGAAGCGCCGCCCGATCCGGCGCCCACGATGATGTAGTCGTATTCCACCATCTCCTCCGTCTGTCTTTATTGGCGTTGCACCTGGGTCGCGCCCGACGCACGCTCGTTCGATAATTAGTTTTTTGCGCATTGTAGGAAGCGAGCAGAGCGAAGCGCGACACTTATGTCAGAGCCTTCCCTCTAATCGGCCGGAAGCGCGGCACGCCTGTCAAACCGGGAAACCCATATAAACGCGTTAAAGCGTCCACTGGAGCGTGTAGACTTGTTTATACGTCAACAAGAGAGGGATTCCATCATGGGAAAAACAGCGACGCTTACGATTCAGCAGTGGGGGAACAGCCTGGCTGTCCGCATTCCCGCTGCTGTCGCACGCGCGGCGCATTTTTCGGTCGGTCAGGAGGTCGAAGTGACGACCGATGAGGTGGGCGTGACGGTGAAACCGGTTGGTCCGCGCAAGCTCACGCTCGCGGAGAAACTGGCTCTGTTCGATCCGGAAAAGCACGGCGGCGAAGCGATGGCAACCTCCCGCGTTGGCGCGGAGGTGTGCTGATGGCAGGGGCGGTGTGGGCACCCGATCGCCGCGACATTATCTGGATTGACTGCAATCCGCAGGTCGGGCGCGAAATGAGGGACATGCATCCGATGCTGGTCCTGTCACCGAAGCCGTTCAACGAGCGGACCGGCATCGTCATCGGACTTCCCATGACGACCGCCAGATCCAACGACACGAATCCGTTTGCCATCAAGTTTCAGGGGCCGAAAAACGTCACGAGCTACGTGCTTGGACACCAGCCCAAATCGTTCGACTGGCGAGCGCGAGGCGCGAAGGCACACCCGTGGAAGCGCGTTCCGGATGAGGTGTTTGCTGCGGCGTGCGAACAGTTGAACCAGATTATCGCGATTGGCGACTAGGAAACGGCGGCGTGACGTTTGACACGCCAAAGACGCTCGCGGGCAACGTGATCTCCCGCGCTCGCGAGTGCAGGTAACCACGCAGATGCCGCGCGCTTTCCGCGCGACTACCACACAACTACACGCAACTACCAAGCAACTACCACGCGATTACCACGCGATTACCACGCGATTACCACGCAGTCACCATAATCAGACAAGGCCGCGCGCACCCGCGCCCAAGGCCCAAAGGAGACAGGCAGATGGAAAGAGCACATCGCCCCGGCACGAGCCACGAGGTCACGAATCAGGCGCCGCCGCTCGCCGACTACAACCTTTTCACCACCGACGCCGCGCTCGCCGAATCGCTCGCACGCGCGGGCGCCGGGTGGCATCGCGAGGCGCTCGAACGCGACGGCGCGCGCCTCGGCACCGCCGAGGTGATCGCGCTCGCCGATCTCGCCAATCGCCACACGCCCGAACTCTTCACGCACAGCCCGCGCGGCGAGCGCATCGATGCGCTCGAATTTCATCCGGCGTGGCATCGCCTGCTCGCGCTGCTGCGCGCCGAGGGCCTGCAGGCGCTGCCGTTCTCGAACCCGCAGCCCGGCGCGATGGCCGCGCGCTGCGCGGGCTACTTCCTGCACGCGCAGATCGAATCGGGCGCGCTGTGCCCCACCACGATGACCTTCGCGAGCATCCCCGTGCTGCGGCGCGAACCCGCGCTTTTCGAAACGCTGCGCGAGCGCCTTTACGCGCGCGAACACGATCCGCGCGACATGCCGTGGCAGCAGAAGACGTCGATGATGATCGGCATGGGCATGACCGAAAAGCAGGGCGGCTCCGACGTGCGCAGCAACCGCACCGAAGCGCACGCCGCAGGTACCACCGCGGGCACCGCCACCGGGCGCGGCGCCGAGTACCGCCTGACCGGGCACAAGTGGTTTCTCTCCGCGCCGCAATGCGACGCGCATCTGGTGCTCGCGCGAAGCGGCGCTCACGACGGCCTCTCGTGCTTCTTCGTGCCGCGCTTCGCGCCGGACGGCACGAAGAACACCGTGAACGTGCAGCGCCTGAAGAACAAGCTCGGCAACCGCTCCAACGCAAGCAGCGAAGTCGAGTTCTTCGACGCGTACGGCGTGATGATCGGCGACGAGGGACGCGGCGTGCAGACCATCATCGAAATGACGAACTACACGCGGCTCGATTGCGTGATCGGCAGCGCGGCGCTCATGCGCGCGGCGCTCGTCGAGGCGATCCATCATGCGCGCCATCGCAGCGCGTTCGGACGTCTGCTTGCCGATCAGCAGCTCATGCAGAACGTGCTCGCCGATCTCGCGCTCGAATCGGAGGCCGCGACGGTGCTGTTCATGCGCCTCGCGCATGCGTTCGAGGAAGACGCGGGCGCGCACGTCGCCCAGTCGCCCGAAGAGCGCGCATGGCGCCGCATCGTCACGCCCGCCGCGAAGTTCTGGGTCTGCAAGCGCGCGATCGCGTTCACCGGCGAGGCCATGGAGGTCTGGGGCGGCAACGGCTACGTCGAGGAAGGTCCGATGGCGCGCCTCTATCGCGAAGCGCCGGTCAATTCGATCTGGGAAGGTTCGGGCAACGTAATGTGCCTCGACGTGCTGCGCGCGCTCGAACGCGAAGCCGACGCCGCCCAGACGCTCTTTCTCGCGTGGCGGCGCGAGGCGCAGGGGCATCCGGTGCTCACGGCCGCGCTCGATCGTCTGTCGGCACTGCTCAACGGTGCGCCTGGCACGCGCGAAGCGAGCGCGCGGCACATCGCGCAGCAGATCGTACTGATCGCGCAGGCACTGTTGTTGCGCGAGGGCCCGCAGGATGTCGCCGACGCCTTCATCGCCACGCGGCTCGGCGAACGCGACGGCGACGGCAATGGCAACTGCGGCCGCGTGGCCGGCACGCTGCCTGCGCGGTTCGACCATGCAGCTTTAGTGGCGCGCGCGTTCCCGGCCATCTGACCCACGGCCCGCCACGCCATGCCACGCCACGCCATGCACGATCATTCGAACGTTCAAGCCCTGAGGACCGACCGACCATGAAACAGGATCTGCCCGAATCCGTCTCGCGCGATCCCCTCGCCGCCCTGCTCGACGTGCAGCGCGACGCGTTCCTGCGCGAGCCGTTCCCTGCGTGGGAGGTGCGCGCACGCCACCTGAGGGCGTTGCGCGCGATGCTCTTCGACAATCGCGACGCACTGGCCGAAGCGATGAACGCCGACTTCGGCCAGCGCTCGAAAGCCGAGGTCACGCTTTCGGAATTCGTCGTACTCAAGCAGGAAATCGACGGCGCGCTGAAGCACGGCGCGCGCTGGATGAAGCCGCAGCGCCGCAGCGTCGGCAAATGGCTGCGGCCCGGGCGCGCGAGAATCGTGCCGCAGCCGCTCGGCGTGGCGGGCATTGTCGTGCCGTGGAACTATCCGCTGCTGCTCGGCGCGGGGCCGCTCGTCTGCGCGCTCGCGGCGGGCAACCGCGCGATGATCAAGATGTCGGAGTTGACGCCGCGCACCTCGGCGCTCTTCGAGGCCCTCATCGAAAAGACCTTCTCGCGCGACCACGTCGCCGTGGTCAACGGCGACGCGTCCGTCGGCGCCGCGTTCGCGGCGCTGCCGTTCGACCACCTGCTGTTCACGGGCTCGACGCGCATCGGCCACGAGGTCATGCGCGCGGCGTCGGCCAACCTGACGCCCGTGACGCTGGAGCTCGGCGGCAAATCACCGGCGCTGATCGGCGAGCACGCGCGTTTCGACTACGCGGTCGACAGCCTCCTGCTCGGCAAGACGCTCAACGCGGGTCAAACCTGCATCGCGCCCGACTACGTGCTGCTGCCGCGCGGCCAGGAGGCGGCGTTCATCGAGCGCGCCCGCGCGCGCTTCGCGCAGCTTTATCCGGACTTCCTCGACAACCGCGATTACACGTCGATCATCTCGGCGCGCCACTACGAGCGGCTCGTGCGCATCGCCGACGAGGCACTGGCGGCGGGCGCGCAACTGCATCCGCTCGGCGCTCAGGACGAGGCTGCGCGGCGCATGGCGCCCGTCATCGTGACGGACGCTCCGGCGAACACGGCGCTCATGCAGGAGGAGATCTTCGGGCCGCTCTTGCCGCTCGTGCCCTACGACACGCTCGACGACGCGTTGCGCTACGTGAATTCGCGCGCACGCCCGCTCGCGCTCTACCTCTACGCCGACGACGCACGCACGATCGAGCGCGTGACGCGCGAGACGATCGCGGGCGGGATGTCGGTGAACGAGACGCTGATGCACATCGCCGCCGAGGGCCTGCCGTTCGGCGGCGTCGGGGCAAGCGGCATGGGCGCGTATCACGGCTACGAGGGTTTCGCGACTTTTTCGAAGCTGAAGCCGGTGTTCACACAGGCGCGGCTCAACGCGCGCGGGCTGATCGCGCCGCCCTACGGCCTGATCTTTCGCTTCCTGATCAATCTGATGATGAAGTTCTGAACGGCGCAAGCGCCAGGAACGGCGACGCGCGACGCTGCGCGTTGCGTTCCGGCGCGGCGGCGGCAGGTTCGGGCTCGGGTGCGGGCGGCGGCGCACTGCTGACGGCTTCGAGCTGATGCAGCCACGCGAGCAGTTCGGCCACGGCCTGGTAGAGCTGGGGCGGAATCTTCGAGTCGAGATCGACCTGCATCAGCAGCGACATCATCTGCGGCGACTCGTGCACGTAGAGGCCCGCTTCCTTTGCGCGCTGAATGATCATGTCCGCGACGAGGCCGTAGCCCTTCGCGACGACGCGCGGTGCGCCGTCGGCGGCGGGGGCGTCGTAGGCGAGCGCGGCGGCGCTCTTGCGATGCATGCGGCTCATTACAGATCCCAGTCGAGATAGCCTGCGCCCGCGACGGCCGCGCTCGCCTGCGGCTCCGCCGGACGGGCCTGCGCAGCCGCCTGGGCAGCCTGCGCTGCCTGAGCCGCCTGCGCTGCTTGAGCCGCCTGAGCCTCTTGAGCCTCTTGCGCGGCGGCGCGCGCATACGCGCTCGCGGCTTTCGCGGCTTCGGCCGTTCCCGGCGCGCCGCTGCCGACTTCGCGGATCGAGAATCCCGTGAGCGCGAGACCGAGCGCTTCGAGGCGGCCCTTCAACGCATTGCCGCCTTCAACGAGACGCGACGCGCCGTCCGGGTTCGCCTGCACCCGCACGGCAAGCGACTGGCCGGTGAGCGTCAGCTCGGCATCGACGGTGCCGAGCGACGGCAGCGCAAGCGTGAGCCGCGTGCGCCACTGCGCGTCGTCGGGATCGGCTGCGCCGTGACGCGGATCGCGCGCGTCGACGCGGTCTTGCTGGATGCTCCAGTCGAGGCGCACGCCCGCCCAGGCCTCGCCGGTCCAGCGGAATTCGCCGGTCGCCAGCAGATCGAGCTGTTGCCGCACGAGCGGAATCACAGCCGGATGAATCGAAGCGCCTGCCGCCTGCGCGTCGTGCGATGCGGACGACGACGCAGGCAACAACGTGGGCAAAAGCGCGGCTTCGGAAAGCGCGCCGCTCGCCCGCACGAGCACGGCGTTCGTCGCGAGCGCGGCTGGGCCGGACTGGGCGGCCGCATTGCGTGCGAGCGACGCGTTCGCGCTGTCCGCCTGCTGCTCGCGCGCACCCGCTGCGGGCGTTTCGGTCCAGAACACATCGTCAGCGTCGCTTGCGGCGAGGCTCCAGTCGCGCGGCAACTGGACGGCGCCGTCGACGAGCCGGTTCTGCGGTTCGGCGGCGAGCGACGCGGGCGTGCGCTGGCCTTGCAGCCATTGCGCGAGATGGGATTCGTAAAAGAGGCCGCTGTCCGTGACGGTCTGCGCGAGCGCTGCCGCAAGCGCGGCAACCGGGGTTGCCGCCGCCTGGCTGGCCGCCGTAGCCGCAGTCGTCTGGCCAGCCGCAGCAGCGGAAGCCGCCGTGCCGTTTTGCGCGCCTGCGGTCGTGGCGGCCTGCGCGGCGTCTGCCGTGCCGGAACCGGCTGGATTGCCGCTCACGCCCGTTTGCGTTTCGGTTTGTGTCAGTGCGGCGGCGTCGCCAGCGAGCAGTTCGGCTTCGATCAGCGCGGCCTGCGCGGCGGCATCAGCTGCGCCCGGCAATGGGACCGAACCCAGGACCGAACCAGGCAGCGAACCCGGCAACGCGCCCGCCCCGGCTTGCGTCGCGGCACCCGGATCGCTCCAGACCGGCGCGTTGCCGACCACCGCGGGCGTCGCTTCGCCGCCCGAACGGATAATCGCGTCGAGCGTGAGCGCCACAGCCGAGAGTACGGTTTGCGCCGAGGCCTGCTGCGTGGCGCCCGTGACCGCATCGGGCAGCGTCGGCGTGCCGGTCGCAAGCGCCGATACGTCCGTCTGCGTCGCGCCCGTGCTGCCTTGCGACCCCACCGGATTGAGCGCGCTCGAGCGGTTCGCGACGAGCGCGGCGCTTCCCGTGTCGATTCCGTTCATGCATTCCCCGAGGCCGGCGGGTCGTCGCGCGCGTCGCGCTCCGCCCAGGTATCAATGTCGATCGGGCGCGGCGCGCCTAGCGCACGCCGTAGAGTTCCTGCAACACCCGCCCGGGGCGCGTCTTGCCGGCAAAGAGCGCCGCGAGACGCGTCATGCACGGGCTCGCCAGTTCGCGGATCGCCGCGTCGTCGGCGAGGATCTGGCGGATCAGCTCGAATTTGCGCGCGCGCTCGTGGGTCGACAGCAGCGTGCCGCCGTCCGCAGCCTTGAGCGCGTCGACGAGGTGGCGATACTCCTCCTGGAGATCGATCAGATCGTCCCAGTGCGCACCGCGTGCTGCGCAGAGCATCCGCTCTGAGACTGCCGCTATCGCTTCGTAGCGGGCGAAGTAGTCTGCGTTCGTCATCTCATCATTGGACCGGCGCCCGGAGCGCCAGGCGCTCCAGCCAGCCGTTCGGCTTCCGGCCCGATACCGAGCCAGGCTTCCTCGAGCGTCGCCAGCAGGCCGTCTACCTCGACCAGCATGGGCTCGCTCTGTTTAATGTTCGCTTCCAGCAGGCGGCGCGCAATGTAGTCGTACAGCGCATTCAGACGCTGTGCGATTTCCCCGCCCGCCTCCATGTTCAAGGCCTGCTGAAGCCCGCTTTCGACAATCTGGATTGCCTTGCCGATCGCCTCGCCCCGCCCCGCGACATTCCCCATCTGCATGTGCATGCGCGCCTGCGCCACGGCCTTGCGTGCGCCTTCGTACAGCATCGCGATGAGCCTGTGCGGACTCGCACCCATGACTCCAGTCGTGACCCCCACGTGTGCGTACGCGTTGGCTCCAGAGCGTGAAGACGAAAACATGGGTGCTTCTCCTCGATACTTGCGGCTGTGAATACGTTGCATCCGGCACGCGGCGCCGAGAAGCGCCTGCCGGCCATAGCCGGGTTATCGGAATGTTGTGGGAGAAGCTTTAGCGCTGCGTGCGCGGCAATCCGCCTGAAATCAGACCTGGATCGACATGATGTCGGTGTACGCAGTGACGAGCTTGTTGCGCACCTGCAGCCCGAACTGGAAGCCGACGTTCGCCTTCTGCATGTCGACCATCACGTCGTTCAGCGAGACGTTGTTCGCGCCCAGCTCGAACGCCTGCGACTCGCCCACGGCTTTCTGCTGCTCGTCGCTGATCTTGTCGAGCGACGCCTTCAGCGCCGCCGAGAACCCGCCTGCCGTCGCGGCGCCCGAGGCCTGGTCGGCGGCGCTCGGCCCGCTGGCCGCCTGCGTCGCCATCGACTGCATCTGCGCGAGTGCGGACGTGAGCGGAGATACTGGCAAGGACATGATTGCTCCACAGTAAAAAAGTGACGCGAGGGGCCAGCGCCTGGCGTGGTGACAAAGCGTGGTTGCGCCGCCCGCTGCGCCCGGCGCTTGCACGGGCCGCCGGGACTGGTGCACAGAATAGCAGCGGGGCATCGGCGAGACCGCCGAAACTAGGGGGGAAACCCGGCTCTATTCGCGCAATCGGCTTGCGCGCGGCTGCGGATAATCCCTAGCGTGAAAGTCTCTGTCGCCAGCGCGCCGCGCCGGGCCGGAACCGTTCCCGAAAGCGCTTGCGCCGGGGCGGCCCGAGCCTCGCGCCGCGGTGCGGGCGGCGGACGCTGAAGGCCTCCCGGAGAAACCCGACGCATGGATTCGTCAGCCAACTCTTTGATCAACCCCGACGCCCGCGTGGGCCTCGCCACCGGCGGTGCCGCGGCGGGCGCCGCCGGCGCTGCACAGCCGGGCGCCGCTGACGACCTCGGCGGCGCGGGCGGATTCGCGCAGCGCTTTAACGCGCTGCCGACGCTGCGCGCCATGCGCGGCAACCCGCGTGCGCCGCTGATCTTCGCCGTCGCCGTGCTGCTTGCCGTGGTGGCCGCGCTCGTGCTGTGGTCGCGCGCGCCCGACTACAAGGTGCTCTACAGCAACCTGTCGGACCGCGACGGCGGCGCGATCATCACCGCGTTGCAGGCCGCAAACGTTCCCTACAAGCTCAGCAACGGCGGCGGCACGATTCTCGTGCCCACGGAGCAGGTCAACGAAATGCGCCTGCGGCTCGCCACCCAGGGCCTGCCGAAGAACGGCTCGGTCGGCTTCGAACTGATGGACAACCAGAAGTTCGGCATCAGCCAGTTCGCGGAGCAGGTGAACTATCAGCGCTCGCTGGAGGGCGAGCTGGAGCAAACGATTGAATCGATCGCGAGCGTGAAGACGGCGCGCGTGCATCTGGCGATTCCGAAGCCCTCCGTGTTCGTGCGCGAGCACGAGGCGCCCACCGCCTCGGTGCTCGTGAATCTCTACCCGGGCCGCATGCTCGACGAAGGCCAGGTCGCCTCGATCACGCACATGGTCGCCTCGGCCGTGCCCGATCTGACCGCGCACAACGTCACGGTGGTCGACCAGGACGGCAACCTGCTCACGCAGAACGCCGCGAGCGCCGGGCTCGACGCCACCCAGATCAAGTACGTACGGCAGATCGAGCGCGACACGCAGGCGCGCATCGATTCGATCCTCGCGCCGCTCTTCGGCCCGGGCAACGCGCGCGCCCAGGTGAGCGCCGACATCGACTTCTCGAAGCTCGAACAGACTTCCGAAGCGTACGGTCCGAACGGCAACCCGCAGCAAGCCGCGGTTCGCAGCCAGCAGCAGAGCATCGCGCAGGAGCTGCAGCAAGGCGGCGCCTCGGGCGTGCCGGGCGCGCTGTCGAACCAGCCGCCGCAGCCCGCTTCGGCGCCGGTCAACGCGCCGGTCGGGGCGAACGGCCAGCCGACCTCGACGCCGGTTTCGGACCATCGCGACACGACGACCAACTACGAGCTCGACAAGACCGTGCGCCACTACCAGCAGGCGCCGGGCGACATCAAGCGGCTTTCGGTGGCGGTGATCGTCAACTATCAGCCGAAGGTCGACGCGAAGGGCCATGCGACCATGCAGCCGCTCGACGCGCAGAAGCTCGCGCAGGTCGAGCAGCTCGTGAAGGACGCGATGGGCTACGACGCGAAGCGCGGCGACTCGATCAACGTGGTGAACGCCGCGTTCCAGACCGAAGTCGATCCGTACGCGAACCTGCCGTGGTGGCGCCAGCCGGACATCGTCGCGCTCGCCAAGCAGATCGCACTGTGGCTCGGCATCGCGGCGGTGGCGGCGGTCCTGTACTTCTGGATGGTGAAGCCGGCGCTGCGCCGCGCGTTTCCGCCGCCGGAGCCGGTCGCCCCGCTCCTGCCGGAGAGCCTGGACGGCGAGCCGCTGCTGCTGGACGGCCTCCCGCCCCCGCCGGTCGAGGATACGGAAAGCGACGCCGCGCTGGCCGCCTTCGAGAACGAGAAACACCGGTTCGAGCGGAATCTGGACTACGCGCGCACGATCGCGCGCCAGGATCCGAAGATCGTCGCAACCGTCGTCAAGACCTGGGTGAACGATGAGCGCTGAAGGTGCTGTCAAGAGTGCATTGCTGCTGATGTCGATCGGCGAGGAAGAGGCCGCCGAGGTCTTCAAGTTCCTCGGACCGCGCGAAGTGCAGAAGATCGGCGCCGCCATGGCGTCGCTCAAGAACGTCAAGCGCGAAGAGATCGAAGCCGTGCTGCAGGAGTTCGTGAAGGAAGCCGAGCAGCACACGGCGTTCTCGCTCGACTCGAACGACTACATTCGCAACGTGCTGAACAAGGCGCTCGGCGAGGACAAGGCCGGTGCGATCATCGACCGTATCCTGCAGGGCGGCGATACGAGCGGTATCGAAGGGCTCAAGTGGATGGATTCGAGCTCGGTGGCCGAGCTCATCAAGAACGAGCACCCGCAGATCATCGCGACGATCCTCGTGCACCTCGATCGCGACCAGGCCTCCGAGATCGTCGGGTGCTTCGCCGAGCGTCTGCGCAACGACGTGCTGCTGCGTATCGCGACGCTCGACGGCATCCAGCCGGCCGCGCTGCGCGAACTCGACGACGTGCTCACGGGCCTGCTCTCGGGCAGCGACAACCTCAAGCGCAGCCCGATGGGCGGCATCCGCACGGCAGCCGAAATTCTCAACTTCATGCCGGCGCAGTTCGAGGAAGGCGTGCTCGAAAACGTGCGCCAGTACGACGCCGAACTCGCGCAGAAGATCATCGACCAGATGTTCGTGTTCGAAAACCTGCTCGACCTCGAAGACCGCGCGATCCAGCTGCTGCTCAAGGAAGTCGAGTCGGAGTCGCTCATCATCTCGCTCAAGGGCGCGCCGCCTCCGCTGCGCCAGAAGTTCCTCTCGAACATGTCGCAGCGTGCTGCCGAACTGCTCGCCGAAGACCTCGACGCACGCGGTCCGGTGCGCGTTTCGGAAGTCGAGTCGCAGCAGCGTCAGATCCTCCAGATCGTGCGCAATCTGGCCGAAAGCGGTCAGATCGTGATCGGCGGCAAGGCGGAAGATGCGTATGTCTGACGACGCGTCAGCCAAGCTGAAGGGCGCGGCGTACCGGCGCTGGGAGATGGCGTCGTTCGATCCGCCCCCGCCCCCGCCGCCGCCGCCTCCTCCGCCGTCGCCCGACGAAGAAGCCGCGCTCATCGCCGAGCTGCAGCGCCTGCGCGACGAAGCGCACGCGCAGGGTCTCGCGTCGGGCCACGTCTCGGGCCAGGCGCTCGGCTACCAGGCCGGTCACGAGCAGGGCCACAAGCAGGGTTTCGAGCAGGGTCTCGCCGATGCGCGCGCCCAGGCCAAGCAGCTCGCGCTCGTCGCGCAGCGCTTTAGCGAAGCATTGACGACCGTGCAGGCGGGCGTGGCCGAAACGCTCGTCGAACTCGCGCTCGACATCGCGCAGCAGGTCGTGCGCCAGCAGGTCCAGCACGATCCGACCACGCTTCTCGCCGTGGCGCGCGAAGTGCTCGCCGCCGAACCGGCGCTCGCGGGCGCGCCGCAGCTCGTGGTGAGCCCGGCCGATCTGCCGGTGGTCGAAGCCTATCTGCAGGAAGAACTCCAGGCGCGCGGCTGGACCGTGCGCACCGACCCGGCGCTGGAGCGCGGCGGCTGCCGCGCGCAGGCCGCGACCGGCGAAGTGGACGCGACCGTGGGCTCGCGCTGGGAGCGCGTGGCCGCCGCGCTCGGCAAGGTACGGCCATGGTGACGCCGCCGGCGGCCGGGACGATCCACACGAGCGGCCTCACGCCGCTCGAACAGGAACTCGCGCTCGCGTCGTTCGGTCCGCTCGCGCACGACGCGGCGCAGCCCGTCGAGGCCCGCGCGGATCTCGTGGCGCATAGCCCGTCCGCCGAACAAATCGCGGACGAACCCGCGAAGGAACCCGCAGACGCCGACGGCGAAGCGAGCGCCGATGCGCCCGCGCGTGCACCCGCGCTTGCGCCCGCGCTCGCACCCGCCTCTGCCTCCGCGTTTGCGAACTACACACCGCCGCCGCACTACGACCCCGCGAACGAGCATCTGCAGGCGTGGAACGCCTTTCTCGAAGGCGTGCGCGAGCGCAACGCGCTCGCCCTGCCGCTGCGCGCATGCGGGCGCCTCACGCGCGCGGCGGGCCTCGTGCTCGAAGCGGTGGGTCTGCGTCTTTCGGTGGGCGCGGAAGTGATGATCGAGTTGCCGCCCGGCAGCACCCTGCCGATGGCCGAAGCCGAGGTGGTGGGCTTCGGCGGCGACAAGCTGTTCCTGATGCCGACGACCGAAGTCGCGGGTCTGTTGCCCGGCGCGCGCGTGTGGCCGCTCGAAGCGGCGCCCATCGCCGACCCGATGTCGGGCGCGAAGCGCCTGCCGGTCGGCTGGGGCATGCTCGGCCGCGTGGTGGACGCCTCGGGCAAGCCGCTCGACGGACTCGGTGCGCTCGCGACCGAAGCCGATGCGCCGCTCACCGCCGCCTCGCTCAACCCGCTCAACCGCGAGCCGATCCACCACGTGCTCGACGTTGGCGTGCGCGCGATCAACGCGCTGCTCACCGTCGGGCGCGGCCAGCGCATGGGTCTTTTCGCGGGCTCGGGCGTCGGCAAATCGGTGCTGCTCGGCACGATGGCGCGCGCAACGAGCGCCGAAGTGATCGTGATCGGCCTGATCGGCGAGCGGGGCCGCGAAGTCAAGGAATTCATCGAGCAGATTCTCGGGCCCGAGGGACTCGCACGCTCGGTCGTGGTGGCCGCGCCGGCCGACGTCTCGCCGCTGTTGCGCATGCAGGGCGCCGCCTACGCCACGACGCTCGCCGAATATTTCCGCGACCAGGGCAAGCATGTGCTGCTGCTCATGGATTCGCTCACGCGCTACGCGATGGCGCAGCGCGAAATCGCACTGGCCATCGGCGAGCCGCCCGCGACCAAAGGCTATCCGCCTTCGGTCTTCGCGCGCCTGCCCGCGCTCGTCGAGCGCACCGGCAACGGCCCCGCGGGCGGCGGCTCGATCACCGCGTTCTACACGGTGCTCACCGAAGGCGACGACCAGCAGGATCCGATCGCCGACGCCGCGCGCGCGATTCTCGACGGCCACATCGTGCTCTCGCGCACGCTGGCCGAAGCGGGCCACTATCCGGCCATCGACATCGAAGCCTCGATCAGCCGCGCGATGACCGCGCTGATCGACGACCAGCATCTGAACTGCACGCGCCAGTTCAAGCAGATGCTTTCGCGCTATCAGCGCAACCGCGACCTCATCAACGTCGGCGCATACGTGAGCGGCCGCGACGCGGTGCTCGACCGCGCCATTTCGCTGTATCCGCGCATCGAAGCGTTCCTCCAGCAAGGCTTTCGCGAAACCGCGAGCTATCAGGCAAGCCTCCAGGCACTCGGGACACTTCTCGGACAGGCCAACGGGCAAGGAGCCAGGACATGACGAACCCCACACCGCTGCAAACCCTGATCGGACTCGCTCAGGACGAGGTCGACGCTGCCGCACAGCGGCTCGGGCGCCTGCAGCGCGAGCGCGGCGAAGTCGAAAAGCAGCTTCAGGCACTCATTACGTACCGGGACGAGTACCATACGCGTTTCACGGAAACGGCACGCCAGGGCATGGCGGCGGGCAACGTGCGCAACTTCCAGGCGTTCATCGACACGCTCGATACGGCGATCGACCAGCAGCGGCGCATGCTCGACCAGGCCACGACGCGTGTCGAAGCAGCGAAGCCCGAGTGGCAGCGCTGCAAGCAGAAGCTCGGCTCGTACGAAGTCCTGCAGACGCGCCAGGATCAGGTTGCGGCGCGCAAGGAAGCGCGTCGCGAGCAGCGCGACTCCGATGAATACGCCGCGCGCATCCTGCGCATGCGCGCGCCGCAACACCTGTAACAGCACAATTTTCGAGACCGCAAGCATGTCGATACTTACCGGAATCAGCGCACTGCTCGGGAGCCTCGGGGACGCGGCGTCGAGTGCGGCCGCGAGCCAGGACGAGCAGGCCGGCCAGAGCTTCGCGCAGACACTTCAGCAAAGCATCAACGCGCAAACGCCCGTGCAGGCCGCCCCGCTGCCGCAACCGGCAACGACTGCATCCGTGCAGCAGGTCAGCAACGCTGTCGCGAGCGCCGCCAGCAGCGTGAACAACAGCGTCAACAGCAACAGCGGCTTCCACAACAGCACCAACGCCAGCAGCAACGCCAACGCGCAGCAAAGCGCGGCGGCCGGCCACCAGACGAACACGAGCCAGACGGCGCAGTCGTCGGGCTCGACCTCGCACTCGCATGGCGCGCAACAGGCATCGAACGGCGCCCAGCAGCAAAGCGGCAGCGCCAGCCCCGATCAGAACCAGACCGATGCCGCGGGCGCACAAGCCGCAGCGGCGGCCGTTCAGGCGCAGATGCAGTTGCAGATGCAAATGCAGGCTCAGATGCAGGCTCAAGCGCAGGGCCAGGCGCAGGGCCAGGCGGCCGGCGGCGATGCCACCGGCGCGCAGGCCAGCGCCAATGCCGCGCTTGCGGACCTCGCCGCCACGACGGCAGCCACCGCTGCCCGTACGGCTGCGACCGCTGCGGGCAACGCCGCAGCAGGCGCCGGTACCTCGGGCAACCCGAAATCGGTGCGCGACGCACTGCAGGCTGCGTTCGCCGCACTGCGCGACGGCTCGGCCACAGCGGGGGGACACGCCGCCGCGACGACTACACCGGCCAGCACGACGGCGAGCACCGCCACGAGCCTGAACACGCACCCGGCCACGACGCTCACGCCGTCCTCCGGCGCGGCAAGCAACTTCGCCTCGCACCTCGCGACCCACACGGCAGCCAGGGGTGCGGGCGAGAACGCCGCCGCCCTCGCCAGCGACAAGACGGCTGCCGCGGCCCCGACGAACGACACGGCCGCGGCAGCGGCAGTGGCACAGGCGCTGCAGGACCCGGCAACCGCCGCCACCGGCGCCAGCCAGAACACACCCGATGCGCTCGCCGCCGCCCAGGCGGCAGCGGCTGCGGCGGCGCAAAGCCCGGCAACGGTGGGGGCATCGACCGTCGCGGCGTCGTCGGCGGCGGGCGCAACGGCGCTCGCACCGCAAGTGGGCACGGCCGACTGGGAAGACGCGCTTAGCCAGAAAGTCGTGTTCCTTTCGAACGCACACGAGTCGAGCGCCCAACTCACGCTGAATCCGAAAGACCTCGGCCCGCTGCAGGTGGTGCTCCAGGTCGCGGACAGCCACGCGCACGCGCTCTTCGTCTCGCAGCACCAGCAGGTGCGCGACGCCGTCGAGGCGGCGCTGCCGAAGCTGCGCGAGGCGATGGAGCAAAACGGCATCGGCCTTGGCAGCGCGAGCGTGAGCGACGGCTTCGCACGGCAGATGAACCAGCAGGCGCAGCAGGAAAGCGGCAGCAATCGCAGATCGAGCACGGCAAGCACGGGCGACGCGGCGGACGACAGCATCGTCGCCGCAGCCGCGACGACCGTCACGCAACGCAGCGTCGGCCTGATCGATACGTTTGCTTGAGTTTGCCTAAAGCGGCGCCACGCGGCGCGTGCAACACGGCAAACCCGCGAGTTGGCACGTGAGGTTAGCCCGCGAAGTCAGCCCGCGAGTTCAGCCCGCGAAGTCGGCCCATGAAATGAGCCAGAGAAGCGGCCCGCCCCGCGCGCGCCGCTTCGCCCGGCATCTTCAGGCAACTGAAGGCAACTTCAGGCGCCTTTGCCGCCGATGCCGCCGGTTGCACGCCCGCCCATCAGGCGCCATCAATAAAAAAGTCACCGGCCTTGTGCACAATCGACGCCTTGCACGCGCAACGACGTGCGCATGCCTCACCGAAGGCTTGCGCACGTTGCACAACAAAAGCACGAGATAGCCGCAAATCCCCCTTCTATTCCCCCCATCGCCGCAAGGCAAAAGCCAGAACAATGCAAGCTACCGGAATTAACGGTCCTTATGCACGTATAGCAGGCGCTCAACTGACATGGCGACAACGACCGCATCCAAGCAAGCCGCAACAGAAAGCGAGAAACCAGGCCCAATGAAGCGCTATCTTGCCCCCGCCCTCATCGCGATCTTCGCCGCAGGCGCCGCCGCAGGCGGTGTGTGGTTCTTCATGCAAGGACACGGCGCCGGCGCGGCTGCGGCTACCGCCAGCGCCGCGACCGTCGCGGCATCGCCGACGCCCGTGTATTTCGTGCTCGATCCGATGACCGTGAACCTGCAGTCCGACGACGGCGAAGCGCATTACCTGCGCATCGGCCTCACGCTGAAGGTGCCCAACCAGGCGACCCAGGACGCGCTCAAGGATCACACGCCGGAGATCCGCAGCCGCGTGCTGCTGGCGCTCTCGGCCAAGAAGCCGGCCGATCTCGCGACGCTCGACGGCAAGCGTGCGCTCGCCACCGAACTCTCCGTGCTGATCTCCCAGCCGTCCGACCCGCGCGAGCCTTTCATGCGCATCGACGACGTGCTGTTCACCGAATTCGTCGTGCAGTGAGCGTGAACCCGATGACCCAGCAAGCCTGTCAGCCACGCACGCTGCGCGAAGTGCTGGCGCGCCGCGTCCACTGCGGGGAGAGCCACGCATCATGAGCATGGGCCACAGCGAGTTCATGTCCCAGGAGGAGGTCGATGCCCTCCTCAAGGGCGTGACCGGTGAAGTCGACAACGAGTCGAACAGTTCAGACAGCAAGGGCGTCCGGCCGTACAACATCGCGACGCAGGAACGCATCGTGCGCGGCCGGATGCCCGGCCTCGAAATCATCAACGAGCGTTTCGCGCGTCTGTTGCGCGTCGGCATCTTCAACTTCATGCGCCGCACCGCCGAGATTTCGGTGGGACCGGTGCGGGTACTGAAGTACGCCGAGTTCACGCGCAACCTGCCGATCCCGACGAACCTGAACCTCGTGCAGGTCAAGCCGCTGCGCGGCACGTCGCTGTTCGTGTTCGACCCGAACCTCGTGTTCTTCGTGGTCGACAACCTGTTCGGCGGCGACGGACGCTTTCATACGCGCGTCGAAGGGCGCGACTTCACGCAGACCGAGCAGCGCATTATCGGCAAGCTGCTCAACCTCGTGTTCGAGCACTACACGACGGCGTGGAAGAGCGTGCGGCCGCTGAATTTCGAATACGTGCGCTCCGAAATGCACACGCAGTTCGCAAACGTTGCCACTCCCAATGAGATCGTGATCGTCACGCAGTTCTCGATCGAATTCGGGCCGACGGGCGGCACGCTGCACATCTGCCTGCCCTACTCGATGATCGAGCCGATGCGCGACGTGCTCTCCTCGCCGATCCAGGGCGACGTGCTCGACGTGGACCGCCGCTGGGTGCGCGTGCTCTCGCAGCAGGTGCAGGCCGCGGAAGTCGAGCTCACCGCCGATCTCGCCGAGTTCCCGATCACGTTCGAGCAGATCCTGAACATGCGGGCGGGCGACGTGCTGCCGCTCAACATTCCCGAGCACATCGTCGCCAAGGTCGACGGCGTGCCGGTGATGGAATGCGGCTACGGAATTTTCAATGGTCAATATGCGTTGCGGGTCCAGAAAATGATCAGCGCAGCCGACACGATGAAGGAAGGTAGAGATGAGTGACGTGAACGCCACGCCCGCAGACGAGCCGGTGCTCGAACCCGGTGCCGGAGCCGCCGTGCAGCCCGACGAGGAGCAGGGGCTCGACGACTGGGCGGCCGCGCTCGCCGAGCAGAACGGCAATGAGGTCGCCACGACGCAGCCCGCGGAGGCCGCCGGCGTATTCCAGCCGCTTTCGAAGGTGACGTCGACCACGACGCACAACGACATCGACATGATTCTGGACATTCCCGTCCAGATGACCGTCGAACTCGGCCGCACGAAGATCGCGATCCGCAACCTGCTTCAGCTGGCGCAGGGCTCGGTCGTGGAACTCGACGGTCTCGCAGGCGAGCCGATGGACGTGCTCGTGAACGGCTGCCTCATCGCCCAGGGCGAAGTCGTGGTGGTCAACGACAAGTTCGGCATCCGCCTGACCGACATCATCACGCCCTCCGAGCGGATCCGGAAGCTCAACCGATGAACCCGCTGGCAGGGCATGGCGCGGTTCGCCGCGCCGCGCAGGCATTCGCTTCGTCGCTCGCATGCACCGCAGTGCTCCCGGCATTGCTTGTCATGGTGCTCGCGGCGTCGCCGCTCGCCGCCCACGCCGCCGATCTCAACGCGGTGAACCAGGCCGCCGCCCTCGCCGCTTCGGGCGCCTCCGCCGCTTCCGCCGCTTCTTCGGCCAATGCGCTCGGCGCGGGCAGCGCGGTGCCTTCGCTCGGCTTCGGCGCCGTGCTGCAAACCGTGTTCGGCCTTGTACTCGTGATCGGCATCGTGTTCGGCTGCGCGTGGCTCGCGCGCCGGCTCGGCCTGCACGGCATGTCCGGCGGCGCGCTCGTGAAGACGGTGGGCGGCGCGTCGCTCGGCGGCAAGGAGCGCGTGTCCGTCGTCGAGATCGGCGACACCTGGCTCGTGCTCGGCACGGCGCCCGGCAACGTGCGTCTGCTGCACACCATGCCCGCCGGCACCGTGCCGGATGCGGCGCAAACCGGCCCCGCACTGCAGGGCGGCTTCGGACAGCGCTTTCGTGACGCGCTGAAAAGCGAAGCGGGTAAACGATTCAGGCGTCACGACGGCGGAGCGCAGTAAATGGACAGCAGTTCCCTCGACGCGGCACAAGGGCGTGCGCTTCAGACGGCCGCGCGTGCGCGCCGCCCGTCTTTCGGCAGATCCTTCGCCAGGTCGTTCTCCAGCTCATTCTCCAGGTTGTTCGCCGGGTCGTTCGTGAAATCGGCCATGCCGTTCGCGCTGATCCTCGGCGCGGCCGCCCTGGCGCTCGTGCTGCCGCATGTCGCGCACGCGCAGGCCGCCGGCCTGCCCGCCTTCAATTCGGCTCCCGGCCCGAACGGAGGAACGACCTACTCGCTGAGCGTGCAGACGATGCTGCTGCTCACGATGCTGTCGTTCCTGCCCGCGATGGTGCTGATGATGACGAGCTTCACGCGCATCATCATCGTGCTGTCGCTGTTGCGCCAGGCGCTCGGCACGACCACCACGCCGCCCAACCAGGTGCTCGTGGGCCTCGCGCTCTTTCTGACGCTGTTCGTGATGTCGCCGGTGCTCGACAAGGCGTATAACGACGGCTACAAGCCCTTCTCCGCCGGCACGCTGCCGATGGACGAGGCGGTTTCGCGCGGCGTCGCGCCGTTCAAGACGTTCATGCTGCGCCAGACGCGCGAATCGGATCTCGCGCTCTTCGCGCGCATCTCGCACGCGGCGCCGATGCAGGGCCCCGAGGACGTGCCGCTCACGCTGCTCGTGCCGGCGTTCGTCACGAGCGAGCTGAAAACCGGCTTCCAGATCGGCTTTACGATCTACATCCCGTTCCTGATCATCGAAATGGTGGTGGCGAGCGTGCTGATGTCGATGGGTATGATGATGGTTTCACCCGCAACCATATCGCTGCCGTTCAAACTGATGCTGTTCGTGCTCGTCGACGGCTGGCAACTGCTGCTCGGCTCGCTCGCGCAGAGTTTCGTGTAAGGAGGACTGCCTGTGACGCCCGAATCGGTCATGACGCTCGCCCACGAGGCGATGCTCATCTCGATCATGCTGGCCGCGCCGCTCCTGCTCGTGTCGCTCACGGTGGGTCTCGTGGTGAGCCTGTTCCAGGCGGCCACGCAGATCAACGAATCCACGCTCTCGTTCATCCCGAAGCTCATCGCGATTCTCGTGACGCTCGTGATCGCCGGGCCGTGGATGCTCACGACGATGCTCGACTACATGCACCGCATGTTCTCGAGCATTTCGTCGCTCGCCAACTAGGCGGCGCACGCCGCCGCCCGCGTTTTTTCACTCGATGTTCTCGGTCACCTATGCGCAGCTGAACGGCTGGCTCACCGCGTTCCTCTGGCCGTTCACGCGCATTCTCGCGCTCATCGCGGTCGCGCCGTTGCTCGGCCAGCGCGTGGTGCAAACGCGCGTGAAAATCGGCCTCGCGGGCTTCATCACGCTGATCGTCGCGCCCACGCTCGGCGCGATGCCGCACGTGACGGTCTTCTCAGCCGAAGGCGTGTGGATCATCGTGAACCAGTTTCTGATCGGCGTCGCGCTCGGCTTCACGATGCAGGTGGTGTTCGCGGTCGTGACCGCGGCGGGCGACATCATGGGGCTCGGCATGGGCCTCGGCTTCGCCACCTTCTTCGATCCGCAGACCTCGGCCAATACGTCCGCGCTCTCGAGCCTGCTCAACATGTTCGCGATGCTGACGTTCCTGATCCTCGACGGCCATCTGCAGATGCTCGCGGCGCTCGTCGCGTCGTTCGAATCGGTGCCCATTTCGGCCAACATCCTCGGCGCGCCGGGCTGGCGCATTCTCGCGAACTGGGGCTCGGTCGTGTTCGCCTCGGGCCTCCTGCTCGCGCTGCCCGTGGTGGTCGCGCTCCTCATCACCAACCTCTCGCTCGGCATCCTGAACCGCGCCGCGCCGCAGATCGGTATTTTCCAGATCGGCTTCGCGCTCACGATGATCACCGGCATGCTGCTCATCGTCATGATGGTGCCGAACATGATCCCGTTCTTCGCGCGCCTGTTCGACAGCGGCATCGACGAAATGGGCCGCGTGGCCGCGGCGCTGCGGCCCGCGGGCTGAGCGCATGCGGCGGTCGGCGCGGCGCGCGCATGCCGCACGCGCCGCGCCCTCCCCGGGATCAGGGATTGATGTACTGGAACAGCGAGAGCTGCTGGGTTTGCGCGAAAGTCTTCTGCGATGCCGAGAGCGCGCTCTGGACCTGCGTGTACTGACTGATCGCCGCCGTCATGTTCGTGCTCATGAGGGTCTGGAGGTCCGTCGTGGTCTGCAGCGCGTTGTTCGACGTCACGGTCTGCAGTGCCTGCAGTTCCTGTTCGCGTCCGCCCACCGAAGCCTGGATCGTGATCACGTTCGACAGCGAATTGCTGAGCGCGGCCATGCCGGTCGTCATCGCGTTGGTGTACGTGGCCGTGGCCGTGGCGTTGTTCTGCGACGGCTGGTTCAGCGCCGCGATCATGTTGTCGATCGTGGTGAACACATTCGTGTTGGCGGAGGCCGTGGCCGGCGTCACCGTGAACGAATCGCCCACGACGGCGGGCGGCGTGACGACACCCGACGGCGTACCCGAGATGGTCACGTTCATGCCGCTGCCGAGCGAGATCGACGCACCGTCCGTGTACGGCGTGGCCGGCGTGGTCGTCGGCGGAACGGCGCTGTTGTCGGTCACGGTGTAGGTCAGGGCGTTCGTGACGGGGTCGTTCGCGAACCCGATCGAGTAGCTGTCGCCGTTCGTGGCCGCAGTCGGATCGGTCACCGTGACCGCGCCGATCACGCCCGTGCCGGTGTTGGTCGCGCTGCCGGCCGGAACTTGTTGCGAGCCCAACGGCTGCACGCTCATGAACACCGAGCTGCCCGAGTCGCCGATCGCGATCTGCCGCGTGTCGTTCACCTGAATCACGCGCTGGCCCGAATCGCCGTTGTACGTAGCGCCCTTGCCTGCGGTGTCGGTGAACACCTGCGACGTCTTCTGGAAGCCCGAGAACAACATGTTGCCCTGGCCGTCGCTCGCGTTGGCGTACGACAGCAGCTCGTTGCGGTAACCCTCCATCTGCTTGGCGAGCGCGGCACGGTTCGTATCGTTCAACGAGCCGCCGAGTGCCTCCGAAGCAATCGAATTGATGCCCTGCAGCGTGGTCGTGATGTTGGTGAGGGCGGTGCCCTCGATCTGCAGCGACGTGAGCGCCGTGCTCTGGTTCGACGCGTACTGCGTGAGCGCCGCGCTCGTCGACGAGAGGTGCACGGCCTGGGCTGCGCCGAGCGGGTTGTCGGCGGGGTTCGAGATCGCCACGCCCGACGAAACCTGCTGCTCGATCTGCAGAAGCTGGGACTGCTGGTTCTCCATCGTCGCGAGGCTCGTGGAGTAAATCTCGGAAGTTGCGATACGCATGGGTCAGCGCCTTACTGAATAATGCCGATCAGGGTCTGGAAGAGCGAAGCCGCGGTCTGGATGACCTTGCTGTTCGCCTGGTAGAGCTGCTGATACTGGAGCAGTTTTGCTGCCTCTTCGTCCATGTTCACACCCTGCACGGACTGCTGCTGCGAGGTGATCTGCGAAACGAGCGACTGCTGCGACGTGCTGTTCGCCTGGAGCAGCGTCGCCGTGTTGCCGATCGAATTCACGTAGCTCGCGTAAGCGCTCGTGAGCGTGGCCGTTCCGTTGAAGGTCGTGCTGGACGTGAGGTTCGCGAGCAGCAGCGCATTGCGGCCGTCCTGCGCGCCGCCGGGGTTCGCCGCGATCGTGAACTTGTCGTTGTTGGCGGGCGTGCCCGTCATCGTGAAGCTCACGTTGGTCACGCCGTCGGTCGGATCGGTGATCGTGTACGAGTTACCGGTGGCCGGGTTGTACGGCACGCCCGTCACGCCAGGCGGGTTGATCGTCACCGAGGTCGTCGTGTTCGAGCCCGGCGTCGAATACGTGATCGTCGTGCCGGTGGCGAAGCCCGTGAGCGTACCCGTCGCGGCGTTGTAGGTGACCTGGAACGGCGTCGCGGGCACTGCATAGCCCGACGTGACCGTGCCGCCCGTGACGCTCCCCGAGCCGGTGTTGCCGACGCTCGCCGACACCAGCACGGGCGCCGTCGCCGCGATCGCCGCGGGATCGGTCGTCGCGAGCGAGAAGCTGTCGAGCGCGTTGCCCGTCGGCTGGATCGTGTAGGCGTCGCCGCTGTTCATCGTGCCCGTCGACGTGATGCTCAGGCCGCTGCCCGCCGGTGCGAACGGCGTGGTCGTGCTCGGCGCCGTCGTGGTCGTCCACGACAGGTTCGTCGTCGTGTCGGTGAGCGTGTAGGTGCCGGTGCCCGAAGCCGTGCTATAGCCCAGCGTGTAGGTGTCCGTGGTCGGCTGCGACTGGTTGGTGAGCGCCACCGTCACGACCCCGTTGCCGGTGTTGGTCGAGTGACCGGTCACGAGCGCCGGGTTCACGTTGAAAAGCGCAATGCCCGCGGTGCCGCCGAGGTTCAGGCCGAGCGCGTTCTGCGCGTTGACCTGCCCCGCGAAACTGGTCGCAATCGCGCCAAGCTTGGCTTCCGCCGGATCGAGCGTCTGCGTGACGAACGAGACGAGGCCGCCGAGCGTGCCGCCCTGCAGCGCGGCGGAGGTGAGCTGCTGCGGCGTGGTGTTCGATCCCGCGCCGCCGGCCCAGGCCACGCTCAGTTCGGCGCCGTTGCTGTTCGAAGGCTGCGTCGTGAGGTTGTAGTTCTGGGCGCTCACCACGAGCGGCTGGCCGTTGCCGAGAAACACGCTGTAGCCGCCGCTGTTCTGCACCACCGACACGCCGACCATCTTCGAGAGGTTCGCCACGGCCAGGTCGCGCTGGTCGAGCAACTGGTTCGGCGGCTGGCCCGTCGCGCTCGCAGCCGTGATCTGCGTGTTGAGGTCCGCGATCTGCTTCGAGTAGCTGTTGATCTGCGTGACCGCTTCCGAGAGCTGCGTATTCACGCTCTGGCGCATCTGGCTGTACTGCTGGCCCGCGGCGTTGATCTGGTCGGCGAGCGTCTGCGCATCGGAGAGCGCGGTCTGACGCGCCGCGGAGTCGTTCGGCGAGTTCGCGACGTTCTGAAGTCCCGAGAAAAACGACGTGATCGACGCGGCGATGCCCGCAGTCGGGCTGCCGACGAGATTCGAAAGCTGCTGCGCGAGCGTGTACGAAGCCGTGATCGAGCTGTTGGTGGCCTGCGCGTTGTTCAGCTGCGTCGTGAGGTACTGGCTGTAGGCGCGCTCCACCGACTGGGTCGTGACGCCGTTGCCGAGATAACCCGAACCCGTGTTCTGGCCATTCGACTCGGCATAGTCCGGCCTTTCGACGTTGTAACCGGCGGTCGTCGAGTTGCTGATGTTCTCGCTCGACGTCGCAATGCCGATCTGGGCCGCCTGCAAACCGCTCAAGCCGATCGAAAAGATATTCGTGGTCATGCGTGATCCTCGTGAACCTCCGGCCGCCTCGATGCGACCGCGTGGTGGACTACCCGTATAACGGCAGGACGTCGCGAAAATTGAGTGTCTGGACGCGCGGAAAACGTTTGGCGTCGAAGAGGTCAAGGCACACCGCCCAGGGGCGCGGCGGCGTGCCTCGATGCGGGCGTCAGGCGCGCGCGAGTGAGCGGCGCTTCATCTCGAGTTGCGTGATGTAGCGCTGGAGGCTGTTTTCGGTCGAGCCGGGCAGCAGTTCGAAGCGAAAGCCGAGGTGATAGCGGCGCTCGCCATTGGGCAAGTCGATGAAACGACGCACGACGAGCGCAAGATCGACACGCAGCTTGCCGTACGAGCGCAGATCCAGTTCGACGTCCGGAATATGCACGCCCATGCCGATCGCCTCGGCGCGCGGATCGGTCGTGCGCAGGCCCACGCCGCCGAGCGAGATGTCGTGCACGACGTAGGTGAAAGGCGCATCGTCGGGCAGCACGCCGCGGCAGATGCACGGATCCATCACCGGCGTATCGACGCGGAAGTACTCGCGGCGCTGAATGTAGTAGAGCACCTCGGGGAACGAGGCGATGAACGCGGGCCGCCCTTCGTAGTCGGTGCGCTGCGGCGTGCGCGTCGTGAACTGCACGCGCACGCCCTCGGGCGACGCATGGAATTCGCATTGATCGGCGTTGAGCACGCCGGTGTTCTGCTCGGCGAGCGCGCCCCAGTCGAACACGAACGTCTGGTTTCGCGTATCGACATCGAGAATGCGGGTGACGATCTGCCCCCCGCGGTACTGAAGAGTCAGGAAGTCCCCGCGATTGACGAGGTTGCGCAATTGCACGCCCACTTCGAGCGGATTGCGTCGTGCGAATTCGGGGACGTCTTCTTCGCCCCCCACTTCTTCCTGTTGATTCGACTGAACGGTATTCATCGGCCTGCCGGTATTTCGTGGACGTGCCGGCGCGCGTGAGACGGACCCAGAGCGCGCCATTCGGGCAGCGTGCGCCGCCCCTTGTACTTACCCATCTCGTCTGCATTAGCGGCAGGATGACGGGAAAATTTAGGGCGCGCCACAAAAAAATCCGGCAAAAAATCCAGCTGGCATGGCTTTGCGGCCATCGTGGCGGGATCGTCGTGCAGGCAACGTTTGCGCTTCGGCGAGGTGCGTTCGCAAGCCCGTTGCTGCTGCGAACAGGCCTTTAGCTCATCTGCTGCATGACCGAGAGGAGCTTCTGCGCGTAGTGCGGATCGGTGGCATAACCCGCGCGCTGCATGCCCTGCGCGAAACTTTCCGCGCTGTGCGAATGGTTGATGACCGACGCATAGCGCGGGTTGCTCTTGAGCAGCGTGGCGTAGTCGGCCATCGCGTCTTCGTACGAGTCGTACGCGCGGAATTTCGCCACCACGCGGTGCGGCTCGCCGTTCACGTATTCGGTCGTGACCGTCGAGACGGTCTTGCCGGTCCAGTCCTTCGACGCCTTGATGCCGAAGACGTTGTGGCTCGCCGAGCCGTCCGCCTTCTTGATCTCGCGCTTGCCCCAGCCCGACTCCAGCGCGGCCTGGCCGATGATGAAGCGTGCCGGGATGCCGGTCGATGCGCTCGCCTGCTGCGCGGCGTTGGCGAGCTTGTCGACGAACGCGTCCGCCGAGGCGTCGCCGTTGCCGTGCACCGCGGGCATGAGCGCGCTGTTGCCGCCGTAGCCCCGGCCGTTCGCGAGCGCGCCGTTGGCCGCCGCGTTGCCGTACGCGCGGCCGAGCGCGTTGAGCATCGCGAGGTTGCCCGCGCTGCCGCTTGCACCCAAACCCGCGCCCGCGCCCGAGCCTGCGAGACCCGAAAGCGCGTTGGCCACGCCGCCCGCACCCTCGCCGCCGTCCGCGCCAAGCGCCGCGCCGCCCATGCTGCGCGTGAGCTGCTTGAGCATCGCGTTCGCGACGCCGATGCCCTTGTTCGACATCTGCTGCGCGAGCTGCTGATCGAGCATCGACATGAACGTATTGCCGTCGCGCGAATCGAGCGGGCCGTCGTCGGGCGTCGCTTCGCGCATGCTCTTGAGCATCATCTGCGTGAAGACGGCGTCGAACTGCTTCGCCGCCATCTTGACGCCCTGCTGCGGCGCGGCGTTCGCGGCCGCGCGCATCGCGTCGAAGCCGTGAACGTCGAGCGCGAAGCGGTTGGTGATGTCGAGATTGTTGTCGATCTTCGAGCTGTCCATTTTGACGATCCTTAGATGATCTCGAGGTCGGCGCGCAGTGCGCCCGCCGCCTTCATCGCCTGCAGGATCGACATCAGGTCCGCCGGTGTCGCGCCGAGCGCATTGAGCGCCTTGACGACTTCGGCCAGATTGGCGCCCGCCGTCACGAGCTTGAGCGATCCGTTGTCCTGCTTCAACTGGATCTGCGACTGGCGCGCCGCCACCGTGTTGCCGTTCGAGAACGCGCCGGGCTGGCTCACCACGGTCTGCGTGTTGATGACGACCGAGAGGTTGCCGTGCGCCACCGCGCAGCTATCGAGCGTCACCATCTGGTTCATCACGATCGAGCCGGTGCGCGCGTTGAGAATCACCTTCGCCGCAGGCTGGGCCGGGTGCACGTTCAGGCTCTGGATCTGCGCGATGAAGCCCACCTGCGCGGACGGATCGGCGGGGCCGCGGACCTGGATCGTGCGTCCGTCGAGCGGCATGGCCGTGCCCGAGCCGAACATGTTGTTGATGGCCGCCACGATGCGCTGCGTCGTGTCGTAATCCATATCGTTCACTTCCAGCTGCAGGATGCCGCCTTGCTGCGCGACGGGCGACGGCACGGCGCGCTCCACGATCGCGCCGCCCGCGATGCGTCCTGCCGCGAGCTGGTTCACCTGCACCTTGCTGCCGTTGGCCGACGCGCCCGCGCCGCCCACCGCCACGTTGCCCTGCGCGAGCGCATACACCTGGCCGTCCGCGCCCTTGAGCGGCGTGAGCAGCAGCGTGCCGCCGCGCACGCTCTTCGCGTTCGCGAGCGACGAAACCGTCACGTCGATCGGCTCGCCCGGCCGCGCGAACGGCGGCAGCACCGCCGTCACCATCACGGCGGCGACGTTCTTGAGCTGCATGTTGTTGAGCGTCTGCGACGCCGCGCCGTTCGCACTCGACGTGTTGTTGATCGAGATGCCGAGGTTCGCGAGCATGTTCGCGAGCGTCTGCGTCGTGAACGGCGCCTGGGTGGTCTGGTCGCCGGTGCCGTCGAGGCCCACGACGAGGCCGTAGCCGATCAGCGGGTTGTCGCGCACGCCCTGGAACGTCGCGAGGTCCTTCACGCGCTCGGCGCGCGCGGGCGTGGCGAGCGTGAAGAGCGCCGCACAGGCGAAAAGACAGGAAAGGCAGCGGGCCACTATGCGCAGCGCGGCGAACATGTCTTTTGCGCGCGAGCGGCGCGCCTGCTTGATGCGGATCGTCACCATGGCGCGATGTTCAGGAAAAAGCGTTGCAGCCAGCCCATCGTCTCCGCCTCGTCGATCACGCCCTTCGCGGAGTATTCGATGCGCGCATCGGCGACGTCGGTGGAGAGCACGGAGTTGTCGCCGGCAACGGTGTTCGGGTTGACGACGCCGGAGAAGCGCACGTATTCGTTGCCCTGGTTGATGAGCATCTGCTTCTCGCCGGACACGACGAGATTGCCGTTGGGCAGCACGTTCGTCACGGTCACGGTGATCACGCCGTTGAACGTGTTCGACGCCTTCGCGCCGCCCGTGGAGTCGAACTGGTTCGCGCCCGTCGCGTCCAGATTCATGCGCGAGAAGACGCCCGGCGCGAAGCCCGCGTTCGGCACGGTGAAATTCGTGGTGCTGCCGCGCTTCGTGTTGGCGCCCGAGGACTTCTGCGCGTTGATGTTTTCGGCGATCACGATCGTGAGGATGTCGCCGATGTTGCGCGGGCGCTGGTCCTCGAAGAGCGGCCGGCCCGCGTAGCCCGGGTTGTAGATCGAGCCCGGCGACATGTTCACCGGCGGCGCGGGCGGCACGGCCGTCATCGGCTGCTGCGTGATCGGCGGCCGGTTGGGGATGTATGCGCAACCGCCGAGCGCGAGCAGGGCAGCGCCGGCCACGAGGGCCGTCGCGCGCATGCAAAGGTTGATACGTGCCGCCATGCTATTCACCGCCTCGATTCCACCGCCTCGATTCCGTCAGCATCAAACCTGCATCTGGGTGAGCGTCTGCAACATCTGGTCCGACGTGTTGACGGCCTTGCTGTTGATTTCGTACGCGCGCTGGGTCTCGATCATGTTCACGAGTTCCTGCACGACATTCACGTTCGACGATTCGATGTAGCCCTGGTTGAGCGTGCCCGAGCCGTTCAGGCCAGGCGTCGTGATCGTGGGCGCGCCCGACGAAGCCGTTTCCGACACGAGGTTCTCGCCGTTCGACTGCAGGCCGGTCGGGTTGATGAACATCGCGAGCTGCAGCGAGCCGATCGTCGTGCTGGCGCTCGAACCGGCCGTCGTGACCGTGACCACGCCGTCGCTGCCGACGGTGAGCGAGGTCGCGTTCGCGGGCACCGTGATCGCCGGGATCACCTGGTAGCCGCTCGCGGTCACGAGCTGGCCCTGCGAGTTGGTCTGGAACGAGCCGTCGCGCGTGTAGTTGGTCGTGCCGTCCGGCATCTGCACCTGGAAGAAGCCCGCGCCGTTGATCGCGAGGTCCTTCGAGTTGCCGGTCTGCTGCAGGTTGCCCTGCGTGTACAGGCGCTCGGTGGCGATCTGCTGCACGCCGGTGCCGACCTGGCTGCCCGAGGGCAGTTCGGTTTGCTGCGTCGAGTTCGCGCCGGGCTGGCGCAGCGTCTGGTACATCAGGTCTTCGAACACGGCGCGCGAGCCCTTGAAGCCGTTGGTGCTCACGTTCGCGAGGTTGTTCGAGATCACGTCCATCTGCGCCTGCTGCGCATTCATGCCGGTAGCGGCGATGTAGAGCGATCGATTCACGGTGTTTTTCTCCCGGTCGGGCCGCGCTCGGCGCAGCCCTCAATGCTTAGGTGAACTGGAGCAGCTGGTTGGCGGTCTGTTCGTTCTGGTCGGCGGTCTGCATCAGCTTCGTCTGCATCTGGAACTGGCGCGCGTTGGTGATCATCGAGACCATCGCCGCCACCGGATTGACGTTGCTGCCTTCGATCGATTCCGTCGCGATCTGCACGGTCTGGTCGGCATCGGCCGGATTGCCGTCGGCCGTGCGGAAGAGACCGTCGTCGCCGCGCGTGAGCGTGCCCGCGGGCGGGTTGACGAACTTGATCTGGTCGATCATCGCGATCGCGTTGGGCTGGCTTCCGGGCGCGAGGGCCGAGACCGTGCCGTCCGAGCCGATCGTCACCGCCGAGCCCGGCGGCACCGCGATCGGGCCGCCGCTGCCGATCACCTGCAGGTTGTTGGCGGTCACGAGCTGGCCGTTCGAATCGACGTGCAGATCGCCCGCACGCGTGTAGGCCTCGTTGCCGTCAGCCGTCTGCACGGCCATGAAGCCCGCGCCCTGGATCGCGATGTCGAGCGGATTGCCGGTGCGCGAGATCGCGCCGGGCGTCATGTCCGCGCCGGGCGTGGCCGACAGCACGAACGTACGCGTCGTCTGGTCGTTGACCGTCGAGCCGTCGCCGAACGACATCGGCACGTCGCGAAAGTTGGCGAGGTGCGCGCGAAAACCCGTGGTCGAGACGTTCGCCAGGTTGTTCGCCACGACGGCCTGCTGTTCGAGCGCCTGGGTGGCGCCCGTCATTGCTGTGTAGATCAATCGGTCCATGGTTCGCCCGGAGCCTCAAGTGCCTGATGGGTGGCTTACAGCTGCAGCAGCGACTGGTCGACGGTCTGCTGCGTCTTGATCGTCTGCGCGTTCGCCTGGTAGTTGCGCTGCGCGGTGATCAGGTCGACGAGCTGGCTCGTGAGGTCGACGTTCGACTGCTCCAGCGCACCGCCCTGCAGCGTGCCGTGGTTCGTGCTGCCCGGCGCGGAGATCTGCGCGACGCCCGACTGGATCGTCTGCTCGAACTGGTTGCCGCCGAGGTTCACGAGCCCGTTCGGGTTGTTGAACGTCGCGAGCACGATCTGGCCGAGCGCCATGGTCTGGCCGTTCGAGTAGTTGCCGGTGATCGTGCCGTCCGTGCCGATCGAGAAGTTCGAGAGCGTGCCGCTCGCATAACCGTTCTGCGTGAGGTTGTTCACGCCGCTCGCGCCGCCGTACTGGGTCGTGCCCTTGAAGTCGATGGTGAGGGTTTGCGGATTGGCGGCGCCGTCGGTCGGCGTCGTGGTGAACGTGAAGGAGCCCGAGCCGTTCGTCGCGGTCGCGAGCGAGACCGGCGCGAGCGCGGCGGCCCCGGTGCCGAGCGTCGAGCCCGAGATCTGACCCGACGAGTTGAACGCGATCTGGCCGAGGTCCGTCGTCTTGCCGTTCGACGTCACGTAGGCTTCGGCCTGCCCGACGGCGCTCTGCACGAAGTACATGTTGACCTGCTCTGTGCCGCCGAGCGTGTCGTAGGCCGTGACCGCGGTCGAGTAGCTGTAGCTGGTCGGATCGGCCGGGTTGAACGTCGTGGTGGTCGGCTTGGTGGCCTGCGCATTCAGGTTCAGCTGCGCGGTGATGTTCGTCGTCGCGAGCGGCGCGATGTTGGTGGTCGGCACCTGCAGCGGCACTGTCTGGGCCGTGTTGATGATGCCGCTCGGGCCCGCCGCGTAGCCCATCAGATCGTTGCCCGCGGCATCGACGATAAAGCCGCTCTTGTTGAGGTTGAACACGCCGTTGCGCGTGTACGTGATCGAACCGTTGTTCGACATCTGGTAGAAACCGTTGCCGTTGATCGCGACGTCGAGCGCCTGGCCCGTCGTGTTGATCGTGCCCTGCGAGAAGTTCTGCTGAACCTCCGACATCGACGCGCCGAGACCGATCTGCATGTTGACTGCGGTCGCGACCGAGTTCGCGTAGACGTCCGCGAACTGCGCCGTGCTCGACTTGAAGCCCACGGTGTTCGCATTGGCGATGTTGTTGCCGACCACGTCGAGATCGTTCGACGCCGCGGCGAGACCGCTCAGACCTTGCTGGTAACCCATGTTTTCTGCTCCGCGTTATGTCTTGATCAGAGGATGCCGGCCACGCTCGTGAGCGGGACAGTCTTGCCGTTGGCGAGCGAAACGCTCGGGGTGCCGTCCGCTTGCTGCATCACGGCCTGGACCTGGCTCGCGACGAGCGCGGAGGCCGTGCCCGGGTTGCCGTTGATCGTGGAGGTCGCGGTGATGTTGTATGTGCCGTCCGCGAGGGTGTTGCCCGACGAGTCCGCAGGCTTCCACGTAACCGGAACCGTGCCTGCCGCCTGCGGCCCGAGGTCGATCGAGCCGACGATCTTGCCCGACGAGTCGCTGATCGTGAGCTTCACATCCGAGGCCGCCGCCGGCACCGAGACGCCGAGCTGCGGCACCGTGCCGCCCGACACCGTCACGCTGCTGCTCGGGGCGAGCACCGACGAGCCGATCAGCAGTGCGGCCTGGGCGTTCTGGCCCGCGGAGAGCTGCGTCGAGAGCGACGAGAGCGACGTATTGAGCTGGCTGATGCCCGACACCGTGTTGATCTGGGCGAGCTGCGAGGTCATCTGCGAGCTGTCCATCGGATTGGTCGGATCCTGGTTCGTCAACTGGGCGACGAGCAGTTGCAGGAACGTGGTCTGCAGGTTGCTTGCGCTCGTGCTGCTCGACGACGAACCGGCCGAGCTGGCGCTCGTGCCGTTCATCGTGTCGAGCAGTTGCGGCGACACGGTGGCGGAAGAGCCGCCGATAGTGGTGCTGGAGGTCAACGTGTTCTCCTCGGATGCGTTTCTGGTGCCGTTGCGTGGGGCGTGGCGTCGTGCGTGGCCTGGTGCGTGGCTTAACGTTTGCCTGATCGGGCGAACAAAGCGCCGCTCAGGTGCCGATCGTCAGTGTCTTGAGCATCAATGCCTTGGCGGTGTTCAGCGTCTCCACGTTGGCCTGGTACGAGCGCGATGCCGAGATCATGTTCACCATTTCCTGGACCGGATCGACGTTCGGCATGGTCACGTAGCCGTCGGCGTTCGCTGACGGGTTGCTCGGGTCGTACGTCTCTTTCATCGGCGTCGGGTCGTCGACCACGCCCGTCACCTTCACGCCGCCCACCTGCTGGCCCGACGCCGTGCGCGAGCCGCCGAGCGGATCGACCGCGAACACCACCTGCTTGGCCTTGTACGGCTTGCCGTCCGGGCCGGTGGTGGAGTCGGCGTTGGCAAGATTGGACGCCGTCACGTTCAGGCGCTGCGACTCGGCCGTCATGGCGGAGCCCGCAACGCTGAAAATGTTCATCAGGGATGGCATGGTTTCATTGACCTCACGGAATACGTATTCCTGTCGCGCTGCCTGCTGCGCTGTCTGCTATCTGCTAACTGCCGCCTTGCTGCCGTTCTTTGCTGTCCTGCTTCCCGGCGCCCGGGAACCGTGGCTCGAACCCGTTAGCTCGAACCCGACGTGATCGCCGAGAGCATCGTCTTGATCTGTTGCGAGAGCACGGTCATGCCCGATTCGAAATGCAGCGCGTTGTCCGCGAACTGCACGCGCTCGGTGTCGAGATCGACCGTGTTGCCGTCGAGCGCGGGCTGCGTCGGGTTGCGGTACATCACCGGGCTCGAGTACTGCTCGGTCGGCCCGCCCGTCGGGATCAGCTTCGCGTTGCCCGCCATGTGGCCGGACTCCGTGGACGCCATCGTCATCCCGCTCGTCACGCCCGCGGGCTGCGACATCGCGAGCGGCACGCCGTTGCTGCCGCCCATGCCCGCCGTGCCCGTCCCCCCCGAAATGCCCGAGCCGTTCGACGTGCCCGCGAGACCCACGCTGCCCATCGAGCCCGTGGCATTCGCCATGCCGGTCATCCCCGCCGAGCCGGACATCCCCGAAGCGCCCGTCGCCCCGGCGCGCCTCAGCGCGCCCGAGAGCGACGCCGAAAAGTCCACGTCGCGCGCGAGGTAGCCCGGCGTATCGGCGTTCGCGATGTTCGCGGACAGCAGCGCCTGGCGGGTGGCGCGCACGTCGAGCGCTTCGCGGCCGAACGCGAATTCGGCGTCGAGTTTGTCCAGCATCGTGCGTTCTCCGTTACACGAAATGAGAGGCGGCAGGCGTGCGCACGACGCGCAGACCTTTTCGCATGGAGTGGAATCTTAGGGGCGCGTGGCAAGAACCAATCGGACGAATAGCCGGGGAAGCGCCCCTCTATTCGACGCAAACATGCCGGGCGGGCCGCCTAGAATGCGATGCGTGTCAATGCCTGAGATGGAGAACGACGATGCCGCAGACTGCCTCTGCCCGCGCGCCCGGTAACGCCGCACCGCGTCGCCTGCGCGGCGTGCGTGGCGTGTATGGCGTGCGCCTTGCGGTGCGCCTTGCGGTGCGTCTCGCTGCGTTGTGCTGCGCGCTTGCCGGTGGCGGCGGCGCGCTCGCGCAGACGCCGGGCGGCCAGATCTATATTGCGGGCCCGGGCGACCGCGGTGGCGCCGATGCCGCGCAAATGGGCGCGATGCTCGATACGCCGGGACGCGGCGGCGCGGCGTCCGCGGCACCCGCCGCCGCGGCGAGCGTCTATGCCCCGGCTGCCGCCCGCGAGAACGCCATGCCCCCCGGCATGATCGCGATTCCCGGTCCCGGCGAGCGCCAGGCGGCGCAAGCACCGGGCGAAGCGCCCAACATCGTCACGATCCCCGCGCCCGGCACACCGGCGGCGCCGGCCGTCGCGGCGCGCCGCGACGTACCGCCGCTACCGCCGCTGCCGCGCGTGAACGTCGGCACGGCGTCGAGCCGCGTGGCACCGGTCGTTGTCGAGGCATCGGCCAGCGAGGGCGCCGCGAACACCACGGCAAACGCTGCCGTGAACGCCGTCCCAAGCGCCACCCGTAACCCGGCCGACGGCGCGGAGATCAACGCCGCCAACGCGCGTGCGAACGCCATACAGCGCTACGCGGCCGCCGCGCTCGCGCAAAAGGGCGCCAACGCAAACGCGAACGCACACACCACCGCGAGCGCCGTGAACGCCGTGACCAGCGCCCAGGCCGCGCCGGTTCCGCCCGGCCAGGAGAACGGCGAGGTGATCCGCGCCGCCGCGCTCAAGTTCCTTCAGCAACAATCGGTCGGCCTGCCGGGCCACGTCACGGTCACCGTCGCGCCGGTCTTCCCGCGCGGCCTCGCCGCCTGCACGCAGCTCGAACCGTTCATGCCGCCCGGCGCCCGCACGTGGGGCCGCACGACCGTGGGCGTGCGCTGCATCGGCGAGAAGCCGTGGACGCTCTTCGTCAGCGCGCGCGTGGCCGTCGCCATCACCTATTACACGGCCGCGCGCCAGATCGAGCCCAGCCAGGTGCTGACCGTCGCCGATCTCGTGCCGCGCGAGGGCGATCTCGCATCGCTGCCGCGCACCGTCATCACCGATCCGTCGCAGGCCACGGGCGCGCTCGCGCTCCTGCGCATCTCGGCGGGCCTGCCGCTGCGCACCGACATGCTGCGCAGCGCGCAATCGGTGACCATCGGGCAAACCGTGCGCGTGGTCGCCGAGGGCGCCAACTTCACGATTTCCGCCGAAGGCAGCGCGCTCAACAACGCGGCGCCCGGCCAGCAGGTGCGCGTGCGCACGGCCGGCGGCCAGATCATCACGGGCGTCGCGAAAGACGCGGGCACGGTGCAGGTCCAGATATGATCGTTTGCGCACGTAACAGCATGTAACGGTTGAAGTTTTGGGCTAAAGTTTCGGCCTTCGCCTGCCGATATCAGGATCAAATCGATCAGGAAGCCCATCGTGAAAGTCGACTCCACCACCCGCAACAGCGCACGTTCGCTGCAAAACGGCCTCGCGCGCACGCAGCAGCAAGGCGAATCCGCGAGCACCGCAAGCGCAGGCAGCACCAGCAGCGCGAGCACGGGCGCGCCTGCGCAAAGCGGCGCTGGCAGCGACGCGAACGTGAGCCTTTCGGCGATGTCGTCGACACTGCGTTCGCTCGCGGCGAGCGGCTCGGCCGACATCGACGTGGCGCACGTCGAGTCGATCAAGGACGCGATCCGCAACGGCACCCTGCAAATCGACACGGGCAAGATCGCGGACGGCGTGCTGGAAACCGCGCGCAATCTGCTCTCGGCGCGACCGGCGAACTGAACCCGCCGCCGCAACTGACTTTTTTCGCTCAACCATGAAAGACGCCCTGCTCGCCACGCTGATCGACGAACACGCCGCGGTCGAGGCTTTCGCCTCGCTGCTCGCCGTCGAGCAGAAAGCGCTCACCAGCCTGGACGGCATGGACACACTGCCGCAGATCGTCGAGCAGAAAACGGTGCTCACGCAGTGTCTCGCGGGCCTCGAAAAGGTGCGCGACGCCGAACTCGCCGGGCTCGGGCTGCCGGGCGGCCGCAAGGGCATCGAGATGGCGTGCGAAAACGACACGCGCCTCGCGGGCCAGTGGGCGCTGCTCAAGAGCTCGACCGAGCGCGCGCGCCGCGCGAACATCACGGTCGGCATGATGATCCAGACGCGCATGGAACATAACCGCCGCTCGATCGCGATCCTGCGCGGCGACACCGGCGGCAAGAGTACGCAAATGCTGTACGGCCCGGATGGCCGGATGCCGTCGTTCGGGTACTGAGCCGGCGCACCGCGCGGGCGGCACAAAAAAAGCCGAAGCGTTTTGCGCTTCGGCTTTTTGTTTTTCGGACCGCCGGATCGAGCCGGGGGATGCAGCAGGGTAAGGTCGATTGAAGCAGGCGCGCGCCTAGTTCTCCGTGCCCGCCCACGCCATTTCGCGCAGCCGCGTGCGCAGCCGTGCGACGGCCTGACTGTGCAGCTGGCACACGCGCGACTCGCTCACCTCCATCACCGCGCCGATCTCGCGCAGGTTCATGCCGCGCTCGTAATAGAGCGACATCAGCAGCTTCTCGCGCTCGGGCAGGCGCTCGATCGCCTCGATCAGCGCGCCGCGCAGGCTGTCGTCGAGGAGCGCCGAAAGCGGATCGGTGTGATCGACGCAGTAACGGTCGAGAAACGGCTCGTCTTCGGCGGAGCGATCGAAATCTTCGTAGTAGATGAGCTGGCTGCCGTGCAGGTCCTGCAGCATCGACTGGTATTCGTCGAGCGGCATGTTCAGATGACCGGCGATCTCCGTCTCGCTCGCGGCGCGGCCAAGGCGCTGCTCGACCTGGTGCACGGCCGACTCGACTTCGCGCGACGTGCGGCGCAGGCTGCGCGGCAGCCAGTCGTTGCTGCGCAGCTCATCGAGCATCGCGCCGCGAATGCGCTGGCTCGCGTAGGTCTCGAACTGCGCGCCCTGGTCTTCCTTGTAGCGGTTGGCCGCGTCGAGCAGGCCGATCATGCCGGCCTGGATCAGATCGTCGAGGTCGACACTGGCGGGCATCTTGGCCACGAGCTGCAGTCCGAGGCGCCGCACGAGCGGCGCGTATTTCGACAGCACGTCGGCCTGCGCGATTTTTCCTTGAGCGTTATACATCGTGCTCTCCTGCTTCTCGTATCCCTTGCAAGGTCTCTCGGCGCGCGCGTCACGCGTGCTGCGTCGAGGGCCGCTGCGCGGGCGGGTCGGCTCGCCAGCCCTTCTGGGCCGGCGCGCTCTCGGATGAAACACCTGCAACGGCGGAATCGAATGCGTCATCGTCCACTGCACGCGCGAGGCGCGACTCGCCCGGCTCGCCCAAGGTGCGCGACGACAGCGCGTGCGACGACAGCGCGGGGCGCATCGGCCAGTTCTGCAGTTCGGCGGCGAGGCGGCGGTAGTCGCGCGCGGCTGCCGTCGACGGAAAGGCATCGACGATGCAGCGCTCGAGCTGCACCGCGCGATGCATGTGCGGCTCGGCGGCGATGTGGCCCGCGACTTCCAGCGAGACGTTCAGGTAACGGCTCGCGACGCCCGCGAGGTTTTCGAGCGCGGCCTCGGCGTCGGCGGCGCTCGATACGTGCGTCGCCAGCACGCGGAACTGCCTGATCGCATGCGCGAAATGCAGACGCTTCAGGCACGCGTAGGTATCGGTGATCGACTGCGCGGCAAGACGCATCACGACCAGCACGTCATGCGCGTGCATGGCGAGCGGCGACAAGGCGCCATCGGCGTCCAGCTCGGCGTCGATCAGCACGAAGTCGGCGGGCCCGGCCACCAGTTCGCGCAACTGCGCGGCGGTGTAATGCGCGCGGTTCTCGCGCGAGGCCACCAGCACGCCGAAGCCGAGCGCATGGCGTCCGGCCGCCTCGGCGAGCGCCGTCTCGCCGCGCATGAACGCGGCGAAGTTGCCCGCGCCGCGCACGGTGCCGAGCGTCGCGCAGACCGACTGCGGGCCGAGGCACTCGTCGATGACGAGCACGTCCTTGCCGAGCGCCGTGAGCGCGGCGGCGAGATTGACCACGGTGGTCGTGCGACCCGCTGCACCTGGGCCGCCCGTCACGGCCACCACGCGCGAACCCTCGCGCGCGAGCAGCCGCCGCAGCCCTTCGGCCTGGTCGACGACGAACTTATCCAAACCGGACCTCGGGTGCCTGCGACCCCGTGCGGATCGACAGCGCCGAGAGCAGCGCCGGGATGTCGTCCTCGTGCGGAACGAACGGCGAATGCTCGCGCGGCACGCAGAACGCACTGCGGATCAGGAAGCGGCGTGTAGCCACGTAAAGGTTCTCGGGCACTTTCTGGCCCGTCGAAACGTAATGCACCGGCAGCTTGTAGCGCAGCACCGTATCGAGCGCGCCGCCCAGGTTGGTCGCCTCGTCGAGCTTCGTGAGGATGCAGCCCGTGAGCGGCGCCCTGTCGGGCGCGCTCTGGTAGGCCTGCACGACTTCGTTGAGCGTATCGCCGTGGTTGGTCGCCGAAAGCAGCAAGAGGCGCTGCACCGGACGGCCTGCGCCGCACAGCATGGCGATCTGGTCGGCCACGGCGCGGTCGCGCTGGCTCATGCCGATCGTGTCGATCAGCACGATGTGCTTGTTCTTCAGTTCGTTCAGTGCGAGATGCAGGTCCGCGCCGTCGCGCACCGCGTGCACCGAGACGCCGAGGATCTTGCCGAAAATGCGCAGTTGCTCGTGGCCGCCGATCCGGTAGCTGTCGGTCGTGAGGAGCGCCACGCGGCTCGCGCCGAAACGCATCACGCAGCGCGCGGCGAGCTTGGCGGTCGTGGTCGTCTTGCCGACGCCCGTCGGGCCCATCAGCGCGAACACGCCGCCGCGCTCCATGAGCGCCTCTTCGTTTTCGAGGACCGGCAGGTTCGATTCGAGCACCGACTGGATCCACTCCATGCCGGCCGCTTCGGTTTCGACGGCGGGCAGCCGGTCGATCACCATCTTCACGAGCTGCGCCGAGAAACCGGCGGCGAACATCTGCTTCGTGAGCACGCCCTGCAGCGGGCTGCGGCGCTGGCGCTCGCCCCACACGAGGCCCGCGAACTGCTCTTCCATCATCCCGCGGATCGACGCGAGTTCGCTCATCACGGTCTCGTTGACCACCTGCTCGATGCGCGAGCGAATCGCTTCGCTCACGGTGTGCGCGGGTTGTTGTGCGGCGTTGCCCGCGTCGGCCGACGGGCCGACCGCTTCGGGGCCGTAGCCAAGACGCTGCGCGGCACGGCGCGCGGCGACGTCGGCCGCTTCGCGCGCCCAGTCGGGCGTCGTGGCGTCGACATCGGGGGGGTGTACGGGATCGGCGGGCATGCCGAGGCCCTTGGCCATCGCCGCCGACGGCGAGATGCCCGCGGCGCGCGCGGCTTCCTGCTGGCTCGCGATACGGCGCGCGTGGTCGATGAGCCAGGGGTTCGATTCGGCCATCGTCGGGTGGCGCTCGCCGGTGAGCGAGTCGCCGTACTGATGCGTGGCCGCCTGTTCGAGCATCGCGGCGGCTTCGTGCGGCGCGAGCGGATTCGGCACGTGGCGCGGCGTGAGCGGCGGCAGCGTCAAGGCTGGCTGGGGGGGCTTGCGGATGGGCTTTTTCGCGTTTCTGTTTGCACCGCTGTTTGCGCCGCCGTTTGCACCGCCGTTTGCACCGCTGCCGCCCGGCGCGGACGCGTTGCGTGGCGCGTTCGGTTGCACCGACTCGAGCGCGACGGAAACGTCGGCGTCGCCGTTGTCGTCGGCATCGCCCGAGTCGTCCGTGGCTCGCGCCATGTCGGAGAAGGCGAGCGCCGCGCCCTGCTGCCCGCCCACTTCCGGGCTCGCGCCGAACACCGACGAAAACACGTCGGGCATGCCGCTCGCGTACGGGTTGGCGCCGCCCGCCGTGCGCGCGGACTTCGGCGCGCCCGATGCGGCGGAGGCGGAAGCGGTGGCGGAAGCATCGGCGGGCGCGATCGCCGCGAGATCGCGGTCCGCTAGCGCGACGATTTCAACCGTGCCGTCATCGAGGGTGCGATTCGACAGCACGACTGCGTCTGCGCCGAGCGCTTCGCGCACGAGGCGCAACGCGTCGCGGCTGTTGCCGCCGATGAATTTCCGAATGTTCAAGCTGAACCCCCGATGAGGTGAGCGGCATGCGCGCCGCCGTCATGTGCTGCTGTTCTAGCGCGCCAACGTTGTCGTGGCGCCGCGCTGGGACTTTTTCCGATGATTGAATTATTTCGAAGGCAGCCGCGCCATGATCGGTGGATCAAAACAGAGAAACACGGGCAATTCGGGCAATGGCGTGACGCCGCCAGGGTGGCGGGGAGTCCGGCGGGCGGCGTGGATGGACACGCGCTTCACGGCGCGGTTCGGGTGTCCGGGCGCCCGAAAAAAGCAAAAACCCGCCGAAGCGGGTCTTTTCATGCGACGCAGTGCGACAGTTCGCCATCAAGCCCCGATCACGTTCACAACCTTCACGTTGCGCGTATCGGGCACTTCGGCATACGAGAGCACCTTCAACTGCGGCAGGCTGCGGCGCAGGAAGCGCGAGAGCATCGGCCGCAGCGCGTGCTGCACGAGCAGCACCGGCGCGAGGCCCATGCCCTGCTGGCGCGCCATCGCGTTTTCGGTATGCGTGAGCAGCGTATGCGCGAGGCCCGGTTCGAGCCCCGGGTTCGGTCCGGACGTGAGCGTCTGCGAGAGCACGCGTTCGAGGTTCGCGTCGAGGCCCATGACCTGCATGTCGCCCGTGCCCGGGAACCATTGCTGCGTGATCGCGCGGCCCAGCGAGATGCGCACCGCGGCCGTGAGGTCGTGCGGCTCCGTGATGCGCGAAGCATGCTCGGCGAGCGACTCCATGATCGTGCGCATGTCGCGGATCGGCACGCCTTCTTCCAGCAGGTACTGCAGCACTTTCTGCAGCGTCGTGACGGGCAGCAGCTTCGGCACCAGATCCTCGACCAGCGCGGGCGTGTCCTTCTGCACCCGCTCGACCAGCGCCTGCACCTCGCGGCGTCCGAGCAGCTCGGAGGCGTGCATCACGACGAGGTGGTTCAGGTGCGTCGCGACCACCGTGCTCGAATCGACGACCGTGTAGCCGAACACCTGCGCCTGCTCGCGCATGTTCGTGTCGATCCAGATCGCGGGCAGGCCGAATGCCGGATCGGTCGTGGGCGTGCCGGGCAGCACCGCGCTCACCTGGCCGGGGTTGATCGCGAGCCACTGGCCCGGATACGCCTCGCCCGAGCCCACTTCGACGCCCTTGAGCGTGATGCGATAGGCGTTCGGGCGCAGCTCCAGGTTGTCGCGGATATGGATGACCGGCGGCAGATAGCCGATTTCCTGCGCGAATTTCTTGCGGATGCTCTTGATGCGCTTGAGCAGTTCGCCGTCGGTGTTCTTGTCGACGAGCGGAATCAGGCGGTAGCCCACTTCGAGACCGAGCGTATCGATGAGCGCGACGTCGTCCCAGCTTGCCTCGGTGGTCTCGATAGGCGCCATCGCGGTCGGCACGGCGTCCGCGATCACGGCGCTCGCCTTCTTCGCCTCGGCGTTCTTCTTCAGCACGCGGCCGAGCTGGATCGCGCCGCCGCCGAGCAGCAGAAACGCGAAGTGCGGCATGCCGGGAATCAGACCCATCATGCCCATGATCGTGCCGGTGATCATCAGCACGCGCGGGTTCGTGAAGAGCTGGCCGGTGAGCTGGGTGCCGATGTCTTCGTTGGTCGCCACGCGCGAGACGATCACGCCCGCGGCCGTCGAGATCACGAGCGACGGGATCTGCGCGACGAGGCCGTCACCGATGGTGAGCAGCGTGTAGGTCTTGCCCGCCGCCGCGAATTCCATGCCGTGCTGCACGACGCCGACGATCAGCCCGCCCAGGATGTTGATCACCATGATGAGCAGGCCCGCGATCGCGTCGCCGCGCACGAACTTGCTCGCACCGTCCATCGAACCGTAGAACTCGGCTTCCTGGGCGATCTCGGCGCGGCGCTTGCGCGCGGCTTCCTCGTTGATGAGACCGGCGTTCAGATCGGCGTCGATCGCCATCTGCTTGCCGGGCATCGCATCGAGCGTGAAGCGCGCGGACACTTCGGCGATACGGCCCGCGCCCTTCGTGATCACCATGAAGTTGATGACCATGAGAATCACGAACACGACGATACCGACGGCGAAGTTGCCGCCCACGAGGAAGTGGCCGAACGACTCGATCACCTTGCCCGCCGCGTCCGGGCCGGTGTGGCCTTCGAGCAGCACGATACGCGTGGACGCCACGTTCAGCGACAGCCGCAGCAGCGTGGAGAACAGCAGCACGCTCGGGAACGCGGCGAAGTCGAGCGGCTTCATGGTGTACATGCTGACGAGCAGCACCATCACCGACAACGCGATGTTGAACGTGAACAGCAGATCCAGCAGGAACGGCGGCAGCGGCAGGATCATCATGCCGAGGATCATGCAGATGAGGATCGGCCCCGCGAGCGCGCGCAGGTTCGTGCCTTGCAGCACGTCCGGGCGGCGCGAGAGAAAACCGGTGCGGGCGTTCATTCAGGTGCTCCTTCGTTGCCGCGGCGCGGCTTCGTCGCGCCGCCACTGCTGGTCTGGCCGGCTGCCGGCTGGTCCGGGCCGAGCGCGTCGTCGGCCTCTTCGTCGGCCTCGGCGTCGGCTACGGGGCCCTTGTCGAGTTCAGCCGGCACATCGAGATCGGTCGGCTCCATCGGCACGTCGCCGCCGTGCTCGCGAAAACGTTTGAGCTGGTAAACCCACGCGAGGACCTGCGCGACCGCGCCGTACAGCGGGCCCGGAATCTCGCGGTTCAGATCCACGTTGTGATAGAGCGCGCGGGCGAGCGGCGGCGCTTCGAGCAGCGGCACGTTGTGCTCCGTGGCGATTTCGCGGATCCGCGCCGCCACGAGGTTCACGCCCTTGGCGATCACTTTCGGCGCGCGCATCTGGCCGTCCGTGTACTGCAGCGCGACCGCGAAGTGCGTCGGGTTGGTCACGACCACGTCGGCTTTGGGCACCTGCGCCATCATCCGGCGGCGCGCCATCGCGCGCTGCTGCGCACGGATGCGGCCCTTCACGTGCGGATCGCCTTCGCTCTCGCGGTGCTCGCGCTTGACCTCTTCCTTCGTCATGCGCAGCTTGCGGTAGTAGCTCCAGAGCTGGTAGGGCACGTCGAGCGCGGCCACCACGAACATCCCCGCGACGGTCGTGCCGCTGCAGACGGCGACGAGGCGAAACGCGTCGGCGAGCGCGCGCGGCGCGGGCTGGAGCGCGAGGCCCAGAATCTCTTCGTGCCGCTGCCAGACCGCCATGGTGCCGATCACGCCGACCACGAGCGTCTTCGCGAGCGACATGCCGAGCTGGATCGGCCCGTTCACCGAGAAGATGCGCCCCAGCCCCTCCATGGGGTTCAGGCGGCTGAATTTCGGTTCGAGCGATTTGGTGGAAAAGAGCCAGCCGCCGAGCGCCATCGGCGCGAGCAGGGCTGCGACGCCCGTGAGCGCGAGCACCGGCATGACCGCGTAGAGTCCCTCGCGCACGGCCACGGCCACGCCGTTCAGCATGCGGTTGGTGTCGAACGCGCCCGCGTGGTTGAACGTGAGCGCGCTGCGCAGCATGGCCTGCAGATGCCCGCCAATCGTGTTCGAGAGCATCCACGTGCCGTAGAAGCCCGCCGAGAGCAGCGCGAATGTGGAAAGCTCCCGCGAACGCGCAACCTGCCCCTCCTCCCGCGCCTTCTGGAGGCGCTTGGGAGTGGCGGATTCGGTTTTTTCGAGGTCGCTGTCCTCAGCCACGCTTGCTCCGGTCGGTGGCGCACGGCCTCGTCTGGCCGCACACGCCCTTTTTCAGTGACAGCAATTATTGCCGCGGCGCACCAGCGCCGATTGCCGGAGTAAGCCGGAGAAACGGGGGTATTTCGGGGAATGGGCCGGACCGGCGCTCGAGCCTTCCGGCGCCTGCATGGGCCTGCATGGGCCTGCATGGGCCTGCTCAAGCCTGCTCGGGCCTGCCGGCGCCGCCCGGCAGCGGCAAGGGCGGCGGCCAGGCAGCGAAGTGCCGCTGGCGTGCCGCCCCGCGCGGGAGAGCTAGAAGCCGAGGCTGGCGAGCAGATCGTCGACCTGCTCCTGATCCTGCACGACGTCGGCCTTGCCTTCGGGGTTGATCTGCGGGCCGTTCAGCAGCGATGCGGGGCTGCCCGTCGGCGATTCGACGAGCTGCGCGGCCGTCGCCGCGAACTGCTCGCGCCGCTCCGGCGCGATGTTCTCGACCAGCACGCCGAGCAGTTGCTGCTCGATCAGGTACACGACCTCCATGATCTTCTTGATCACCTGGCCGGTGAGATCCTGGAAGTCCTGCGCGAGCATGATCTCCAGCAGTTGCTGGTTCGTCGCGATGGTGACCTGCGGCACGCCGTCGACGAACGCGCGCGTTTCGTCCATCAGCACGCGCACTTCCTCGCGGCCGATCGGCGCGTCGTACCACGTCGCCCAGCGCTCGGAGAGCGCGCGCGCGTCGCGTTCGAGTTGCTCCTGCATCGGCTTGGCGAGCTCGATGGCCGAGAGCACGCGCTCCGCGGCCTGCTCGGTCATGCTGGCGACGTAGCGCAGCCGCTCCCGCGCGTCGGGCACGGCTTCGGCCGCGCGCTCGATGTGCTTGTCGAAGCCGAGTTCGCGCATCGAGTCCCGCAACGTGCGCGTAACGTGGCCGATGCGTGCGAGGATGCGGTCGCCCGCGATCCCGGACAGGTCGCCCGGCAGGCCGTCCGCGCCTTCTTGCAGCTCATCAGGCAGATCGCCAGGCAGCTCGTTGGCCTGCGCGCCGATATGCTCGTTCACGTCAGCTCCCCGTTTTTGCCATCTTTTCGAGGATCTTGTTCAGCTTCTCATCGAGCGTCGCCGCCGTGAACGGCTTCACCACATAGCCGCTCGCGCCAGCCTGCGCCGCCGCGATGATGTTTTCCTTCTTCGATTCCGCCGTCACCATCAGCACCGGCAGGTGCGTGAGGGTCGCATCGGCGCGGATTTCCTTGAGCATCGCGAGACCGTCGAGGTTCGGCATGTTCCAGTCGGAAATCACGAACTCGTAGTTGCCGCTGCGCAGGCGTGCGAGGCCCGCTGCGCCGTCTTCGGCTTCGTCGACGTTCGAGTAGCCCAGTTCCTTCAGCAGGTTGCGGACAATCCGGCGCATCGTCGGAAAATCGTCCACCACCAGAATCTTCATTCCCTTATCCATCACAGTTCCATTCCTCCAGGCTTGCCCCGGGCAATTATCCAGACTCGCATGCTACGAGGCCAGTCAAATTAGTTTTCCGTCGTTGCGCGCCTGTGCTGCGCGGCGCGCTTCGCAGGCGCGCATCATACCCGCTGTACGCGGTCTCCCATCTGCGCGAGACGCGCCATCACGCGGCGGCTCATGTCCGAAAGCGGCGCGACTTCATCGGCGGCGCCCGCCGCAATCGCCTCGCGCGGCATGCCGAACACGATACAGCTCGCCTCGTCCTGCGCGAACGTGTACGCACCCGCGCGGCGCATGTCGAGCAGGCCCGCGGCACCGTCGCGGCCCATGCCCGTGAGGATCACGCCAATCGCGTTCTTGCCCGCGTGCTGCGCCGCCGAGCGGAACAGCACGTCGACCGACGGACGATGCCGGTTCACCGGCGGGTCGTCGGAGAGATGGGCAATGTAGTTCGCGCCGCTGCGCGCGAGCAAAAGGTGCGCGTGGCCCGGCGCGATATACGCGTGGCCCGGCAGCACGCGCTCGCCGTGCTCGGCTTCCTTCACGCTGATGCGGCACAGGCCGTTCAGGCGCTGCGCGAACGACTTCGTGAAGCCCGGCGGCATGTGCTGCGCGATCAGCACCGCCGGCGCATCGGGCGGCAGCGGCGTGAGCACTTCGCGGATCGCTTCCGTGCCGCCCGTCGATGCGCCGATGATGATCAGCTTCTCGGTACTGAGCAGCGGATTGTTGATCATCGGCGCGTGGGCCGCAGCCGGGGGCGCGCCCGGCGCACCCGCATGGGCCGCAGCCGGTGCGGCGTGACGCGCCTGCACGCGCGCGCGCGCGGCGGCGCGCACCTTGTCCGCGAGCTTTTCCGCGTATTCGAGCATGCCGTCGCGAATGCCGACTTTCGGCTTCGTCACGAAATCGACGGCGCCCAGTTCGAGCGCGCGCAGCGTGATTTCGTTGCCGCGCTCGGTCAGCGACGACACCATCACGACCGGCATGGGACGCAGGCGCATGAGCTTCTCGAGAAAGTCGAGGCCGTCCATGCGCGGCATTTCCACGTCGAGCGTGAGAACGTCCGGGTTGTGCTGCTTGATCAGCTCACGCGCGACGAGCGGGTCGGGCGCGGTGGCGACGACCGTCATGTCCGGCTGATCGTTGATGATCTCCGTCATCAGACTGCGGATGAGCGCCGAATCGTCGACACAGAGAACCTTGATTTTTTGCACAGTGTTCACGCCTCCTCTACTGTCCTGGCGTTGTTTTGTCTGAGTGGCCGCTGCGGCGAGGAACCCGCCGCGCCGAAAAGTTCGACGCGGCTGCGAGTGCCCGCCTGCTGCGGTGAGGCCGGCTGCGGCGCGCGGGCTGCCGCGGCCCGCGTGCCCGCGAGTCCGAACAGCTCGACGCGCGCGCGCGCCTGGGCGAGCCTTTCGGCGCGCGCCTCGGGAGTTTGCCGCGCGAGCGCCTGTTCGCGCTCGGCGACGCCCGGATCCTGCGTGAGCCGCAGCTTTTTCACCATCACCTGGCCCGTATGCGGCAAGAACGCGATCTTGCGCGGATGCGTGCCCTGAAGATCCTCGGCGACGATGCGGATGTGTTCGGTCGCGAGATAGCGGCGCACGAACTCGGCGTTGCGGTCGCCGATATTCATCGTCGTCATGCCTGCGAGCACCGCCGCGCCGCCGAACACTTTCGCTTCGAAGCGCTCGCGCCGCCCGCCCGCCTTGATGAGCTCGTTGATGAGCACTTCCATCGCGTAGGCGCCGTAACGCATCGCGTCGGAGGCGGCCTGCGCGACATCGGCGCCGTCGTCGGGCAGCATGAAATGGTTCATGCCGCCGATCCCCGCCGTGCGATCTTGAATGCACGCGGCCACGCACGAGCCGAGCACCGTCACGAGCACCATGTCCTCGGCGGTCGTATAGAACTCGTTCGGCAACAGCTTCACGCCCTGGCGGTGGAAGTGGTTGTCGTAATAGAGATTGGTCGCGATCGGCAGCGTGGTGCTCATGCGGGCGTTCCGATCGTGTCACCGACGCGGCGCGCGGCCGAGGTGGCCGTGGTGGTCGCGCTCGCCGCGGTGGTCGGGTTGGCCCGCTCCCGCGCCAGCTCGTAGACGGTCTGGCCGCGCAGCCGGAAAGCCTGCGTGACGTAAGTGAAGTTCTCCGAATGACCCGCGAACAGCAGCCCGTCCGGCTTCATCAGCGGTTCGAAGCGCGTGAGCACCCGCGACTGCGTCGGCTTGTCGAAATAGATCATCACGTTGCGGCAGAAGATCGCATCGAATTGCTGCCGCAAACCGTAGTCCGCGTCGGTGAGATTGAGCTGCTCGAAGCGGATCATCTGGCGCAACTCCGGGCGCACCTTCACGAATCCGTCGTGCGCGCCGGTGCCCTTCAGGAAGAAGCGCTTCAGACGCTCCGCCGAAAGGTGCTTCACCTGGTCGTAGGCGTAGACGCCCGCATTGGCCTTCGCGAGCACCTGGGTGTCGAGATCGGTTGCGAGCACGCGCGCGTCGCGCGCCGCACGGTCGCCGAGCGCCTCGATCAGCGTCATGGCGATCGAGTAGGGCTCTTCGCCCGTGGAAGCCGCCGAACACCACACCGAAACCGGTTGCGCGCGCCGCTTCACGAACTCCGCGAGAATCGGAAAGTGATGCGCCTCGCGAAAGAACGCCGTGAGGTTCGTGGTGAGCGCATTCGTGAACGCCTCCCACTCGAGCGCATCGTTGCCCTGTTCGAGCTGGTCGAGATAGTCGCGAAAGCTGTCGAGCCCGAGCGCGCGCAGGCGCCGCGCGAGACGGCTGTACGCCATGTCGCGCTTGTGGTCCGAAAGCGAAATGCCCGCGCGGCGATGGATCAGCGCGCGGATCCGCTCGAAGTCCGCCGAGGTGAAGTCGAAATCGCGGTTACCCTCGGCCGGCGCCGCGCTCGCGCGCATGGCGCGATCGGCGCGATCCTCTCGCCTTGAACGCGGATCGCTCATCGTCTTGCGCTCCCGGCGGATCCGGCCACACGCCCGGCCGCGCGCGCGGCGGTTTGCACAGCGCCATGCGAGCCGCGCCGTGCGGCCGTTTCGTCGACGGCGGCACGGTACGTTTCATCGCGGCCGTGGACACTCATGTGCATTGCGTAACTCTTCGGATCTAGAACGTTTCCCAGTCGGCGTCCGCTGATGCGGCGCTCACGACCGGTTCGGCGCGCGCAGCAGCCTTCGGCGCCGGCCGCAGCAGAACCTGTTCGGCAGCAGGCTTCGGCGACGCTGCCGCTGCGGGTGCAGCTGCGCGCTTCGCGGCGGGCGCTGCCTGCGCGGCGTGCGTCACGACAGGCGCAGCCGACGCTGCCGACGTTGCCGCTGCCGGTACTGCCGCGGAGCGCACAGCCGTCGTGCGCGAGCGCGTGGACGCCGCGCCCGTGCGCCAGCTTCCGAGCACTGTCTGCAAATTGCGCGTCTGCTCTTCGAGCGAGGCCGCCGCGGCCGCCGCCTGTTCGACCAGCGCCGCGTTCTGCTGCGTGACCGTATCCATCTGCGTGACGGCGCGGTTCACCTGTTCGATGCCGCCCGACTGTTCCTCGGAGGCCGAACTGATCTCGCCCATGATGTCGGTGACGCGCCGCACGGCGAGGAGGATGTCTTCCATCGTCGTGCCCGCGCGGCCCACGAGCTGCGAGCCGCTTTGCACCTTCTGCGCGGAATCGTTGATCAGTTCCTTGATTTCCTTGGCCGCGCTCGCGCTACGCTGCGCGAGGCTGCGCACTTCGCCCGCGACCACCGCGAAACCGCGGCCCTGCTCGCCCGCCCGTGCGGCTTCGACTGCCGCGTTGAGCGCCAGAATGTTGGTCTGGAAGGCGATGCCTTCGATCACGCTGATGATGTCGACGATCTTCGCCGAGCTGGCCGCGATGTCCTGCATCGTGTGCACCACTTCGCCGACCACTTCGCCGCCGCGCGTCGCGATATCCGACGCGTTGACCGCCAACTGGCTCGCCTGGCGTGCGTTTTCGGCGTTCTGCTTCACGGTGCCGGTGAGCTGCTCCATGCTCGACGCGGTTTCCTGCAGCGAGGCCGCCTGCTGCTCGGTGCGCTGCGACAGATCGGTGTTGCCCATCGCGATTTCGCGCGCGCCGATGTCGATCGAACCCGCGCCCGTATTCACCGCGTTCACGAGCGAGACAAGGCTCTCCTGCATGCGCTTGAGGCCCACGAAGAGACGGCCGATTTCGTTCGTGCGGTCGACCACGATGGACTTCGACAGATCGCCCTGCGCGATGCGCTCGCAGCAATCCACGGCTTCCTGGAGCGGTTGCACGATGAGCCCGCGCAGCGCGAAGCGGATCACGAGCACGACGACGAGCGCGACGGCGGACATGACGACGATCAACGTGCGCATGAACGCGATCCGCTCGCGCGCATCGGCTTCGCGCTGCTGCGCGCCGTTCTGCACAGCCTGGGCGAGCGGTGCCGCAACGTTGTCGTAATCGACGAACATCGGGCTGATCTTCGTGTCGGCGAGCGCGTGATACGCCGTCTGATCGTTCGCGCGCAGCGCCGCGAGTTCGGGCTGCACGCCGTCTTGCAGCAGCGTCGCGCGCTTTTGCGCGAGGGCGTCGAGCGCAGCGGCATCGACACCGCTCTTCGGCGCGGCCTGGAACACCTTCCACGCGTCGTTGCCCTTGGCGAGCAGTGCGTCGGCGCGATCGAGCGCCTGCTTCGATTCGTCGGCCTGGTTCGCGACGGCGAGCGCGCTCGCGCGCTCAAGCGAGATGCGCGCGCGCAGCAGATACGACGAGGCGTCGTTCAGCGAACGCATCGCGACGACGTCGCCGTGCGCAATCGCGCTCAGCGAATCGCCCGCGCTACCGAGCGCGAAAAGGCCTAGCGCACCGACCAGAAAGGTCAGCAGGATCTGTACGGCGCCGACGCCGGTTAGCGTCGCGCGGATCGACCACTTGTGCAGCATCTCAATGGCTCCTGTGCTGTGCGAAAGGTTCAGTGAGCGTCGCACAAATCGTTGTTTGCAGCGCGCCAAACAAAGGGCAGCTTGCCGCTCTTTTCGGCGGCTTGCCGCTCTTTCGCGCCGGCCCACCCGGTGGGCCACCCCCGATACCGGTCGGCCGGGCCTACTTGGCGAGCGCCTCGATCAGCGCCATTTCGCGGCTCGTCATCAGCTTTTCGATGTCCATCAGGATCAGCATGCGGCCGTCCACCGTGCCGAGGCCCGTGAGGAATTCGGTGGTGAGCGTCGCGCCGAACTCCGGCGCGGGCATGATCTGGTCCTGCTGCAGCGTGAGCACGTCGGACACGCCGTCCACGACCATGCCGACGACGCGATGCGCGACGTTCAGGATGATGACGACCGTCTGGTGGTCGTATTCGACGCGGCCCAGATGGAACTTGATGCGCATGTCCACGATCGGGACGATGATGCCGCGCAGGTTGATGACGCCCTTGATGAATTCGGGCGCATTGGCGATGCGCGTCACGCTGTCGTAGCCGCGGATTTCCTGCACCTTGAGGATGTCGATGCCGTACTCTTCCGCGCCGAGCGTGAAGACGAGGAATTCCTGACCGCCTGCTTCGGCTTGCTGCGCGTCGCGCCGGTGCGCGAGGGCCCCGCCGGCGCCGTTGCCGCCGTTGCCATTGATGGGTTGGACTTCTGCCACGTTAGCCCCTGAACAGTTTGAATTGGGTTGCGAAAGTAAGTCTGAAGCGCCTGCGGTCAGGCAAATTCGGCGAATGCGCCCGCGGCCTGCCCCGCGCCGTGGGTCAACCGCGTTTCGCGATTGAGCGCCGCCACGTCGACGATCAGCGCGACACTGCCGTCACCGAGAATCGTCGCGGCGGAAATGCCGTGCACCTTGCGGTAATTCGTCTCAAGGTTCTTCACCACCACCTGCTGCTGGCCGACGAGTTCGTCGATCAGCATCGCGAAGCGGCGTCCTTCGGTTTCCATGATCGTCACGATGCCCTGCGTCGGCTCGGTGCGCGCGCCTTCCACGGCGAACACCTGATGAAGCGCAACCAGCGGCAGGTATTCGCCGCGCACGCGCACGACGCGGTCGCCGTTCGTGACCGTGTAGATGTCTTCGAGGCGCGGCTGCAGCGACTCCATCACGAAGTTCAGCGGCAGAATGAAGATCTCGCTGCCGACCTTGACCGACATGCCGTCGAGAATCGCCAGCGTGAGCGGCAGCACGATGCGCGTCGTCGTGCCCTTGCCCGCGTACGACGTGATTTCGACGTGGCCGCCCATCGCCTGGATGTTGCGCTTCACGACGTCCATGCCGACGCCGCGGCCCGAAACGTCGGTGACCTGTTCGGCGGTCGAGAAGCCCGGCGCGAAGATGAGATTCCAGACCTCTTCGTCCGGCATCGTTTCGCTGACCGACATGCCCTGCTTGATCGCCTTCGCGAGAATCTTGTCGCGGCGCAGGCCCGCGCCGTCGTCGCTCACCTCGATCACGATGTTGCCGCCGTGATGCGCGGCGGACAGCACGAGCTGGCCGGTGGAGTCTTTGCCCGCGGCGCGGCGCGCTTCCACCGTTTCGATGCCGTGGTCGAGCGAGTTGCGCACGAGGTGTGTGAGCGGATCGATGATGCGCTCGATCAGACTCTTGTCGAGTTCGGTCGCCTGACCGAACGTCACGAGTTCCACTTCCTTGCCGAGCTTGGCCGCGAGGTCGCGCACGAGACGGGGGAAGCGGCTGAACACGTAGTCCATCGGCATCATGCGGATCGACATCACCGCTTCTTGCAGGTCGCGCGCGTTGCGTTCGAGCTGCGCCATGCCGTTGAAGAGCCGGTCGTGCAGCGCCGGGTCGAACGCATTGGCCGTTTCGGCGAGCATCGCCTGGGTGATGACGAGTTCGCCGACGAGGTTGATGAGCTGGTCGACTTTCTCGACGCCCACGCGAATCGAGCTGCCCTCCGCCGATGCGGCGGCGGCGGCCGGGCGCTGCTTGCGCTCGGCCTCGGGGGCATGCGCCGCGCCTGACTGGGCCGCTGCGGCTTCGTGTTCGGGCTGGGCAGGCGCTGCGGCGGGCGCGGCTTGTACAGCTTGCGCAGCTTGTGCGGCAGGCGCGACGGGCGCGGTCAGCGCGGTTGCCGGAGCGCTCGCTGCGGCCGGCGCCGCTGCCGCCGCCGCTATGACCGCGGCCTCGGGCTGCGCGGCAGCGGCAGCGGCAGCCGGTGCCGCATCGCCTTGCGGCGCTGCACCGCGTCCGATCGAGATCTGGCTGTCGTCGATCACGAAACAGCACACGGCGATGATGTCGTCCGAGGACACCTCGGTTTCGAGCCACAGCGTGATGTCGTCGCCGGTCTTCACCTGCGCGACCACGCGGCCGAGGTTGCCGAGTTCTTCGGCGAGCAGTTCCTGATCCTTCGCATCGACACGGCGCAAGGTGATGCGCAGATGCGGGCCGTTTTCCGCGCCGCCGCTTGCGCCGCCCGTGCCGCCCGTGCCGCTTGCGGTCATCGCTTCATCGACGACGTGCTCGGGCGCGCCGTTTGCCGACGCGGCCGATGCAGCCGGTGCGACCGGCGCAGCGGGTGCGGCAGGTGCAGCGGCGGGAGCGGGAGCGGCAGCGGGCGCTGCGGGCGCGGGTGCGGCAGGCGCGGGCACGCCGCGGCTTTCCGCGTAGAGCCGTTCGAGCTTCGCGCGCACGGCGGCGGCGGCGTCCGCGTCGGGCTCGGCGCTCGCGCGGTAGTCGGCGAGCTGGCCCGAGAGCACGTCCTTCGTTTCGAGGAACGTGTCGATCATGTCCTTGCGCAGCACGAGTTCGTTGTTGCGCGCGCGGTCGAGCAGCGATTCGAGAATGTGCGTCGTTTCGGTGAGCGCGGTGAAGCCGAACGTCGCCGCGCCGCCCTTGATCGAATGCGCCGCGCGAAAGATCGCAGCGAGATCCTCGGGATCGGGCTGGGCGACATTCAGGTTCAGCAGCAGCTGCTCCATCTGTGCGAGCAGCTCGTCAGCTTCGTCGAAGAACGTCTGATAGAACTGAGTGATGTCGAGTGTCATGCCTGATTCACCGCGATATGTACTTGTTGGGGGTTGCCGTTGCCGCTGTCTCGTGCGACGCGCCTTATGCCTGCGCCTCGCAGAGCGCGCTCGCAAGATCGAGGAGCAGCTCCGGATCCACCGGTTTTTCCAGCCAGCCCGTCGCACCGGCATCGCGCAAGGCTGTCTTGAAGGTCTGATCCGATTCCGTCGTGAGGATGAGAATCGGCGTTTCGAAATACGAGGGGTTCGCGCGCAGCTTGCGGACCAGCTCGAGGCCGCTCACGCGCGGCATGTGCAGGTCGCTGAGCACGAGGTCGAAGTGCTGCGCGAGCGCGTGCTCGAGCCCTTCGTCGCCGTCCTTCGCGAGCGTCACCTCGTACCCGGCCTGGCCGAGCGCCGCCAGCAGGATCTCCCGCATGGATGCCGAATCGTCGATCGCCAGAATGCTTCTGATCATCGGTTTCTCGCTCGCGCTATACCCGGGCCCGAATGCTTCATTGGGCGGGCGGCTGCGCCGGACCCGGCGCCGCCGTTGTCGCTGTCGTTGTGCCTGCGGTTGCCGCCGCGGTTGCAGCTGCCGTTGTCGCTGCGGTTGTCCCTGCGGTTGCCGCTGCCGTTGCCGCTGCCGTTGTCGCCGCCGTTGTCCCTGCCGTTGGCGCCGGCATCCCGGCGACCTTCAACGCGGGCTTGATCCGCACCGGCGCGGGCGCAGCCACGGGCGCCGCCTGCGCGGCCGCCGGGTGCAGCATGACCCCCGGCAGGAGCGGCTTGCCGGAACGCGCGGCGTCGTCGGACAGCGGCGTCGTCGTCGTGTCGTCGTGCATCAGCGCGTCTTCCGACTTCTTGTTCAGCACGATGATGCTGATGCGCCGGTTCTCCGGATCGAGCGGATCGGCCTTGTTCAGGTTCTGCGTGGAAGCGAGGCCGATCACGCGCAGCACCTTGCCGTCGTCGAGGCCGCCCGCCACCAGCTCGCGGCGCGACGCGTTCGCGCGGTCCGCCGAAAGCTCCCAGTTGCTGTAACCCTTCTCGCCGCCCGCGTACGGCACGGCGTCGGTGTGGCCCTGCACGACGATGCGGTTCGGCACGTCGTTGAGCGTCCTGCCGATCGCGAGCAGGATGTCGCGCATATACGGCTCGACCACGTCGCGCGCGGTCGCGAACATCGGCCGCTTCTGCGTATCGACGATTTCGATGCGCAGGCCCGTGAGCGTCGAGTCGATGCGGATCTGCTGCTTGTACTGGCGCAGCACCGGGTTCGCCTCGATCGCGGCCATCAGCTTGACCTGCAGATCGTGCAGGCGCTCCTGTTCGCGGCGCTCGAGCGAGCCTTGCTGCTGCTTCGACGCTTCTTCATCGTTAAAGCGCACCGAGGTGCGCTCCGATTGCAGCGTCGAGCCTTCGCTCTGGCGCATGACGCCTTGCTTGTCGGTCGAGATGTCGCGGCCGCCGCCCTTGAGGATGCTCGAATCCTCGGCGCTGCGGTCGCCGCCCCAAAGCGCGACCTTCAACGGCTGGTTGAAGTATTCGGCAATGCCGCGCAACTGCTTCGTCGTCACCGAACTCAACAGCCACATCAGCAGGAAGAACGCCATCATCGCGGTCATGAAGTCCGCATAGGCCAGCTTCCACGCGCCGCCGTGATGGCCGTGGCGTGCAGGCGCGACGCGCTTCACGACGATCGTGCGATCCTTGTCCTTGCTCATCGTGCGCTTCCTTGCTCGTTCATCCCGTCTGCCTTACTTCGCCTTCACGCGGCGCACGTGATCTTCGAGTTCCGAGAACGACGGACGCTCGGTCGAGAACAGCACCTTGCGGCCGAACTCCACTGCGATGGCAGGCGCGTAGCCGTTCAGGCTCGCGAGGATCGTCACCTTGATGCACTGGAACATCTTGGTGGACTCGGTCACGCGCTGCTCGGCGAGGCTCGCGAGCGGCCCGATCAGGCCGTACGAAAGCAGAATGCCGAGGAAGGTGCCGACCAGCGCCTGGGCGATCATTTCGCCGAGCACGGCGGGCGGACGGTCAGCGGACGCCATCGTGTGCACCACGCCCATCACCGCGGCGACGATACCGAAGGCCGGCATCGCATCGCCCACCTTCGCGAGCGCGTTGGCAGGCGCCGCGCCTTCGGCGTGGTGGGTTTCGATTTCCTCGTCCATGAGACTTTCGATTTCGAAAGCATTCATGTTGCCGCCCACCATCAGGCGCAGGTAGTCGGTGACGAATTCGATCACGTGCTGATCGGCGAGAACGCGCGGATATTGCGTGAAGATCGGGCTCTTCAGCGGCTCGTCGATGTCCGCTTCGAGGGTCAGCGTGCCTTCCTTGCGTGCCTTGGCGAGCAGGACGTAGAGCAGCGCGAGCAGCTCCATATAGACGTCCTTGTTGTACTTCGAGCCCTTGAAGAGCGCCGGAATGACGCGCACGGTCGATTTGATCGTCTTGACGCCGTTGCCGAGGATGAAAGCGCCGACGCCCGCACCGCCGATCATGAGCAGCTCCATGGGCTGCATCATGGCCGCAAGATGGCCACCCTCCAACAGGTAGCCGCCGAAGACGGACAGGATCGTTACGAGTGTTCCCACGAAAATCAGCACAGCCGGATCCTCACTAGAGAATGTGCCGCGTACCGCCGTCGGCCCGCGTCCTTAGCTGGTTTACGGCATCGATAGGAAAAACTTTGGGATTGGACGCGCGCGGAGCCGCAACACATCGCCGCCGATCTCGGGGACAGGTTCCGGCGCCAGTCGTTTGGCGGCCAAAAGGCCCGTCCGCGCCAGTCAGTTCAAGGTTGCAGCGCCGTTCTTGCCGGACGCGCCGGATGCACCGCCCGGGGTGCTCGTGGTACCCGGGGTGCTCGTGGCGCTCGTGGCGCTCGTGGCGCTCACAGCGCTTGCGCCGGACAGGCGGCGCGTTCGGCCCGCACGCGAAGGCGGCTGGCACAGCCCGCAGACGTAGCCGCGCTGCGGATCGTGCGCATGCGCGACGAAGTGGCCGCCGCACCGGCAGCACGGGCTCGCCTGCAGGAGCCCCGACGAGAAATAGCGCACGAGCGTCCACGCGCGCGTGAGACTGAGCACGGGCTCCTCTTCCTGGAGGCGCATGTGTTCGAGATAGAGCCGGTAACCTTTCACGATTGCGTGAATCGGCTCGCAGCGCGTTTCGCGGATGATGAACTGGTACGTGCCGTAAAACAGCGACGAGTGGATGTTGGGCTGCCACGTCATGAACCAGTCGGTCGAGAACGGCAGCATGCCCTTGGGCGGCGATTCGCCCTTCACTTCTTTGTAGAGACGGATCAGGCGGTCGCGAGAAAGCGAAGTCTCCGCTTCGAGCACCTGCAGCCGCGCGCCGAGTTCGATCAGCTCGATCGCGAGCGCGATCTCCCTGACCTCGAGTACCACGCTCTTGGTCGCCATAGAGGCCCGATGAATACGGGAATGAGCCGTCACGCCAGCCGCCAGGCCGGCTGCGGCGAAACGCCGCGCCCGACCATCGCGGGCGGCGCGGCAGGCCACAAACAGACTCAGCCGATCTGGGCGACCGCCTGGCCCGCCATCAGGATCGCGGAGTGGGTCTGAGCGGACTTGCCCTTGTCGGCCAGCGTGCCGAGGATGGTGTGGTCGTCGAACCGGAAGCGGCAAAGCATCTGGTTCGAGGCGGCGAGTCGCACGGTTTGCGCCATCGAGAGACCGGCGAGAACGTCGGCGAGCTGCTCGGAAATGCCCATGCGGAACATGCCGGCCGGCTTGTCCTCGCGCAGCAGGCGTTGCGCCAGCAACAGGTACGACAGGTTCACGTCCTTGATCTCACTGAGCATCTCGTTGTTCGTCGCGCCCATGGATTCCCCCCCGGGATTCGTATCGATTCGGCTGGTCAGGCCTACGTAAAACGTTTGCTCGTTCACATCCGCAAAAGCTGGCTGAACGGCTCATATAGATTGAACGCGCAATTGTGGCGAGGCCGTGCATCTTTGAATATTGGACGAATGCCGCAACGATCTGCGAGACATTGCCGCGTTATCTCGTAGGAATTTTTCTGACAACAGAGGGAGAGGGAGGCGAGACGGGCGTGCGCCCATGTGCGCTGCATCTGTAATGCGCGAGGCGTGTGCTGCGGGGAGTGCTAATTATAGGATGTTTCCTTGCTGTAGCTCAAATTCGCTCATCTCCCGTGCGGACAGGTGGTGGCAGATGGCTGGCGCGTGGCCTGCAGACGGTCGGCAGACGGCGGGCGGACAGCTGGCAGACAGCTGGCATAAGGATTGCGAATCGCCCCCGCCACTGCGGCGTGCACGCAGGCATCCGCCGGGCGTCACCCGCCACCCGCCACCCGCCACCCGCCACCTGTCGCCCGCCGCGCGCGTGCGTCTGCGGCAACCCGCTGTAACAGCTCGCTGTTACAACATTAAGCGATTGCAAAAGGACTCGAATCGGTGAGCCACATCCCCATAATCGGCCTCAGGGATAACCCGATACCGCAGCGTCCGCGCTGCCTTAGCCTTCACCCGTAGCGTCGCCCCGGCCTATGCACACGGAGAACTTGCCCATGCGAATCGCACAGATTGCGCCGCTTTACGAAGCGGTCCCGCCGAAACTCTACGGCGGCACCGAGCGCGTCGTGTCCTACCTGACAGAAGCGCTCGTCGACCTGGGCCACGACGTGACGCTGTTCGCAAGCGGCGATTCGGTCACCGCCGCAAAGCTCGAACCGGCCTGGCCGCGTGCGCTGCGGCTCGATCCGACGATCCGCGACGCCCTGGCGCCGCACATGGTGCTGCTCGAGCACGTGCGCCGCGTCGCCCACGAATTCGACGTGCTGCACTTTCACCTCGACTATCTGCCGTTTCCGCTTTTTTCGACGCTCGACACGCCGTTCGTCACGACACTGCATGGCCGCCTCGACCTGCCCGAGCTGCAGCCGGTGTTCAACACGTTCGCAGACACGCCGGTGATCTCGATCTCGGATTCGCAGCGCCAGCCCCTCCGGCAGGCCAACTGGCAGAGCACGATCTACCACGGCCTGCCGGCCAGCCTGCTCACGCCGCAAACCGACCGCGAGCCGCAATATCTGGCGTTCCTCGGCCGCATCTGCCCGGAAAAGCGCGTGGACACCGCGATCCGGATTGCGGCGCAAAGCGGCCTGCCGCTGAAGATCGCGGCCAAGGTCGACAAGGTGGACCAGGACTATTTCAAGGCCGAAATCGAGCCGCTGCTTGCGCAGGCGCACGTCGAATTCATCGGTGAAATCGACGAGTCGCAAAAACCCGCCTTCCTGTCGGGCGCGAAGGCGCTGCTATTTCCGATTGACTGGTCCGAGCCGTTCGGGCTCGTGATGATCGAAGCGATGGCTTGCGGTACGCCTGTGATTGCTTTCAATCGCGGATCGGTGCCCGAAGTGATCGATCCGGGCGTGACCGGCTTTATTGTCGAGGACGTGCAAGGCGCAGTGGCGGCACTCGATAAAATCGAATCGCTTTCTCGCAAAGCCATTCGCGCGCAGTTCGACCGCCGTTTCACGTCGCATACCATGGCGCGCAATTACGTCGACGCGTATACCGCACTCATCGAGGGTGTTGGCCGTCAGGCACTGCGCTGTGTCGCCGCCGGTTGAATGACATCTGACATGAAACATTGAGATAAAACCGACGAATACGTCATCCAAATCGTTTGCGTACTGTCGAATAGCGACATTACCGTATTCGCATAAAAAGAGCCGCATGGAACCATGCGGCTCTTTTCGCATGCACGTATGCGGCATGCACAACCGGAGCAATAGCCGGGTCGCGGGCGCGCGCTTAAACCCCGCTGGCTCACGCCGCAAAACCTGGCTTTTTCGCGCTAAAGCTGGCTTGAGCCGATTTAACCCGGTTTAGCCTGACCTGGCCTGGCTTAGCCCATCAGAAAGCGTTCGCGATTCTTTCCCGCAATCCATTTGGGCGGCTTGCCGCGCCCGCTCCAGGTCGCGCCGGTTTTCGGATCCTGGTAGCGCGGAGGCAGCGGCGCCTTCTTCGGCGGGCGTCCGCGCCGGGCCGCGGCCACGAAGCCGAGGTCCGTGGCGCTCAGCCCATATTCGACAATCTTTTCGCGAATCATGGCAATCACATCCGCGATTTCGGTACGCCGCGCTTCTTCGGCCTGTGCCTGGAGCCTGGCGATCTGGGCTTTGAGTTCTGAATATTGCGACATTCCGATCCCCCTTTGATTACAAAGCTAACCAACTCGAACCGAGATTAGTCGTAACGACAAGAATTGGCAATCACTATTAATACCGCTTTATCAGAATATTTCCAATATTTAACCATTGATCGCCCGCAGTCAAACCGTGCATCTGTAGTACACAATAATGCGACCAAAGGTATCGGAATTGACAATCTTTGACACCCGCCGATCAATCGACTGCCTAGAATCGACCACTCCCTGACTCGATTCAGTTTTGTAAGCCCCTTTCAAAACATCTATTCGAGGTGTCGCATGATGCACTTATCCAAACGACTCGCCGCCGAACTGTTCGGCACGTTCTGGCTGGTACTCGGCGGCTGCGGCAGTGCCGTGCTCGCCGCCAGTTTCGGCGGCCCCGGCCACAGCCTCGGCATCGGCTTTGCGGGCGTCTCGCTGGCATTCGGACTGACGGTGCTCACCATGGCCTTTGCCATCGGGCATATTTCCGGCTGTCACCTGAATCCGGCGGTGAGCGTCGGCCTCGTGGTCGCCGGACGCTTTCCCGCGCGCGATCTCATCCCGTATATCGCGGCGCAGGTGCTCGGCGCCACGCTCGGCGCGTTCACGCTGTACCTCATCGCCCTCGGCAATCCGGATTTCGACCTTGCCACGAACAGCTTCGGGACGAACGGCTATGGCGAGCGCTCGCCGGGCCAGTATTCATTGATCGCCGCTTTCCTCTGCGAAGCGGTGATGACCGGCTTCTTCCTGTTCGTGATTCTCGGCGCCACCGACCAACGCGCGCCCGCCGGCTTCGCGCCGATTGCGATCGGCCTGTGCCTCACGCTAATCCACCTCATCTCGATCCCGGTCACCAATACGTCCGTGAATCCGGCGCGCTCGACCGGCCCGGCGCTTGTCAGCGGCGTCGAAGCGCTCTCCCAGCTCTGGCTCTTCTGGGTGGCGCCGATCGCCGGGGCAATCGTCGCAAGTCTGGTCTATCCGGCAGTGGCTTGCCGCCGCCAGGCAAGCTGAGGGGCATCCAGCGGTAGACAGCGATATACAGCGGTACACAGCCGAACACATCAACACCCAGCGGGGGCGCTCGACGACGCCGCCCGCGCATGAAAACGGGCGCCACGGCGCCCGTCTTCCTTTCCGGCCCTGCTGCGCGCACGCGCTGCTAGAATCGGGCGACCCACCGATCTTCCCGCCACGGCCCGCATCATGGAGCGCTCCTTCGCCTCGCTTATCCGCATCGTCCTGTGCTTCGCGGCGGCGTTGAGCGCCTGCGCGAAAGCGGCCGATACACCCGCTGCACCCGATATACCCACAGCACCCGCAGCACAAAACAATATCGAAACGCTCGTATTCGTCCGGCACGCCGAAAAACCGCCCACAGGCCTCGGCCAGCTCAGTTGCAAGGGGTTGAATCGCGCGCTTGCGCTGCCAGCGGTGATCGCCGCGAAATACGGCAAGCCCGATGCCATCTACGCGCCGGACCCGGGCGAGCGCAAAAACGACAGCGGCCAGCCGTACTACTACGTACGCCCGCTCGCGACCATCGAGCCAACCGCGATCCAGTTCGGCCTGCCGGTTCAGACGCCGTATGGCTTTTCGCAGATTGGCGAGCTTGGCGGCACGCTCATCGATCCGAAGTGGGCGAACCGGACCGTGCTCGTGGCCTGGGAACATCGCGAGATCGAGGAGCTTGCGCGGCAGATCGTCGGCGCGCACGGCGGCGCAGCCGGCGACGTGCCGTCATGGAAGAGCAACGATTTCGACAGCATCTACGTCGTGCGCATCGACTGGAGCGGCGGCACGCCGCGCGCGCGTTTCTCGCGCGAGCACGAAGACCTCGACGACCGCGCCGACGACTGCCCCTGTGCCGCGCTGCCGCCCGCGCGCTGACGCACCTGGCTTACGAAACGGGTTCGTCGCCGAGCGCGAAAAGCTTGCGCAGATGCCGCGCGACGCCCGCCTCGAAGTTGTTGCCGATACGCGGAACCTTCGGCAGACGTGCGATGAGATCGGGATTCGCGTTGTTCATCATGAACGGATGCCCGGCTGTTTCGAGCAGGTCGATGTCGTTCATGTTGTCGCCGAACGCGACGCAGCCCGTCGTCGCGACGCCGAGCCGCTCGAGCACGACGCGCAGCGCGCGCCCCTTCGAAACGCCCGCCACCATCACTTCGAGACAGTCCGGCAGCGAATACGTGACGTAGAGCGCGTCGCCGAATTCGTCCGCGAGCCGCTGCGATACTTGTGCGAGATCGGCGGGGTCGCCGATATAAAGCGCCTTGGCGATGCCGATGCCGTCATGCGCGCGCAAGTCGGTCACACGATAGGTGAAGCCCGAATCCTGGTGAAAAGCGAGCAGTTCGGGCGCGTCGCGGTCGATAAACCAGGCGTCGTCGGCGAAGAGGCTCACGATCACGCGGCCGTGCGTGCCGGTCACCTCGGGCGCGACCAGACGCTGGACGATCGTTTCGGGCAGGTTTGCGGCGTCGATCAGCGTATCGTCCGGCGCGTGGACGCGCGCGCCGTTCGAGGTAATCAGATACGGCCGGATGCCCAGCAGATCCCGGATGCCGGCGACGTCGCAGTAGTGGCGCCCGGTAGCGATGACGAACCGCAGACCTTGTGCGTCGAGGGTATTGAGCGTGGCAACCGTGAACGGATCGAGCTGGTGATCGGAGTTGAGCAGCGTGCCGTCAAGATCGGTTGCGATGACCTTGTACATGGGAATCGGACAGCAGGTGTTAAACGCTTAATGCTAACACCGCCTCGGTAACGCTGCGCCGTTCGCTCCTGATCGTTTCTGCCCCCTGATTGGGAACCGGCGTTGCGCCCGGCGCGCCGCCGCCCTGTCCACGCTGTCCACGCTTACTACGCTTGCCGCGCTTACGTCTACGCCTGCGCGAGCCGTGCAGCTTCGCGCTGCGCCAGCCGCAGCGCACCGCTTGTCGAATCGGCGATTGGTGCGCGCAGCCGCGCGCGCACTGCCTGCGGCACCCATTCGCGCAGCGGCTGGCCAAGCCCGCCCGAGAGCGCGGCAGGCAACGTGGCAGTGGGGTCGAGCGCGCCGATGAATTGCGCGATAGCTTCGCCCGCTTCGGCCAGCAGCTTTGCGGCAAACGGATGCTCGCGATGCGCGAGCACCACGGGCGCGAGGCTGGCGTAGGCGGTCTGGTTCGCCGCGCACAGCCAGACGATGAGACTGTCGCGATCGGTCGAGCCGGTGTGGGCGAGCAGCGCCTGCGCGAAGGCATCGATCGGCGCGCGGCCATCCAGCGCCTGCTGCGCCCAGACGATTGCGCGCAGACCAAACCAGGCGCCGCTCGCCTCGTCGCCGGACGGAAAGCCGAAGCCGCCTGCGATCCGGCACGCGCCCGCACTGTCGAGTGCAGCGGCGATGCTGCCCGTGCCAAGCGCAACCACCACGCCGGGCTCGCCGCCGTGCGCGCCGAGCAACGTCGTGTAGGCGTCGCTTTCCACGGCGAGGCCCGCCACCTGCGGCGCCTGCTGGCGAAACGCGGCGAGCCAGTCCGGGTTGTTCACGCCCGCGAGCCCGCAGCCGAGCACGCAGCGCGACCAGTCGAACGCGAGCCCCGCATTGGCGAACGCGGCACGGCAACCCGACTCGATGGATTCCCACGCGCGAGCAATGCCGAGCCCGAGACCCGAAGGGCCCGCGGCGGCGCGTGCGAGCTCCGCGCCATTCGAGTCGCCAAGCGCCACGCGCGTGCCGGTGCCGCCGCCGTCCACGCCGATCAGCCATGTGTATGTCTGCATGATGATGAGTGCCGCGTCTGTTGGAGTCTGTTGGGTGATGAGCCGTGCCGCAGAGACTAACGGGTCCGCGGCGTTCGCACAATTGCCCGGATGACCAGGGTGGCCGGGCATTCGCGATCCGCTATGCTGGCGTGAACTGAACGAACTGGCGGCAAGGAGAGATCGACGTGACCGACGCAAGCGACGTGACCGGGGCGGTACAGCGC
>NZ_JAMXLH010000077.1 GCF_024281035.1 Paraburkholderia sp.
TCTGCGTCGCTGCGTCAGCAGCAGAGAAACGAGATTATGAAGAATCTTTTTCGCTTCGTCAACCCCTTTTTTGCATCGCTGCTCAAAAGCTGCTGACTGCGCGCCGCCCGTTTCTGCGGCGGCCTCCACTGTCCGGACGCCTGTTTCATCACGTCCGTACTGCGAAGGGGGCGAATCTTACCCCTCACCACCGCCCTCGCGCAAGGGGGGCGCGTAGAAAAATTTTCGGTCGCCACCGCCGCCGCAGAGCGGCGGTGTATTCCTCGGACTTACTTGTTCGTGAAGACCGGCTTGCGTTTTTCGATAAACGCCGCCATCCCTTCCTTCTGATCTTCCGTCGCAAAGAGCGCGTGGAACATGCGGCGCTCGAAATGCACGCCTTCGGCAAGCGTCGTCTCGTACGCGCGGTTCACCGCCTCTTTCGCCATCATCACCGCCGCAAGCGAGTAGCCGGAAATAGTAGTGGCCGCTGCAATGGCCTCATCGAGCAGATCGGCGGCAGGAATCACACGCGACACGAGTCCGGCGCGCTCCGCCTCGTTCGCATCCATCATGCGCGCCGTAAGGCACAGATCCATCGCCTTCGCTTTCGATACCGCGCGCGGCAAGCGCTGCGTTCCGCCCGCACCCGGAATCACGCCCAGCTTGATTTCCGGCTGGCCGAACTTCGCCGTATCAGCCGCAAAAATCATGTCGCACATCATCGCCAGCTCGCAGCCGCCGCCCAGCGCAAAACCCGCAACCGCAGCGATGACCGGCTTGCGAATCGAGCGAATCGTCTCCCAGTTGCGCGTGATGTAATCGCCCTTGTAGACGTCCATGAACGTGTAGCTTGCCATCATGCTGATGTCGGCGCCGGCAGCGAACGCCTTTTCGCTGCCCGTGATGACGATCGAGCCAATCTCGTCGTCGGCGTCGAACGACTTCAGCGCAGCACCGAGTTCGTCCATCAGCGCGTCGTTCAGCGCGTTCAGCGCCTTCGGCCGATTAAGCGTGATCAGGCCGACCTTGCCACGCGTCTCAACCAAAATATTCTCGTACCCCATACCCCCTCCTTCCACGAAAGAAAAGTCGTTCGAAAAACTTTTTACGCCAAACTTTGACTGATGCTAACATTTGCCAACCAACCGGTCGGTTAATGAATCGGCGCAGGTTCCATCCAACTTTTCTTCTGCCTGCGCCATGACCAATCCATTGTTCGCCAAGCACGAAGCCGTGCTGCAAAAGGCGGTTGCCGCCATCGAGACCCGCGGCTACTGGACCCCGTTTCCCGAGATGCCCAGCCCGAAAGTGTACGGGGAAACAGCCAGCGCCGATGGTGAAGCCGCGTTCAAAGCGCACCTGAACCGGACCTTCGAACTCGACCAGCCGACGACCGGCGAAACAGTCGGCAGCGAAGCGTCGCCGTTCGGTTTCGCGCTTGGCACACGCTATCCGAAGTCGGCGCCCGACCAGCTCATCGCCGCAGCCGAGGAGGCCCGGCGCGGCTGGCGTGCCGCAGGCCCGCGGGCCTGGGTGGGCGCGAGCCTCGAAATCCTCGAGCGCCTGAACCGTGCAAGCTTCGAAATCGCTTATAGCGTGATGCACACCACCGGCCAGGCCTTCATGATGGCGTTCCAGGCCGGCGGCCCGCACGCCCAGGACCGCGCGCTCGAAGCCATTGCGTACGCCTGGGATCAACTGCGCCGCATCCCGGCCGATACGCACTGGGAAAAGCCGCAGGGCAAGAACCCGCCGCTCGCGATGCACAAGCGCTACGTGGTCGTGCCGCGCGGCACCGGCCTCGTGCTCGGCTGCTGCACGTTTCCGACATGGAACGGCTACCCCGGCCTCTTCGCCGATCTGGCCACGGGCAACACCGTCATCGTCAAGCCGCACCCGGGTGCGATCCTGCCGCTCGCGATCACCGTGCGCATTGCGCGCGATGTGCTGCGCGAAGCGGGCTTCGATCCGAACGTGGTCACGCTGCTTGCCACCGATCCCAACGATGGCGCGCTGGTCCAGGCGCTCGCACTGCGCCCCGAAATCAAATTGATCGACTTCACTGGCAGCACGCAGAACGGCGACTGGCTCGAACAGCACGCGCATCAGGCTCAGGTGTACACGGAGAAGGCCGGTGTTAATCAGATCGTGATCGACTCCGCGGACGACCTGAAGGCCGTCGCACGCAACATCGCCTTCTCGCTCTCGCTCTACTCGGGCCAGATGTGCACGGCGCCGCAGAATATCTATGTTCCTCGCGACGGCATTCGCACGGCCGAAGGTCACGTCGGCTTCGAAGCGGTCGCCCAGGCGATTGCCGGTGCGGTCCAGAAGTTCGTGGCCGATCCGGTCCGCGCCGTCGAGGTGCTCGGCGCGATCCAGAACGAAAGCGTCACCGCGCGTATCGACGAGGCGCGCAAGCTCGGTCCCGTTCTCGCCGACAGCCTGACGCTCGAACATCCCCAATTCGCCAGCGCGCGCGTGCGCACTCCGCTCGTACTGTCGCTCGACGCCGCGCACGACGCTGCATCGTTCACGCGCGAATGGTTCGGCCCGATCTCTTTCGTCATCGCCGCCGATTCGACCGCGCAGTCGCTCGCCCTGGCCGGCTCGATCGCCCGGGATCACGGCGCACTGACACTTTCCGTCTATAGCACCGACGATGCAGTCATAGCAGCCGCACACGAAGCTGCGATCACGGGCGGCGTGGCGCTCTCGATCAACTTGACGGGTGGTGTGTTCGTCAACCAGTCGGCGGCGTTCTCCGACTTCCACGGCACCGGCGCAAACCCCGCCGCGAACGCCGCGCTGGCCGACGCCGCATTCGTGGCGAACCGCTTCCGCGTCATTCAAAGCCGCGTCCATACTGAACCCAAAGCCGCACCGGTTGCAGCCGGCTGAACGGCATATACCGTCCGGGCTAATGGCGCCCGGCTCTCTCATCCCGTCTAATGAAGGGCATGAGCGCACTCACGCGCACCTGCCCGAGGTAGTCAAGATGACCGAAGCCTATGCCTGCGACGCGATTCGCACCCCATTCGGCCGCTACCGCGGCGCATTGAAAGACCTTCGCGCGGACGACCTCGGCGCCGCGCCGACCCACGCGCCCGGCATCGCAACAGCCGGCGGCGCAATCGCGCACGGTCATCCGCCCGGCGCATCGGACGCACGGCTCGTGACGACCGCGCTTCATCAGTTCGAGCGCACACAAGGACATTACGCGCGGTGCACGATGTGTATCGGCGTCGGCCAAGGGACCGCTCTCGCCATCGAACGCCTTTGACACGCACACCTGTGACACGAACCTGCAGCACCGACCCGCCGCCAGGTGCAACGCATGGCGGCCTCTGGAGAAAAGGAGAAACCCGATGCCCTACGATGCGATCCGCGTCGAGACCGACGCCGCCACGCGCGTCGCGACGATCAAGCTAAACCGTCCGGACAAGCTCAACAGCTTCACGCGCGCCATGCATCGCGAACTCGCGGCGGCGCTCGACGAAGTCGTCGCCACTGGCGCACGTGCGCTGGTGCTGACCGGCGCAGGACGCGGCTTCTGCGCAGGCCAGGATCTCGCCGACCTCGACTTCACGCCCGGCGCGATGACCGACCTCGGCGCGTTGATCGACGAGCATTTCAATCCACTGATCAGACGTTTGCAGGCGTTGCCGATGCCCGTCATCGCCGCCGTCAACGGCACCGCGGCCGGCGCGGGCGCAAATCTCGCCCTGGCCTGTGACATCGTGCTCGCCGCGCGCTCGGCGAGCTTCATTCAGGCATTCGTCAAAATCGGCCTCGTGCCCGATTCGGGTGGAACGTGGTTCCTTCCGAAGCGCGTCGGCATGGCGCGCGCACTCGGTCTCGCGATGACGGGCGAGCGCCTGTCCGCCGAGAAAGCGGAAAGCTGGGGCCTCGTATGGCAAGTGACCGACGACGCCGAACTCGCGCCATCCGCCGCCGCGCTCGCCGCGCAGCTCGCGAAGCAGCCGACGCGCGCCATCGTCGCCACGCGCGAAGCGATGCGCGCCTCGGCCTCGCAGACGCTCGACCAGCAACTCGATCTCGAACGCGACCTCCAGCGTGAACTCGGTGCCTCGTACGACTACGCCGAAGGAGTTCGGGCGTTCATCGAAAAGCGCGCACCGCGCTTCGAGGGCCGCTGACATGTCCTCGCCGCAGTCCAAACCACTGGCCACGCCACACACCTTGCCTGCCGCCATGACGCCCGATGAACTCGCACGTGCCACCGCGCAAGCCATGTACGACGCAGACACCTGCTCGCGCGCGCTCGGCATCGAACTGCTGGAAGTCCGCGCAGGCTACGCGCGCCTTTCCATGACCGTGCGGCCCGAGTTCCTGAACGGCCATCAGATTTGCCATGGCGGCCTGATTTTCACGCTCGCCGATTCGGCGTTCGCGTTCGCCTGCAATTCGTACAACATCAACACTGTCGCAGCCGGCTGCTCGATCGAGTTCCTCCGCCCGGTCCAGCCTAGCGACGTACTGACGGCCGAAGCCGTCGAGCAGATCCTCTCGGGACGCAACGGCGTCTACGACATCAGCGTGACGAACCGGGCGGGCGAGATTGTTGCGCTCTTCAGAGGCAAGTCCGCGCAGATTCGCGGCAACGTCATTCCGGTAGCCGAGTAAGCCGCGTTTTCTCACCCGGTTTTGCATTCACCCAACCGACGCACCCAGCCACTTCACCCAGCGGCGCACCGAAGGCTCAGGAGATACCGATGACACAGACGCTGCCGCTCGAAGCAATCGAAACGGCCGGCCGCGACGAACTCGCGACGCTTCAGCTCGAACGGCTGAAATGGTCGCTGAATCACGCGTACGAGAATTCGCCGGTCTATCGCCGAAAATTCGATGAAGCGGGCGCGCATCCATCGCAGTTGCAGTCGCTCGCCGATCTCGCGCGCTTTCCGTTCACAACCAAGCAGGATCTGCGCGACAGCTATCCGTTCGGGATGTTCGCCGTCCCGCAGGAGCGGATCTCGCGCATCCACGCGTCCTCGGGCACGACCGGCAAACCCACCGTGGTCGGCTACACCGCGCGCGACATCGACACCTGGGCCAACCTCGTCGCACGCTCGGTGCGCGCGGCAGGTGCGCGGCCCGGCGACAAGGTCCACGTGAGCTACGGCTACGGCCTTTTCACCGGCGGCCTCGGCGCGCACTACGGCGCCGAGCGCGCCGGACTCACCGTCATCCCGTTCGGCGGCGGCCAGACCGAGAAACAGGTTCAGCTGATCCAGGACTTCCGTCCCGACATCATCATGGTGACGCCGAGCTACATGCTCGCCATCGCCGACGAAATGGCGCGCCAGGGCATGGATCCGGCGAGTTGTTCGCTGCGCCTCGGCATCTTCGGCGCCGAGCCGTGGACGAACGAGATGCGTGCCGTCATCGAGAAACGCGTCGGCATCACCGCACTCGACATCTACGGCTTATCGGAAGTCATGGGCCCGGGCGTCGCGGCAGAGTGCGCCGAAACGCGCGACGGTCCGACGATCTGGGAAGACCACTTCTACCCCGAGATCGTCGATCCGGAAACGGGCGAAGTCCTGCCCGACGGCGAATTCGGCGAGCTGGTGTTTACGTCTCTCACGAAGGAGGCGCTACCCGTCATCCGTTACCGCACGCGCGACCTCACGCGTCTATTGCCGGGCACGGCGCGCACCATGCGCCGCATGGAGAAGGTCACGGGCCGCTCGGACGACATGCTGATCATCCGCGGCGTGAACCTGTTCCCCACGCAGATCGAAGAGCTGCTGCTCCGGCAGCACACCCTCGCGCCCTACTATCAGATCGTCCTCACGAAGGACGGGCCGCTCGACGTGATGACACTCAACGTGGAACCGTCCCCCGAGAGCGCACCCGATGGCGCGGCGCTCGAAATCGCGCGCAAGGCGCTCGCGCACGACATCAAGGCGTTGATCGGCGTGACGGCAATCGTCGACGTGCTGGAGGTCAACGGCATCGAGCGGTCGGTCGGCAAGGCGCGCCGCGTCATCGACAAGCGCCCGAAGTAGGCCCCGAAGCAAGCCCCGAGGGAAGCCCTTTAGACGCTTCAAGCCGTTCTTCGAGGCCGCATCCAACGAAAAAAGCCGGCATACGCCGGCTCCCCGTTGCATCCGATTGCGACACGCTCAGGAATTCGGGAACAGCAGCCACATGCGGCCGCCCTGCTTCATCTTGCCGGCCAGATCGCCGGCATCGTCGCCGAGGCCCCAGAAGTAGTCGGCTCGCACGCCGCCCTTGATCGCCGTACCCGTGTCCTGTGCGAACACGAGGCGGTTAAGTGGCGTATTCGTGAGCGGTCGCGTGGTCTGCAGAAAGACCGGCGTGCCGAGCGGAATCGCCGACGGATCCACCGCGATGGATCGCTCCGGCGTGAGCGGTACGCCGAGTGCACCGATCGGACCATCGGCGCCGCCTTGTGGCGCGCTCTCCGCGCCCGGCATTTCGCGGAAAAAGACGAAACGCGGATTCGTATCGAGCAGCGCGTCGACACGCGACGGATTCGCGCGCGCCCAGGCCTTGATGCCCTGCATCGTCGCCTGCGCGGGCGTGAGTTCGCCGCGATCGAGCAGCCACTTGCCGATCGAACGGTACGGCTGGTTGTTGGTTCCGCCGAAACCGACGCGCATCACGCTGCCGTCCTCCATCAGAATCCGGCCCGAGCCCTGCACCTGCAGGAAGAACGCTTCGATCGGATCGTCGACCCAGACAAGCTCGTTGCCGTTGAGCACGCCCGAGCGCTCGAGCTGTGCGCGCGGCGGCAATGCGGCGCCCGCGCGATAGCCGGAAGGCCAGCGATAAAGCGCCGTCTGATAAACGCCGCGACGTACGCGCGAGCCGTGCAACAACGGCTCGTAATAGCCAGTGACCAGGCCGTCGAGCGTACCGTCGCTGTTGGCGAACTGGAACGGCGTGAAATAGGTTTCGAAGAATGTGCGCGCACTCGCTGCGTCGAGATCGTCGAGTTCGGAGGCCGCCGCGCACGCGCGCAGCCAGCGCGGATCGCGCGCGAGGCGCGTGCAGTTCGCCCGCAACGCGGCGGCTGCGCCGATCAGCGAATCATCCTGCCAGCCCGGCACCTGCTGCCAGGCAACCGGCGTGAGGCGCTCAGTGGCAATCTGGGGAGGCACGGCGGCTGCACCGCTCGGCGGCGAAGTCCGCACGTAGCCCGGGCCGCCGCAAGAGGCGAGCAACACGGCAAGCGCCGCCCCGCCGATCCACGCGCCGAGGCGCGCAAAACCCGCGAAACCCGCGAAACCTGCAAAACCCCGCTGCGGGCCGGCGTGCCGCCGGGGCACATCCGCCACATCCGCCACATCCGCCACATCCATCACATCCATCACATCCATCACATCCATCACATCCGCCACATCCGCCACATCCGTCACGTTCGTCACGTCAGGCGCATCATGTCCTGCACCGAATCCGGGCGTCAGCCCGCGATTACGCGTCAATGCGAGCGCCCAGGCGCTCATCGAAGCTCGCATACAATGTCTGCTCTTACTGGATGCCGCCATGTCTGATCTGCTCGACGAATATCCGATGCTCATGTTTGGCCTGGAAGCATTGCTCGCGCTTTTCCTGCTGGTTTTCATCGTTGTGTGGACTGCATCAGGCAGGAAGAAGCGCTCCGCGCACGACCGGCGTCAGGACTAGGAGACGGTCCACGCGCGCGCGGGTTCAATGCAGCGTGCGCGGCATGCGCAGGACGAACTCGGCAACGGGCGCCTCGAAGCGCTCGCCATCCTCGGCGACGCAAAAGTACTCGCCGCCCATCGTGCCGACGGGCGTGGCAATCACGGCCCAGCTCGTGTATTCGAACTGCTCGCCGGGCTTGAGCAGCGGCTGGTGCCCGACCACGCCGAGCCCCTTCACTTCCTGCACATGGTTTTCGCTGTCGGTGATGATCCAGTGGCGCGCGATCAACTGCGCGCTCACCTGGCCGGTGTTGCGAATGGTCAGCGTGTAGGCGAACGCGTACTGCCGGCGTTCCGGGTCCGATTCGTCGGGCAGGTAGCGTACCTGCGAGGTCACGCTGAATTGATACTGGCTCATCCTGATTCCGCTCGGTAACGCGGGACCACGCCTGAGGCGAAGTCCCGCCAGCCCCGCGCACCCAGGCGGCGCGGGCGTCTCCCGCATCGGGCTCTGGTTTCGCATTCTGCTTCATGCTGCGGGCAGCCGCAACCGTGCATACAAACGTGTACACAGCGGTGCACACAGCGCGCCCCGCTGCGGCGCGTGCCGCGGCGCACCTGGGCGGCGTTGCGCAGCGGCGCCGGCCACGCACGCATGTAACGGTAAAATAACGCTTTTCTGTCCGCCTCCGATTTCGCCATGACGCAATTCCACATCGCCCCCAGCATCCTGTCCGCCGACTTCTCGCGTCTTGGCGAGGAGGTCCGCAACGTCGTCGCAGCGGGCGCCGACTGGATCCACTTCGACGTGATGGACAACCATTACGTGCCGAACCTCACCATTGGCCCGCTCGTGTGCGAGGCGATCCGCCCGCATGTCGACGTGCCGATCGACGTCCATCTGATGGTGCGCCCTGTCGACCGCATCGTGCCCGATTTCGCGAAGGCCGGCGCCAACCTGATCAGCTTCCATCCCGAAGGCTCGGATCACGTCGACCGCACGCTCTCGCTGATCCGCGACCACGGCTGCAAGGCGGGTCTCGTGTTCAACCCGGCCACGCCGCTCAACTACATCGATCACGTGATGGACAAGCTCGACCTTGTACTGATCATGTCGGTGAACCCGGGCTTCGGCGGCCAGTCGTTCATTCCGGAAGCGCTCAACAAGCTGCGCGAGGCGCGCGCGAAGATCGACGCCTACACGGCACGCACCGGCCGCACGATCCATCTGCAGGTCGACGGCGGCGTGAAGGTCGACAACATCGCCGAAATCGCGGCGGCGGGCGCGGACGCCTTCGTAGCGGGCTCGGCGATCTTCGGCAAGCCGGACTACAAGGCCGTGATCGACCAGATGCGCGCGCAGCTCGCCACGGTCGGCGCCGCGCAATGACCTCGCCGACGAGCATGCCGAAAAGCGCACCGACAACCACGCCGATAAGCACGCCGATCGCGTTCGCCGCGCCGCGTATCGAGGTGGCGCTGATCGACCTCGACGGCACGATGGTCGACACCGCCGACGACTTCGCGGCGGGCCTGAACGGCATGCTTGCCCAGATCGACGCCGAGGAGACGACGCGCGAGGAAGTGATGGGCTTTGTGGGCAAGGGCTCGGAGCATCTGATCCGCAGCGTGCTCGCGCAGCGCCTCCCCGCCGACGACGCCCAGTCGCGCTTCGAGGAAGCCCTCGCGCTCTACCAGGACGAGTACGCGAAGATCAACGGGCAGCACACGCGCCTGTATCCGGACGTCGTTGCGGGCCTCGCCGCGCTGCGCGACGCGGGCGTGAGGCTCGTGTGCGTGACGAACAAGCCGCATCGCTTCGCCGTCGAACTGCTGGAGCAATACGGCCTCTCGCAGTATTTCGAAGCCGTGCTCGGCGGCGACAGCACGCCGAAGAAAAAGCCCGACCCGCTGCCGATGCTCACGGCCTGCGCGCAGCTCGGCGTGGCGCCGCAGGCGGCCGTGGCGATCGGCGATTCGGAGAACGACGCGATCGCGGGCCGCGCGGCGGGCATGGCGACGCTTACGGTGCCCTACGGCTACAACCACGGCCAGCCTGTACAAAAAATAAAATCGGATGGTATAGTTGCCACGCTGCTCGACGCCGCCAAGGCAGTCGCAGCACACAATCTTCTGACCTAAGTGATCAACTGACCGTCACCATTCCTCATGTTTCTCAATAAAAAACGGAGTCTGGGCAGCATCGACCGGGGAGCCTGGCCCTGGCGTCGCTGGTCGCGCTAACCTCTGCCGAGGTTCGCTGAAGCACCGTGTCGTTTCGTCTTCAGCACCGTTTTTTATTTCGCTGCGCTTTCGCGCATATCTCGTTTTCAGACTGTTGCGGTAACTCACCTGCGGGCTCACGGGCCGCTGGCGTTGGTCGTGCTTGCGTGTCGCATCGCTTTATCCGGCGAGGTGTACAGCGCAACGCGGCGACGCCGCGCCTGTCCTGGACGTCGAGTAACATCCGCACATCGGCGTCTTCGCATTCGGGCGCCGGGATCGAGAGCGAGCGCAGCGCCCAAAAGCGGCCCCTCGGCAACCCCAAACGCAGCACCAAGGCACTCGAACCAGTCGCCATCGCGCTCGTCCGCCGCGCCCTTCAGCGCCGCGACCGGCCGCACGAACAGGAAGGATCGGAACATGACCGAACTCGAATTCCAGTCCCTCGCCAACGAGGGTTACAACCGCATCCCGTTGATCGCCGAAGCGCTCGCCGATCTCGAAACACCGCTCTCGCTCTATCTGAAGCTCGCCCAGCCCGAACGCGCAGGCGCGAACTCGTTCCTGCTCGAATCGGTGGTGGGCGGCGAGCGGTTCGGCCGCTATTCGTTCATCGGCCTGCCCGCGCGCGCGTTGATCCGCGCGCGCAACGGCGTCTCCGAGGTCGTGCGCGACGATCAGGTAATCGAAACGCACGAAGGCGATCCGCTCGAATTCATCGCGCAATTCCAGGCGCGCTTCAAGGTCGCGCAGCGCCCCGGCCTGCCGCGTTTTTGCGGCGGCCTCGCGGGCTACTTCGGTTACGACGCGGTGCGCTACATAGAGAAAAAGCTCGCCGATACCGCGCCGCCCGATGATCTCGGCCTGCCCGACATCCAGCTGCTTCTCACCGAGGAAGTCGCCGTGATCGACAACCTCGCGGGCAAGCTCTATCTGATCGTCTACGCCGATCCGCAAACGCCCGAGGCCTACACGAAAGCGAAGCAGCGCCTGCGCGAACTGAAGCAGCGCCTGCGCACGACGGTGCAGCCGCCGGTCACGTCGTCGAGCGTGCGCACCGAGATCTTCCGCGAGTTCGCGAAGGACGATTACCTCGCCGCCGTGCGCCGCGCAAAGGAATACATCGCCGCGGGCGAACTGATGCAGGTGCAGGTCGGCCAGCGCCTCACGAAGCCGTATCGCGACAATCCGCTGTCGCTCTATCGCGCGCTGCGCTCGCTCAATCCGTCGCCGTACATGTATTACTACAACTTCGGCGATTTCCACGTCGTGGGGGCCTCGCCGGAAATTCTCGTGCGCCAGGAACAGCGCGGCGAAGACCGCATCGTGACGATCCGTCCGCTCGCGGGCACCCGGCCGCGCGGCAACACGCCCGAGCGCGACGCCGAACTCGCGACCGAACTGCTGAACGATCCGAAGGAAGTCGCCGAGCACGTCATGCTGATCGACCTCGCGCGCAACGACGTGGGCCGCATCGCGCAGATCGGCTCGGTCGCCGTGACCGACAAGATGGTCATCGAAAAGTACTCGCACGTTCAGCACATCGTGAGTTCGGTCGAAGGCACGGTCAAGCCCGGCATGAACAACTTCGACGTGCTGCGCGCGACGTTCCCGGCCGGCACGCTCTCAGGCGCGCCGAAGGTGCGCGCGATGGAGTTGATCGACGAACTCGAACCCGTGAAGCGCGGCCTCTACGGCGGCGCGGTCGGCTATCTGTCGTTCAACGGCGAGATGGATCTGGCGATTGCGATCCGCACCGGCCTCATCCACAACGGCAATCTGTATGTGCAGGCCGCCGCGGGCATCGTCGCGGATTCGGTGCCCGAGTCCGAATGGCAGGAAACCGAAAACAAGGCGCGCGCCGTGCTGCGCGCCGCCGAGCAGGTGCAGGACGGCCTCGACAGCGACTTCTGAGCGGAGATAGACCATGTTGCTCATGATCGACAACTACGATTCGTTTACCTACAACATCGTCCAGTACTTCGGCGAACTCGGCGAAGACGTCCACACGTATCGCAACGACGAAATCACCCTCGACGACATCGCCCGCCTGAATCCCGAGCGCATCTGTCTGTCGCCGGGCCCGAGCAACCCGCAGCATGCGGGCATCACGCTCGGCGTGCTGCGCGAATTCTCCGGCCGGATTCCGATTCTCGGCGTGTGCCTCGGCCATCAGGCCATCGGCGAGGCGTTCGGCGGACGCGTCGTGCGCGCGAAGACCATCATGCACGGCAAGGTGAGCCAGATCGAAACCGACTGCAAAGGCGTATTCGCCGATCTGCCGAAGCACTTCAGCGTGACGCGCTATCACTCGCTCGCCATCGAACGCGAGTCGCTGCCCGACTGCCTCGAAATTTCCGCGTGGACCGAGGACGGCGAGATCATGGGCGTGCGCCATCGCGAGCTGGCCGTCGAAGGCGTGCAGTTCCATCCTGAATCGATCCTCTCGGAACACGGCCACGCGCTCCTCGAGAATTTCCTCAAGCAATCGAAGCGCGCTGGAGCCGTACGCGATGCCTAAGCACGGAGACGACACCATGATTACCCCGCAGGAAGCGCTGCAGCGTACGATCGAGCACCGCGAGATCTTCCACGACGAGATGCTGCATCTCATGCGTCTCATCATGCGCGGCGAGCTTTCGCCGGTGCTCTCGGCCGCCATCATCACGGGCTTGCGCGTGAAGAAGGAAACCATCGGCGAGATCGCGGCCGCCGCCACCGTGATGCGCGAGTTCGCGAACCACGTCGAGGTGAAGGACAACTCGAACTTCGTCGACATCGTCGGCACGGGCGGCGACGGCTCGCAGACGTTCAACATCTCGACAGCGGCGATGTTCGTCGTCGCGGGCGCGGGTGCGAAAGTCGCCAAGCACGGCAACCGCGGTGTATCGAGCAAATCGGGCAGCGCGGACGTGCTCGAAGCGCTCGGCGTGAACATCGACCTGCAGCCCGACCAGGTGGCCGCCTCGATTGCCGAAACGGGCATGGGCTTCATGTTCGCACCGAACCATCATCCGGCGATGAAGAACATCGCCGCCGTGCGCCGCGAACTCGGCGTGCGCACGATCTTCAACATCCTCGGCCCGCTCACGAATCCCGCCGGCGCGCCCAATCAGCTGATGGGCGTGTTCCACCAGGATCTGGTCGGCATCCAGGTGCGCGTGATGCAGCGCCTCGGCGCGAAACACGTGCTCGTCGTGTACGGCAAGGACGGCATGGACGAGGTCTCGCTCGGCGCGTCGACGCTCGTCGGCGAACTGAAGGACGGCGCCGTGCACGAGTACGAAATCCATCCCGAGGACTTCGGCCTGCAGATGGTGTCGAACCGTACGCTGAAGGTGGAAAACGCCGACGAATCGAAGACGCTGCTGCTCGGCGCGCTGTCGAACGAGCCGGGCGTCGCGCGCGAAATCGTGGCGCTGAACGCGGGCACGGCGCTCTATTCGGCGGACGTGACGGCATCGATCGCCGACGGCATCCAGCTCGCGCGCGAGACCATCGCAAGCGGGCGCGCCCGCGCCAAGGTCGACGAACTGGTACGCTTCACGCGACAGTTCAAACGCTGAATTCACACGCCGATACCGGGACGAATGACGGACACACCATGAGCGACATCCTCGAAAAGATCATCGCGGTCAAGCGCGAAGAAGTGCGCGCCGCCGAAGTGAGCGCGCCGCTCGAAGCCCTGCGCCTCGAAGCGTCGGCGCGCGATCTGCGCGATTTCGTCGGCGCGCTGCGCGCGAAGCACGCGAACGGCGAGGCGGCCGTGATCGCCGAAGTGAAGAAGGCGAGCCCGTCGAAGGGCGTGCTGCGCGAGCACTTCGTTCCCGCCGACATCGCGCGCTCCTACGCGCAACACGGCGCGGCGTGCCTCTCCGTGCTCACCGACGTGCAGTTCTTCCAGGGCAGCGCCGCGTATCTCGAAGCGGCGCGCGCCGCGTGCACGCTTCCGGTGCTGCGCAAGGACTTCATCGTCGACGCGTATCAGATCCTCGAAGCGCGCGCGATGGGCGCGGACGCGATCCTGCTGATCGCCGCCGCGCTCGATCCGGGCCAGATGCGCGAGCTCGAAGCGTACGCCCATTCGCTCGGGCTCGCGGTGCTCGTCGAAGTGCACAACCGCGACGAACTCGACCACGCGCTCACGCTGAAGACGCCGCTCATCGGCATCAACAACCGCAATCTGCGCACCTTCGAAACGACGCTGCAAACGACGATCGACATGCTCGAAGACGTCCCGGACGACCGCATCGTCGTGACCGAGTCGGGCATTCTTTCGCGCGCCGATGTCGAGAAGATGCGCGCGCTGAACGTGCATACGTTCCTGGTCGGCGAGGCGTTCATGCGCGCGGAGCAGCCGGGCGTCGAACTCGCCCGCATGTTCTTCTGAGGACGGAATCCGGACATGGCCATCGAGCGGGAAATCAAGCTCGCGCTGCCGCGCGACGCGGTGGACGCGGCGCTCAGGCTCTTCGCCTCGCGCGCGGGCACGGCGGGCCGCGCCGTGCGGCTGGAGAACATCTATTTCGACACGCCGGCGCTGACGCTCGCGCGCGCGAAAAGCGCGCTGCGGCTGCGGCGCACGCCGGATGGCTGGCTGCAGACGTTCAAGACGGCCGGCGTCGCGCAAAACGGCCTGCACGCGCGGCACGAGTGGGAAATGCCGGTGGCGGGCGAGGCGCTCGAAACCGCGCGGCTCCTGCGCGAGTGCGACGATGCGGGCGTCGCGGACGTTGCAACGGCGCTGGCCGAGGCGGCTTCGGAATTGATCGCCCTCTTTCGCACCGATTTCACGCGCACGCTGTGGATGCTCGCAGTCGATGACGCGCAAATCGAGGCGGCCGTCGACCAGGGCGAAATCACAGCGGACGTGAATGGCGAAACACGCCGCACGCCAATCTGCGAAATCGAACTGGAACTGAAGGCCGGCGACGAAGCCGCGTTGCACAAGCTCGCCGCGCAACTGACCGCCGAACTGCCCGGGCTCGCGCCCGAGAACATCAGCAAGGCGCAACGCGGATATCGGCTACGCGAAAATTGAGCGCGGTGCGTGGGGCGATTCACATTTGCGCCGCCGCCGTGCGCCGCCCCCGCATTGCCCCCTTTTTTCGCTGCATTGAATCACCGCGCGTTTGCTGCGACACTTGCCGCCCATGACTTCCACGAAACGCTCCCGCGCGGCGGCTCCGGTGCAGGCCTCGCTCTTCGACGATCTCGTCACCGAACCATCGCAGTCCGCACACGACGACATGCAGGCGCACGAGGTCGATCCGCGTCAGATCTCGCTGTTCTCGCTATTCGACGACGACCGGCCGATGCCCGTCCCCGCCGCCGCGGCTAAATCAACGAAAACAAGGCAAACGCCGCATACGCCGCAAACGACGAAACCCCGGACCATGCCGACTTCTCCCGCAGCACCCGCGCCCGCAGAGCGCCTGGAAGACCAGTTCGACGCCCTGCCCGCCGCGTGGCGCGATCTGCTGCAGCCGTTTCTCGCAAGCGACGCCTGCGCGCCGCTTTGCCGTTTCGTCGATGAAGAACGCGCCGCGGGCAAGACCGTCTATCCCGCCGACGTGTTTCGCGCGCTGCGCCTCACCTCGCCCGACGACGTAAAAGTCGTGATCCTCGGCCAGGACCCCTATCACGGCGAGGATCGCGGCACGCCGCAGGCGCACGGGCTCGCGTTTTCGGTGCCGCCCGGCGTGCGGCCGCCGCCGTCGCTGCGCAATATTTTCAAGGAGATCGCGGCGAGCCTCGGGATCGTTGCGCCGGAGCACGGCTGCCTCGACGCGTGGGCGCGCCAGGGCGTGCTGCTGCTCAACACGGTGCTGACCGTCGAGCGCGCGAATGCCGCGAGCCACGCGAAGCGCGGCTGGGAGCGCTGCACCGACACGCTGATCCACGAACTCGCCACGCGCCACGAACATCTCGTGTTCATGCTGTGGGGCGCGCACGCGCAGGCCAAGCGCGCGCTCGTCGAAGGCCGGGCGCATTGCGTGCTGGAGGCGCCGCATCCGTCACCGCTTTCCGCGCATCGCGGTTTTCTCGGCTGCGGGCATTTCGCGCAGGCCAACGCGTACCTCGAAGCGCAGGGCCGCACGCCGATCGACTGGCGCCTGCCCGACAAGGCCGAAGTGCTCGCTTGAGCCCGCGCGCGCAGCGCCTTGCCGAAGCGCGCCCGTAAAAGAAAACGCCACGAAAACTGCATTCGTGGCGTTTTTTTGCTTTGAGGCACGCGCGTCGCGAGGACGGCGCGCCTGACCCGGCAGGATTTACGCGGCGGCAATCGCCTCGCGTGCGCTCGCGAGCGCTGCACTCGCGGCTTCCTGGCCCAGGTTCAGGCCTTCGGCGTAGATGAAGTTCACGTCGGTCATCCCGAGGAAGCCGAGGAACGTCTTCAGGTACGGCGTCTGGGTGTCGTTCGGCGTGCCTTGATACTTGCCGCCGCGCGCCGAGACCACGTACACCTTCTTGCCCTTAACGAGGCCTTCCGGGCCGTTCGCGGTATAGCGGAACGTGACGCCCGCACGTGCGATCCAGTCGAAGTAGGTCTTGAGCTGCGACGAGATGCCGAAGTTGTACAGCGGCGCGCCGATCACGATAACGTCCGCGGCCTGCAGTTCCGCAATCAGCGTTTCGCTGCGTGCGGCAATGGCCTGCTGCTCGGGCGTGCGCTGCTCGGCCGGCGTGAAGAACGCGCCGAGGATGGCGTCGTCCAGGTGCGGCAGCGGCTCGGCTTGCAGGTTGCGCGAGACGACTTTCGAACCGGGGTTCGATTGTTGCAGACGGGTCGTCAGTTCGTTGACGAGCAGCGTCGACTGCGCGCCTTGCGAGCGGGCGGCGGAATTGATCTGCAGGATCGTGGTCATGGTGGCTCCTTCGGGTATCAGTTGCGCAAGGTTGCGCGAGTGGAGCCATTGTGTTGATTCGCCGCACGCCGAAAAAGTAGTCCGGCGACGACGCATTGTTGCAGCAGCGGAACGATCGCAGGCATAAAAAAAGCGACGCCGTGCGTCGCTTTTGTCCGATTTTTGCCGCCGTGCGTGCTTTCGCGCGCCGCTCAGGTGCCGCTCAGGTGCCGCTCGGGTGCCGCTCAGGTGCCGCTCAGGCGCCGAGCCAGCGCTCGCGAAACGTGCGCGGTCCCGTGCGCTTGTCGGTGGCGGAGAGCTTGTAGCGCGCGCGTTCCGGTGCGTCGAGCGTGAGCCGCACGACACGCAGTTCGTCGCGGCGGAACGCATGGATCTCGACCTTCGCGCCCGGCTGATAGCGCGCGAGCAGGCTGTCGAGATTCGCGCCCGTCACGCGCAGGCCGTCGAACGCCATCAGCACGTCGCCAGCCGAGAGCCCCGCCTTCTGCGCCGCGCCGCCTTCGAAGACGACCGACAGCGCGGCTTCCGCGCCGCCGCGCAGACGCGCGCCGAGCGACGGCTTCGCGCCGCGCTCCGGCTCGCCGTCGAGCGACATGCCGAACGGCTCGAACAGTTCCGCGAGCGGCAAATCGCGCGTGCTGTTCACCGCGCCGTGAAAGAGGCTGCCGAGCCACACGCCGGTCGCTTCGGCAATCAGCGCCTCGACGTCTTCCTCGCTCACGCCGACCGGCTTGCCGCGATAGAAATCGCGGCCGTAGCGCTGCCACAAGAGGCGCATCACATCGTCGAGCGATTTGCGGCTGTTCGTCTCGGCGCGAATCGCGAGATCGAACGCGAGCGCCACCAGCGAGCCCTTCGTGTAATAGCTGACGATGGCGTTCGACGCGTTTTCGTCCTGGCGGTAGTACTTGATCCACGCATCGAACGAGCTTTCCGCGACGGTCTGCTTCAGGCGTCCCGTGCCGCGCAGCACGCCGCCGACCGTCTTGCCGAGGAGACCGAAATAGTCGTCGGTGGAAATGAGGCCGGTGCGCACGAGCATCAGATCGTCGTAGTAGGACGTGAAGCCCTCGAAAAGCCACAGGAGCGACGTGTAGTCCTCGCGCGTGAGGTCGTACGGCACGAACGCAGCGGGCTTGATGCGCTTCACGTTCCAGGTGTGAAAGTACTCGTGGCTGCAGAGGCCGAGGTACGTGCGATAGCCTTCGCTCATCTCGGTCTTGCCCTTCACGGGAAGATCGGTGCGATTGCAGATGAGCGCGGTCGAGGCGCGGTGTTCGAGCCCGCCGTAGCCGTCGCTCACGGCCTGCGTCATGAACACGTAGCGTTCCATCGGTGCGCGTTTCGTGCGCGGCTCGAAGAGCGCGATTTGCGCTTCGCAGATCCGCTTGATATCCGCAACGAGGCGCGCCGTATCGAGCCCGGTCACGCGGCCCGCAATCACGATGTCGTGCGGCACGGCGTACGCCTCGAAGCTCGCGAGCAGGAATTCGCCGAGCGTCACCGGATGGTCGACCAGCTCGTCATAGCTCGACGCGACGTACTCGCCGAAGCCGTAGCGCTTGGTGCCGCGCGCCTCCGTCATCGCGGTCGCGACGCGCCAGTGGCGGTACGCGTGGCCCCCGGGGCGCTGGATGTCGACGATGCACTGCGCGTCTTCCCGCCCAATCGCCGCGAGAAACACACTCGTGCCGTTGAAGAAGCCGACCGTGTCGTCCAGATGCGCCGCGCGCACCGAGAGATCCCACGCATACACCTCGTAGCGCAACGTCAGCGCGCCCTTCACCGGCGCGACCTGCCACGTGTTCTTGTCGCTCTTGGTCACGCGCACCTTGCGGCCCGCGTCGTTGAATGCGCGCAGCGTGACGATGTTGCGCGCGAACTCGCGCACCATGTAGCTGCCCGGAATCCACACGGGCAGCATGAAGCGCTGGCCCTCGGGCGCGGGATCGTCGACGGTGATGCTCACCTCGAACAGATGTGCGGCGGGTTGCTTCGGAACGATGGTGTATCGGATCGGCTTCATCGGCTGGATGGGTGACGGTGGTTCAGGGGGCGCACCTGGCGGCTGGCCCGCGGCGCGGCGCGAACGGCCAGGGCGTCGCGGACTGCGCCTCGGGCATGCGCTTCAGATTCCGCAAGAGCAGCAAACTGCGGCAGATGCGCGAGTCCGGGTCAAATGGCTGGTCCGAAAAAAACACCGGCCGCAGTAGCGGCCGGTGGGATCGGATCGACTTCAGTGCGCGTCGTTCAGTTCGCGCTCGAGCCGGCTGGCATCGACCGCGCCTGGCAGACGGCGGCCATCGGCAAGAATCACTGTGGGCGTGCCAGTCAGATTCATCTTCTCGCCGAGCGCGAGATTGCTGTCGAGTGCGGTGGTGTTGCAGTTGCCGGCGGCCGTCGGTGCGCGGCGCTCGAGCATCCACTGCTCCCACGCCTTCCCGCGATCGGCCGAACACCAGATCTGCTTCGCCTTGACCGTCGAATCAGGGGTGAGAATCGGGTAGAGGAACGTGTAGACCGTGATGTTGTCGACCGACTTCAGCGAGTTTTCGAGCTGACGGCAGTACGCGCAGTACGGGTCCGAGAACACCGCGATCTTGCGGCTTCCGTTGCCCTTCACGACCTTCACCGCATTCGCGAGCGGCAGGCTCGCGAAATCGACGCGGTTGATTTCCGAGCGGCGTGCCTCGGTGAGATTGCGGCCCGTCTTCATGTCGACGAGGTCGCCGAGCAGGACGTAGTCGCCCTTTGCGTCGGTGTACACGACCTGCGTGCCGAGGTTCACCTCGTAGAGGCCCGCCATCGGCGTCTTCGTGATGCTCTTGATCTCGGTATCGGAGCCGAGCCGCGCCTGCAGCGTGGTCTTCAGCTTGTCGGTGGCCGGATCGGCCTTCGCCGAACAGCCGAGCACGGTGCTTGCCGCCGCCAGAACCAGCGCGGCAATCCGGATTCGCGTTTGCATGAGTTACTTCCTGTTTCGACCGCGCGCGGCTCGCGCACGCCTTTATCCTCTGTGAGTGGCAAGGCCGTCGCGGCGTACCGCGCGGCCGTTGCGCCTGCACCGTTTCTCCGCCGCCGCCCTTCACCGCCTCGGCCGCTTCGGCAACCTTGGCCATTCTGAAGCCGCCGGGGCCGTGCCGCAACCGCTATTGCGGTCACGCTGCAGAGCGGCAAGCGCGCGATCACACCGCGCGCGCCGCTAGCCCAGTGCCGACGCGACGAGCCAGCGCTTGAGGAGCGGTTGCCCGCCGACGAACGCCATGCCCGTGTTGCGCACGGCACGCGCAATCGTACCGGGAATCGAGAACAGCCGCTGAAGACCATCGGTCGCAACGATCAGCTTGCGGATGTCCTCGCGGCGGCCGCGCTCGTAGCGGCGCAGCAGCACCGTGTCGCCGAGGTCGCGAAACGCTTCCTTGCCCGCGATGACTTCGACGAGCGCCGCCACGTCGCGCAATCCGAGGTTCACGCCCTGCCCCGCGAGCGGATGGATCAGGTGCGCGGCATCGCCCACCAGCGCGACGCGCGGCGCGATCAGCCGGTCGACGGTCTGCAGCGCGAGCGGGAAGCCCTGCGCGGGCGTCACGCACTCGAGCGTGCCGACCTGCTGCTGCGTCACGCGCTCGACTTCGGCTGCGAGCTGCTGCGCATCGAGCTTGACGAGCGCCGCGGCGTGATCCGTTTCCGCAGACCAGACGAGCGACACATGTTGGTCCGGCAGCGGCAGGAGCGCGATGATCTCGCCGTCACGGAACCACTGCAGCGCCGTTTCTCCGTGCGGTTTTGACGCGCGGAAATTCGCGACGACACCCGTCTGACGATACTCGCGCCGCTCGACGCCCGAGCCGATCTGCGCGCGCACCCACGAATGCGCGCCATCGGCGCCCACGGCGAGGTCGGCTTCGATCGTGCGGCCATTGGCGAGGCCGATCACGGCGGCGTCCGGCTTGACGTCGAACGTCTGCGCGCGCGAATCGATCCACGTGAGATTGGGCTGGAAGCGCAGCGCGGCATCGAGCGCGCGCTCCACGACCGACGATTCGACGATCCAGGCGAGTTGCGCCACGGACGCCTGATACGCCGAGAAGTGCAGCTCGGCGGCGGCATCGCCGAACACGCGCATGTCGTAGACGGGCGTGATCCGCGCAGCGTCAATGGCCTGCCAGACCCGCAGCCGCTCGAACAGCGACTGCGAGCTGCGTGAGAAGGCGTAGACGCGCGCGTCGAACACGGCGCCAGCAGGAAGAGGTGCGCAGGGCTGCGCAAGCAGGGCGACGCGCAGGCCGCTCTGGGTCAGCGCGAGCGCGGCCGATTTGCCGACAAGCCCGCCGCCGATCACCGCGACATCGAAAGTCTGATTGGTTGCTGTCATCCGCGCATTATAGCTGCGGCCATGGCCCCGAAGTGCTGAGCCGGCAGGGCTTGCGGGGCCGTGAACGGCACGGCTGCGGCGTCGCGGCGGCGTTATTGAAGGGCGTGCGGCGGACGCCGCTGCGGCATGCACGCAGGCGACGGGCGGCGCACTGGCGGCTCGCGCTCCCAGCACGCCCTCGGTAGGCGCCAGGTGCGCGCCAGGTGCGCGCTGCATTGCCGCACGGGGCGCTCAAATGCGGCGCGCATGCCGCAACCGGCGCACGCTGTCGTCCGGGCGAACGGGCGCGCACCCAAAGCAGCGCCCGGACAAGGTTACAATTGCGGTTTTGGGTGACCCGCGTCACTCTCCCGACGTGCCGCCTGCGCCCGCTCCGCCGCTCCCCGCGCGGAATGCGGCCGCCCCGATCCGGCGAGCCGCACGTCCCCACCCTGATATGCAGAGAATTTCATGAGCCTCCAATGCGGCATCGTCGGCTTGCCTAACGTCGGCAAGTCCACCCTGTTCAACGCCCTGACCAAGGCGGGCATCGCCGCCGAGAACTATCCGTTCTGCACGATCGAGCCGAATGTCGGCGTGGTGGAAGTGCCGGATCCGCGCATCGCGAAGCTCTCCGAGATCGTCAAGCCCGAGCGCGTCGTGCCGGCCGTCGTCGAGTTCGTGGACATCGCGGGCCTCGTCGCGGGCGCGAGCAAGGGCGAAGGACTCGGCAACCAGTTCCTCGCCAACATCCGCGAAACCGATGCGATCACGCACGTCGTGCGCTGCTTTGAAGACGAGAACGTGATCCACGTCGCGGGCAGGATCGATCCGCTCGCCGACATCGAAGTCATCAACACCGAACTCGCGCTCGCCGACCTCGGCACCGTCGAGAAGTCGCTCACGCGCTACTCGAAGGCCGCGAAGTCGGGCAACGACAAGGAAGCCGCGAAGCTCGCCGCCGTGCTGGAAAAGGCGCGCGCGCAGCTCGACCAGGCAAAGCCGGTCCGCGCGCTGAGCCTCTCCGAAGACGAACAGGCGCTCCTCAAGCCGTTCTGCCTCATCACCGCGAAGCCGACGATGTATGTGGCGAACGTGAAGGAAGACGGCTTCGCGAACAACCCGCACCTCGACGCCGTGCGCAAGTACGCCGAAGCCGAGAAATCGCCGGTCGTCGCCGTGTGCGCAGCGATCGAAGCCGAAATCGCCGATCTCGAAGACGAAGACAAGGCCGCATTTCTCGCCGACATGGGCATGGACGAGCCGGGCCTCGACCGCGTGATCCGCGCGGGCTACAAGCTGCTCGGCCTGCAGACGTACTTCACTGCGGGCGTGAAGGAAGTGCGCGCGTGGACGATCCACGTGGGCGACACCGCGCCGCAGGCGGCTGGCGTGATCCACACGGATTTCGAGCGCGGCTTCATCCGTGCGCAGACCATCGCGTTCGACGATTTCATCGCGTTCAAGGGCGAGCAAGGCTCGAAGGAAGCCGGCAAGATGCGCGCCGAAGGCAAGGAATACGTCGTGCACGACGGCGACGTGATGAATTTCCTGTTTAACGTCTGAGTTGAAATGACGGTGTGAGCGGTTCTCACCCGCTCTGATGCACCCCGACAAGCCCGCGATTCGCGGGCTTTTCTTTTGGTTCTTCGCGGCATTCCAGCGGGCGTGAGACCGCGACCCGCAAGCGGTCGCACATCGATGCCGATTCACAACTTCCCTCCTCTCACGCGTCAGGCTTTCTGGCTGGCACACGCGCCAAAATTCGCGCGATACATGAGCATTGGCACGAAAAAACGCTGAGCCGCCCATCCACATCGCGCGATCCGTAGTGGTTTCCCCTGGAACCAAATCAAGCCTTTATTTCTGAAAAGTGCTTGATTCACAACCACCCACGGAATACATTGGTTTCTTCAAAACCAATTCCGCGAGACCAAACCATGCGTTCCCTCATTACCGCTCTGGCCGCCGCGTCGGCCTTTGGCGCTGTCACAGCGCAAGCGCAGGAAGTCGTCGTCATTGGCCATTCCGCACCACTGACCGGTCCGCAAGCCGCGAACGGGAAAGACAATGAGAATGGCGCACGGCTCGCAATCGACGAACTGAACAAGCAGCACATCACCGTCGGCGGAAAGGCGGTGACGTTCAAACTGGACTCGCTGGATGACCAGGCCGACCCGAAAGTGGGTGTGCAAGTCGCCCAGAATCTCGTGGACCACAACGTGGTCGCCGTGATGGGTCCGTACAACTCGGGCGTCGCAATTCCGGCGTCACGCGTCTACAACAGCGCGGGCATTCCGATTTTGCCGGTCGCGTCGAACCCCGCACTCACCCAGCAGGGCTTCAAGACGATCTTCCGGATCGGCGCGAGCGACGAGCAGCTCGGGGGCACGATGGCCGAATTCGCGGTCAAAACGCTGAAAGCCAAAACCGCCGCCATCATCGATGACCGCACCGCATACGGTCAGGGCGTGGCGCAGCAATTCGAGCAGGTCGCGAAGGCTAATGGCCTGAAGATCGTCGACCGCCAGTTCACGAATTCCCAGGTCACCGATTTCCTCGGCATCCTCACGGCCATCAAGGCCGAAAATCCGGACGTGATTTTCTTCGGCGGTTACGCGGCGCAAGGTGCGCCCATGGCCAAGCAGATGCGGCAGCGCGGCTTGCGCGCCAAACTGCTCGGCGGCGATGGCATCTGTTCCGCCGATATGGGTAGGGTCGCGGGAGACGCCGCATCGATCGTCTATTGCGCTCAGGGTGGCGTCGCGCTGGACAAGACCGCCGAAGGCCGCGAATTCCTGAAGAAGTATCACGACACGTACCACATCGATACGCAGGTCTATGCCGTCAACTACTACGACGGCGTGAAGATGCTGGCCGATGCGATGGTCAAGGCCGGCACGACCACGGACAAGGCAAAGCTCACCGCGCAACTCGCGAAGGAAGACTATAAGGGCGTAGCAGGCACCTATTCGTTTGACGAGAAAGGCGACCTGAAAGGTGCGCCGACAACCGTGTATGTCATTCGCAATGGACTGCCGGTTCCCTACGCCCAATAACTCGCTGGAGAAAATCCGAATCCATGAAACCGACCCGCACTATTTCGACCGTCGAGGTGCACACTGGCGGCGAGGCATTCCGCATCGTCACGAGCGGTTTGCCGCGTCTGCCTGGCGACACGATCGTCCAGCGCCGCGCCTGGCTCAAGGAAAACGCCGACGATATTCGCCGCGCGCTCATGTTCGAGCCGCGCGGTCACGCAGATATGTATGGCGGCTATCTCACCGAACCGGTGTCGCCCGGCGCCGACTTTGGCGTGATCTTCCTGCACAACGAGGGCTATAGCGACCACTGCGGTCATGGTGTCATCGGGTTATCGACCGCCGCAGTCGAACTGGGCTGGGTTCAACGGACGATCCCCGAAACGCGGGTCGGCATCGACGCGCCCTGCGGATTCATCGAAGCCTTCGTCAAGTGGGATGGCGAGCACGCGGGAACGGTGCGCTTCTTCAACGTCCCGTCGTTCCTCTGGAAGCGGGACGTGACAGTCGAGACGCCCACTTTCGGCAAAGTCACGGGCGATATCGCCTACGGCGGCGCGTTTTATTTCTACGTCGATGGTGCGCCGTTCGATCTGCCGGTGCGCGAGTCGTCAGTCGAAAAGCTGATCCGCTTCGGCGCCGAAGTGAAGGAAGCCGCGAACAAGGCGTTTCCGGTCAAGCATCCCGAGATTCCCGAGATCAATCACATTTACGGGACGATTATCGCGAACGCACCGCGTCACGCCGGCTCGACGCAGGCCAATTGCTGCGTGTTCGCCGACCGCGAAGTCGATCGTTCGCCTACCGGATCGGGGACCGGCGGACGCGTTGCGCAGCTGTATGCGCGCGGCGAGCTGAAGGCGGGTGAAACCCTCGTGAACGAATCGATCGTCGGCACCGTATTCAAAGGCCGCGTGTTGAAGGAAACGTCCGTTCAAGGCATTCCCGCCGTGATTCCCGAGGTCGAAGGCGAGGCCTATATCTGTGGCTTTGCCCAATGGATCATCGATGAACGCGATCCGCTCACCTACGGTTTTCTCGTGCGTTAATTCTCCCCTTACCAGGGATTTTCGGCGCGCGTCCGGTTCACCGGCGCGCGCGTTTTTTTCGCAGACTCTTTCGTATGCGGGAAATCCGAATTCGCCGGATGGTCCGATAACCGGTCAGGTCGGCGTGATGTCGCGCTGAACGCGATGGATATGTTGCTCCACATAAAACGCAGCGGCGTCCGCGTCGCCCGTCACGATCGCTTCGTAAATAAGACGGTGCTCGGCAACGTACAGCCGGATTCGCGCGGGATCGTAGATGCCATCGTCCTTGATGCGCTTCCACAAGGACTGGTCCATTGTGTCCGCAATCTCTTGCGCGATCTTGACGAGCAGTGCGTCGCCGGTCATCACGGCGAGTTGACGGTGAAACAGCCGGTCGCTGTTATTCCAGAGCGCGCGTTCTTCCGGGTCCGCTACGTCGGTCAGCGTTTCCATCTGCTGCAGGTAATGCTCGGCGAGCGGATCGCGCTTCTTGTGAGCCGCGGCACGCCGGGCGATGGCGGGCTCCAGAATCAGGCGCACGTCCAACGTGGCCGACGGGCTGTAATCGGCCTGGAGACTCGTTGCATCATGCCCGGCCGGCACGACGGCGCGCGCAAGTATGTCGGGGGCGTCTTCGGAAACATACGTGCCCGAATTCCTGCGCGTGACGACCAGGCCTTCGTTCTGCAACGCGCCGATTGCCTCGCGAACCGCCGGCCGGCCGACGCCGAACATGGCCGCGAGTTCACGCTCGGATGGCAGGCGGGATTCCGGAAGATACCGGCCGGCACGAATTTCCGCGCGGACCTTTTCGGAAACCTGTTCGTAGATCTGCAGGGCGCGAAAATTCGCCGGGAAGTCGGTGCGTGCGGATGCCATGTGGGAACCTTGTCATGCGTTGGTCTTGAATATACCACTTAACCATAACAGAGAGGAATCTGGCTCTTTTAGAATGCCTCTTAACTCCTATTGGTCTGGTTTTAATTCCATAATAGGCCAATCAAGGTGAATAATGGATTGATTTTTATCCACATCTGGTTTAATTTTGATCCAGCTTCACACTCCTCATCACACGACGTGCCACGACATGACCACTCAACTTAAATCGTTCGACGCGAGCGCAACCGCTGCGCTGCTGGACTACCCGAAGCTCGTGCAAGTGCTGCGCGACACGATTCTCGAGTACGCGGACGGCAAGATCGTCAGCCCCGAGCGACTCGGCATCCCGCTGCAAGAAGGCGGCGTCATGCTGTCGATGCCGTCGAGCGCCGCCGAGATCGCGATCCACAAACTCGTGAATGTCTGCCCCGGCAACGGCGCACGCCAGCTTCCGACGATTCACGGTCAGGTCATCGCGTGCGATTCGGTGACGGGCGAGATGCTCTTCGTGCTCGACGGCCCGACGGTCACCGGCCGTCGCACCGCCGCGATCAGTGCGCTCGGCATCATGTCGCTGCACGCCGCTGCGCCGAAGGAAATCCTCATCATCGGGACCGGCAAGCAGGCGGCGAATCACGTCGAAGCCTTCGCGGCACTGTTCCCGCAAGCGCAAATTCTGGTCAGAGGCGGAACGCTTGAGGCCGCGCAGCGCTTCGTGGAAGGTCTGACGCAGATTGCGCCGAATCTCAGTGCACTGGATGGCGATATCCCGGATTCAGTCGATGTCGTCGTGACCGTCACGACCAGCAAGTCGCCCGTCTATAACGTACCGGCCCGTGCTGGCCGCCTCGTGATCGGCATCGGCGCATTCACGCCGGATGCCGCCGAAGTCGGCAAGGCGACTGTGGATAGCAGCTTCATCATCGTTGACGATCTGGTGGGTGCCGAACACGAAGCCGGCGACCTGATCCAGGCGGGTTTCGACTGGGACAACGCACACACGCTCGCGGATGCCATCAGGCAAAAGCTCATACCGACCGCACCCATTTTCTTCAAGAGCGTCGGGTGCGCCGCATGGGATCTCGCCGCGTGTCGCGTCGCACGTGCAAGCATTTAAGGTGCAAGCTGCGCGTTGAATCTCGAACACCGACGATAACGATGTGCAGCAAGCCCAAGCAGATCGGGATCGATTTCCTGCCTACGAAGAATCGCAACGGCGGAAAACCGCTCGGGTAATCGAGCCACATCGCGAACCACATCGAAAACGCCGGATTTCCGTCTCGACGCACACCTCCACGCCAGCAAGGCGCACCGAAGCCCGCCATCTGATCCCGACCGTTTTCCCCCGGCACACTCACATCCCCCACACCTCGTTTGAAAACGAAACGATGTGTGACCAACGTTTACGCCGTCGAAAGACGACTCCCCCAAGCGCATTGTCGTAACGTTCCGCCCCTAACCGGGCGGGCGAAGGCGCTATTTACACTTGCTTTCGATTCTTTACTCATGCGCGCTGAATTGACCCATACGATCAAACGCGGCCCGGATTGGCATTCTCGTCCGCCTCTCTCATGAATCAAATCATCGGAATGGCTCACAACAAATGACCAGCTTTGATACCGTCATTCTGGGATTCCTCACACAAATCCATCTCGCCCCGCTGCTCAATCACACGATCCGTGTGATTGCGGGACTCTATACATTCAAGGGTTTTCTGCTGATCCCGCTGTTGTGGTGGATCTGGTTCGAGCCTGGTGCGCAACGCGAGTGGCAGCGTGAAATGACGATTGCCACGGTGGCAAGCGGCCTGATTGCGCTCGCGGTGGGGCGTTTGCTCGCGCATTTTCTGCCGTTTCGCGTGCGTCCCATCTATAACCCGGACTTGCATCTGCATTTCGCCTCCGAGTCGCTGCGCGGAGCCACGCTGAGCAGCTGGAGTTCGTTTCCAAGCGATCACGCGATGCTATGGATCGCGATTTCGATGGGGATTTTCCTTATCTGGCGGCGAATCGGCACGATTGCGATTCTGTACACGGTGCTATTCATCTGTTTGCCGCGCGCGTATCTCGGCTTTCATTACCCGACCGATTTGATTGCTGGCGCAGCCATCGGTGTCGCGATCACCTACGTCATGACGCGCGATTCGGTCCGCAAACGCACCGCCGCGCCCGTTCTGCGCTGGGCGATGCGCTTTCCCGGGCCGGCATCGATGCTCGCGTTTCTCGTGTGCTTCGAGCTCGTTACGCAGTTCGACGAACTTCTCCAGCTTTTCCATTCCATGGTGAAAGCGGTGTGACGAGTGCTGTGAAGCACTGCGCCGACAACGATCAATCGGCGACAACCGGCATTGGACACACGCCAGCGAAGCAATCGTCAATAAACACATTCTTCATCGATTGCTTTCGCTGCTCGTTCGACTTTTAGCCGCACCATCCGAACGAATCACAGTCAGTCGTTCGTCGCACGTGCCCTGCCGGGGAGACGGTCGAGCCGGGATGCGATAATAGCCACAGACGACTTCGCTGACAGATTCATCGACATTCCGTCGCGCCGTCGAATCCGTATCAAACCCCGTATATACGCCGGGCGAGCGTGTCGCTCACCGCTCGATACGGTATAGCTTTGCCGGGACGTTTCGCCGCTCAAGGCCTGAGTCAGGTCTGAATAAGGTCTGAGCAACGCGCGAGCGTCGCGCTCCATTTTTCCCCGTTTCCAAAAGAATCCTCATGGCCCAATACGTCTTCACCATGAACCGGGTCGGCAAAATCGTGCCGCCCAAGCGCCAGATCCTGAAAGACATCTCGCTGTCGTTCTTCCCGGGCGCGAAGATTGGCGTGCTCGGCCTGAACGGCTCGGGCAAGTCGACGCTCATCAAGATCATGGCCGGCGTCGACAAGGACATCGAAGGCGAAGCCACGCCGATGCCCAATCTCAACATCGGCTATCTGCCCCAGGAGCCGCAGCTCGATCCGGAAAAGACCGTGCGCGAAGCGGTCGAAGAAGGTCTCGGCGACGTATTCCAGGCGCAGAAGAAGCTCGACGAAATCTACGCGGCCTACGCGGAACCCGACGCCGACTTCGACGCCCTCGCCGCCGAGCAGGCGAAATACGAGGCGATTCTCTCGTCCTCGGACGGCGGCAGCCCCGAGCAGCAGCTCGAAGTGGCCGCCGACGCGCTGCGCCTGCCGTCGTGGGACGCGAAGATCGCCAACCTCTCGGGCGGCGAGAAGCGCCGCGTCGCGCTGTGCAAGCTGCTGCTCGAAAAGCCCGACATGCTGCTGCTCGACGAACCGACCAACCACCTCGACGCCGAATCGGTCGAGTGGCTCGAACAGTTCCTCACGCGCTTCCCGGGCACCGTCGTCGCCGTGACCCACGACCGCTACTTCCTCGACAACGCCGCCGAGTGGATTCTCGAACTCGACCGCGGCCACGGCATCCCGTGGAAGGGTAATTACTCGAGCTGGCTCGACCAGAAGGAAGAGCGTCTGAAGCAGGAAGAATCGAGCGAATCGGCGCGCCAGAAGGCGATCAAGAAGGAACTGGAGTGGGTGCGCCAGAATCCGAAGGGCCGCCAGGCGAAGTCGAAGGCGCGTATCGCGCGCTTCGAGGAACTGTCGAGCCAGGAATACCAGAAGCGCAACGAAACGCAGGAAATCTTCATTCCGGCGGGCGAGCGTCTCGGCAATGAAGTCATCGAGTTCAAGAACGTCAGCAAGTCGTACGGCGACCGTCTGCTCATCGACAACCTGAGCTTCAAGATTCCCGCGGGCGCGATCGTCGGCATCATCGGGCCGAACGGCGCGGGCAAGTCGACGCTCTTTCGCATGCTCACCGGCAAGGAGCAGCCGGATTCGGGCGAGATCGTGGAAGGTCCGACCGTCAAGCTCGCGTACGTGGACCAGAGCCGCGACGCGCTCGACGGAAGCAAGACCGTGTTCGAGGAAATCTCGGGCGGTGCAGACATACTCGCCGTGGGCAAGTACGAAACGCCGTCGCGGGCCTATATCGGCCGCTTCAACTTCAAGGGTTCGGACCAGCAGAAGGTGGTCGGCAACCTGTCGGGCGGCGAGCGCGGCCGTCTGCATCTCGCGAAGACGCTGATCGCGGGCGGCAACGTGCTGCTGCTCGACGAGCCGTCGAACGACCTCGACGTCGAAACGCTGCGCGCGCTCGAAGACGCGCTGCTCGAATTCGCAGGCTCGGTGATGGTGATCTCGCACGATCGCTGGTTCCTCGACCGTATCGCCACACACATCCTCGCGTTCGAAGGCGACTCGCAGGTCACGTTCTTCGACGGCAACTACCACGAGTACGAAGCCGACAAGATCAAGCGCCTCGGCGAGGAAGCCGCGCGTCCGAAGCGTCTGCGCTACAAGCCGATCAGCCGCTAAGTGCGAAGGCGTCCGCTGCCTGCTCGGCGGCGGACGCGCTGTCTCGCCGGATTTTTGCGGGGTTTGCCGCTGCCCGCGATTGCCGCGCGGTTAGCGGCGCGGCTCAGGCGCGACTCAGGCGCGGCTCAACCGGGCAGGCCCAGGTCGCGCAGGCGAGCGCCGGTGGCGGCGTCGCTCGTGTGATGCACGCCGTGCCAGCCAAGCGCCGTAGCGGCTTCGGCGTTGTGGCGGTTATCGTCGATGAAGACGAGTTCTGCGGGCGCAATGCCCGGCAGTTGCGCCTCGATGCGGCGGAACATCTCGTGAAAGATCGCCGGATCGGGCTTCACGAGTTTCACGCGCCCCGACACGACGATATCGCGGCAGCGCCGCAGCACCTCGTAGCGCTCCCACGCCCACGGAAACGTCTCCGCCGACCAGTTCGTGAGGCCGAAGAGCGGCACGCCCGCCGCCTCCAGCCGGTCGAACGTCGCCACCCCGCCTTCGAGCAGCCCGCCGATCATCTCGGGCCAGCGCGCGTAGAACGCGCGAATCAGCGCCTCGTACGCCGGATACTTCGCGACGAGTTCCGCCGTGCCCTCGGCAATCGACTGACCGCCGTCCTGGCGGATCACCCAGTCCATCGTGCAAACGTGCGTGAAGAACAAGCGCCGCTCGGCGTCGTCGGGAATCAGCTTGCGGTACAGATATTCCGGGCTCCAGTCCACCAGCACGCCGCCGAAGTCGAACACCACTGCCTTGATCGCCATCGCCGCCGTCCGCGTCAGACCGGTTGCGTGCGCGCTTCGAGCCACGCGAGCGCCGCGCCCGAGACGTGCGGCGACACGCGCCGCCGCACCGTTTCGTGATACGCGTTGAGCCACGCGCGCTCGTCGTCGCGCAACAGCGTCAAGTCGATGCAGCGCGTGTCGATCGGGCAGAGCGTCAGCGTCTCGAACTTCAGGAATTCGCCGAATTCGGTCTTTTGCGCCGCCTGATTCAGCACGAGGTTTTCGATGCGCACGCCCCACTTGCCCGGCCGGTAGAGGCCCGGCTCGATCGACGTGATCATGCCCTCTTCCATCGCGGTCCACGGCTCGGGGCTCGCGTAGTGCGAGATCACCTGCGGGCCCTCGTGAACGTTCAGGAAATAGCCGACGCCGTGCCCGGTGCCGTGGCCGTAGTCCGCGCCCGCTTCCCAGATCGGCGCGCGCGCGATGGCGTCGAGCATCGGCGAGCGGACGCCGCGCGGAAACTGCGCGCGCGACAGCGCCATCGTGCCCTTGAGGACGATCGTGAAGTCGCGCTTTTGCTCCGCGCTCGGCGTGCCGATGGGCACGACGCGCGTGATGTCGGTCGTACCGTCGAGATACTGGCCGCCCGAGTCGATCAGCAGAAGGCCGTTTCCTTCGATCACGCTGTGCGATTCGGGCGTGGCGCGGTAATGCGGCATCGCGCCATTGGCGTTGAAGCCCGCGATCGTCCCGAACGACGGTGAAACGTAGCCGGGCCGCCGTGCGCGCTCGGCGGTGAGCTTTTCGTCGATGGTGAGTTCGGTGATGGTTTCGCGGCCGAGCGCCTGTTCGAACCACGCGAAGAATTCGGCGAGCGCCGCGCCGTCCTGCTCCATCGTCGCGCGCACGTGTTCGGCTTCGACGGCCGTCTTGCGCGACTTGAAGAAGGTGCTCGGATTGATCGATTCGACCAGCTTCACCGCCGACGGCACCGCCTGCAGCAAGCCAAACGTCACGCGCCGCGGATCGACGAGCAGCGTTGCGCCCGCGGGCAGCGCGGCGAGCGCCGACGCCGCCTGCGCATACGGCGCGAGGTGCACGTCCTCGCGCGCGAGCGATTGCGCGAGTGCTTCGGGCACCTTGCCCTCGGCGACGAAGAGCGTCGCGCGATCCGGCCCGATCAGTGCGTGCGCGACGAATACCGGGTTGTAGGTCACATCGGCGCCGCGCAGGTTGAAGATCCACGCGAGATCGTCGAGCGTCGAGATGAAATGCCACTGCGCGCCCTTTTCCTGCATCGCGCGGCGCACCTGGCCGAGCTTGCCGGCGCGGCCCGCGTCGGCGTGCGGCGCGGTGTGCTCGTAGACCGGCCCAACGGGCAGCGTGGGACGCGCGGGCCACACTTCATCGAGCAGATCGAGGTCGGTACGCAGCGTCACGCCGCGCGCGCCGAGCGCATCGGACAGCACGCGCGCCGAGGCGACGCCGAGCACGGCGCCATCCACCGCGACCGTGCCGCCCGCCGGGACGTTCTGCGCGAGCCATTCGACGTGCGGCGTGGTCTGCTGGCCGCCCATCATCTTCATCAGGTCGACGCCGGTGCCCGCGAGCTGGTTTTCGGCCTGCACCCAGTAGCGGCTGTCGACCCAGACGCCCGCGAAGTCCTTCGTCACGACCAGCGTGCCCACGGAACCGGTGAAGCCCGAGAGCCATTGGCGGCCCTGCCAGCGCGGCGGCAGGTATTCGGAAAGATGCGGATCGGCGGACGGGACGAGTGCCGCGTCGACGCCCGCACGCGTCATGGCGGCGCGCAGCGCGGCGATCCGCTCGGGGATCGTGGAGTTTTCGGGGAGTCGGGCGTTCATGATTTCACCTGCAAGAAGAATTGATGCGGGACGGCGGCGGCACGGCAGCCGGTCACCATGAGCAAAAGAGCGGCATTCAGCGGCGCACGCGCAGCGCGACGGCCACAGCCACGAAAACCAGCGCGAACGCCGTGCATACCGGCCATTCGAGCAGCTCGCCGTCATGGAAGAGCCCGGTGGCGCGCCCGGCGACGCGTGCGAGCGCAGCGCCCAGCACGCCCGCCATGACGGCCAGCACGAAGCCGCCGCGCGCTCGCGCGCGCATCGGATGCAGCCACCAGCCTGCTGCGCCGACCACAACGCCGATTACGACAATGCCGGGCCAGCCCATCAGGGGCGGAGCCTCGCGAAAGTCGGAAAGTACGGATCAGGCGGTTCGGGCAGTCGCATCGTGCGGACTAACATGTCTCTAAAGCATTGGCTGGCTTGTGCCTGGCTTGTGCCTGGTTTATGGCCGGGAAACGGTCGGCCTGGCGCTTCGCGCGTAGCGGTTGAGTGTAGGGGGCGAGATAGCGCAAGGCAAGCGCGGCCGGGTTACCGCGCAGCCGGCCGCGTAATGTCTACTATGCGATTGCCGGTTTGACTGGTATGCGAGGACCTGTCCTGGACGCACGAGAATCGCGCCCCGTTTTAGTGGGTTTGGCCCGTGTACGGCCATGCATAAATCGGCCGGAATCGCCGGAATTACCGCTCCGCGACGTTCAGTCGCGCGAATTAAAACGTGTACATTACAGGTGCGCGGCACACTCCGTTCAAGCCATCAGAGCGCTGTAACTGCTTGTTTACCAACGGATCAAATGGTCTGCCAACTAGCAGGACGGCCGCCGCCAGGCCGGGAAATCACCGTTCGTGCTGATACCCTTACAGAATGCGAGGAAAAGCTATAATGACGACCAAATTCTCGCTACATGGTATGCAGCTTCTAACGATCGGAATCAATCACCACACTGCGCCTGTCGCCTTGCGCGAACGCGTGTCGTTTCCGCTCGAACAGATCAAGCCCGCGCTCGCTCTGTTCAAGGAAGCGTGGTCGGGCCGCCGCGCGATCAGCGCGCCTGAGGCAGCCATTCTCTCCACGTGCAATCGCACGGAGCTCTACTGCGCCAGCGACGACAACGCTTCACGCGACGCCGCCATCCACTGGCTTTCGCAGTACCACGGCATCCGCGCAGAAGACCTCGCACCGCACGTCTACGCGCTACCGCAGTCCGAAGCGGTGCGCCATGCGTTCCGCGTGGCGTCGGGGCTCGATTCCATGGTGCTCGGCGAGACGCAGATCCTCGGCCAGATGAAGACTGCCGTGCGCACCGCCACCGAGGCCGGCGCACTGGGCACGTATCTGAACCAGTTGTTCCAGCGCACCTTCGCCGTCGCGAAGGAAGTGCGCGGCACGACGGAAATCGGCGCGCAATCGGTTTCGATGGCTGCCGCCGCCGTTCGCCTCGCGCAGCGCATCTTCGAGAAGATTTCGAGCCAGCGCGTGCTGTTCATCGGCGCGGGCGAAATGATCGAGCTGTGCGCCGCGCACTTCGCCGCGCACCAGCCGCGCGAACTGGTCGTGGCGAACCGCACGGCCGAGCGCGGGCACTATGTCGCCGAACGCTTCGGCGGCAACTCGATGCCGCTCTCCGATTTGCCCGCACGTATGCACGAGTTCGACATCATCGTGTCGTGCACGGCGTCGACGCTGCCGATCATCGGCCTGGGCGCGGTCGAACGCGCCGTCAAGGCGCGTCGCCACCGCCCGATCTTCATGGTCGACCTCGCCGTGCCGCGCGACATCGAACCCGAAGTCGGCAAGCTCGAAGACGTGTTTCTCTACACCGTCGACGACCTCGGCACGATCGTGCGCGAAGGCAATGCCTCGCGCCAGGCCGCCGTCGCACAGGCCGAGACGATCATCGAGACGCGCGTCGCCAATTTCATGCAGTGGCTCGACGCACGCAGCATCGTGCCGGTCATCCGCCATATGCACACCCAGGCCGACTTGCTGCGCCGCGCCGAACTCGAGCGCGCACGCAAGCTGCTCGCACGCGGCGACGATCCGGCGGCGGTGCTCGAAGCGCTCTCGCAGTCGCTCACGAACAAGCTGATCCACGGTCCGACGCACGCGCTCAACAACGCGAGCGGCGAAGACCGCGACTCGCTCATCGAACTGATGAGCGGTTTCTACCGGCACGGCCAATCCGGCCAGGCGAGCCAGTCTGGTCGTGAGGCTCGCGACACCCAGGCCGCGCCTGCCGCCTCTTCCGTGGCGAACACCACGTCTGAATCGTCCGGTTCTTCGGACCGTTAGCGGCGCGATCCGCTAAGCGGCGCGTTCCCCACGCGCCGCGACCGGGCCTACAGCCCGCTCTTCTCTTTCCCCCTCGCACGACTTTCCGGAGACAACTCCGAGCCGCCCGATGAAAACGAGCATGCAATTGAAGCTCGACCAGCTGACTACGCGTCTGGCCGAGCTGAACGATCTTTTGAGCCGTCCCGATGTGACGTCGAACCGCGACCAGTACCGCAAGCTCACACGCGAGCACGCGGAACTGGAGCCGGTGGTCGCGCACTACGCGCAGTGGCGCCAGGCCAAGGACGACGAACTCGCCGCAAAAGACCTGCTCGCGGACGTTTCGATGCGCGAATTCGCCGAAGAAGAGGTGAAAAGCGCGCGCGATCGCATGGTGCAGCTGCAGATGGACCTGCAGAAGATGCTGCTGCCGAAGGATCCCAACGACGAGCGCAACGTGTTCCTCGAAATCCGCGCGGGCACGGGCGGCGACGAATCGGCGCTGTTCGCGGGCGACCTGCTGCGCATGTACCTGCGCTACGCGGAGCGCAACCGCTGGCAGACGGAGATGATGTCGGCGAGCGAATCGGACCTCGGCGGTTACAAGGAAGTGATCGTGCGGATCGCGGGCGAGGCTGCGTATTCGAAGCTCAAGTTCGAGTCGGGCGGGCACCGCGTGCAGCGCGTGCCGGCCACGGAAACGCAGGGCCGCATCCACACGTCGGCGTGCACGGTCGCGGTGATGCCCGAAGCCGACGAGATCGGCGAAGTCCAGATCAATCCTGCCGATCTGCGCATCGACACCTTCCGCGCCTCGGGCGCAGGCGGCCAGCACATCAACAAGACCGATTCGGCGGTGCGCGTGACGCACCTTCCGACCGGCATCGTCGTCGAGTGCCAGGACGACCGCTCGCAGCACAAGAACAAGGACCGCGCGCTCAAGGTGCTCGCCGCGCGCATCAACGACAAGCAGCGCCAGGAACAGCACGCGAAGGAAGCGGCGACGCGCAAGAGCCTCGTCGGCTCGGGCGACCGCTCGGAGCGCATCCGCACGTACAACTTCCCGCAAGGGCGTCTCACCGATCACCGCATCAACCTGACGCTGTATCGGCTCGAATCGATCATGGACGGCGATCTCGACGAACTGATCGGCGCACTCGTCTCCGAGCATCAGGCCGAGCAGCTCGCCTCGCTCGGCGACGCCGACTGACGCACGCCAAATCCACATCCACATCCACCTCCACCTCCACATCCGTGAACGCGAACGCCGTCACCGCCGACGCTCTGCTGCGCGCCTCGCCGCTGCCCGCGCTGGAAGCGCGCGTACTGCTCATGCACGTGCTCGGCTGGCGCCGCACCGAACTCATCACGCGCGGCGACGAAACGCTCGATAACGCGCAGGTTCTCGCGTATCGCGCGCTCGAAGCGCGGCGCGCGCACGGCGAACCGGTCGCGCAACTGGTCGGCAGGCGCGAGTTTTACGGCCTCGATTTCGACGTCACGCCCGACGTGCTGATTCCGCGCCCGGAAACCGAGCTTCTGGTCGAAACGGCGCTCGCGGCCCTCGACGGCCTCACCGCGCCGCGCGTGCTCGATCTCGGCACCGGCAGCGGCGCGATCGCCGTGGCGATCGCCTCGGCGCGGCCCGACACTCGGATCTGGACCGTCGACCGCTCGGCCGCTGCGCTCGCCGTCGCGAAGCGCAACGCGCAGCGCCTGCTCGACGCCAAGCGGCCCGGCGGCGAACTCGTCTTTGTCGCGGGCAGCTGGTACGACACGCTCGATCCGTCGCTGCGCTTCGAGGTCATCGTCAGCAATCCGCCGTACATCGCGAGCGGCGATCCGCATCTCGAGGAGGGCGACCTGCGCTTCGAGCCGCGTGGCGCGCTCACCGACGAAGCCGACGGTCTTACCGCCCTGCGCGCGATTGTCGCGGGCGCGCCCGCGCGCCTTACGCCCGGCGGCGTTCTGTGGGTCGAGCACGGCTACGACCAGGCGGCCGCGGTGCGCGCGCTGCTGCCGGCGCAGGGTTTCGCCGATGCGCGCTCGCACAGGGATCTCGCGGGCATCGAGCGCATCAGCGGCGCGCGCCTGCCGAACTAAAACGCACGGCGCAAGCACGGCACAAGCATGGCGCGAGCACAGCGCAGGCACGACACGTAGCCGCCTCGAACCTCCCGATTGCCCCTACAGGACGCGGTCGGACGCCCGCTGGCATCGGCGAAATCCGCTATCATTTCAACCTGTTCCGCATTCAAACATTGCAAGGTCAGTCATGGACACCCAACAACGCATCAAGCAGATCGTCGATGAAAACACCGTCGTCCTCTTCATGAAGGGCAACGCACAATTCCCGATGTGCGGCTTCTCGGGCCGCGCGGTGCAAATCCTCAACGCCTGCGGCCTCGACAAGTTCAAGACCGTCAACGTCCTCGACGACGACGAAATCCGCCAGGGCATCAAGGACTTCTCGAACTGGCCGACCATTCCCCAGCTCTACGTGAAGGGTGAATTCATCGGCGGCGCGGACATCATGATGGAGATGTACGAAAAGGGCGAACTGCAGCAGCTCTTCACCCAGGCCTAAGCGCCTCGGGGACGGCGGCCATCCGCCGGCCGTCCCGGCCTCGCGCGCCGCTTCATGCTTCACCTGTCGCTGCTTCGCCTGTTGCTTCTTCACACGCGCCCCGCCCGTTCGTGAACGCTCCCCGCATTGCTCGCCAAGCCGCCGCCAAAGCCGCTCCGCGCAGACTGATCGTCGCGATCACCGGCGCAACCGGCGCGATCTATGGCGTGCGCATCCTCGACATGCTGCGCGACCTGGGCGGCGTCGAAACCCATCTGCTGATTTCCTCCGCCGGCTGGCTCAACATCCAGCACGAGCTGCAGCTCGCGAAAGACGATCTCCACGCGCGCGCGGACGTCGTGCATTCGGTGCGGGACGTCGGTGCGAGCATTGCATCCGGCTCGTTCGCGACCGACGGCATGATCGTCGCGCCGTGCTCGATGAAAACGCTCGCGAGCGTCGCACACGGACTCTCGGACAACCTGATCGCCCGCGCAGCCGACGTCACGCTCAAGGAGCGTCGCCGCCTCGTGCTGCTCGTGCGCGAAACGCCGTTCAACCTCGCGCACCTGCGCAACATGACGGCGGTGACCGAAATGGGCGGCATCATCTTCCCGCCGCTGCCCGCGTTCTACAACAAGCCTGCCTCGATCGACGAAATGGTCGATCAGACCGTCGCGCGCGTACTCGACCTGTTCGGGCTCGGCACCACGCTCTCGCCCGTGTGGCAAGGGCTCGGCGACAGCGCGGACTGACGCAGCCCCACGCTTTCCGCCGCTTCACGCGCGCTGTCACACCCGTCGATTATCAACAGCGGGTAGACGATCAATTCTCTTTAGGCACGTTTAATTCGTAACGGTGCGCATTTATATTGATCGGCATAGAACCTTTACCGCCGCCTCGCCGCGGCCCGCGATCATGACCACCGCTTCCACCGCTTCCCGCCTGCCTACCGTTTTCCTGTCGCACGGCGCGCCGACGCTGCCCATCGACCCGTCGCTGCCTTCGGGCGCGTTCACCGCGCTGTCCGCGGATCTGCCGCGCCCCGAATCGATACTGATGTTGTCCGCACACTGGTGCACGCTGCGACCGGTCGTGAGCACCGCGACGCAGCCCGAAACGATCCACGATTTCTACGGCTTTCCGCGCGCGCTCTATGAGATCGAGTATCCGGCGCCGGGCGCGCCCGTTGCCGCCCAGCACGCAGCGGCACTACTGCGCGCGCACGGCGTGGCGGTCGACGAGGAAGCGCACGGCCTCGACCACGGCACATGGGTGCCGATGCTGCTGATGTTTCCGAAAGCCGATGTGCCGGTCGCCCAGTTGTCGATCCAGCCGCGCGCCGACGCCGCGCATCACTTCGCCATCGGCCGCGCGCTGCGCGCCTTGCGCGACGAAGGCGTGATGGTGATCGGCTCGGGCCAGATCACGCACAACCTGCGCGAAGCGGATTTTTCCGCTCGCCCGGAAGACGCCGATCCGCGCGTCGCCGAATTCACGGACTGGTTCGAAGCGCATCTCGCCGCCCGCGATATCGACGCCCTGCTCGACTATCGCCGTCGCGCACCGCACGCGCAGCTCATGCACCCGACCGACGAGCACCTGCTGCCGGTTTTCACGGCGCTCGGCGCCGCCGACGACGATTACACGCTCGGCATCCAGTCGCTCGGCACCTACCAGCGCGCGCTCGCGATGACGAACTACGTGTTCGGCGTAAGCGACTCCGCGCAGCACTGATCGCCGATCACCGTGCGCGCATCACGCGCGAGCATGAAAAAACCCGCCTGAATCGCTTCAGGCGGGTTTTTTTCGTTGCCTCGACCGCGGCTTGCGCCGCGGTTCGACATCAGGCGCTAAGTGCAGCCGATCAGTTCAGCCGCTCAGTGCAGCAGATCAGTGCAGCAGATCAGTGAGCGCCAATGCCTTCGAGCACTTCGTCGTGTTCCTCGCGTTCCTTGAGGTACGGCGTGCGGTAGCCCGAGCTGACGCCCCAGTAGTAGAAAGCGAGTGCGACAAGCGCGACCACCAGCATGTCCCAGCCGTA
>NZ_JAMXLH010000078.1 GCF_024281035.1 Paraburkholderia sp.
TACGGCTGGGACATGCTGGTGGTCGCGCTTGTCGCACTCGCTTTCTACTACTGGGGCGTCAGCTCGGGCTACCGCACGCCGTACCTCAAGGAACGCGAGGAACACGACGAAGTGCTCGAAGGCATTGCCATGCACTGAGCGCCGACGATCGGCATTCTGCGAATGCCTGGTCACATCGTGAAACACGAGTGAGCCGCGTCAGCTTCGCAACGCTTTTCGATCTCCGATACAACGGAGAATTGGAACTTCGGCGTTGCAAGCTGGCGCGTTTCGCATTGGTGGAAACGTGCGGAGGCCAAGCCGAATTGATCGCACCGGCGACAACGACTCTCCCCCTTCACGCTCACACCGCGTTCAAGCAGCAACGCCTCGAAATCACGCAGGCGGAAGTTGAAGCGAAAGCTCCAGCGAACGGCTCAACTGATAATCGCCGCCGGATACCAGTACCCCTGGCAGGGCGATTTCACCCTCTTCATATCCACGTCTTCCGTCGCCGCTTCGCCAACGTAACAGTGTCCCACCGGGCGAAACGCCCGCTGACCGGCCAGCGGCGCATATACGGGTGTTCAAGCAGCGTTACCGCGGATTATCGGCCGATGTTCCGCCTCTAGGCACATTCATCACGGTGTGATATATGTTGACGCACCGAAGAACACGCTCATCGTCTCGAAGTTGTGCGAGGAGGCTATTGCGCCGCGCCGCATCAGACGAAACACACCATGGCTTCCGTCATGCCCGGCCGGCTTTCGCTGCGCCCTTCCATCGCTTCGATCAGGTCATCAGCGGGTTGTTTTGACCTTCAGGCAACCAGTGTTCTGGATGACCTCCCAAGGGGGATCAAATGCGGAGCGCAACTCAAGAGTCGTCGAGCGACCGGGAAGTCCACCCCCACTTTTTTCCCGTTTACCGAATTGGCACGCGCGATGCCACGCCTAGTTTCGCAGTGCGATATTCAACCGCAATCCGTCAACAGCAATGCGTCAACAGCATCGCGGCAAAGATTCTCGATAACGGCACACACGCAACAACTGCACTGAACGTTCACGCCATTTCCTGGAATGGAGGATCGATGAAATTTGACATACTCGAAAAGCTCGACGACGGCGACATACTTAAAATATCGAAGGCCGTCATTTCCGTTGACCCTGACGCCAAGGTGGATACGGATATGCGAGAGAATACGGTGAACGTAGAGTCATGGCTTTACCCTGAGGAATTCCTCGTTGCCTTTTACGAGGTCGGATATGACGTTCGAATAGCTCGACGCTAGCACCGCAGTGTTCGCTTACGTGCCGCGCGGCGACGGTTGGCTTGCTCGCCGGCGGGGCTTTCTCAACGCGATCGCTCATCCTCATGTCTATGATCGAGGGGAGTAGATCGACGCAGGGAACAGCGTGCACCAAAAGCGAAATCTCTTCCACTGAGGAGGTACATCGTGAGTGGTACAAGAATTTTCGAAATCTTCCGCTACGATCCCGACCGGGACTCCGCGCCGTACATGCAAAAGTACGAGATGGAGATCACCTCGGATGACCGGATGTTGCTTGACGTGCTTGTCCGGCTCAAGGCCCAGGACGAAACACTCAGTTTCCGGCGTTCGTGTCGTGAAGGCGTATGCGGCTCGGATGCGATGAACATCAACGGCAAGAACGGGCTCGCCTGCATCACCAACCTCAACGACGTTCCCCGCCATATCGTCCTGCGGCCGCTACCCGGCTTGCCCGTCGTTCGCGACCTGATCGTGGACATGACCGCGTTCTTCAAGCAGTACCACTCGATCAAACCCTACCTGATCAACAACACGCCCCCACCCGAGCGTGAAAGGCGCCAGACGCCAGAGGAACGCGATCAGCTCGACGGCCTCTACGAATGTATCCTGTGCTCGTGCTGTTCCAGCGCATGCCCCTCGTTCTGGTGGAATCCGGATAAATATGTCGGCCCTGCGGGCCTCCTTCAGGCCTACCGGTTTCTGGTCGATACCCGCGACGAGGCGACCGGCGAGCGACTCGACAACCTCGAAGATCCGTACCGCCTCTTTCGGTGCCGTTCAATACTGAACTGCGCGGACGTCTGCCCTAAAGGCCTGAATCCGGCCAGGGCGATAGGGCAAATCAAGACCATGCTTGCGCGCCGGACGATCTGAGTACGGCGTGCGAGGATATCGATTGCTAACGTTCGCATTTTTCGCAGAAGGTGAATGATGGAAAACTCAATGTATCCGCAACCAGGCCCGGAAATTGCGAAACGACGCCGGGAACTCGCACCAGAACCGCTCGCTGCATTCAGGGCTTTCAGTAGCAGCGTATTTGCAGACGGCGAGCTGCCGGTGAAGACAAAACAGCTCATCGCCGTGGCCGTCGCGCACGTGACGCAGTGCCCCTGGTGCATTCGTGGTCACACGAAAGAAGCCCTGAAAGCCGGCGCATCGGAGAAAGAAATCATGGAAGCGATCTGGGTCGCGGCCGAGATGCGTGCGGGCGCAGCTTACGCACATTCGGCGCTCGCACTCGATGTCATGAAAGAAGAGGCGCAATCGCGCGAGGCCAACCATGGCGAGCATCGTTGACAACCTGATCGCCGAGCACCGTCGTCTGGAGCGACTGGTTTGCCTGCTCGAGCGCCAATCGATACTTCGCGACGAACGGGCCGCGACGAACAGCGCACTGCTCGTGGATGCCCTGTATTACCTGACGCGCTTTCCCGATGTGAACCACCATGCCCTGGAGGACCGCATTATCGGCAAGCTGCTCGAAAAGCAGGCGCTGGATCCACAACTGGGCAACGAGCTGTCCGCCCAGCACGCGACACTGGCGCTTCTGGGGAACGAGTTGATTCGAGACCTCGAATCGATGGTGCGTGATGAAAATATGTCCAGAGACCTTCTGGAGTTTCGTATCCGGCTGTACGCGGAACGGCTGCGGCATAACATGGCGTTCGAAGAACTCACGATATTCCCGGCTGCGACGCGCCATCTGGATGCCGATGACTGGTCTTCAATTCGGCAGGCAAGCCCGGACCGGCCCGCCGACCCGCTTTTTCAGACACCGGTAAATGAGCGCTTCGTGCAGTTGCATCGCGTAATTGCGACCGAAGCCGATTGCGGATGCGAGGAAGGCGACGTGTAGAGCCCTGACTGCGAAGGCGGGACAGCATGCAGCCTGCGCGATCCCGCTTCAAGCCATGATCTATCTTTGAGCGCTTCTTGTTGCCGAATATCGATTAGCGGCCGGAAGAACACCCGTGCGAAGTTGGGTGGATAGTTGCGTGGATAGATGCGTGGACAGATACGCCCATCAAACACCGAGATACGCCGCCTGGATTTCCGGGTTGTTGAGCAGCGTCCCCGCCGGCCCTTCAAGCACAATGCGCCCCGTTTCGAGCACATAACCGCGATCGGCGTGCTCGAGCGCCAGGTGGACGTCCTGTTCGATCAGCAACACCGTCACACCGCTCGTGCGCACCTGTTGCAAAATCTCCATGAGCTGCAGCACCACGACCGGCGCAAGGCCGAGGCTCATCTCATCGACCATCAGCACGCGCGGCGAAGACATCAGCGCACGCGCCATCGCACACATCTGCTGTTCGCCACCCGACATGGTGCCGGCGATCTGGCGGCGACGTTCCTTCAAACGCGGGAACATCGCGTACATGCGCTCCAGATCGGTGGCAATTGCGCCCCGGTCGTTGCGCAGATTCGCGCCCATGAGCAGGTTGTCCTCGACCGTCATCTGGTCGAACAGCTGCCGCCCCTCGGGTAGCTGGGTGAGGCCGGCGCGAAAAATCTGGTCGCTCGTTGAGCCCGCAACGGACACGCCGTTGAACACGATGTCCCCTGAGCCGACCGGAATCAAGCCCGAGAGCGCGCGCAGCAGCGTGGTCTTGCCCGCGCCGTTACTGCCCACGAGTGCGACGAGTTCGCCAGCGTGCACGTCGAGCGACACGCCCGCGAGCACAGGCGCCTCGCCGTAACCCGCACTCAGATCCGTCACATGAAGCAGCGGCATCGCGCCCGTTGCACGGCTGTCGGCCACGATCGCATTCATGATTTGCGCTTCCCCAGATAAGCCTCGATCACCGCCGGATCGCTCAGTACGGCATCGCTCGTCCCTTCCGCGATGCGCTCACCGTGGTGCAACACCATCACACGATCGCTCAGGCTGCGTACCGCCTTCATGACGTGCTCGATCACGAGGATGCTCAAACCCTCGCCACGCAGCGACCGGATGACATCGATCACTTCATCGATCTCGACCAGATTCAGCCCCGCCATTACCTCATCGAGCAGCAACATGCGCGGCGACATGGCGAGCGCCTTGGCCAGTTCGAGCCGCTTGCGATCGGGGCCGCCGAGATCGTCGGCACGCTGGTCGACGCGCTTTGCCAGGCCCACGCGGTCAAGGCAGGCACGCGCTGCCTCGCGTGCCTGCGCGAGCACCTTCGTGTTCGTGCGGCCGAACAGCGCGCCAATCGCCACGTTATCGAGCACCGACAATCCGGGAAAGGGCCGCATGATCTGGAAGGTACGGCCAATTCCCTGGTGTGCGCGCCGGAATGCCGGGAGATGAACGATACTGCGCCCCTCGAAAACGATACTGCCCTCGCTGGGTGCGATCGTGCCCGAGATCATGCTCAACAACGTGGTCTTGCCTGCACCGTTGGGGCCGATGAGCCCGAGCACTTCGCCGTGCCCGAGCGTGAAGCTCACGTCCTTCACCGCCGTCAGGCCTGCGAAACGGCGCGTGAGGTTGCGCACTTCGAGAATAGGTTCGCCGCTCATGACGCACTCACAGTTTGTTGCGGCGGATGTTGTCCGCGAAATAGCCGAGACCGAGGCGCGCAATGCGCTGACGCAGATCCGCGAGACCGCGCGGCATCGCCACCACCGCGAGAACGATGACGACGCCGAAAAACAGTGCCGCGATGCTCGTGACCTTGGCGGCAAGCACCTCCGAAATGGCGGACAGCAGGAAAGCGCCGACCACCGGCCCGAACACGGTTCCCGGCCCGCCGAACACGGTCATGATGATCATCTTCACGTTGAGCGTGAGATCGAATGCACCGGCGGGATCGAGGAAGGTAATCCAGTACGCGTGCACACCGCCCGCGAGACCGGCGAATACCCCTGCGATCACGAAGGCCAGCACCTTGTACAACGTGGTGTTGATGCCCATAACCGCCGCGGCGCCCTCATTCTCGCGGATCGCGATCAGGCCATAACCGAAGCGGCTGCGCGAGAGCCACCACACCGTCGCCGTCGCCGCGACCAGCAGGCCCAGGGCAGTTTCGTAGAACAGCAGATTATTGTTCAGCATCGGCAACACCAGGCCGATATTGGCGCCGGCGAAGCCGATATTCGAGACGATTGCGCCCGCAACCTGTGCGAGCCCGAGCGTTGCAATGGCGAAGTAGTGACCCTTCAGGCGCAACACGGGAACGCCAATCAGCAATGCGAACGCCACGCAGAACACCACGCCGAGCGCCATGCCCGCCACGAAAGGCAGATTCAGTTGCACCATGGCGATCGCCACGCCATACGCGCCCAATCCGTAAAAGGCCGATTGCCCGAACGACGCGTAGCCTGTGTAGCCGCCGAGGATATTCCAGCTCTGCGCGAGTGTGGCGAGCAGTAACGCATCGATCCCGAATTGCAGCAGAATGTCGGATCCCCACCAGGGCAGCGCGATCAGTGCGACCAGCAGCACCGGCCACAGCCACTTCATCAACATCCTCATACCGTCCGCCCCAGCAGCCCCGTGGGCCGCACAATCAGAACCAGCACCAGCAAACCGAAGCTCACCGCATCGACGAAGGTCGACCCCAGCCACAGCGACGTAAACGCCTCGACGATACCGAGCACCAGCCCGCCGACGATCACGCCGAGCGGAGACTCGAGACCGCCAATGATCGAAATGGCAAAGCACTTGGCGGTGAGCGTCGCGCCGATATAGGGATTGAGCTGCGAGACCATGCCGTACAAGCCGCCGGCCACCCCGGCGAGCGCCGCGCCCATGGCGAAGGTCAGTGCATAGAGATTGCGCGGCTCGACACCATAGAGACGCGCTGCCACGAGGTTTTGTGCCGTGGCCCGGATGCGCCGGCCCATGCGCGTTTGCAACAGCAGCGCCCAGATTCCGAGCGTCAATGCAATGGCGATGACGAAGGCGCTCAGGTTCACCAACGGCAGCGTGACCCCGGCGAATGCCACGTTGCGGCCGGCGTAAGACGGATTGATCGTGCGAAAATCCGCGCTGAAAATGATTTGCGCGAGATAGGTCAGCACCACGTTGAGACCAAAGGTGATCAGCAGCGTATTGAACATCGGCCCGCGAATCACGAGGTTCAGTATCCCTCGCTGGATCGCGTAGCCGATGACGAACAATACCAGTGCCGCCACCGGCAACAGCACGAACGGATCGATGCCCGTCTGCGTATAGAGCACCCACACCACGTAACCGCCCAGCATGATGAAAGCGCCGTGTGCAAGGTTGACAATGTTGAGCACGCCCCATACGAGCGACAGCCCCAGTGCCATCAGCGCAAACAGACCTCCTTGCAGCACCCCGTTAAGCAATACTTGAAACAGCAGTTGCATCGATCCCTCTCGGTGGCAGACCGGGTATAAGCGCGGGTATTGGCGAGGGTATTAGCGTTTGTCCCACGGCTGCATCGGATAGAGCGGCTGCGCGAGGAACTTGTTGGAGTAGATCGCTTTCACCCCGCCGTTCTGCACCTGAATGACCTGTTGCGGCAGGCTGATCTGGCCGTTGTCGGCGAACTTGATCTGACCGTAAAGGCTGGGGAAATCCACCTTGGCCAGTGCATCGCGCACCTTCTTCGGTTCGACGGAACCAGCCGCTTCGATTGCATGGACCAGCGCCTCCACGTCGGCCACACCACTGGCAGCGTGATAGTCGGGCTCGTAGTTGTACTTTGCCTTCCATGCCTTCGCGAACTGATCCGCGTCACCGAACCAGGCGTCCTTTTGCTGTGCCGAAGGCATCCACGAGGTCATACCGAACGCGTAATTGGCATCGGCGCCAATCGACTTGCGAAAATCCGCGCTGGGTACGCCAACGGTGAAGGAATACAGCATCGGCGAGTAATTCAGGCTCTTGGCCTGGCGGATGAAGTTCAGAACCTCCGTTTCGTGGCCTGCCACAAGCACGGATTGCACCTGCTTGTCCTTCAACTGCGCGATGATCGAACCAAAATCCGATGAATTCGATGCGTATTTTTGCTCGAAGACCAGATCGAGACCGCCCTGCTTCAGTTGCGGCCGCGTACCGTTGGCCACCGAAACGTCGAAGGCATCGTCGGCGAACAGCAACGCGACCTTGGTCGGCACCGGCTTGAGTTCCTTGAGCATCGCGATCGTCGAGCCGAAATAGTCGCTCGCGGCGGGCAGCGTGCCGAATACGTACTTGAATTTGCGCGCAAAGATCTGGTCGGAAGCGCCGCCGCCCTGCACCATCGGCACTTCGTATTTCTCGGAGACCGCCGAGTCAGCAAGCGCGAAATTGCTCGCGAATGGCCCGAGCAGCAGATTGACCTTGTCCTGGCTGACGAGCTGCACATACTGGCGCACGCTGAGATTCAGATCCGACTGATTGTCGTAAACCTTGAGCGCGAGCTTCTCCTTTTTGCCGCCTACATTCACGCCGCCGGCGGCGTTGATCTTGTCGATCGCGAAATTGTAGGCATCGACGTAATAGCGGCCCGTATTGGCGTCCGATCCCGTTTGCTGTACCGACGCACCCAGCACGATATCGGCACGGGCCTGCATCATGCTGAAACAGCAAAGGGCAGCTGCGCTGGCGACCTTGAAGTTCATTGTCTCGTCTCCTCGTTTATCCGAATTCGAGGCCCCGCTCGCTGATTTTAATCAAATACGACTTCGCGAGATGGATCGCCTCGTTTCAGAACGTATCCCGGTTACGTTCCGCACCTGCTGCAGGGTGACCGGTGCGATGACGCGGGCTGTCGCGATCCAGATCAACCTTATTTGAAGTGGTTAATTCATGTTGGGATGGAGGTTACGAAGATGGAACGGCAACAGCTAGCCAGGACAATTACCTGGGTCGAGGTGTCACACATGAGACAAACATCTGTCACGCTCCAGCGGAGCCTGGCTCGACGCTGCGCGGGGTTCGGGACTAGCATGAGAAACCGGCAATCGCGAACGTACGCGAAACGTCCCGAGGAGGTGCCTCATGAAATGTCTGCGCATCTACGCCGACGCCAATGGCGAGTCCCATTTCGAGGATCGGGATATTCCGCTCACGCCGCTCGAATTGTTTCCCGGCATCCCGCCAATTTATCTGTCGGCATGGGAACCGGCGAAATCAGTGCGATTCGGCTGGGTGCCTGCCGGCCTGAAAGTGGCGGACTGGCATACCACGCCGGTCCGTCAATTCGTCATCTGGCTGACGGGCTGGGTCGAGTTCGAGACGAGCGATGGTGACTGCCGACACTGCGAGCCTGGCACGGTCGTGCTCGTGGAGGACACAATCGGCAAAGGCCATCGCTCGCGGCATTCCGACGAGGGGCAGTTCAACGTGTTCATCCCGCTCGGGGATTGATCGCGGTTGCAGCGTTAAGCGCCGCCATGCTGCCCCGGCGTCTTTCAGGTTCCGGTTGCACCGCCGGACATAAGGCGCCCTTCAGGGCCGGCTCAGATCAACCGGTTTCGGATCAACGCCTCGAACGTCGAATGATGCTAGGCTTAAAAGCCTGTTCCCGCTCGCAACGATGTCACCCTCGAAGAGGCTTCATGAAAATTCATTCCGATGATTTCCGGGTACGCGAAGGTCAAACCATCGAACTCAAGAAATGGCCGACACGCATCAAGCCCCTGTGCGAATCGAAGGATGAGTATCGAACGTCAATGGCCGAGCACGTCAAAAAGCTGAGTGAACATCAACAGAAACTTTATGCCGACAATCGCTTCGCGGTGCTGTTTGTTTTTCAGGCGATGGATGCCGCCGGCAAAGATGGTTGCATCAAACACGTCATGTCCGGCGTCAATCCGCAAGGATGCCAGGTGTTCAGCTTCAAGCATCCGAGCGCGCAGGAGCTTCAGCACGATTTCCTTTGGCGCACCGCCCGCGACCTGCCGGAGCGCGGCCGTATCGGCATCTTCAACCGCTCGTATTACGAGGAAGTGCTGGTCGTACGCGTCCATCCGGACATACTGAGCGGCGAAGGCCTGTCGCCCGAAGCCGGATCGGGTAAATCCCTCTGGAACGGACGCTATCGTTCGATCTCCGAGTTCGAAGCGCATCTTTACCGCAACGACACGCGTATCGTGAAGTTTTTTCTTCACCTGTCGAAGGAAGAGCAGCGCAAGCGTTTCATCGAACGCATCGACGATCCGAACAAGAACTGGAAGTTCAGTGCATTCGACATGGAAGAACGGAAGTATTGGGCGAACTACGTGGACGCCTACGAAAGATGTCTCTCCACAACCAGCACGGAGCAGTCGCCCTGGTACATCGTCCCTGCGGACGACAAGGATGACGCCCGGCTAATCGTTTCCCAGATCATCCTCGATACGCTCGGCGCGCTGAAACTGAGCTACCCGGATACCACCGCGGACCGGCATGCGGAGCTGCTGAAGATCCGCGAGCAATTGATGAACGAGACAACGTAGCGCCAACCGCGTTGCGGTCCATGGCGTGCGGCGCTCAATTGTTCCTGTAGCGCAAGACTCTTTGTCCATGGTGGGTGTTCGAAGTCGCAAGGGATGCGTCTAGAGTGGCTCTCCATCGAATCCGTCGATTCGACCGGCCGCGAAGCCGGGTCACTCACTCTGCGAGACACATCATGAGCACTTCCAGGGTCATCATCGTCACGGGCGCGTCGCAAGGCATCGGCGCGGAAACCGTCAAGGCGTTTCGCGCGCAAGGTCATCGCGTTGTCGCGACCGCGCGTTCGATTACGCCGACGATCGAATCCGATTACATCGCCATCGCAGGCGATATCGCCGATCCGGCCACCGCACGCCGCGTGGTCAATGCCGCAGTCGAACATTTCGGTCGCGTCGACACGCTCGTCAACAACGCGGGCGTCTTCATCGCCAAACCTTTCACGCAATACACCGCTGAGGATTACGCGGCCATCACGAGCGTCAATCTGAACGGCTTCTTCTACATCACGCAGTCTGCCATTGCTGCGATGCAGAAGCACGGCAGCGGCCACGTCGTCTCCGTGACGACGACGCTTGCCGAGCAGGCGAACAGCAATGTGCCTTCGGTGCTCGCCTCGCTCACCAAGGGCGGTTTGAATGCGGCCACGAAATCGCTGGCGATCGAATACGCCCGCGCCGGCATTCGCGCCAACGTCGTTTCGCCGGGCATCATCAAGTCGCCGATGCATCCGGTCGCAGCGCACGAAACGCTCGCGGCGCTGCATCCGGTTGGCCGCATGGGCGAGATGAGCGATATCGTCAACGCGATCCTTTATCTTGACGCGGCACCGTTCGTGACGGGCGAAATCCTGCACGTCGACGGCGGCCAGAGCGCCGGTCACTGAGCCAGTCGGCAGGCACGCGCACCATCGCGCCCCGCCGCCGCAACGGCGGCGAGGCGCGTACGGTCATGCACGCTTGCGCGGCGCCCGGGGCGCCAGCTTGCCAGCGGGTTGCACCAGTTGCTCGACGAGAAAGTCCACGAATGCCCTCACCCGCGACGATAAATAACGTCCGTGCGGATACAACAGGATGAACGGCCGCGAACGCCCGCCGTGTTCGCCCAGCACTTCGACTAGCCGTCCCTCGCGCAAATCCTCTTCCACGATAAAGCGATACGTCTGGAACAATCCCGCACCGCTGCGCGCGAGCGTGACGCCTGCGAGCGCGTCGCCCGAGGTTCCGAAACTGCCTTTGGTCACGACGTCGATTTCGCCGGAAGCGTCGGCGAACGTCCATGCAAGGTTGCGTCCGCTGCTCGGCAATTCGAACTGGATGCATTCGTGCGCGGCGAGATCATCGAGGGATTGGGGAACGCCCGCGCGTTTCAGGTAAGCCGGTGCCGCCACAACGATCATTTCGGCGTCTTCGAGCTTGCGCGCGATAAGGTTCGAATCATCGGGCGCACGGCCACGTATCGCGAGATCGAAACCCTCGTCCGCGAAGTCGATGTTGCGATTGCTCAGATGCGCCTCGACCTGCACCTTCGGAAAACGCTCGCGAAACGCGGGCAAAAGCGGCAACACGCGGTAGTGGCCGTAGGGTGTCGGCATGCTGATCCGCAGCACGCCTGCGGGCGTCGTCTGCTGGCCCGTCACCTCGCGTTCAGCGTCGACAAGCTGCGAGAGCGCCTGGCGGCACTGTTCGAAGTAGCGCTGTCCCGCGTCGGTCAGGCGGATTTGACGCGTCGTGCGCACGAAGAGCCGTGCGCCCAGGCGCTCCTCCAGCCGCGCAACCGAGCGGCTCACCGCAGCCGGAGTGACGCTCGCCGCATTCGCCGCCAGCGTGAAGCTGCCCAGTTCCGCCGCAAGGCAAAAGAGTTCGATGCTGCCCAGCAGCAAGTCGTCGAATTTTCGTTGCATGCTGCGTCCTCCCCCTCTTCTTCTCACGCCATCGCGCAGCCTGGTGAGTCAGCCTGAAGCACCGCGCCGCATTCGTTACATCGTGTCGCGACAGATTCGCAGCAATGCCATTTACCTGCGTCCGTCGCGTGCGTACATTGGCTATCGGGCAATGCGGCACGCCATTCACTTCACGCTCACGACAGCATCGTCAAGGAGTACACCATGTCCATCGAACAGAAACTCGCCGACCTCGGCCTCACCTTGCCCGTCCCGCCGCAACCGCTCGGCAGCTATACGGCGACGAGCGAAGCCGGCAATCTGCTCTTCATCTCCGGCCAGGTGCCGCTCGTCGACGGCAAGCTGGCCTATACGGGACGCGTCGGCGAAGCCTTGACGGTCGAAGACGGCAAGCTCGCCGCCCGCATCACCGCGCTCAACGTGCTCGCGCAAATCAAGAAGCACCTGGGCGGTTTCGAGCGGCTGCATCACATTGTCCGAGTCGAAGGTCACGTGAGCAACGTCGACGGCTTCTACGACCAGCCTGCCGTACTCGACGGCGCATCGGATCTCTTCGCAGCGGTGCTCGGCGATAAGGCAGGCCACGCACGCTCAGCGTTCTCGCACACCCAGTTGCCCGCCAACGTGCCCGTCGAACTCGTCGTCATCGCGCAGATCCTGCCGCGATAACACCCAGGCTGCCGTCGGCCGGCCCGGCCCGGCGACGGCCTTGCGTACTTGCCCACCACAGCCAAAACCGCGCGTTCGATCCCATCGATGATTGGATGGACTCAAACGCGCGGGCGCGTCGCAAGACACACGCGACACGCTAGATCACGATCTCACGCATCTCGTTCACGCACGCGCGCATCTCTTCGTCGAGCTTCGCGACCAGCTCCGCCGCAGGCAACGCGCGCGAAAGCGCCGCAGCCTGCCCGGCCCATTGTGCGCCGTAGCCGAATTCGCCCTTCGCCTTGGCCGCCGCAATGAGCGCCTTGCCGATGTCGTAGGCAATCGGATACGCCGGAGTTTGCGGCGCGCGCGGATCGTCGCCGAGTTGGGTGAAGCGGTTCACGACGCTGCGTGCGGCCCGCCCGGAGATGGCCTTCGTGAAGGTCGTGTGCCGTGCCGAGTCGCCCAGCAGCGCCCGGCGATATCCCTCGTCGATCGGCGACTCCGCGGACGCGACGAACGCGGTTCCGAGCTGCGCGGCCTGCGCGCCGAGCGCGAGCACCGCAACGATGCCCGCGCCGTCCATGATGCCGCCCGCCGAGATGATGGGCAGATGAGACGAGCGAACGAGCAGCCGCGTGAGCGCGAACGTGCCGAGCCGGTCGTCGGCATCCGGATTGAAGACGCCGCGATGGCCGCCCGCCTCGATGCCCTGCGCGACGATCGCATCGACACCCGCTGCTTCCACCTGTCGGGCTTCATCGAGGTTCGTTGCGCCTGCAAACAGCGTGATGCCCGCCTGCTTGAGTTCGGCGATCACGTTGGCCGGCGGCAGCCCGAAGTGGAAGCTGACCACCGCGGGCTTCTCCTCGATCAGCACTTTCTGCATCTCGCGGTCCACGAGGAAGCTCTGATTGATTTCAGCCATCGCGGCGGGCGGCGTCGCGCCGTATTTCTCGAACACGGGCGCGAGCCAGTTCGTCCATGCGCGCTCGACTGCCTCGTTCGCTTGCGCGGGCTGATGGCAGAAAACGTTGACGTTGAATGGCTTGTCGGTCAGCGCACGCGTCGCGCGAATGGCCGTGCGCGCACGCTCGGCATTACTGCCACCGAAGCCGAGCGAGCCGAGCCCGCCCGCGTTCGAGACGGCCGCCGCCAGCTCGGGCGTGCTTACGCCCGCCATGGGCGCCTGAATAATCGGCTTCTCGATGCCCAGCAGAGTCAGCAAGGTTCGCTTGCCGGATGATTGGCTCATTTGTCCTTCTCCTCGAATAAAGGTCCGCTTTTCACTGGCAGCGGCTACCGTCCGCGCGCCCACTGCGCGAGTCCGGCACACGCAACGAGTCGCGCAGCCGTGACGAAAAACACCGAATGCAAGCCGAGATGCACGCCGCGATTCACGCCGCGATTCACGCCGATCACGCCGCCCGCGAGCGGCATCCGTGCGGCGATTATCGCCTTCGACGCCGACGCATAGCCGCCCACGAGTCCGGCGTTGAGTGCATATCCGGCCGACGACGCAGAGGCCGGCGTGTTCATTCGGCCCTCAACGCGCCGAACAGATCGACGGCCAGTGCGACGACCAGCGCAACCGCACCGATGACGAACAGCATCGTGTAATCGCCGCCGGTTTTGGAGAACACGAACGAGAGGCCGTAGGCGGCGACCGCCTGCATGATGGCGAAGCTCGTCGTCGCGCGGCTCCAGGCGGCCTTGATCTCGGACGGGTGATGCATGAGCAGCTCGTTTGCGCGGCCAAGCGCGAGCGGGACGATGCCCGGCGTGAACGCGCCGACCACAACACTCGATACCATGAGTCCGACCGGCCCGAGGCCAAGCGCGGGAATCGCAACCGCCGCGGCCTGCAAGAGCCAGGCGGCGCGCAGCGCGGCGCGAAAACCCGCACGATCGGCGAGATGGCCGCACGCGAGCGGCCCGATGATCGCGCCGATTCCATACAAGACCCAGTACTGCGCGCCTGCGTCGACACCCTTGCCGAGTCCGCGCGCCACGTAGTCCACGAGAAAGATCATGTGCGGCACGAGACCCACGGCGTTCAGACCGTACTCGATATAGAGCAGGCGGACGCCCTTCGCGGGAAACGTTCGCGCATGAGCATGCGCGTGGTGCGCCGCCGCCGCGTGAACCGGTGCGTCGGCTTCCGGCCAGCCGTTCCAGGCGACCATCGTCAGCAGCAGCGAAACGACGGCGAGGCCCAGCCAGGTCGCGGTCAGTCCGTGGCGCAGCAGAATCGGTACGATGGTTCCCGATGCCGCAATGCCTAGCCCGATCCCCGTGAAGATCCCGCCGCTCGCGAAGCCGCGGCGCGACGGCGGCACGTGGGCGAGGATCGTCGGCGCAGCCAGCACCATCAGCGCGCCGCCCGATACGCCCGAAACGAAGCGCCAGAGAAAGAACCACAAGAACGAAACGGGCGCGGCGCACGCGACGAAAGCAATCGTCGCGAGCAGCATCAGCGCGCGCAGCACCGTCGCGGGCTTCGCCCAGCGAGCCAGTTGTCCGGCCACGAGCGCACCGGCCAGATAACCGCCGAGGTTCGCCGCGCCCAGATACGCCGCTGTCGTCGCGGGAAACCAGTGCGCGCCGATGATCGCGGGCAAAAGCGGCGTATACGCAAACCGCGCGAGGCCGATGCCGATCAGACTCGCCCCGGCGCCGGAAACGGTGGCGCGCCAGACGTTGAAAGGCGTCGCTGCGCGTGATGGGATTGCTGCGGGCTGCATGTGGCTCTCCGTGCCATTGGCGCCGCTCGGGGCGCTCGTCGTCGATGAGACCGAGTCTAGATTGGTGCTGGAATAGGGGGAATCCCCGCTATCCGGAAGCCATTCTTCCGCGCGGCGGTTCAATCGCGGTTGGTGACGCGCTGCAATTCAGCGAAGTGCGCGCGCAGGCGCGGCGTCGCAAAATCGACGAACGCGCGCACCTTCGGCACAGCAAGCCGGCCGAACGGTGTCAGCAGATGAATCGGCAAAGGCGCGTGCTCGCTGTCGCGCAGGACGATCTTGAGCGCACCCGTCCGCACGTGTTCGGCGACGTGATAGGAAAAGACGCGCGTGACGCCCTGACCGGCCACGGCCGAAGCCAACGCACCGCGGATCGTGTTGACGATGAAGCGCGGCGCGAACTGGACGACCTGCGGAATCGCCGCGCGGCCCTCGGTCGGAAAGCTCCACGAATCCAGCCCGAAGTGCGTCATGGAGATGATCCGGTGCTCGGCGAGATCGGCGGGCTCGTGGATGGCGGGATGGGTGGCCAGATAGCCGGGCGACGCCACCACCACGCGCCGCACTTCGCCGATGGGAACCGCCACCAGCGTCGAATCGGTGAGATGCGCGAAGCGCAGGGCCACGTCGATGCCCTCGTCGATCAGGCTCACTGGACGGTCGAGCAGTTGCAGACGGATCGACACCTCCGGGTGGCGGTCGATGAATTCGTCGAGCAGCGGGCGCAGCACGTCTTCACCGGCGGCGACCGGCGCGGTCACGTTGAGGAGGCCGCGCGGCGCGGAGCGCTCGTCCGCCACCAGCATGTCGGCTTCTTCGAGATCCGCGAGGATGCGCCGGCAGGCCAGCGCGTAACGCTCGCCCGCCTCGCTGAGCTTGATCGTGCGCGTCGTGCGATAGAGCAGCGGCGTGCCGGTATGCGCTTCGAGGAACGCGATGGCCCGGCTCACCGCCGCGGGCGAGCGGCCCAGCCGTCGGCCAGCGCCCGCAAGACTGTTTTCGTCCAGTGCGGCGATGAATACCTTCATCGCATCGATTCGATCCATATTGTGTCGTCGCTGACAGGGCCCGATGGAGTCTAACCCAAGGCGAACCCGCACCCCACCGCTGCCCCTGGCGAACGTGTGGTCGGCATTTGTCAGATGTATGGCGAATGTATGGCCGATTATTTGACGGATATCACGCTTTTCAGGTCTGGCATTACAAATAACAAACTGTCTGGCGACGTCGATGCGTAATACCTAACATGACCAATAAGTCCATAGCCCGGTCGCAGCCGGTTGACAGGTTCCCTGAGTCAAATACGTGTAACACTGATATGAATGCAGTGAGCATTTGGCTGATCGGGCAATTTTCAGCGCAAGAAGCCGGATTTTTTGCGCCGACATGCATGCTGCAAGGCAGCGTCAACAATCTGTTAACTATGCGGTTGGGATGCGGCGGATCAATGCCGGTAACGGGTGCGCAGGGTGCGGCAAATAGTTGCATCGCAATAAACGGCCCATTTCGGCGAAACTCGCACACGGCGTCCGGTACACAACTAATACGTAAGCGAACGTTTCTGGGTACGCTATATAGTGTTTGCAAACATAAAGCGATGATCTACCGCACGGCGATAGCGTTTTGTCTTTTTCGCATTACGTTCTACCGCTAAATGTCAAATTTCTCGGATAATGTTTCACAGCAAACACGCAACAAAAACGGAACTAAACACATAGCGTGATGGGGCGCAGCGCTTCTTCGAAACGCGGTTGCATCAGGCTTTGTGCCATCACAACCCTTGCGAGGGCATCTTTGAGAAAACAAATCAGCCTGTTAGTCATGGCGCTGCTTGGTCCGTGCGCGCCGCTCCTCGCGGCGCAACCGCCTACGGAGCGCGCACCTGACACGATGCAGGCACGCGTGCTCGGATGTGCCGCCTGTCATGGCGAGCATGGCGAGGGCACCGATAACGACTACTTCCCCCGTCTCGCCGGCAAGCCCGCGGGATACCTCTACAACCAGCTGATCGCGTTCCGCGACGGTGGACGCAGTTATCCGCCGATGAATTATCTGCTCGCGTATCTGCCCGACGACTACCTCAAGTCCGTCGCCGAGCACTTCGCGCAGGAGCGCCCGCCCTACCCGGCGCCCGCCCAGCCGAAGGTCGATGCAGCGACGCTCGCACTCGGCGAGCAGCTCGTGAAGCACGGCGCACCGGATCGCAAGATACCGGCCTGCGCAGCCTGCCACGGCGACACGCTCACGGGTATGCGTCCGGCGATTCCGGGCCTCGTTGGCCTGCATGCTGATTACATCAGCGCACAACTGGGCGCATTCCGGTTCGGCACGCGCCGCACCGCAAGCCCCAACTGTATGCACGACATCACCTCGCACCTCGCGGACCGCGAAATCACGGCGATCTCAGCATGGCTCGCCGCCCAGCCCGCACCTGCGGATCCGACGCCTGCGGCGCCTTCGCACCTGCCGCTCGAATGCGGCAGCGTTCCTAACTAAGCCGAGGCCTCGACGTGCGAAAACTTCGATCCCTCATCCCGTTCGTCCTCGCAACGCTGTGCGCGAGCACGGCGCCCGTGCACGCCCAGCCCGCCGCACCCGCCGCGTCCACCACCGGCAGCCACGCTGAAGTCATCGCGCGCGGCGAGTACCTCGCCCGCGCGGGCGACTGTATCGCGTGTCACACGGTCCCCGGCCAGAAGCTGTTCGGCGGCGGCCGCGCGATGGAAACGCCGTTCGGCACGCTGTACACGCCGAACATCTCGTCGGACAAGACGAACGGCATCGGTGCCTGGAGCGCCAACGACTTCTACACCATGCTGCACGACGGCAAGTCGCGCGACGGCTCGCTGCTTTATCCGGCCATGCCCTTCGCGTCGTACACGAAGGTCACCCGTGCCGACTCCGATGCGATCTACGCGTATCTGATGTCGACCGCGCCGGTGAGCCAGCCGAACCGCGAGCACGACATGCGCTTCCCGTATAACGAGCGCTCCCTGCTGCTCGGCTGGCGCACGCTGTTCTTCCGGCCCGGCGAATACAAGGCCGATCCCACGCAGTCGGTGGAATGGAACCGCGGCGCTTACCTCGTCGAAGGCCTCGGGCACTGCACGATGTGCCACACGGCCATCAACGCGCTCGGCGGCAATTCGCCGTCGAAGCGGTTCGAGGGCGGCCTGATCCCGATGCAGAACTGGTACGCACCGTCGCTCACGTCGAACAAGGAAGCGGGCCTCGGCGAGTGGAGCATCGACGACATCGTCGGACTGCTGCACGCCGGCGTGTCGAGTCGCGGCGCCGTGTACGGGCCGATGGCGGAAGTCGTCTACGACAGCTTCCAGTACCTCTCCGAAGACGACGTGCGCGCTGTCGCGGTCTATCTGAAGTCGCTGCCGGGTCACTCGGGCGAAGTCGATACGTCGCCGCGCAGCAGCTTCGTCACCGAAGAAGCGAACCGCCTCGCGCCGCTCGGCAAGAAGATCTACGACGCGCAATGCGCGGCCTGCCACGCGACGGACGGCCGGGGCAAGCCGCCGAGCTTCCCGCCGCTCGCAGCCAACCAGTCGATTCAGATGAATTCGGCCGTGAACCCGATCCGCATGGTGCTCAACGGCGGCTATCCGCCCGGCACCCACAAGAACCCGACGCCCTATGGCATGCCGCCGTTCGCCCAGTTGCTCTCCGATGAGGAAGTCGCAGCCGTGGTGACGTACATCCGCACGGCATGGGGAAATTACGGCACGCCGGTATCCGACCGCGAAGTCAACGCGTTGCGCTCGGCGCCGCTCTTCTGAGGCATTCACGATGATCGAAACTCCTGTACCAGAAATTCCGGGCGGTCCTCCCCAGGACCAGCGCGTCGATGAAATCGTGCAGCGCGGGCCGGGCGGCGCGCTCGCCCTCGCCGGTATCGCGACGGCCATCGTGTTCGCACTCTGGTTTATTTTCTATTTCGTCATTTTCTTGCCTCGCGGCATTATTCAATAACCTGAGCCGGGTCCATGTCGAACCAAATCGATTCCCACGCCAGCGCCGAAGTCGCGGCCCGCGTGGAGCGCCGCTGGGCGGTGCTCATGGTCGCGCTTGTGTGCGTGCTCATCGCGATGACGGTCTTTACCGGCCTGCATTGGGCGATGATGCCGCCCTCGCGCGTCGAAACCATTAACCCGGCCACGCTGCACGTGTCGGGCGAGTTTGTCGAATCGAACCTCGGTAGCGCAGTCGAAACCGACGGTTCGGTCACGGTGCGTCTCATCGCCCAGCAATACTCGTTCACGCCGCAATGTCTGGTTGTGCCCGCGGGCGTGCCGGTCACGTTTCGCGCAACGAGCGCCGACGTCGTGCACGGCTTTCTCATTACCGATACCAACCTGAACTCGATGGTCGAACCCGGCTACGTATCCACGTTCCGCACGGAATTCAGCCAGCCCGCCGATCACCTCATGCCCTGCCACGAGTATTGCGGCACGGGACACCAGGGCATGTGGGCGCACGTCAAGGTCATCGACAAGGACACATTCATGAAGATGGCAACCCAGGCCGGAAACGCGCGGAGACTCAGCTGTGTTAAATAACAAGCGACTCATACTGTCTCACTTCTGGCTCGCGTTCATCGTATTCGGCGTTGCGCTCCTGCTCGGCGCGTGGCAGATGTATGTCCGCAGCCCGCTGCATCCGTGGATCCATGACCCCGAGCTGTACTACCGCTCGGTCACCGAACACGGCACCGTGATGGGCTACGCGTTTCCGACGCTGATCGCGATGGGCTTCGGCTACGCCGTCACCGAACTCGCGCTCAAGCGGCCGCTCATCGGCGTGGGCTGGGCATGGCTCGGCTTCATCCTGCTCGCGCTCGGCGCCGTCACGGCGACCGTGCCGGTCTCGCTGGGCCTCGCTTCCGTGCTCTACACGTTCTATCCGCCGATGATCGGCAACGTGTTCTACTACCTCGGCGTCGTGCTCGTGGTGGTGGGCTCGTGGATCTGGGTTGCGCTGATGGGCGTGAACTTCTCCGCATGGAAGCGCGACAACCCGGGCAAGCCGGTGCCGCTCGCCATGTTCGCCACCACCGCGGGCGCGTTCCTGTGGGGCTGGACGGCCGTCGGCGCCGCGCTCGAAGTGCTGTTCCAGATCCTGCCGGTGGCATTCGGCTGGCGCACGACCATCGACGCGGGTCTGGCACGCGTGTTCTTCTCCTGGACGCTGCACGCGATCGTCTACTTCTGGCTGATGCCCGCGTACATCGCGTACTACACGATCGTGCCGCGTGCGATCGGCGGCCGGCTGTACAGCGATTCGATGGCGCGCATCTCGTTCGTCATGTTCCTCGTCATCGCGATGCCGATCGGCATGCACCACCTGTTCGCCGATCCGCAAGTGGGTTCGGGCTTCAAGTTCGTGCAGTCGGTGTTCACGGCGCTCGTTTCGGTGCCGACGCTGCTGACCGTCTTCACGATCTGCGCTTCCGTCGAAATCGCGGGACGCCTGCGCGGCGGCAAGGGCACCTTCGGCTGGATCGCGAAGCTGCCCTGGAAAAACCCGCAGATGCTGGCTGTGGCGCTCTCGTTCGTCATGCTCGGCTTCGGCGGCGCCGGCGGCCTCATCAACATGAGCTACCAGCTCGACCAGCCGATCCACAACACGCAGTGGATCACGGGCCACTTCCACCTGATCTACGGCGGCGCGATCGTCATCATGTACTTCGCGATCGCCTACGATCTGTGGCCGCACCTGACGGGCCGCGCGCTCGCCAACTGGCGCCTCATGCGCTGGCAGCTGTGGCTGTGGTTCATCGGCATGATCGTCACGACGTTCCCGTGGCACCTCGTGGGCCTGATGGGTATGCCGCGCCGCATGGCCTATTTCGACTACACGAACCCGGCCATCGCGCCGCAGGCCATCCTTGTGGTGATGTCGGTGTTCGGCGGACTGATCCTCGTGGCCTCGGCAATCCTGTTCTTCGTCGTGCTGATTCAGGGCCACCGCAGCCCGAAGGTGGAACACGAGGAATACCGCTTCAGCACGCCGGTTCACGAATCGCCGAAGTTGCCTGTCGCACTTAACAGCGTCGCACTGTGGATCGTGCTCATGATCGCGCTGACCGTTACCAACTATGGGTTCCCGATCGCTCAGCTGCTCTCGCACGGCGATACGAACGTGCCCGCTATCCGGATTGGAGCGCAACGATGAATGAAGAATCGCTGTTCTCCCTGAAGAACGCGTGGTTCCGCGCGGCGGTCGGTTTGACGATCGTGTGCTTCGTCATCTCGGCACTGATCGGCTTTGTGTGGCTGCCTTCCGTGAAGAGCGATCCGCAGTTCCAGGGCATCTGGAACGCGATCTGCAGCGCGGCAGGCGTACCGCGCCAGTGGCACCCGGTCGAATCGGCAGTCCCGCCGACCGTCAAGCTGAGCCGCGTCGAACTCGAGTCGCATCTGTTCGACGACGCCTCGGGCCTGTCGATCGGACGCGGCGCGACGCTCGCGCTGCGCTGCACGATGTGCCACGGTCCGCACGGCATTAGCGAAGCGAATTCGCCGAATCTTGCCGGACAGTCCGCCACCGTCGTGTACAAGCAGTTGCAGGACTTCCAGAGCGGCGCGCGCGTCAGCGCCGTCATGTCGCCGATGTCACGCGACCTCTCCGATCAGGACATGCGCGACATCGCCGTCTACTACGCGTCGCTGAAGCCCGCTGCGCCCGTGCGCGGCGATGCGCCCGCGATCGTCGCGGTCGGTGCGCCGCTGCGCAACATCCCGGCGTGCGCGTCGTGTCACGGCGGCGTCGATCACAAGATCGGCAGCCCGTGGCTCGACGGACTGCCCGCGGCCTATGTCAAGGCACAGCTGGCGGCGTTCGCCGACGGCTCGCGGCACAACGATATCTCCGAGCAAATGCGCAATATCGCGCGCAACATGACGCCCGAAGAGATCGCCGCGGCAGCGGCCTGGTACGCCGGGCAGCCGCACCCCTGATCCCGCGCGGCATGCCGCGCCGGTATCGAGGATGAGCAGGGCACGATTTCCACACAGAACAGCGTGACTGGAATCGTGCCCTGCTGTTTTATCTTTCGCTTTACGCCTCGCTTCGCCTCTCGGTTTATCTCCCGACATCCGGCACATCCCGCACATCCGGCAAGAAGCAAATCCGACTCACGTTGCAGCGCTTCGCAAACAACGCGAAGATCACACTTACCGCTACACTTGTTTCGTGCGCGCGCAACGCGCTGTTTTTTTTGCCGGCCATCGGTGCGCACAGCACAACAGGCCGGTGTCATCCAATGAGAGACTCTTATGGCCATTCCGCATGCAACACCTGGCGAGCCGTTCGATGTGCGGCCGCTCGGCAACGCGCTTAAAGACGCGAAGTCCACAACGCTGATCCGTGGCAACCAGCTCGAAGTCATCCGGCTCGTGCTGCCCGCAGGCAAGCACGTCTCCGAGCACCAGGCGCCCGGGGAAGTCACCGTGCAATGTGTGGAGGGTTTGGTGCGCTTCATCGTGAAGGGTGAACCGCGCACGATCCACGCAGGCGACATGCTGCTGCTCGAAGCAGGAACGCCGCATGCGCTGGAGGCGCTCGACAGCGCGTCGCTGATCGTGACGATCCGTCTCGCAACCGACAAGGCCTAAATCCGATCGCAGCCTGCGGTCTGCGTTTTGTGTGAGTTTCGTGCGCGTTTTGTGCACATTCGATCCGCCTGTCACGCGAACAGATGGCGAAGCGGGCTTCGCCGTCGTCGCAATTCCGGAGCCGCTGGCCCGCCCGGCACGGCTATTGCACTCTCTCGCGCACGAGCTATAACAGAATCGGCAGTTCGGACATTCTCTGCGTGCTCCGCCCCTCCTCCTTTTGCCGCGCCGCGCTGTGCCGCCCACGTTGCGTGGGCGCATCCCCGTGAAGCAGTTGGCTAACACGTTCGGCAGCCGTGCCGCCGAGCCGGCATCCCGACATTTCTTTCGAATGCGCGAGGCACTGTGGCGCGTGCCTCGCGCGCGCCGGCCGGTGCCGCCCGCACGGGCGACGCGTCCGGTCGCATGCGGCGCGTTGAAGAAGGAGTGTGAAGATGAATACCCGTTTGGCGTTGACCGCCTTGTGCGTCGCCGCTCTGGCAAGCGGGACGCCCGACACCGCTCATTCCCGGGGTAAATGGGCTCCGCAACCGCAGGCGCGCCAGGCCATGACGAACGACGCGGACGCATCGGCTCAGTCCAGCACCGACATGTCGTATGGCGGCACAGCCGAAACCCACAGCGTGTCCGGGCCATCGCGCACGGGCAAGGTGTGCTGGCCGCAGTCGAAGTGCCCGATTCCCGTCACCCATTGAGGCACGGTCGTCTGCCACATCGGTCATGTCCGTCACGTCTTTCACCGATGGCGGTCACGCTCGTGCGTGCCGCTATCGGGCGAGGCGCTGCCTGACGCTCTCCCGAGCGCCGTGAATTACTGCAACGCTTCCTGCAGCAACGTGGGCACGTGCAGCAGAGGTGCAACCACACCGGTCGGGATACCGTAAAGCCCGGTGAGCGGCCGTGCGACGTCGTAATAGTCCACGTGCGTGCGCCGCTCGTCATCCTCCCAGACCACCAGACGCAACGGCAATTCGAGCGCCGCATGCGGGTTCGCGGCCATCACCGGCGTGCCCGCCTTCGGATTGCCGAACAGGATGAACCGGGTGCGGCGCAACTGGAGCCCGACTTGCGCCGCGGCGGCGCGCTGGTCGACGTCGGCAAACACGACGGCGCCTGCCGTCGTCAGCGCGGTCTTGAGCTTCGCGAGCGTCGTGTCGACATCGTAGGCGCTCACGAACGTCAAGACGGATGCTGGGAATTGCTCGTGACCGGTCATGGCGAAGATCCTTCGTAGGGGCACGCGTGCGCCCGGCACGGGTGGTAGATGAACAGATATGCGACTGCCGCGCTTCGCGGCGCCGCTTCAGACGGGACTTTATCCCAAAACGCGCACCCGATGGCCCGCGCTGCGACACCCCGTCACCGCCCCGATCCGTACTGCAACAAACCCTGTGAACTGTACCGGTACTGTACTGAAAACAGCAGATAGACTGGCTCGAAATCGTTACCCGGAGCCGCGGATCATGTTGCCTGAATTCCTGAGTGCCCTCCCTGCGGGCATGCTTTTCGCCCTCGTCACGTCCATCACGCCTGGCCCGAATAACACCATGCTGCTCGCTTCCGGCGTCAACTTCGGCTTTCGACGCACCGTGCCGCACATTCTCGGCATCAGCGCCGGGGTTGTCGTCTTGATGCTTTCGGTGGGACTCGGCCTCGGCGAAGCTTTCCGGCACTTTCCGGCGCTCTACACCGTGCTGGAAGTCGTCAGCGTGGCCTATCTGCTGTATCTGGCGTGGAAAATCGGCACATCGGGCGAGCTCGCCGTGCGTCAGGGCGAGCATCGGCCGATGCGCTTCTACGAAGCCATCGCGTTTCAGTGGGTCAATCCGAAGGCGTGGATGATGGTCCTCACGGCGGCCAGCACGATCCGGCTGTCCGGCGATTTCGGCATCAATGCCGTCATCATGGCCGCGTTGTTCTACGTGGTCGGCCTGCCGTGCATCTGCATCTGGGCCGCGTTCGGCACCGGCGTGCGGCGCTTTCTCTCGAATCCGCTGCGGCTGCGCGCGTTCAACATCGCCATGGCGCTATCGCTCGTGCTGTCGATGTACCCGCTGTTCGCACACCTCGGCCGACATTGATTGCGTTCAACACACGCCGCCAATGAATCGCCAGAGCGCGTCATCCGTCGAGTACGGCGCGTTGAAGCGAAACCATGCGCTGGGTTCGTCGTCGGGCCGGAAATACGAGCCCGGCGCGAGCCAGATGCCGTCGCGCAACGCAGCCGTGGCGATCGCAGCCGCACGCTCGGCTTCGACACTCAGGCGCGCCCAGACGAAGAGGCCCGCGCGCGGTCGATGGAAAATGTCGAGGCCCAGCGCGTCGAGCCGCTCCTCCACCACAGCGTGCGCGGCTTTCAGGCGCTCATTCACAAGTTCGACGTGGCGCGCGTAGCGCCCCTCGAGCAGCACCTTGTCGACAATGCGCTCGATCGTCTCCGACGACGTCAGCCCCACCGCCATCTTCGCGCGCGCCAGCTCACGCAGTACGTCGCGCTCGGCGACCACGTAGCCGCAGCGTAGCGAAGGCGTGACGGTCTTCGAAAAACCACCCACGTAGAGCACGCGCGCGAGTCCGGCCATCGCGGCAAGAATCGGCGCACCTGCGGGCGCGAGTTCGCGGCTCACATCGTCCTCGACCACCCACATCTGATGCCGCTCGGCAATCTGCAGCAGGCGGAACGCGTTCGCCATGGTGAACGTCGCGCCCGTGGGGTTTTGCAGCGTCGTGTTCACGAAGATGGCCTTGGGCCGATGCGTGGCGGCCTGATGCTCCAGCGCCTCGATGTCGATCCCGGCAGGCGTGCGCGGCACGCCGTGAACCGTCAGCCCCGCGAGCTTGAGAATCTGCAGGAGGTTGCAGTATCCGGGGTCTTCGACGAGCACCGCATCGCCGGGACGCAGCAAGGTGCGCACGATGAGATCGAGCCCCTGCGTAGCGCCCTGGGTCAGGAGCACGTTGTTCACTTCGGCAGGCAGGCCGTGGCGGTCGAGTTGCGCGGCGATGCGTTCGCGCAGCGGCGCGAAACCGTATGGATGGCCGTAATCGCCCAGGCGCGCGGCGGGCACCCGGCTCATCGCGCGCAGCGCATGATGCAGTCCGCTTTCGTTGATCCACTCGCTCGGCATCCACCCGCAGCCGGCCTTGATCGGCACGGAGTGATCGGCGAAGACATCCGAAAGCAGCCAGGTCGCCGTGAGCGTGGGCGGCTGCCAGCGGGCCGGGCTCGCCTGCGCGGACTGTGCACGCGACACGACGCGATAACCCGAACCGCGCCGGGCCACGACGAGCCCCATCGAGACGAGCCGGTTATAAGCTTCAGAGACTGTATAGGTCGAGAGATCGTGCGACTGCGCGAGTTGGCGCACCGACGGCAGTTGCGCGCCCGCGCGCAGCGACTGCCCTTCGATCGCCCCGGCGAAGGCGTTCACGACTTGCTCGACGAGCGTGGCGGCGGCGCGGCGGCCGCGCTCCAGTTCGAATTCAATCATGGGGAAATAGCCGCGCCACAGGCGCGCAGCGACCAATACAGTTGACGGGATTGATCCAGCACGGTTAGCGACTCAGTATAGAGACTGTATATGCCGCCGTTCAAGTTGCGACGCTACAGTTTCACGTACCAACCTCAGGAGAAGACGGAATGACTTCGCGCCCCGCCATCGACGATCTGTCGTCGTTCTGGATGCCGTTTACGGCCAACCGCCAGTTCAAGGCGGCGCCGCGCCTGCTCGAATCGGCTAAAGGCATGTATTACCGCACCACCGATGACCGCGAGCTGCTCGACGGCAGCGCGGGCCTGTGGTGCGTGAACGCCGGCCACGCGCGCGACGAGATCGTCGCCGCAATCGCCCGGCAAGCGGCCACGCTCGATTACGCGCCGACCTTCCAGATGGGCCATCCGCTGGCATTCGAGGCAGCAGCCAAGGTCGCGGAACTGATGCCGGCCGGGCTCGACCGCATCTTTTTCACGAACTCGGGTTCGGAGTCGGTGGACACGGCGCTGAAGATCGCCATTGCCTACCACCGCGCGCGCGGCGAAGGCCAGCGCACGAAGCTGATCGGCCGCGAGCGCGGCTATCACGGCGTGGGTTTCGGCGGCATCTCGGTTGGCGGCATCGTCTCGAACCGCAAGGCGTTCTCGGGCCAGTTGCTGCCCGCGGTCGATCACCTGCCGCACACGCACAACCTCGAACACAACGCCTTTTCGAAGGGGCAGCCCGCCTGGGGCGCGCATCTCGCGGACGAACTCGAACGCATCGTCGCGCTGCACGATGCTTCAACTATTGCCGCCGTCATCGTCGAACCGGTGGCGGGTTCGACCGGCGTGCTGATCCCGCCTCAAGGCTATCTCCAGCGTCTGCGCGAGATCTGCACGAAGCACGGCATCCTGCTGATTTTCGACGAGGTCATCACGGGTTTCGGGCGCCTCGGCAAAGCGACGGCCAGCGAGTATTTCGGCGTGACGCCCGACATCATCACGATGGCGAAGGCGATCAACAACGCCGCCGTGCCGATGGGCGGCGTGGCGGCAAGCCGCACGATCCACGATGCGATCGTGAACAGCGGCGCGCCCGGCGCGATCGAACTCTTCCACGGCTATACGTACTCGGCGCACCCGCTCGCCGCGGCGGCCTGCGTGGCGACGCTCGACCTCTATCGCCGCGAGGGTCTCTTCGAACGCGCGCACGCGCTCGCACCGAAGTTCGAAGCAGCCGCGCATGCGCTGCGCGACGCAAAGCACGTGAAAGACATTCGCAATCTCGGTCTCGTCGCGGGCATCGAGCTCGAATCGCGCGATGGTGCGCCCGGCGCACGCGCTTACGAGGTCTTCCTCAAGTGCTTCGAAGCCGGCGTGCTGATCCGTTTCACTGGCGACATTCTTGCGTTCTCGCCGCCGCTGATCGTCAGCGAAGAAGAGATCGAGCGTATCTTCGGCACCGTGCGCACCGTGCTGGCCTCGGTTCAGTAAAGCCCGTGCTGGCGGGATGTCGCGCGTGAGCGCGACGCCGCCCGCCGGAATCATCGAGGCGACAACGTACCCCCTGGCGGCCCCGAAACGGGCCGCCTTTTCTTTGATGGCCGGATTCCACGGCGCCGATTCCCGCGCGCACTTATACCCATAATCAAAGCGCGAGGCACGTCATGGGCGTATCGTTTGACTATCGCCGATGCAACGCCGCCGTCGCGCGGCTCGTGGAGGGAGTCGAATGAAATCGCCAATCCGCGTAGGGACGCACATCGAGGGCGTTCACTGGGTAGCCGAATACACCGAAAACACAGGCCAGATCCGCGTGTTTCGCAACGGCCAGGAAGTCGAAACGTTCGATGCGCCTGCTTCGATGTTCGGCGAGGAGCGTGAAGCGGGCTCGGCGAGCGACGCCGCCAGCCGCGCCGAGGAAGCCGCACTGCTCGCCACGCTGCGCCGCTACGTTGCAGAGGGCGAGCCGGAAGAGTAAGGCTGCCGGGGGGCACCGAGGCGCACGCGCGGCGCGTGCGTCGTGCTCCCGCCTGCGCTACGCGCTCACACAGCCCGCACCAGCCGGAACAAGCCAACACAACCCGTCTTGAAACCAAATTCGCCGACATTAGCCGACATAAGCCGCCTCCAGGGAGTCCATGTATGAACGACACCACGATTCGTCCGCTGCAGTTCGCCACGCCCGCAGAAACCTCAGGACCCATCGAAACCGATGCGCTGATTATCGGCGCGGGTCCGATCGGCCTCTTTCAGGTGTTCGAACTCGGGTTGCTGGAGATTCACGCGCACGTCGTGGATTCGCTTCCCGTGGTGGGCGGACAATGCGCCGAACTGTATCCGGACAAGCCGATTTACGATATCCCGGCGATTCAGGTCTGCACCGGCCGCGAGCTCGTGCAGGCGCTCCTGAAGCAGATCGCGCCATTCACGCCGACGTTCCATCTGGGCGAGGAAGTGCAGGTGGTGGAGCGGCGCGCCGACAAGCGCTTCTACGTGCAGACGAGTAAAGGCACGCAATTTCTTGCGAAGACCATCTTCATCGCAGCCGGTGTCGGTTCATTCCAGCCGCGCACGCTCAAGGTAAGCGGCATCGAAGCGTATCGCGACAAGCAACTGTTTTATCGCGTGCGCGATCCGGAAATGTTCCGCGACAAGAACATCGTGATTTGCGGTGGCGGCGATTCGGCGCTCGACTGGGCGCTCCAGCTCGTCGACGTCGCACAGAGCGTGATCCTGCTGCACCGTCGCGATGAATTTCGCGCCGCGCCGGCCTCAGTGGCGAAAATGCAGGCGCTTTGCGATGAACTGCGCATGCAGTTTATCGTCGGTCAGATCACCGGTTTCGACGAAGAAGGCGGCAAGCTTGCACGCATCAAGGTTGCGGGCAGCGACGGCGTGACACGCTCGCTGGAACTCGATTGCCTGCTCGTGTTTTACGGCCTCTCGCCGCAACTGGGGCCCATCGCACAATGGGGCATGGAAATCGAGCGCAGGCAATTGCCCGTCGATACCGCGCGCTTCGAAACCAGCGTGCCCGGCATCTTCGCCGTGGGCGACATCAGCACCTATCCCGGCAAAAAGAAGCTCATTCTGTCCGGCTTCCACGAAACCGCACTCGCCGCCTTTGGCGCGGCGAATTACGTGTTTCCGGAGAAGAAGATCCAGTTGCAGTACACGACATCGAGCACGCGCCTGCACGAGGTGCTCGGTGTCGCATCGCCCGCATCCGACTAGGCGGCCGAAGACACGCGCTTCAGGGATTCGGGCCGCATGCCGCGGCCCGCTTTGCCTCGCCCGTCGCCGGTTAGCGCGATTCGAGGAGAAAATCGACCACCGTCTTCGTGAACCGGTCCGCCTGTTCGATGTTCGAGATGTGCGCCGAATCGAGTTCGACATAGCGCGCACCCCGGACCGACTCCGCAAGTTCGCGACCCTGCGCCGGCGTTGCAGCGACATCGTGCGTGCTCGCGATCACCAGCGTCGGCGCGGTAATCGAGCGCGCCTCGACGCGCAGATCCGCCGTGTTGAGGGCGTCGCAATTCGATGCATAGCCTTCGCTGTCCGTATGCACGAACACGTCGCGCACCTGCGCAAATACAAGCGGATTGCGCGCGATGAACTCCGCCGTGAACCAGCGCGGCAGCACGGCGTGTGCGAGCACGGTCATGCCTTCGTTGCGCGCGCACGCAGCACGCGGCTCCCATACCTCGGGCGAGCCGAGCTTCGCGGCCGTGTTGCACAGCACGAGGCGGTCGATACGGCTCGCGTAGCGTGCGCCGAGGCCCACGCCGGTCAGGCCGCCCATCGACAGCCCCGCGAAGTGCGCACGTTCGATGCCGAGATGATCGAGCAGGCCGATCACATCGCCCGTCAATTGCCCGATTGTGTACGGTCCGTGCGGAACGTCGGAGCGGCCATGGCCGCGCGTGTCGTAGCGCAGTAGCCGGAAGTGCTTCGAGAACGCGGCGATTTGCGGTGCCCACATCGAAACGTTGCTACCAAGCGAGTGCGACAGCACGAGCCACGGTGCGGCGCGGTTCGTCGCTCCGTCGACGCGGTAAAACAGCTTGGTGTCGTTGACGGCTGCATGGGGCATTCGAACTACTCCTCGTGAATCTGCGAAAAATTGGGGAGAGCCTACCGCAAATACGGCGGCAGATACGGCGCAAGTATTGCGTCGGCGAACGCTTAGGCCACACGCGTCAAATCATGTTGCGATTGCAACGAGCCAGCCTGCCCGCTTCAAAACGCCGATGGCGCGGCGCCGGCGACGCATGCCGCCCGACGCCGCGCCATCGCGGCCATGCCCGGGCCTGCTCAAGCCGCGCGCCGCATCTGCGTGGCATCGACGAGCGGTACGCCAGTCAAATCGCGCAGCGCATCGATGCCGATATCCGTATAGATCTCGCGCACGGCCAACCCGACGGGCGTCACGTCGAACGCAGCGACGTCGGTATACACGCGAGCCACGCACTGCACGCCGGTCACGGGATACGAACACTCGGCGACCAGCTTGCTTTCGCCCTGCTTCGTGAGCAGTTCCATCATGACGAAGACCTGCTTGGCGCCGATCGCGAGATCCATCGCGCCGCCCACGGCGGGAATGGCATCCGGTGCGCCGGTATGCCAGTTTGCGAGATCGCCCTTCACCGAAACCTGAAACGCGCCGAGCACGCAATAGTCGAGATGGCCGCCGCGCATCATCGCGAAAGAATCCGCGTGATGAAAATACGCACCGCCGCTGAGCAGCGTGACGTGCTGCTTGCCCGCGTTGATCAAGTCGTCGTCTTCCTCGCCCGGCGCAGGCGCGGAGCCCATGCCCAGCAGGCCGTTTTCGCTGTGCAGGAAGATCTCCCTGGCCGGATCGAGGTGATTGGCCACCAGTGTCGGCACGCCGATGCCGAGATTCACATACGCGCCTTCGGGAATGTCACGGGCCACCCGCTGGGCCATCTCGTCGCGATTCAACCGGTTCATTGTCTTGTCTCCCTCAGGCTGCGTGGCCGCTTTGCTGCGCTTGACGAGTCGCCTGCGGCACTTCGATCACGCGCTGCACGAAAATCCCGGGCGTCACGATCACTTCGGGATCGAGACTGCCGAGCGGCACGACTTCCGAAACCTGGGCGATGGCGACCTTCGCCGCGCTCGCCATGATCGGGCCGAAGTTGCGCGCCGTCTTGCGGTAGACGAGGTTACCCCAGCGGTCGCCCTGATACGCCTTGATGAGCGCGAAGTCGGCGTGCAACGGCGATTCGAGCACGTAGTGACGGCCATCGATGACACGCGTCTCCTTGCCTTCGGCCAGCCTCGTGCCGTACGCGGTCGGCGTGAAAAAACCGCCTATGCCCGCACCGGCTGCGCGAATGCGCTCGGCCAGATTGCCCTGCGGCACGAGCTCGAGTTCGATCTCGCCCGAACGATAAAGCGCATCGAAGACGTATGAATCGGTCTGGCGCGGAAACGAGCAGACGATCTTGCGTACGCGCCTGCTCTTGAGAAGCGAGGCCAGCCCGACCTCGCCATTGCCCGCGTTGTTGTTGACGATCGTGAGTTCGCGCGCACCTTGCTCGATGAGCGCGTCGATCAGTTCCGCCGGCATGCCGGCCGCACCGAAGCCGCCGATCATCACCGTGGCGCCGTCGTGTATATCGGCGACAGCGGCTTGAAGCGAGTCGAAAATCTTGTTGATCATGCCTGTTCCTGAACGCGACGGGCGCGACGGCCAAGCTAGCCGCTCGGTGGAAAATGTTCGATATTCGAACTGCAGCTTCAATTGGCGAACATTTTCGGCATTATCGAAGCCGAAACGGCGGGTTGTCAAGGCACGCCTGCTGCCAGGAAGCGGGCTGGAAGCGGGCTGGAAGCCGCCGAAAAATGAGTCGGCCGCGGCCTCGGCGATTGGTGAAGGTAAATTAACCGCGCGCTGCACGAGCCCTAAAGAAACATGAAACAATGCGCGTTCGTGGTGCGCGCCGTGCAGACGGCCAGCCACATGACAGGAGGTAAGGCATGAGCGACGCGAAAAGCGCGGGAAAGGCGAAAAAGCAGAAGACACAATCCCACCCGGTTGCAGTGAAGCGCCCGTCGCGAACCGAGGCCGAAGATGCCGTGCGTGTGCTCTTGCGCTGGGCCGGCGACGACCCGACGCGCGAAGGCCTGATCGATACGCCTGCGCGCGTCATACGCGCCTACGACGAGTTCTTTGCAGGCTATAAGGTGGACCCGCGCGAGATCCTGTCACGCACGTTTTCGGAAGTGGATGGATACGACGAAATGATCGTGCTGAAGGGCATCCGCTTCGAGAGCTACTGCGAACATCACATGGTGCCGATCATCGGCCGGGCGCACGTCGCGTATTTGCCCGAGCATCGCGTGGTCGGCATTTCGAAGCTCGCGCGGCTCGTAAATGCCTTCGCGAAACGTTTGCAGATTCAGGAAAAAATGACGGCGCAGATCGCCGATACGCTCAATGAAGTGCTTCAGCCGAAAGGCGTGGGCGTAATACTCGAAGCCGCCCATCAATGCATGTCGACGCGCGGCGTGCACAAGGCAGGCGTGGAGATGGTCACATCACGCATGCTCGGCACCTTCCGGACCGACCCATCCACGCGGCGCGAATTTCTCGCCATCGTCGGCAATTCGGCGCCCTTGAACGTTCCGAACACCTGAGGCAAATGCGCGTGGCGGGCGCAGGCGGCGCAACACAGCCGCCCTCGCCCGTGCAAGCTTTTACTTGAGCTTGTCTTCGTCGCCGCGTTCGATCTCGCGGACCTTGCCCTGACGCACGCTGCTGCCTGGCGGCACGCTGTGCGTCAACCACACATTCCCGCCGATCACGGAACCGCGCCCGATTGTCACCCGGCCGAGAATCGTTGCGCCCGCATAGATGACCACATCGTCCTCGACGATCGGATGACGCGCATTGCCTTTCACGAGCGTGCCGTCGAGATCGGCAGCAAAGCTCTTCGCACCGAGCGTCACGGTCTGATAGATGCGCACGCGCTCGCCGATAATCGCCGTCTCGCCGATCACGACGCCCGTGCCGTGATCGATGAAAAAGCTCGAACCGATCTGCGCGCCCGGGTGAATGTCGATGCCGGTGGCCGAATGGGCGATCTCGTTGATGAAGCGTGCAAGCAGGGGCACGCCGAGCCGGTGCAAGGCATGTGCCAGCCGATGATGCGTCATGGCCCAGACGCCCGGGTAGCACAAAAGTATCTCGGTAATGTGCTGCGCGGCCGGATCGCCCGTGAAAGCGGCCTGAATATCGCTCACAAGCAACGCGCGAATGGCGGGCAATTGCGTGCCGAACGCGCGTGCTATCGCAAATGCATGGGTGCGCAGCGCTTCGTCCGTCGCCCCGGCATTTTCGGGCAGGAAGCGCAGCGCACGCCGGATCTGTTCCGCCAGCAAACGTAACGTGCTTTCGAGCGTGTGTCCGACGTAATAGTCGACGCTCTCATCGGTCAGATCGGGTGCGCCGTAGTGCGTGGGGAACAGCGCCGCGCGCAGCCCCGCCACAATGTTGATCACGGCGTCGCGCGAAGGCAACTCGCGGATGCCGAGTGGATGGCGCGTACGATGCAGTTCTTCGCGCGACGCGCGCAGATCGGAAACGATCTGCTCAAGACCCCAGTCGGGGTGAGCGGCATTTGACATGGTGAAGCTGTAGCGGCGTTGCGAACCGCATGGGAGTGTACAGATCGGGGAGATTACCGCGTTTTGCATGAATTCGCCGAACCTCCCTCGGTGCGAAGGGCCAATCGGCGCAACAGCGGTCAATCAAGGGCTATTAAAGGCGGCCGGCACGCGCGGCTGGCGCGGCGCTAGCGCGTGACGCTGCTCGCATCGATCCAGCGCACCGCCCAGTCGCGCGCATGCGCAATGGCGGTTGCTTCGTCGGGAAAACGCAGATCGGCAGGGAAAAAACGGTTAGCGACCAGTTCGCCGTCGCTGGAACGGGAGATCACCACATAAGGTTGCCAGCTACCGTCGCCGACACGCGCCGGTGCGCAATTGAGCAAGTAGCCGCGATGCGTGAATGCAGCGTCGAAGTGCATGTGTCTCGTCCGCCCCCTGACTGCCCCGTCCATATTGGCAGGCGCGTCCAGGTTCGTGCCGCAAGGCCACGGCACGGCCTGCTGCTCGGGCCGTTGGTCGACAGCGCGCCAACTCGTTGAAAGAGGATCATACTCCGAGGAAAAACGGCGATCCAACGAAAAAAAGCAAAATCGCCGAGGTGGTTCTCCTGGCGAACGGCCTTGCATTCCAGCCCGATCCACAGGGTGTGAGGCGCGTCGCGCAACAGGACTTGCCGCTTTCCGGGCGTATCCGTCCCCTGGAGGAAATACCATGAACAGCAGCGCCGATATCTTCAGCATGCAACGCGAGAACGATAAAAACACCGCCAGTGCGAACATGAGTCCCGACGAAGAGACCACGAGCGATGCATCGCTCGACACGAGCGTCCCCGAGGCCACGGACGGATTCGCCGGATTCGATAGCCGCAGCGGCGGACATCATCTCCTGTTCGCGCTGCAACCCGGCTATGAAGTGGTCGACAAGGGCATGGCCGAACCGTCGATGCCCTATGACTTCGACTGGCAGTTCGTCGATCCGCGCGCGCGAGGCGCCAGGGTCAACCGGGGGCGGCTCCACTACTCGCTCAACCACCTTCGACCATCACGCATCGTCGAGCTGCAGCGCAAGAACTGAAGTGCGCCTGCAGGAACGATGCACGTCCATGTTCGGTACGCGCGCTGGCGTGAACGCCAGCGCCGGCTGTGTACATGCCCACGGCAGTTCATATCCGACAGACTTCCCGAATAGCAATTTTGCCGGCGGCGCGATAAGAACTAATTCGCCAGATTTTTGAAGGCAAAATGAAAATCTGATTTATGCTCAATTGAAAAACTCGCTTAAGTCATGAGCTCTCCGGCATTTAAGCGAATCGGTTTTTCGGCTCAGCCCCGCTCAGTCCGTTATGCTCCAGCCGCCCCGAAACACAAGTCGCAGCGCCAGCAGCCGCTGCATATTGGCGCAGGGGGAACCCGTATAGGCTGGAATTACCGGAATATGGCGTAAAAAGCCGAATCATCGCGTCTGTCATAGACCCTGATAAAAGATCGCAACGAGAATTAGTGATAAATTGTTACATCACAAGAAGCGAACCACCCTCTGGTTCGCGCTTTGCTTGCGATCTGGTTTACCGCCGCTGGAGAGTGTTGACGTGCCTCTACATTACATTGAGCAGATGTCCACCGTGCTCGACGCGCCTGACGAGAAGGCGTGGTTCGAGGCGGTGGCTCAGCTCGCCAGTTCGTGGGGGTTCAACCGGGTAATGATGGCAATCGTGCCGCGCCCCGGGATGCGGTTCGAAGACGCGTTCATCCGGACGAACTATCCGTCCGCGTGGCGCGAAACGTACAACGTGCACAACATGGTCTATTTTGACCCGACGGTCGCACATTGCACGACGCGGTCATCGCCGCTCATCTGGTCGCCGGAGCTGTTCGCCACGGAGCAGCAGCAGTCGATGTATGAAGAAGCCCGTTCGTACGGGCTGCGTGCGGGCGTCACGCTGCCGATCCACGGCCCGCGCCAGGAAATCGGCATGTTGTGTTTCGTCAACGACATGAACCCGGCCGAAAGTTTCTGGCGTGACGTCAATCACGCGCTGCCGAATTTCGTGCTGTTACGCGATCTCGTTCTTGACACGAGTCAACGCCACCTGAACAGTCATGTCCAGTCGCTCATTCCAAAGCTGACGCCACGCGAAAAGGAATGCCTCAAGTGGACCGCCCTTGGCAAGTCCACTTGGGAAATATCACACATATTGAATTGCTCGGAAGCCGTGGTGAACTTTCACATGAAGAACATCCGTGGAAAGTTCGGCGTGAATTCACGGCGCGCGGCAGCCGTGATCGCCACTCAGATGGGTCTTATTGACCCTGGCTAAGCAGCATCGGCGCGTCAGAGCGGCGCAGTACGCGCTCTGCACGGCCCAGATCGCCGTCCGAAATCGTCTTGTTGAAGTACAGCCCCAGCAGGATCGATACCGGCGGCGGAATTTCCGCGCCCGATTCGAACCGGCTGCCGCGCGACTGGGTAACCCCGAAACGGGCCCAGAAGCGACGCTGGCTCTCCCTCCTTTTCTTGCGATACGCAATGATCGAGATGCGGTCGATCACCGACGACAGATCCCCAGTCGGAAGGGATTGCATATGTGAACCCACGTGCCACTGATTATCAAGAAGTTCCATGGTGTATCTCGCTGTCCGTTATGCCTGGTGAGTGACTGCCGCTCGACCAATTCTCCAGGACTGCGCCTCCCTCTGCACCTACCCACCTGGGTAGGTGTTTTTTGTATCTATAACGCATAGCTTTCCGATCGTATCGACGCCGTTTCACTCGCATACGGGAGAATCGCCATGCAAGCAACAATTCGTATCGGACTCAGGCAGGAATTCGATAACGACGATATCAACGAGATGTACCGCCTCCGGGCACGCGTGTTCTGCGACCGGATGGGCTGGAACATTCCCACCATCGCCGGGATGGAAGTGGACGGCTACGACGCACTCGGCCCGCACTACATGCTGATCCAGGAGCCCGCGGGCCGCGTACGCGGCTGCTGGCGCTTGATGTCCACGGAAGGCCCGAACATGCTGCGCGACACGTTCCCGCAGCTGTTGCAAGGCGTGAGCGCGCCTTCGGACCGCCAGACCTGGGAGTTGAGCCGGTTTGCGATCGAGTCGGACAACAATCAGGCGTTCGGCTTCGCCAATCTGACCACGCAAGCGATCCGCTCGGCGATCACCTTCGCGGGCCGCATGGGCATCGCGCGCTACGTCACCGTGACCACCACGGCGATGGAGCGCATCCTGCGCCGCACCGGCATGGAGATTGCACGACTCGGGCCGCCGCAGCGGATTGGCGTCGAGAACGCTGTCGCACTCGATATCGCCATGAGTGCGCAGACCCGCACAGCCATGTTCGGCGCAGTGGCGACCGCCGCCTGAGCGTCCGGCAATTCGCGCCGGTCATAGCTGTCGAGCCGGCGTCGTCGTCGAGTGTCGTGCGCCAGGGGTGACTGCCACACCCATGCCATGCGGCGTGCGACGTGACGACAAGGTTCGCAGCGTGTAGCCGGCTCATGGCGCGCCCGCGCATGCAAGCCCGATCGCGCGAGACAGCGCCACGGCCGCCGGCCTGCTGAAGTTTTGAGGCCGGCGGCAGACTCAACCGGATTTGGGCGTGCCGCCCGCCCGGCCGAAGCGGATGTGCGAAATGCGCCGCACAAGCAGCGCCGCCGCGAGCGCGGCCACGCCCGTGAGCCCGACGCCAAGGTGGATCGCGTCGACGAGCACATGCCGCACGGCCTCGATGAGACCCGCTCCGTCGAGTCCTGCAACCTTCAGTTGCGCCACCACGCTCGCGCGCAGCACCGGATCGATCAGCACGCGCGGATCGGCGAGTTGCGGCAGCCAGCGTGCCTGCTGCGGCGCGCCGAGCACCGCCAGCGCATCGCCGACGCCCGCCGCGTAGCGGTGATTGACGATCGTCGCCACGATGCTGGTGCCGAGCATGCCGCCCACCATGCGCGTCGACTGCAGCAGCGCGGTCGTGATGCCAAAGCGCTCGCGTCCGGCGATCTCCTGGCCGAACACATTCAGATTGTTCAGGATGAAGCCGAGGCCCACGCCGACCGCCGACATCGCCAGTTCCAGCCAGAGATGCGGCGTACGCCGCGTCGCGAAGACGAGGCTCACCGAGGCGATCACGAGCAGGCCGAAGCCAACCGTGAGAATCGCGGTCGGTTTCGGCAGACGAATCACGATGCGCGTGTTGATCATGCTGCCAAGCGCGATGCAGGCCGCAATCGGCGTCGCGAGCAGGCCGGCCTGTTGCGGCGACAACCCGAAGCCGCCTTGCAGCAGGAGCGGCGCGAAGAAGATCAGCGAGAACATCACGAAGCCGGAGAGCGTCGAGAGCAGAAACAGCGTGACGAGCTGCGGATCGCGAAAGAGATCGAGCGGAATGATCGGGTGCGTCGCTCGCCGCTCGCAGGCCAGCAACACCGCGGCACCCGCCACAACCAGTGCCGCGAGCACCAGGTTCGCAGCGGTCAGGCCATCCTTCGGCACGGCCTCGATCAGCATCTGGAAGCTACCGAGCACGAGCGCAACGAGCGCCGCGCCGGTCCAGTCGATACGCACTTCACCCGCGCGCGCACGACGATACGCCGGCAGATGCGCCCAGATGAAATACAGCGCAAGCGCGCCGACCGGCAGATTGACCAGGAACGTCGAGCGCCAGCCGAAATGCTCGCTCAGCCAGCCGCCGAGCGATGGCCCCGCCGCCGTGCCGATCCCGTAGGCGGCCGCCATCACGACCTGCCACCGCACCCGCGCGCGCGGATCGGGAAAGAGATCCGGAATCGATGCGAACGCCGTGCCCACCATCATCCCGCCGCCGACGCCCTGCAGCGCGCGCGCCACAGCAAGAAACCGCATGCCGGTTGCGAGGCCGCACAGCACCGACGCGGCCGTAAACACGATCACCGCGGCAATCACGAAGCGCTTGCGCCCGAAGTAGTCGCCGAGGCGCCCGAATACCGGCACGGTCACCACCGAAGCCAGCAGATAGGCGCTGGCGATCCAGGCGTAAAACTCGAAGCCATGCAGCTCGGCGACGATGGAAGGCAAAGCGGTACTGACGACGGTCTGGTCGAGTGCGACCAGCATGTTGACGAGACCGATGCCGAGCATGGCCAGCAATGCGTCGCGAAACGGCAGGGGCGAGGAAGAGGAAGTCACCGGGGCATTACGGCGTGGTTAAGGCGTGGTTACGGCGTGAAGCGCGACTGCGTGGTGCAGTGCCGCAGTGCCGCGAAAAAAGACGCCACGATAGCGTGGACGGCGCTTCACGCGCAAGCTTTGATGCGGCAAACCGCCGCATATTGAGCGTAAAGGCGGGCAAGCTTGCGGCGGTGCTTCGGACCTCGTTTACCGGCCCCGCCCTCCGGCCGGCGTGGCGCAGGGGCCAGATCACCAACCCTTGACCTTCCTTCCTGCCCCTTCCATCTTTCTGCTATGTAATACGCCCGTCTGTCAGCGATCATTTATGCTCATCACCGTCACAGACATCAAGGCGTATGGCCCGGCGCAGCATCGACCCACGGCCGTGCGCATACCGATCACACCCAAGCGGAGGTTCCATGTACAAAAGCATCCTCGTCGCTGTCGACGGCAGCGATACTTCGCGCCGCGCATTCGAAGCCGCGCTCGCCCTTGCGAAGGCCATGGGCGCGAAGCTGCAGCCCTACTATGTGATCGAAAACACGCCGATGTACTTCGACGCTCCGGGCTATGATCCGTCGATCCTGCGCAACCAGATGATTGCCCAGGGCAACGAACTCGCCCTGGAGATGGACAAGGCCATCCGCGAACACGGCGTCGAAGGCGAAATGGTGATGGGCGAAGCGTCGTCGCTCGACGACGTGCCGTCGCTGGTGCTGAACGCCGCCAAGTCTGCGGGCGTCGACCTGATCGTGATGGGCACGCACGGGCGCCGAGGCTTCCAGCGGCTCATTCTCGGCAGCGTCGCGGAACGTTGCGTGCGCCAGTCGACGCTCCCGGTTCTGCTGATTCCGACCGCTGCGGGCGCAACTGTTGCCGCGGAATAACAGGTTAACACCCTGGTCTTGACAAGAGGCCGCCTGCGCGTTCCCATCAGCGCACACGGCCTCTGACAACGCGCAAACCCTCGGACCCCAGATGCGCGTCGTTTTGTCGCCGATCAAAGCTTCGAGCCCAGTGGGACAATGCTCCAGAACAAGTGCACAGGAGCAGGCAGATGCTTACCCCGAACGTCGTCTCTCATACCACCGTACGCCGCAGCAACCTGGCGACCGCGCCGAATCCCCGCACTTCGGCGCGCTGCTCCAGTTGTGCAATGCGCCATCTCTGCATGCCGCAGGGCCTCGCCACCGACGATATGCCGAAGCTCGAAGCGCTCATCTGCTCGGCGCGCAGCGTGCGTCGCGGCGAAGCGCTCTACCGCGCGGGCGACCCGTTCGACAATCTGTATGCCGTTCGCTCGGGCTCGCTGAAGACCGTCATGGCGCACCGCGACGGGCGCGAGCAGGTCACCGGCCTGCGCCTCGCGGGCGACCCGCTCGGTCTCGACGGCATCAGCACCGACACGCACAGCTGCACCTCGATCGCACTTGAAGACAGCTCGGTATGCATCGTCCCCTACGCTGCGCTCAAGCACATGTGCCGCGAATCGGGCACGATGCAGGACCGCCTGCACCGCCTGATGAGCGAGCAGTTGATCCGCGAATCGTCGCAGATGATGGTGCTCGGCTCGCTGTCCGCCGACGAACGCGTCGCCGCCTTCCTGCTCGACGTATCCGACCGCAACGGCCAGCGCGGCTATTCGCACGCGGAATTCAACCTGCGCATGACGCGCGAGGACATGGGCAGCTATCTCGGCATGACCCTCGAAACGGTGAGCCGCACGCTGTCGCGTTTCCAGAAGCGCGGCTTGATCGACGCGCAAGGCAAGCTCATCCGCATCATCGACCTCGAAGGCCTGCGCCACCTCTAAGCGCAGCGTCACCCGGCCCGCACGCGCCTGCTACGGCGGCGTGCGGCGCCCTGCTCCGGCACAGTGCCCATCCCGCGCCTCCTACGTGGATGTAGGCACAACTCCTGCGGCAGCGGTAGAGTTACGTTCACCGCCTGCGCCAGGAGAATCGCCGAAATGCCTCTCTTGCCTTCGCCCACGCTAGCCGGCCGGCTGGCCAGTGCACGCGCCGCCAGCGACGCGCTCTTCGACCTCGTCAAGACCGACTTCCTTTACGAACGCCCAATCCGCGAGCGTCACCGCATCGTGTTCTACATCGGTCATCTCGAAGCGTTCGACCGCAATCTGTTCGACCAGCGTCTGTTCGATCTGCCGTCCCGCGATCCGCAACTCGACCGGTTATTCGCGTTCGGCATCGATCCGGTGGACGGCGGGCTGCCCAACGACCTGCCCGCCGACTGGCCGAGCCTCGCTGAAATCCGCGCGTATGGGCACGACACCCGCACGCGAATCGACGCGCAACTCGCGGCACGCGATCTGCCGGCGAATACTCCGGCTCACGATACGGCCGCCCAGTTGCTCAACGTCGCGATCGAGCATCGGCTCATGCACGTCGAAACGCTCAGCTACATGCTCCATCAATTGCCGTTCGAGCAGAAACACGCGCCGGACGCGACGCACGCCCTGCCCGACGATCGCAGCATCGTGGCGCATTCGATGGTGCCGGTTCCGGCCGGACGCGCGGAGCTCGGCATGATGAAGGATCGCGGCGTGTTCGGCTGGGACAACGAGTTCGGCGCGGAGCAGATCGACATCCCCGCATTCGAGATCGACCGATTCATGGTGACGAACGGCGCGTTCCTCGAATTTATCGAGGACGGCGGCTACGCGGACAAGACCTGGTGGAGCGACGTGAACTGGGCGTGGAAGGAAGCGCAAGGTATTGCACATCCGGTGTTCTGGATGCGCGGCGAGGACGACTGGCGGCTGCGAACCATGTTCGAGGACATCCCGCTCCCGCTCGCGTGGCCGGTCTATGCGAGCCATGCCGAAGCGAGCGCCTTCGCACGCTGGCGCGGCGCACGATTGCCGAGCGAGGCGCAGTGGCAACGCGCGGCACACGGCGCGCTGCCGGGCGACGCGGACAACTTCGATTTCCGCAACTGGAATCCGGTGGCCGTGGATACGACGCCGGACAGCGCCAGTACGTGGGGCGTGGAAGGGCTGTACGGCAACGGCTGGGAATGGACCTCGACGGTTTTCGGGCCGCTATCCGGTTTCAAGACCTTCCCGTTCTACGAAGGCTATTCGGCGAATTTCTTCGACGGTCAGCACTACGCGATGAAGGGCGGCTCCGCACGAACAGCCCGATGCATGCTGAGGCCGACTTTCCGCAACTGGTTTCAGCCGCGCTATCCGTATGTTTACGCGGGATTCCGGTGCGTGCGTGAGTGAGTGAGGAATCAGGCGATAGCTGATGCCGTGATTCAGCTATCGCTTTAAACACCCGCTACCACTTCAGGCGGTGCAACCAGGCACCCGTGCGCTCGACCACCCGCCTATACCGCCTGAGACTCTCCTCTTGCTTTCGACGCCGTGACGGGCGCTACGGGCAGTAATGCCGCGCTGTCTCAGGTCACGCCGACAGCAAACAAATTCATCCCCCTGCTCATGTTCACGCAACCGGCGAAGGCCGGAGATCGCGCTCCGGACCATCCCATTATTAACCTTTCATAGAGCTTACTTACTCCACAGATAACGTGGATGCACTACCTATAACAAAAAATACGAAACGAGTTGCTAACCCACCAGTTGCTAACCCATTCGCTATTCGAATTTTAGGAGTGCTTCAAATAATGGCTGACCTGAAGAATCGCAGGGATTTTCTCAAGCTTACAGGGTTTCTAACAGTTTCCTGCGTGGGAGCAATCCTCGCTGGCTGTGGCGAAGGAGGCTCGTCGTTACCGGCCGCGCTCCCTGGCAGAACACCCTCGCCGTCCGGTACGTTTAGTTTTCCTGCGGGAATTGCCTCCGGTGATCCAAGGGAGAGCAGCATTGTGCTCTGGACCAAACTCGGGGTGAATGACGCCGCTATGGGAGAGGATATCCCCATAATCGTGCAGGTAGCCTCAGTGCCGTTCGATTCGAAGAATTTTAACCAGGAAAATATCCTAGTGTCGGTGCCCCTACAAGCCTATTCGCGTTACGCGCATACGGTGCATCATCGAGTGGAAGGTCTGGCGGCCGGTACCTATTACTGGTATCGCTTTGTGGCGGACAACGATATATCCGTGCAGGGACGAACCAAAACGGCTCCCGCGCAAGCTTCGGAAACGCCAGTGAATTTCGCTTATGTCTCATGCCAGGATTGGGCGGCGAACCACTGGGCCGCATATCAACTTCTTGCTGAAGAGCGTTATGAAAATCTGGATTTTATTGTCCATCTGGGTGACTACATTTATGAAACCGCCGATGATGGGGCGTTTCAAAATGGCGGCGTAGAGCCATCGCACGCGAAAAATCCGCTATATGCAGAAAAGTTGTCAGGGGTAACGGGGGGTGGCGTACGTTATGCCAACTCACTTGACGACTATCGTTACCTGTACTCGGTTTACCGCAGCGATCCTCGTATTCAGGCTATTCACGCGAAATTCCCGATGATTGCCATATGGGACGATCACGAATTCACAAACGACGCCTGGGGAGATCACGAGACGTATTCTGACAATAATTTTTCGCAATTTGATCGTCGGCGAGCGGCCAATCAAGCATGGTTTGAATACATGCCAGTCACGCTGGAGGATGTTTCCTTTTCCCCCGAGCGAACGGGTACGTATGAAAATATCAGAATTTATCGTGAATTTGCTTTTGGCAAGGTTATGCAACTTGTCATGACAGACGAGCGGCTTTATCGCGCCGATCACGCCGTACCAGAAGGCGCAGGCGAGGAAGTGGTTCTTGAGTATTTCTCGCGAATATTGGGCGAGCTTGGAGATCTTGGGTCAACAAGAGGCTTGTACCATTTCCTCAATGGAACCAAGGTTATGGCCTTCACCCTTGAAAGACTTCTTAATGATGCAATTAATAAGGGACAAATATTATTCGTCACTGTCGAAGGGCTGAAGAAAATCAAACCGATGCTGGTTTCGATGCTCAATGAGTTAGCCGGTTTGAACCTATCCGTGAACGACGAGCTCAAAGTAGACAAGATTCTCACTATCGTTGGAACACTTAACGGCTCCAAAATATGGGAGCAGTTGACAGGCCGATTTGGAATGCGCGGCTTTGGGTCTCGCTATGCAGCGTTTGGCGAGGTTCTGAAGAGGTTTGTTGCGCGAAATGCCGAGAGTCATTACGCGATGCTGGGCCGCCAGCAGACGGACTGGTGGGCTTCGAGCATGTCAGCCGCTCACGCTCGGGGAGCCGTCTGGAAAATATGGGGCAATGAAGTTTGTTTCGTGAAAATGGATCTCGATGTGAATCGCCTTAGCAATAAGGAATTCACATTTAACGTGGGCGCGGATCTCGCGAACTTCCAACTGGCCATTAACGCCGCAGCGAAAATACTTCCAGCCTTTGTCGGGGTGCTGAAGTACCTGTTGACCAGCCCCGAGATACGCAGCTCGCTGTCGAGCGGGGATTACATCGGAGATGGATCGCCCGATACACCACAAGGTCAGGATGTCGCCGTATTTGCGGATAGCTGGGATGGCTATCCAGACTCTCGCGACTATCTCACCAATTACCTGCATAAAAACAACATTAATAACGTCATCGCGATTACAGGAGACCTCCATACATTCATTGCAGGTCAGGTTGTTGATCGGGATAGCGATAATCCCGTCATGCTGGATTTTGCCGGCGCAGGTGTAAGCAGCAATTCATTTGGTGGCGTAATAGGCTCCTCATTTGACCTTTCCTCGCTATCAAACAATAGTATGACTGCCGGGATCCTGCCTCTGCTGAAAGGCCGGGGGAATGCTAGTGGCGTATTGTTTGAGATTATCGATCAGTTGCTTCGTCGCCCGGATAAACCGGGAGATGGCCGGGACATCTTCTCGCGTTTACTGACGCATTTCAGCGATGAAGTCCAATGGGCGGAAGGTGTTGCGAATGGATTCGTAACCGTGACGGCAGACACGAGTAAGGCAACCTTTACCTACCATAATCTGAGGGTGGAGCGCGACGAAGCCGGCAATGTGCTAGACCCGGCGACATACATCACCCGCGATGACATGAATAGTGCTTACGAACGCCGAACTTCATTTACCGTGTATGCGTCCGGGGGCGCTGCCGACATCCCCGGTGCCAGTGTTGCGGTATGGCCAAAATTCCCGTCTCGCCTGATCGAATACGAAATTCCCGCGGCCATCCCTGAAAATCAAGAAGCAGCTAAAAGTGCGATGCGCGCCGCACTGCCTCCGAGTGAGGGGTTGGAAAAATTGCGTGATGGCGTTGCCGAATATATTCGGAACAATCCAGATAACCCCTATGCGAATATCTTTATGCAGGGTATCCGCCTATAGTCCATCGATTGATACACAACGCTGCCCGTCGCTCAAGCGTTCGGCGCAAGTCGTTTGAGATCAATGAGACAGGCAGGGACTTGCAAGCTTTCGGCGCTTCGCGTTTGCTTTTGCTTTTTGCGTGAACGCCGGGGCTTTGGAAGCCCCCTGCCTGGCGCATTTTTCGAGGATATGTTGCTCGAGGACGAGCACTATCGCTGAATCATCCAAATGATGAGTTAATCCCAACGGATTCAATGCCTATGAAGGCGCGTAGCAAAACGAATCAACGAACCGTCGAAGCAGCCTCGTAGCTTCGTGTGTTTCTTCGAGGGCGCGCAGCATCGCTTCAGGATCTTTGCCCTCCCCACGCAAGAGATCGACACTCCGATTGATACAGGCCGCCGATATCTCCGGCGTGAACTCCGGATGAAATTGCGTCGAGACAGCGTTAGGGCCATAGCGGACAATTTGATGCGGGTCGTGGTCGGAATAGGCGAGAACCCGCGCGCCCGGTGGCAACTCGATAACGCTCTGCTCATGAGTGAGATGTGCCGGAAAGGTCGAGGGCCAACCCTCCAGGAGCGCATCGCTTTCAGCCTCTGGCAGCAGGCGAATGGTTCTGCATCCCACTTCGCGTCCCAGTGCGTGATAGTCGACTCGGCCACCCAGGGCGTGAGCCATGAGTTGGTGCCCGTAGCACACGCCGAAGAGCGGCATCTGGACTTCCATCGCGTCACGAATCCACTGCGCCGTCGCTTCGCTCCACGGATGCAAATCCGTGACCATCGACCACGAACCGGTAATGATCGCGACCCGGCTGGCATCCGGCGGCGGTAACGCTTCTCCTTCGAAGACCCGTACGACAGTGACCGAATCCCGCGGTCGCTGCAGCGCGCGACAGTACCAGTCCGGCAGGTCGCCAAATGGATGGCGAATTACGTCGGGCGGTGTGCCGACCTGGACGATGAGTAACGGAGAAAGCGGAGAAAGCGGAGGAAATGCCATGTCTCGGGAAACGAAGGGGAATGAGCGGCACGCCGCGTGCGGACGCGGGCAACAAAGCGTAAGTCGAGCACGTTATCACGATTTCAACGTCGGGGAGGAAAGCGCCCGTCCTTGACGAGAACAATGAAGCGGTGCGGAAAGGTGCGAGATGGGCAAAGATGGATCGCATCTGTGCCACCGCGACCGGACCGTGCCATTGCGCTCCATTACGTTCGATGCCTCATACCGTTGGCAACATCCATGTCGTCATCCTCGCCGTAGAAAGCAACGAGGCGATCTGGAACACTAACCCGCGCACGCGAACGATTCCATTACCGCTTGTCGAACGGCTGCGACACCCGTATCGCGCGCCTTGGTGGTACGCCATCCAAGCTCAATCGAATACCGCGGCAAATCAATTGGACACTGCAGCAGACACAAGCCCGTCAATCGCGATATCGCTGCCGCTGCGTGTCCTGGAATCGTTGCGACGGCATCCGATCCGTGAAGCAGAAAAGGCAACGCGGCGAAATGCGTCGTCGATGCGCAGATCTGCCTCTTGCGACCGACGTTCGCAAGCGCTTCGTCAACAATGCCTACGACGCCACCCGACGATACGAGAATATGCGGACGGGTCACGTACGCATCCAGCGTCAGTTTCCGTTGCTTGCCTAAGAGTGTTCTGGAATCCACCAAACACGCATAGCCGCCTTCGCCGAGGATTTGCCGGCTCAGCCCGCGCGACGAGAAACCTCCTGAAACAATCGCGAGATCCATTTGTCCGCTAAGCAGTGCATCGGTAACGATTTGACTGTGCGTTTGCCTGAAGATCAAGCGCAGGCCCGGTGCCGCTTTCTTGACGACATCCATGATCTGATGACCAAAACCTATTTCGAAGTCATCGGACAATCCGATCGACACAGAGCGCCCTCGAAAATCATTCGAGTCGCCTGCTGTCATGGCGAGCGACAGCCGGCATCGATCAAGCGCCTCAGTGATCACCGGTTTCAATTCATGGGCACGGGCAGTCGGCGACAGACCACGGCCCGTGCGCGTAAACAGCGGGTTCTCGTATACCCGGCGTAACCGGCTCAGTGCCGCGCTGACCGCGGACTGCGTGAGCTCAAGCCGAATCGCAGCCCTCCCCGCCCCACCTTCCTCGTACAAGGCCTCGAAGACTTTCAGTAGATTCAGATCGACTCTGGCGATATCAATGGTGTTCATATCACATATGGTCAGCGCGTAATTGCTTCATTTCAGTAATCTGCCATGATTCAGACTCGTTGCAAAGAGAGAGCCCATCATGTCCAAATCGATCGTCGCCGCCCTTCAACTTGGTGCGTCTCCCTCGGGGAAGGCCGATACACTCGCGCAGATTCTCGCGTACGAAAAGCCAATCATCGACGCAGGTGCACAACTGGTCGTCATGCCTGAAGCGCTGCTGGGTGGATATCCGAAAGGCGAAATCTTCGGAGCGCGACTGGGCTACCGGCTTCCTGAAGGTCGCGAGGCATTCGCACGCTACTACGCCAACGCCATCGACGTTCCGGGTGCGGAAACCGACGCATTAGCCGATTTGTCCAGACGGACCAACGCTGGCCTGGTCGTGGGCGTTATCGAACGTGCGGGCAGCACGCTCTTCTGCACGGCGCTGTTTTTCGATCCGCAGAACGGCCTGGTTGCGAAACACAGAAAGCTGATGCCGACCGGCACGGAGAGGCTTATCTGGGGACAAGGGGATGGATCGACATTGCCCGTAGTCGAGATGGCCGCCGGTCGTGTGGGTGCTGCCATCTGCTGGGAAAACCATATGCCCTTGCTGCGCATGGCAATGTACGCAAAGAACGTGGAAATCTGGTGTGCACCGACCGTTGACGAGCGTGACGTGTGGCAAGCATCAATGCGGCACATTGCGCATGAAGGACGTTGCTTTGTGATCAGCGCATGCCAGGTTCAGCCGACACCGCGCGCTTTGGGCATCGAGGTACCCGGCTGGGACGACGATCGTCCACTGATTCGTGGCGGAAGCGTGATTGCGGGGCCGCTCGGGGAAGTTCTCGCGGGGCCGATGCTCAACGAACCCGGACTTCTTGTCGCCACCATCGACACCGATACGTTGCCGCAAGCGCGTTTCGATTTCGACGTTGTCGGTCACTATGCGCGCCCTGATGTGTTCTCGCTGCAGGTCGATGAGCGCGCCAAACGCACCGTTGAGTTTACAAGCTGATCGTTACTGGAGCCGGAGGACTAGTGGACTTCTATCACGAAGGGAGCGTCGACTTTCAGCAGCGGTTCGACGGAACTCGCCTCGCGAAACGTCTGGAGGAGATTCGCGTACATAAGGCATTCTGGCCCGACGAAATCGACCAGATCAACGGCGCGCATTTCTTTTTCCTTGCGACGGCCTATGGCGATACCGTCGACTGTTCCTATAAAGGTGGAGAACCCGGCTTTGTGCGCGTTATCGGGCCTGCTACCCTCGAATGGCCCGATTACGATGGCAATTCGATGTATCGCTCGCTCGGCAACATCAAACTGAATCCCAATGTAGGTTTGCTGTTCGTACCGTTCGACGCTGTATCGGCACGGCTGCGCATCAACGGAAAAGCGAGCCTCATGTCTGATCGGGACAGGCTGGCGCTTTATCCCGGCGCGAAAGTGATCGTCCAGGTCGAATGCCGTTTCATCTACAAGAACTGCAATCGCTACATACCGCGGATGGAACTCCAGGAGACGTCGGCATTTTCTCCCAAGAACGGTTATAGCCCGCCCGAACCCGAATGGAAGTCGCGCGATTACGCGCATGACGTGCTGCCTTCCCCGGAACGCTTCAAGAAATGAAGTCGACTATCAACCCTTAAATTATCGGAACATCACCATGGCTATCGAGAAAATTCCGGCACTTGTCAAAGCTGTCGATCTCTACTTCCAGGCATTGCACGAATGCGATCTGGAAAAATTCGACCGGGTATTCCACCCGAGCTGCAGCCTGTTTGACACGGATGAAGCCAAACTGACGGTCGTTCCGATTGCCAAGTATCGCAGCGTCATTGCGGAGCGGGTCTCGCCACTGAGCAAGGGTCAGCCGCGTGATGATTTGCTGATTTCGATCGATTTCCTCTCCGACGATATCGCGGTGACCAAGGTTCGCCTGCGTATTCACGACAAAGTCTTCATTGATCACCTGAACTGGGCCTGCATCGACGGCAACTTTGCGATCGTCGCCAAGCTGTGGCACGACTTCTCACCTGTGGCTGCATGATCCATCCGGCGCCGCGGATGCCGCACCAGATTTCGAGGTAGCCGACACGAGCGGTACCAGGATGCTGCGGGGGCAGAGAACGCCCCCGCTAAGAGTCCGCATCAGACTGATGCAGGATTGATCACTTTCGAAAATTGACTCTTGCCGTCGATGTCACGCAAATCGACGGTCAGTGCTTTCGTTTTGGGATCGATGTTGACCTCCCCGAAAAATTGATAGCCAGAGAACGGGGAGAGATTGACCTGGCCGGCTGGAGGAACCTTCTGGAACACGAGTTGAGGGCCAAAGGTTGCGTCGAGTTCGTTCGGGCCGAACGTACCTGCGTTGAGCGGTCCGGCGACGAACTCCCAGAACGGTGAAAAATCGGTGAATTGCGCCTTGCCCGGATCATAATAATGCGCGGCGCAATAGTGCACATCGGCAGTCAGCCAGACAACATTCGAGACGGCTTTAATGCTGCGCAACAGGCCTGCCATTTCCAGTTCGCGCCCGAGCGGCACGCCGTCATTGCCGTTCGCGATCGCCTCCCATCGATCTTGCCCGCTCGCAGTCTTGCCGTCTGGAACACAAAGACCAATCGGCATATCCGCTGCGACGATTTTCCAGGTGGCCTGCGACGCCAGTAATTCCTTCTTCAGCCATTCGACCTGGGCCTTGCCGAGGAAAGCCGTATCGCCACTTTCGACGGTTTCGAGGTTGGTTCCGTTGGGTCCGCGATAGGAACGCATGTCCAGGACAAAAACGTCAAGCAACGGGCCATAAGGAATCTTCCGGTAAATGCGCTGCGTGTCCGGTGTCGTTCCCCATCGCATCGGCGAATATTCCAGAAAGGCACGCGTTGCCCGCGGAAGGATGGCAAGCAGACTTCCTTCGCTATACCGGGTATCGGCACTGAGATCTTTCGACGGCGACCAGTTGTTGACGACTTCGTGATCGTCCCACTGCCAGATCTGGGGCACTTCGGCCGAAAATCGCTGGACGTTTACGTCCATCAGGTTGTAGCGATAGCGGCCACGGAACTCGTCCAATGTCTCGGCCACTTTACTGACTTCGGGCGTGACGATGTTTTTCCAGATACGGCCGTTTTCAGCCTTGACCTCCGGAGCAATCGGGCCATCGGCATAGATCGTATCGCCGTTGTGAATAAAGAAATCCGGTTGCCGTTGCCGCATGGCTTCGTAAATCTTCATCCCGCCAAAATCCGGATTGATGCCCCAACCCTGCCCTGCTACATCAGCGCCCCAAACGAATCGAATCGGCGCGTCCCCGTTCTGAATTCTCGCCGTACGAAACCGGCCGATAACCGGCTCACTGACCGCGCGTGCATTGTCGGGGTCTTCGTACGAGACACGCAGAAAGACTGTTTGCCCCTCAGGCAGATTCGTCAGCGTGATACGCCCTGTATAGTCGCTGGCTTCAGTCACGGTCGGCCCAACAGCCAGACGACTGTTTCTGAAAGCGTCCGTTGTGTCGTACTCCACGCGCAACTTTGCGACGCGATCGGCGCGCGCCCAAACGACGGCCTGACCGTTGGTCACGTCGCCGATCTGGATGCCCGACGTGATTTTGGGGCGTGCGCTATCGCCGACTCCAATGGCCGGCGCCGCCGCTTCATTTCCCCCGCAAGCTGACAAACCGAGCGCAGTCGATCCCAGTCCAATGCCTAACGAGCTGGATTGAATCAAAAAACGGCGGCGATTGTAAGTGAAATTGGCCATGGTTTGCGTCGACCCGAATCGGAAAGATTGATAGCTTCAGTGGCGTTTAGCGTACGAACGTATCGACCGCGATGCGGCCGATGGCCGGATCGTCGGTAAAGAATCCATCGATGCCCGCGCGCAGGTACGCCTGGATCTCGCGCACGGAGCCTGCTGTGTTGCGCGCACCCGGCGTGCCGCCGTCCTTCAACGACGCGGGCAGGAAGTAGTTTTCCGGACGGAACGTATACGGATGCACGACGAGACCCGCTTCGTGTGCGTAGCGCACGTACTGTGTCGGCCGCTGCAGCGTGCCATCGGCGGCGACGGGGATGATCGACGTCTTGTACGGCCCGACGCCATTCGCGTAGGTTGCGATCTCGCGCATGCCGTCGCGCGTCGACATGTCACCGTACGTGCGCTTGTCATTCGCCTTCACGAAGTCGTACGGGCGTTGACCGGCGTCGCCCATTAGTTGCACGAGCCTCCAGTTCGGCTGGCTCGTTTTGATCCGGTTGCGGATCGTCTTCAAGTTTGCGACTTCGAACGACTGGAGATAGACGGTTGCCGTGCGCGATGTGTACGGATCTTTCAGCAATGCATCGACAAGCCGATCCTCAAGCGGCAAACCGATCGACTGAAAGTAGGTCGGATGCTTGGTTTCGGGGTACAGGTGGATCGTCCGGCCGGTTTGCGCCGACATCTGCTTCGCGAGCGCGACGATCTCGTCGAACGTCGGCACCTCGAACTGGTCGTTGTACGCGGTGTTCTCCGGGCGAAGCTGAGGAATGCGTTCGCGGGCACGCAATGTCTTCAGCTCTGCGAGCGTGAAATCCTCCGTGAACCAACCGGTCAACTCCATGCCGTCGATCGTTTTGGTGGTCTTGCGGTTCGCGAACCGCGGCAGCCCCGACACGTTCGTTGTGCCCGAGATCTCATTCTCGTGGCGCGCGACGAGCACACCATCGCGAGTCGCGACGAGATCGGGCTCGATGACGTCCGCACCGTCCTCGATCGCCTTGCGGTACGCCGCAAGCGTGTGTTCGGGACGCAATGCGCTCGCACCGCGATGGCCGATCACCTGAACCTTTGCGGAAATCGGCCGCGTGGAATCGGACGTTCGAGTGTCGTCGCCTCCGCACGCAGCGAGCAGGAACGTGGCGGCACAAGCGATCAGAGCATGGTGCGAGGCGCGGGGGAACTTGAAAAGCATGGAGTGAACCTTGGAGCGAGAACAGGAAGTTGAATGAAGCCTGTGCGCTATTCTCCGGCCACATTATTACAATACCATTTAGCATTACTGATATCGCCAAATCCGCTTCATCGATAAAACAATGTCAAATTCCCACGACGAACCTGCCGTCGCGCCTTAATTCGCAGGACTCCATTTTTTTGATACTCAGACGTGGCAATACGCTGCCCGAGCAGGCGGAAGGGATTTTTCGCTTCGCTGGATTTCGCTACACCACTCCCGGATTCAAGCGCCGAGAGGTAGAGCACCGCCGTGGCAGGCACTGCATCTGTGACGCCGCGTGCCGCCGCCGGGTCTTGAGTGAACGTGAGAGTGCGCGCGGACGGATACCACAATCGGCCGCGCGCGGCCCACGTCAGTTCTTGTCGTACGAGAACTGGATGCCGGCCGTACCGCCGGTTTCGATGAACAGGTTAATAAACGCCGGAACGGTTTCGCTCCGTGCCCAGTCGCGTTGCAGCTCGCAGAACAGCTGGGCGACACTGATCATCTTGCCGCCTGCCTGCTCGATGCGGCGCAATGCGGCCTCGTGCGCTGCGACGGACGTGCCGCCGACCGCATCGACGACGACGTATACCTCGTAGCCGGCTTTCAATGCGTCCAGCGCGGGAAACGTGAGGCAGGCTTCCGTCCAGAGTGCGGTCATGATCAATTTCTTGCGACCGGTTGCCTCGACGGCCTTGCGGAATTCAACGTCTTCCCACGAGTTGATGCTCGTGCGGTCGATGGTCGGATAGTCGCCGAGCACCGCGCGCAGTTGCGGGATGGGCGGCTTGTTCAGGCCGGTCTTCACGTTGACCGTCGAATGAATGATCGGCAACTTGTATGCGACTGCTGCCTTAGCGGTCCCCACAATGTTATTGACCAGCAGCTGGCGATCCATCGACGCGATGGAATTCACCTGAACCGGCTGGTAATCAATGACGATGAATGCCGCGTTCTGCGGGGTGAGCAGGTGATCGTTCGCGGGGTCGCGAATGGGTTCGCTTGCCATGGTTGTCTCCAGAAACAGTGCGGGAAGTGAATAAAGCGCCCCGATAATCGATGCCTGTGTGTTCGCAACGTCGGGACAAGCGCTGCGGTTTGTGAACTTCAACTGCCGCAAATATTGCGCGGTTGATCGAATCGCATCGACAGGTTGCATCCGGCGTGGTCTGGAATCATGTCGTGCGTGAACCAAAATATTATTCGTGCAACAAACCCGTTTCCAGTCTCGTAAAATGCCATCAGTGTTCTATGAATGGAACAATCATGGATGACCTGAACGATCTCTACTATTTTGTGAAGGTGGTCGATCACGGGGGCTTCACTCAGGCAGGGCGTGCGCTGGACATACCAAAATCGACGCTGAGCCGGCGAATCGCAGAGCTGGAGGCGAAATACGACGTGCGGCTGTTGCAGCGAACAACACGCCATTTCACCGTCACGGAAACCGGGCGCGAATTTTATGATCGCTGCCTCGGCGTACTGGTAGAAGCCGAGGCAGCGCGTGAAGTTGTAGAGCGCAAGCGCGCCGAGCCGCAGGGCATCGTTCGCGTCAGTTGTCCAACGGCGCTGCTCGAGTATCGCGTCAGCAATCTCGTGGCGCAATTCATGGCTATTCACCCCAAAGTGCAGGTGCATCTGGAAGCCACGAACCGCCGCGTCGATCTGTTGAGCGAGGGTTTCGACCTCGCACTGCGCGTGCGCTTTCCGCCCCTGGAAGACAGTGGCCTTGTCATGCGGAACCTCGGTGACAGCCCACAGCGACTGGTGGCCGCTCCTCATTTGCTGAAAGGCCGCGATCCGCCGGCGGACCCCGGTGATCTTGCCGGTGTCCCGAGCCTCGATTGGGGACCGGCACGAAACCATATCTGGCAATTGGTGGGGCCAGGAGGTGTGGAGGCGCAGTTGCGCCATTACCCTCGTTTCATCACCGACGACATGCACGCGCTACGCGATGCAGCCATACATGGCGTCGGCATCGCACAACTTCCCTGCATGGTGGTTGAGGATGACTTGCGCAATGGAACCCTTGTCGACGCTCTGCCGGGCTGGACTCCAAAAGGAGGCGTGATCCACGCCGTGTTTCCGTCACGGCGAGGTCTTCTGCCGCGTGTGCGCTTGCTGATCGATTTTCTGGCGATCCATATTCAGAAAGACTGAGATGAATCTTCTTGTTTTTAAACTCATCGTCACGCCGCTTTTGTTGCTGATCGCCACGATGGCCGTGCGGCGCTGGGGCGAAGCGATTGGGGGCTTTTTCATCAGTTTGCCGCTCACATCGGGGCCGATTCTGGTGTTCCTTGCTCTAGAGCGCGGCCCCGAATTCGCCGCGCAGGCGACAGCAGGATCGCTCGTAGCGATGGCCGCGCAAGCGGGCTTCGGTCTGGCTTTTTACCGCCTCGCGGCGTCCGGGTGGCCGGTCGCTCTCACAATCGCCAGCGCCGCGTTTTGCGTCGTGGCCGGCGTGCTCCAGTGGGGTGCGCCGTCGCAGACGGGGCTCTTGCTGATCGTCCTTGCGGTGATCGCGTTCGCGCTTCGCTTCATGCCCGAAGTACGGACGACGGGTGAAAGGTCCGATCCGCCATGGTGGGATTTGCCTGCGCGCATGGTGTTCGTAGCCGGTCTCGTGGTTGGCGTGACACTGATCGCGCCGCATGTCGGACCCGCAGCGAGCGGCGTGCTCGCATCTTTTCCTTTCATGGCGGCCATTCTCACGGTGTTCGCCCATCGCATGAGCGGTCACTGTTCAGCACAACAGGTGGTGCGCGGCCTCGTAATGGGACTGCCGGGCATCACTGTGTTTTTCTATGTGCTGGGACTGACGTTGGCGCAGTGGCATTTGCTCGCCGCCTTCGGTGTCGCAATGGCCTGCACGCTGCTCATTCACGCGATTTCCCTTTCCCGCATGCGTTTTCCGGTCGCGGATTCCCTCGAATAGCCGGGACTGCGAGCGCTGCAACCGGGTCTTCATAAACCAATCGCAAACGTTTGCCTTTCCTGCGCCGCGAAAAACTGCGACGTATCGTTAGCTTTGCTCGCAAAATTCGATATAGTCGGTATTCGTATGCTGAAAGCAGCGCGCCGGTGTACGCAGCGGGAACCGGGTATGTTCAGCGTTATGTACTCAATGTTCGTTCGGTGCTGCGGCACGTACAGGCTCGACTGACTCGCGCGCGAGAAATTGCCGAGCAACCAGACCAGTGCGAGAAATTGCACTGGAGGATTCAATATGTCCGCCCACGATTGCGAATCAACGAACGCGCCGGTTGCCGCCTACATCGGCCGTCAACCGATTGTCGATCGAGCCGGTAAACTCATTGCCTACGAGTTGCTTTTCCGGCGCGGCGAGACGAACACGGCGAGCGTAATCGACGATACCGCGGCTACGGGGCAAGTCATCGTCAATGCGATTGGCGAATTCGGCGTCCAGAGGGTTCTCGGCGATCAGCGGGGATTTATCAACGTCGGCAGGGAGTTGCTATCGGACGACGTGCTGGGTTTGCTGGCGCCGGAAAAATTCGTCCTCGAGATTCTCGAGACGATTCCGCGCGACGAAATACTCCACGCTCAATGCAAGCGACTGCGTCGCGCCGGATTCGGTCTGGCGCTCGATGATGTGACTGCCGTCGAGCAAATGCCCGCGAGCATCCTCGAACTCGTGGAGGTGGTCAAGATCGATTATCCGCGTATCGATTCGCGAGACCTGCCGCGGCTAATCGATACGGCACACCGATCGGGTGCCCGGGTTCTTGCCGAGAAGGTCGAGACGGCGAAGGAATATCGTGAACTCCATGCACTCGGCGTCGACCTGTTCCAGGGTTACTTTTTTGCGCACCCTGAAATGCTGAGCCAGCGAAAGCTCACGTTGGCGGTGTCCGATCTGATGGAACTCGTGCACGCGCTGTCGGCCAATGCGCCGTTGGACAGGATCGAGCCAATCATCAAACGAAACCCGCCGTTGTTGATGCAACTGATCAAGCTCGCCAGCAGCGGTCTCTTTAGTGCAGCAAAGCCGGTTTCGACTATCGGCGAAGCCATTCTTCGCATTGGAACGCGTTCGCTGCTGCGCTGGATCCAACTGTTGCTTTATGCAGGCGTGAGCGACGTCTCGTTGCGATCCAATCCGCTTTTCCAGCTCGTCGCCACGCGGGCGCGGTTTCTCGAACTCGCTGCGAATCTGGTGCAAACGCGCGATACGGATCTCCCGGATCGGGCCTACCAGGTAGGGATCTTCTCCCTCATGCACCTCATGCTGGACATGAGCTCGCAGGATCTCATGGAACAACTCGCGGTTGCCCCCGACGTTCGCGACGCCGTCGTTCTTCGACGTGGAACGCTCGGCAATCTGCTGGAGCTCGCCGAAATGGTCGAGTCGGGCCGTGAACCCGACTTTGAATCACTGCCGGAATTGGACGGCACACTTGCCGCGAAAGACGTGTCCGATATCACCGCGCAGGCGGCGGAATGGGTACTCGCAGATATGGCGGGTTAAAAGCCGTACCGGGTAGCTTTTCGAAATGCGCCCGCCGTGCGATGCGCACCTGGCATTCGAATATCCGCAGCGCGGCCATCACGGCCCACATCAGTCAAAAAATACGAACGACAAAAAGAAAAAGCCCGCCAATTGAGGGCGGGCTGAATCCATGACGTGGAGACATGGAGGAGACGGGAAGAATAATACGGGTTTTCCCTGGAAGATGCAAACACTTTGAGGGCAACGCAAAGCCCGGATTCATGGCCTCATTCGACGCGGGTGGGAAAGAGCTGTTCTATTGTTAGGAAAGTCGCGCGACGCCCCATGCAACGGATATCGGGGCGCAACTGAACTTGCTTGAACTCACCGGAGAGACAACATGAATCGAACGACCCTTCGGCGCATGGCGGCCGCCACGTTTGCGGCGCTGGCGACCTCTGCCGTGCTGGCTCAGGGAATCATGATTGCGCCGCCGCCACCGCGCACCGAAGTCGTGCCGCCGGCGCGGATGGGTTATGTCTGGAACCCGGGCCACTGGCGCTGGGTCCGCGGACGCTACGTATGGGTGGGCGGCAACTGGCAGCGCGCGCGCACCGGCCACAATTGGGTGCCGGGCCGCTGGGTCCGGCACGGGCGAAGCTGGCAGTGGGCGCCCGCACACTGGGCCTGAATTGCGGCACCTGAGCGAACGTGGCCAAGCGGTTTTCGGTTCATCGGCGCCAGCGCCCGCTTGAAAGCCAACCTAGAAACCCGCGGCGAGGCCGTCGCGCCGTGAGTCGCTCGCCGCAACGTAGCCGCGCTCGGGATCGTTGCGATCGAGCTTCCAGATGAACTGACCCGAGCCGAAATCCATGTAGGGGTCGTCGATACGCTTGATCCGGTGGCCGCGCGCCTCGAGCGCACGCGCCGTATCCGGATCGAAAGTCGATTCGATATCGAGCGTGAAGTCGCGGTTAACCTTCCAGCGCGGCGCATCGCACGCAGCCTGCGGCTGCTGGCCATAGTCGAGCATGCGCACCGCCGTTTGCAGATGACCTTGAGGCTGCATATCGCCGCCCATCACGCCAAAACTCATCACCGCTTCCTGGCGGCCCTCCATCTGCTGCGTGAGAAACGCCGGAATAATCGTATGGAACGGCCGCTTGCCGCCTGCCACCACGTTCGGTGAAACGGGGTCCATCGAAAAACCGCAGCCGCGATTCTGCAGCGCGATACCCGTGCCCGGCACCACCACGCCCGAACCGAAGCCCATGTAATTCGACTGGATAAAGCTGACCATCATGCCGCGCTCGTCCACTGCCGACATGTAGATTGTCCCGCCCGACTTGGGCATGCCAAAGTCGAATTGCGTGGCGCGGCTCCGGTCGATCAGCTTCGCACGCGACTTTAGATAAGCGTCGTCGAGCATGTGTTCGGGCGTAACAGCCATCGCGCGCGGATCGGCGACGTAACGATAGACATCCGCGAAAGCGAGTTTCATCGCTTCGATCTGCAGGTGTTGTGCTTCGACGCCGTCGAGTGGCAACGATGCCATATCGAACTGCTCGAGAATGCCGAGCGCGATGAGTGCCGCGATGCCCTGCCCGTTCGGCGGAATCTCGTGCACCGTATAGCCGCGATAGCGCTTACCGATCGGTTCAACCCAGTCCGCGCGATAGTTGCGCAGATCATCGAGCGTCATTGCGCCACCGCACTCATGCGAGAACGCCGCAATGCGTTCAGCGATCTCGCCTTCGTAATAGGCGCGCGGGCCTTGTTCGGCAAGTTGGCGCAGCGTGGCCGCGTGTCCTGCCAGGCATACGCGTTCGCCCACTTCTGGCGCACGGCCGTGCGGCATGAACGTCCCCGCAAAACCGGGCTGATTATGCAGATCCGGAATCGCGGCCTGCCACTTGTGCGCAACGATGCTGGCCACCGCATGACCGCGTTCTGCAATCTCGATGGCGGGCGCCATCAGATCGGCGAACGGCAGCGAACCGAATTTCGCATGCAGCGCCTCCCAGCCCGCAATCACGCCAGGCACCGTCACCGTATCCCAGCCGCGCACAGGCTGTCTTGCCATTCCGTTGTTTTCGCCGTAGCGCGTGCGGAAGTAATCGACGTTCCAGGCAGCAGGCGCGGTGCCCGACGCATTCAACCCGTGCAGACGGCTGCCGTCCCACACGAGGGCGAACGCGTCGCCGCCAAGACCGCACGACACCGGTTCGACCACTGTGATAGCCGCCGCTGCGGCAATCGCGGCGTCGACGGCATTGCCGCCCTTCCATAGCATGCGCAGGCCTGCCTGTGCGGCGAGCGGATGCGACGTCGAAACAATGTTGCGGGCGAACACCGGCTGGCGCAGTGTCGGATAGGGGTTTTGCCAATTAAAGCGAGTCATGTGTGAAGTCCAGTCTGCGATGAATGGCGAAGCCGCAACGGGCCGGCTGATGCTTCGATTATGTTGAAGGTGAAAGCAAAAAAGTATCGGTATTTTGCTGCGGGCGTTTAAATCCCGTTTCGATGCGCGCTCCAGCATTCCGCGCCCCGCTGCGTAACTGCATCCGTCACGCCACGCGTCGCGAGGCGGTATAGTGAAGCGCCCATGCTAAAAACCTTATTCCGGTTGCAGGCGGTCTGTGCACTGCAACAAAGGCGCGCCGTTGCGCTGGCGCTGCTGTGCGCCACGGCGCTGGCCGGGTGCCAGTTGCCGCCGCTCGGCAATCGCACGGAATCGACTGCGCTCAGCACGCAGGAAGCGCAGGCTACGCCGCTCGGCCACGCGGTTGCTCCCGAACTGGCCGCTCATCCCGGGTTCTCCGGCATCGACCCACTGCCCGATCCGCTCGACTCCTTCGCCGCGCGCATGGATATGGTGCGCACGGCGCAACGCACGCTCGACGTCCAGTACTACATCTGGCGCAACGACCTCACCGGCACACTGCTGCTCGAAGCGCTGCGCGAGGCCGCCGATCGCGGCGTGCGCGTGCGGCTGCTGCTCGACGACAACGGCATTCCGTCCTCGCTGGATCCCACGCTCGCCGCGTTGGCCGCGCATCCGAACATCGAGGTGCGGCTCTTCAATCCGTTTGTCGTGCGCAAGCTGAAGTTCATCGGTTTTCTCTGGGATTTTTCGCGCCTGAACCGGCGCATGCACAACAAGTCGCTCACCGCCGACGACACAGCGACGATCCTCGGTGGCCGCAACATCGGCGACGAGTATTTCGGCGCAACCGACGGCGTGGTATTCGCCGATCTCGACGTGCTCGCCGTCGGCCCCGCCGCAACCGACGTCGCACACGATTTCGACCGGTACTGGGCAAGCGCGTCTGCGCGGCCCGTCGGCCAGATCTTGCCCGCGTCCGCGCCGGACGCTCTCGACACACTCGATCGCGCCGCGCATACCGTGGAGATTTCCCCGGCCGCTGCTGCGTATGTGGCGTCGCTACAGAAAACGACGGACGTGCGCCGCTTGATGGGCGGCACGTTACCGCTCGAATGGGCAAAGACGCAGCTCGTCAGCGACGACCCCGCAAAAGCAAAGGGCAAAGCCGCACCGCACTCGCTCGTGCTCGCGCAACTGCACGGGATTCTTGGCAATCCGACGCACGAGCTGGACCTTGTTTCGCCCTACTTCGTTCCCGCCGAGGCGGGCACCCGCTATTTCACGGATCTCGCGGCGAAAGGCGTCAAGGTGCGCGTGCTCACGAATTCGCTCGAAGCGACCGACGTCCTGGCCGTTCACGCGGGCTACGCGCGGCGTCGCGAGGCGCTGCTGGAAGGCGGCGTCGAGTTATTCGAATTACGCCGCGCCGCTGGCGCCGAGGCAGGCAAATCCGCCGGCAAGCATCCGGGCGTGTTCGGCAGCTCGGGATCGAGCCTACATGCCAAGACGTTTGCCGTGGACGAAAACCGCGTCTTCGTCGGCTCGCTCAATTTCGACCCGCGCTCCATCAATCTCAACACCGAACTCGGGCTCGTGATCGAAAGCTCCGAACTTGCGAAACGCATCGAATACGTGTTCTGGACTCAGGTGCCCCAGCTTGCGTACCAGGTGAAGCTCGATCACAACGATTCGCTATTCTGGATCAGGCACACCGGCGAAACCACCGTGCGTTACGACACCGAACCCAATACGACGTGGAGCACGCGCCTCGCCGTGTGGTTCTTCTCGATTCTCCCCATTGAATGGCTGCTGTAGCACACAACCGGGCAGGATGAGTTACGGGTCACTCGCCCGACAATTCGTCGGCGCAAAGATTTACAGAATGAAGGGGAAAATCGCCACTCTCAGCAGAGAAGGTTGTATTTTTTCTATTTCCGCGCGCAGGCTGTTTTCATCGTCCGCCGGATATGACGACGCTTTTGCAGCATCGATTGCGGCAGTCCGGTTGTGCATCGACTCGTCGTGCTTCTGTGCGATAGCCCTGAGCCGGTTTGCCGCGCGCGTGTAGCGCAAGCGCTCAAATGAATCCGCGATGGTGGACAGCTCAACGAGCTGGTCCTGAAGGGGTTTGCTGGGGCGGGCAGCCCAACAGGCCTGCTCGCGAAGCGTGCGAAATACGCTGTAGCGCGCCACGATCAGGATCGGGTAGAGACTCACCAGCAGGCCGACCAGGATCGGCCAGAACGGGTTGATGATTTCAATAAAGGTGTCCATGCCCGATTTCCCGATTCCGCAAGATAAGACGCAATACTTGCCCGGTCTGGCGCACAGCAACGAAGGAAAGTCCGCTGCGCATGATTCGCCGTTTATCAGGCGAGCGAAAGCGTCGATACGCAAATCATGTCATACCCCCTGACATTCCGGCACAACTTTTTGTCAGAGGGAATACCGTGGCGTAAATCGGTCAAGGATTCGGCCGCGCGACACCCGGATCCCGCACGCGCCCTATCCGTTCAATGCCTTCACCGCGTCGAGTGCACCGGTCACCATTTCGCGCAGCACGGGTTGGCTTTTCGCGGCGAGCGCGGGCAAGTAGTCGAACGGCGCCGATTCGTCCATGTAAATCGACTGGCACATTTCGAGCTGGATGGCGTGAACACCGTCGTGTGGTGCGCCGAAGTGCCGCGTGATATAGCCGCCCTTGAAACGGCCATTCGCCACCCAGGTGTATGCGCTGGCCGCCGCGGCGCGCTCGGCACGCGCCTGCACCTCGGCGGCCGCGGTGCGGCCATCCTGCGTGCCGATGTTCAGGTCCGGCAACTTGTTGTCGAACAGACGCGGCAGCACGCTCGCAATCGAATGGGCTTCCCACAGCAGCACGTTCGCGTGCTGCGCGCGCAGGCGTTTCAGTTCGGCATGCAGTGCGTCATGATACGGCTGCCAGTACAGCGCGACGCGGCGCTGGCGCTCAGCCGCATCCGGCACGCAACCATCGCGATAGATCGGCTCGCCGCGAAACGTTTCGGTCGGGCACAGCGAAGTGGTCGTCTGCCCGGGATAAAGGCTTTCGTCGTTTGGCGGCCGGTTCAGGTCGATCACGTAACGCGACACGCGCGCGCCAAGAATCGTCGCGCCCAGTTCTTTGGCGAACGCGTAAAGCCGATCCAGATGCCAGTCGCTGTCCGCGACGCTTAGCGCGATATCGGTGTATTGCTCGCGCAATGCGTCGGGAATTCGCGTGCCGAGGTGCGGAATCGAGATCAACAGAGGCGCAGTGCCGCGCTCAAGGTTGTAGAGGTCGGTCATGGGTCGTAGAGGTCCAGAATGCACGTGATCTCATGCGTCGGCAACGAGCCGCGCAAGCGCCTTGCGATAGTCCGCATACAGCCGGTCTTCCGCGCGATGGCGGCGTTGTGTCACCACACGTTCGCCGCCCGTGTAAACGTCGAGGACGGGCGTCTCGCCCTGCTCGCAAAAGACGATCGACGAAAGCCACGTCTGCGGGGTCTGCTCCGCGAGAGCCGGATGTTCGGCATCCAGCACGATCCAGTCCGCGCGGGCGCCTTCGACGAGCGCGCCGCCCGTGCGGCCGCTTGCGCGCGCACCGCCTGCGAGCGCCGCGTCGAACAGACGGTCGGCAACATACGCTGCCTGCGGCGAGGCGAGCACGTTGCGCTGGCGCCGCACGAGCCGCTGCCCGTATTCGAGCAGACGCAGCTCCGCGCGCCAGTCGACGCCGATATGGCTATCCGAGCCGACGCCAATCGCGCCCTGCGCGTCGAGATAATCATGCGCGGGGAAAATACCGTCGCCGAGATTCGCTTCAGTCGTGAGACACAGCCCGGCCACCGCACCGCTTTTCGCGAGTGCGATAGTTTCGTGCGCATCGATATGGGTCGCGTGAACAAGGCACCAGCGCGGGTTCACATCGTAGCGGTCGAGCAGCCATTGCACCGGCCGCGCGCCTTCAGTGGCGACGCACGCATCCACCTCGGCCGTTTGCTCGGCGATATGAATGTGCACGGGCGCACCGGGCAACACCGCATCGAGCCCGGCGACAAGCGCACGCAGTGACGTCTGCGAAACCGCGCGCAGCGAATGCGGCGCGACGCCGTAGCGCAGCGCACCGTGCTCGGGCCGTGCGCGGCGCAGTGATTCGATGAGTGCGAGCAGTTGATCCGGCGTGTTGATAAAGCGCCGCTGATCGTCGCGCGGCGGCAAGCCGCCGAAACCGCTGTATTGATAGAGCACCGGCAACATCGTCATGCCGATACCAGTCTCGGCTGCCGCGTCGACCACACGCTGCGCCAGCTCCGCCGGATTGCCGTAACGCTGGCCGTCCGGCGCGTGGTGCACGTAGTGGAACTCGCAAACCGACGTATAGCCTGCCTTCAGCATTTCGACGTAGAGCCAGCTCGCGATTGAACCGAGATCGTCTGGTGTGATGCGCGCCGCAAAGCGGTACATGAGATCGCGCCAGCTCCAGAAGCTGTCGGCCGGCGTCGCGCGATATTCGGTCAAGCCCGCCATTGCACGCTGAAATGCATGCGAATGGAGATTGGGCATACCGGGCATCACCGGACCGGATGCGTGCGCCACGCCTTCGGGCGCATTCGGCAGTTCTGGTTTGACGGCACGCAGCGTGCCTGTCTCATCCCATTCGAGCAGCACGTTGCGGCGCCAGCCGCCTGGCAGGTAGGCATGCGCCGCGAAGAGCGCGTGCGTCATTGGATTCTTTTCCATGGCGTGATTCATGCGGTCAGGCTGCGCTGAAAAACGGTCGCGCCGCCGCGCACCACGCGCTCGCACAACGGGCGGCCAATCCAGTACGCAAGTTCGGCAAGCGATTGCACGCGCCATACGGCGAAGTCGGCGGGACGGCCCGCAGCGAGCGTGCCGTGATGTTCGGCGTCGCCGAACGCACGGGCCGCGTGCCGGGTCACGCCCAGCAGCACTTCGGGCACGGTCATGCGAAACAACGTGGTCGCCATGTTCATCATGAGCAGCAGCGAAGTAACGGGCGACGTGCCCGGATTGCTGTCCGTCGAAATCGCGATGGGCACTTCATAACGGCGCAGCAGATCGAGCGGCGGCAACTGCGTTTCGCGTATGAAATAGTACGCACCAGGCAATAGCACCGCGACGCTGCCCGCAGCTTTCATCGCCGCAACGCCTGCTTCATCGAGAAATTCGAGGTGATCGGAAGACAACGCGTTGTAACGCGCAGCAAGCGCTGCGCCGCCGCCATTCGAAAGCTGCTCGGCGTGCATCTTGACCGGCAGGTTGCGCCGCACGGCCGCCTCGAATACGCGTTCGCTCTGCGCGAGCGTAAAACCGATGCGCTCGCAAAACACGTCGACCGCATCGACCAGCCCTTCATCCGCGAGCGCGGGAAGCATGCGCTCGCAAACTTCCTCGACGTAGTCGTCTGCGCGGCCCGCGAATTCGGGCGGCAATGCGTGCGCGCCGAGGAATGTGGTGCGAACCGTCACCGGATAGCGCTCGCCCAGTTGCCGCGCGACGCGCAGCATCTTGCGTTCCGCATCGAGTTCGAGCCCGTAGCCCGACTTGATCTCGACCGCCGTTACGCCTTCGGCGATGAGCGGCTCAAGCCGCGCCGCCGACTGTGCGAACAGCGCCTCCTCGCTCGCGGCACGCGTGGCGCGAACCGTGGACACGATACCGCCGCCCTGGCGCGCGATCTCTTCATAGCTCGCGCCCGCGAGCCGTTGCGCGAATTCGTCGGCGCGCTGGCCAGCGTAGACGAGGTGCGTATGGCAATCGACAAGACCGGGCGTCACCCACGCGCCGCGCAGGTCTTCGCGCGGCCAGAGAGCATACTGCGCGGGCAGATCCCGCACGGCGCCGAGCCATGCGATCTTGCCGTCCTCGACGGCGATAGCCGCGTCGTCGAGCGTGTGCCGCGCGTCGCCCGTTGCACACAGCTTGAGGTTATGCCAGACAGTTTGCTTCATGACGTCCTGGCGGCGTTCGGCAACGCCGTATCGAGAGGTTGCTCGTGCGCGTGTGCGCGGATCGGATCGAGCGTGATAGCGAGCAATGCGCCCGCGCCTTGCGCATCTATGTTCACAGGCTGCATTGCATCGATTCGTAACGTATCGCCCATGCCGAGCGAATCAACACGCTCGCCACGATCTACCCGCACCTCGAACGCACCCTGCGCACAGTAAAGCAGCACAGTTTGCGCCGTGATGTCACGCACCATCGGCCCGCGCCACACTTCAAGCGTACCGCGCGCCGCATCGCGACGCACCATGAGGTTGAAGTCGCGTGTCGGCCCGTCGATGAGCCGCGCGTCGATTGCCGTTTCCCCCGCAAAGCGCGCGATATCGAGCGGATGTGCGAGTGTATGCGTCATCGCGGCAGGCTCCGCCTCGTCGAGCAGCATGCCCGCGCCTTCGAGCAGCACCAGCGTGCGGTCCACGCCGTCGAAACGCGAGAACGGCCCAGGCTGCGCAACGTCGGCCACGCTCACGCGCCACGCAAACGCGGCGCGCGCAGCATCGTTTGCTACGGATGCTACCGGCGCCACGGCGATTTCGCGCGTGACGCCGCCGCCGTTCTTCCACGGCGACGCGACGAGGTCCGCGCCGCGCACCAGCGCAACACGCGCAGCGCTTGCGCCGCTCATCGGCCGAGCATCGGCAGCTTCAGGCCCGCTTCGCGCGCGGTCTGCTGCGCGAGTTCATAGCCGGCGTCGGCGTGACGCATCACACCCGTTGCCGGATCGTTGCGCAGCACACGGCCAAGACGCTCGTGCGCCGCATCCGTCCCATCCGCAACGATCACCACGCCCGAATGCTGCGAAAAGCCCATGCCGACGCCGCCGCCATGGTGCAGCGACACCCACGATGCGCCGCCTGCGGTGTTGAGCAGCGCGTTGAGCAGCGGCCAGTCGCTCACGGCGTCCGAGCCGTCCTTCATCGCTTCGGTTTCGCGGTTCGGGCTCGCCACCGAGCCGGTGTCGAGGTGATCGCGGCCGATCACGATCGGCGCCTTCAGTTCGCCGTTCCTGACCATTTCGTTGAAGGCCTGGCCGAGGCGATAGCGATCGTTCACGCCCACCCAGCAGATCCGCGCGGGCAGACCCTGGAACGCGATGCGCTCGCGCGCCATGTCGAGCCAGTTGTGCAGATGCGGATCGTCGGGAATCAGTTCCTTCACCTTCGCGTCGGTCTTGTAGATATCTTCCGGATCGCCGGACAGCGCGACCCAGCGGAACGGACCTTTGCCCTCGCAGAACAGCGGACGAATATACGCCGGCACGAAACCCGGAAAATCGAAGGCGTTTTCGACGCCCATTTCCAGCGCCATCTGACGAATGTTGTTGCCGTAGTCGAGCGTGGCGGCGCCGCGCTGTTGCAGCGTGAGCATGGCGCGCACCTGGTTGGCCATGCCCTGCTTCGCGGGCTTCACGATGCTCTCAGGCGCAACCTTCTGCGCTTCGCGCCATTGCTCGACGCTCCAGCCTTGCGGCAGATAGCCGTTGACCGGATCGTGCGCGCTCGTCTGGTCCGTCACGCAGTCCGGCGTGATGCCGCGCGCGACGATTTCGGCGAACACGTCGGCGGCGTTGCCGAGCAGACCCACCGACACCGGCTTGCCCGTACGCTTCGCTTCCTCGACGATCGCAAGCGCCTCGTCGAGCGTCTTCGCCTTGCGATCCACGTAACGCGTCTTCAGGCGCAAATCGATGCGCGTCTCATCGCATTCCACGGCGATCATCGAGAAGCCCGCCATCGTCGCCGCGAGCGGCTGCGCGCCGCCCATCCCGCCGAGGCCGCCCGTGAGAATCCAGCGGCCCGACGGGTCGCCGTTGAAGTGCTGGTTCGCGACCGCGTAGAACGTTTCGTAAGTGCCCTGCACGATGCCCTGCGAACCGATGTAGATCCAGCTTCCGGCCGTCATCTGGCCGTACATCATGAGGCCTTTGCGGTCGAGTTCGTGGAAGTGCTCCCACGTCGCCCAGTGCGGCACAAGGTTGGAGTTCGCGAGCAGCACGCGCGGCGCATCGGCGTGCGTGCGAAACACGCCCACCGGCTTGCCCGACTGGATCAGCAGCGTTTCGTCTTCGTTCAGATCCTTCAGCGACGCGAGGATCTGGTCGAAGCATTCCCAGTTGCGCGCCGCGCGGCCAATGCCGCCGTACACGACAAGCGCGTGCGGATGCTCGGCGACTTCCGGGTCCAGGTTGTTCTGGATCATGCGATAGGCGGCTTCCGCAAGCCAGGTCTTGCAGACCTTTTCGCTGCCACGCGGTGCGCGGATCGTACGGGTCGGATCGAGGCGGGGATCGGTATAACTCGGATGGTTCATGGCGTCCGTGCGTGTCGGGAAAGAAAGTGTCCTGAGGGCAGCGCAGTCGCACGCCCTTTGGTGGGCGCCCGCATGGCGCTGAAACGTGGACCAAGTCTACCGCCGCCAAGTTGTATATACAACTCGTTTCAGCAATTTAAGCGTAGGGAATTACCCTGGAAAACAGCGAAAATCAAGCACCTACGGCCTGATGGCAGGCAATGCGGTCTCAATCATGGCTAGACAACATGATGGGCGCAGCAGCAATAAAAAATGCGCAGCGAATGGGCGCAAGGCCGCACGCCGGGGCGATGGCGTGCGAGCAGGCAGGACGGAAGGAGCGCGATTGCGCCGGTGCCAGGTGGGCCGGGCAGGCCGAATGGAAGCGCGAAGCGCCTCAAACGGTCCCGGCGAGATGAAATCGGGACGACGGATGCCACAGCCGCACGGACGTCGCCACATGACGCCCGACCCAGGTGCGCCGAATCAGCAGCAGGCATGGCTCGCCGATTTCCATCTTCAGATACTGGCGCACGTGCGCATCGGGCTTTTGCGCATAGATACGGAATTCGGCGCGCTGCACGGGCGCGAGCCGGACCATGTAGTGATTGGGCGTTTCCAGTGTGAAATCCTGCGCCAGATAATCCGGAAAGACCTGCGGATTCACGTAGCGGTCTTCGTACTGGATCGGCTCGCCCTCCTCGTTGTGGACGATGCGCGAATGAAAGGCGGGCCCGGATTCGAGTTCGAGCGCCGCGATGGCGGACGGGTCGTCGCTCGTCGCCAGTGACAGCACGCGGGCCGTATGGCGATGGCCGCGCGCGGCGATTTCATCGGCGATATTGCGAATCTGCAGCACCGTCGATTCGTATTGGCGCGGCGCGACGTACGTCCCCGATCCTCGCACGCGGTTCAGCACGCCTTCAGCCATCAGTTCGCGCAGTGCCCGGGAAACCGTCATGCGCGCGACGCCGAACTCCTTGACCAGTTCCGTTTCCGAGGGCACGACGTCGCCCGGGCCCAGAACGCCTTTTTCGATCTGTTCGAGGACGTAGCGCTTGATCTGTTCGTAGGCGGGCAAGGTCGCGCCACGTGCCGAATTATTTTGCATGGGTTCGAGCTGGATATGAACGGATGAACGGCCGACCATGTGCGGCCGGCCCTCATTTTACCGTCCCGTCGCACGGCAGCCTTTCCTTGACGCATATGTAGCACGTCAACCCACGCTCGCCCGGTTGCGCCGCGCCATCACGCAACGCGCAATCGCCCTCCATTCCCTTCATGCCCTCCATACAGCAGACCGTGCAGCAAAACCTTAAAACCGCGTCGCCCGGTTAAATCAAGCGCGGTGCACTTTCGTGCGCCGCGCTTTTCTTTTACTTCGGCTGTTCGACGTAACGCAGATACGGCTTCAACGTCCTGAATCCTTGCGGGTATTTCTGCTTTGCGGCATCGTCCGAAACCGACGTCGGGATAATCACGTCTTCGCCCTGCTTCCAGTTCACGGGCGTCGCGACCGAGTGCTTCGCATTTAGCTGCAGCGCGTCGAGCAAACGCAGCACCTCGTCGAAATTGCGTCCCGCGCTCATCGGATAGACGAGCATGGCCTTGACCTTCTTGTCGGGCCCGACGATGAACACCGAACGCACCGTGGCGTTGTCCACCGCCGTGCGCGTACCGCCGCTCGCGTTCGGATGAATCATGTCGTAAAGCTTCGCGACCTTCAGATCCTCGTCGCCAATCATCGGGTAATTAACCGCCGCACCCTGCGTTTCCTCGATGTCCTTGACCCAGTTCCGGTGATCGCTCACGGGGTCGACACTGAGGCCGATAATGCGCGTATTGCGGCGGTCGAACTCCGGCTTTAGCCGCGCCATATAGCCGAGTTCCGTGGTGCAGACGGGCGTGAAATCCTTCGGGTGCGAGAACAGAATGGCCCAGTGATCGCCAATCCAGTCGTGAAAGTGAATCGTGCCTTCGGTGGTCTCCGCTGTGAAATCCGGTGCGTCTTCTCCTAGTCGAATTGTCATCGCCAGCCTCCATAAGAGTTGTGGATGCAGGGGCGCTCAAGAGCGCACTCCATGCCGTTGAATTGTAGACAGCGGATCACGCGGTTTCAGACTTCTTGTAGCTCGCGCCGTGCAATGCCGGCCATGCACGTGCCTGCTATGTTGTTGGTCGGATGAATGCGTTTCGAGCCATCGTGAACGTTATGAAACATATTCGAATCGCAAATCGACGAGCGGTGGCCCGGCTCGCGGGTATTGCGCCGCTGCATCAAGAATCGAATACGAGCGGAGAAATCGGCCATGGCGCGCCAGATCGCCATCGCCCGGCCGTGTTCGATTTCTCGAGCGACGGTAAAGATTTTCTCCTGCACGGTCAGCCTTTCCAGATCCGCGGCGGGGAACTGCATCCCGCACGCATTCCAAGGCCCTACTGGCAGCACCGTATTCGCATGGCGAGAGCAATGGGCATGAACACCATCGCCCTCTATGTGATGTGGAACTATCACGAAGCACGCCCCGGAGAATTCGACTTTCGCAGCGAGAATCGCGACATCGAAGCGTTCATCCGTCTCTGTCGCGACGAACAGATGTGGGTGCTTTTGCGTCCTGGGCCGTACGTCTGCGCGGAATGGGATCTGGGCGGGCTCCCGCCCTGGCTTCTGGCTGAGCCGGATATCCCGTTGCGCACGGATTCGAAGACGGACCCTCGCTACATGGCAGCCGTCGCGCGCTACGTCGCCGCGCTCGCGCCGCGCATCGCACCGCTGCTCGCGGCCAACGGCGGGCCGGTGCTGATGATTCAGATCGAAAACGAATTCGGCTCGCATGGCCACAATCCGGCCTATCTCGACGAACTCTGCGCTTTATGGCGCCAACACGGTATCGACGCACCCTTCTACACGGAAGACGGTCTCGCGCAGTTGCAGAAAAATCATTCGAATGTGCCGGGTGGCGCCATTGCACTGAGCAATGGCGACGCGCGTCAGATACACCTGGCGCGCGAGGCATATTCCAGCGTCCCCGTGATGGCCGGCGAAGTCTATCCGGGCTGGCTCACGCATTGGGGCGATCCCGACATGCAAGGTACTGCGTACGATCTTTCCGCGACGCTGCACGCGTTCATGCGCGAAAGGCTGTCGTTCAACCTTTACGTAATTCACGGCGGCACGAGCTTCGGGTTTTACGCGGGCGCGAACGTGGATCCGCTCACACTCGACTACCAGCCCGATATTACGAGCTACGACTATTCAGCGCCCATTACCGAACAGGGCGTGGCGACGCCGAAATTTCATGCGTACCGTCGCATCATCGGATCGTATCTGCCGCCAGGATCGCCGCTGTGCGAGATTCCCGAGCCGCTGCCGACCGTGCGCCGCTCGGGCCGCCATGCACTGCGGCCGGCGCCCTGGGCATCGTTGTGGAGCAACCTGCCCGCGCCGCTGCCGCTCGATCAGACCGTCGAACCGATGCCGTTCGAACACTATGGTCAGTCGTATGGATTCGCCCTTTACCGCAAACGGCTGAATGGCTACGGCGGCGGGCGCGTGACGATCGACGCGGTTCACGATTACGCCACTGTCTTCGTCGGAGGACAGTACGCGGGCAGCATCTCGCGCACGCGCGTGCCGCCGTCGTACGCGCAGCCAGCGCGGCTCGCCGGGCACACTTCACTGGAATTACCGCCCGCCGTGCCGGATCAGGACGGAGCCGTCCTGCTGGAGATTCTCGTCGAAGGCATGGGCCGCGTGAACTATGGGCCACATCTGGAGGACCGCAAAGGCATCATCGGCTCAGTGACGCTACATGATCTCGCCGCGCAACCGCATACGCTCACGGGATGGGAAGTCACGCTTTTGCCGATGGATGCGGATTTTATTGCACGGCTAAAGCCTGCAAACTCGCTCGCGGAAACGGTTGAAACAGCGGAAAAGGCAGGATGGTTCTACCGGGCGACACTGGAACTGGATGCCATCGGCGACACTTACCTCGACATGCGGCACTGGATCAAGGGGCTCGTTTGGGTCAACGGACACGCACTGGGACGCTATTGGCGAATCGGTCCGCAGCAGCGGCTCTTCTGTCCGGCGCCATGGCTGAAGCCCGGTGAAAACACGATCACGATATTCGATCTACACCAGTGCGAGGCGATGCCGGTCGCATTGGAGCGCACGCTCACGTGAGCGATGCCCTGACCTTGCTTCAAACTGGTTGCGCAAGCATGTTCAGTTCCAGCACGCGCACTTCGAACGGTGCGAGCCGCAACGGCTGCGGATGGTCAACGTCGAGCGACACGGGCAAATGTGCGGCATCGCCGCGCCAGACATCGCGTACCGCGAACCGGCCACAGTCAAGCGCGGGCAATTCGAGGTCGCGCCGCAGATCGAGTACGAACGTCTGCGCCCGATCGCCCGGATTGCGCAATGCGACGATGCCGGATGGCGCCGACCAGGCAGCCCATCCATAGACTTCGAGTGCATCGGGTGCGCCGCCGATCCAGTGACTGTCGCGCAGCACGTCGGCCCGTGTGCGCGCCCAGCGCGCAGCCTCGGCCAGCAGGTCCCAATCGCCGCTCCGTAAAAGTGCCGGCGTCACGTAGAGCTCCTGCAGTTGCGTGCCGCATGCGAAATACGACTGCACTTCATGCCGGAATGCCGCGCCATGACGCGCATTCAGCCGCGCATGCATCTGCGCGAAGATGATGCCGTGAAGCATCAGCGAGTTCAGGGGAAAGAGCGGGCTGCGGCGCACGACATTGTGCCAGGTCTGCGCATCCCGATACGTGATCCAGCGTTCGCGCGGGTTGCCGGTACCGGCTTCGCCATCGTCCAAACCGCCGCGCCAGATCGAATCGACATGGCGCAGCCAGAACGGTGACGGCGAGGTGCCCGTGGAGAGATTCACGAAGACCGCCGGACTCGCTGCGCGAATCTCACCGATCAAATGCATTGCCGCATCCCAGTCGCTGTCGAACTGGCTGTCCGGCATGACGCAATCGGCGTTGCCGGTCCCATCGAACTTGAAATGATTCACGCCTTGCCGGTGCAGCAGGTCCATGACCACTTCACGAAAACGACGGTAATAGTGCGGGCCGGAGAGCGCGAAACCGCCGTCGACAATTTCATAGCCGCGCTCGCGTCCGTGCGCGACGCGCGTCTCGCGCGGTGCACAGTAACCGCCCCAAGGCGACAACCATATGCCTGGCGCCGCACCGTAGCGCGCGGTCGCCTCGCGCAGCGGCGCGAAACCAAGCGGAAATGCGGCGCTGAAACGCCAGTCGCCGCCGAGGTCGTCCCAGCCGTCGTCGAATACGAACGAGTCGATCTGCGCGCCGCGTCGTTCATGCAGTTCCCGGCCGATAGCGCCGATGCGATCGAGCGCATCGGCTTGTGTATAAGGCGTGAGATAGCCGATGTCGTACCACGAGTTGTAGTGCAGGAAAGGCGCGTACGGCCGCGCACGGCTCGCTTCGAGATAACGGGCGAAGTCCCGGCGCAACTCGCCTGCGCGCGCCACGCCCGCTACCGCAGAAACGACGATGCGCTTGCCGCATTCGAGCGGCAAGCTGCGGCGCAGCGCGAAGCGCAGCCCCGCGCTGTCCGTCTCCACGCATGCGAGCGGATTTTCGATGCCTAGATAGATATCGTCGACAACGCCCGGCACACCGGGATAGTCGCCACAGACATGGGCATCAGCCGCCAGCACACGCAGCATGGAAATCGCCGCAACTGGCTCATCGCGGTCCCGTGCCGCAATTTCGAGGCTCATACGCAGCCAGGCGTCACCCGCACGCATCTCCGCGCGCCACGTCACATGCAAGCGGCGATTCCGATCGGAAAAAACCGCGGTCACGCGTAACCCCGCTTTTCGCCCTTCGAGACAGCCGGAACTGGGATCGGCCACCAGTGTTTCCGTTTGGAAAACGTCGAGCAGATCGAAATTCGCGACACCGAAAACGGCGCCGTCGGCCATCGTCAACGCGAATGGCTCCGCCAGCGGCAGTGTGCGTCCATGCATCCGGTCAATCAGGATAAAATCGCCCGCGCGCGCCTGCGCAACGCGCCATGCAAGCGCCACGACGTTGTTGCCGAAAGTAAATGCGTCACCGCTTCGCTCGACGCGCGGCGCACCGGCGTCCGCGCTTGCCGTTTCCTGATTCGTCTGCATGAGGGCATGCCTCCGAGCCACACTGGATTGCGTGCAGTTCAAGCCGGGTACCAGGTCCGCTCCGGTCGGCAACACGCCAATGCACGCATGTTCAATACGCTAGCGCAAAGCGCGCGTGCACAACTTCAACGAATCATCACACCCTCAATACACGTAAAAAACACTGCAATTCGCACGCGTCGCGACCTTGACATCCCTGCTCGTGCCATGAGCCCGCATCTGCGCACGCTCCCATGGCGCTTCGGCTGTCGCCTTCCGGCGGCGGGCGCAGTGCCGTTTTTTGTTGCGCGTTGTTTTATCCGCCCTGCTTTCGACATTGCGAAGCGCATGGGCGCGGTCGTCAGCACAATGACGGGGCTGCTGCCATATCCTCCTTTATTCGGCATCCATGGCAATTCGTTTCAAGCGAGAAGGAGCGAGAAGTCCAATCGCTTTAATCGACGCTTCATCGCCGCTCGATCGACTAAAACCCCGCGTTACAGCGCCATTCCCCCTGGTGTCAGTACTGATTCGCACGCTGCCGCCATCCAGGCAACATTGACGCAACCACCTCGACACACGGTCCCGATTGCGGTCAGGCGCGTTCGCCTGGTACGTGTTATCTTTTTGCTAACGGAGTCGAACGCCTGAGCGCACCCGTCAACCGAATGCCGTTATTTTCGCGAGCGTCGCCATGAGTGATGTACGCCACCGCCTAAGTCCGCGCGACCGCGTGGAATTGCTCTGCTGGCTCACCTGCGGGAGCCTCGGGGCGTACTACCTGAACGAAAGCTGGCCGAATGCGGCCTTTCACGTGCAGGCCGCGCACAAGTGGCTCGATCGCCACAGCCGCGAAGCCGACTGGCTCGCGGTTGCAAGACTCACAGCCATTGCGCAGGAGATTGCCCAGCAGCACGCGTGGTTTGTCGATGCTGCCTGGGCGCGCGACGCTGTCGAAGAGATTCTGGACACCGACGACCTCAACTATCAGGCCAAACTCGTGCTGCAGGTGCTCAAGGACTGTGAACACGCGCTGGCCGACCGCCGCCCTGCCGATTAAGCAGTTACTCCGTTCATTCGCGCACATCCGGGCCATTAACTGGCCCGAATAAAAGTCTACGAATCATTCTCCATCATTTGATGGAGGTGTAGCGTTTCTCCCCCGGACATACTCGCATTCGCAGCGCTGGCAGATCGCTGGCGCGGTGACTCTGCGTGAGCGCTCCAATGAGACAGATTCACGCAAGTTCGTTCACCATCGCCGCACGGTTCGCCGGTGTGGTTCCGGCAACGCCGGCGGCATCGGCATGTCGTATCGAACAGACCGCAGTCACGCCCGCATCGAGGCCGATACACAGAACAGCAAAGGCCGACATCAAGACGCCGAAGATCGTGAAGACGAGCAGACACGATTCGCAATCGCTTCGTTATCTACTATCGGAATCGCCGCAATTTCGGCGCCGCGTCGATCGGCAAAATCGACACAATCGGCACAATCGACACAATCGGCACAATCGGCACAATCGGCACAATCGGCATCGCGCACGTCGATTTTCGCTGCACCCGGATCTCATCACGGGGTACGGTTTGGCGCCGTTGGTCAATTTCGCACTACGAATACTTTCCAATATTCAAGATCGGACCCGGCAGCCTCGCCAATCGCTTGTCAAGTCACAACGGAATGGAAAGCACGCACGGCAAATAACAAAACGTCAGCCTGACGCTGCCAGCATTCCACCCGAACAGCTACATCCGTTCGAGCCGCCGGATTGTGCCGAACTCGGCACGCGACACCGTACGAATCAGGAGCGCCATCGCTTCGCCCACGCGAGCGCGGTCGAGTTCGACATGCAGGCACGCGAGATCGTGGCGGCGATCGATATCGATGGTATGCACGCCAAGCGCGCTGCCGAGCATGCGGTGCAGCGCCAGGCGCGCAGATTCGGCTTCGGACGTCGCCACGCGTACGATCATCTGCACGGTAAGCAGGCGTGGCGCAGCACGGCGGGACGTGTGTGGAATTGCCTTTGCAACAGGCGTGGCGACCTCATACCTCTGGAGCGTTTGCATCTGCGGGGATTGCACACTGCGACTCAGGGCAGTGCATGCATTTGGTTGAACATGCAGCCAATTCTACGAAGCCAGGCGCAAAGTTCGCGTAAACACTAACCGCACACCCGAAAAAAACACGTATTACGTTGTTATCGGGCAACGACCCGGCCAGTCATACGTGCAGCGCGTCGGGAGAACCGGGCGTGACCTGCAACGAAAGTCTGATCGAGACGCATCCACGGCTCATCGCCTTCGTCCACGATACAATGCGGCTCTTCTTTGATCTGCCCCTTGCCGCCTCGTGCACGATATCTCGAACTCCAACCGGGCCTTCCTGCTCGGTCCGTTGCTAAAAGCCGTGTCCCGTTCGTTCTATCTCACGATGCGCGTGCTGCCCGCCGGCATGCGCGATCCGGTCGGCGAGGCGTATTTGCTCGCGCGCGCCGCGGACACGATCGCCGACACCTCGCTGATCCCGCCCGACCAACGCCTCGCGCTGCTGCTTTCGCTGCGCGACCGCATAAACGGCGTAACGGGAGACGATGCCGGGCTCCGGCGCATCGCCGGTGAAGTGGCGGGCCAGCAGACGCAATCGGATGAAAAGCGCCTGCTCGAATCGCTGGACGGCGCGCTCGACGTGCTCGCCCAGCTCGGCGAAACCGATCGGGCTGCCGTGCGCGATATCGTCACGACGCTCACGCAAGGCATGGAATTCGATTTGCGCAGGTTCCCCGATGAACGTTCGGGACGCATCGCGGCGCTCGACACCCTCGACGACCTCGATCGCTACACGTATCTCGTCGCAGGCTGCGTCGGCGAATTCTGGACGACGATGACGTATCTGCACCTGCCTGGCGCATTCGATTCCGCGTTGCGCGAAACGATGTCGCAGCGCGGCGTGCGCTTCGGCAAGGCACTGCAGTTGGTGAACGTGCTGCGCGATTGCGGCAAGGATCTGCGCATCGGCCGTTGCTATCTGCCGGCCTCGATGCTCGCACCGGCGGGCCTGACCGCGGAGGATCTGTTGCAGCCCGGCGCATCGGCGCGCGCGCAAGCCATCATGTTCGAACTCGTGCGCGTCGCATTGGACCATTTCCGCGCAGCCATCGACTATACGTTCGCGCTGCCGCGTCTTTCGGTGCGGCTGCGGCTCGCGTGCCTGTGGCCAATTCTTATCGGGCTCGAAACGCTCGAACTGCTCGTGGCGAATCAAGACTGGCTCGATCCGGCGAAGGCGTCAAAGCTCAAACGCAACGACGTCTATCGCATTCTCGCGTGTTCGACGCTCGTTGCACCTTCCAACGCGCTGCTCCGCCTGTGGTTCGGGCGGCTCATCTCGCGCATCGAGGCGCGTATCAAGACGCGGATCAAGACGTAAAAAGGGGCGGCGCGCTGCACCGCCCCGCTCGCGCTTAACCCTGCCCGGCGCGATAGAGCTTGATGATCGCCGAGAAATCGAGCTTGCCGTCTCCACGGCTGCTCATCGCCTGATACAACTGCTGCGCAAGCGCGCCCATGTAGGCCGGCTGGCGCACGCCCTTTGCAGCATCGGTCGCAAGACCCAGATCCTTCAGCATCAGATCCGTGCCGAAGCCGCCCGTATAGCCGCGCGACGAAGGCGCCGTTTCGATCACGCCCGGAAACGGGTTGTATGTGTCGGAACTCCAGCAGCGCCCCGTCGACGTGTTCATGATGCCGCCCAGCACCTTCGGGTCGATACCGAGCGATTCGCCCAGCGCCATCGCCTCCGCAACACCGGCCATCGTAATGCCGAGTACGAGGTTGTTGCAGATTTTCGCAACCTGCCCCGTGCCCGTGTCACCGCAGTGGACGATGTTCTTGCCCATCCCCGAGAGGACAGGCTTCACGCTCTCGTAGGCCGCCGCGCTGCCGCCGACCATGAAGGTCAGCGTGCCCGCCGCTGCGCCGCCCGTGCCGCCGGAAACCGGTGCGTCCACAAACGTATTACCCTGCGCCGCCGCGCGCGCCGCGAACTCGCGCGCGCTTGCGGGATCGATCGTGCTCGAATCGATAATCGTCACACCCGGCGCAATGCCGGCCAATACGCCATCCTCCGCAGTGAGCACACCGCGTACGTGCGCGGCGGCGGGCAACATCGTCACCACCCACTGCGCACCGCTCGCAGCAGCCTTCGGCGACGCGGCGCGTTGCGCACCGGCGTCGGCGAGCGACTGCATCGCCGGCTCGCTCAAATCGAACACAGACAGCGTGTGTCCGGACTTGAGCAGATTCAGCGCCATTGGCGCACCCATGTGGCCCAGCCCGACAAAACCGATTTTCATGAGCGTGTCTCCCTTTTTATCCTTGCGTGGTGGCGGGGCGAGCGTTTCAGCGCAGGCTGATCGTCGTGTTCACGCCGTCGCTCACGGTCGCGTCATCAAACCAGCGCGCCGTGACCGTCTTCGTCTGCGTGTAGAACTGCACGACCTGCTTGCCGTACGGACCGAGATCGCCGAGTTTCGAGCCGCGCGAACCCGTGAAGCTGAAATACGGCACCGGCACCGGAATCGGAATGTTGATCCCGACCTGGCCGATATCGATCTCGCTCTGGAACTTGCGTGCAGCCGCGCCGCTCTGCGTGAAAAGGCCCACGCCATTGCCGAACGGATTGGCGTTGACGATCGCAATGGCCTCGTCGAGCGTCGCCGCGGTCAGCACCACGAGAACCGGCCCGAAGATTTCATGCGTATAGATATCCATGTCGGTCTTCACATTCGTGAACACCGTCGGCCCAACGAAGTTGCCTTCCTCGTAGCCCTTCACCTTCACGTCGCGACCGTCGAGCGCGAGCGTTGCGCCCTGCTTCACGCCCGATTCGATGAGCCCCAGAATGCGCGCTTTCGCTGTGCGCGACACAACGGGGCCAACATCGGTGCCGGATTCGTGGCCAGCATTGACCTTCAGCTTTTTCGCCTTCTCGACGAGGTCGGGCACCCACTTCTGCGCGGCGCCCACCAGCACGACCACCGACGTCGCCATGCAGCGTTGTCCCGCCGCGCCGAACCCGGCGCCGACGAGCGCATTAAGCGCCTGCTCGCGGTTCGCGTCGGGCAGCACGACGGCGTGATTCTTCGCGCCCATCATCGCCTGCACGCGCTTGCCGTGCTCGCTGCCGAGGCGATAGACATGCGTACCCACCGCGGTCGATCCAACGAACGAAATCGCCTTCACGAGTTCATGCGTGCAGATCGCATCGACCACTTCCTTGCCACCGTGGACGACGTTGAGCACGCCCTTGGGAATGCCGGCTTCGAGCGCGAGTTCGACGAGCTGCATCGTCGAGAGCGGATCCTGCTCCGAGGGCTTCAGCACGAACGTGTTGCCGCACACGATCGCCATCGGGAACATCCACAGCGGAATCATGGCGGGAAAGTTGAACGGCGTAATACCCGCGCACACGCCAAGCGGCTGCTGCAACGTATAAGTATCGACACCGCCCGCCACGTTCTCCGCGAACAGGCCCTGCTGCAGCGAGCCGATCGAGCAGGCATGCTCGACCACTTCGAGACCGCGGAAGATGTCGCCTTCGGCGTCGGGCAGCGTCTTGCCCTGCTCGGCCGTGAGCGTCTTTGCGATGCGCGACATATTCTCGCGAATCAGCGCCTGGAATTTCAGCATGATGCGCACGCGCGCGCCGATGGGCGTGTTTTTCCACGTCGCGAAGGCGGCCTGCGCGCTGCGAACGGCTGCGTCGACTTCCTCGACGGTTGCAAACGGCACGCGCGCAAGCACTTCCTGCGTGGCCGGATTGACGATGTCACGCCATTCGCTCGTCTTCGATTCGACGAACTCGCCGCCGATCAGCAGCTTGACAGTCGAGACGTGGGCATTCGACGGCTGGGTGATTGCGTTCATCTTGAACTCTCTTTGACAGGTTAGTAAGTGCCGGACGCAGCCGGATAATCAGAAAATCGATTCAATCTTCGATCGTGAAGCGCGCGCATCAGCCGCGTGCGAACCAGCACGATCGCGCCTGGAATCAAGTCGATTCTGGGAAAGAAAATCTTGTTGAAGACGGGAACGGCAATCGTGCCGCTGAGGAAGCAGTCGCACCACGCGATGAGCGCACCGGTCACGCGGGTCCGCCTGCGAACGGACAGTCGCGCACCGCGATCGCGCGTGCGAACGAGAACGGCCACTGCCGCCCCGCCGAGGGTCGACTGCACGTACATCGTTTGTCTCCATCTTTATAGTTTGTGGACCGGCCGCGGGTTGTCCGCCGACCTGCCTACAAACGAGTATATTTATTCGAATATCCACAGTATAGAGACGAAAAAACCCATCCGATATGCAAAAAAACACAACGCACAAACCGGAGACACTGAACTGGGATGACCTGCGCTACTTCCTCGAAGTGGCGCGCACGCAGCGTGCCAGCGCCGCGGCGAAGAGACTGGACGTGGATCACACGACGGTCGCGCGCCGCGTGCGTGAGCTGGAGGCGGCGCTCGGCACCGTGCTGTTCGACAAGTCGCGCGCAGGCGGCTTCGTACTCACTGCCGAAGGGCAGCGGCTACTGGCCTACGCGGACGCCGTGGAAACCACGGTGCAATCGGCGAGCGAGCAGTTCGCACTCGGTGCGCAGTCGCTTTCGGGCCATGTACGGGTAGGTTCGACGGAAGGATTCGGTTGTTTTTTTCTCGCGCCGCAACTGGCACGATTCACGGGCAAGCACCCGGACATGTCGATCGACTTGCTGCCGGTGCCGCACTTCGTCAGCCTCTCAAAGCGTGAAGCCGATCTCGCGATCATGCTGGAGCGCCCCGAACGCGGACAGTACGTCTATACGAAACTTTGCGATTACCGGCTACGGCTCTATGGCACGCCCGGGTACGTAGAACAGAACGCGCCCATCCGCTCGGCGGCAGACCTTCGGCATCACGCATTCATCAACTATGTCGCCGATCTCGCGTTCAGCGGCGAACTGCTTTATCTCGAACGCGCTGCGCCGAACGTCACGGCAAATTTGTGCAGCACGAGCGTTATTGCGCAATATCACGCAGCCGTGCAGGGCACCGCGCTTGCGATCCTGCCGTGCTTCATGGCCGAACCCGACGCGCGGCTCGTGCCGATCCTGCCCGACGAAGTCATGGTGACGCGACGGTTCTGGCTATGCAGCCGCGAAGACCTGCGCAAGCTGCGGCGGGTCACATCGCTGTGGGATTACCTGCGTGCCGCGGCCGATGCGAACCGACCGCTGCTGATGGGGGAATCGACGCAAATGCGCTACGTCGAACCATAAGCCGAAAAACAGCGGAAGAACGCCAGACATGAAAAAACCGCACATGTTGTGCGGTGCAGCGCACCGCTTGCATGTGCGGCCAGGTCGATGCATCGAAACGCATCTTTCTATCGGGCACGGACCGGCTGCCACAGGCAGCCGGCGCATGCCGGCAATGGCTGATCAGGTCCCGACCGGACGGATCGTCAGCGCGTTCCTCACCGACGTCACGCCTGCGACGCCCTTGGCAACCTCTGTTGCGCGATCGATCTGCGGTTGCGCCGGCACGGTGCCTTGCAGGATAACTGCGCCGTCCTTCGCGCGCACCGTGATGTTGGCGACGGAAATGCCCTTGTCTCGCGCAAGTGCGGCGCGGACCTTGCGGCCAAGTGCACGGTTGGCAGCCCGCGCCGCCCTTAACTGCGCCTTCGATTCCTGGACCTGCTGCCGGGCTTGCGTAGTCGGACCGCTTGCGGCAGCGGCCGGAGCCGATGCATCCTGAGCGTAAACCTGGAGCGAGGCAGCGACCAGCAACGTGCCGGCAGCCAGTTTGAACGCTTGTATTGACTTCATGCCGTTTCTCCTGTTGTCACAATCTTCTCGACTTGATGGCCCTGGAATGGGCCGCTTCACTACACCCACCACTGCCGGAAAATCGTGCGCGACAGCGAGTATGCCCCGCCATCGTGCCAGTCACACTCGAACGCCTTTCTAGTGGAGCGACGGCTTTACCCGCGATTTAGGGTCGCCATCACCGCATTGCGGAACAACGATACTCCAATTGTCCGAACTGTGAAGCGAAACGTGCCACATCCCCTATTCGCCTCACCTCGTGTACCCGTCCAGTCAACAGATGAATCAAAATCGCGTAACCCAGGATCGAATTCGATCTCGTCGAGGGAAAATAACATGCACCGGCCTATACTGCCGCCTCCGCCTCCGGCTTGCCATACGCGCCTCACGACGCTGTTGTCGTGGCGATACACCCGTGGCCATTCATGCAAGCGAGCGGGCTTGAACCGTTAAACCGCCGTTGAAAGGCGGTCGTACGATCTGAAACGTGCGTCGACGGCGGAACAGGATTGCCCTGAAAAGCCTTCCACCGTGGCGCGCCGCACCCGAATAATTATTTTTTTTTGCGCGACGACTGACGCAATTTTCCACGCCCATATTCATGCGTAACGAGCGTCTTCAAACTACGTTGACACGGGATGATTCGGGTTTTACCCGAATGACAGCAGCTCGCCTGGCACAAGCGTTGCGTCAGCACTTCAGACAATCGCCGTGTTGACCGAATCGTTGTCGTCGTGAAGTTGCGCGCTGGTTGACATCTCAAACGGACAGTCAGCGCTGTCCTGCTTCAGTAGCGGTGAACATTGGCGCGTTCGAATCGGTTTCCAGATAATCTGGATATCCAGATAATTCTTTTGACAATTGCACCCGCCATCGAGGTGACGATCGGAAAACAGGAAAACGAAAAATACAACCGCCCTGTTGGAACACTTCCTGCTCGCAATGCTCGCAAGCGTTCACGAAAGCGTAAGCTTCCCCTATTGCCATTCGATTGCGTCGATTCATGATTAAGAGAGCAACCTCCCTCCCGGAACAACCCCACTCGCACGACGAACACTCCGACTCGTGCGGCTGCGATCTGCTGCACCTGCTTGACGGCGTCGACACGTTCACTCATCGCGTATTTCCGGGCAGCAAGGAACTCTTCCGCGGTCTCGCCAATAACCAGGCGCCGCATACGCTGTTCATCACCTGCGCCGATTCGCGCGTATCGCCCGAAATGATCACGCAGGCGCGCCCGGGAGAGTTGTTCGTGTGCCGCAACATCGGCAACCTCGTGCCTGCGTATGGAGAAATGCTCGGCGGCGTTTCCGCTGTGGTGGAGTTTGCCGTGATCGCACTCGACGTGCGCCAGATCGTCGTGTGCGGTCACACCGATTGTGGCGCGATGAAGGGCCTTGCTTCCGGCGCGCAAGCCACCGCCGACATGCCGACCGTGCAAGCGTGGCTGCGCAATGCCGAGGCGGCGCGCAGCGTCGTGCAAACGCGCGGGCTGAGCGAGGATCAGATCGTGCCGGCACTGGTCGAAGAAAACGTGCGTCTGCAACTGACGCATTTGCGCACGCATCCGGCCGTGGCTGCACGCGTCGCACAAGGACGCCTCGCGCTGCAAGGCTGGGTATACGACATCGGGCACGGCAAGGTTTCGATCTTCGACGAAGCACTCGGGCACTTCCAGACGCTCGGCGAGGCACGCGCACGGTTGCTGCGCAAGCGCGCAGCAGGCTGAGGCTGCGGTTAAACATGGGGCCGCGGCATCCCGCGCGGCGCCGCATTCCCTCTCGAAAACAGGCGTCTCGATTGCTGTTCGCCCCCCCGTTGGCGTCAGCTATATCCCGTTTTACAACAACCATTTAGCGAATAGGTGTTTACCCTAACCATAAACACGTCTATACTGCGCCCCGTACCAAATGCGACCTCCCCGCGTCGCAGCATAAAAATAAATCGGGGTTAGCCGCCGATGTCGTGCGCGGCCATGCCGTACTCCTTGCCTCACCCGAGCTTCATCTGCAACACCGCAGTAATGCGTGCACCCGCGAAACACTCGTTCGCCGCACGCAAGGCCCGTCGTCGCCGTTACGCCGGCGAATGCACGTGTATCAGGCCCACTCCTCGTCCTGGTCGTCTTATTAGCCGCACTTTGCACCGCGGTGGACGACTCGCGCGCCGCAGCGCGCCGGCGATCGGCAATGGGTTCCGCCCCGCGAGGGCAACGAACTCGATGACCGAAAGGAACCCTGTATGGAAGGCTCGCCGAACCCGCAGACCAAGATTGAAGTGACGCTGCTGCTGCACCCGCACGACCATCACCGTGCGCTTTCTATCGCCCAGGCGGCCAACCTCGCCGAGTGCGATTTCTTCGCGCTTGCGATCCACCTCGGCGCATCGCAGATCCTGCAATCGGCGGATACGCGTTAAGCGCGGCAGCGTGTGGCAACAGGCTGCCGCAGTGCGCCGTGAGCACGTCACACCGGCGACGGATTGCGCTCCGCAAAGCCTTCCTGATGCCAGTACGGATAAGCTGGCCGCACCGCGCTGGCCGCGTCCAGTTTCGCGACCTGCTCAGGCGTGAGATTCCAGCCCACGGCACCGAGATTCTGTAGCAACTGCGCCTCGTCGCGCGCGCCGATCAGCACGGTCGAAACGGTCGGCCGCTGCAATAGCCAGTTCAGCGCGATTTGCGGCACCGTCTTGCCGGTTTCCTGCGCCACTTCGTCGATGGCGTCGATCACGCGATACAGATACTCGTCGGGCACGGGCGGTCCTTGATCTGCGGTCTTGTGCAGCCGGCTCCTTTCGGGCAGCGGCTGACCGCGCCGCATCTTGCCGGTCAGGCGGCCCCAGCCGAGTGGACTCCACACGACCGCACCGACACCCTGGTCGCGTGCAAGCGGCATCAGCTCCCATTCATAGTCGCGCCCTATCAGCGAATAGTAAGTCTGGTTCGCGACGTAGCGCGGATAGCCGTAGCGATCGGCAACCGCGAGCGACTTCATCAAATGCCAGCCCGAGAAATTCGACACACCCGTGTAAAGGATCTTGCCCGCGCGCACGAGATCGTCGAGGGTCGACAGCACTTCTTCGACAGGCGTTTTCGCGTCAAAACCGTGTAATTGAAAGAGATCGATGTAGTCGGTTTGCAAACGCTTGAGCGCGGCATCGACGGCACGCTTCAAATGGATGCGCGATGAGCCGACGCTGTTCGGACCGTCGTCGAACCGGAACGTCGCCTTGGTCGAAATGATCGCCTTGTCGCGGCGCCCCTTGAGCGCTTCGCCAAGCACCGATTCCGAAGCACCGCTCGAATAAATATCGGCGCTATCGAACAGCGACACACCGGCATCAAGACAGATATCGATCAGGCGTCGCGCTTCGGCGACATCCGTTGCGCCCCAGGCTTCAAAAAACTCGCCCTTGCCGCCAAACGTGCCAGTCCCGAAACCCAGCACCGGAACCTTGAAGCCGGATGCTCCCAAAAAGCGGTGTTCCATTGCATAGCCTCCACTCGTGCGTGAACCGCTGCGGTTTGCAGCCGTACGAGACATGCGGCCGGACCCGCCCCGGCCGCACCGATTATCACTGTGTCACTGGACTACTCGGGTCACGCCACGGCCGCGCGGATCGGCTACGGCCTCCGGCGTGTCGCCGTCGATACGGATTGCCTGGATATCGCCGCTGAAATCCTGCCCCTTCAGGACATAACCCTTCGCTTCGAGCTGCTTCGCGAGATCGCCTTCGATCGGCTTATAGGGCTCCCAGAAAATCGTGTTCGGCGGCAACAGCTGATGGTGGAACCGCATCGCGGCCACCGCTTCTTTCAGCGGCATCTTGAAGTCGTAAATGTTGGTGATGACCTGGAAGATCGACGTGAAGATGCGCGAACCGCCCGGCGTACCGATCACGAGCGCAACCTTGCCGTCCCGCGTGAGAATGGTCGGCGTCATCGACGAAAGCGGGCGCTTCCTCGGCGCAATCGCGTTGGCATCGCTGCCCACCACGCCGAACATGTTCGGCACGCCCGGCTTCGCCGCGAAGTCGTCCATCTCGTCGTTCAGCACGATGCCCGCACCCGGCACAACGACACCCGAGCCGAAATAGCCATTGATCGTGTACGTGTTCGACACCGCATTACCCCACTTGTCGACCACCGAGAAGTGAGTCGTCTCCGCCTTTTCCGGCAGCGACGTACCGAGCCCGGGCTGCACGCTCTTCGTGTCGGAAGGCTTCTCGGGATCGACCTCGGCGGCACGCTTCGCGAGATACGCATCGTCGATCAACTGCGCAACCGGCACCTTGTAAAAGTCCGGATCGCCGAGATATTGCGCGCGATCGGCAAAGACACGCTTCGAGATCTCCGCGATCAGATGCACGTACTGCGCGGAATTGTGCGACACGTCCTTGAACTGCGGTGCGAGGATGGCCTTCATCTTCAGAAGCTGCACGAGGCCGATGCCGCCAGAACTCGGCGGCGGCGCGGTAATAACCTCATAACCGTTCCATTTCGCCTCGATCGGCTGACGCCATACCGCCTTGTATTCCTGCAGATCGCGCTTCGTAATGGGACCGTGGCCCGCTTGCATCGCAGCGACGATCAGATCGGCAGTCTTGCCCTTGTAGAAATCCTTCGCACCGTCCACGGAAATACGTGTGAGGACGGCGGCAAGCGCGGGTTGCTTGAACGTCACGCCGTCTTTCATGCTGCCGAAATACTTATCGAAGTTGGTCCTGCCGCCGAATTCCTTCGAGGCATCTTCGCGGCGCCGGGCGAGCTGCTCGTCGACGACGAAACCATCGCGCGCGTATGCGATGGCGGGGGCGAGCACCTGCTTCCATTTCAGCTTGCCGAAGCGGTGCTGTGCTTCCCACATGCCTTCGACGGTTCCCGGCACGCCCACGGCGTCAAGGCCGTAGAGGCTCTTTCCTTCGATCACATTGCCCTTGTCGTCGAGGTACATCGTGCGCGTAGCCGCAAGCGGCGCGCGCTCGCGATAGTCGAGGAAGTAGGGCTTGCCATGAACGTAAAGGGTCATGAAACCGCCGCCGCCGATATTGCCCGCTTCGGGATAGGTCACCGCGAGCGCGAACGCAATCGCCACAGCCGCATCGACGGCATTGCCGCCTTCCCTGAAGATATGCTCGGCGGCGTCGGCCGCGTACTTGTCCGCGACGGCCACCGCCGAAGCGTTCAGCACGACCGGCTGTGGCGGCGGCTCCTTGGCAAAGGCGGGCGAGATTTCGAGGAAGGTCGCCGAAAGCGCACTTAGCGAAGCCAGCGCGACAACAGCGGCAGTTATTTTCGTTCTGTCGACCAATTTCATTGAGTCTCCTCCATGATTCGGTTCATCAATCAACGACCTGCCCTGGCCTTATAACACGTCGATAAAACGTTCGCGATACGGCCGTTCACCACCTTCACCACCTTCACCGCTTTGCAGCCGCGCGCTTCGCGCTCAGGCTTGCCCGCGCCGTCCGCGTGCAATTTCGTCGCCCGCATTGGCGGGCATGCGCATCGTCACCGGAATCGAGGCGACGGAGAACAGCCCCACGACGAGGAACGCGGGCCAGAAGTCGGACCAGACGATGGTCGGATGGCCCTGCAACTTGTGAGAGATCTGCAACACGATACCAGCGATAGTCACGCCGAGACCGAGCGACATCTGCTGAATCACGCTCGCGACGCTGGTGGCGCGACCGATGTCCTGCGTCGGGATATCGGCGTACGCGAGCGAATTGAGGCCCGTGAACTGCAGCGACGGAAAGAGACCGCCGAGCAGCACGATCAGCCAGATGAGCCATTGCGGCATCCCCGGAGAGAAGAATCCGCATACAGCGATGGCGCCACCCGCGAGCACTGCGTTGACGATGAGCGTGCGTCGAAAGCCGAACTGTCTCAGCACGCGCGAGACGGCCGTCTTCATGAATATCGAACCGAACGCGGAAGCACAGGTAATTGAGCCCGCAACGAACGCGGTCATGCCAAGTCCTTCCTGCAGCGTGAGCGGCAAAAGAAACGGCACGGCCCCGAGGCCGATGCGAAAGAGCGAGCCGCCCAGGACGCTCGCATTGAAACTTGGAATGCGCAGGAAGCGCAGATCGAGCACGGGCCGCTCGATGCGTTGCGCGTAAAACCAGTAGAGCGTCAGCAGCACGGCGCCGACGATGCACATCGTCACCGCCGCGGCGAATGACGCGAGCGCGCTGCCGACGAGCGACAGCCCGAGCATGAACAGCGAAGCACCACCTGCGGAAAGGATGAATCCCGGCCAGTCGAGCCGGCCAGGATGCGCTTCACGTATGTTCGCGATGTGCCGCTGCGCGAGCCAGATGCCGAACACGCCGATCGGAATGTTGATGAAGAAAATCAGCCGCCAGTGCAGATATGTCGTGATGAACCCGCCGAGCGGCGGTCCAACCACCGGTCCGAGCAGCGCAGGCACGGTGAGATAGTTGACGGCGCGAATGAAGTCCGATTTCGGAAGAGAACGGAAGATGATGATGCGCCCCACCGGCACCATCATCGCCCCGCCAATGCCCTGCACGAAGCGCGCTGCGACAAACATCTCGAGCGATCTCGATGCGGCGCACAACAACGAGCCGGCCATGAAAATGCCGATGGCCGTGCGAAACACGTTGCGCGAGCCGAAACGATCGGCCACCCAGCCACAGATAGGAATGAACACGCCGAGGCCGATCACGTAGCTCGTGACCGCGAGCTTGAGCGTGATGGGATCGTGGCCGAGATCGCGGGCCAACGCCGGCAGCGATGTGACGATGACCGTCCCGTCCACGTTCTCCATGAACATCGCACAGGCGACGATGAGCGGGACGATAAAGGTGCCGAGAGCAAGAGGCATGGGCGGAAACGACAATCAACGCGGCTGAGTGCGACGGGTTCTCATTATGTCATCGTGTTGTGACGAGCGCTTGTGGCCGCAACAATTGGAGCCGCCGATAAAAATGCTAAAACCGCGAAGCGCCGCCACCCTGCATCTGCGGAAATCGAAACGATCGGACAGCCGTCTGCTTCACGTGATGCGTAGCCGGACGCCGCTGCGGCAACGCCTTTTCAGCGGCATGCATCACGTCGTTGCGAAAGTCGACACAGATTTGTCCATTCCACTCATGACAGCGGAATATGCATTTCTTTCACAACGCTTTCATTGCCTGACCTAATCGAATGCGTCGCGCCGAACGGTCAACGCAGGCATCGCGCGGAAGCAGTACGACTAGTGAGGTGCACGAATGGCGAAGTGCCGCGAGCGAAAATGCATGAACACGCGTAAAGTGCAACCCTTCGCGCAGCGACGCGCCCTGCGCCGCCGAGCGCTGCCTGCGCCAGCGCAGGACACTCGCCAGAATTTCGATGAAACGTTCGTACCTCTTAGCCCTTTTGCTCGCGGTTGTGCCGCTCGCTGGCCACGCGGCCGCCCTTGATGAACTGCTGACCTGCAAGAAATCCGCGCACGATTTCGTCTCCGTCCTGATCGGCCAGAAACTGATCGGTTCGGCGCCTTCGAGGGTCGAAACCAATTCGATCAACGTCTTCTGGCCCTCGCATGGCGGGCACATGACGGCCTACGATTTCAGCGTATTCGCGATCGTTGCCTTCCAGCAGGACGATCCGCTCTTCAAGACCGGCAGCGGCAAGCCGATTGCACGATCGGCGTATGGCGCAGTCGTGTTCGGCAGCCAGAGCAAGGTCCAGGCCGCCCTCACCGAAGCCGGCAATAACGCAATCGTCCATCATGCGGGGCCGATGCTGACCGCGATCTTCTGCCAGCAGGATTGACGCCCGAACGCTAGCCGATCCGGCCGAAGCCCCCCTCGGCCCATGCCTCGGCGCACGCCTTGGTTAGCTTGAACGTCGGCGCAACGCGCTGCTGGCCCAGTTGTTCGCCGTAGGCGTCCAGCGCGGTCAGCACGGCATAGGGTTCGTATTCGTCGGGGACGATGTCGAGGGTCACATCGATGTCGCCCGATTCGTGGGGCACACTCACGCGCTTGTGCAGCAATGCATGCAGTTGCTGCTCGTGACGGCGCAGCACCTCCGACGCCGTCTTCACGAGCGTATTGAATGCACCCGTGTCGAGCGGCTTGGGATTCTTCTTGTCGCGCCCCATGGTCCACGGGCCAACCAGCGCGGGCTCGGGCTCGCCGTCCTTGATCATTTCGACGGCCCAGCCATCGTCGTCTTCGTTCTTGATGACGCGTGCCGTCCAGCCGTCCTTGCGCCACAGGCGCGCGTCCTGAATCGCTTCGGGTTCACTGGCCCCGGAGTCGGGGAGCATGGCGGGCAAAGAATCGGTCATGGCGGGTTCGGTCTGGTTCTGCAGGGCCTGCCCGTCGAGGGAGGGCAGGCGCAGGATTTTACCCGCACGCGCGAACGAGCCGTATACGAACGCCCGCAGCGACGCAATCAATGGCTGATCAATATAGTGCGAATGCCCGGGAGAGAATCAGCCAGATTTCATTGTTTGCAACGCTGCGTTGCCCTGGCGATTTAAATGAAATCCGCAAAAAAAAAGCGGCCCGAAGGCCGCGCAAAGACAGATGAAAATAGACCACCCTTGGTCGAGGGGCAAGTAAATTGTAGCGCCACAGCGTGAAGCCACCGAGCCCGCAAACTGGAAGACTACCTTTCACCAATCGGGGTAAATCAAAGGTGAAAATCGGTGTATTCACAACGTCCGTTCGCGGGACATGCAGCCGCAAGCACCTGCAAGCACCTGCAAGCACCCGTAAGCGTCGCACCTGCACAACAAAATAACCATTGACAGCCGATTTCAACACTACCTCGCAACAGAAAAATTGCTTTGTATGCGGCCACTTACGCGAGGCATGCGGGTTTATCACAGTTCCAGGAAAGTATTATTACAACATGCTGCGCAATTTCTCCGGATAGCCCGAATACACTCTGCCCCGAATCGTCAGACTACGAAATCGCCAGCTGTACTGGCGTTCGTGAGATTCCCAGTACTATCCGGAGTAAGAAAGCATGAAAAAAACCCTGATTCTCGCCAGCGTTCTCAGCGCATTCGCCATCAGCGCACAAGCGCAAAGCAGCGTGACCCTGTACGGCTCGCTCGACGCCGGCATCCTCTACGCGAACAACGCTGGCGGCCACAGCCTGTGGCAACAAGGCAGCGGCGCAATGAGCTACAACTACTTCGGCCTGCGCGGCGCTGAAGACCTCGGCGGTGGCCTGAAGGCGATCTTCACGTTGGAAAGCGGCTTCGATCTGAACAGCGGCCGCTACCATAACGGCGACACCGGCTTCAATCGTCAGTCCTACGTCGGCCTGCAAAGCGACAAGTACGGCACGCTGACCCTCGGCCGTCAATACGACTCCGTCGTCGACTACCTGTCGCCGCTGTCCGCAACGGGCTCGGGCTTCGGCAACAACCTCGCCGGCCACCCGTTCGACAACGACAATCTCGCCCAATCGTTCTCGATCAAGAACTCGGCCAAGTACGCAAGCGCAAATTACGCAGGCCTCAAGTTCGGCGGCCTGTACGGCTTCAGCAACGACGCAAACGGCTTCTCGAACGGCCGCGCATGGAGCGTCGGCGCTTCGTACGGCAATGGCCCGCTGAACGTTGCAGCCGCCTACCTGCAGACGAACAACTCGGGCGGCCTCAGCTCGGCAAGCAGCGCGGCATCGGCTGACCAGAACATCTCGGCGCGCCTGCAGCGCACCTACGGCGTTGGCGCGAACTACACGTATGGTCCGGCGAATGTCGGCTTCGTGTGGACGCACTCGCAGATCGACGGTGTCTCGAGCCTCGCGAGCGGCGGCATGTCGCTGCCGGGCCTCAATGGTCTGAACCTGCACCTCGACAACTACGAAATCAACGGCGCGTACCACCTGAGCCCGGCGCTCTCGCTCGTCGGTTCGTACACGTTCACCGACGGCACCGTGACCGGCAACGGCAGCGGCAACGGCTCGCCGAAGTGGCACACCGTCATGGTGGGCACCGACTACCTGCTCAGCAAGCGCACCGACGTGTACCTGACCGGCGTGTACCAGCACACTTCGGGCTCGCTCGGCGAAAACCCGGACGGCAGCGGCATCGCGAACGTCGCGGCAATCAACATGCTGTCGCCGTCGTCGACCAACAACCAGATCGCTGCAACGGTCGGTCTGCGTCACCGCTTCTAAGCCACTGGACGATCGTCCTGCAGCGGGTGTGATCCACCCGGCTGCCTGACCGTCTCGACACGCACATGCGGCACAACCGCATGTGCGTTTTTTTTCGCGTGTTTCCTTTGCGGTGCGTTTGTTTCCTCCACGCGCGGCACCGCGAGCGTAGCGCAGTTGCATCTTCTTACGCCTGCGGGGCCACAAGAGTGCCTATACTTTGTGGTATTCGCCGCTCCAATCTCGATAACGCTCCGCTCATGAACCCGCTCGCTCGACGCATCCTCGCCGCATCGCCTCTCGCCCTCGCCGCCGCCTGCAGCACGACGCCTCCACCCGGCGCTGCTGCAAACGGCGAGCCGATGATCTACGTTTCGTCGACACATTCGGCCTCATCCATCGCGAGTTGCCTCAAAGGACGGCTGCCGCAAATTCACGAATCGAGGGATGGCAACGCGACCGAGCTGAGCGTCGGCTCGCGCTCGAACGAGTCGTATCACGTCACGCTAACGCCTTCCGGCTATGGATCGACGATCCGCGTAATACATGGAAATTCGCGCTCCGACGATCCGCCCGAACCGGAACTGCGATTCGACGTGGCGCGTTGCGCGACCTGAGGTTCGCACACGCAACGCGCGGATCCGGCGGATTCGATCGGCACGGCGGGGCGCTGCGCGAACTGCCGTCGCTGCACGGATCGCCGGTTCGCTCTATCACGACGCCGTCACATCTGCGAAGATTGCGCCCTTTCGACTTCGCGCACATCGCCTCATGGCATCAGGCACCGCACATCACGCGACCGGCTGGGCTGCCGGCGTCATCGCCACGGCCATCGTCACGCACCTGCACGCGGATGGCCCATGGCATCTCTATGCCGCCCTGGCGTTCGTCGGAGGCGTAGCGGGCGGATCGGCGCCCGACTGGCTCGAAGTCGCCTGGTGGAGCAAGAAGCGACGGCTGTGGATCACCCATCGCACGTTGACGCATTGGGGAATCGGCTGGATCGCTCTGCTCGCGTGGTCGTATCACCGGCTTGGCCAACTGCCGGTGGCCGTGCTGACGTTCGGCTTCGCCTGCGGCGGCGTCATGCATCTGTTCGCGGACTGGCCCAATCCGCTCGGCGTGCCGTGGGTCATCCAGCGGCATTCGCTGAACTGGTGGAAAAGCGGGCGTTGCGATCTCATCGTCGTGGCCGCTTCCTGGGTGGCCGCGTGGTTCTTCGCCGTACATGGAATGCCGCATGACTGGCCGCTTGCTCCGTTGCGGCGTTTGATCTCGTGACGCGTCGCGCCAGAATTTGAACTATCGATGCGTGCGCAACGCGCCGCATTGCGCTGCCCTAACACCCGTCGGCATCGGCACGCTCAGGAGCGCGCACCATTGGCCGGTCACTCGGGGAAACAATTCGCACAGGACGAGCACACGCCAAAACCAGATCGCGCGTTGGGCGTGTTCTTCCGGCGTCGCTTAGGACAGCGACGCCGTTTCTGGAAATGAAGCCTGCTCAATCGAGCCTGAAGTCGATCCCCTGTGCCAACGGCAGCGCAGTCGAATAGTTGACGGTGTTGGTGGCACGACGCATGTAACCCTTCCAGGCGTCCGATCCCGACTCGCGCCCACCGCCCGTCTCCTTTTCGCCCCCGAACGCCCCGCCGATTTCCGCGCCGCTCGGCCCGATGTTCACGTTCGCGATGCCGCAATCGCTGCCGGACGCCGATACGAAACGTTCGGCTTCGCGCAGATCGGTGGTGAACACACACGACGACAAACCGTGCGACGCGCGGTTGTGCCCGGCGACGGCCTCATCGAAATCGCGATACTTCATGACGTAGAGGATTGGCGCGAACGTTTCCTTCAGGACAATCTCGCTTTGCCCGGGCATTTCGACCAGGGCCGGCTCCACGTAATAGCCATTCGGCAAGCCATCGACGTTGACCCTACGGCCACCTGTCACCTTGCCGCCCGCCGCCTGTGCCTGCTGCAGCGCAGACTGCATGCGCTCGAAGGATTGCGCGTCGATGAGCGGACCCATCAGCGTACGCGGCTCGAGCGGGTTTCCGATCGGAACCTTGCCGTAAAGCTGCTTGAGGCGGCTTACCGTATCGTCGTACACGCTCTCATGCACAAAAAGCCGCCGCAGCGACGTGCAGCGCTGTCCCGCTGTACCAACGGCTGAAAACAGGATTGCGCGCAGCGTGAGTTCGCGATCGGCACTCGGAGTCACGATGCCGCCATTGTTGCCGCCGAGTTCGAGAATCGCGCGGCCGAAACGCTGCGCCACGGCCACGCCAACCGCGCGGCCCATCTCGGTGCTGCCGGTCGCGCTGACAATCGCTGCACGCGGATCGGCGACCAGCTTCGCACCGACGTCGCGGCCACCCACGACGAGCGAAGCAAGGCCCTCGGGCGCGTCGCCGAATGCTTCGAGCGCATCGGCCATGAGGCGATCGACCGCAAGCGCCGTCAACGGTGTCTTCTCGGACGGCTTCCAGACAACGGCGTCCCCACAGACAAGCGCAAGCGCCGCATTCCAGGACCATACCGCCACCGGGAAATTGAACGCGGAGATGATGGCGCAGACACCCATCGGGTGCCAGCTCTCCGACATGCGATGACCAGGACGCTCGGACGCAATCGTGAGGCCATACAGTTGCCTCGACAAACCGACAGCGAAGTCGCAGATATCGATCATTTCCTGGATTTCACCCAGACCTTCCTGGAGGATCTTTCCGGCCTCGAGCGACACAAGACTGCCGAGCGCCTGCTTATGCTCGCGCAACTGCTCGCCAAGGAGCCGGACAAGTTCCCCGCGTCGCGGCGCGGGAACGTTGCGCCACTTGAGAAACGCCGCGTGCGAACGTGCCATGACGGCGTCGACATCGGCGGGCGACTGGTACGACACACGGCCGATAAGCTCGCCCGAAATCGGCGACCGAACTTCGACGTCGCCGGCGCTGGCCAGTTCAAGGATGCCGAGGTCGGCAAGAATGCGTGATGCGTCCATAGCGTGCCCTTTATTTCCGATAAGAAACTTCCACAGGTTCGCCGACTATACACGCGGCCCAGACCGGCGGCAAGCCGGGAAAGGCCCGACCATGCTACACGGGGCGTTCTGTCTGGAGCATGTGTGCGGTCTCCGAAGGGCGGCCCGTCAGAGGCCGCGTTTTGGTGAGTTTCCTTTCAGAAATTTGTGCACAAGTTCGATTTCCCGGAAAAAGCGCAACGGAACAATCGCGCACAGAAGTTTCGCACTGCACCACGGCCGGAACGGGCAAGCGTTCTTCGCGATCACATACCAACCGCCGTAGCCGCCCTGCCCGGCAGGCGTTTGTGGACACACGCTGCCACAGACGGTCGTCCTTGGTACACGCCGCCACCGCGCCGTCATGCACCCGTTGGCCACCATGGATCGCTGGCCGTCTCTCTGGCCCAGTCGGCGCGGCGCGTCAATACAGCCGTCGCGGTGTCCACCCACAGCAAATTTCTGGTTCTTCACCGAATTAAGGGAAAAGCCACGCGGATCTTGAGGGAAAGCCGGAAACCTCGGCTGAGTCCACGAGGAACGACTCAATAGCTGCGGCAAGAGCGAGCGGTGTCTCGTTCATTGGATAGTGGCCAGCGTTGTGCAAGACCTCAACCGTGGCGCGGGGATATCGCCGTAGATACGTCCTGGCCATCAAACCAAAGTTGAACGTTGAGTCGTGCTCCCCCACCAACACCTTCACCAGGTGTTGTCCACCAATCTCATCGCTGAAATCGGTGTCGACCCATGCATGGAGGTATGCTGCGAACGCTTCTTTGGAGGAGTGCGTTGCCGAGTAATTCGCTTTCCAATTGACCCAGGCTGGCGGCAACCGTCCACCGGTGCTTCGGTCGATGATGATTTTCCGGTTATCCAGGCGCTCCGCGGCTTCTTCGAGTAGACGCCGCGTCGTGAAATCGCAGGAAATGCCACCGCAAGGAACGGGTGCAATAGCAACGAGTGCCCGTACCCGCTCGGGAACACGTGCTGCAATTCGCTCGATTGCCATGCCACCCATCGAGTGACCGATCAAGCTGAAAGAATCAAATCCGAGAACATCGGCAAGCGTCAATGCATCTGAAGCGATCTCGTCGATCGTGTACGCGCCGTGCGTTTCTCGCATTCCGCCGTAACCGCGATAATCCATAAACACGTAACTGAATGCGTGACCAGACAGCCAGGGTTCAATCTGTTCGAACGAGTGCGCATCTCCGAACCAGCCGTGTAGAACGAGAACGGGATGAGGTCCATTCCCCACGCGATGAAACGTATTGGGCATATCGATTCCGATGTGAGTGAGATGTGGTCTTCATCCGACGTGACGCGCACCTGGCCGCCGACTGCCTTGCCGCGCCACACGTCGGATGTCGCACAGCGTAAATTGATCGATTGAGGCCCGCCTTCTACAATGGGTCATTTGCTGTATAAATCGGGCCATGCGAGATACCCTGGTAGATCCCTTCGAAGACATCCCGCGTAGCGTGGTCGTGACGGCGAACAATTACGCGCCCGGTTTATCGTTTCCAGTACACGCCCATCGACGGGGACAGTTCGCATTCGCCTCACGCGGTACGATCAGCGTGGCCACGCGAGAAGGCCGATGGCTTGTGCCACCGCAGCGAGCCTGTTGGGTGCCCGCTGGCGTCACCCACGAGATGACGATGCGCGGCCCAGTTACGATGCTCAACGCTTTCGTGTCACAGGAACAAGCTCAAGCCGAGCAACTCCCAGCCCATTGCGGTGTTTACGGCGTTTCGGCGCTTCTCAGGCAATTGCTGGAAGACGCTATCGATTTGCCGGCCATGTATGACATTGATGGGCGCGCAGGCAAGCTGATGAACCTGCTTGTCGCGGAGATAGCGTCAATGCCGAGCCTCTCCCTCCATGCACCGCTGCCACGCGATTCCCGTCTCGCACACGCGTGCCAGCGGCTGTTTGATACGCCATCGATTGCTGTCGGGCTTGACGCAATGGCCACCGAAGTTGGAATGAGTCGGCGAACATTTACCCGGCTTTTCCGGCATCAGACTGGCGTGAGTTTCGCGGAGTGGCGTCAACAGGTTTGCTTACTCGCGGCTATTGAACGTTTGAGCGAGGGCCAACCCGTGACTCGGATTGCATTGGATCTTGGCTATGCAAGTCCAAGCGCATTTTCATCTGCATTTCGCCGAGTGCTCGGCGAAACGCCGAGCCAGTATTTAGAGGCACGTCGAATGGCCTGAGGAAAAAGCTGTTCGATATCGGTTCCATGAACCTTGCCGATCTGCGAGATGAAACGCGCTCGCACTCACCCCGCGGATCGGCGAAGAAGTAAATTCTCTCGTTGCCTGACTTCTGCGGCGCCAATGTTTCTTATCGCGCAAAAAGCACCGCGTATCGCGCGTTTTCAAGCAGCCTTTGCGAACAGAAAGGCCGCACCTGCCCCGAAAATCGCGGACGCGCGTCTCATTGCAACCGTAACGAATGACGTTTTGAGATCAAAAAAAAATCGGGCGTTGCGAACGCGACAACGCCCCAACTAAACGGGTCGATAGAGGACGCGCGTGCAGACATCAGGCTCCCTCTCTGAACTCGGAACACGCAACCCGGTAGCCTACGATCAATCCAGCATCGTAGGCCGATTCCAGCGCGCGCCCGACATCCTCCGCGCTTACCATGCGAACGTCGCGTGCATCCTCGCCCGTCGACTCGAAGCTTTCGATTCCGAGCGTCTTGCGCGAGATGGCCAACAGCAATTCGAGGCGTTCGTCGTACATTGATTTCCCCCAGTGATCCTTATCATTCGACAAAGATCGCGCACAGGTTATCCCCATCCATCGCGTGACATTCAGACGCATCGATGCCCCACCCCAAAAATAGCCTTGCCGCAACGCATCAACGTTCAATTCAAGATCCGGATCGAAATCTGGATAGTGTCGGCGCGAATTTGCCAAGGAGTATAAAAACGCATTCGCATTCAAGCTCCAGTTCCCCGCTCAGCGCCCCGCGGCAAAAAACGTTAGCCGAACGGCCGAGGTTTCCGAAAGTCAGCGGTTTGATATGATCGGAAACACCGTCCCCATCACGCTTTCTGATGCTCCTGTCATGGACACCCTGCTCAACCAACCCGCCGGTTCACCGACTATCGACCTTGGGCGCCGCGTTCGCGCCGCGCGAGTCGCACACGACCTGACGCTCGATAGCGCAAGCCGCCTGTGCGGCGTGTCGCGCTCCACGCTCTCGAAAATCGAAAATGGCCTCATGTCGCCCACCTTCGACGTTCTGCAGAAGATCGTCGTCGGCCTGAAGATCGATCTGGGCGAGCTGTTCGGCCCGGTACCGAAGCACAATGTCGGAGGCCGGCGCGCACTCACGCGACGTGGCGCCGGTCAGCGGCACGCTTATCGCGGCTACCAGATGGAATTGCTCGCCACGGATCTGGCTCACAAGGCGATGCTGCCGTTCCGCATCCGCATCACTGCGCACTCGCTCGACGCATTCGACGACTGGGGGCGGCACGACGGCGAAGAGTTTCTCTACGTGATCAGCGGCAGCGTGTGTCTCCACTCGGAGCTTTACGCGCCCACAAACCTCGAAGCTGGTGACAGCCTCTATTTCGACAGCCGCACAGGACACGCCGCCATTTCCACGAGCAAGGAAGACGCCGAAGTCTTATGGATGGCTACGAGCGGGGCAGCACCCGGCGCTGCACAGGAAGCGCCGCCGGAAGCGAAGCGCACGCGCGCTAAATCGACGAATTCAACGACTTCAACGAATTCGACGAAAGCGAAAGTGAAAGCGAAAAAAACCGCCGGGTAAGCGCGATCTGCACGGACTGGTGGACGCGCTGTCGCGCCACTACCGCATGCGTTCTCGGGAATCAGGACTCAGCCGAGCGGGCGCACGCCGATCAGCAGTCCATGCAACCAGAAGGCAAACACGCCCCACGCAACGAGACCGATCACGACGACCAGTACGTCACGCGATGCAACGCCCTGCGGATACACCACGCCCGCCTCGCGATCGTGGCGCCGTTCGCTCCGTAAATCGAGCAGCGCCCACACGAGAAACACACCAAACAGCACGATGTCGTTGCGCGTCCCGTTCGCCAGCAAATGCGCGAATGCCCAAAGCGCGACGCCGCAAAGGAATGGGTGGCCGAGCACAGACTTGAAATGATTGCCGCGCACAAAGGGGGCAACGAGCAGGATGAACGCAATCGCCATGAGGAGCGCCGTGACGTGAGCCATCCAGAAAGGCGGCACCCACACCAGCACGGGGTTGTGGCGCGCAAGTCCGTAGCCATAGACGGTCACCACGATACCCGCGATCGAGAGCACAGCAAATGCGCTGCGCCAGCCGTAGGCGCCGAATCGCTCGATTTGCGCGGCGCGCCACGGTCTCGCAACCATGCGAACAGAATGCACGCCAATAAAGAGAATCAGCCCCAATACCAACACCGCCATTACAGCCTCCTTGCTTTGTGCAGAAACGGAATGTCAGGCATTAGCGCGCCGCTCAGTGGCACGGTCCGTCGTTACTTTCAAAAAGGGCGGCGGCCATGTAATGCTTTATCGGCACAGCTCGCAATGCAGAATTGTGCAGCACGCAAATAATCTGCCTATATCACGTGCATGAGTATTTTAAGATTTCACCGAAGACAATATCAAACAGAAGACAGGCGATATTCGCCTCTGGGGCACAGTAACGCCGGGTAATCGCGTGCGCATGACTCGCTCCGCACCGCACCGCACCGCGCGACGGCCCTGTCAGCAGCGGAAATGCTCGATATTCTGCCCTGCGTGAATGGCACGCAGGAGCCATGCCGGCATTTCCCCTTGACCATTCCAGGTATTGCCATAGGCATCGCAATACTTCGGTTGCCTTGCGCTTTCGGCAAGCGCCGTTTCAAGATCTTCGAGCGTAATGCCGTACTCGTCCATGCGGCGTCTAATCCACACGATGAGCCGTTCGCGCGCCTCTCCATCGGGGTCGAACATTGAGTAATTCCTCTCGCTTCGCCAGGGGCGAGCCGCCGATTTAAATCGAATCGTCTGCCCTGAAAAGACAAAGGCTTCGCGAAACTGCGAAGCCTTGCTGCACTGATGAGGTGGTCCGGAAATCGAATCCGCGACCGGATCGGAGGGGAATTGCGATTCCGCTGCTCCTTCGCCAGAATCGGCCACCGCGAATGCGCGGCCATTTGCTGCAAGCGGGGCCAATCATACAGCGCGCTTGCCGCACAGATCAAGCGGTTTCAGGGCGGCGCGGACGATGGTGGCGCGGCACCGCGCCGCGCCGCCTATCAGCGTGAAGCTGCCGTGCGCCGCTCCTGCGACTGGCCCTCATCGTCAGGGTCGCCTCCTTCACGGCGTTCGCGTGCGAGCACAGGCGCAAGCGCTGCGCCGGTATGGCTCGCCGCCACTTTCACAAGTGCTTCGGGGTCTGCAGCAGCCACGATCGTCCCGCCACCCACTCCGCCCTCCGGACCGAGGTCGATAATCCAGTCGGCTTCGGCAATCACGTCGAGGTCATGCTCGATGACGACGACGCTGTGGCCGCCGTCGGCGAGTCTGTGCAGCACGCGAATCAGTCGCGCAACGTCGGCCATGTGCAGCCCGACCGTCGGTTCATCGAGCACGTACAGCGTATGCGGTGCTTTCTGGCCACGCCGAGTGATGTCGTCGCGCACCTTGCTCAGTTCCGTCACGAGCTTGATACGCTGCGCCTCGCCGCCCGAAAGCGTGGGCGATGGCTGGCCGAGCGTCAGGTAACCCAGCCCCACGTCCTTCATCAACTGCAACGGGTGCGCAATGTTCGTGATCGGCGCGAAGAATTCGACAGCCTCGTCGATCTCCATCGTCAGCACTTCGCCGATATTGCGGCCACGCCACGTGACCGCCAATGTTTCCGAATTGAAACGCTGCCCGTGGCACACATCGCACGGCACTTTCACGTCCGGCAAAAAACTCATGCCGATCGTGCGCACGCCCTGCCCCTCGCACGCCGGACAACGGCCGTCGCCCGTATTAAACGAGAAGCGCGATGCGCTATAGCCGCGTGCGCGCGCTTCGAGCGTATCGGCAAACAGACGTCGAATCGCATCCCATACGCCGATATAGGTCGCCGGACACGAACGCGGCGTCTTGCCAATCGGCGTCTGATCGACTTCGAGCACGCGATCGATGCTCTCCCAGCCCGTGATCGAATCGCACCCTTGCCACGCGTGCGCAACATCGATCTTCGGCTTCACCGCACTGCGCGCGAGCACGCTGGCGCGCTTCGCAGCCGCCGTTGGTGCACCCGTTTGTGCGGCCTTGCGCGCGCGGCGCTCGGCGGGCGACGAGAGCGTCGAGCGCCCCACGGCGTCGAGCAGGTTCGCGAGCAGCACGTCGCGCGCGAGCGTCGATTTGCCCGAGCCGCTCACACCCGTAATCGCCACCAGACGGCCCAGCGGAATCTGCGCCGTGACGTCGCGCAGGTTATGCAGTTTTCCGCCGTGCACGGTGAGCCATTGCGCGGGAACCGCGTCGCGTCCCGCGCGCGCTGCAATGACTTCGCGGCGCGACTGGATCGGATGCACGATCGGCTGGGCGAGATAGCGCCCGGTCAGCGAATCAGGCTGTGCCGCGAGATCGGCGACACTACCCTGCGCCACCACGCGTCCGCCGCGTTTGCCTGCGCTGGGGCCGATATCGATGATATGGTCCGCGCGGCGAATCGTGTCCTCGTCGTGCTCCACCACGACCAGCGTATTGCCCTTTTCGCCGAGACTGCGCAGCGCGTCGAGAAGAATCTGGTTATCGCGCGGATGCAAGCCGATGGTCGGTTCATCGAGCACATAACACACGCCCTGCAGGTTGCTGCCGAGTTGCGCCGCGAGGCGGATACGTTGCGCTTCGCCGCCCGAAAGACTCGGCGCGGCGCGGTCGAGGCTCAGATAACCGAGGCCCACTTCTTCGAGGAACTGCAGGCGGCTGCGAATCTCGCTCACCACGTCGCGCGCAATTTGCGCATCGCGCCCATTGAGCTGCAGCGTATCGATCCAGCGGCGCGTGTCGGCCACTGTCCACTGCGCGACGTCGACGATCGGATGCGCGTCGAACGTCACGGCGCGCGCAACCGGATTCAGGCGCGTGCCGCTGCAATCGGGGCACGGCGTATCGCCGACGCCTTCGGGCTCCTGCTCGTCAGACGGCAGCGTCTGCTCGCGGCCGCGCCCGTCCTCGCCAACAATCGTGTCGTCGTACGCCGCACGCTGCTCGCGCGTCAGTGCGAGACCCGTTCCCACGCAGGTCGTGCACCAGCCGTGCTTGCTGTTGTACGAGAACATGCGCGGATCGAGTTCGGGATAGCTCGTGCCGCACTCCGGGCAGGCGCGCCGCGTCGACAGCACCTTGATCGTGCCCACGCGCGACGTCGAGCCTCGGTTGCCGAGCACCTGGTCGAGCCCGTCGAGCGGTGCAAGCAGATGAACGATGCCCTTACCCACCTCGATCGTCGCATCGAGCAAGCGGCGCAATTGCGCCTCGTTTTCCGGCTCGATCACGAGATCGCCCACCGGCAGTTCGATGGTGTGCTCGCGAAAGCGATCCAGCTTCGGCCACGGCGCAACCGGAACGAACTCGCCGTCCACGCGCAGATGCGTGTTGCCGCGCGCTTTCGCCCATTTCGCGAGATCGGTATACACGCCCTTGCGGTTCACGACGAGCGGCGCGAGCAAGCCGACGTGCTGACCTCGATGCTCGCGCAACAATTGTGCAACGATCGCGTCCACGCTCTGCGACGTGACCGGCGTGCCGTCATGAATGCAGTGCTGCACGCCAAGTTTCACGTAGAGCAGGCGCAGGAAGTGCCACACTTCGGAGGTCGTCGCGACCGTGCTCTTGCGTCCGCCGCGCGAGAGGCGCTGCTCGATTGCGACAGTCGGCGGAATGCCGTACACGGCGTCCACTTCGGGGCGCCCTGCGGGCTGCACGATCGAACGTGCGTAGGCGTTGAGCGATTCGAGGTAACGGCGCTGCCCCTCGTGGAAAAGGATGTCGAATGCGAGCGTGGACTTGCCGGAGCCGGACACGCCCGTAATCACATTGAAGCGTCCGTGCGGAATGTCGACGTCGAGCGCCTTGAGGTTGTGTTCGCGCGCATTGACGATGCGCACCACGTCCTCGCCCTGCACTTCGCGACGGGCCGCCGCCGCGCGCAGCGCCGACTGCAGCGCAACGCCTTCCTCTTCCGCGACGAGTGCACTCGCCGCCGTGCCGAGCGCCGCCTCGTAGCGTTCCAGCGCTGCGCCCGTATGCGACTGCGGACATGCGATGACGTCATCGGGCGTGCCGACGCACACCACTTCGCCGCCAGCATCGCCGCCCTCCGGTCCGAGATCGATCAGCCAGTCGGCGGCGCGGATCACGTCGAGGTTGTGCTCGATGACGAGCAATGAATGACCGCCCGCCAGCAGCTTGCCGAACGCGCGCATCAGCTTTGCGATGTCATCGAAGTGCAGCCCGGTAGTCGGCTCGTCGAACATGAAGAGCCGCCCGCCCACTGCCGCATCCCTGCCGCGCGACTGCGCGGTCTCGGCCAGATAGCCCGCCAGCTTCAGACGCTGCGCCTCGCCGCCCGACAGCGTCGGCACCGGCTGCCCGAGTTTCACGTATTCGAGGCCGACGTCGACAATCGGCTGCATCACGCGCAATACTTCTGCATCCTCGCTGAAACACTGCACCGCTTCGCTCACCGTGAGATCCAGCACGTCCGCAATCGAAAGCGTGCGGCCCGCGCGCTCGATCTTCACTTCGAGCACTTCCGCGCGATAGCGGCTGCCGTCGCAGTCGGGGCAACGCAGATACACGTCGCTCAAGAACTGCATTTCGATGTGTTCGAAACCCGAGCCGCCGCATGTCGGGCAGCGGCCCTCGCCCGAGTTGAAACTGAACATGCCGGCCGTATAGGCGCGCTGTTTCGCGAGCGGCGCCTTGGCGAACAGCTTGCGGATCTCGTCGAACGCGCCCACGTAGCTCGCCGGATTCGAGCGCGCCGTCTTCCCGATCGGCGACTGGTCGACAAACACGGCATCGCTGATCTGTTCCGCGCCGCTCAGCGCGCGATAGACACCGGGCGATTCGGTGGCCTTGCCGAGATGCCGCGCAAGCGCCGGGTAGAGCACGTCCTGTACGAGCGTGGATTTGCCCGAACCCGAAACGCCGGTCACCACAACGAGGCGTTGCAGCGGAATTTGCACCGTCACGTCACGCAGATTGTGCTCGCTAGCGCCTTCGAGCAGCAGACTCGGCGTCGCGGCATCGACGGCGCGGCGCGCCCAGTGCGAGGCATCGGCAACCGTGCGATGGCCGCCCAGGTACGCGCCGGTCAGCGTGTCGGACGAACGGATATCGTCGGGCGTGCCGTCGTAGACAATCGAGCCGCCGCGTTCGCCCGGCCCCGGACCCATGTCGATCAGACGGTCGGCAGCCAGCATCACCGAAGGATCGTGTTCGACCACAACCAGCGTGTTGCCTGCGTCGCGCAGCCGATGCATGGCCTCGACGATACGGTTCAGGTCGCGCGGATGCAGGCCGATGCTCGGTTCGTCGAGCACGAACAGCGTCTTCGTGAGCGACGTGCCGAGCGCCGTGGTCAGGTTGATGCGCTGCACTTCGCCGCCGGAAAGCGTGCGGCTTTGGCGGTCGAGCGTCAGATAGCCGAGCCCCACGTCGCACAGATACTTCAGCCGCGTGCGGACTTCAGCCAGCAGCAACTTCAGCGCATCGTCGAGCAGCGCGGAAGAAAGCGAGAGATTGTCGAAGAAACGCCGTATCCGCTCGATCGGCATCAGCATCACATCGTGCAGTGTGAGACCCGGCAACGCTTCGAGTTGCGCGCGCATCCATTCGACGCCATGCGGCATGAAGCGTGCGGCGGGTGCAAGCACTGCGTCTGCGTTGGCTTGCGTACCGAGGCGCCACTGCAGCGCCTCCGTTTTCAGGCGCGCGCCGCCGCAGGTTTCGCATGGCGTATAGCTGCGATACTTCGAAAGCAGCACGCGAATGTGCATCTTGTACGCCTTCGATTCCAGATACTGGAAGAAGCGCTTGACGCCGTACCACTGGGCCTGCCAGTCGCCGCGCCAGTCCGGCGTGCCGTTGAGCACCCAGTCGCGCTGCGGCTGCGTCAGCTCCGACCACGGCGTATCGCGCGGAATATCGGCCTTCGCGGCATAGCGCATCAGATCGTCCTGGCACTCCTTCCACGCAGGCGTTTGCAGCGGTTTGATCGCGCCGCCGCGCAGCGTCTTGCGCGCATCGGGAATTACGAGTCCCCAGTCCACGCCGATCACGCGGCCGAAGCCGCGGCACGCGTCGCAAGCGCCATAGGCCGAGTTGAACGAGAACAGCGCCGGCTGCGGATCGGCGTAGCGTATGTCGCTGTCCGGGCAATGCAGGCCAGTTGAAAAACGCCAGATTTGCGCTTCGGCCTGAGCATCGTCGCCTGAAAGCACGTAGACGTTCACGCGTCCGCCACCACGCTTGAGCGACGCCTCAATTGCCTCGATAACGCGGCTTTTCTCCGCGTTTTCCAAACGGAAACGGTCGGCGACCACATCGAGCACCTTGCGCGTGCCCTCGCCCGTCTTCACTTCGCGCTGCGCCTGCACGCGCGTGTAGCCGCTCGCCGAGAGCCACTGCGTAACTTCTTCGTCGGTGGTCGTGTCGGGCAGTTCGACCGGGAACGTCACCACCAGGCGCGGATCGCCCGCCGCAGTGCGCGCGCGCAGTTCCGAGTAGATCGTTTCCGGCGTGTCGTGACGCACAGGTTGCGCGGTGACGCGATCGAACAGGTCCGCAGCACGTGCGTAGAGCAGCTTCAGGTGGTCGTTCAACTCGGTCATCGTTCCGACCGTGGAACGCGAACTGCGCACCGGGTTGGTCTGGTCGATGGCGATGGCGGGCGGCACACCGTCGACGCGGTCGACCTGTGGCCGGTCCATGCGATCGAGAAACTGGCGCGCGTAGGCACTGAACGTTTCGACGTAGCGGCGCTGGCCTTCGGCGTAAAGCGTATCGAAGACGAGGCTCGACTTGCCCGATCCGGACGGACCGGTCACGACCGTCATTTCACCGGTGTGCAAATCGAGATCGAGGTTCTTGAGATTGTGCTGACGAGCACCACGGATGCGGATGGTTCGGTTTTCGCTCACTTGCGCTGGCATTCCGGCTAATCACACGGCAGGAACCGGTCGGCGCGCGGCGGCGCGGCCCGGCAACTCATAGCGCGGCGCAGCCGGGCGTCTTCGGACGTCGCCGGGCGTGCTCCACACTGACAGATTCAGATTCTACTGTACATTTATACAGCCCGCCGGGGCGCGGCCCGGGAACGCCACGCCCGATGCTGTGCGTGGCGTCCGCAAGCCGGCCGAACGGGTTAGCCGTCCGGCCAGGGCCGCTGGCGGGACCGTTAGTTTACGGCGCGGCGCGATCTGCTGTCGCCTGCCGCCTACTATCGTAGGTCGATTCGACGCCACGCGCGAACAGCGTGCCGTCCATCAGCGGCAAGCGCTCCGTGCATGCGCGCATGCCTCGCGTACGATGCGGCAAAAAACAATTCCCGCACGTTTTTTCGCCTTGACGATGCCTGCTCGTAGTGACGCGAAGAGACGCGGAGTTTATAGCACGGCCCCGAATCATAATTGCCAAAGACCTTTCCCGGAACTGGAAAACGTCTTCATGTCGCCATTGATAATTGTTTGTTTTTTGGCGACCGGTTTGGCGTTGCGGAGGTAGCGTCCCCGTTAGCAATTCGGGTCCGTGCGTAGATTCATCGTGTTGAGTACGCGTGATTGAAATCGCGCTTCCGGATGTTGATCCGCATCGCCGCGCCGATCTGTTCGGGCGTCGCAGCAAAGCGCGTGTTCGTAGCTGGGGGGGCCTTTCCGTATGCGGTGATCACCGCATCGAGGCGCTGCTGGTTGAGTTCAAGTACGTTTGCAAGGCAGGCGCTTGATCGTCGCAGCAGCCATCGCAACGACCAAACGCCCGCTACAGCTTCGTTTGGTGAAAGGCGGTTTTACTTACCCATCGCCGGATCCGAAATACCGTCCTTGCCGTTTTCCATTCGGCCCGCAAAGCGGCGCATGAAATCGCCTTGCGGCACAGTTACCGTGAAGTCGTACCAGTTGCCTTGCCGCCCGATTGGCCAGTGCTGGTCGAGCGCCTTTTCGGGCGGAATGTCGAACGTCCACGGGCCGTCCGAGCGATACGCATTCGGCTGCACGGAGAACGTACAAGCCGACGCCCCCGTGTTCATCAGCGTCACATACACCTGGTCATTCGCGACGTCGTAGCACACGCGAATCTCCGGCGCACTCGCACCCACGGCGGCGCTCGCTGTCAAGTCGCCGCGGAACGCGCGGTGAAAGCCATTCGGGCCGAGCACCCATAGGTCATATTCACCGTCGTCGGTCGTGAATACGTCCCAGCTGTCATGCAGATCCTTGCCCGGCTCGATCGCGTAGCGGCGCGGCACGCGATCGAGATGCAAACGGTCGTATACGTGAAACACGGCTGCTGCCGAGCCGCTGTTGCGGAACAGCAGACGCATGACTCGATTGGGCAAATCTTCGCGGCCGCTCACGTGCAATTCGTAGGGCAGCGCGCGCGATGGGCGCGTGCCGGGGTGCTGAGCCGGTGCCCGCTGCGCGTCTACCTCAGGTAGCGGCACCTGCTGGAGCTGTTCCTGATCCGCGCGGATGGTGTCCGCGGTCGTACGATCGCTGTTCGGCAGCGACGCTGTCCGATCGTTTGGCGTGGCGAAATCGAAGGCGGACGTGAGGTCGCCACACACCGCGCGCCGGAACGCACTGATGTTCGTTTCCTCGACCCCGAAGCGCCGCTCGATGAAACGCAACACCGACGTATGATCGAATACCTCCGAGTTCACCCAGCCGCCGCGGCTCCACGGCGAGATCACGAACATGGGAACACGGGGACCCGGACCATACGGCTTACTGTCCGTGTGGTATTCGCCCGCCGTGTTGATGGTCGACTTGCCGCGAAGCACGGGGTTGCCGTTGACCCTTTCATAGGCCGGCGCGCACGGCGGCGGAACGTGGTCGAAAAAGCCGTCGTTTTCGTCGTAATTGACGATAAGAACCGTCTTGCTCCAGATAGCGGGATTCGCTGTGAGCGCGTTCAACACTTCCTGCGTGTACCACGCGCCCTGCACCGGACTCGACGGCGTAGGGTGTTCCGAATACGTTTTCGGAGCAACGATCCACGATACTTGCGGCAGTGTGCCGGCCGCGACATCGTCTCTTAGCGACTGCAGGAAACCTTTATCGGGCATGGTGTTGCTGCATCCCTTCAACAGCGGGCTTACCTCTTCGTCCGCCACCGTCCACGCAGAATGGGGCGTATCCTCGGGCGAACCCCCGGGCCTGCCGTCGGACTCGTTGCCGCGCGCTTTGTGTGCGTCGCGATATGCCTTGAAGCCGGCGAGCGGATTGTCAGTGTAGTTGTCCGGCAGATTTTGATAGACCTTCCACGACACGCCCTTTTCCTCCAGGCGCTCGGGATACGTGGTCCACGTATAGTTCTGCAGTTTATCCTTATCCGGCGGCACCAGACTTTCGCCGTCGTTGTTGATAGCCGGACCGCCGTTTGCGCCCGTTGGATCGTTGGTACCCGTCCAGTGAAACAGGCGATTCGGGTTGGTGCCGCCGTGAAACGAGCAGTGGTAGGCATCACACAGCGTGAACGCATTCGCGAGAGCGAACTGGAACTCCAGTTCCTGCTCTGTGTAATAGCCCATCGACCAGGTTCGCTTGTAGGTTGGCCACTTGTTCATCCGGCCGAGATCCCACGCCTGTTGTGCGTCCAGATACACATGCGGTGTGCCGGTCACCCGCTGTGCGTTGCCCGCGGTACTGTCGAGATGATACGGCAGCACCACGCGGCCAGAGCCACTGCCTGCATAGTTCTGCTGCCACACGTTCCGTTCATCGACAAGCGGGATCGGGAAGCGATCGCCGAAGCCGCGTACGCCTGGGAGCGTGCCGAAGTAGTGATCGAACGAACGATTCTCCTGCATCAGGATCACGACATGCTCGACATCGCGAATCGTGCCCGTCGCATTGTTCGCGGGGATGGCAAGCGCGCGCCGGATCGACGCGGGAAAGCTGGCAAGTACGGCTGTCGCGGTAGCGCTGGTGCCCGCGAGTTTCAGAAAATGGCGTCTGCTGTTCATGTTGGAATGCATGTTCGAATGAGGACAGAAAGGCGCTTACGGTGCGCAGTGCAGATCCGGTTTGGTTTCCTGCGGTTTATCAGGCGCGGCCGGTTGATCCGGCTGGCCTGTCGGCGGACGCGTTTCCTCGCCGCCACACGCGGCGAGGACCGTGCAGAAGAGGACGATCCCAAGCCAGCGCAGAGATCGCATGTGTTGCGAGAAGGGAATGTCGGACATGGAAGATGAGCTCCTGTACCTGCTCGAGGCGAGTAAACGAGTTGTAAGTTTAGGATGTCTTATTGTAATTATGGTGACAGGACCTAATATCATCTCGGTCGCTCAATTCCTGACGCGGCTCCCGCACCTCGCTTGTGTCCCTGCGCATCTTCGCGGCAAAAATCGGGAATCTACAGACGCACCTGAATTGCTAACAGGGACGCGGCCCCGGCCGTTGCACGCAAACGCCACCGCGCCGGATTCACGCAGCAACGCCCATTTCGGCGAATGAGCATATTCATCGCGCACGGAACGGCTTTCCTTCAAACTTGCAGCGGGTACGCGGCATAACCGAGATGCGCGCCGCATCCGGACGCCCCGCCGCACTGGAGCCTGACCATGAGCAAAACGATGCAAGCTGCTGTTGTCCGGGCCTTTGGCCAACCGCTCGTTCTCGAGGAAGTCGCCGTTCCGGAACCGGGTCCGGGCGAACTGCTCGTGAAAATCGAGGCCTGCGGTGTCTGTCACACCGATCTGCACGCCGCGCATGGAGACTGGCCAATCAAGCCCCAGCCGCCGTTCATTCCTGGGCATGAGGGCGTGGGCTATGTCGTGGGGGTCGGCAGCGGCGTCACTCGCGTGAAGGAAGGCGACCGCGTCGGCGTCCCGTGGCTCTATTCGGCATGCGGCCATTGCGAGCACTGTCTCGGCGGCTGGGAAACGCTGTGCGCGCAGCAGCAGAACACCGGCTACTCGGTCAACGGCGGCTTCGCCCAATATACGAAGGCCAACGCGAGTTATGTGGGGCTGCTGCCGCCGAACATCGATTTCATCGAGGTGGCGCCGGTACTCTGCGCGGGCGTCACGGTATACAAAGGACTGAAGGTGACCGACACGCGGCCCGGCAACTGGGTCGTGATCTCGGGCGTGGGCGGACTCGGACACATGGCAGTTCAGTACGCGCGTGCAATGGGCCTGAACGTCGCGGCCGTGGATGTTGACGATGCGAAACTCGAACTCGCAAAGCGTCTCGGCGCCACCGTAACGGTTAACGCAAAAACGACCGATCCCACCGCTTATCTCAAGAAGGAAATCGGCGGCGCGCACGGCGTGCTCGTCACCGCTGTCTCGCCAATCGCGTTTTCGCAGGCGCTCGGCATGGTGCGCCGTGGCGGAACCGTATCGCTGAACGGCCTGCCGCCTGGAGACTTTCCGCTACCGATCTTCGATATGGTGCTGGGCGGTGTGACGGTGCGCGGCTCGATCGTCGGCACACGGCTGGACCTGGAGGAGTCGCTGATGTTCGCGCAGGAAGGCAAGGTCAAGGCGACGGTCAGCACGGACAAGATCGAGAACATCAATGACGTGTTCGCACGCATGGAGCGCGGCGAGATCGAAGGCCGAGTCGTACTCGACATGGCAGGCGGCTGAGCGGCCTGAGAGATTTTTTGCCGATGTGAAAACGGGCGGGCTCCGCATGGGATACCCGCCCGGCTCCACAGCCCGCAAAGGCTGCGCAATACTGCATGCGCTTACGCGGCCACGTCGACGCCCGTAAGCAACTTCACGTCAGGCGGCTCTGCAAGCCATGCGCCCACTTTGGCACGATAGGCCAGATAGTGCGCACTTTCGCGATGGGCCTGCACCGCCGCCTCGTCCACGTAAGTCTCGTAGAGGTGAAACCCCGGCACGCCGTCGGCCCGGCGCAGCAAATCGTAACGCTGGTTGCCCGTTTCAGCGCGAGACGGCGCCACCATGCTGCGCAACTCCGCTTCGAGTTCGGCCACGTACTCCGGTTTCGGCGTCAGACTCGCAAAAAGGTACACGCTCATTGTTCGTTCCTTATCGTCAAAAGATTTGCGGATCGGCAACCGTCAGCCAACCTTATAGCGCTCGAGCCAGTGCGCGTACGGCGCGGGCAAAGTCCACGCCGCACGCGGAACACCGAGTTCGCGCGCCGCGTGATACGGCCAATGCGGGTTCGCCAGATGGGCGCGGCCCACCATCACGAGGTCGAGCTGTTCGGACGCCACCGAGCGTTCGGCCAACGCCGGCGTATCGATACCCCAGGCCGAAGCGACGGGCAGGCCGACGGCGCGGCGCACCTTCTGCGCGATCGGCGCAAGGAACGCAGGGGCCCACGGGATCTGCGCGGTCGGCGTCGAAAAGCCGACACTCACGCTCAACATGTCGAGCCCTTCACGCTTGAAACCCTTCGCAAGTTCGATCGATTCGGCAAGCGTCTCCTCATCGCGGTCATCGTATTCGATCACGCCGAATCGCGCCGTCAGTGGCAGGCGCTCAGGCCAGACCTTTCGCACGGCAGCCAGCGTTTCCAGCAGGAAACGGCTGCGGTTTTCGAGGCTGCCGCCGTATGCATCGTCGCGTTGATTCGAATGTGGCGAGAAAAAGCTCTGCCCGAGATAGCCATGGGCGAAGTGGAGTTCGAGCCACTCGAAGCCCGCGTCCAGCGCCCGCTTTGCCGCCGCGACGAAATCCTCGCGCACGCGGGCGATATCGTCGAGCGTCATCGCCTTCGGCACCTTCGGCAGATTGGCACCGAACGGAATCGCAGACGGTGCGATCGTCTGCCATCCACGCGCATCTCCGTCGGCAATGTGGTCGTCGCCTTCCCAGGGACGGTTCGCGCTCGCCTTGCGGCCCGCGTGTGCGATCTGGATGCCCGGTACTGCGCCAGCCGCCTTGATCGCGGCCACGGTCGGCGCAAACGCCTGCACCTGCGCGTCATTCCACAAACCGGCGCAGCCCGGCGTGATACGTCCCTCGGGCGACACCGCCGTCGCCTCGACGATCAAAAGGCCCGCGCCGCCTCGCGCAATCTGCGCGAGATGGACGTGATGCCAGTCGTTGATGACACCGTCGACGGACGAGTACTGACACATCGGCGGCACGGCGATTCGGTTGCGCAGGGACACATCTTTGAGTTTGAACGGTTCGAACAATGCGGACATCAACTACTCTCCTGGAAGACGCAGGCCGCGGTAACCGCGATACCCGCGCCAGGTTGAAAATTCAGGTATTTCCAATCGGCAACGCATAGCCGCTCTGCCGCCTCGCAGGTGGCGCGACAGGTTGCCCATCGGAATCGGAAATGGCGGACGAAGCGGTGCAGACACGGTGCACGCGGCCCCGCCCAAAGAATCATTCGACTGCCGCGTGCGAAAAGCTCTGCGACGCGCGGCACATTACAGATCAATTGGACCAGTCGTCGAATAATCTCATATAGTCTGCGGAGGCATTCCCCCACCCGACAGTACCCACCCTGTGCTAACGGGATTTCGGATCGGCAACTCACTCGCAAGCGAGGAACTCATGGCGTCCCGCACCCTGCTCTGCTACGGCGATTCCAATACGCACGGCACCAAACCACTGACGCTGCCCGGCGTATTCGAGCGCTTTGGCCCCGCCGACCGCTGGCCGGGCGTACTCCAGGCGGCGCTTGGCGACACATGGAGCGTCATCGAAGAAGGACTGCCCGCGCGTACCACCGTTCACGACGATCCAATCCAGGGCCAGCACAAGAACGGACTCTCTTACCTGCGTCCATGCCTCGAAAGTCAGTTACCGGTGGACGTAGTCGTGCTCATGCTCGGCACCAACGATCTCAAAACGCGGTTTTCCGTCACACCGGCCGATATCGCGAATTCAGTGTCGTTGTTGCTCGAAACGCTCATCGCCTGCCGTGCTGGACCGGGCGGCGCCACGCCGCACGTCCTGTTGATCGCACCAGCACCGATTGACGAAGTGGGTTTCCTCGGCGAAATCTTCACAGGCGGTGCAGCCAAATCGCGACTGCTCGCGCCGCTCTACGAGCGTATCGCCGTGAAATTCGGTTCGGCGTTTCTCGACGCCGGCGACATCGTCAAAGTGAGCGATACCGACGGCATTCACTACGAGGCCGAACAACACCACCGCCTCGGCAAAGCGGTTGCCGAACTGGTGAGTCATCGTTTCGGCGCCTGAGACTTTTCCCCATTTCCGAAACGACACTGCGCCCGCCGAACGCAAGACGCCGCCGGGACAAAACCCAGGCGGCGCTGCTGTTCGTTGACTCCACTTATGCGAAGCGCACGCCAGGAAGCGAACTGCTACGCGAAAGATTTCAGGTCCGAAAAATGATGGATCCACGGGATGAAAAGGACAGTGCGCTGTGGCGCGACGACGCGCGACCAGAACGCGCACAAGGTCGACTGCCGCGGAACAGAGCCCATTATGCAAATCGGATCACGGCGACCTGAGAAAGAGGAATAGCTAACGCTTCTAATCGCGACGCCCCGTCGCATTCCTTCTGGATACGCAAGGCTTATACTTCACCTCGTCTCCTCCATGTTTTACCTCAATATGGATTCAAGCCCGCTATCTCGCGGGCTTTTTTTTTGGTTCATCGAAGCGTACCGATCGAATCCGCCATCCCTGCGCGGCGGTCAGTCTCGTCCGGAGCACTCGCTCAATGCGGACTTGCGGCAACGGCCAAAACCGCTGTCACGATGTTCTGCGACACTGCGAATTGCGTGATCGCGCGCGACTGTGCAGCCTCCTCGCTCATCGCACCGAACAGGAAACCCCACCAAATGTCACGGATGAGCAATGCCGAACAAACGGTCCGAATTTTTTACCAGGGTCTACAAGGAAAATCTCTGGAAGAGCGAAGAAAGCCGATCAGGATATGGGTCGGCTCAGCGTTTCACAAAGAAGCTGGCCGAAGGACTCCCCATCGCTTTGCGAAAACTCGGCGTGTCTCGTCTGCTCGACCTTCCGTGTGGTGACTTCAACTGGATGAAGACCGTCGATTTGACCGGCATCGATTACGTCGGCGGCGACATCGTCCCCGACATGATTAAATCCAACACCGCTGCCTATGGTTCGTCCTCTCTGAAGTTTGTTGTACTTGACATCGCAACAGATATTCTGCCATCGGCAGACATGATCTTCATACGTGACTGTTTCATCCACTTCTCGAACGAGCTTATCTTTCAGTCATTGAAGAACATCATTCGAAGCGATATTCGGTATCTGTGTTTGGGTACGCTTCCTCGCAGGCTTTATCCTCAAATCGCCAACATCGATCTGGCTAGAAATCAGAATGGCGTCAACTTCGAATACCGGCCTGTCCAATTCGAATCGCCACCCTATTCTTTTCCCAAGCCAATTCTTGAGATAGAAGACCACACGGCAGATTCTGGCGCTCACTGGGTCACGACAATGGCGGTATGGGAAATGTCTACTATTCGGGATTTGCTGCTCGACGCGACCGCGCTACAGAAGTAGTGGCCGTAATTGTCTGAACGGAGATGAGATAAACAACCGGAAACCCGTGCGATAAATGTAGCTCTCGCCGGTACGGGCCGCGATCAAATGGCAAGAACGTTGAAAATCTGTTCCAACATTTGAAAATGGCAGCGACCTTGCAAACCGACCACCGCCGTCATTCAAACATCATCGCCCGCATCGAAAAGCCGGCTCTGGCGTCGCTCGATTTCCTCTTGACGAACCGCCTTCACGATCGCATAGACCCATTGCAGCGACAAGCCGAACTTCCGCGCCAATTCGCTGTGATTCTCCCCATTGAACTCGGCGTATATCTGGCGATCTCGCCGGGACAGCTTCAGAGCCTTGCCCATCGGGAAATAGAGATTCTGGCCGCCCCAATGCAACGCCATGCGCTCGGCAACCTCTTCTCCGATCATGGCGGCCACATCTTGCCGAACGGTTGCCAGCTCGACGAGCATGTGCGCTACCTGTTGTGCAAGATCGGTCAGCAACTCCAGGTTTCTTTTCTGCTGCTTCGATTTGGTCTTCATACTGCCTCCTTCATGCGATCCCGCCACCGCTTTAAATGTTCGATGACCCGCGATGCCTGCGCGGAACTGAGCCAGTCGAGTGCGTCGACACCTGTCATGCGTTTAACGAAATCGGCCAATGCTTCCTCGGCCCGATTCTGCACAACGCCGCGTTCCGCCAACTCGAGCCACAAACCACGGATCATCCTCGATTGGGCGTCATCGGCCTGCCGACGCCCCCCTTTACTGGAGCGAACCTTAAACCCGCAGCGCTTCAGATGCGCCAGAACCTTCTCCAGTTCCGTAACCGTAAGATCGGCGGCAGATGCTTTCCCGCCAATCTGCCTCAGCACGCCGCGGTAGCTGTCGTCGTGCATGTTTAAATCCCGTTTTGCAACGTGAATCAAACGAATGAGCCTCGGCCGAAACTGAGGCCCCCGGTCAGGTTTCGAATGCATTGATGTCCTCCGCTTTCATCGCCACTCCGTAGGGTGAATACCGCGAAACGCTCACGGCTAGCGAGATTGCCCAACGTCGCGCTTTCGCGTTCGCGATATCGAGCAGAATCTGGATGTATTGGTCGGTGATTGATCGAAAGTTCATCGGCGCTTCCTCCAATGGCGTATTTCCTTGCGGCAGAGGCAGATAAGGAAAACCACGCCGACGACGATAACGACACTGTCGACGTCGATCATGTCGCCACGTCCCACGTCACCCGTACGCCCATCCAGATGACGCAGGCAAACTGACGATGGCCTCGCCGCAGGATAGATACGCCGCCCGCGAGCTGTCGCAACAGGTCTGACGATTTCTCCGTGTACGGACGAATGCGGATCGTCGGCCGGCCGCCATCCCGAGGCGCAATTTCTTCCGATAGCACGCGGTGGCCCAGGCCACGCAGCGCCCGCGCGCAAGCGTTAAGCAACGTGAGGCGCGACACACATTCCGCATCGAATACCCGTGCGCCATCAGACAGGCGCTCTCGCGGGGCCGACAGGTTCATCTGCACGATGGCGCTCATATCAGACTCCCCTGACGACGTCCGCTGTCACGACCGGCACGCCGAGGCCGGCGGCCAGATTCATCGCGGCGGTCATTAGATTGCCAACCGCCAGCGGGTACAGGAGCGACACAGTTTCGGCACGATCGCGCCGCGTGCTGGTCATCGTGAGCCGCGCACGCAGCGCGTCGATGCCGCTGGCGTCGATCACGTCGCCGACCGGTTTGTCGAGGCGGCCGAATCTGAATCGCAGGTATTCGTCCAGGCGGGCGCTGTCGAACGGAACGAGCTCGACCATTTCGCATCGCTGCACGACTTCACGGACATCCTGATTGCGCTCGGAGAGTTTGACCTTCAATTCCGGCTGGCCGATCAGGATGATCGACAACAGCTTCTTAAAGCCCATTTCCAGTTCGAAGAACCGCTTCAGATGCTTGAGCGTAGCGATCGACAATGCGTGAGCCTCGTCGATTACGAGGCAATGGCGATAGCCCGCTGCATGGCTTTCCTTTAGTGCCTTGTGCAATTGCGCGAAACGCGCTTCGGGGCTGCTCCTGATTTTTTCCAACGGAGCGACAGCGGCCATGATCGCCTCGGCGATATGCGTAGCCTTCAGCGTTTTACCCTTCTTGTCGTTGTCTTCCATCGCCAGCACATACGGCTTGATCACGATGATCGAGTGATTCTCGCGCGTCACCCGGTCTTCGAGGTCGCGCATCAGCGTCGTCTTTCCGCCGCCTGATTCCGACACAACCGCCAGCAGCCCGCCATGCTTCGCGGTCTGAAACATCGCCTCGCGGACATAGCGAATGTCGGGACTGACGAACATGTCTTCATGCGAGTGGATGTCGTCCGCGAACGGATCGCGGAACAGACCAAAGTGTTTCCGTGTGGCAGGTGCGAGAACCTGTTTGCGCAGCAACATAGATTCCTCCTGGTTGAGATCGGTATGGCCGTTCGGCCGGGGGACCGGGCAGTCCGCCGTATCCGCCAGGATTCTTTGCGGACTGCCCACCTTCACGACTTCATCGAAGACGCCGGAGTCAGCATCCGGTACGCCCTTGTGCTGTAAGTAATCGAGAATGCGCATCTGTAGTGCGACGTTGTCGAGGCTGCGCGGCCACGCACCGTGATTGACGATCTGAGCGACCGCTGCATGCGAGAGATTGAGATGCTTTGCGAGTTCGCCCTGTTTAAGGCCGGCGCGTTGCAGGACGTTTTTCAGAATCAGCATCATCGACCTCCCGCCGCTGCGCGCACGACCTGCAGCGGCTGCTGAAGATCCGCGCGCGGGCCGGTCAGTTCGGCCACGATTGCGTCGAGTTTCTCTTGCGAAACGCCATCGGGATAGCGCTGCTGCAGCCAGCGAAAGCGCTCGGATGACCATTCGCCGCCCGCCGTTTCGACAGCTGCCTTGATCCGTATCGCGGCCTCGATCAGCGAAAGCGCAGCCACTTCGATTTTGGGTGCGGACAGCTCATGCGCAGTCCCACGACGCGGCAGGTAGGTCGGCAACTCGACATCCGCCAGATACGAATGCGCGTCAAGGCGGCCTTCGAATGGCGTAACGCGCCTTGCGCGCGCGGCCTCGGCCTCTTTCGACGACATGCCTGGATAGGCCTGAGCGTCCATGTCGGCTGCGGCGCGCTCAATAGCGGTATGCGGCATGGCCTTGTATTCCTCACCGACAATGGCCGCGTTCAATGACTGGCCGAACGCGTCGTAGCTCTGCTCCGGTTCGACCTGATACACACGGTCCTCGCCGTTGTAGACGCGCACCGTCACCTGAATGGCGCGATCACCGAAGATCAGCGCGGATACCGAAACCTCGTCGCCGCAACACACGCCGTCGAAGCCGCGCAAACTATAGTCGGCAGAACGTTTTGCCTGAGGGTGCCGAAAGGAAATCATCAGATCTGCACGCACCTTGCGCGTTTCTTCCCGGGCCGTCATGAATGCGCGGCAGACGTCAACTGGCGGCAACAGCACCAGCTGTTCGGGACGAATCAGCTGCCATAGGTCGAAGCGCGCAACAGGCTCGTCCAGCCCAGGCCGGTGCAATCGCGTGTCCTGGCCGGGGATCAGGCCGGCGTTCCACGGATTGCTCCAGGCCACCGCCGCCGCGTTTAGTTGTTCGATGCTGTCCACGGGTTCAAACCGCAAACGCGATTCGAACTGCGTTTCCACGATGTTGTTGCCGACTTCGACGCCGCCCTTGACGCGCGCCTGACCCGCCTTGTGTTCGAGCGTGCGAACGCCGAGCGCACGGCACAGGTTTCCGATCGCGGCACTGGTGTTCGCGCTCCCCTTGTCCCACAGCAGGAACCGGCACAGGCCATGGAAGACGCGGCCCGGCTGCTGCCCCCAGGCGAACATCAGAAAATTGAACAGGTTGTGCTGATTCTCGCCCGCCGCTTCGCAATACCACACGATAATCACGCCGCTCGCGCGGTCGTACAGAACGTAGCGCCATACCTTGAACTTGACCTTGGCGTAGTTCTCCAGCTTGTTCTTGTAGAACTCGCGATCGCGCATGATGTACTGGCTCCCCTTGAGGTAGTACACCAGGCACAGCGACGGATCGACCTCATGCAGATAATTCGGATGCGGAGCGCGCAGCGCCTGCACCGGATTTGCGTGCCGCTGCGAACCGGCATTCAGCTTGCGATCGCGCATCAGGCGGTTGAGCTGGCCGTTACTCACCTTCAGTCCGACGCCGTTTTGCTCCAGCAGGCCGCGCGCAGTCGTGGTGAACAGCGTTTGCTTGCCGTTGTCGCGCACGGCTTCGCGTTGGACCGAACCGAGCATCGTCAACGCCTGTTCGCTGACCGATGTCGAGCCCTTGTCGGCGCGCGCTTTCCGGGTCGTTTTACGCCCGGCCACCCGCTTTAGCTGGCGATAGACCGTCTGAACCGACCACCCGAGGAACTCTGCCGCCTCCTGCACCAACGGAGTTTGTTCGCCGTGACGGGCGGCGTCGAGTCGGCGGGCCAGGTCACGCAGCATCTCGCGTACGTCCGGAGGCACCGAAGTTGCCATGGTCAGCCTCATGCGTCGGCATCGAGAACGTGTCGGCGCGCATCGGCAATATCGCCGCCGAATCGCAACCGCAGCTCGTGTTGCAGCCCGGCCGCGAGTGACGCGGTGCGATTCACCGCGTCGTCCAGATGCAGCAGTACGGCGCGCACCGGCGGCGGCAACGCGACAGGGGCTTCCGGATCGTAGTCCGGCTGGCTGGTGATCTCGGTCGTCAGCCACGCGTCCAGCGCCTCGACGGCCTTTTTATGCTGTCCAATCGCCGCGTCCAGCAGCGATTGCCGTTCGGTAATTTCCTTCTGGAACGGCGCGACGCGCTCGTCCCACGGCACGACCGCGAGCGGTTTCGACAACCGGATCACCTCGCGCTGAAGCTTGTTGATGGTCTCTTCCTTGCCCTGCGCGACGCGCTCGCTCGCCTCTTTGTCGGCGGCGATGGCTTCCACTTCCTTGGTCAGCGCGTCCTTCTCCTTCGCGTGCTTCGCGATCATGTCTTCGGCCAGTTCGAGGAATGAATCCTTGTCGCCAGACCTGGCGACTTCAATGAGCGCGCTCTTCTGGTCCTCCGGCAAGCGACGGAACTGGCGCAGCTCGCGGTAGCCGATGCCCATGCGGGACATGCTTTCGAGCGCCTCTTCACCAAACGACCGGAGATTGGCGATATCGCGCTCGACGTGTTCCCGTGAGCGCCCGATCAAACGGCAAAATTCATCCCAGGTTCCATCCAGAAACTGGTCACCGTGTCCGGATTTAATTCCCTTCAAGGCCCGATAGAGCTTGTTTTCCTTTACGAAAGCCAGTTTTGAAGTGGTCACGGTGACCGAAAATCTGGCGAACGCATCCGCCATCTGAGCCTGTCCAAGAAGCTGGTTGAGCAGGTCTCGCTCATCGTTGTAGTTCGCCTGAACAGCGGCCAAAACGTTCGCCGCTTCCGCGCTTTCTTGCAGCACTGGTGCGAGCGGCTCAGGCGTCAAATTGACGGTCGTGGGCGTGGCCTTTTTACGTGCCATGGTTACTCCGGGCGGTTATTGGGGTGTACAGACGCGGTGGACGATTTCGTCGACACGCTGCCGGGCGGAATCGAGGCTGCGCAGGATGACGACGGCCTGCTGGGCGAGCCGGACTGAAGGGCGAATACGCCCGGTTTCGGCGACACGCTCTGCGAAGCCCTTCTCTTCGAGAGTCGCGATATAGCGCGTGATATTCGACGGCGACAGACTGGTCGCCTTCGCCAGTTCGCCGGGCGTCAGCCCGTGCGCGAAGTTTCCGAGCAGAACATTGAGGACTTCCAGCACCTTTCCGGCGGATTGGGCCGTACTTTTCTGCTCACTCATCTTGATCACGGTAAAACCTCCTCTTCATCGAATCCGCGCCCGCCTTCGCGTGCAATGACCTGGCGCAGACGATTCAAATCTGGCTGCATATCTGGATTCCTAAATAAAACGAAGGCGATTAATCCTTTTCCGGCGACGCTCACTTGAAGTTCACGCGTCCGGATTCTCGGCTTCCGAAGCAGTCAAGGGATATTCAGGCAAGGGTAATGCGACGCAGCAGGCACGACATGTGAACGCCGCAGAAATACGAAACAGCCATGTGCTTGGCCGACGCGGCCGGCACCCATTGCGGCAGGTTTCGCATCGTCAACTTCCGGCAGCACCTTGCGACGGCTGCATGCCGGTCATGCACAGATAACGAACCGGCTCAAGCGTGCCTGCCTTCAAGCCGAGCGCTACCGCCACCTTGTGGGCATCCCCACGCGTTGCGGGTCGGCCCGCCAGTACGCCATGGACCGTGTTCACGTGAACGCCGAGATCGCGAGCGACTTCAGCAACCGCCTTACCGCTCTCGGAGAGCATTTTCCGAACCTCCGTCCTCGTTCGAAGTTGCGTCATCGTGTGATACCGTGCTCAATCGTGTTGGTGCGTGTCACTATAAGTTCCATAAATGGAACTGTCAAGCCTACTAGGTTCATTTATGGGAATTGGGGATCGACTAAAAGAGGAGCGCGTCCGCCTGGGATATACGCAGCCCGACTTTGCTGCACTGGTCGGGGCGTCAAAAAGCTCGCTCATTCGCTGGGAGGCCGGCACAAAGTCGCCCGACATTGCCCATCTCGCCGAATGGTCCAACGTGGGCCTCGACGTGCTTTACGTTGCGACCGGTACGCGATCCCAGCCGCTTGAGAGCACGCTGACAAAAGAGGAAGAGGTGTTGCTGGACAACTACCGCCACAGCGCGCCCGAAGACCAGGCCGTCGTTCGGAGGACGGCCTCTGCAGTCGCGAAACCAGGGAAGCGCAGCTCGGCCGCCTGATGGCCTGCCGCCGGATCGAATCGAGATCGTTTGCGACGAGCATGGACGCAGACATCGTTTTGTCGTTCGGGCCGAACGCATCGATGACGAGCGCATTGGAATGATCGCTGCGGAATCCGGCGGCGGCGGAATGGAGGTACGCGCAACATCCCGAACGGCGACGTATCCAGTATTGCTCTCGCGACTGCGAGAGAAAATCAGGCGCCGGATGACGATCGTGATATTGTTTTTCGCGGTCGGCTGCAGCGATGACGTGACATTTCAATACGCTGAGGAAGAGAGAGCGGGAGACCGGCGACAGCGAACCGCCAGCCTCCGCTTTCGCACAGCGTCAAACAAGATCAGGCAGTCGTCGTTTATTGCCTGCAACAGCCCGAGTTCCGCGCAACCTTGCAGTGCATGGTTCAGCCCCGATTCTTCGGTCTTTTTGACCGTGCCGAATCGGGTGCTCCTCTCCCGGCATGCATGCGCGACGGAAAGCGCTGTCCAGTCCGCCGCGTAGTGCGGCGTCGCTGCTAAACCCGATTAAAAGACCCCCTCCTGACTTGCGCCGATCATGGCGCCATGTTGACTCAGGAGGCGCACATGTCTTTCAGCACCCGCTTTCCGCGCATGGTCGGCTGGCTTGTTGCCGCCGTGCTGCTCGTGGTTGAGATCGCAATCATCTCCCCGCAACAACTCCCCGTCTCGCTCTATAAACTGAGCCTCATCAGCCTCGCCGCGGTCGTCGCGTACTGGCTCGACCGCGCGCTGTTTCCGTATGCACGCCCGGACAGCTACCTCGAATTCGACTGGCGATCCGGTTCAGCCGAACCTGCGCTCGACGCGGATTACCGCGTGGTCGCCGGATACGAACTCGTGTTCGCCGCCGCCATGCTCCGGCGCGCGCTGATCGTTTTCGGTGTCGTGGTCGGCGTCGCGCTGGGCCTTTGATCATGCGTGTGCTGACCGCCGTCGTCCTCGCGCTCATCGGCGTGACGGCATTCGCGCAGGTGCCCGCTCAGGTGCCTAAGGAAGCGCTGGCGTATCGCGCCGAGCTGACGCGCAACGCGCGCGCCATCTGGGGAATCGATGCGCCTGTCGCATCGTTCGCCGCGCAAATCCATCAGGAGAGCCGCTGGCGTGCTGACGCCGTCAGCGTCGTCGGCGCACGCGGGATGTCGCAATTCATGCCCGCGACGGCGGACTGGATCGCCGGAGCCTATCCCGCCGAACTCGGCGACGCGCGCCCATTCAATCCGTCCTGGTCGATTCGCGCGCTCGTGCGTTACGACCGGCACCTGTGGCAGCGCATCATGGCAGCAAGCGCGTGCGAACGCATGGCGATGACGCTCTCCGCCTATAACGGCGGCCTCGGCTGGGTCTATCGCGACCAGCGACTCGCGCTGACAAATGGTGCCGATCGGCAACGCTGGTTCGGCCACGTCGAACGATTCAACGCCGGTCGGCATGCCGCCGCTTTTCGAGAAAACCGCGGCTACCCGCGCGTCATTCTGCGCACGTTCGAACCGCGTTACATGAAGGCCGGATTCGGGCCGGGAGTGTGCTCATGAGTTTTCCTGCCCCGCGGTCGCGCGGTCGGTGCGCGACGGCGGTCATCAGCATCGCCGCGATGATCGCGGTGGCGGCGGGCGCAATCGCCTACTTCAGCGGATATCACGCAGGCGCGCGTGCTGGCGACGCGAAGGTCGCGGCGCTCGAACGCCAGTACGCGGATCGCGCACGCGCCGCCATCGAACAGGCCCGCGCGAAGGAACGCCAGCAAACGCAACGCGCAGCCGCCCTGGCGGGCGACCTGTTTGCCGAGAAAGCCCGGCACGCACTCGAAGCCGATGAACTGAAACGGAGCATAGCCAATGTCACGAGTCAATATCGCCCAACGCCGGAAGCGCCTCTCGAGGATCTGCCTCGCTGTGTGTTCACTGGCGGCTTTGTCCGCTTGTGGAACGCCGCTGCCGCCACCGATGACGTGCCCTCAGCCGGTGCTCCCGCCGGAACTGTTGCGCAGGCCGACGCCGATGAAGCCCTTGATTCCGGGGTATGCCTGGGCGACGTCCTCGCGCATCACGTCGACGCCGCCCAGCGCGCCCGCGACATCGAATCGCAACTGAACAGGCTGATCGACTTTATCGAGGGAGAAGCGCGGTAACGAATGAGGTGGCATCATGGCGACGCGTCTCGATGCCCGATCCGATCAGCCGCTCGATGAATTCCTTCTCCAGCATCGAGCGTAACGTCCTTAAATAGCAGCTCCAGTCTGAGGCCGCACCCGAAGTGCAGGGCGCCGTCTTGCGTCATCTTCGCGACGCGATCTGAGAATCGTCTCCGTAACGGCCCGGTGTTTCCAATCCGCCCGAAGCCACCCGCCCGAGCCTGGCGGACCACCGAATCGTTTTATAAACCTGTTGCTGCGCGTCTATGATGCGAGGGGCGGCATGCGTTTCTCTCTCGTTTCCCTCGCGCGTCCTTTCGCGCATACCGCCCTACTCTTCACGTCAATTAAAAGACCGTACCGGTCAGCCGCCCCATGATGGGCGGCATGGACACAACGCCCCTCCACATTTTTCAATCCGGCCAGCGGACCGCCCTGAGCGGCCGCGTGCTGAACATTTCCGAAGCGAAATCTGCCGCAACGGCGAGCACCTGTGATCCGAAGCAGTACGAATCGCTAAACGCGAACCAGAAACAAAAGCTTGCCGATGGCCGCCCCGCGCGGGAGCGCGACTGATGGCGACGACCCTCGAAATGATCGACACAATCGTCGCGCGACTGAAGGCGAAACTACCGGCGCTCGCGGTGGAGTATTTCCCCGAGCGGCCATCGGATTACCGGCTGAACGATTCGGTCGGCGCACTGCTGGTCAGTTATCCGGGCAGCCGGTTCGATGCAACCGTCGACACCGCAGCCGTCGTGCAGCCGCGACGCATTCAATTCTCCGTGACGATCGTCGCGCGTCAATTGAACGGACGCGGCGGTGCGATCGACGTGCTCGATCAGGTTCGCGCCGCCCTGGTCGGTTTTCGACCTCCAGACTGCTCGAAGCTTGCAGCGGTCTCCGAAACATTTCTCGGCGAAGAAGCCGGGTTATGGCAGTACGCGCTGGACTTGTCGTCCGCCTCCGTCATCGTGGAGGAAAGCGCCCCCAATGATGCGCGGCCGCTTACGCGTGTCCAATACGAACCCGATGAGGAACACTCATGAAATACATTTACAGCGGGCCGCCCAGCGGTGTCACTTTGAAGGATGGCGACAATGTGCGCGAGATCATCCTCCTCCCCACGCGCGAGGTCGATCTTCCGGAAGCGCACGAATATACCCAGACGCTGCTCGCGCTCGGGTACGTGACGCCCGTTTTGGCCGACGAATCTGCATCCGGCCAGCAAGAAACTGCATCGGCCGGCGAGGCCGGTGCCACGAAACAGGGGGAATAAGCGATGCCCGCTAACTATCTGCATGGTGTCGAAACCATCGAGAGGGAAACCGGCGCGCGTCCGGTCAAGGTCGTTAAATCCGCCGTTATCGCGCTGATCGGCACGGCGCCGATTGGGCCGCTCAATGAACCGACGCTGTGCTTATCTGAAACGGATGCTGAACAATTCGGCAAGGCGGCACACCGTTTTGCGAATCCGGACAACTATGCATTCACGATTCCGCAGGCACTGAAGAGCATCTACGATTTCGGCGCAGGTACCGTCATTGTCGTGAACGTGCTCGATCCGAACGTGCACAAAACCTTCGTTCCCGGACAGCCTGTAGTGTTCAACCCGGTGACGAACCGCGCCCGCTTGCCACATCGGGATGTCTGGCACCTGACACTGAAGGACGTCACTAACAAAACCGAATTCGTGTATGGCGCCGACTACATCTACGATCGGGCTTCGGACGAGTACGTGCGCATCGAGGGTGGCGCACTCGTGCCGAACGTCCAGTACTACGCCCATTACAATTTTGCCGATCCGAACAAGGTGACTGCCGCCGATATCATCGGCGGCGTCGACGCCGCAGGACGCCGACTGGGAATGAAGGCGCTGAAGGACACCTTCAATCTGTACGGTTTCTCCGCGAAAATCCTGATCTCGCCCATGTACGGCTGCCTGAATTCTGTGGCTGCCGAGCTTGACTCGATGGCGAACCAGCTCGGCGCGATCGCATACATCGATGCGCCAATCGGCGTCACGTTCGACCGGGCGATGGCCGGTCGAGGTCCGTCTGGCGCGATCAACTTCAATACGTCGAGCGATCGCGTGCGCCTTTGCTATCCGCACGTCAAGGTATACGACCCGACAATGGACACGGAACACCTCGAACCCCTGTCGATCCGCGCAGCCGGCCTTCGCGCGAAGGTCGATCTGGACAAGGGCTACTGGTGGTCGAGTTCGAACCAGCCGCTCATCGGCGTCACGGGCGTCGAGCGCCCGCTGACCGCGATGATCGACGATCCGCAATCCGAAGTGAACCTGCTCAACGAGGCAGGCATCACGACGGTATTCAGCAGCTACGGCTCGGGCTACCGTCTGTGGGGCAACCGCACCGCTGCCTTCCCCACCGTCACGCACATGCGCAACTTCGAAAACGTGCGGCGGACGGGCGACGTCATCAACGAATCACTGCGGTATTTCAGCTTGCAGTACATCGACATGCCCATCGACAACGCATTGATCGATTCGCTGATCGAATCGGTGAACGGTTTCGGCCGCAAGCTGATTGGCGACGGCGCGCTGCTCGGCTTCAAGGCATGGTATGACCCGAGCCGGAATCCGGAGCAGGAACTGGCGGCCGGGCATCTGTTGATCAATTACAAATACACGGTGCCTCCGCCGATGGAGCGCCTGACGTTCGAAACCGAGATTACGTCGGAATATCTGCTGACGCTCAAGGGAGGGAAGTAATCATGGCAGGCGGTATCCAGATCAACCGTATCGTGAACGCCAACGTATACGTGAACGGCAATTCGATGCTCGGCAAAGCCGAAGAAATCAAGCTGCCGGACGTGCAGACGATCATGCAGGAGCACAAGGCGCTCGGCATGGTCGGCAAGATCGAACTGCCCGCTGGTTTCGACAAACTCGAAGGCGAAATCAAGTGGAATTCGCTCTATTCGGACGTCGCGCTCGTGATGGCCAATCCGTTCAAGGCCGTGCAACTGCAATGCCGTTCGAGCATCGAGCAGTACACGACGCAGGGCCGCTCGCGCGAAGTCGCACTCGTGACGTACCTCACGGTGATGTTCAAGAAGAATCCGCTCGGCACGTTCAAGCAGCACGAGAACGTCGATCTTTCGTCGTCGTTCGGCGCGACCTACGTCAAACAGGTGGTCGACGGCGATGAAGTGCTGGAGATCGACTACATGGCGAACATCTTCCGCGTCGGCGGAAAGGATGTGCTCGCAACGTACCGGTCGAACATCGGCGGTTAAGAACCTTCGAAGGTCATTCACCGGCGCACGCCGAAGACCCGCTCCGGCGGGTCTTTTCCCCTTTTTTCACCGGGGCAGGCATGAACGTCCGTTAATAGCCTGCGGCGTGCCGTCCGCCGACAATGGCCTCATCTGTTACGCACTCTTCATTCAACGGAACGAACGATGTCTACCATCATCCCCTTGAAATTCCCGATTAAAAGCGCCACCGGCGCGACGATTTCGTCGCTCACGCTTCGCCGCGGCAAGCGCAAGGACATTGCCGCCGCCGCAAAGCACAGCGACGATCCGGCCGAGCAGGAAGATTTTCTGATGGCGCGCCTGACCGATCTCACGCTGGAGGACATCGGCGAGCTCGATATTTCCGATTCGAAACAGCTCACCGATTCCTTTCGTGACATGGTTGACGGCATCGCGGCAGGCGACGCAAAGCAAGCCGCGTAACTCCCGGCGAACACGCGAATCGCTCGATGCGATGTTGCGTCCGCTAGACGAATTGATGTTGCTGGTGATGAAAATGCAGCCGTCCGAAATTGCCGAACTCGACATGGACGACTACTGGTGGTGGGTCGGTGCGGCGGAGCGCGAGGTGGCGCGCCGGATCGAGGGCGCGCGCGGATAACGCACGATAATGCGCAAGGATTGACATGGCAGGCAAGTTCTACGTTGGCGCCAAGAGCGGCGCAGGGATCATGGGTAGCTTCAGCGCCGGGATCATGGCGAGCTTCGGCACCTTGTTTTCCGGCACCCGAACCACGCTCCGCGACCTCGGCCAGCTTTCCGGCGAACTGCGTGCCAGGCAAGCCCACCTGGGCAAGACGCTGGCCCATCCGCCCAGTTCACGCATGCGCAACGGCCCCGCGCGCAACACTGGCGAAGTGCGCACCGAGCACAAGCAGCTTGGACAGACGATCGAACAGGTTAAGGGCCAGCAACGGACGCTCACCGACCTGCGCGCGCGCGGCAACGCGCTGCGCCAGGAACGCGGCGCCATCTGGTCCCAACTGACGGGCTCGCAAGGAGCGCACGTTGCGACCGGGCCGTCGGCCATCGGCACGGTCAAGTTCGTGGCAGCGCCGATGATCAGTGCCGCCAATCAGGCGGCGAACTTCCAGGCGAAGCTGCGCGACATTGCGATAGCGGGCAACCTCTCCCGCCAGGAAGAAACCGCACTTGGCAAAACCCTCCGGGAAGCGGCGGTCACGTCGAATCAGAGCCACGATGCGATTCTTGGCGGCACCAAAGCGCTCGTGACGGCGGGTATGAAGCACGGCGACGCCGGGCGTTATGCCGGGCTGCTTGGCAAGGTCGCCACGGCGACGCAGTCCGAGATAACCGATCTCACCGGCATGACCGTGTCGTTTACCGAAACGCTTGGCCTTAAAAACGAAGACCAGCTCAAGGAAGCGTTTGGCAGCGTGGTGTATGGCAGCAAGATCGGGCGTCTGGATCAGAAAGACCTGGAGCAGAACCTGCCGGAGTTGAACGCGGCATTTGCCGCCGAAGGCATCACGGGGCAGGACGCGCTCACCCAGATCATGGCGAGCCTCGCAGTCGGGCGCGAAAGCGCCGGTTCGGGCGAAGATGCCATGGCCAACATGCGCAGCTGGGTTGCGCACATGAGTGCGCCCTCAACGATCAAGGCCTATGAGAACGCAGGCGTCGACTATCGGCAGTCGATGTCGAGCCTCGTTGCAGAAGGCAACTCAAGCTATGAGGCATCGCTTGCCATTGCGATGAAGCTCATCGAATCGCGCGGCGACGCATTCGTCAAACAGTGGAAAGAGGCGGCGGCCAGAGGGGACGAAAACACGCAGCGCCAGCTGATGGAAAGCAACGGTCTGGGTGAGATTTTTCAGGACACCAGGAGCGTCAACCACGTGCTGGCCATGCAGGAAGGCGGAGATAAATACAGGCAAAGCAAGGCGGCGATCGCGAGCTCGCAGGCGCGCGGCACAATCGACGGCGACTTCGCCAGGCGCAGCGAAACGACCCAGTTGGCATGGCTGCGCATGAAAACGCAGCTTGCCGAGCTGGGCATTACGGTCGGCAACGCGTTGCTGCCGCCTCTGGTCACCCTGATGAACACGCTCACGCCGATCATCGCGCGCGTCAATGAGTGGGCGCAGGCGCACCCCGGGGTCGTTCAGGCTATCGCCGGACTGGCCATCGGCATTGCCGGCTTCAGGGCTATCGGACTGGGCGCCCTCTTCGGCGTCAACCTGGTCCTGTCCGCCTGGAATATCTTCAAAACGGTCATTGCGCTGTTCGCCTCCAAATGGACGCTGCTGCGCTCGCTCTGGAGCGGCGGGAAAATGGCGTCGGGCCTCGGCGGTTTCTTTCGCGGCGCACTAGGGCTCGGCAAAGTGCTCGGCGGCATCCTGCTGCGCAGCGCGTTGACGATCGGGCGCATCCTGCTATGGGTTGGCAGGCTGTTCCTGACGAGCCCGATCGGCCTGATCGTGACCGGCATCGCGACCGCGGGTTACCTGATCTATCGCAACTGGGACAAGATCAGCGAGGTCTTCGGCAAGGTCGTCGGCGCGGCGAAGAAATATTTGGGCGAGCTCTGGACGAGCGTCGCGGAACTCCCCGAGCGCTTCCTCGCCATCGGCCGCGACATTGTCATCGGCCTCATCAACGGCATACAGGAAAAGCTGGCCGCCGTGAAGGACGCCATCTTCGGGATTGCCGACAACATCAAGAACTGGTTCGCCGAAAAGCTCGGCATCGGGTCTCGCTCGCCCGTCGCCGACGCCACCGGCGGCAATGTCGTGCAGGAGAACGCCGCGAAGGACCACGTCACGCACGGCACGGTCATCGGGAATGGCGGCGAGTCGCCGATCACGTCGCACGGCGCACCTGGCGCGGTGCTCAAAGAGCGGGCTGCCACGCCGGTGGTCGACGGGACGAAGGACAGCATTGGCGGCGCGTCGCCGATCACGCCGCATACCGCGACCGGCACGGTGCTCAAGGCGCAGGTGGCTAAACCGGTCAGCGGCGCGAAGAACAACATCGTCCAGTCTGGCGGCGGCATCGAGAACAGCGTCGCCACCACCACACTCGGCCTCCGGTCTCCCTCGCCTGTATCCATGCGCCCGCGCAGCGACATCGCCCAGCGCGCGACCATCGGCATCGGCGACGCGACGGTAATCGCGTCGCGCGCCACGGCCGGCACGGCACTCCAGGCCAAAGCGGCTGCATCGGTCAACCGTATTCAGACCGCGCGCGCAGGCGGCAAAACCAGCGGCACATCGACCGGCGGCCCCGCCATCACGGTCCATTTCTCACCGACGATCACGATTCAGGGCGGCAACGGCGGCGCCAGGGAGCAGGTCATGCAAGGGCTCAAAGTGTCGCTGAACGAGCTTGAACAGATGATGGCCCGGGTCACGGCCCGACAGGCCCGCCGATCATACGGAGGGTGACATGTTTGCATTATTGGGCGACATCCAGTTCGACCTGATCGGCTACTTCGACGGCTTCGAATCCACCTTCGGCGCGAACTACGCCGAGCACGGGCTGATTCACGGCAAGCCGCGCCTGCAGCGCGTCGGCGACAACCTCGACGAAATCCGCATCGCGCTTTCATTTCACTTCAAGTACTGCGACCCGGAAGCGGAACTGCTCAAGCTGCGCACGGCGCTGGCGGCGCGGCAGGCGATGGCGCTCGTTTTCGGCAACGGCGATTACAAGGGCTGGTTCGTGCTAACGACGGTCGAAGCCACCAGCAAGCAGACCGACGCGTCGGGCACCGTGATGGCCCTCGAAGCCAACATTACGCTGCGCGAATTCGCGGGCGACAAGAAGCGTCCGCTCAATCCCCCCGCCGTCAAGCCGAAGGTGCCGCCCGTCGCCGCGAAGGCGGCCAAGGCGGTTGCGCGCGCACCGACAGCGGCTGGGACGGCGACAGGGTCGGCAATACAGTCGGCGGAAAAATCTGTACGCAAGATCGTCAAGCAGGGCGTCGCATATGCGAACCAGGCGCGCACGGCCATTCGTATCGCAACCGATACCGTGCAGGCCGCGAAGCGGCTGACGCGAGATCCGGCCGGCGCATTGGAGCAAATCGGCGGCATCGTCGGCGATCTGCAACGCGCATCGGGGCCGCTCGCGAAACTCGGTTCGGTCCTCGCGCCGCTCGCCGAGCCGCTGCCCGATGTGGTGAGCGTCATACGCGCGAGTTCGACTGCGCTCGACTCGGTTCGCGGCGCAAAGAATGCACTGGCATCTGCCAACCTCGGCAATATCGGGCAGGTGCTCGACACCACGCTATCGAATCTGTCGAATGCAGCGGATGCCTTCAGCAACGCGGAACCGGCAATCAGCCGGCTCGCCGCCAGGGTCATCACGAGGGCAGACTAATGTTTTTGAGCCACGTGACACGCGATGGTGAGCGCTGGGATCAGCTCTCCTACCACTACTACGGGACGCCGTTCGAGTACGAACGCATCGTCGGCGCGAATCCGGATGTGCCGATTACACCGGCCTTGCCGGGCGGCCTGCTGCTCGCCATTCCCGTGATCGCCACCGATGAACTGACCGGGGATTTGCCGCCGTGGATGCGATAAACGATCTCGCTCCCGTGGCGGCCGCCGCGGTTCCCATGCCGATTTTCGTGCTCATGTACGAGCAGAAGGACATCACCAACGATGTCACGCCGTACGTGATCTCGGTTTCCTATACGGATTATCTCGACGGGCAATCGGACGAACTGAACGTCGAACTCGAAGACACGGACGACCGCTGGCGCAATGCGTGGTACCCGGGCAAGGGAGACACGTTGTCGCTGAAGATCGGCTATGAAGCCGAGCCGCTGCTGCCATGCGGGAGCTTCGAGATCGACGAGATCGAGTTCGCCGATCCGCCGTCGACGGTCACGATCCGTGGCCTCGCGACCGGCGTCAAGAAATCCGTGCGCACGCGCCAGCCGCACGCGTACGAGCAGACGACGCTGGCTGCGATTGCCGAGCGTATCGCACGGCGCAATCATTTGACGCTGGTCGGCACGATCCGCGATATCCGCCTCGATCGGGTGACGCAATTCCAGGAGCGCGATGTCGCATTTCTCGCACGGCTGGCGCGTGAATACGGCTATGTCTTCAAGATCACCGGGACGAAACTCGTATTCACCGAGCATGCCGCACTACGTGAGGCCGATCCGGTCATTCGCCTGGGGCCGTCCGACCTGACGTCGATTCGCCTGCGTGACAAGATCAAGGATATCTACGCGCAGGCCAAAGGCGCGTACCACGATCCGAAGACCAAAAAGGCGGTGTCGAACAAGCTGGTTGCCAATGACGATAAAGACGGAAAGGTTGCGGGCACATCAACGAAACCCGCCGACAAGCCGCGCTCCGGCCAGGAAGCCAGCGGCGATACGCTGCGCCTTTCGGCGCGCTCCGGATCGAAGGCCGCATTGGAAACGAGGACACAGGCGGCGCTGGATCGCGCGAATCTTCAGCAAACCAGCGGCTCGCTGACGACTGCGGGCAATACCCGACTTGTCGCGGGCAACACGTTTGCCTTCGCGGAATACGGACGATTGTCGGGCACATATCTGATCGAATCGGCGCGGCATCAACTCAATCGCGGCGGCGGCTATACGACCGAGATCGAAATCAAGCGCGCATCGCAGGCTGTCAAGTCGCATAAAGGCGGCGCAGCGAAAAAGTCGAAGAACGAAGCACCGGCTGTTTACGGCGATATCGGCGGAAAAGTCGACGCTGCCGGAACGACATCCGTGAAACGAAACCCCATAAACAACCCATGAATGGCATCGACGAAACATTCGACGAATTCGGCGCGACGATCAAATACGGCACCGTTAGCGCCTCCCGACCGGGATTCGCCCGCGTGCGCCTGACCGATCTCGGCAACCTGCGCACCATGTGGTTGCCGATCGCATACCCGAAGACACAAGACGATCAGTGTTGCTGGACCTACGACAACGGCGAGCACGTCGCACTGCTGCTTGACCGGCGCGGCGAGGATGGCGTGATTCTCGGCGCAATCTATTCCGACGTGGATCGCCCTCCCGTCACCGATCCGAACAAATTCGTCATCCGATTCAAGGATGGCGCACTGCTCGAATACGACCGCGCCACGCATGTATTGCGAATATCGGGTATGCAGCGGGTCGAGATGGAAGCCGGTGTCGAGGTCGTGGTGCGCGCACCGAAAGCACTGTTCGACGTGGCCGACACGCGGTTTACCGGCAGCGTGACAATCGACGGACAACTGGCCTACAAGGGCGGCATGTCCGGCTCCGGCGGCGACGGCGCGACCGCGGTCATCAAGGGCCGCGTGCGCGTCGACGGCGACATCGAAGCCTCGGGCAAGGTGATGGACGCGGGCGGCAACTCGAACCATCACAGGCATTGAGTCTTTAAGCTACATGAATAGCCAGCCTGCCGGCAGCGCCGCATCATACCGGCATGACGCGCTTATCCGACATCACCTCCGTTCACTGGCAGCCCGCCCTTAACCGCGACGACGTGGTCGAAGGCATCGACGATATCGATCAATCGATCCGCATCATCCTCAAGACTCCGAAAGGTAGCGACCCACATCGGCCGGAGTTCGGATCGAACCTGCATCTGTATCTCGACATGCCGATCCAGCAGGCCACGCCGCACGTCGTGCGCGAGTCGGTCGACGCGATTCGCGAGTGGGAACCGCGTTGCGAAGTTGTCCGCGTCATTCCCGCAATTGATGAAGCACGCGAAACGTTGCGGGTGCAATGGCGTTTGGCCGATGGCCTGATCCGCGAAACGGAGGTGCCGCGATGAACCTGCCCGAGCCGCATTTCATTGATCGCGATCCGCAGGCGATCACGGCGGAGATCGTTGCGGACTACGAGAAACGATCCGGCAAGACGCTTTATCCCGCGCAAGTCGAGCATTTGCTGATCGACCTGATTGCTTACCGCGAAAGCCTCGTGCGTATCGGTTTGCAGGAGGCCGCGAGACAGAATCTCGTGGCTTACGCGCGCAAGCCGATGCTCGACTATCTCGGGGAGCTCGTGGGCGTGACGCGCCTGCCGGAGCAGCCCGCCCGAACGACGCTGCGATTTGGCGTCGGAACTGCCCTCGCACATAACGTGCTGGTGCCAGCCGGAACGCGCGCCGAGAGCAGCGACGGCGCTGTGATCTTTGTGACGAGCGCGGATGCCGTGCTCCAGGCGGGCCAGCGGTCCGTGGATGTTGGCGCGGTCTGCGAAACAGACGGCATTGTCGGCAACGGGCGTGCGCCCGGGCAGATCAACCGTCTGTTCGATGCGCTCGATGTGAGCGATGACGTGGAAATCACCGTCGCCAACATCTCGCCAACAGACGGCGGCGCCGATGAAGAAGAGGATGACCCGCTGCGCGAACGCATTGTTCTGGCGCCCGAAAACTACAGCAACGCCGGACATGGCGAAGCCTACGAGGCCCGGGTGCGCGCGGTTCACCAGAACATCATCGACGTGGCGGTGCTCGGCCCCGAGGATGGCCTGCCCGACGGGCACGTCGAAACGTACCCGCTCACGCGTGACGGATTGCCCGGCGACGATCTGCTGGTGTTGATCGAAGCGCAACTGAACCAGCGCAAACGACGGCCTTTGACGGACTATTTCCGGGCGAGGACGCCGCAGGAAGTGCGCTATCGCATCGCTGCCGAACTCGTGCTATTGCGCGGTTTCGATCAGGATGCCGTCATGAGTCGTGCGCTGGCAGCCGCGCAACGCTATGCACAGGATCGCCGGAGCAGACTCGGCCGCGATCTGGTGCGCAGTCAACTAAGCGCTGCATTGCATGTGCCAGGCGTTTATCGCGTGATCCTGAATGACGCGTTCCCGGATCGCGAACTGGCTCGTCATGAATGGGCGACGTGCGAGGACATCGAGCTGGCCATGCAGGGCATTCACGATGAGTAAGACGCCGTTGACCCCGGTTCTGATGGCCGACGAGCGCTTTCGCATTCTGGCGGAACTGGTCGACGAGCGCTTCGGCAACATCGATCTCTCGGCGCTGCTCGTCTATCTGATTGACACGGTTCACGAAAGCGCTCTGCCCCACCTCGCCGAACAATTCCATGTCATGGGTTTCGAGGGCTGGGAACTGGCGAGAAGCGCGGAGGAACGCCGGACGTTAATCCACAACGCCATCGAACTGCACCGCTACAAGGGCACGCCGTGGGCGATCGAGCAGATTCTCGTGACGCTCGGCATGACCGGCGTGGTTTCCGAATGGTTCGAGTACGGCGGCAGCCCGTATCGCTTCAGGCTCGATATCGATCTGTCCGGCCGCGGCGTCAACGCGGCCGAATACGCGTGTCTGGAAGCGCTGATCCTGAAGTACAAGAACAAGCGCTCGCGCCTCGAGGCGCTGACGATGAACGTGACGGTGCGCTCGTCCATTCCGGCGTTCGCCATGGCGGTGTCCGCCGGCGAAATCGTCACCGTCTACCCCTGTAGCGTTTCCGAGCTTGACCAGATGAATCCGTTGCCGCGCATCGGCATCGGTCACTGGGGCGTCGAAACCGTTTCGGTCTATCCGTGTACTGCGTAGAAGGAGCCTTCATGGCGAGTGAATTTTTTACGATCCTGACCGCCGTTGGCCGCGCCAAAATCGCCAGCGCCATGGCGGGCGGCCCGAAACTGGCGTTGACCGAAATCGCGGTCGGCGATGGCCGTAACGGCGCTTATTACGATCCGGACGAAGCGCAACGCGCGCTTCATCACGAAGTCTGGCGCGGCCCGATCAATCATCTCGAAACGGATCCGGCCAACCCGAGCTGGGTGGTTGCCGAACTGGTGATTCCCGATCAAGTGGGCGGTTGGTCCGTCCGCGAAGTGGGACTGTTCGATACCGCTGGCGACATGATCGCGGTCGGCAAATATCCGGAGAGCTATAAGCCTTCGATGTCGGCGGGCTCGAACAAGCAGTTGTACATCCGCATGATCGCCGATGTGACTAACGCATCGGCGGTCGAATTGAAGATCGATCCGGATGTTGTGCTTGTCACGCGCACCTCGCTCGATCAGATCCAGTCCCGGCAGCTTGCGGCCGTGCTCAAGGCTTTGTGCGACACGAACCGTGTGCTGCTTGGCCAGCATTATTTGTAGGAGATCGTGATTCATGAGTCTTTCTGAACAACTTACTGACGCCATTGACGCGCAGAATGCATTGACCCAGGCCGTCGCGGACAAGATGGGGCAAGTCGGTGGTAGCGTCGGCCAATTTCAAGGTCGTGTCGATCAACTCGCGAACGACATTGCCGCGCAGATGGCGTCGACCCAGGCCGTTGCGGGCAAGGTGGGGGAAATCGATGGGCGTGTGGAGCAATTTCACGGTCGCATCGAGCAACTCTCGAACGACATTGCCGCGCAGATGGTGTCAACCCAGGCCGTTGCCGGCAGGGTGGGGGAAATCGATGGGCGCGTCGAGCAATTCATCAAGAACTGGGGGATCGACGGCTATACCACGCTTGAGGTCGGTTCTGGTAAGCCGTTCGACAGCATTCAGGCCGCGTGGGACAGTCTGATCGGCAAGACCTTGAAGGCGGACGTGCTGATCAAGGTGGCTGATGGTGTGCATACAACCACCGGCTTTACCTTGACGAATCAACCCTTTGCGCAGCGCATCCGTATTGAAGGCAATGTTGGCGATCCTGCAGCATGCCAGATCAAATTCACGCCCGATGCGAACGGCGCGAGCCACGGCGTGATCTTCGATAACGTGCGCAACGTCGTCTTTAGCGGGTTCAAACTGGTCGGTGAGACAACCGATAAAAACTGGACGATCCGGTGTCTGCTGATTCATCTAGGCAGTCGAGTCTGGAGCGCGCCTGGCAGCGTGCAAATCCAAGGTGGTGCGTACGGTCTCTTTGTCGATCACGGGGCGCAGTACGAGTGTAGCAAGCTGCACATCTCCAACACGGTGATATGGGCTGCGTATATCACGGCTGGATCGCGGGCCAATCTGCCGTCGCTCCGTCTGGCCGGTCCCGGTAAGGACGTTCGAGCTACCCTTCCTGCTGGCATTTATGGTGTTGAATCAACCACGGCATCTCATGGATTAGTTGTCCTCGACGGCGCACAGTGTTGGGCCGGCGAGGCGCATATCACGGACTGGTCGCACGGCGCGCACGTTGAGCGCAATGGCTACCTCTGGTGTGACGTCGTGAGGGTCGAGCGCTGCGAATATGGCTGCTACGCTGCGCAAGGCGGGGTGTGCTGGTCGTTTTGGTGGCCCGTAGCGCCCGGACGTCCAGTGGAACGACGGTCCAGCGTCGTAGGCGCGGCCGTTGGGTTCTTCGCGGACCTCGGTGGAAAGATCGTCGCCGTCGGCGCCGAAGCTGAACGATGCAACACCGGTTTCCACGCCGCTTACCATTCACTGCTCTATGCAAACGAGTCGTTCGCGTCTAGATGCATCACGGGCTATTCGTCGCACGCACAATCTACGGTGATTGCCTACAACGTTACGCTATACGAATCGCATACCGACTTCACGCCACCGACTTCGGACGTACCGGGCAATGGCAACGCAATCATTCGCTATGGCAACGTCTCCTACCTCCGCCCGTATGACTGACATTCGCCGCTGACCAGGACCGCAAGATGAATTACACCGATTTTTGTACGACGACTAGCGTCATATTTCCCGCAACCGCAATCGACGGCGCACGTGCCCGCCTGAACCAGCTGCGTAACCGGATCAATACGGTAGCCGAACCGCTGTCGCGCGAAGGCACGATGTCTGACGCGCTGGTCGTGTTGATGACGAGCTACGCGGAACTGGTCACAGCACTCGCCACGGCCACGGATCTGAAGAGCGTGGGCGCGGCGGTGAAACATCAGGCCGCGCTCGTCAAGCCGATCATGGACGGTATCGCTGACGTGACGCTGCGATTCCCGTTCCAGTCCAAGCAAGTTGACGCTGCAGCCGTCATCGCGGAATTCATCGACTTGAATAAGGGCGTTTCAGCGGCCTTCGAACAAGAGGGTTTGGCATCCGTGAATTTGGATAACTGATCGATCACGAAAACATTGAGCGACACGAACCGCGTGCTGCTACCAACATCATTTGCAGGAGATCACGATTCATGAATCTTTCTGAACAACTTACGGATGCCATTGACGCGCAGAATGCGTTGACCCAGGCCGTTGCGGGCAAGATGGGACAAATCGATGGCCGCGTCGAGCAATTCATCAAGCAATGGGGGATCGACGGCTATACGACGCTTGCGGTCGGTGCTGGTAAACAGTTCGGCAGCATTCAAGCCGCGTGGGACAGTTTGATCGGCAAGACGCTGAAAGCCGACGTGCTGATCAAGGTTGCCGATGGCGTGTACACCACCCACGGCATCACCTTGCACAGTCAACCCTTTGCGCATCGTATCCGCATTGAAGGCAACGTCGGAAATCCTGCCGCATGCCAGATCAAATTCACGCCCGATACGAATGGCGTGAGCCACGGCGTTATCTTCGATAACGTGCGTAACGTCACCTTTAGCGGTTTCAAGCTGATCGGTGAGACAACTGACCAGAACTGGACGTACCGGTCTCTGCTGATTTACGTTGGCAGTCGAGTCTGGAGCGCGCCTGGCAGCGTGCAAATCGAAGGCGGAGCAAACGGTCTCGCGGTCGATCAAGGGTCGCAGTATGAGTGCAGCAATTTGCAAATTTCCAATACGCGGCAGTGGGCCGCGCATATTTCGTCTGGAGCGCGGGCCTATCTGCCGTCACTCCGTCTGGTCGGTCTCGGCAAGGACTTTCGAACCACCCTTCCTGCTCGCATTTACGGTGTTGAATCAACCACGGCACCTCATGGGTTGGCTGTCGTCGACACCGCACAGTGCTGGGTCGGCAAGGCGCAAATCACGGATTTTTGGCACGGCACGTACGTCGAGCGGAATGGCTACCTCTGGTGCGACAGCATGAAGATCAAGTGCTGCGAATATGGCTGCTACGCCGGGCACGGCGGGGTGTGCTGGTCGGCTTTATCAGGCACAGTGGAACAACGCGCTACGATCGTGGATGCACGCTTTGGTTTCCTCGCGGACCACGGTGGAAAGATCGTAGTCAACCACGCCATCGTTGAACAATGCGAGAAAGGTTTCCACGCCGCTCACCATTCACAGATCCTTGCCAACGATTCGATCGCGCGTAACTGCGGGACGGGCTATGCGTCGCACGGACAATCTACGGTGCTTGCCTATAGGGCTACCCCGAGCGAATGCCAAATCGACTACACCCCGCCGAATCCGGACGTGCCGGGCAACGCCAACGCAATCATTCGCCGCTAACAAGGAGCGCAAGATGGACTACACCGATTTTTATACAGCAACCGACGTCATGTTTCCCGAAACGGCAATCGACGGCGCACGTGCCCGGCTGAACCAGTTGCGCAACCGTATCAACACAGTTGCCGAACCACTGTCGCGCGAAGGCACGATGTCTGACGCGCTGGTCGTGTTGATGACGAGCTACGCGGAGCTGGTCACGGCACTCGCTACGGCCCCGGATCTGAAGAGCGTGGGCGCGACGGTGAAACATCAGGCCGCGCTCGTCAAGCCGATCATGGATGGCATCGCTGATGGGACGCTGCGGTTCCCGTTCCAGTCCAAGAAGGTTGACGCTGCCGCAGTCATCACGGAGTTCGTCGACTTGAATAAGGGCGTGTCGGCGGCCTTCGAACAAGAGGGCTGGGTGTCCAGGACGTTGGAAAGCTGAGCGATCACGAAAAAACAGCGCGGCCGCTTCGGGTGCAGATACATCAGAAGCGGCCGCCGCATTTCTAACGCAGCCATTGAATCAGCCAACGCCCCTCCACCTTCCGGAACGCGGTGTAGTTCTAGCCCACGAAACAGGCTTTCACCACATGAGCCAGCGCTTCACCGAAAGTCGCTGGCCGTCACGGCGCAATCAGCCCATCAAGGCCGCGGTTTGCAATTCCTTTGCGACATATGCAAACCCAGCCCCGCCGATTTTTCGCACGCCAACACGCTCAAATATCGCGCCGCGCTTCAGCGTAGATCGACGCCGACAATCAAACAAATTGTCCGCGCCAGAAAATTGAAGTTGGTAAAACTGGAAACGCACGCCTCGGCGATAACCGATGAAAGTCTTTGCGACTTCATCACTGCACACACGCAGTTGGCGGGAAATGGAAGCAGGAAGGAAAACAGCGGAGTGAAACGACCGAAGAGTCTCAAGAGCAACAAGACTCTCCGGTCACGATGCCCTTTTAACGCGACATCATATTCATACTGACGTTGTGCATGACCCAGACCGTGCCGACGATAACGATCAGCACCGTCATCACCGTGAAGCCGAACGCCGTGACGTTCCAGCGCTGGCTCGACGACGAGTTCATGTGCAGGAAGAACACGAGGTGAACGACGATCTGCACCGCAGCCAGCACTGCAAGACCGAGCAGCGCGGTCTCATGCGGAAAACCGCCGTGCAGCACGAGCCAGAATGAAGCGGCCGTGAGCACCACCGCCAGGACGAAACCCGCCGCATAGCTGCCGTAGCTGCCGTGGCCTTCTTCTTCGTGGATGGAATGAGCACTCATTTAATCACGCTCGCAAGATAAACAAAGGAGAACACGCAGATCCAGACGATGTCCAGGAAGTGCCAGAAGAGGCTCAGGCACGTCAGTCGGCGCAATTCGCGCTCGCCCAGCGTCGGCGCCTGCACGACCTGAATCATCAGCACGATCATCCACAACATGCCGAACGTCACGTGCAGACCGTGCGTCGCGACCAGCGTGAAGAACGACGAGAGGAACGCGCTGCGGCTCGGGCCCGCGCCAAGTTCGATCAGGTGCGCGAATTCATGCAGTTCGAAATACAGGAACGTCGCGCCCAACAGGAACGTGATGGCCAGCCAGAACAGCACCTGAGAAGTACGCTTCTTGTACGCGCCGATCATCGCGAAGCCGTACGTGATGCTCGAAAACAGCAGCACGGCGGTTTCCAGCGCGACTCCGGGGATGTCGAACAGGTCCTTGCCCGAGGGGCCGCCTGCGAACTGGTTCTGCATCACGGCGAACACTGCGAACAGCGAGCCGAATACGATGCAGTCCGTCATCAGATACAGCCAGAAGCCGAAGACCGAATGCGACGGCGGGTGATCGTGGTGATCGTGTTGCGCCAGCGCGGCGGCGCTTGTTTTCTGCAACATCAGTTGGCCTCCAGTGCTTCTTCGTCAACCTTGCCACGGCGCTGCTTGCCTTCGAACGCCTTGACGAGTGCGCGGTTGCGCAGTTCTTCATCTGCCCGGACCTTGGCAGCCGGAATGTAGTAGCCCTCGTTCTTGCCGAAGCTGTAGGCGATCGCAGTACCGATCACGCCAACGAGGCCGACAATCGCCATCCACCAGATGTGCCAGATGCCTGCGAAGCCCAGCACGAGGCTGAACATGCCGATGAAGACACCGGCGCTCGTGTTCGACGGCATGTGGATGTCCGTGTACTTCGTGTTTGCAACATCCCGCGTTTCGCGACCCGTTTCCTTCATGTGCGCGAATTCGTCGAGTTCGCTCACGTGCGGAATAATCGCGAAGTTATACGACGGCGGCGGCGACGAGATCGACCATTCCAGCGTACGACCGCCCCACGGATCACCCGTCAGGTCGCGGTTTTCCGGCAGGTTGCGGTCGCGGATCGAGACGTAGAGCTGCGCGAGCTGGTGAACGATGCCGATCAGCACGAGCACGGCGCCGAACCACGCGATGAGCATCCACGGATGCCATGCCGGATCGTCGTAGTGGTTCAGACGGCGGGTTGCACCCATGAAGCCCAGCACGTACAGCGGCGTGAAGGCAACATAGAAACCCGTGAGCCAGAACCAGAACGCGCGCTTGCCGAGTTTTTCGTTGAGCTTGAAACCAAACGCCTTCGGGAACCAGAAGTTGAAACCCGCGAGATAGCCGAACACCACGCCGCCGATGATCACGTTGTGGAAGTGCGCGATCAGGAACAGCGAGTTGTGCAGCACGAAGTCCGCACCCGGGATGGCCAACATCACGCCGGTCATGCCGCCAATGGTGAAGGTCACCATGAAGCCGATCGTCCACAGCACAGGCGTCGTGAATTCGAGTCGGCCGCGATAGATCGTGAACAGCCAGTTGAAGATCTTCACGCCCGTGGGGATCGCGATGATCATCGTCATAATGCCGAAGAACGAGTTGACGTTGGCGCCCGAACCCATCGTGAAGAAGTGGTGCAGCCACACGAGGAACGAGGCCACCATGATCGAGCAGGTTGCGTAGACCATGGTCTTGTAGCCGAACAGCGGCTTCTTGGCGAAGGTCGACACGACTTCCGAAAAGATACCAAACGCCGGCAGGACGAGGATGTACACCTCGGGGTGACCCCACGCCCAGATCAGGTTCAGGTACAGCATGGCGTTACCGCCGGCGTCGTTCGTGAAGAAGTGCATGCCGAGGTAACGATCGAGGCCGAGCAGCGCGAGCGTCACGGTCAGGATCGGGAACGACGCCATGATCAGCACGTTCGCGCAAAGCGCCGTCCACGTGAACACCGGTATCCTCATCGCCGTCATGCCCGGGGCGCGCATCTTGATGATCGTGACGAAGAAGTTCACGCCGGACAGCAGCGTGCCCACGCCCGAAAGCTGCAGCGCCCACAGGTAATAGTCGACACCGACGCCCGGACTGTACGCCAGCTCCGAAAGCGGCGGATACGCGAGCCAGCCGGTCTGCGCGAATTCGCCGACCACCAGCGAGATCATCAGCAGAGTCGCGCCTACGGCAGTCATCCAGAACGACAGCGAATTCAGGAACGGGAACGCCACGTCGCGCGCACCGATCTGCAACGGCACGATGATGTTCATCAGGCCGACCATGAGCGCCATCGCCATGAAGAAGATCATGATCACGCCGTGCGCCGTGAAGATCTGGTCATAGTGGTGCGGCGGCAGGAAGCCCGGCGCGTTGTACGCTACGGCGAGCTGCGAGCGCATCATGATCGCGTCGGCAAAGCCGCGGATCAGCATCACGAGTGCGAGGATGATATACATCACGCCAATGCGCTTGTGATCGACGCTCGTCAGCCACTCGGTCCAGAGGTATTTCCACTTGCCGAAGTAAGTAATCGCGCCGAGCACTGCTATTGCGCCGATCGCCATGCCGATCGCCGTGATCACGATGATTGGCTCGTGATACGGAATCGATTCCAGTGTGAGTTTTCCGAACATGCTGGCTTTACCCCTTCGTCCCGCACGACGCGTCGCTTGTTTCAGTGACGTGGCCGTTGTTGTATTTCGCGATGATGTTGGTGAAGAGCTTCGGATCAACCGTCGAGAAGTACTGCACGGGCGTCTTCTCGCTCGGCTTCGCAACCGTCGCGTATTGATCCATCGAGAGCGTCGTCGTCGATGCCTTCACCTTCTGAACCCACGCGTCGAAGTCTTGCTGGTTCGTGGCAAGCGTGCGGAACTTCATGTCCGAGAAGCCCTGACCGCTGAAGTTCGCCGACATGCCCGCGTAGTCGCCCGCCTGATCGGCGATCAGGTGCAGACGCGTCTGCATACCTGCCATCGCGTAGACCTGCGAGCCGAGTTGCGGGATGAAGAACGAGTTCATCACCGAATCCGACGTGATACGGAAGTTCACCGGCGTGCCAACTGGAACAGCAAGCTGGTTCACGGAAGCGATGCCGAGGTCCGGATAGATGAAGAGCCACTTCCAGTCGAGCGCCACGACTTCGACGTTGATTGGCTTGACGTTCGATTCAAGTGGTTTGTACGGATCAAGCTCGTGCGTGGTCCTCCAGGTGAGGATGCCGAGAAAGAGGATGATCAGTGCAGGTATGGTCCAGACCACGATTTCAATTGCCGTGGAATGGGCCCATTTCGGCGCGTAGGTCGCGTTGCGATTCGACGCGCGATAGCGGTATGCGAACCACAGCGTCAGCGCGATCACCGGAATCACCACGATGAGCATCGTGTAGGTGGACAGCGCAATCAGCTGCTTCTCGGCTACACCGATACTACCTTTCGGATCGAGTACTTCCATGTTGCATCCGGAAAGACACGCGGCCAATCCTGCTGCGACGGGAAGCAATAACCTTTGCAAGGTTGTTCTTTTCATCACGTTTGCCTGAATCTCATTCGTTGAATTTCTCCGGCACATTCCCTGATCTTCAACAAAGGAAGCGCGCCCGAATCATACAACTTGTTTGATCGATAACAACTATTCTTTACGTAGAATGACCCTTGCCAAAATGCCACTGAGACACTTTGTCGCAGATTTTTGCCGCATTTCGCATCACCGGCGAGCATTCGAACATCGAACCCCGTATGATTTAAAAAAGCGATTTTTCGTAGATCTTTCGAATTCCCCAACCACACATCCGCACATCGTTTCGCACGCAACGGAATGTCGCGATGCCCGGGCAATCACGCCGGCACGTGCCGCACACAGATCCAGAGCCCGCATGATGAAATTCGCAGCGGGCACATCGAACGTATGAGACTGGCTACAGGGAAACAGGATCGAGGCTGAATGAGCATCGATCCGACGAACGGGAAAACGAAGAACTACATCCCATCAGCCTGCGCGAAGGCGCTGACCATCCGCCCGGTGAGAACAAGAAAGCTGGAAACGCGCAGGGCAGGATGGGCATTCAGGTCGCCAGATCTAGGACCGCAATGACTGCATGCACACGGACCTAAAGATGTGTGACGAGCAGCAGCACCCGCGCACCGCAATCAACGAAAGCAAAATGCAAGTTGATCGCGAAATGAGCCTCGGAACAGGCAGACAGTAATGCATTTGTTAGCCACGCAGCGGAGAGCCGCACATGGCCAAAGGCTTATGAGCGTAAACGGAACGCAGATTTTTTGCAGTGCGACAATGCAAATAATTGCGCGCGCTGATCCACATCATTGTTTTAAATCGTATTTTCGAAGCAAAGGAAATCAGTGTCGGGTTGCATTCGCGGCTAGGTTGGCCAATTCGTATGGCTACCGTCGTTTTGCGCGCATGCCGGCCAGGGAGCAGCACCCACCACGTTGCCTGAGCAATACCTTACTTTTATCTTTCACGAATACAACACGGGCGATTAACCGCCCGACCGCACCAGACGAAAAAAAAGCCCTGACCGTCATCGGGTCAGGGCCAACTTCTCAGTTTGCGTCAGGGATTCCACCGCGCAAGGCTCGCACGTTAGCGCTTCCCCACTCGCGCATTAACCGCCGTGACTGGAAGAGTCCTTTCTGGAATTCCTCAGATTTCGGCACGGCCTAAAAAAACCGGATCAGCCCCCTTGCGTTGTTCCAGTCCGCACGCGCTTTCTTCCCACGTTTTAACGAGCCCAACCGCTCGCGGCTATTCCGCGCCGCTCGCCAGCGCTTCGATGCGTCGACCCACGTCGGGGTCGATATTCTTCCAGTATTCGAACACGCGCTCGCGCACCGGGCTGCGCACGCCGTTCAGGCTCGCCACCACCTGCTCCACAAGTTTCATGCGCTGGTCGTCGTTGTAGACGCGCCGCACGAGATCGCCGGCCTGGCCGAAGTCATCGTCTTCCGCGTGCAACGCATAGGCGCTGCGCACCATGTCGCCATCGGCTTCCCAGCCGTCTTCCACCGTACCCGTCTGATCTGCCCAGGGACGCCCGCCGCTGTTCGGCGCGTAAGTCGGCGCGTTGCCGCTATGTTCGTAGGTCATGTTGCCGTCGAACATATAGGTCTGCACCGGCACCTTCGGACGGTTCACCGGCAACTGGTGGAAGTTCGTGCCGATACGCACGCGCTGCGCGTCGTTATAGGCGAACGCGCGGCCCAGCAGCATCTTGTCCGGCGAAAGCCCGATGCCCGGCACCGTATTGCCCGGCGAGAACGCGGCCTGCTCGATCTGCGCGAAAAAGTTGTCCGGGTTGCGGTTCAGCGTCATCGTGCCCACTTCGATCAGCGGATAGTCCTTGTGCGACCACGTCTTGGTCAGATCGAACGGGTTGAAGCGATAGCTCTTCGCCTGCGCATAGGGCATGACCTGCACGGAGAGCTTCCAGGACGGATACTCGCCGCGCGCAATCGCGTCGAACAGGTCGCGCCGGTGGAAATCGGCGTCGCGGCCGGCCATCGCTTCGGCCTCGGCGTTGGTGAAGCTCTCAAGACCCTGGTTCGTATGGAAGTGATACTTGATCCAGAACTTCTCGCCGCTGGCGTTCACCCACATGAACGTGTGCGAACCATAGCCATTCATGTGTCGCCAGGTCTTCGGGAGTCCGCGATCGCCCATCAAATAAGCGACCTGGTGCGCCGATTCCGGATTGCTCGTCCAGAAATCCCACTGCATGTGGCTGTCGCGCAGCCCCGAGTCGGGCAATCGTTTCTGGCTGCGGATGAAGTGCGGAAACTTCATCGGGTCGCGCACGAAAAAGACCGGCGTGTTATTGCCGACGATGTCGTAGTTGCCTTCGGTCGTGTAGAACTTCAGCGAAAACCCGCGCACGTCGCGCCATGTATCCGGGCTGCCTGCTTCGCCCGCCACGGTCGAAAAGCGTGCGAGCATTTCGGTCACCGCGCCCTTCTGGAATAGCGCCGCCCGGGTGTAGCGAGACACGTCCCCCGTGGTCTTGAACTCGCCAAATGCGCCTGCGCCCTTGGCATGCGGTTGTCGCTCCGGCACCTTCTCACGATTGAAGTGCGCCATCTGCTCGATGAAATGCACGTCGTGCAGAACGATCGGGCCGTCCGGTCCGATCGTCAGCGAATTGCGGTCGCTCACCGCCGGCGCGCCCGCACCGGTCGTGGCGGCGCCAAGAGGCTTGTTGCTCGAATCAGCCATTTCAACTCTCCAGTGGACTCGCAGCGCTGCCGTCCCGCACTGGCTCATCATCCGAAAAGCGCAAACGCATGCCTTCCGTGCTGGAACCGGCGCCGCGTGATCGGGGGATCAACCCGGGAGCCGCAACGGCGCCCGAATCAAAAGCCATTGTGCACGGAGTCACATTACGCTGCGCACGCAGCGTGACCTGGTCATGCGCCAGCGCGGCGTCTACGCAATCCCTGTTTGATTGGTGCGGGAACCGCCTGAGATGGCCCGACCGAAGGCACAATGGCACCGCGTTTGTCACCACGCTCCGCCCCCGTTTCCGATCCGAAACCCCAGCCTGGTGATGGCAAATCTTCTTCATACAAATCAGCGAATTGCCGATTTGCTGCGACGCACAAATTTTGCTTGACAGCCCATTTTGGCGCGCTATCATTCAGTCAGATTGCTGCATCGCACAAACGCGCGAACCGGTGATCGATACGAAAGTTTTCTCATTTTCCAACCGGAACCGGCCACACCGGCTCCTCCTCAGGAACGAAGACATGACTCTGCCGACACCCGAACAATTCGCCGCCACCCAGAAAGCCAGCCTCGAGGCATTTTTCGGCCTCTCGAACAAGGCGTTTGAAGGCGCCACGAAGCTCGCCGAACTGAATCTCCAGACCGCCCGCGCCGCCTTCGCACAAAGCCAGGAGCACGCTCACGCCGCCCTGTCCGCCAAGGATCCGCAAGGTTTCTTCGCACTGCAGGCCGGCTTCGCGCAGCCCGCAGTGGAAAAGGCACTCGAATATGGCCGCGCTGTCTACGACATCGTGTCCGCCACGCAATCGGAAATCACGCGTGCCGCCGAAGCCCAGCTCGCGCAACAGCAACGCGCTGTGCAAGCGTTGGTCGAAGACGCCGCGAAGAACGCACCGGCAGGTTCGGAAAGCGCCGTGGCCGCGATCAAGTCGGCGTTCAATGCCGCCAGCACGGCCTATGAAACGGTGAACAAGGCGACGAAAGAAGCCGTGGAAATCGCCGAAAGCAACTTCCAGGCGGCCACCAAGGCCGTGTCGAAGGCTTCGCGCGCTGCAAAGCAGGCCGTCTAAGTTTCAAGCATCAATGGGTTGAGTCAGAGTCGGGCGGGCGACGCGCAAGCGGAGCCCGCCCGTGACGGCCCCCTCACTCTCGCCCCCGCCTCTCTTCTTGCGCACCACGCTCAGTCAATGAGCGCCGCCGATCAGCAAGTCGGCCATTGCATGCGCAACAATCCCGCTCGTCAGGACCCGAACATACGGTTGACCGCATGTTCGAGATGCACGCGCATTGCACGCGACGCGCGTTCGGGATCGCGTCCGCGCACCGCTTCGAGCACTTCGAGGTGCTCCTGCTGAACGATGCGCTGCCGCTCGATCGACTTGACGAGCGACAGATTGCGAGAGAGGTTCATGCTGAACACCATCTGCTCCTGGATCGACGAGAGCGCGGTGATAAAGAACTGGTTCTTCGACGCCCGGGTCACGGCGAGGTGAAAAGCGAAGTCGTCTTTCGCGCCAATGCCCGAGGTCTCGATGATCGTCTGAAGGTTGTCCCACTCGTGCTGGATAGCTTCGACGTCGGCATCGTCAGCCTTTTGTGCCGCCAGCGCGGCTGCGCCCGATTCCACCACGACGCGGTATTCGTAGCAACGACGTATGTCTGACAACGATTCCAGCGGTGCGAAACGGCGCACGTCCGGGTCGGGTCGCCGCATCACCGTCGTTCCCGAACCGTGGCGCGTCGCGATAATGCCGTCCGCGCGCAGTTGCGCAAGCGCTTCGCGCACGGTCGGCCGCGAGGTCGCAAAGCGCTCCGCGAGCATATGCTCGGTTGGCAGGCGTTCCCCTTCCTTGTATTCGCCTTCGATGATGCGATTGAGAATATCGCTGTAAATCCGCGCCGGCATGTTCGGCGCTTTCTGCTCAGCCATGGTGAGACGTACGCTGTGAGTGTTCAGGGGTGTCGTTAATTGTATGTCATATGACGCACGCATTGGCCCATCCTTCCTGCGACCACTGCGCGTTTACGCCGTTTTTACGCGAGCCGATCAACCACTCCGGCGCTCAGACTGATACGCAGTGCAGCGGTTTCTGTTTGCCCCGGCTCCAGCCAGCGCAGACCGAGCCCGTTGTGGATCGCATCGGGCAAGCCAAGCCACGGTTCGACGCAATAGAAATCCGATTGCGGCGCCTCCGTCCAGGAAGTCACCGCGTACCACGGCACGGATCCCGGGCGCTGCAAATCGATCTCGATGATGCGCCGCAAGGCCGGAATGTCGATTCGAACCGGCGCCTCGGGCGCACCATCGAGGCAATGAAAGCGGTCGTGAATCTGCGCATCGTCAAAGGTGTAGCGCAGCGCGCCTTCAACCGGATCCGTGATCGTGCCGTCCGGACGCTGATGGCGCGCAACGGTGCGCGGCAGCGTGAGCGTCGAATCGTCGCGACTCGCGTGCGGCAGCGTGAAATAGAAGTGATGCCTCGCGTAATACGGCAGACGCGCCGCGCCCGTGTTTCCGGTCGTCAACTCGACATCGAGCGTCGCTTCGTCCACGAGCCGGTAGGCGGCTTCGAAGCGAAAACCGAACGGGTAGCCCGCGCGCGTCGCTTCCGTATCGGTGAGCGTCATGCACACGGCGTCACCCTGCGGCGAAACTTGCGCGGTGAACGGCAAATCACGCGCGAAGCCATGCAACGGCACGGCGCGCACAACGCCCTGGTCGTCCCGCCACCAGCCGATCTCGCCATTCACGCGATGCCGCCCGACGAACGGAAACAGCAGCGGATTGCCGCCGCGAACCGCGGCGGGATGACTCCAGTCGGCCGCATCGGGCCAGTGAATCACCGACGCCCCATCCTGCCGCCACGACAGCAGCCGGCCGCCCGCCTGCGGCGCAAACAGCAGGCGCGACACGCCAGATTCGATCTCGACGACGTCCTGGTCCTGAAACTTCAGCATGGCGATTCGATGGTGACGAAAGTTCAAAGCACGCCGTCGAACACGGGCTCGGGCAATCCGCGCACGCCGGTTTCGAGCACGAACACGAAGCCGTCCTCATCGCCTGCTTGTGGCGGACAGATGGTCGTCACCAGCAGCAGGTCGAGGTGAGGCCCGCCGAACGCGCACATCGACGGCTTCGAAACCGGCACCGCGACCTTACGGTCGAGGCGGCCCTCAGGCGTGAAGCGCAGCAGCAGGCCCGCATCGTTTGCGCAGATCCAGTAACAGCCGTCGGCGTCGACGGCCGCGCCGTCCGGGCGGCCCACATAGTCGTGCAGATCGGCAAACACGCGGCGGTTGGTCGGCACACCGTCATCGGTGTCGTAGTCGAACGCCCAGATCACGCGGCTCGACGCATGCGAGTCCGAGAGATACATCGTGCGTCCATCCGGCGACCAGGCCAGCCCGTTCTGCGTGCACAAGCCTTCCACGACAGGCGCGGACAAGCCGTCCTGCGCCGTGTAGCGATAGAGTTTGCCCGCGGGATTCGGCGCCGCCGCGTCCTGCACCATCGTCCCGGCCCAGAAACGTCCCTGGCGGTCGCAGCGGCCGTCGTTGAAACGCATGTTGCCGGTTGCGTGCGCAACGACTGCAAGCCGGCGCACGTCGATTGTGCCCTGACGTACGCCCGTTTCTCCCGGCGCCGGTTCGTGCAGCGTCAGTGCGAACAGGCCGGTTTCCAGCGCCGCCAGTACCTTCCCGTCACGCGCGAATGCGAAACAGCCGATACGCTCAGGCAAATGCCACTCCGTGCGGCGCTGTGTGTCGAGTTCGCAGCGCACGAGCATCTGCGCGGGAATGTCCTCCCAGTAGAGCGCGTTCTCTTGCTCTCGCCAGACCGGACATTCACCCACCGATGAGCGCCGCGCATCGCGCGCTTCCAGCCGCCGGACCGGCGTGTGCCCCGTTTCCATCGTCATCGCTTCATCCTCGCTACGCTCAACGCCGGTTTTTTTGCCACTCGGCGAAGGCCGCGAGCGTTGCCTCGTTCGGCGGATAGGTGCCCGGCAGCGGCGCGCCCGCCTCGATACGCGACGTAATGAAGCGTTCGAGTTCTTCCTGCTCCCACGCCGCCTGCGCGACTTCCTCGGCCAGATGACGCGGCACGACGACCACGCCGTCCGCATCGCCAACCATGATGTCGCCCGGATACACGGCGACGCCGCCACATCCGATCGGCACGTTCAGATCGACGGTGTGATGCTTCGACAGGTTGAGCGGCGCCGATGCGCCCGCGCAAAAGATCGGCAGTCCGAGCGCGGCGATGGCCGCGCTGTCGCGCACCGGGCCGTCCGAAACCATGCCCGCGACACCGCGCACCTTCAGGCGCGTGGCGAGGATCGAACCGACCGACGCCGCCGCATGCTCGCCGTGGCAATCCTGCACGAGCACCGCACCGGCCGGTACGGTTTCGACGCCCTTACGCTGCGGGTGCTCGGGATTCTGGAACGCGCCTAGCTGATCGAGGTCTTCACGCGCCGGGATGTTGCGCATCGTGAAGGCCGGGCCGACCAGGTTCGGCGTACCCAGTGCGGGCGCAACCAACGGTTTCACACCCTGGAGAAATACGTTGCGCAGACCGCGCTTGAAAAGCTGCGTGGTGAGTGTCGCATTGGAAACATGCCGCAATTGTTCGAGCGCGGCGTCGCTGACGGGGATAGCGGGTGAATTCATCGTGTCTCGTCCAGTGTCGTGAAGTGCGAATCGAGCGGACCACGGTGCCCGACGGCTGCAAGATGGAATGCCAGCATTGTTGTAATACAACATAAGAATTGTCAACCGGCTAACGATCGGTCGAGCGCGGGCTAGCCCCTGCTTCCGCCCACTCTCCGGCACCCTTGAAGCGCCCTGTCCTTCTCTGTATTACGGGCCTGTTGCTGCTCCCACTGCCTCGAAACGTTCCTGACGCAGCGCAACACCAGGGGAAATCCCAACCCGATTCAGATTTGCTTTACAACTTTTCCACCCATAGAATGTTGCCTGACATAGCGACCCCTCAAGGTCAGCCAGGGCCATCAAGGATACGCAGTTGCACCGCGCGCGATCCATCGAGGGACCGCACCAAGCCACGGCAAACCGACCGCGCGCGACCGCCAAAAGCAGGAGACACGCAGTGCAACGCAAGACAGTCAAGGGGCTTCGGTGGTGGATCATCGGCCTCATCATGATCGGCACCATCTTCAACTATCTCGCGCGCAGTTCGCTCTCGGTCGCGGCTCCCACACTCACTCAAACGCTCCATATGAGCACGCAGCAGTACGCCTATGTCGTCATGGCGTTCCAGGCTTGCTACGCGCTTGCGCAACCGGTCGCCGGATTCGTGCTCGACACCGTTGGCGTCAAGTTCGGCTTTGCGATCTTCGCATTCGGCTGGGCTGCCGCCAACATGCTGCACGGCCTTGCGACCAGCTGGCCATTGCTCGCTTTTTTCCGCGGCATGCTGGGCGCAAGCGAAGCCGCGATCTTCCCCGCCGGAATGAAGGCGATCAGCCAGTGGTTCCCGGCGAAGGAGCGCTCGGTCGCGACCGGCTGGCTCAACACGGGCACATCGGTGGGCGCGATGATCGCGCCGCCACTCGTCGTCTGGTGCATCCTCCGGTACAACTGGCAGCTCGCGTTCGTGCTGACCGGCGGCATCGCGTCGATCTGGGTCGCGCTGTGGCTCGTGTTTTTCCGCACGCCCGAAGAGCACCCGATGCTTTCGTGCGAAGAAGCCCGGTACATCCGCGCGGGTCAGGAGCGGGGCCGGCAGGCGACGGCTGGCAAGCGTACGTCATGGAAAGCGGTGCTCAAGCAGCGCCGTTTCTGGGGCATCGGCATTCCCCGCATGCTCGCTGAACCGGCCTGGCAAACCTTCGGCGCGTGGATTCCGCTCTACATGGTCACCGTGCGCCACATGGACCTGAAGGAAATCGCACTCTTCGCGTGGATGCCGTTCCTCGCCGCCGACCTCGGTTGCCTGACCGGCGGCTATCTGGCGCCGCTCTTCATGCGCTGGTTCGACTGCTCGCTCATCACGTCGCGCAAGCTCGTCATCACGACCGGCGCGCTGTTGATGATCGGGCCAGCCTGCGTCGGCCTCGTGGCCAGCCCGTATGCGGCAATCGCGCTCTTCTGCGTCGGCACGTTCGCGCACCAGACCATTTCGGGCGCCCTGTTCACGTTGGCCGCCGACGTCTTCGGACAACACGAGGTAGGCACCGCAACCGGTCTCTCGGGCATGTTCGGCTACCTCGGCGCAACCGTGTTCTCGCTGATCGTCGGAGCGCTCGCCGGCACCATCGGCTACAGCCCGCTGTTCGTCTGCCTGATGCTGTTCGATGTGATTGGCGCAATCGTCGCCTGGCGCCTGATCTGCGCCCCGCAAAAGATCGACGCTGCCATCCCGGGCGTAGAGCAAGCGACGGCCTGAATTTTCGGCCAGGGCCCTTCGGCGCACCGGTTTTCCGCGTTTTTATGTGAGGTAACTCCACTGTGAAGAAAGTTGCATTGACCGGCGCGGCTGGCCAGCTCGGCACCGTGCTGCGCCGGGCGCTCCTCGCCCGCGGCGTGAACCTGCGCTCCGCAGCCGGTTCGAAGCCGCTCACACCGATCGTGGACGGCGAGGACGTCATGCACGGCGACCTGCGTGAGCGCGCGGTGGTCGATCGCCTGCTCGAAGGCGTCGATGTGCTGATCCACATGGCCGGCACGAGCGTCGAGCGCCCGCTTCCCGAGATCATCGAAAACAACCTGCGCGGCCTCGTCGAGGTCTACGAAGGCGCACGCCGCCACGGCGTGAAGCGCATCCTGTTCGCCAGCTCGAATCACGCGATCGGCATGTATCCGGTGGAAGAGAAACTGACGCTCGACTGCGCGTTTCGCCCGGACGGCTTCTACGGTCTCAGCAAGGCGTGGGGCGAATCGCTCGCGCGGCTCTACTGGGACAAACACGGCATCGAGACCGTGTGCGTGCGCATCGGCAGCTGCGTTCCCGAGCCAACCGAGTTCCGCCATCTGAGCACGTGGCTCGGCCACGACGATCTGATGCAACTCGTGGACCGCGTTATCAACGTGCCGGAAATCGGTTTCGCTATCGTGTGGGGCGTTTCGAACAATACGCGCAGCTACTGGGTGCAAGAAGGCGCGAACAACGACGCCGAACGGCTCGGCTATCTCCCGCAGCAAAACGCCGAGGACTACGCGGGAGAAATTCTCAAGAAGGAAAATCCGCTCGATACCGTGGCGCAGCGCTACCAGGGCGGCGGATTCGCAAGCATCGATTTCACGCCGCCAGAAGCGCGCGGCAAGCACGGAGAGTGATCGCGCGCGAACCATCTGCGCCACGCCACGAAGCCGATTTCCCCGGCACAGGTAAAAAGCGCCCATACTCGCGCGCTTTTTTTGCCTTCAGTTTCCGTTGCACAATTTTCGCGCGTGGCGTTGCCTATCGGAATCCGGCGTCGTATCCCATTTTTTCCGCACTGGCGCAATGACGCGCAGCCTGCTCGCTTGTGCAGTGCAACGTCTCGAAGCCAACAGCAGATCGCCTAAACTACAGAACCATCGGACCCGGCTACGCCCGTGCGGCGACCCGCCATGGCGCACATCTTCTTCGCGGCATCGATTCAGCGGCATATCGCGACACCCGAGCGTGAGATCGACGCACGCACGCTTCACGATGCGTTCGAAGCCGTGTTTGCCGAGCAGCCCAGGCTGCGCGGCTACATCCTTGACGATCAGGGCTTACTGCGGCGGCATCTGGCCGTGTTTATCGACGGACATCCGGTGCGCGACCGGCAACGTCTGTCCGATGCACTGGGCGAGGAAAGCAGGATTTACGTCGTGCAGGCGCTATCGGGCGGATAAGGGATTCCATCCGGAATCGAGGAGAGACTCGACATGAGCGATCGATTGCTTGTCGCTACCCGCAAGGGACTGTTCATTCTGGAAGCCGATGGCGCGAACGGCTGGAAGCTCGGTGAGCCGCATTTCATCGGCGAACCGGTGAGCATGGTGTTGCCCGATCCGCGCGACGGCTCGCTGTATGCCGCACTCAATCTCGGCCATTTTGGCGTGAAGCTGCATCGCCGTCGCGCGGGCGTGGCGCAATGGGAGGAATGCGCGGTCCCCGTCTACCCGCCTCAGCCTGCAGAGGCGACGAATGACGCTAACGGCTCGAACCCAGGCAATCAAGGAAGCACGGACAATACGAGCGCGACCGCGCCGACTCCACCCTCACCCGCGTGGACGCTTCAGCAGATCTGGTCGCTCGAGCCTGGCGGCCCGGACAAGCCCGGTGTTTTGTGGGCTGGCACGATTCCGGGCGGGCTCTTCCGTTCCGCCGATCGAGGCGATACATGGGAGCTGAACCGCGCACTGTGGGACCGTCCCGAGCGTCGCGAATGGTTCGGAGGCGGCTATGACGCACCCGGCATCCATTCCGTGATGATCGATCCGCGCGACAGCGATCACGTGACGATTGGCGTGTCGTGCGGCGGCGTCTGGCAAAGCACGGACGGCGGCGCGACCTGGCGCGTGAGTGCTGAGGGAATGGAGGCCGACTATATGCCGCCCGAGCGGCGCGGCGATGCCAACGTGCAAGACCCGCACCGTGTCGTGCAGTGCGCGGCCAACCCGGATGTGCTGTGGACGCAGCATCACTGCGCGATCTTCCGCTCGATCGATGGCGCAGCGCACTGGCAACGTATCGAAGCACAGCCATCGAGCTTCGGCTTCGCGGTTGCAGTGCATCCGCACGAACCGGACACGGCCTGGTTTGTGCCGGCCGTGAAAGATCAGTATCGGATTCCGGTGGACGCACGCTTCGTTGTTACGCGCACGCGCGACGGCGGCCGCACATTCGAGCAATTCTCGAAAGGATTGCCGGATGCACCGGCCTACGACCTCGTGTACCGGCACGGACTCGCTGTCGACGAGTCCGGCCAGCGCCTCGCGATGGGATCGACCACGGGCGGGCTATGGACGTCCAACGACAGCGGCGAAAGCTGGCAACTGATTTCAGCGCATCTGCCACCGGTTTATTGCGTGCGCTTTGGATGAGCGCGCGGCGCCACCGTGGCGCCGCACACTCACGTCTGGTTGCGGCTAGAACACCGGATGTCCGCTGATCAGACTCGGCAGCCAGGTTGAAAACGCCGGGAAATACGTGACGATATTGATCGCGCTGAAGATCGCGAGATAGTAAGGCCAGGCGATCCTGGTGGTCTCCCCGATCGATACGTCGCCGATGGCGCAGCCGATAAACTGCACCGAGCCGATCGGCGGATGCACGAGACCGAGCGAGCAGTTCAGCAGAATCATGATGCCGAACTGCACGGGGCCGACGTTGTAGTGCATCGCGAGCGGCAGAAACAGCGGCGTCGTGATCAGGATGTGCGCGGCCATATCGACGAACGTGCCGAGAAAGACCTGGATGATATTGATGTACAGCAGCATGAGCCAGGGCACCGTGGTCGCGTGTTCGAGCAGGCTCTGGATGGCTTCCGGAATCTGGAGGTACGCCATCTGGAAACGCAGCATGTTGGACACGCCGATCAGGAGCAGCACCACGCCCGTCGTCCGGCCTGCGCGCGAGAGCGACTTGAAGAATTTCTCGCCCGACATGCTCTTGTAGAAAACGATCGTCAGCACGAGCGAATACGCCACGGCAATTGCGGCCGCCTCGGTCGCCGTTGCGATACCTTTCGCCACGCAACCGAGAATAATCAGAATGACGAACAGGCCCGGCAGCGCGCCGATAAACGTGCGGCCAACTTCGGTCCAGCCCGGGAATATCGTGATTCTGGTCGTACCGTCGGGGTGGCGCGGGAACCCGAAGCGCACGGCTTGCCAGTACGCGGTCAGCAACACGAAGCCCATCACCCACAGCACCGGTACGAGGCCCGAGAACATCAGGTCGCCGATCGACACGCCGCTCACCATGTTGCCGGCCACCATGCCGGTAATCCCCTGGGCGGCCAGCGCGTAGATGATCATGTTGGTCGAGGTCGGCATCAGCGCGCCGGCCAGCGACGAGTGCGTGGTCACGTTGACCGCGTACGCGGCGCTGTAGCCCTCGCGCTTCATGAGCGGAATCACGACGCCGCCCATCGCCGAAGTATCGGCCGTGGGCGAGCCGGACACGCCGCCGAACATCGTGCAGGCCACCACGTTGGCCATGCCCAGACCGCCGCGAAAATGGCCGACGCTGGCCTGCGCGAAGCGCAGGATCCGGTCGGCGATGCCGCCGTGCAGCATCAACTCGCCCGAAAAGATAAAGAACGGGACGGCAAGAAACGAGAATGCATTGATGCCCGAGACCATCGATTGCATCGCGGTCGCGAGCGGCAGGCCTTCGTGGAGATACGTGAGCATGCATGCGAGGCCGAGCGAGAACGACACCGGCACCCCGAGCATGAGGAGAACGAGAAAACTAACGGAAAGGATGGCAAGTTCCATGGTCAATCAGGTCCGCTTGCGTGCGAACAGCTTCAGCAGATGTTCGAGGGAAAAGAGCACGATGGACACGCCGGCAATCATCGGGAGGTAATAACGCGTCGCTTCCGGTACGCCGATGATCGGAATCGGGTCGTCGCTGGTGGTGAAGGCCATTTCGTGGCAGCCCGCAACGATCGCGATCGAAAACGCGATCATGCACAGGTACTGGAACACGACGGCCGCCTTGCGGCCGCTGGGCGGAAATTTGTTGATCAGGGAATCGAGCCCGATATGACCGCCGTCGCGCACCTTGAGCGCAGCGCCGAAAAACGCGATTGCGATCACGAGCAGAAGCGCAATCGGTTCGACGTAGTCGGGCGCGTCATCGAACACGTAACGCATCACGACGCTGTAGAGCACCAGAGCGCAAAGCACGACCAGACAGCCCGAGGACAAAAACGTCAACCCGCGGGCAACCCAGTCGTTCAGCCGTTTCATGAAACTCATCTGACTTCCTCATCCATCGCACGCCGGAACGTCCCGCCCGCAACGGGCCGCAGACGCTTCCCCGCTCGCAGTGCAACAAGCCGGAACATCGCCCGGCATGGTTGCTGGAGCAACGTTCCGGCAGAGCACACTCAATGCATTCGAGACGCTCGATACACTCGACGCACTCACTTCGAAACTACTTGACTGCCTCGATCTCGTCGACGAGCTGCTTCATCTGCGGCGTCGATGCGTACTTCGCCCAGACCGGCTGCATGGCCTTCACGAAGGCCGGACGGTCGATCTGCGCGGCCGGGACGATCGTCGAGCCGCCCTTGGTGACGGCCTGGCGCGCTTCGGTCTCATGCGCGGTCCACAGCTTCACGTACCCCGGCACCGAGTCCGCAGCGGCCTTCCTGATCTGGGCCTGCTCCTGCGGGGTCAGCGTGTCCCAGATCTTCTTCGAGAACACCAGCACTTCCGGTGTCATCGCATGCCCGGTTTCCGAGTAGATCGGCGCGACTTCGTAATGCTTGGTTTCGGCGTACGACGAGATGTTGTTCTCGGCCGCGTCGACGAGGCCCGTCTTCAAGCCCGTGTAAACCTCGGCGTACGGCATCGGAGTCGGCGTGCCGCCCATGGCCTTGATCTGGTCGACCATCAGGTCGGACGGTTGCACGCGCACCTTGAGGCCCTTCATGTCGGCCGGCGAGTGGATCGCCCTCTTCGCGTACATCGAACGTGCACCGCTTTCGTAGAAGGCAAGCGCGACCATGCCCTTGGACGAGAACGCGTCGAGCAGCTTCTGGCCGACAGGGCCGTACATGACTTTGCGGAAGTGGTCGATGTCACGGAACAGGAACGGGAGTTCCGGAATCAGGGATTCCGGCACGATCGCGTTGAATGCCGAACCGTTCGCCCAAACCATATCGATCGCACCCACGCGCACCTGGCTGATCGTGTCGTCTTCCGAACCCAGCGCGCTATTGCCGAACACCATCATGGTGTCCTTGCCGCCGGTCTCCTGGCTGAGTTCCTGACCCATTGCCTTGAGCGTCACGACTGTCGGGAACGTATCGGCATGAACATTCGCCGCGCGGAACATGCGCGCCTCAGCGCTCCCTGCGCCGAATGCCAGCACCATGGCGGCGACCATCACCGAAACGCGGGACAGCGGAATCTTTTTCATCGTGCCTCTTCCTTGTAGTAGAACCATCGTCTGGCGACCGGAGCCACCCGGATGCGCGGCCCGGCCCCGCCCGGCCGCTATTGTTGTTTGACAACACGGAATTGTATAGACCTCGATATCAGCCGGATTCTAGTGAATACCCGCATGCCGCAGCCAGCCGAACACGTTATTTGATCGAAAACACAGGCGTTTTGACGCGGCTTACTCGTCAGGGACGGCCTCGGGAAGCCGTGCGAAGCCGCCCTAATCAGCCGGACATTTGATTGACAACTTTCATCCCGGTTGTCACTGTGGCTTGCTGACGCGGGGGCGTTACCGGCCGGTGCGAGGAGCGGCACAGCGCGTCACTCCTCGCTTCTCACGCCGTTAGAACGAGTGGTTGATGCCAAGCGTCACTGCAACCTGGTTGCGGTTGCCCGACTGGGTCGCCTCGGCGATGTTGGCCACCGCCCGGATCACCTTGCCGTTGCTGTCCACCGTCTCGCCGTTGGCGCGCTGGAACGCTTCCAGCACGTAGATCCGCGTGCGCTTCGACAGGCTGTACAACTGGGTCAGGTTGAACTGGTTATAGCTCGCCGGAGACGTGATGCCGTTGGCTCGCGTACCGCGCGTATAGGCGTAGCCCGCCGCGAAATCCCATGCGGTGGCGGGATGGTAGTGAAGCACCACGCCGCCCGTGTTGAAAATCGCCGTCGAGGCGAACAACGAGCCCGGACCCGCGACGTACTGCACATTCGAATACGAAACCGACACGTCGAACTTCGCATTGAACTGATAGCCGCCCGTCACCGCGAGGCGGTTCTGTGCCGCCGCGGTCTGGTAGCCCGCCGTAATCCCGGTGTTGCCCTGCTCGCCGGTGCCCGACCAGGCGGTCGAGGCGGAATTCCACGCGCCGCCGCCCGGCGTCGCGTTCTCGAAGCGCTCGTAGCCGATGCCGATACCGGCAGGACCCGCCCGATACTGCGCGGCGAGGCTCCAGGACTGGCCGCGCGTGAAGCTGCCTGCCTGGCCGCCGAGCGCATACAGCGCGCCGAACGTCAGTCCGGCGAAAGTCGGCGACTTGTACGAAACCGAGTTGCTGACGCGATAGTCGGTATCGAGGTTGTCGATATCGCCCGGGTGCGCGCCCAGTGCGCCGGTGAGCCAGTTGGTCGGGCTCCACGGAGCCAGCAACGTGTAGTACGGCGTGTACTGGCGTCCGGCCGTGAACGTGCCGTACGCGTCGTTGGTCAACCCGACCCACGCGCCGCGGTTGAACATCACGCCGCTCTTTTGCATCGCACCGTTGTCGGCGTTGAAGCCGTTTTCCAACTGGAAAATCGCCGCGGTGCCGCCGCCGAGATCTTCGCGCCCCCGCACGCCGAAGCGCTCGCCACCCCAGATGCCTTCGTTCAGGCCGAGGAAGGAGCCCTGCCCCTTGACGTTACTCAGGTACTCGACGCCCGTATCGATAATGCCGTACAGGGTCACGCTGCTCTGGGCCTGCGCGCCCATTGCAGCAAGACCCAACGCTGATGCGATGACTATCTTTTTCATCTGTACTCCTATATTTAGTTTTTGTGGTTTTAATACGACTTATTTACTGCGCTTGAAATCACTGGTCGAAACCGTCACAAGACGCGCCTCGCGTACGCCTTGTGACGGCCAGTGGAACCCGTATCGTCAGTGGATCTCGGGCTCGCCTCCTCCTCCGCAACTGCATCCGGCGCCATCACGCTGCAGGAAATCGAAGTCGCAGCCCTTGTCCGCCTGCATGACGTGCATCTGGTGCATCGCGCCGTAGCCGCGCGTAAAGCGCGGTTCGGGCGCCACCCACGAAGCCTTGCGTCGCACGAGTTCCTCATCGGAAACCAGCACATTCAGACGGCGTTCGGGCACGTTCAGCTCGATCATGTCGCCGTCCTGCACCAGCGCGAACGGACCGCCAACGAACGATTCCGGCGCAACGTGCAGCACGCAGGCCCCGTAGCTCGTGCCGCTCATGCGCGCATCGGAAATGCGGACCATGTCGCGCACCCCCTTCTTCAGGATCTTCTGCGGGATCGGCAGCTGGCCCCACTCGGGCATGCCCGGCGCACCGATCGGGCCCGCGTGCTGCAGCACGATCACGCAGTTTTCATCGATGTCGAGTTCCTCGCTGTCGACGCGCGCAGCCATGTCGTTGTAGTCCTTGAACACGACCGCCCGGCCCGTGTGCACATGCAAATGGGGCTCCGCGGCGCCCGGCTTGATCACGGCGCCGTCCGGCGCGATATTGCCGCGCAGCACGGCAAGACCGGTATCGCGCATCAGCGGGTTGGTGCGGCGGCGGATCACGTCGTCGTTGAAAATCCGTGCCTCGGCGATGTTCTCGCCCAGCGTCTTGCCGTTCACCGTGAGTTGCGTGCCGTCGATCAGGTCGCCCAGCTCCTTCAGCATCGCCATCAGGCCGCCTGCGTAGAAGAAGTCCTCCATGAGGAACTTGCCGGTCGGGCGGATGTTCGCGAGCACCGGCGTGCGGCGCGCGATGTCGTCGTATTGCGCAAGCGTCAGGTCCACGCCCGCGCGGCGCGCAAGCGCGATCATGTGGACGATCGCGTTGCTCGATCCCGAAAGCGCGAGGCAGGTCGTAACCGCGTTGTCGACGGATTTGCGCGTGATGATGTCCGAGGGCTTGAGGTCTTCCCACACCATGTCGACGATCCGTCTACCCGTCCTGGCCGCGAACTGTGCATGGCGCGAATCGACCGCCGGAATCGAGGCGTAGCCCGGCAACGTGAAGCCGAGCGCTTCGGCCGCGCTCGTCATCGTCGAGGCCGTGCCCATCGTCATGCAGTGGCCGGGCGAACGCGCAATGCCGCCTTCCACGCCCTTCCAGTCCTGCTCGGTGATCTTGCCCGCGCGCAGGTCGGCCCAGTACTTCCAGGTGTCCGATCCCGAGCCGAGCGTCACGCCGTTCCAGTTGCCGTTGAGCATCGGGCCCGCAGGCAGGAAGATCGCGGGCAAATCCACTGAAATCGCACCCATCAGCAACGCGGGCGTGGTCTTGTCGCAGCCGCCCATCAGCACGACGCCGTCCGCCGGATACGAGCGCAGCGTTTCTTCCGCTTCCATCGCGAGGAAGTTGCGGTAAAGCATCGTCGTGGGCTTCTGAAACGGCTCCGAGAGCGTCTGCACCGGCAATTCGACCGGAAAGCCACCCGCCTGCCAGATGCCGCGCTTGACCTCTTCCACGCGCTCCTTGAAGTGCGTATGGCACGGGTTGATTTCGCTCCACGTGTTGAGGATCGCGATGACCGGCTTGCCCGCGTACTCTTCGCGGTCGTAGCCCATCTGCGCCGTGCGCGAGCGGTGGCCGAACGAGCGCAGGTCGTTCACGCCGTACCAGCGATGGCTGCGCAGTTCTTCGGGGGTCTTGCGTTTCTTGCTCATCTTGCTTTGCTCCAGGTGTTTCTGTTAAGGCCGCCGTTGCCGGTCAGCGCCGCTCTTTCACGCGCGACGACGCGTGTTTGCGTATCGGATCCGGCGGTGAATAAAAGTGAGTTCGAATATGCCGGGCGTCGCAGCCGCGACGCGCGAGTGTCGGGTCGATACCGGTCATATACGAAAGCGTGAGCAGAAATGCGAAAGGAAAACCCGAGACGATCAGCGGAATCAGCACGCCCCAGCCGTTGTGCGTGAGACGAATTTCATCATGGGTGTAGAAATGCAAGGCATGCACCGCGAGCGGGAACCGGCCGCCCGGGCCGAAGTCGCTCAGCCTGCGGTCGGCGATCGGCACGGTGCCGGGCGTCACCGGAATCACATGCAGCGTCGTCACGAGTTTCTGGAACACCATACCGAAGCCGCGCTTTTCCGGCGGCGGGACGTCGATTCGCGTGTCGTCGAACCAGATGCTGGCGCTCGTGAGCGGCAAAAGTCCGGCGATGCAGTTGAGCGCAGTCGATTTTCCGCAACCCGACGGCCCGGGCAAAGCGATGCATTCGCCGCACCCATGCCGAGCGTCGCCGCGGCCGCCATACCGGGGGCCAGGAGTCTGGCCGGCAAGCGTCCTTCGAACATCGCGTCTCCTCCGATCCGTTTATGGAATTTTGCTCTGTGGCCCGCTTGTCTTTAGCCTCTATCGGGCGGCGGGCACAGGATGCCGAACCACACTACAAGTTGTCAAGCAACATTAGGCGCGCACCAGCTCGCCATCGCGCAACCGCCACAGCGCGAGCGGATTGTCGTCCTGCAACGCGGGCGGCAGCAGGTCCGCAGGCAGATCCTGATAGCAGACCGGGCGCAGGAAGCGCTCGACCGCCATCGTGCCCACCGACGTCGTGCGCACATCCGAGGTGGCCGGGAACGGCCCGCCGTGGATCATCGCGTGCGACACCTCGACGCCCGTCGGGAACCCGTTCGCGAGAATCCGGCCCGCCTTGCGTTCCAGCACCGGCAACAGACGGCGCGCCAGCGCGTAGTCGCCGCTGTCGATCTGCAACGTTGCCGTCAACTGCCCTTCCAGATGTTCGGCGACGCGCAGCAGCTCGGCCTCGTCGCGGCATGCCACGACGAGCGAAGTCGGCCCGAAGATTTCGTCGCCCAGCGCGTGCTGCGCGAGAAACTGCACGGCGCTTGTCTTGAACAGCATCGGCACCGCCGCACAGTGCGCGCCGGACTGCGTGCCCTGCGCGACGCGTTCGACACCGGCAAGCTGCGCGCGTGCGCCGACGGCGTCGCCATAGTTCGCGGCAATGCCCGCGGTCAGCATGGTCTGCGACGTCTTCTGCGCGAGCGCTGCAGCCGCATCGCTGACGAAGCGCTCCAGGTCGGGCCCTTCGAAGCCGAAGACGAGGCCCGGATTCGTGCAGAACTGCCCGACGCCCAGCGTCAGCGACTCGACGAAGCCCTTCGCAAGCGCTTCACCGCGCGCGGCCAGTGCAGCGGGCATCACGAACATCGGGTTGATGCTGCTCATCTCGGCATAGACGGGAATCGGCTCGGGACGCTGCGCGGCGACGCGCGCCAGCGCGAGGCCGCCGCCGCGCGAACCCGTGAAACCCACGGCCTTGATCGCCGGATGCGCGACGAGCGCCTCGCCCAACGCATTACCGCCGCCGAACAGAAGCGAGAACACACCCGCGGGCAGGCCCGCATCGGCGACAGCGCGCCGGATCGCGCGGCCCACCAGTTCGGATGTGCCCGGGTGCGCCGGGTGCGCCTTCACGACGACCGGGCAGCCTGCCGCGAGCGCCGATGCGGTATCGGCGCCAGCGACCGAAAATGCCAGCGGAAAATTGCTTGCGCCGAACACGGCCACGGGGCCGAGCCCGATGCGTTGCGCGCGCAAGTCGGAGCGCGGCAGCGGCTTGCGCTCGGGCAGCGCCGAGTCGAGCACGGCGCCGCACCAGCGGCCATCGCGCACGAGCGCCGCGAAGAGGCACAACTGGCCGACCGTGCGACCGCGCTCACCTTCGAGACGCGGCTTCGGCAGCGCCGATTCGAGATGTGCGCGCTCGATCAGCGCGTCGCCGATTTCGAGGATGCGCTCCGCAATCGCTTCGAGCAGCCGCGCCCTCGTTTCGAGCGGCGCGGCGCGAAACGGATCGAAAGCCTGCGCAGCCAGCGTGCAGGCGCGCTCGACATCGGCGGGGCCGCCGAGACCGAAGGCAGGCTCGATCGCCTCGCCGAGCGCAGGCGCGAAAGCGCGCATCTCGCCTTCGGTTCCGCGCACGGCGTCGGCGCCCAGCAACATGGTTCCGGATATCTGCATGTTCGCTCCGTGGATGCCTTCAGGACCGGCGGCGCTCATGCACGCGCTGCCTGAACCAGCGATTTCTCGAACGCAAGCAGCGCCTTCGCCGCCTGCTCGACGGCGGGCAGATCGGCTTCGGGCGTGCCGGAGAGCAGCGGCAGGATCGGGCCCATGTCGGCGATGCCGGTGAGCGTCACCGCGTCGTGCAGGACACGGATCAGCGAGATCTCGTCGCGCAGCGTTTCGAGCGGCATGAACGCATCGTAGAGGCACTGCGCTTCATCGGTACGGCCCGCCTTCACGGCGGCGAGCAGCGCCATCACCGCGCGCGGCGCGATGCAGCCCGAACCCGTGGTCCAGGCGGCAAGACCGAAATCGCGCACATGGACGATGGCCGGACGCTCGCCCATGCCCGAGACGAGCTTCGATGCGGGCACGCTCTGCAGCAGGCGGTGCAGATACGGGTCATTCGCCGGGTCTTCGCGCACGATTGCGTACTTCACGGAGACCAGCGTGCCCCGGTCGACGAGGCGCGCCAGCGTATCGACGTCCACATAGTCTTCGCTCTTGACGTAGAGCGTGAGCGGGATACCCGCTATGTCGGCAATCCGCGTGAGGCCCGCCTCGACGCCGGCCGGCGTCGTGAAGCGGCCGAACGGCAGCACCATCGCGGTCTTGTAGCTGGTCTGCGCGAGGATGCGCGCCTCGTCCCGCATCTTGCCGAAGTCCGGACCGATCGCGGGAATCACGCGCGTATCGGGACCGGCGAGTTCGGCGAGCATGTCAAGCAAGTCGCGGTATTCGCTAACGGCGACATGGTAGAGATTGGCATTACCGCCATAGAGCAGCGTGCGGATACCGCCCGCTTCCATGTGGCGGATCAGGCGGCGGTTTTCGTCGACGTCGAGCGAAAGATCGGGGCGGCGTGCCAGCGGCGGCACAGCCATCACCGTCGAGGCAAATTCGCTCTCGACAATCGGGGACACGTTCATGAGGCCTCGTGCGGGGTAGAGGGTTGTCAATAGCGTGCACGTTAGCATCCACCCCCATTGTTGTCAAACAACTTAGCTATTTGTTAGGGTTTGTCAGATACCCAGGGCCGTAATGTTTAGACACACATCGTTGCGAATATGAATGCCGAGGACGCAGACAATAGCGCCATGGGAGAACTGCAATGATCAAACGCCTTTGTGTAATCGCTAGTGTAGTCGCCGGAGTATTGGCATTGACCACCGGACTTTCGGGATGCGTGGTCGCCCCGCCTTACGCTTACGGACCCGCACCCGCATACGGATATGCGCCGGGTTACTACGCTGCGCCGTCCGTCGATGTCGGCGTCGGATTCTACGGAGGACATGGCTGGCGCCATTAAGCGCTCGTATTAAGCGCGCGTTCCACCGCCGCAAATCGTTTTCAATGTTTGTTTTCTGGTCAGCGGATAGTCTGGGTGACGCACGCGTTACGGCCTATCCGATCAGATAGCTGTGCACGGCAAGCGGGATAGCTAGAGTCAAGCGTATGCAATTTCGCCTGACTGATGGCCCGACTCATCACCCAACTTCAGCACCCGCAGCGCTGCACCGTCACCTGAGCGCGTAAGGTGCGTCGACATGTTTGGCGAAAGCAACACGTCGGCCCCTTTCTCTTCACCATGTCACCCGAGCATGGATCGGCCCGCAACCTCGCGGGCCTTTTTTTGTGCGCATACAAATTCCTATCAGACCTTGCGGATAGCCTTCGACTTTTCATTTTCGCCGCAGGACCGAATTGATCTGATTTTCAAGTTCGGAACGAGCACGCGACGGTAGCGCAAAAAGCTGGAATAGATCGTCGGGGGCCGCTGTATACCCTGCTGAGACCAGTCGAAACAACGTACACCGTTCTCACCACCAGGTCCGTTCATCTTCGCAGGAGCGCAACATGTCCGTCCGTTATGCAACGTTCTCCGCCTCGATGCACGAACTGTCCCGCGCCGAGGAGCGCCAACCCACCATCGATGCCGAAGCCGATGGCAACCGCTTCGTCGGCGAAGCGGTCTATCCCAGCGCCCGCCATTGCGCGGTCTACTTCGGCAGCTGAACACACACGATTCTTATCATTTCAATCCGAATTTCTTACTAAGGAATGCATACCATGAACAGGATCATGAACTTCACGCTCGCGCTCGCCGTGCTCGCCAGCCCCGCATTGTCGTTTGCCCAGGAGAACACAGCGCCGGTCACACGTGCGCAGGTGCGTGCCGAACTGGTCGAACTCCAACAGGCCGGCTACAACATCTCCGCGGGAGAGGATGCGAACTATCCTGCCGCCATCCAGGCAGCCGAAGCAAAAGTTGCGGCCCACTCCGGCGCGCAACAGGCCGCCAGCGGCGTTGGCGGCGTCTCGCTGGGCGGGTCGTCTGAATCGGGTTCTCCGATGCACACGCCGGGCTGTATCGGTCCGGCGAGCTTCTGCAATCTGTATTTCGGCAATTGAAGCGCCGTATCCGGCCGCGAGCCGCGCAGACTTGCGCCGCTCGCGGTCGCAGCGGACTAGACGAGCGCCGCGCGATGCGCGTTGCCTGCCGCACTGCCGCACTCCTGTGCCGCCAGCGCTCCGGCAATCGTGAAGACCGCCACCGATTCGCGCAATCCAGTCGCACCGCCAGCCAGCGTCTGCGCCGCAGCGGCGAGCTGTTCGACGAGCGACGCGTTCTGTTGCGTGACTTTATCCATCTCACCGACGGCACGATGGATCTGTTCGATATCGTTCTTCTGCGCATCCGACGCGTGCGCGATCTTGCTCATCAGGCCGTCCAGATCCTGTACCGATCGCACGAGCTTTTCAATCGTTACGCCAGCGTCGGCGACGAGCTTCGAACCCGCCTCCACGTGACCCGTCGATTCGCCGATCAGCGTCCTCACCTCTTTGACGGCGTCCGCGCTGCGTTGCGCCAGCATGCGCACTTCGCTCGCCACGACCGCGAAACCGCGCCCCTGCGCACCCGCGCGCGCCGCTTCGACAGCCGCGTTGAGCGCGAGAATATTCGTCTGGAACGCAATGCCCTCGATCACGCCGATGATGTCGGCCACGCGCGCGGAGCTTCCCGCAATGTCGGCCATCGTGGTCACGACGCGCCCGACGACCTGGCCGCCCTGAACCGCCGCCTGCGACGCAGCATTGGCGATGGCGTGAGCCTCGACGGCATCGCCGGTGTTCTGCGCGACCGTCGCGGTCAGTTCCGCCATGCTCGCAGCCGCCTGTTGCAGCGATGCCGCCTGCTCCTCGGTACGCTGCGAGAGATCCATATTGCCCCCGGCAATCTCGCCCGCGTGGACTGCGATCGTCTCAGCCGACGTCTTGATCTGCGCGACTATCGACATCAGTTGCGAGCGCATCGATTCGAGCGACGCCATCAGACTGTGCCCGTCGCCCGCGCGCAGCTTCACCGAAGCGGCGAGATTGCCGCCCGCAATTTCCCCGGCCAGTTGCTGCGCGCGGGCCGGGTCAGCCCCAAGCTGCCGGAGGATGCTGCGCGTAATCAGGACCGCCGCCGCGACGCCGATCAATAACGCGGCGACTACCGCAGCCACCGTGATGGCGGCGACTCTCGACCATGTCGTCGCTGCGTCGTCCGCCGCCGCGCGCGCGCGTCCCTGTTCGAGCGCGAGCAACTGGTCGAGCGTCGCGAGCCACTGAACCTGCTTTGGCCGCACCTCATTGACGAGCACTTTCAGCGCCGCATCCTGATCGTTTGCGAGCGCCCAGTTCATCGCTTCCTTCTCGACGAGCGGCAGCGTTTGCGCCTCTTCCCGCTTGAGCGTCGCAAACAGGTGCCGCTCCTCGTCGGTTGTCAGCGGCGAAGCATCGAACAGATGGCCCAACGCCTGATAGTTCTCGGCATATACCGCCTCGAACGCCTTGATGGCGGACTGTTCCCCTGCCACATCGTTTTCGTTCGTCATCACGGCCATATTGCGTATCGCGATGGCGATGCCGCTCACCGCGCCGCGCAGGTTGGTCGCGCGCATGGTTTCCGCGTCGTGCACGAGCACGACTTCATCCAGCCTGCCGCGAATATTTGCCATGCCGGCCATACCGACGACTGAAAGTGCGACGAACAGCACAAGCACGATGCCGAAGCCCAGTGCGAGCCGTGCGGTAACGGTGATTCGAGCCATGGTGATAGGGGTAGCAGCACAACATCGGAGCCCACGCGCCATACGCGCCATACGCAACGATATGCGTCGATCCACGGCCAACCTGCGTAGCCGGGCCGATCAGTTAGCGATGCGTGGGAATTCAGGTGCGATTCGGTGCCCGCGGCATCAGCGCCGCATGCTGGGTCCGTCAAGCGCTGCCTTGCAGGCACAGACGGCTCTTTTTGTTGTGATCGGTATAACGAAACGCCTGCTTGTCGCGCCGGTTCTCATCGTTGTCCCCAGTGGTCGACGACAGCGCACCGCTCCCTGCAATCTCGCGCGCCGCCGCAATTATTTTTTCTGTGAGCCTATGCTAGAGCACTTGCGACAGTGGAAATTAATCTTTTTTTCAGGTTTTCAGTCGTTTGATATCGGCTGGTGCGCCCCGTCAACAGGCAAATCGATGCATCGCGGGCGTTAAAATCCCGGCAGACGTGCCGACATGCGAGGTTGTTTTTTGACTGGGTTTCAACAGGGCTTCATTCTTACGCGCCATTGGCGCGATACGCCCACTCATACCGAAGTGGAATTCTGGCTGGCGACCGATGACGGGCCGCGCAAGATTCGCTTGCGCCAGCAGGAATCGGTCTGTTTTATCCCAGCCGAACAACTGCCGCGCGCGCAAGCCGTGTTGAACGACAACCCGGCATTCAGATCGCGCGCGCTGGAATTGACGGATTTCCAGCACAGGCCGGTACTCGGCATCTATTGCGCTCAATACCGGGCGTTGCTGGGTCTTCAGAAGCGTCTGCGTCAGGCCGGTATCGACGTCTACGAAGCAGACGTACTCCCGCCTGAGCGCTACATGATGGAGCGTTTCATCACCGCACCGGTTTCGTTCAGAGGCGAGCCGGGCCCAGACGCTGTGCTGCGCAACGGCGAAATGAAACCGGCGATGGGCTATCGCCCGACGCTGCGTCTCGTCTCGCTCGACATCGAAACCAGCGCGAAGGGCGAACTGTATTCCATTGCACTCGAAGGCTGCGGCGAGCGGCAGGTTTACATGCTCGGCCCCGCAACTATCGGCAATCCGCAGAACGACTCGCAAGTCGACTCGCAGGTCGACTTCCAGCTCGAATACTGCGCGAGCCGCGCCGCCATGCTCGAACGGCTGAACGCGTGGATGGCGCAGCACGATCCAGACGCCATCGTCGGCTGGAACCTGATTCAATTCGATCTGCGCGTCCTGCTCGCGCACGCCGAACAACTCGGCGTGCCGCTGCGTCTCGGCCGTGGCGGCAACGAACTGGAATGGCGCGAGCACGGGCAAAAGCAAAACCACTTTTTCGCATCGGTGCCGGGACGGCTCGTCATCGACGGCATCGAAGCGCTGCGGTCCGCGACGTGGAGCTTTCCGTCCTTCAGCCTCGAATACGTCGCGCGGGAGTTACTGGGCGAAGGCAAATCCATCGACAACCCGTATCAGCGCATGGACGAAATCCAGCGCCGCTTCGACGAAGACAAACCCGCCCTCGCCCGCTACAACCTCAAAGACTGCGAACTCGTCACGCGTATCTTCGATAAAACCGAGCTACTGCCGTTCCTGCTCGAACGCGCCACGGTTACGGGCTTGCAGGCCGACCGCAGCGGCGGATCGGTCGCCGCCTTCACGCATCTGTACCTGCCGAAAATGCACCGGCTCGGCTACGTCGCGCCCAACCTCGGCGACGTCGTCGGTCAACCGAGCCCGGGCGGATTCGTCATGGATTCGCGTCCCGGTATCTACGATTCGGTGCTCGTGCTCGATTACAAGAGTCTCTATCCGTCGATCATCCGCACGTTCCTGATCGACCCGGTCGGGCTCATCGAGGGACTGCGCACGCCGCGCGACGACCAGTCGGTGCCCGGCTTTCTCGGCGCCAGGTTTTCACGCACGGCGCATTGCCTGCCGGACATCGTGCGCCAGGTTTCGGAAGAACGCGACGGCGCAAAGCGTCACCACAACAAGCCGCTGTCGCAGGCGCTGAAGATCATCATGAATTCGTTCTACGGCGTGCTGGGCTCGAGCGGCTGCCGGTTCTTCGATCCGCGGCTCGCCTCCTCGATCACGATGCGCGGCCACGAGATCATGCACCAGACGCGCGCGCTCATCGAGGCTCAGGGTTACGACGTAATCTACGGCGATACCGATTCGACGTTCGTATGGCTCAAGGGCGCGCACGCCGAAGACGACCCGCGGCAGAAAGGACATGCGCTCGTCGAGCACATCAACACCTGGTGGACGCAGCATTTGAAGCAGCGCTTCGGTCTCGATAGCGCACTGGAATTGCAGTACGAAAGGCACTATCGGCGCTTTCTCATGCCGACCGTGCGCGGCATGGAGGAAGGCAGCAAGAAGCGCTATGCGGGCCTCAGTCTCGCGGCCAATGGCCAGGAGGAACTCGTCTTCAAGGGCCTGGAAACCGTGCGCACCGACTGGACACCGCTTGCGCAGACGTTCCAGCGGGAACTCTATGGCCGCGTGTTCCATCGCCAACCCTATGCCGATTACATTCGCGATTATGTGCAGCGCACGCTCGCGGGCGAATTCGACGACAAACTCGTCTACCGCAAGCGGCTGCGCCGGCCATTGAGCGAATACCAGCGCAACGTTCCGCCGCACGTTCGCGCCGCGCGCATGGCCGACGCGTTCAATCGCGATCAAGGACGCCCGCTTCAGTACCAGAACGGCGGGTGGATCAGCTACGTCATGACGTCCAGCGGGCCACAACCACTGGAAACATTGAATTCGCCCATCGACTACGGCTTCTATCTCGCCCGCCAGCTGCAGCCCGTGGCGGATGCCATCCTTGCGTTCCTCGACGACGACTTCGAAACCGTGACCTCGGGTCAGGGGAAGCTTTTCTAGTTACCGGTTCGCGCGGACTACGCCGCTGAATGCGCTTGCGTTAGCGTTCGGATCGCGCCATTTCCTGCCTGACTGGCTGACCCAGGGTGGATGACGTACATGATCGCGGAATGAAAAAATTCAGACCACTCCTACCCACCCGACCATCAACTTCAGACGCTTCCTAACCAAACTTCGCACCAAGCCCCCTACAGTCGTTTTTTTCCGATAGCTCAGCGCCTGCTGACTGAACCAAGGGCCTGCATGGGGATCAACATCGCACTGGCCGACAGCCATCCGGCCGTCCTCGCTGGCGTCGAACTCGTGCTATCGAAGTTTGGCCATTTCAAAACCGCAGGAACCGCCCGCAATTCGACTGAGCTTGAGACAATTTTGGCCACCACGCACTGCGACGTTCTCGTCGCAGACTATCTGATGGACGTCGGCGCACATCGCGACGGACTCGCGTTTCTCGCCGATATCCGCCGCCGGTATCCCGCGCTCCAGATCGTGCTCTTTACGCTTGGCGATCACGTCAGTCTCCGGCGCGCCGCGATGAAGATCGGCGTCCACGCGGTAGTCAGAAAATCCGAGGGTGCTGAATTGCTCATTGAAGCGATACGCGCGACGTGCCATCGCATTCCGTCCGATGGGGGCGACGCGGCCAATGCGCCTGAAACCCGCGCTCCGGGTCCCCCGCTGCCGCTCGATTACCTCACTCAACACGAGCTTGATGTGCTGCGCCTTTATGCATCGGGGCTCACCGTGACCCAGATCGCCGCACGGCTGAACCGCACACGGCAGACGGTCGCCGCACAGAAACGCAGCGCAATGCACAAATGTGGCGTGATGCGCGATGTCGATCTCTTGCGGCGCATCTACGAATACCATCTGTTACCGGCAATCGAAACCGGATCGGAACAACCACCGTCTTCCTGAATACGTGACAGTCATCCGATTCCTTGTGCCATCTCAGCGGATTTATTGCATCGGCGCGATAATTGCCGAATTATTTTGTAGAACGACCATTTTCAATCGTTAACTAACACCGAATCGACGCATTCAAAGTGATCACGGCGTGCGCAAACGCTATACTTGGCCCAATAGTCCCAAGAACTCTGTCCATAATTCCCATCGAGGGACTTGTCATGCAAATCCACGTCGTACTTGCTGACGACCATCCTGCTCTCGTCGCCGGAGTGAAGTACGCGCTTGATTCCGTCAAAACCATCAAGGTCACCGGCACGGCGCAGAATTCGAGCGAGATCATCAAGTTGCTGGACACGGTCCCGTGCGACGTGCTCGTGGCGGATTACGCGATGCCGCACGGAGCCTATGGCGACGGAATGGCGCTGTTCTCCTATCTGCGCCGCCGCTATCCCGAGCTGAAAATCGTGGTCTTCACAACGGTCGACAATCCGGCCATCGTGCGTGAAGTCGCGCGGCTCGGCGTTCATTCGTACATCAACAAGACCGATAACCTCGACCGGCTGATTTCCGCCATTCACGCTGTGTACGCACAGGCGGTGTATTTCCCGAGCGAAGGCCTGCGCCAGGATCTGGCAGCAAAGCCCACGGGCAGCCCTGCGGGCGAGCGCACAGAATTGTCGAAGCGCGAAGTGGAAGTAATCAGGCTCTACGTTTCGGGTATGTCGATCGGCGAGATTGCTAAAAAGCTCAATCGTAGCAAGCAGACCATCAGCTCGCAGAAGGTCACCGCCATGCGCAAGCTCGGTATCGCCCGCGACGCCGAACTGTTTCGCTATGCATGGGAAACCGGACTCGGCGGCACGGGAGCCGCCCCGCTTCCCGACGATCCCGCAGCCGGCGGCGCGCATTGACACGCATGGGCATATAGACCGCCGCGTCGCCGCGCCCCAACCGGCAGATTGCCTGGCCGCTACGCCTGGCGCACACCGCGCGCTTTTTAGGACGTGTCCGATATTCGTCCGACATACGCATTAGCACAATGGCGATCCGATTCCCGCAAACGTTGCGTCCCGCCGCGCGTTCCCTGTCGATCGCCCATGCCTCCGAAAGCGCACCGCCCCCTTCCGCCCGAGCGAGTCCTGGCCGAGACGCCAGCACCGCTCATTGCCGATGCCGATGCGACGCACGCAGCGCAATGTGCACGCGTCTGCCAGGGCATCCGCGAAGGCGAGTTCAGCCTCGCGTATCAGCCCATCGTGGACGTGCGCGCGGGAACCGCAGTCGGCGCCGAAGCGTTGCTGCGCTGGCGCCATCCGCAGCATGGCTGGCTTCGACCCGGCGCATTCGCACAGGTACTTCACCAGCCCGACGTCGCCCGCGCGGTGACGGCTTTCGTGATCGAAAGAATCGCCGCGGATCGCGCGGCGCTGCCGGTCGCACATCGTCATAAATTCGTTTCGTTCAACGCCTGGCCATCGCAGCTGGAGGACGGCGAGCTTGAGCGGCTCGTCACGACGCACTACCTCGCGCGCGGCGGCGCTCCCGAAGTCCTCATGATCGAGCTGCTGGAAAGCGGGCCGCACGTTGCGGGCGATGAACTCGCCATGCCCGTGGAGGCGCTTCGCAAGATGGGCTTGAAGGTCGCTATCGACGACCTCGGATGTGGCGCGTGGACCCTGCTGGATCTCGCGCATTTCGAAGTCGACGCGGTAAAGCTTGCGAGGGAATTGATCTGCAGGCTCCCGGCATCGGACGCCGCGCAGCATGTCGTTACCGGCACCCTGCAGATTCTCAAGGCGTTGGGCACTCAGGCCATCGTGGAAGGCATCGAAACACCGGAGCAGGTCGCGTGGGCAGCGACAGTGCCGCACCTGTGGGCGCAGGGCTACGCATTCGCGCGGCCCATGCCGGATCTTGCAGGCGCAATCGGCTGGGCACAGTCAACCGCCGAAACGAACGACTAAAACGTACACCCCTAAAACACGCGGCTAACCGTCCCGGCAAGCCGCACGGCTCACAAGCTTGTCTCTGTCTGCGCCAATCGCGCGGGCGAGAATTCCCGCTTCGTTGCAACCTCTTCGTCCCGGCTGCAGACCTGGTTGCGGCCGTTTTGCTTTGCACGATACATGCGCCGATCCGCGATTTCGAGCAGCGATTTCCAGTCGCTCGCGTGATCCGCCACCAGCTCCGCGATGCCAATGCTCGCCGTGACCGGCGTATCGATCGGCGTGACGCCGAAGCCGTTCTTGCGCAAGCGCGCCAGTGCCGCTTCCGCATGTGCGAGTCCGGTATCGGGCATGACCAGCAGGAATTCCTCGCCTCCCCAGCGTATGAGCATGTCGCCGCGCCGCAGATTGCGAAAAACGATATCGGCCATGTTGAACAACACCTTGTCGCCCGCTTCGTGCCCGAACTGGTCGTTGATATTCTTGAAGTGATCCAGATCGACAAAAGCGACGGACAGTTTTGCGCCGCTGCGCGAAGCGATGCTGCATTGCAGTTCCAGCACTTCTTCGCCGCCGCTGCGCGAGAGCGCGCCGGTCAATGCGTCGCGGACCGCCTGCCGGACCAGCCCGATCATGAAGCCTAACTGGCTCATGCCCGCCAATGTCGAAACACCGGAGATCAGAACGAGCAACCAGAATTCACCGGCAAACGACGGCCAGTCCATGCCGGCCCAACGCATGAGACCGGCGATCAACTGGGCGAACAGGATTGGTGCGGCGAAAAACAGCGTTTCAAGCAACGTCAACGGAAAAATCGACAATCCCGCAAGCAGCACAAAAGGCAAAAACGCGTAACCGACGCTGATAGCCGCCGACAACCCCGTGAGCCTGTGATGACCGAGCAGCGTGTACGACGCCACGAAAAACACCGTTGGGATTGCGAATAATAGCGCCATCGCACGGTAAGCATCGAGCAGATTGCCATTGGGGCGATAGAGCAACAGGCCGGCGAACGCGGTGCAGGCGACCAGACGAATCAGCGCCAGGTTGAACCACAGATCGAACGGAAACACGATCAGGTCGACGCAGCTCCACGCCGCCGTTAAAACGGCAAACAGGAAGGCGAGCAGACGAACGCGATTGACGATTGTGTTGGCGCGTCGCCGCGTCAACAGACCCAGATGCGGACGCGGCGATACCAACCACTTGTATTCCGAATTTTCCAGCTCCCCCGGAATGAGGTCAGTCAGGTATAACATAAGTTCTTTGAATTGCTGTCGACAGCTATCTTTAAAGGGCTTGAGGCCCGGCGCTGAAACCCGATGCAAAAGTTCTCGCGACGAACGTTCCCGGCGATTGCACGTCCGTGCGCCGGTTCCACCCGTTGCAACACAACACCGTAAGCGCTCATCCCTGGTCCACTTGTGACGGCCCGGATTACACGGCGCCCAACATGATCGAATCGATCAGCTGCCGACGGGCCAATCGATAATCCGCACTGCGTTGCCCGTTTTGCATCGCAGCCGTGATCAAGGCGTGAGGTAGTGCCGAATCTCCAGACTCGTTCTCCAGAATGGACTCCATTTCAATAAAGAAATTCGTAAACGAGCAGGTCAGGCAACCCGGATCCTGCTGCGCCAACGTTGAAACCGCCGGAACGGCTGCGTTGCCGGCCGTCTTGAAGAGTTTCTCCAACCGCTCGAAAGCCGTCTGATCTTCGGAAATCAGATGCAGGCGCTCTTCCCAGATCAACAAGCGGGCCAGTTTTCCCAAAGGCGTTTTCGGATTCTGCGAAACGCGCGCGCCAGGCTGGTTTCCCATCCATGCGACCACCTGTTGCGCCGGCATGGGACGAGCGATCCAGTAGCCCTGGGCGGTATCGACGCCGAGAAGCGCGATCGCCTCCAGCAGATCCTCGCCCTCGACGCCTTCGACGACCACACGCTTGTCGAGCGAGTGGCCCAGCCGCGTTAATTGATAGATAAAACGCAGTACATCCAGCGCGTCGGTGCCGGGCAGGCTCACGATGCTCCGGTCGATCTTGATCCAGTCGAAGGGCAATTCACGCAAACGATGCAGGCTGCTATGCCCGGAACCGAGATCGTCTTCAGCCAGGTTGATGCCGAGCGCCTTGAATTTCACCAATTCGCGCGCCCCGTCGAGGCCCGGCAGCGTGGCATCGGTTTCGAGCATCTCCAGCGTCAACGTGCCGGGTTCGCATCGATACTTTTGCAATGCCTGTTGCGTGGCGTCGAAATAGCGGACATCGCTTAACGCGCTGGGCGGCAGATTCACGGACACTTTCAGATCGATTCCGCTTTTCAGCCAGCGATCCCGATGGGACAGCGCCTGCCCTAACCCGCGAATATACAGTTCCAGAAAATCATCCGAGGACAGCGCGGGGAAGAACTCGCCGGGCGCCAGGAATCGATCGCCCTCCTGCAAGCGCGCGAGCGCCTCGACTTTGGTGACGCGTCCGGTCCGGAGATCCAGCAGCGGCTGATAGTGCATCTGCAGCGCGTCCGATCTGAGCAGCGTCGCCCAGCTTTGCCGCGTCGCAATCGGCACGGTACGCGTATGCCCTCCCAGATGTTCGATTCGCGATACGGCGAACGCGAGCAGCGTTTGCAGCAATTCGACGAAAGCCCGCTGATCCGCGCCGGTAAATCCGCCTGGCAGGACACTGTACAAGGAAAGAACGGCCATCGGAGCACGCCCCGGCTCGCTCAGGGGAATCGTGACGACGGAGCGAACGCCTTTACTCAGCGCAACATCCTTCCAGGGCGCGGCATGGGGATCCGTTTCGTAACTGAGAAGGTGTTCCGCCCGCCCGCTGCGCCATGCCCGGCCAATCGAGCCCTGCCCATGAGGATCGTCGTCTGTCGCCGTGATCTGCAACTGCTCGGAATGTTCGATATCCGCGATGAAGGACGCGATATTCTTCGATGCCGCCTCGAACCGGAAGACACCTCGATGGTCCGGCCGTCCCACCGAGCAGCCCGTCACCTCGTCGTGAGCACCGATGATTTCAATGACATTGCTGATGAGGTCGGTATAGCTCTCCGTATTCCACGCGAGTCGGGTGATACGCAGCAATACGTCCTGCCTTGCGCTCTGCAGACACTGATAAGCCTGCGCCTGCAAGGCCAGTTCGCGCGTGAGCCGGCGCGCGAACACGCGTAGCGCCTCCGCATGTGCAGTCGTATCGACGTAGCGGTGAACGGCAGCGAACACGAGCCCCCAAACCCGGATCAGTTCTTCCTGATCCAGTCCCATGACGGCGCAGACACGCCCGACGCGCAACGCCGTCGCGCGGTGAGTCGCGGCAGTCAGATCGGGGGCGGCGAGTGCGTACAGGCTCTGTGTTTGTTGCGCTCTGAGACGCTCGACCTCCGGTTTCGACAGGGCTTCCAGGATGTGTCTCGACTTCGGCAAGCGCATCACACCTTCATAGAAGCGCTTGTCGATATCGGCTGCATGTTGCTGCAATGCTTCGCCTAACGCGCTCAGTGCGTCAGTCCACGTCGAACCGTAGAGCTGCGCCTCGTCATCCCCCGGTACGCTGCCGGGGGGAGCTTTAGAAGCATGGGTGAACATCGCTGGGCTGCCTCCAGAGTTGCCCTCGCTTCGCGCACGTTCGCACCCTGGCGAACATGGCAAGAGCAGGTATCGACTCGAACCCGCGACAGCGGGCAATCACGCGTGTTTGATGTGGGTACCTAATAGCTGTTCCACGTATCGACCGGACTGGCCGGTGCCGCTTTGGCCGGTTGAGCGCCGATCATGTCGGCCATGCACACTTCCAGTCCACGTTCTTTTGTATGAAGAAAGATGCGATGAATCGACGTTCCGCAAAATCGGGGCCGACTCAGCGCGGGCGGTAACCAGGGCTTTCGCACAAACGACAGTTTCATGGTTTTTTATGATTTTCGGTGGAAACGCCGCCGCTCTGTGCGGGCACCTGCCGCCTGGCCACTGTCTCGCGAAACGCGGCATGGAACCGATCGAGCGACGGCACCATTCGCGGTGGCAATGGCCAGAAATCAATACAGCTACTACACACGATATCGGTTCAAATGTCACAGGCTTGAGCACTTTTTATCGTATGCGACGATATATCACACAAATCAAGGAGTTGGGAACGATGCAAAAGTGCGCGGTGCGGAACACGCCGTTCCACCTGTCGCGAAATCAGGCTGTTTAGCAAACCGGCCCTTAAATAAACGCCTAATGATGTGCAGGATTGTTGAATCGCTTCCCGGCTGAAGCGATGCACAATTGGACATTCATTGCGCAGCCAGTTCGCAAGCCTTATTACATGTCCCTTATGCACATATTTCATTCGAATATCGTCTGATTTCCGCGAGCACGGTGGGGACATTTTTTCAAAAGATCCGAGACGGTTTCGCTCACGGCACTATCGAGTTCGTCATACAGGATCACTCGATGAATCAACCCGATTCGAAGCGCGTGATCCGCGCAATATCGTCGTTGCAGTTGCCTTGCCTGGTGTTACGCCACCGCGTCCGCAGCGTTTTCAGCGTTCGGTAGATTCAGCACCGCCGCATAGCCCTTCAGCAGATCCCGCCAGCTCACGATCCCCACCGGCCTGCGTTTGTCGTCGACGACCGGAATGCAGGAGATTGAATGCGCGAGCAACAACTGAATGGCTTCCGCCACGTCGGCGTCGGGATGCAGCGTAATCGGCGTGCGGGTCATGATCTGATGCACGCGCTTGTTCAGCGTACCCACATCGCGCCGCGTTTCCACCACGCTGTCGATAAACGGGCTCAACGCGCGCAGGAGATCCCGATCGGACACGACGCCTTGCAGCGCTCCGTCTTCGAGAACCAGCAGGTGATGAATCGCCGCTTCCTTGAAGATCTCCCTGACCGTTTCCAGCGTGTCATCGAAGCCCACCGTCACGATGCGCTTCGTCATGAGGTCTTCTACTTTCATTACTGCACTCCTTGCTTGCGATGGTTATTGAGGAAGGCGATCAGGTGCGACGCGGCGCCCGGCACGGCGACGCCGCGCAGGCCTTCAATGTCCGGCCGATACGGGATGCGGCCTGCGGCGGCAGAGCCGGTGTGAGGTACAGCGGGCCAGGCTCCGCGTCGTAGCGCGTCCCGGCGTGCCTGGTCGACGGCAGCCTTCGTGGACTGTCATCTACAACGTCCTCGCCTGCGTCGGCGATGACCGCCGGGCGAGATAAATCCACGTTTCCTCCGCGACCGCGAATGCGGCGCGCCAGCCGCTTCGATTCCCGCTCTTCCCGCCGGTCGTCTGCCCGGTGCGCGCACCGTCCGCAAGCCTCCCAGGGCGCAGCCTTTCTTGCGACCAAACAAGAACGCTTCTCATTTACACAAAGTTTAATTAGAATCCCACCCGAAAGCTTTCCGTAATGATCCGTGGCGGGAGGAGCATTCTGACAGATTGCTCCTCCCATCACATCCGCTACATCCACCGCATCCGCTACATCCGCCGCATCCGCCAAAGCCACACGAGGGAAACCCATCGATGAGACCGCATTCCGACGAGATCAAGCTCGGAAAATTCACCGCGCTGTTCGGCGCACTGGCCGCGAGCCCCGCGTTCGCACAGGACAACACCGCAACGTCCACCGTCGACGCCGAACGACAACTCGCGCCCATCGAAGTCAAGGGCCAGGCCGAACACAGCTACAAGACCGAATTCGCGTCGTCGGCCAAATTCACCGCGCCGCTCGTCGATACGCCCAAATCCGTCACCGTGATCCCCGAAGCGTTGATCCAGAACAGCGGCGCATCCACGCTCACCGAGGCGCTGCGTACGGTGCCCGGCATCACGTTCGGCGCGGGCGAAGGCGGCAATCCGCTTGGCGACCGCCCGTTCATCCGCGGCTACGACACGCAGGGCAGCATGTTCGTGGACGGCATGCGCGATATCGGCGCGACCACCCGCGAAATCTTCAATGCCGAGCGCGTCGAAGTCACCAAGGGCTCCGACGGCGCATACGGCGGCCGCGGCGGTGCAGGCGGCAGCATCAATATGGTCACCAAGGCGCCGCATTCCGGCACGGCCGCCTCCGGCAGCGTCGGACTCGGCACGGACCGCTACCGCCGCTTCACCGCGGACGGCAACTGGCAGTTCGCCGATCACGCCGCATTCCGCCTGAACCTGCTGCGCCACGACAGCGACGTCGCTGGCCGCGACGTGGTGGACAACAGCCGCTGGGGCGTTGCGCCCTCCGTCGCATTCGGTCTCGGCACGCCGACCCGCGTGACCGCGAGCTACTACCATCTGTCGACCAACGACACGCCCGATAGCGGCATTCCGTATTTCTATACGTCGGCCAACAAACCCGCGAACGTCGACACGATCTATCCGGCGAACGTCGACCGCCACAACTTCTATGGACTGCGCGACCGCGATTTCCGCTACACAACCTCGGACATCGGCACCGTGAAGATCGAGCACGACATCGCGTCGTCGCTGACGGTGCGCAACATGACGCGCTATACGAAATCGACCCAGGACTACCTCTGGACGCAGCCCGACGACAGCCAGGGCAACGTCGTCAACGGGATGGTCTGGCGCCGCGGCAACAACCGCGACAGCGCGGTGTGGAGCGTCGCGAACCAGACCGAGCTGTTCGGCGAGGCCACGACCGGCCCGTTCAAGCACAGCTTTACGACGGGCCTGGAGTTCTCACGCGAATCGGGCCGACGCGATGCGTACACCGTCGCAACCGGCACCGGCGCGATCTGCAAGAACGGGATCGGCGTCGCGTCGGGCTATAACTGCACGAGCCTGTGGTCGCCGAATCCGGGCGATCCGTGGGCGGGCTCGATCAAGCGCAACAACGACCCGGCCTATGCGCGCACAACGACCAAGTCGCTCTATGGCTTCGACACGGTTGAACTGACGAAGCGCTGGCAGATCAATGCGGGCGCACGCATCGACGACTACTCGACCCGCTTCACCGACACGCGCGCGAACGGCTCGAAAACTTACACGCGCGACGACACGCTCGTGAACTGGCAGGTCGGCCTCGTGTTCAAACCGGCGAAGAACGGCAGCGTATACGGGTCGTATGCAACGTCGTCGACGCCCGCCGGCATGCTGCTTGGCGAAGGCCTGGAAGGACAGTCGCTGACACCGGGACGCGGCGGCGTCGGCGCGAACGCGGACCAGATGGCGCCCGAAAAGAACCGCAGCATCGAATTCGGCACGAAGTGGGACGTGCTGAACAACAAGCTGTCGCTGACGAGTGCGCTGTTCCAGATCGATACGACCAATGCGCGCGTGACGCTGCCGAACAACGAGTACGCGATGGTCGGCGGCAAACGCGTGCAGGGTCTCGAACTCGGTGTCGCAGGCCAGCTCACGAACGCGTGGCAGGTCTTCGGCGGCTACACCTACATGAAGAGCGAACTGCGCGACAACGGCAAGGATTCGGCGAACAACGGCCATCAGTTTCCGAACACGCCGAAGCACAGCTTCACGATGTGGACCAACTACGACGTGACGCCGCAGTTCACGATCGGCGGCGGCGCGTTCTACATGTCGAAGGTGTTCGGCGACCCGGCGAACCTGCGCGCGGTGCCCGCGTACTGGCGCTTCGACGCGACCGCGCAGTACCGCTTCAACAAGCGGCTCGATCTGCAGCTGAACGTGCAGAACCTGTTGAACCGCACGTACTTCGACCAGGCGTATCCCGCGCACTACGCGTCGATTGCGCCGGGCCGCTCGGCGTTCGTCACGCTCAACGCGCGCTACTGACCGATGCGGCCGGTTTCGCTGACAACGCTCGCATCGGCATCCCCGGACCGGCTCGCCGCCGCGCTATCGGGGCCGCCCGAGGTCGCGGCTGCATGGATCGCGGCGGCGGCGGAGAACGGGATCGTGGAAGCGCAAGCCATGTACGGGCAGATTCTGCTCGACGGCCGCGGCATCGCGCGCGACCCCGCCGCCGCGCTCACGTGGTTCAAGCACGCGGCTAACGCCGATCATCCAATGGCGATGAACATGGTCGGCCGGTGCTACGAGCACGGCTGGGGCACGACCGCGTGTGCGAGCGTCGCCGTGTACTGGTTCCGCCTCGCCGCGCGCGCCGGCCTCGACTGGGGCATGTACAACTACGCGACGGCACTCGCGCTCGGTAACGGCGTCGATGAAAACCGCGCCGAAGCGCTCGCGTGGTTCGAAAAGGCCGCCGCACTCGGCCATGCGAAGTCGATCAACCTGGTCGGCAGCTTCTACGAAGACGGCTGGGTCGTCGAAGCCGATCCCGACACGGCGTTCGACCATTACCGGAGCGCGGCCATCGCTGGTGACTTCCGCGGACAGTTCAACTACGCGCGCTGCCTCGCCGCGCGCGGCCGCATCGAGGAAGCGCTCGAATGGATCGCCCGTGTGCCGCAGACGGCCACCCCGGCGTTCATCGAGAAGATGCGCGCGCATCTGGCCGCGTCGCCCGTCGCCGCGTTGCGGGCAGCGGCCTCCTCGCTCCCTTCGCCCTTTCAGGAATCCGCATCATGATGCTGCATATCCCCGGCGTGCTGACCAAGGCGCAAGTCGCGCAATGCCGCGAGATACTCGATGCCGCCGACTGGATGGACGGCAACATCACGTCCGGCTCGCAATCCGCGCTCGCGAAGCGCAACCGTCAACTGCCGGAAGGCTCGCCCGCCGCGCGCGCGGTCGGCGAAGCGATTCAGGATGCGCTCGCACGCAATGCGCTGTTCTTCTCCGCAGCGCTGCCGCTCAAGGTTTTCCCGCCGCTCTTCAATCGCTATGAAGGCGGCGAAGCGTTCGGCACGCACGTCGACAACGCGATCCGGCTGCTGCGCGGCACCGATTTCCGCATCCGCAGCGATCTATCGGCGACGCTCTTTCTCGAAGAACCGGAAAACTACGACGGCGGCGAGCTGTGCGTCGAGGACACCTTCGGCGAGCATCGCGCAAAACTGGCGGCAGGCGACATGGTGCTATATCCGGCATCGAGCCTGCATCGTGTGACGCCTGTCACGCGCGGCGCACGCGTCGCGTCGTTCTTCTGGCTTCAGAGCATGGTGCGCGACGATGCCGAGCGCGCGCTGCTGTTCCAGCTCGATACGCAGATCCAGCAGTTCACCGCAGAAAAAAGCGGCGCCGATGCGGGCGTGATCGCGCTCACCGGCATTTATCACAACCTGTTGCGGCGCTGGGCCGACGCGTGAGAATTGACCAAACCACCCAGTAGTCTGCACGGCACTAACGTGTGTGCGAACTTTTTCGCCGTTGCACGCGGTGCCGTGGTCATGTAAATTTTCGCGTTCATCATCACATGGCCTGAGATCGGTCTTCGCACAACGAATCAAATCGAATCGCATAACACGTGTAGCCGCGAAAGCGGCTATTTTCTCGCCGCATCTATAGCTTTTATGTATTAATCGTTTCTTTTTCTAAGATTCGTCCTATTTCAACGACCCACGAGAAAAGCATGACCAACCTTTCCCTGAAATCGAATCTGACCATCACGGACATCATCGGCCACGCAGTCATCTGGATTCTGCTGACGATCGTCACACTCGGCCTCGCCATGTTCGTTTACCCGTACTACCTCTATCGGTTCGTCATCAACAAAACGGTTGCTGTCGATCCCAACGGCATGGTCACAGGCCGCCTGGAATGCACGATCGACCTCACAACGATTACCGGCAAGACCGTGATCTGGACCATCATCTCGATCATCACGCTCGGCCTCGGCTATTTCGTCTTCCTCTACAAGATCGTTGCGCACTGCATGGATCACACGCGACTCACCCCCGCCTGATGCTTCAGGGCAAGGTCAAACGGCGGGTGTCCAATCGCGACGAAACGAGGAAACGAGGAAAACTTCATTCCTCGCCGAGGTCGTCGAAGATGCGATCGTCGAACTCGATCGGGAACGGTTCGGTTCGGCTCAGCGTTCCGGCTTGACTCGCGTTCCGGTAGTCGGCAAGACGCGTCGTCACGACCTTCCGGATGTGATTCTCAACGATGGCAGAACGTTTCGGCCCCAACGTTTCCAGCCGATCCAGCAGGTCGCCGGGGAAGCGAAGCGAAATGTAGGGCGTGTCAAGCCCGGCCGGATTGCGGATGATCAGCACTTTCATCTTGCCGTCCGGCGCGGGCTTTTCGCTGTAAATGGCGTCGTCGTGAAAGGAGCGCGATACTGCCTGCGCGACGCGCTCCAGAACACTGCGAGTGATCTGATAGATGGGCATCTTCGTCTCCTGACAGAACGTGCAGCCATCCTATCACTTTCCTTTTTGCGGGCTATGCGCATTGGCCGCACAACGGGCGCGCTTCGCGCCCGGCTACTGCCCCGGCGCCTTCACACTCAGGTTATCGGTCACGTTGCGAACGCCGCTCACGCCCGCTGCCGCCGCATGCGCAACGCCTGTCTGCTCCGCCTCCGGCACCGAGCCACCGAGCGTGACGTCGCCGCCCCGCGCGATCACGACGATCCGGCTCGAATCCAGTCCCTTGACGCGCACGAGCGCACGGCGCACCTGCTTCGCCAGCAACCGGTCGGCCTTGCGGGTCGCCCTGCGCGTCTGGGCGGGTGTCGCCGCCGGCACAGAGGCGGTCATGCCCGAATCGCCCTGCGGCTGCGGCTGCGCATGCGCCCCCGGTGTGCCGATTGCGGCGGCAAGCAGTACGCCCGCAGTCCATTGCGCAAGTTTGTTTTTGTTCGCTTTCATATGACCTCGACTTTTCTGTTGAGCGATTCTCATACCTTCTCATACCGTCTCGCAGCACGAATCAGAAAACATGGCGAATGCCGATGTTCACGCCGGTCGTCGTTCCGGCCGGGCTGAAGAGCGCGTTGTTGACCGACAGCCCCACGTCCATCGCGCCGCGGTTGTTGACCACCGCGACCTGGCCGTACAGCGTCGTCCTGTGCGACAGGAAGTACTGCACGCCGAGCGCGCCCAGCAACGCGTGATTGGCCGTTTCGTTGCGGTCGCTCACATACCAGATACCGCCGTTGAGGTCGAGGTCCGGCATGGCGAGGAAGTCGAGGCCCGCATCGTAGACGTTGCTGTTGAAGCCGCCCGCCACCTTGTAGTTCGTGAACGCCGCCTTCGCGGTCAGCTTGCCGATCTTGTACGACGCGCCCAGCATGCGCCCCACGAACGCCACATTGGTCGGCGGCGCGGTGTTCACCGTGCCGCCGCTATTGCCGTTGTAGAACGCGCCTTCGACCATTACCGTGCCGTTGTCGTATTTGAGGTTCACGGAATATTGGCGGCCCGACTGGAAGTTTCCGGGCACGCCGCCAAACGCGAACATGGCGCTTCCCGAGAAACCCGCGACTACCGGGCTCGCATACGATACGGCGTTCGCGTTGAAGACGCCGGTGCCCAGCACGTGATCCAGATAGATCGGCAAGCCGCTGCCGAACTGCGACAGCCCACGCGGATCCAGGTCGTACAACGCCATGAAGAACGGCGAGAACTGCAGACCCAGTGTGACCGTGCCGAACGAATTCGTGAGGCCGATGTAAGCCTGTCGCCCGAACAGGTTGCCGTTCGAATTGTTGAAGGCGCCGTTCGCGACGCTAAAACCGCTCTCCAGTTTGAATGTCGCCTTCATGCCGCCGCCCAGGTCTTCCGTACCGGTCAAACCGAATTGCGTCGGCGCCGAGCCGCCGTCGACAAACGAGAACTGCTTGCCGCCATTGCCGCCCGTCGCATCGAGCGTCTTGCTCGTATACAACAGCCCGCCGTCGACGACGCCATACAACGTCACGTTGGACTGCGCGTGTGCGGCGCCCGAAAGCAGCAGTCCTGCTGCGCCGGCGATCCCTGCCATGCGGAATTTTCGTTGACTGAACATCCGGTTGTCTCCTTTCCTTCGGATCATGCGATATGTTGTTTTGTTGTCTTTAGTACTGCTTTATTTGAAGCGCATAAACCAGCCTTAAACGCAACTTCACTGCTATTCGATTAAATGCCGCATCACGAGATCGTTGAAGCGGTTGGCGTTCTCGATCTGCGTCCAGTGCCCGCATTGACCGAACACGTGCAATTGCGCGCGCGGAATCAATTCGGCGAGACGCAGCGAGTTGGCGAGCGGAATCACACGGTCCTCGCGGCCATGCACGATCAGCGTCTCGTTCGGCAGCGCGCGTATGGCCGGCTCCGGGCTTGCGAGCGCATCCACCCAGCGTTGCCTCGGCGCAGGAAACATCGCGGCAAACGACTCCTGATAGCCGGGCCGGATGCTCGCTTCGTAGCGCAGCTTCGCGAGTTCGTCGCTCACCAGCGTTCGATCGAACGCGAAAACATCGAGCAGCGAGCGCATGTTCGCGATCGACGGCGCGTAGCCCCACACCGCGTCGAGCCCTTCGGTGATCGGAAACGGCACGCCCGCGCTGCCCATCAGCACAAGCCTGCCGACCCGCTGCGGCGCGCGGATCGCAAGCGAAAGCGCGAGTGCGCCGCCGAACGAATTGCCGACGACGTGTGCGCGCTCGATCCCGAGCGCGTCGAGCAGGCCGAGCACGTGCGAAACCCAGGCGTCCATCGTGTACGAAAACCCTTGCGGACGCACCGTTTCGCCGAAGCCGACGATGTCCGGCGCAATCACGCGGAACTGCTTTGCGAGCGCCGGCATCGTGAGCCGCCAGTTCGCCCAGGCCGTCACGCCCGGCCCGGAACCGTGAATGAGCAGCATGGGCGGTCCGTCGCCCACATCGTGATAGTTGGTCCGGATGCCGTCGACCATGATGCTGCGGCCGATTTCTGGATTGGTCTGCATGCTTTAATCCTGTCGTTGATCCTGTCGTTAAGCCCGTCGATAAACCGGTGCGTTAATCAACGTCCGCGCTTTTTCGCGCTCTGCCCGCCAATGCCGAAATGCTCCTTCGGCATTTCGATAATCACCACGCGCACCGATTCGAGCGGCGCATCGATCGCGCGATGAATGGCGTCGCTCACTTCGGCGATGAGCCGCTCCTTTTTCTCGTCGTCGCGGCCTTCGAGGATGTACAGATGGGCGATGGGCACGATGATCTCCTTCTCAGATGAAGCGCAGGCTGGTCGAGCCCATGTCCTGCACGCGCAGCGTGACGTTGTCGCCCGCGGCGACCGCCACCGCTTCCGTGATGCCGCCCGAGAGAATCAGGCTGCCCGCCGGAATCGATTCGCCGCGCGCGCCCAGATGATTGGCGAGCATTGCGATAGCCGCGGCCGGATGGCCGAGCACGGCGGCGCCCGCGCCGAACGCAACCGGCACGCCGTTCTTCTCCAGTACGACGCCGATCGTGCGCAGATCGACGTTTTCGACTGCGAGCGGCTGGCCGCCCACGACGAAGCGCGCCGCCGAGGTGTTGTCGGCCACGACGCTCTTCAGGTCGAAGCGGAAGTCGCGATAGCGGCTGTCGATCACCTCGATGCCGGGAATCACGAAGTCGGTCGCGGCGAGCACGGCGGCGATATGGCAGCCCGGCCCCTTCAGCTCCGTCTTCGTGACGAACGCGATCTCCGGCTCCACCTTCGGGTGGATCAGCTCGGCCACCTTGCAGGCGCCGCCGTCGGGCACCGAAAACGTGTCGACCAGATAACCGAATACCGGCGTTTCGACGCCCATCTGCCGCATCTTCGCGTGCGACGTGAGGCCCGCCTTGTAGCCGACGATGCGCGCGCCGCGTGCGAGCTGACGCCCGCGTATCGCATCCTGCACGGCGTACGCGTCGTCCCAGTCCATGTCCGGATGCGTGTCGGTGATTTTCGGCGTGTCGTGCGCTTGCCGCGCGCAATCGTCGAGGTGCCGGGCGAGCGACTGGATCGTTTCATTCGACAGCTTCATGCGGCCTCCTCGTGGTTCCGACTCGCGCGTGGCTGGCCTTGCTGACGTTGCCGCGCAAGCGTGAGCGCGGTGTCCTCGATCATGTCCTCCTGGCCGCCGACCATCTTGCGGCGGCCAAGTTCGACGAGAATCTCGCGCGACGGCACGCCGTACTTCGCGGCTGCGCGCTTCGCGAACAGCAGGAAAGAACCGTAAACTCCCGCGTAACCGAGCGTGAGCGCATCGCGGTCGATGCGGATCGGGAAGTCCATCATCGGCACGACGAGATCTTCGGCGACGTCCTGGATCTTCCAGACGTCGATACCGGTCTCGATGCCCATGCGGTCGCACACGGCCACGAACACTTCGAGCGGCGTATTGCCCGCGCCTGCGCCAAGACCGGCCGCCGCGCCATCGATGCGGTTCGCGCCCACCTCGATTGCCGCGATCGAGTTCGCGATGCCCATCGCCAGATTGTGGTGGCCATGAAAGCCCAGTTCCGTCTTCGGATCGAGCGCGTCTCGCACCGCACCGAGGCGAGCCTTCACATCGTCGGGCAGCATGTAGCCCGCCGAATCGGTGATGTAGATGCAATTCGCGCCGTAGCTCTCCATCAGCTTCGCCTGCTTGACCAGCCCTTCGGGGCTGTTCATATGGCTCATCATCAGAAAGCCCACGGTGTCCATGTCGAGCTTGCGCGCGTAAGAGATGTGCTGCTCCGATACGTCCGCTTCCGTGCAGTGCGTCGCGACGCGGATCGTGTGGACGCCAAGTTCATGCGCCATTTTCAGGTGATCGACGGTGCCGATGCCCGGCAACAGCAACGCCGAAACTTTCGCGCGCTTGAGCAGCGGAATCACGGCGCCGAGATACGCCTCGTCGCTGTGCGCGGGAAAGCCGTAATTGACCGACGCGCCGCCGAGCCCGTCGCCGTGCGTGACCTCGATGAGCGGCACGCCCGCTTGATCGAGGCCGCACGCCACCGAGCGCATCTGGTCGAGGGTCATCTGGTGACGCTTCGGATGCATGCCGTCACGCAGCGTCATGTCGTGAACGGTGATTCGCTTGCCTTGGAGATTCATGTCGATTCCGTTTTGGTCCGATTGGGTCCGGTCGTTTTCGTGTGAAGACTGGCGATGCGCTGGCTGCGCGACTCGCCTCAGGCGGGCGCGCTCTCGACAGGCGCGAGCGTGATACGGCCCGCGAGCAGCTCTTCGGCGAACATCTCGGCGGTCCGCGCGGCGGCGGCCGTCATGATGTCGAGATTGCCCGCGTAGCGCGGCAGGTAATCGCCGAGCCCCTCGACTTCGAGAAACACCGACACGCGATTGCCGTCGAACACCGGGCCGTTCACCAGCCGGTAGCCGGGCACGTAGCGCTGCACGTCGGCAATCATTGCGTTGACCGACTCGATGATGCGTGCCTCGTCGGGCACGTCCGCGGTCAGGCAATGCACGGTGTCGCGCATGATGAGCGGCGGCTCGGCCGGGTTGATGACGATGATCGCCTTGCCGCGCGTAGCACCCCCCACTTTCGCGACCGCCGACGCCGTCGTGCGCGTGAACTCGTCGATGTTCTTGCGCGTACCGGGGCCGACCGAGCGCGACGACACGGTCGCGACGATCTCCGCATAGTCCACCGGCTGCACGCGCGAAATCGCACGCACCATCGGGATCGTCGCCTGGCCGCCGCAGGTCACCATGTTGACGTTCATCTCACGGCTGCCGATGTGCTCCCTCAGGTTGACGGGCGGCACGCAGTACGGCCCGATTGCAGCGGGCGTGAGGTCGACCATCATCACGCCGAGCGCATTGAGCTTGCGGCTGTTTTCCGCGTGAACGTAGGCACTTGTCGCGTCGAACGCGATCTGCACGTTGTCCGCCAGCACGTGCGGCACGAGGCCGTCCACGCCTTCTGCGGTCGTCTTGAGGCCCAGCTCGCGCGCCTTCTTCAGGCCGTCCGATTCGGGATCGATGCCGACCATCCACACCGGTTCGAGTACGGGGCTGCGCATCAGCTTGGCGAGCAGATCGGTGCCGATGTTTCCGGGTCCGATGAGCGCGCAACGAATTTTCTGTGTCATGAGGATGTCCTCTTGCCTGTCATTGAATGCGGTAACGATGAAACGGGCCGTGGCGGTCAGGCGAAGCGCACCGAGCAGGCGCCGATGCCGCCGATCGACACGCGGAAGCTGTCGCCCGCCTGGATCGTCGCCATCGCGGCCAGCGCGCCGGAGAGGACGACCTCGCCAGCCTTGAGTCCGATGTCGAATGCGCCGAGCGTGTTGGCGAGCCATGCGATGGCGTTGACGGGCGAGCCGAGCGCCGCTGCGCCCGCGCCGGTGCCGATCACTTCGCCGTTCTTTTCCAGCACCATGCCGCAGGTCGCAAGATCGACGCGGCGCGGGCTCACGGCCTTGTCGCCCAGCACGAACACGCCGCACGATGCGTTGTCCGCGACGGTGTCGCCGATCTTGATCTTCCAGTCGCGAATGCGTGAATCGACGATCTCGAAGCACGGCATCACGCATTCGGTGGCGGCCAGCACCATCGCGTTCGTGACGCCCGGCCCCTTCAGGTCGCGCTTGAGAACGAATGCGATCTCGCCTTCGGCCTTCGGCTGGATCAGCGTATCGAGCGGGATGCGCTCGCCCTCGCCATACACCATGCCCGACAGCAGGTAGCCGAAATCGGGCTGATAGACGCCCAGCATGTCCATCACCGCCTTCGACGTGACGCCGATCTTCTTTCCGACCACCGTTTCTCCCGCGTCGAGCCGCCGCTGCACGAAGCGTTGCTGGATGCGGTACGCGTCGCTTACCGTGAGGTCCTCGTGCTGGGCGCTGAGCGGCGCGATGGGTTCGCGCGCAACGAACGCGTCGTGGAGCCGGTCGCCCAACCTGTCTATCAACGTAGTTTCCATATCCAATCCGAAAGAAATCGAAATTTCGTCAGAGCTTCACGCAGACGTTCTTGAGTTCGGTATAAAACTCGAGCGAATGCACGCCCCCTTCGCGGCCGATGCCCGACTGCTTTGCGCCGCCGAACGCGGTGCGCAGATCGCGCAGGAACCATGAGTTGACCCACGCGATGCCGACTTCGATAGCCGCTGCGACGCGATGCGAGCGCGAAAGACTCGTCGTCCAGATCGCGGTGGCAAGTCCGTACTCGTTCGCGTTCGCGCGGCGCACGACTTCGGCTTCGGAGTCGAACGGCATCACGAGCGCGCACGGGCCGAAGATCTCTTCGCGTGCGATCGGCGAATCGTCGCCGAGGCCGGTCCACAGTGTCGGCTGCACCCACGCCCCGTCGCGCAGATTGCCCGGCATGTCGGGCACGCCACCGCCCGTCACGACCGTCGCGCCGAGTTCGGCCGCCTTGCGGTAGTAAGACAGCACCTTGTTGCGGTGCTCCTGGCTGATCAGCGGGCCAATGCCGGTCGCAGCGTCCTCGGGCAGGCCCGGGCGCAGGCGTTCCGCGCCTTCCTTGAGCGCGGCGACGAAGCGCTCGAAAATCGGCCGCTCGACATAGACGCGCTCCGTGCCGAGGCAGACCTGTCCGGCGTTGGCGAAGCAGGAGCGCAACGTGCCTTCGATCGCGGCATCGAAATCGCAGTCGGCGAACACGATCGCCGCATTCTTGCCGCCCATCTCCAGGCTGACCGGACGCGCGCCGTCCGCAGCAGCTTTCATGATCGCGGCGCCGGTGCGCGTCTCGCCGGTAAACGTGATCGCGTTGACGCCCGGATGGGTCGTCACGAATTCGCCCGCCGAACCGGGGCCGAAGCCGTGTACGACGTTGTACACGCCGCGCGGCACGCCCGCCGCGTTCATCACCTCGCCGAGCAGCGCGGCCGTTTGCGGGGTTTCTTCCGATGGCTTGACGACCACGGTATTGCCGCACGCGAGCGCCGGGCCGACCTTCCACGTCATCAGCAACAACGGCAGGTTCCACGGGCAGATCACGCCAACCACGCCGACCGGCCTGCGGATCGCGTAGTTGAGTGCACCCGCACCGTCCGGCGTCGTCATCTCGAAGCATTCGCCCGGCACGTTCTTCACGACGTCGGCGAAGATCTTGAAGTTCGCCGCACCGCGCGGGATATCGATGTGCCGCGCAAGGCTCTGCGGTTTGCCCGTGTCCGCCACTTCGGCGTCGAGAAAATCGTCGAAGCGGCGCTCGATCCCGTCCGCCACGGCGTACAGGAGATCGACGCGCTGCGCGGCGCTCAGGCCGCCCCACGGTCCGGCGAGCGCGGCACGCGCGGCGCGCACGGCGGCGTCGACGTCCTCGCGGCTCGCCTCGGCCACGCGCGCAATCACGGCGTTATCGAGCGGCGAGCGTTTATCGAACCAGCGCGCGCCGTCGCGGTATTCGCCGTCGATGAAATTGCGGACCGTTTTTGCCTCAGCAACGCGGCCTGCCGCGCCGCTTGCAGCGGCGCACGGTTTTGTTTCGTACATGATCGTTCCAACCAGGTTGTCGTGATCGAGGAGTAAAAAAGAGCGGCGTCCGGTCACGGACCGGCGAGCCCGAGCGCGTCGAGACCCGCACGCGCACAGGCAACGTCTTGCGCCTCACTGCCGCCGGACACGCCGATGCCCCCGATGACCCGGCCGTCCTCGGCGACCGGCATGCCGCCGCCGAACGCGACGAACCGGGGGCGCAGCACGATGCCCTCGCGCACCGCCGCCGAATGCGCCTGCAGCGCGTCGTGCCAGAGGCCCGTTTGCAGTCCGAAGCTCGCCGCCGTGTAGGCCTTGTCGATGGCGATGTCGATCGAATGCAGCGGCGCGCCGGGCATCCGGACGAACGCGGCGAGGTGGCCCGCCGCGTCGACCACCGCGGCGTTCACACGCACGCCGAGCCGTTCGGCCTCGCGCACGGCGGCCTCGACCGCACGATGCGCGGCGGGCCAGTCGATCACACGCGCTTCGACGCTATGCAGTGAAACGGTCTGGGTCATCGTGCGCCGTCCATCAGGTGTAAACCGTCGTGAAAGCTTCGTTGAGCTCGCCCGAGTGATAGAAGATCGCCCGGCCGATTTCGTCCTCCGTCCACGTCGTCACCGGACGGTCCGGCTGCGCGAGATAGCCGAGCCCCGCGAAGGTCTCGTTGCGGTTGCCGCTCGGATCGAAGAAGTAGATCGTCGTGCCGCGCGTGATGCCGTGCCGCGTCGGCGCGACGTCGATCTTCACCTTGTTCTTCGCCATCACGTCGGCGGACTTCAGCACGTCGGACCAGTCGTCGAGGAAGAACGCGATGTGGTGCAGGCCGTTGCGCGGACCACCAACGAACGCGATGTCGTGCGGCGTCGAGCTGCGGAACAGCCACGTCGCAACCGGGAGCTTGTGGCCGGGGCCGACCATCAACTGCTCGGACAGATAGAAGTCGAGGCAGGTCTTCATGAAGCGCGTGTTGTCCTCGACGCGGTTCACGCCGCGCTCCGGATCGAACTCGCACATCAGCAGGACATGGTCGAGCCAGTGCGCAGCCGAGCCACGGACGTCGTCCGGCCACGGATCGGGATTAAGCGAGCCGACATCGGTGCCGACGAACTCCTTGTGCGCATAGAGGCGCATCTCGTGCCCGCTCGGCAGATTGAACTTCAACAGGCGGCCGATCGCGGGCATGCTGCCCTCGGGCAGCATTTCGGCCGGCGTGCCGTAGGCCTCGATGCGCGCCTTGAGTTCGTCGAGATCGGCGTCGCGCTCCACCTTGTACGCGACGTGCCTGATCCCCGCGGAATCCGAGGGAGTCAGGATCAGCGAGTACTTGTCCCACTCGTCCCAGCATTTCAGATAAACATTGCCGTCGGCATCCCGATGCGTCTCCTTGAGACCGAGCACGCGTTCGTAATGCCGAAGCGCCGCATCCATGTCCATGACCTTCAGGTTGACATGGCCGATACGCATCACACCCATGTTGTGTCTCCTCCAGACTGCTTTGTGGAAATTGGGACTGCCGCTGTGGCGCATCCCTTGAAAAAAGGCTTTTGCATCTTTCCCGCCACTTCAAGCTCGACGTCGCACTGCGGCGCGACGCGGCACGCGAGCGAATAGCCCGCGCATTCCTCCTCGGCGCTCACGTGCGCGCGGCTGACCGGGCCGAGCCGGCTCACCTCGCCGCACAGCACGCGCACCTTGCACACACCGCAGCCGCCGTTCAGGCAGCCGACCGGAATGCCGCGCCGGCCCAGCTGCGCCATCGCCGCGAGCAGCGACTGACCGGGCGCGCACGGAAAGCGCTCGCCGGTCTGCGCGATCGTGACGGTGACTTTCGCGTCTGCTGTATCTTTTGTGCCCACGTCACACCTTGCGAAAGAGCGGACTGCGCACCTGCTGCACGTCTGCCGCGGAGATGAACTTCTCGTGGAAGATGTCGCGCTCGAACAGACGTCCCTGCATCAGCGTCGAGATGCACGCGTCGATCATGGCGGGCGGTCCGCACAGGTAAGCCTGATGGCCGGAGAAGTCGTTCTCGAAGTGCGCCTTCGCCACTTCATGCACGAAGCCCTGCCCGACGCCCGCACCCGATTCAGCCGCGCCCTCGGAGAGCGCGGGCACGTACGTGAAGCTCGGATAACGCTCGCTCAGCGCGCGGAATTCGTCGTCGTAGTAAAGCTCGGCCGCGTTGCGCTGACCGTAGATCAGCGTGATCGGCGTGGCGGTTCCCTGTGCGAGCAGATCGAGGATCATCGAGCGCGGGCTCGACAGCCCCGAGCCGCCCGCCATGAAGATCATCGGCCGGCCCGCGGACTTGCGCACGAAGAAGCGCCCGTACGGTCCGGACAGCGGCAAGCGGTCGCCAACGGCGAGCTTCTCGTGCAGCCACGCGGTGCCGAGGCCGCCCGGCACCTGGCGCACGTTGAGTTCGACTTCGCCGGTCTTCGCGACGTCGTCCGGTGCGTTCGCAATCGAGAACGCGCGGGTCTGCGCAATCCCCGGAATCGAAAGCTGCACATACTGACCCGCCTGAAAATGAATGGGCCGGTCAAGGCGCAGGCGAATCGACCTGATGGTCGGTGTGAGCGCATCGATGCGCACGACCTCGCCTTCGAAGTCCTGTACCGGGATGATCTCGGCGTCCGGTTCCTCGTCCACATCGGCTTCGATCACGGTGTCCGCCTGCAGCGTCGCGCAACAGGCCAGCGCCTTGCGTTCCTCGCGCTCGAAATCCATCAGCGCGAACGGACTCGCCTCGCCGAGATCCGCCTCGCCTTCGACGATCTCGACCTTGCAGGTCCCGCACAGGCCGTGACAGCACGCGTGCGGAATGTAGATGCCCTGGCGCAGCGCAGCGTCGAGAATGGTCTGCCCTTCCTCGACCTCAATCGTGGCGCCCAGCGGCTCGATGGTGAGCTGATAACTCATGTCGGTTCCGTTCCTGATCCGGCAGGCCGGGCATATTGTTTCGCCCGGTCCTGCACATTTGCGCGTGTTGCGTTCAGCTGCACGACCCTGCAATGCCTTCGAGGCCCGGCGTCCTGAAGCGAATCAGGTCCTTGTGGCCGACGCCGTTTTCCGCGAGGCTCTTCGACGGATCGGGCGTCCACGGCTTGCCCGACTTGAACCACTGGACCTGGCTCCAGTCGATCTTCGCGAAGTCCGGGTGATAGCCGTAGATGCCCGGCAACACCTGTGCGGCGAGCGCGCCGAACGGCATGTCCGGCGGCAGCGGCAGGCAGAACGGCGCCGGAAACATCAGGTGGTCCTCCCAGCCGACGTATGCGAGCGGCGCCGGGAATTTTTCTACTGCGTCCTTGAGCGCAAACTCGTAGGGCTTGAGCGCGATAACGGTCACGATGGTCTCCCCTGCCTCAGTTGCTCGACGCTTCGCCGCGCCATGCCGCGAAGTTCTTCTGGTCTTCCGAACCCTCGAAATCCATGGTGTCGCGCTTCGGGTCCACTTCGTAGTAGTCGAGCACCGCCGCGAGCGGATCGAAGCCTTCGCGCGTCGGATCGACGCCGGGCTTGAAGCAGTTGCCCTGGTAGATCTGGTGCACGGGCAACCATGCCTGGGTGTACTTCTGCGGCTCGTCGTCGAAGATCTCCTTGCAGTGATCGCTGCAGAAGTGGAATTTGTTGCCGAGGTAATCCGATTCGCGCGCACAGATCTTCGTCGGGTCGCCGGGCTCGGTGAAGAGCATCGGGATCTGGCAGGTCTGGCAGAGCATGGGCAGCGTCTTGATGTAGAAGCGGTTCCCGGCGTCCGCCTGCTCGCGCCAGTGCTCGAAGCGCGGCCGGTAGTAGCGGTCGAACGTGTCCGGATAATGCGCGGACAACCACTTCATTTCGTCCTCGTGCGGCACCCAGGTATGGAACGGCGCAGCGGCGCCAAAGCCGTAGAACGTGGCCCATGCCTGGTGGCTGATGTGGTCCTTGCCTTCGCAAGCATCCTTCCAGCCCTTCGGCTCGCGTATGCCATAGCGCGCGAGATCCTTGAAGAGCGCACCGCCGTTCTGCTCGGCGTACATGTCCCACGCCTCTTTCCAGCTCATCACGCGCTTGGGCTGCATGTAATCCATCATCATTGCGACGAGCGTCAGCAGCCGGTAGCCGCGCCAGAACCACTTGTCGATCCATTTCTGCACGATCGGCACGTTGCCCGGGTCCTGTTCGAGCATGAACTTGATGCACTCGATGCCGAGCGTCATATGCCGCGACTCGTCCGACTGTGCGGAAAAGCCGAACGTGACCGTGGACATGTCGCCATTGAACGCCGCCCCGGACATGAACGGCACGAACAGCAGATTCGTCAGCACGTACTCGAACGAGAAGCTCACCGCCGTCAAGAATTCGAACGGCCCGGATGTTGAGGCATCCTCGAAGAACGACTTCGGCACAGACAAGTACCAGACGCGGTCGAACCAGTGGTTCGTGTGGTGCATGCCGTTGAAGAACCGGTTGTAGGTCGAAACCGCATGCGTTTCGGTCTGATAGTGGCGCAGCTCGTCGATCGACTGCATCTGGCAGGCCACGCGTGCACCCTCGCCGGTGAAATGCCTGCCGACGTGCGCGAAACCGCGGTGCGCGTAGTATTCGAGCGGCGTCACGCCCTGGATGAAGAGTTTCAGCGCGTTGATGTAACGCGCGTCAGTGACGCCAAGGAATGCGTTGTTCTGCGTGAACGCTTCGATCACCGCGTAAAGCTTCTTTTCCTTCTCGCCCTGGTATTTCCAGTACGCGTCCATCGTGAGGCGGAACGGGTCCACCCACTGATCCCAGTCGTGAATCTTGATGCCTTCATAACGGTCGTACGGAAAGACCTTTTCCATCGGCTGATAGGTCGTCTCCCAGCCGAGGCCGCGCGTCATCGCGGCATAGCGTTCCTTCAGGCCAAGCTTTTTCTTCAGCACGGGCGTGTCCATGCATGTCTCCTTCATGGGTCGGCGTTCGTTGCGCCGCGTTTAATCGTGTTTAATCGCGTTTAATGTTTCCAGCTGAGCGTGAACTGGTCGTCGTCTTCGTCGACGTGTCCAGAAATCGTGATCAGGTTGACGTGGAGTTGCTGCAGGTCGAAGCGGGCGCCAGTCAGGTCCTCGATCGTCTGGCGCCGGATCGTCAGCTGCCCCGGCGCATCGATCTTGACCATCCCCGGCGACTCGACAGCGACCGCGTTCGGGTTGTCGGCAAGAATCGCCTCGACGACGGGCCGCGATTCCTCGTTGGCCTGAAATGCGATAAAGACGTTGGACATGCGTTTTCCTTCGGTCGGTTCAGGTCGGTTCGGGCGTTACTGCCGCGGGTTACTGCCAAACAATGCCGAGCTTCGCGATACGTCCACGAAGCTGCTCGCGCACTTCGTCGAGCACCGCGTGCGCGCACGCGGGGAACGCGAGTTCAGCAACGGGCAACAGCGCCGCGGCCGCCTGCTCTTCCCACTGGTGCGTCCAGTGCGCAAGGCACGCGCGGTTGTCTTCGGATTCGGCGGCCATCGTCTTCACGACCGCGTCGACCCAGCGGCTCGATTCGTCGTGCCACTCCGGCATGAACGCGGTCAGCATCGCGATCGCGGAGCCGTTTTTGAGCGCCACCTGCTCGTCGACGAAGCGGTCATAAACGAGCGGATACAGCAGGCCGTCGAGCACGAGGTTCTGCGCAACGAAAAGCTCGACCGGGTCGGCGACTACGAGCGTGTCCTCGACGTAGCGTCGCAGCGCCTGCCACAGCGGATCGTCGAGCCAGGCGGCCTTTGCGTCGTCGAGCACCTGCGGGCCGGACACCGAGAGCGCGAGGCGCGTGAGGTACTGCGCGATGCCGAGGTTGTCCATCGCATGGAACATGGCTGGCGCGGTAAACGCCGTGCCGTAGCCGAGCGCGCAGATCTGCGAGTTGTTCATGTTCGCGCCCCACGCGGCGTGACGCAGCGGCACCAGCACGGCGAGCGCCTGCGCTGTGAGCGCTTCGGGAATCAGGTCAGCCATCCCGCGCGACTCGACGAACTCGAAGTTGGCTTCCATCGTGTCCTGCTGGCGCGCGCGCGTCATCGTCCACGACGCGTAGTAGAACTGCCGCGGATCCTTCAGCGCGTACCAGTTCGACATGACGATCGCGGTGCGCGCCGGATCGAACAGATCGTGATCGGGGTCCCACGTCGGGCGATAGTGGAAGTTGGCCGCGGGCTGCGCGCCCATCGTGCCTTCCTGGTAGCGCGAAGCCGTCTTGTCCGCGCCGATGTACTGGGCGACGTGCGCGTAGGTGTGCCGCAGCGGCTTGATGTCCACTGTCTTCAGATCGATGGTCACTGCTTGCTCCTCCGGATCATGGTTTCGCTCGATTGCCCGAGCCGCGAGACGTTCTGCGCAAGGCAGAATTCCTCGAACGCGGCGGGCAGCAACATCAGTTCGACGCAGAGATCCGGCTGCCCCACCGAGAATTCGAACTCCACGAATCCCCGGGTGTTGATGCCGGTCACCTTGACGAACCTGCGGCCTGGATCGAACCGTTCTTCTGCTGTCTGTCGTTGCATGGGTGTCTCCTCCATTGCGCTGACCTTAATGCACCATCCGTGCCACATACCTGGCGCTCACAGCAAAAATCTCGATAATTCAGGGTAAGCACCGACGCCAAGGCGACGATTAAGAAACGCAATACCGGTAAACCAGAGCCGTTACAGCTCAAAAACACCCGCTCCAACCAGTTGATCTGTGGCGGCTTTTTATGATTTGATCAACCTGTTCAAACGCGATTGACGAAATCGTCACAACGCCGCCCACATCGGTGCTCAAATCGCGTAGAAATGTAAAATCTCGACGGAGGAGACATGACGCGGTCCGATCTACCCCCCTTGCCGACCGACGCCGATCTGCGGCGGCTGATCCATTTTTCGGCAAGCGACGGCCGTATCTGGCTCGCCGGGCAGCGGATGGTGCTGATCCACACGGCGGCGCTCGGCTCGCTGCGCCGCGAACTGCTGGAAAGCGTCGGGCCGGTCGAGGCGCGGCGGATTTTCACCCGCGCAGGCTTCGCGGCGGGCGAGCGCGATGCGAACCTTGCTCGCGAGATTCGCGGCAACGCGCCGCTCTACGACATGTTCGCGGTCGGCCCGCAGTTGCATATGCTCGAAGGCGCGGTGCAGGTCACGCCGATCCGCTTCGAGGCCGACCGGGAAACCGGCCGCTTCTACGGCGAGTATCACTGGGAGCATTCGTGGGAGGCCGAAGTGCACAAGCGCAATTTCGGGCCGCAAACGCAGCCCGTGTGCTGGATGCTGATCGGTTATGCATCCGGTTACACGAGCACGTTCATGGGCCGCACGATCCTGTTCAAGGAGATGTCGTGCGTCGGGATGGACGACGCGCATTGCCACATCGTCGGCAAGCCGCTCGACGAGTGGCCGGACGCAGCCGAGCTGTCGTCGTGGTTCAAGGCCGAGTCGCTCCTCAACACGATTCGCGACCTGCAGACCGAGGTCGAATCGCTGCGCCTCGAAATCGCGCCCGACGCGGACAAAACCCGCCTCATCGGCCGCTCACCCGCATTTCGCGCCGCCTATGGGCTGCTGCAGACCGCTGCGCCGACCAAGGTCACCGTGCTGCTGACCGGCGAAACCGGCGTCGGTAAAGAGCGTTTTGCACGTGCGCTGCACACGCTCAGCGCGCGTGCGTCCGGCCCGTTCGTCGCGGTCAACTGCGCAGCCATTCCGCACGCACTGATCGAATCGGAACTGTTTGGCGCGGAGAAAGGCGCGTATACCGGCTCGCAGGCCGCGCGCCCCGGCCGCTTCGAGCGCGCCGAAGGCGGCACGCTGTTCCTCGACGAAATCGGCGAGTTGCCGCTGGAAGTGCAGGCCAAGCTGCTGCGCGTGATCCAGGAAGGCGAAGTGGAGCGGCTCGGCTCGACGGATAGCCGCAAGGTCGACGTGCGGCTCGTCGCGGCGACGAACCAGGATCTCGCCCGCGCAGTCCAGGAAGGCCGCTTTCGCGCCGACCTCTATTACCGGATCAACGTCTACCCCGTGATCATTCCGCCGCTGCGCGAGCGCCGCGATGACATCGAGCCGCTCGTGTACGCCATGCTCGAGCGCTTCGCGTCGCTGCACGGCAAGCCGGTCCCCGCGCTCACCGATCACGCCTGTAACGCGCTGCGCGAGCACGCATGGCCCGGCAACGTGCGCGAACTGGAGAACATCGTCGAGCGCGCCGTGATCCTGTCGCGGCCGGATTGCGCTGTCGACGCGAAGGCTCTCTTTCCCGGCATGAACCTGCCCGAAGGCGCAACGATCGATCGCATGGGGCAGATTCAGGAAAGCAGCGCCGCGCGCTTCGACTGCCACGCGCTGCTCGACCGGCTTCAGGACTGCGGCGGCGGGCTCGAAGGGCTTGAGCGCGCGCTGCTGCACGAGGCCGTGGACCGCGCGAACGGCAACCTGTCCGCAGCCGCGCGGCTGCTCGGCATCACGCGTCCACAACTCAGCTACCGCCTCGGGCGCAAGCAGAATCAGAATCAGGATCAGGAGGCGCAATCGTGAACCTGTCACCGTCCATCGAAACGCTCCTCGCCAAAGACACCGGCGAGCCGCACGCCCGCACGCTCGGCGAGCAGGCCTATCACCAGTTGCGCAAGCACATCATCGAGGGCCGCTATCCGCCCGGCACAAAGCTGCGCGTCGAGCACCTGAAGGACGTTTATGGCGTCGGCGCGGGCACGCTGCGCGAGGCGCTCACGCGGCTCGTCAGCGATGCGCTCGTCGTCGCCGAGGGACAACGCGGCTTTCGCGTCACGTCCATGTCGATCGCCGATCTGGAGCACATCACGCAATTGCGCATCCTGATCGAGGTGAACGCGCTGCGCGAATCGGTCCGGCACGGCGACGCCGCCTGGGAGCAGCGCGTGCGGCAAAGTTTCGAAATGCTTTCAGCGTGGGAACAGCCGGTGTCGATTGAAAATCGGCCCGCGTGGGAAGTCCACAACCGGCAGTTTCATGAAGAGTTGATCTCGGCCGCGGCGTCGCCGTGGACCTATCTGATTCTGCGCGTGCTGTCCCAGCATGGCGAACGCTACCGGCGCGCGTGCATCGGCCTCGAAAGCTCGAACCGCGACGTGCATCGCGAACACGCATGCATTTTCGAAGCGGCGATGAACCGCGCCGACGCGCGCGCCGCGTTAGCGCTGGAAGACCACATCAGCACGACGCTCACGACCATGAAGCAGGCGCCCAAAGGGACTTTCCCGTTCGAGTAGGCAACGAAGTCTTCTGTCACGGAAGGCCGGTGGTTTCGACAACCTGACATCTGGCCAACATCCGGCGCGAGGTTCACGACGGCGATGCCAGACCGGGTTCCGGATACGCCCGGTTACGAATCTCGCAACGCGGTTTCACCTTTACCCAGGTCCGCCACCTACACTCCGAACCGTGCTAACCAACAACGCACGCAACGTACGCAGGAGTGGGGGAAATGAAAAAGACGATTCTCGGCGTGGTATTGGGCGCGACCGCATTGATCGCGTCGACGGCAGCAAGCGCGCACGTGGATGTTGACGTGGGGATTGGCGTACCAGGCGTCATCTACGCCCCGGCCGAACCCGTGTACGTTGCGCCTCCGCCTGTCGCCTACGCGCCCGTTCCGTATGTGACGGGCTATCCCGACGACGAGGACTGGCGTGCACGTAAGTGGCGGGAACACGAATGGCGAAAACACGAGTATCGCGAGCACCAGTGGCGCGAGTGGCACGACCGCGGCGACCACGACGATTAAACCAATTCGACGCGTAATACGAGGCTGACGCCAATCATGAAACTGAATCTACGGGTCGGTATGTTCGTTGTGGCTGCTGCCCTGGGACTGGCCGCGGCCGGAACGGCAGACGCCGCCGGCTGCCTCAAGGGCGCAGTCGTCGGCGGTGTCGCCGGGCACTATGCGGGGCACCACGCAGTCGCTGGCGCGGTCGGTGGCTGCATCGTCGGACATCACGTTGCGAAGAAGCATGCGGAGGAGCGGGCCGCACAACAGCAAGCAATTCGTTCGCAAAAGCTGGGTACGTGATACCAGGCACTGGCCTTGTTAGTTGCCGCTGGGAGCGCCCATTCGAATTGGGTTCTCCCAGCCGCATGGGACTTGCACTTGTTTGCTCAAAGATTGCATTCAGAGCTTAGCGGTCGCTGCCACCCTTGGGATTCGTGACACCCTGCAGGCAACCTGGATCGGTATGGCGGAAGTGACTGGAAGCCCGCCTGAATTATTTCCCCACGGGCGGCTGCGGATTGTTGGCGGGGTTCGTATCGTACCGGCTCACGTTCTCGATGCCGACCTTGCCTGCGAGGGCCGAAAGCCTTGCATGCAGCCAGTCGGCGGTTTCCTTGTCGTAGACCTCCTCCCCGCGCACGTAGACCGTAAACGACTTCAGATATTTCGCCTTTTTCTCGGGGTTATCGAGCGTGTCCTTCGTCCATTGATACAGCGGATAATGGTCCCGCCCCGCACCTTCCGCCTCTTCGAGATATTCGGCGAATGCGTCGAACTGGCATTTCAATGTGGCGTTGCGTTCATGCAAGACGGCTTCCAGCAAATCGCGGCCCTCATACGGCACACGCGCACGCAACGCATCGGCCAGTTCAGGCACGACGGTGATCCTGATCTGGAATTGCCAGGTTTCTGCCATGTCTGCCTCCTGTGGTTAATGATCATTCCGCTCATCTGGTTCAAGAAGTCTACGCAGGATAGCGGTGGCGTGTATCGACACGCGCGGGTTAGCTAAATCGCGCGGGCCAATACGGCGTGGGATCGATGAACGGCGTTTCGCCGACGATTTGCTCGGCAACGAGGCGCGCCGAGACCGGCCCGAGCGTGAGCCCATGGTGATTGTGACCGAATGCGAACCACAGCCCTGCGTGGTGCGGTGCAGGCCCAAGCAGCGGGCGCATGTCGGGCGTGCAGGGGCGCAAGCCCATCCACGGCGTTTCGTCTAGCCGGGCGCCAAGGCCGAACACGGGACGTGCCTCGCGCTCGGCGGCGTCGAGTTGCGCGTAGTTGGGCGGACGCTCGCGCGTGGCAAGCTCCACACCCGTGGTGAGACGCAGGCCGCGACGCATCGGCGCAACCACGTAACCGCCTTCGATATCCACGACCGGGTGCACGAGCGGCGCACGCGCCTCGCTCGCGTAGTGCATGTGATAGCCGCGCTTGACCATGAGCGGTACGCGGTAGCCGAGCGGCTGCGTCACCAGATCCGACCAGGGACCGAGCGCGACGACGGCAAGCCCGGCACTCAACGGTCCTGCGTCGGTCAGCACGCGCCAGCCCTTGCCTTCGGGCATCAGCGTGCGCGCATCTCCCTGTGCAAAGGTACCGCCCTCGCGCAGGAACAGTTGCGCATAGCCCTTCGTCAGCGCACCAGGATCCGTCACGCACGCGGGATCGATCCAGTGAATCGCGCCCGCATAGCCCTCGCCTAACGATGGCTCCAGCGTCCGCAAACCCGGCGCATCGAACATCTGCACGTGAAGGCTGTGCGCGTCGGCCACCGCGCGGGCCGCGCGCATTTCGCGCTCGAAACCGGCGGGTGAGCGCCACGCTTCGAGCCAGCCGATAGAACGCACGATTTCGCGCATGCCCGCGCGCGCGATCAGCGCCTCGTGCTCGGCCACGCTGCGCTCGATAAGCGGCAGCATGTCGCGCGCAGCGTTTGCAAGGCGCGCCGGCGACGACTCGCGCCAGAAAGACGCGAGCCAGCGCGCGTAAGCAGGCAACGAACGCACGTCGTAGCACAGCATGGTCGAGTTGTTACGCACGAGGCGCAGCAGCATGCGCCAGTCGCGCGGAAAACCGTAAGGCACGACCGACGACGACTCGATCAACCCGGCATTGCCATGGCTCGTTTCCTCGCCGGGCCCGCGCCGGTCGACGAGCGTGACCTGCACGCCGCGCGCCTGCAGATGCAGCGCGACGCTCACGCCCACGATGCCCGCGCCGAGAACGATCGCGCTCTTGCTCATGTCCCTGCTCCGGATTGCAAAGTCATCGACATTACTTCGCGACGATATCGCGGCCGAAGTACTTCATCGAGAGCTTAGTCAGTGTGCCGTCCTGGCGCAGCGAATCGATCGCGGCGACAACCCGGGCCTTGAGCGCCGCGTCGTCCTTGCGCATGCCGAAACCGGTGCCTTCGCCGAGCGTGGCCGGATCCGTGAGCGGCGTGCCCGCGAAGTCGAAGCCCTTGCCCTGCGGTTTCGCGAGGAAGCCGTCCGTGGCGGTCTGCACTTCCTGCACCGCACCGTCCAGACGCCCGGCCGCGAGATCCGCGAAAATCTGGTCCTGGTTCTCATAGGAGACGACGTTCACGCCCTGCGTGCCCCAGTGCTTGCGCACATAGTCTTCCTGCGTCGAGCCCTGCAGCACGCCAACCGACTTGCCATTCAGACTGGCGGGCGTGGGCAGCAGCCCCGAGCCGCGCTTCGCAACCATCTGGATCGGCATCACATAGATGGCGGGCGTGAAGGCAATCTGCTGACGCCGTTTGTCGGTGATGTTCATCGCCGAATCGATGACGTCGAACTTGCGTGCCTTGAGTGCGGCGATCAGGCCGTCGAAGCTGTTCTCCACCCAAACGCACTTCATCTGCAGCTTCTGGCACACCGCGTTGCCGATGTCGATGTCGAAGCCTTGCAGATCGCCCGAGGGCGTCTTGCTCTCGAACGGCGGATAGGACGCTTCCACGCCAAAGCGCAGTGTTTTCTGGTCCTGTGCGAGCGCCGCACTCGCCGTCATGCCCGCAAAGCACGCGAGGCTGGCTGCAGCCGCAATGCGAATGATTTTCCTGTTCATCGTCGTCACCCAATTCGTAATAAGTGTCTGTTCAAGTGCGTTGCGTCGTTATACAGCATCCTCTCCCGAGAGGCCGCGGCCGCAGGAGGAATATAGACGAAAACGAAAAAAAGTCTAGAATGGACAAAAATGTCTACCCCGCGACTCAGGAGCCCCAACATGAACGAGACGTTTCAACCCATCGCCGCGCCGCTCGTCGTCGACGCCGCCCAGGTGCGCGCCGCTCTGCCGAGCCTCGACGTGCGAGGCGAACTGACCCGCCTGTTCGCTTCACTCGGTCGCGGTGACGCCGTGCAGCCGCCGCAGACGCTCGCGCTGTTTCCGAAGCAGGCGGGCGACTTCATCACTTATCTCGGCGTGCTCGCCGAAGCGGGCGTCTTCGGCGCGAAGCTCTCGCCGTACATCGCGGGCGCCGACGGCCAGCCGCCCGTCATCACCGCATGGACCGCGCTGATGTCGATGAAAACGGGGCAGCCGCTCATGTGGTGCGATTCGGCGCTGCTCACCACCGAGCGCACCGCGGGCACAACTGCGCTCGCCATCGACCAGCTCGCACCGCGCGAGGCGAAACGCCTGGCCGTGATCGGCTCGGGCGCCGTCGCGCTGGCACACATTCGCCATGCCGCGCCGCTGCGCGCGTGGGAAAGCATTCGCGTCTACTCGCCGACGCTCGCCGGCAATGCGCAACGCCATGCGCAATTGCGCACGCTGGACGCACGGGCAAGCGTCACGGAGACGACCGAAGCCTGCGTGCGCGACGCCGACGTGGTGATGCTGTGCACCTCATCGGGCAAGCCCGTGCTCGCGCTGGATGCGCTGACGAAACCCGCACTCATCACCTCGATCAGCACGAACGTTGCGTACGCACATGAGATCGATCCGGCCGCGCTGCCGACGCTCGACGTATACTGCGACTATCGCCACACCACGCCGCAAAGCGCGGGCGAAATGGTGCTCGCCGCGCGCGAGCACGGCTGGTCGCCGGATGCGATCGCGGGCGATCTTGCCGAACTCGCGAACGACGCGTGCCCGAGACCCGCTTACGCACGTCATGCATTCTTCCGCTCGATCGGCCTTGGTCTCGAAGACATGGCCGTCGCGAACGCGCTCTATGAGCACCTGCGCAATGCCCGCTGATGGGTAACGCCAGGTAAAACGCACCATCATCGACGTCCTACCTGCCGCAACCCGGCCCCAGTCCGATGCCGAAACGAGAAAGCGACACGCCCCGTGTGAGAAGGATCGCCAGCCCGAAAACGTCGCGCGACGTGCTGCTCGCGCGCTACGCGCACGTGGCGGACAGCATCACCACGCTGTTTTTCCCGTTCGCGGAAGTCGTGATTCACGACCTCTCGGACCAGACCGTGGCGTATCTCTCGAACAATCTCTCGAAGCGCGAGATCGGCGACGACGCCGCACTCGAAGACGTCGAGGAAACCACGCGCAACAAACTGCTCGGCCCCTACGAGAACGTGAACTGGGACGGCCGGCGCATGCGTTGCGTGAGCACGGCGCTGTTCGACGATGAAGGGCGCGCGACAGGTGTCATGTGCATCAACTTCAACATTGCGGCCTTCGACGACATGCAGGCCACGCTCGATCTCTTCCTGCGTGGCGCGGGCGTGATCGCGCAGCCCGAGGAGCTCTTTAAGGACGACTGGCAGGAACGCATCAATACCTTTCTGCACGGCTGGCTTCGCGAACGGCAAATCGCGCTCAACTCGCTCACGCGTGAACACCGGCGTGAACTGGTCGAGGCGCTGTACGCCGAAGGCGCATTCAAGGGCAAGAGTTCTGCCAACTACGTGGCGAAGGTGTTGGGCATGGGGCGGGCGACGGTCTACAAGCATCTGCGCGAAATGAAGGTGGACGCCGAATAGCCGCAATGAAGCCACGATGTACGCCGGGCGATTACCGACGGATGACTCGCCGGGAACACGAGTCGGTATTGGAAGCTCTGGATATCCGGCAGCAGCGGCCCCCCTGCTTCACAACGACCGCCTTACCCGGTTTGGCGTGGTCGACGTACTGCTGTGGCACGTCACTCAATGCTCGATTGGCCGTACTCAGATCGCTGCCCAGCAGATAGCCGGTATGGCCAGGCGTATGCCCAAACAGCGGCACTGTCTGGATACCGGGCAGAATCGACGCCTGATGGAACGGCACCAACTTCTCGCCGTAGGCGTTGAACGCGTTTCGTGCCGCGTCGAAGAAAGGGCGAAAACCGTCGGGTGCGCTCGAATAGATGGCATCGTCGCGCCAGAATGAGAGTTCCTTCTCATGGACGAACAGCCGCTGCACATGATTGACAGGCAATCTTCTACGACACGGACGGCAAACTCTCCGAAAGATAGTCGAGCAATGCCGCAACACACGTAGGTCGGATAGGTTGCGATGGCGTGACGACACTCAGGTATACCTGCCCGATTTTCCAGTCGGGCAGCACCTCAACCAGATCTCCATGTTCCAGCGCGTCCGCCACAATGAACTCTGGCTGTAGCGCGATCCCGACACCGGCCAGTAGCGCCGGCATTAACGACTCGGCATTATTGGTTCGTATCCGGCTGTCAATCGCCACATTGCATTCTTCACCGGACGCATGCTGGAAACGCCATGACAAAGATGCCGGATGAGTCTCATAGCAAAGACACGCGTGCGTTTCAATTTCCTGGGGGTGGCGAATGGCGCCATACTGCGCAAGGTAGCTCGGACTTGCTACCAGGATACGGCGTATGACGCACAAATTACGCGCGCGCAAGGACGAATCCTCTGGTTCCGCGATTCGGATAGCCACGTCGAAACCGCCGCCCACGACGTCTACGACAGCGTCGTCGAATGAGACATCGAGGTTCACATCCGGATAGCGGTCGAGAAACTCCGGCATGAGCGGCGCCACATACTTGAGACCGAAAGACATCGGAGCCGAAACGCGCAGCAGCCCCTTCGGGGTCCGGGCGTGTGCAGAGGTCTGTGCTTCGATCAGTTCGAACTCTCTGACGATGTGTTGGGCTCGCTCCATCACCAGCCGACCTGTTGGCGTGAGAGAAATTCGACGCGAGGTTCGGTATAGAAGCGTCGTGCCGAGCCGCCTCTCAAGACGTGTGATCGCCTTCGACACAGTGGGCTGCGACATGCCAAGTGTTTCTGCAGCTTTCGCGAAAGAGCCTGTAGTGGCCACGCGCGCGAAAATCGCCCAAGCCTCGAGATCGGGAAGACTTTGCATGCAATTGTTATAGCTGGGTGTATTACACCGGTTCTATTGTCCAGAGATGACCGGGCCGCTCGCCACCTGAAACTACCCGCACACCCAACTTCAAGGATGCGACGGCTGCTTCGGGTGCTCTGTTCGCCACCCGATCTCGCAGAGACATCCGCGCCGGCGCTTAGCCAGTTGACGATCCGGTATGGAAATGGATCGAACATCTCTATTGCGTGTGATGAAAATTCGATCGCGTTGTTCAGGCTCGTTGTTCAGGCTGTTTCCCGCGGTGAAATTACCTACGCAACAGTGTGAGTCTTGTGGAGCAATGTTATCGGACCCGGGACGAACTATAAATAGAACAAATGGAATAGAAGGCATTCCAGTATCGATGGCGTAGCAGACCCTCCAGCGTTCGACGTCCACTGCGCTCCATCTTTCGGCTGCCGTAATAATTGACGCCGCGCAATTGCATTGAAAGCTCAATAACCGCCGTACACAGCGCCCCCATGTACGAGTAGCTTGCTGGTTGACCACGATTCATGACGTTGTATTTTTAACATTCAGGTGCGGCAATGGTTTTCTAAATAGCCAATGAGCGATGAACGCGCCCGCGCGAATTTATATTTAAAGAAATAAGGCCCGCACTTTTACCCCCACACTGCTTTCAATGTCCCTTCGCAAGCAGGAACGACAGGGGCGTATGATAAGTAACATTCGAATCCAGAACCGGATGCCTGAATCCTCCTCTGTGCAGTTCGATGGGACGCCTCGTTGCGGCTCATGCAAATCGTCAGCATCGCGATACCATAAGAACGCTCTTCAAGTAACATCGAAAAAATGAAATAGCATCAATTCCATTTTTATATGCAAACACTCCCTGACCTTGAAGCGTGGGCAATCTTCGCGCGCGTTGTCGAAGCCGGTTCTTTCGCCAAAGCCGCAGACTCGCTTGGCATCTCCCAGCCAACGGTGTCAAAAGCGATTTCCCGTCTCGAACGCCGGCTTGGCACGGCGCTCCTCTACCGCAGTTCGCGCCAGCTTTCTCTGACACCAACGGGTGAACTTGCCCGGGCACGGGCCCTTCGCATCCTGACCGAAGGCGAAACTGTGGAAGCGGAGGCGTCCGCGCAAGCGATACAGCCGCGGGGCATGGTTCGCATTACCGCGCCGATGTCATTTGGAATCCGCTATCTGGCGCCGCTGATCCCCACGTTCCTTGACCGCTATCCCGAAGTGAATGTCGACCTCTCCCTGACCGATCAGATTGTCGATGTGGTGGCCGGCGGCTTCGACGTAGCCATCCGGATCGCGGAACTTGGCGATTCCTCTCTGCGCTCGCGCCGGCTCTGCGTCGTTAATCGACCGCTGGTAGCCGCGCCAGCGTATCTCGAACGTAGTGGGCGACCTGTACATCCGCGAGACCTTGCGCAACACGAATGTCTTATCTATACGAATCTGCCCACGCCGGAGTCATGGCAATTCCGGCATGCCTCCGGCGAGGAATATTCCGTAGCGGTGAAAGGCAGAATTCGCAGCAACAACGCGGACGTGATCGCTCCAGCACTTCTAGCGGCCCAAGGCCTCGCATTACAACCTGAATTTCTCGTATGGGACGCGATCAAACAGGGGCAACTGATCGATGTGTTGCCAGACTGGAGGATCAGCCAAATTAACGTGAATCTCGTGACTCCGCCGAACATCCTGCGCCCCGCACGGGTCACGGCGTTACTGAACTATCTGGCGGAGTGTCTCGCGGCGGCGCCATGGGCTAACGTTGACGCGTGACTCCCCCCTGGCGCCAGGGCCGGGAAGTTTGCGCAATCGCGATCTGCACGTCCAATGCCGCGCCAGGAAAACAGATCGGCCAATACTCAAGCGCTTGCGGGGCTTACCATCCATATTTCAGTTCGAGGCCGGCGTAGTCGGCGTTGTGTCCGCCCGCCTGGCGGATCGAGTTGCCCACCTGGAAGTGCACGGCTTCGATCGACCCGATCAGGTTTGCTGCAATCGTCCAGTCCGCGCGCAACTGCACGTACATCCCGGTCCACAGACTGCCCTTGCCCGCCGTGCCTGGCACAACCTGATTGCCCTGCTGATAGACGGCGTCGCCGGTCGTTTGGCGCCACTGGAAACCCAACCCGCCGAGCAACACAAGATTCGGGGTTGGCTTGAGCGTGATATTCGGCTTGATGTGAATGAGGTTCGTGTAGCCCGTATAGCCTGCGAGCGAGAAGTAGTAACCGTTCGGGAACAGGG